>NZ_WIDL01000001.1 GCF_009496535.1 Stenotrophomonas sp. MYb238
CGGCCGTGACCCCATGGAAACCAAAGCCCATTACGTCCTGATCGGCGTCTTCACCCTCATCGTGTCGCTGGCCCTGCTCGCCTTCGGCCTGTGGGCGGCGAAGTACTCCTCCGACCGCACCTGGCAGGAATACAGGGTGGTGTTCGACGAGGCGGTGACCGGCCTGTCGGTCGGCAGCCCGGTGCAGTACAACGGCATCTCGGTCGGCTCGATCACCGACCTGTCGCTGGCGCCGGACGACCCGCGCAAGGTGATCGCCAAGCTGCGCCTGAACTCCACCACCCCGGTCAAGACCGATACCCGCGCCAAGCTGGCGATCACCAGCATCACCGGCCCGGCCATCATCCAGCTCAGCGGCGGCAGCCCGCAGGCGGCGGCGCTGACCGCGGTCAGCAAGGAACCGGTGCCCACCATCCAGACCTCGCCCTCGGCGCTGCAGAACATCACCGACGTGGCCAGCCGCGTTGTCGAGCGCATGGACCAGCTGCTCAGCGACCAGAACGTGGAGCGCATCTCCAACACCCTGGCCCACCTGGAGACCGTCAGCGGCGGCCTGGCCGACCGCGACCAGGGCACCCAGGCACTGCTGGTGGAGGCGCGCGACGCCGCGCGCAACCTCAATGCCACCCTCACCACCGCCAACGGCACCATCCGCCACCTGGACGAGACCGTCGTGCGCAAGCTGCCGGCCACGCTGGACAAGCTCGACGCCAGCCTGACCAAGCTCGACTCGGCCGCCGGCAACGCCAATGCGATCCTTGGCGAGAACCGCGCGGCCATCAACAGCTTCGCCAACGACGGCCTGGCCCAGCTCGGCCCGACCCTGACCGAACTGCGCGGCCTGATCCGCGACCTGCGCCGGGTCAGCGACCGCCTCGAGAACAACCCGGCACGCTACCTGCTCGGCCGCGATGCCCCGAAGGAGTTCGAACCGAAATGAAGCGCTCCCCGCCGATCCGCCTGCTCGCTCCCTTCTGCGTCCTGTTCCTGGCCGGCTGCTCGCTGCTGGCCAGCAGTGACCGCCATCCGATCACCATCTACGCGCCGCAGGCGCGCGCCTCCGCCGACCCGGCGTGGCCGCAGGTGGACTGGCAGCTGGCCGTGGCCAAGCCCGCCGCCTCGCGCCTGGTGGACAGCCCGCGCATCAACGTGCGGCCGACGCCCGGCGAGCTGGAGGTCTACCGCGGCGCCACCTGGTCGCAGCCGGCCACCGACATGCTCGAGGACGCCCTGCTGCGCGGCTTCGAGGATTCGGGCCGGATCGGTGCGGTGGCGCGCATCGCCACCGGCATCCGCTCGGACTACAAGCTCAGCATCGACCTGCGCCGCTTCGAATCGGACTACGCCGGCAACGAACGCCCGTCGGCCACGCTCGAACTCAGCGCCAAGCTGATTCACAGCCTCGACCAGCGCGTGGTGGCCTCGCGCACCTTCCTGGTCGCCGAACCGGCCGCCGGCACCGACCTGGGCAGCGTGACCGCCGCCTTCGAAACCGCGCTGGGCAGGACCACCACCGAGCTGATCGGCTGGACGCTGGCCTCCGGCCAGGCGGACTGGCAGGCCAACGCCGGGAAACGCTGAGACGGCGGTGCGGACGACACGGCCCGCACCACAGTACGCCGCTGACGACGCCACAAGCGCGTGGCGGCACGCGCTCAACCATCGCTGGCAGCCTGCCCTTCTGCGGCCGTCATGCGCGCATGCCACGCCGCATACGGCGTGTTCCTGGCCAGGTGGCGGTTGTAGTCCAGCGCGCCATCGTTCCACCACACCGGCCCGCGTTCGCCGAGCGCGCGTTTGGCCGCATCGACCGCCTCGCCGGCACGCGCCAGCGCCTGCCGGTCGCCCTGCCGGCGCGCGCGTCCGACGTCGCGGCGCGCGGCCATCAGCTGCCGCACCGCCGCCTGCCGCTGCGCCTCGGGCAGATGCGGATTGGTAGCGCGCCACAGGCGCCCGCGCACAACCAGGTAGCGGCCATCGGGTGTATGCAGGGGGAGATCGCTCATGCGCGGCGGCGGTGATCGGGAATGCCGCCACCCTGGCCGCCGCCGCGTGCACGCCGTGTCGTTGCCGCGCGCCGCGCGCGGCTTGCAGGTCAGTGCAGCGTCACCACGATCGGCTCGCCACGGGTGACGATCAGCGTGTGCTCGTACTGCGCCGAGCGGTTGCCGCGCGCGCCCAGCAGGGTCCAGCCGTCGTCGCCTTCCTCGACCTGGCGGCTGCGCGTGGACAGGAACGGCTCGATGGTGATGACCATGCCTTCGTGCAGCAGGCGCGTATCGTGCGGGTCGTAGTAGCCGGGGATGTGGTCCGGCTCCTCGTGCAGCGCGCGGCCGACGCCGTGGCTGCCCAGGTTCTCGATCACGCGGAAGCCGGAGTGGCGTGCGGTGCGTTCGATCGCCGCGCCGATCAGGTTGAGCGGCTGCCCGGCGCGCGCCACCTTCAGCGCGTTGGCCAGGGCGCTGCGCGCGGCATGGCACAGCCGCAGGTCGCGCGGCGCGGCCGCGGGCAGCACGCGCGTGCCGCCGGTATCGGCGAAGTAGCCATCCAGTTCGGCGGACACGTCCACGTTCACCACGTCGCCGGCCGCGAGCACGCGTGCGCCCGGCACGCCATGGGCGGCCTCCTCGTTGACGCTGATGCAGGTCGTGCCCGGGAAGCCGTAGACCAGGCGCGGCGCCGGCTGCGCGCCGTGCGCGGCGAGCAGGCGCTCGCCGATCAGATCGAGCTCGCCGGTGGTCATGCCCGGGCAGGCGGCGGCGAGCATTTCCTCGCGCACGCGTGCGACCAGCCGGCCGATGCGCTGCAGGCCGTCGATGTCCGACTGCGATCCGATGGTCATGGCGTTTTCCGTGCGGGTGGCCGGAAAGGCTAACAGCGTTGCGACCCATTCGATCAAGCCATTGATCTCAATAGGAAATTTCAGCCACAAACAGTGCGCCAGCAAACAATCCGATGCCAGACACCGCATGCGTGGCCAGGCTCTGCAGCCGCGCCGGCCACGGTCGCGGCGTATGCACGGCGGCGATGCCGGCAGCGCGTGAGGCGACCGGCCCGTGCGCCGCTCAGGCCGAAGCGCGCGCCGGCGGCGCCGGTTCCGGGCGGATCTCGCCCCAGGTGCGCCAGGCGTAGTACAGGCCGAACAGCAGCATCATCCCGCCCACCGCCATGAATAGCGGGGCGGCCACGGCGTTGGCATGCGCCGAACGGAACACCGCGAACGGCGCGCCGCCACCGAACGCCTGCATCGGCGAGGCTTGGGTGAAGAACATCGTCGCCAGCGCCAGGTTCAGCGCGACGCCGGCGCGGCGCAGCCACCAACGGCGGGCGCCCAGCACCAGGGTGATGGCTTCCTGCAGGGCCAGCACCAGCAGCAGCGCCATGGTCAACCCGCGCTGCCAGCTGCCGGCGAACGCGTCCGTCAGCGCAAGGCCGTCCACCGGCACCGCCGATGGCATGAGCAGGCGCGCGAAGGTCACCGGCGCGGCATACATGAAGACCGGGAACGCCAGCAGCGCCGCCAACGAGAAGGCCGACAGCGCGCGCGGCATCCAGTCCGGGCCATGGCCGGGCTTCCAGGCGAAGCGGCCGGGGCTGCGCCGGCGCAGCCAGCCGGCCAGCGCGAAGAACAGCAGCAGCGCGCCGAGCCACTGCAGGAGCGCGGCGTCCAGGCGGAAAGGCTCGGAGGTGACCTGCGCATGCACGGCGAACACCACCGCGCCGCCCACCGCCCAGATCAGGAAGTGATGGGTATCGGCGGCATCGATCAACGCCGGCCGGTCGTGGTAGCGCTGCGCGGCCTCGGACGGACGCCCGAACTCCCGCAGCAGCGCCATGGCCATGGCCTTGTCCGGCGCACGCCCGGCGGCCCGGGCGCGTGCGGCCAGTTCCTCGTCCAGCAGCGCGCGCAGTTCGAACGCCACATCGTTGCGGCGCGCGCGCGGCAGGCAGCCGGCGACGTCGCGCACATAGGATTCGACGACTTCATCCACGTTCATCAGCCGGTTCCTCGTCCAGAAAACCACCCATCACCCGGACCTGGTCGCGCCAGGCCTCGCCCAACAACACAAACGCGCGCTCGCCTTCGGCGCTCAGCCGGTAGTAGCGGCGCGGCGGCGCGCTGGTCGTGTCCCATTCGCTGGCCAGCAGCCCCTGCGATTCCAGCCGCCGCAGCAACGGGTACAGCGTGCCCTCCTCCACCGGCATGCCGCCGTCGGCCAGGGCCTGCTTGAGCGAATAGCCGTACTGCGGCACCTGCAGGCGCGAAAGCACCGCCAGCACAAGCACGCCACGCCGCAGTTCGGTCAGGCCGGCGTTGTCACGCTCTACCATGCGTCACCCACTACTGTTTCGTGCACAGTATGCGCAACGGACTACTGTGTCAAGCACAGTAATCCTATTCAGAACGCCCGGTGCCGGCTGACGGCCGGGCCTCCGGTTCTGGCGTCGATGGCGGCGACGGAACGCCATGCACGCCGGCGATGTCAGCAGCTCACAAGCCTGGACATCGGGCTGCGCAATCCCACCACCACGGCGTCGCAGTGACTACTAAACGGCCTAATCGGCGACTACTGGCCAACGCGTCCATGGACAGGCTTCGTGCTGCCCCCGACTTCACCGTGACTTCACTGCGATCCCATCAAGGCTCCGCGCACCGGGTCGATGCTCGCGGCTCACCCGCCATCCATGGAGTCCCGCCGTGAAAAGCCTCGCGATCCGCCCTGCCATCGCAACCGGCCTGCTGCTTCTCGTACCACTGGTCATGACCACGCTGGACCGCGCCAAGCCCGCCGGCGACGGCTGGCACTGGGGTCCGCTGGACTTCGTGGCGATGGGCGTGCTGCTGTTCGGCGCCGGGCTGGCATACGAATACTTCGCCGCCCGCCTTGGCAACAGGCGGCACCGGACGATCCTGGGCGTTGCCCTGATGTGCGCGGTACTGGCGATCTGGGTTGAACTGGCCGTGGGCGGCATCAGCCAGCTGGTCGGTCATGCGCTCGGCAGCGGGGCCGCCTGATCCGCGGGATCGACGCCGGATTCCAGTGTCCGGGGATCGGCCCGGAGGACACCCGACGCCGCGCGATGACGGACCAGCATCGCGTGGCGCCGGTCCATGCAATGCACAAGCTATGCGCCCGCCATCAGGGCCTGGCCAGGCGTTCCTCGGTGGCGGAAAACGCCGAGCTCTCGCCCTTGCGCGCTTCCGGCAGGCCGGTGGCGAAATACGCCACGCCGGTGCCGCTGGCCGGGTCGACCCACAAGCCCGACAACAGGCCGTACGCCGAACCGGAATGGCCGAAGCGCGCCACGCCGTCACCGAACGGATCGTCGCGGCACCCCTTCACCGGCGTGGCCAGGGTCTGCATCGCCAGTCCGTAACGGCAGAAGAAGCCGTCGCCGCCCTGCCCGCTGTCGTCCTCCTCCGAGGTCATGCCGTCGCCGGGCGCGTAGGTCCACTGCGGCCGCGCCAGTTCGCGCACGGATTCGGCGCGCAGCAGGCGCACGCCATCCACTTCGCCCTCGCCCAGCAGCAGCCGCCCGATCTTCGCCAGGCCGTTGGCGGAAATGCGCAGGCCGCCCTGCGGCGCGAACAGCGCGCCGTTGTCGCCGGCGCGCCAGCGGCCGAGATCGCAACTGCCGTCGGCGGCGGGCACCACCGGGCAATCGGGGCGACGGCCGCGGTTGTCGTCGCGCACCGGCTGATGGGCCTCGTCGTACAGCACCACCGCGCGCGCCACGGTGGCGTCGTCGCAGCTGTCCCAGTTGAAGCAGGCGGCGATGCCGAGCGGCTTGAGCACCAGGCGCTGCATCAGCCGGTCGAAACGCTCGCCGCTGGCCTTCTCCATCACCGAGGCGACGAGCGGGAAATCGATGTTGGCGTAGCGGAAGAACGTGCCCGGCGCATGCGCCTTGTCCCAGGCGTGCGGGTCGTCCAGCACCACGCTCAACTGCCCGCCCAGCGGCACCGCGTAGTAACCGGCGGCGTCGGTGAGCCCGGCGCGGTGCGACAACAGCAGGCGCAGGGTGATCAGCGTGTCGGGGAACTGCGGATGGCGCAGCGGCCAGCCGAGCCAGCGCGACACGTCCGTATCCAGGTCCAGCTGCCCGGCCTCGACCATGCGCATCACGCCCAGCGCGGTGACCATCTTGGAGATCGAGGCGATGCGCACCGGATCGTCGGCACTGAGCGCGCGCGCGGCGGCGATGTCGGCCATGCCGTGCGCTTCAGTGGCAGTGATGCCGCCGCGGTCGAACTCCACCCGTACCGTCGCCACCGGCTCGGCCGCCTGCAGGCTTCCCGCGACCAGGCACATCCCCAGCAGATATCCGACGCGCATTCCCGTTCCCCGCGATTGGCGAAGAACGACCATAGGCAAGAACGGCGGCGGCGTCGAGTGCGCAACGGTCCTCGCGGGTACAGCCGGGCCGAGGCCGGTCAGGTCAGCGCGGAGGTGGATTCGTAGGGGAGCGGGCGCAGGCCCAAGGCGACGATCGCCGGCGCGGCGGCGTCGAGCACCTCCTGTTCGCCATCGATCACCAGCAGGATGTTGCCGGCCTGGATCTCGTCGTCGAACGTCTGCCGCACCGGATCGGGCACGGTCGCACCGAGCAGTGCCGATCCCAGGCTGCCGACCATCGCGCCAGCCAATCCGACCGCCGCGGCACCGGCCAGGGTGATGCCCAGCGGCGGCACCGCGACGGCGACCAGGCCGGCCAGCAACCCGGTCGCGGCGCCATAGCCGGCGCCACGGCCGACCGCTCCCATCAAATCGGTATCGGCCATCTTGCGCTTGTCGGGGATCGCATGCTTCTCGATGTCGGACCGCGCGACCAGCAGGATGTCGTCGTTCTCCACGCCGGCCTGGCGTGCTGCCGCCATCGCCTGCTCGGCCAACGGCAGACCGCTCGCACTGAATACATGGCGTTTCTTCATGGCCGTCAACTCCTTGCACGATCACGGGTACAGGGGCGGATATTCCAGGCGGATATGCCCACAGCGGCAGTCAATGGCCGCGATCAGCGACCGGAATGCTTGCTGTCTTTTCCGTCCGCATCGGCATCTTCCCTGTCCAGCATGCGCTGGTCGTGCACGTCCTTCTGGTGGCTGGGCTCGGTACGCGTTGCCTGACGCGCCGGGTTGGTCCTGCGCTGGTCCTCGACGCCGGGACGCGGCTGCTGCTGCACCTGGTCTGTCTTCTGCCGGCTTTGATTGCTGGTCATCGCACACCTCCTACGTCGTGTCTATCGCATGACCACTTTGTATCGGCGTCGATTAGGACCGCGTGCCGAGGCGTGATGCGCCCGGGCACAAACGTGACCGCATCCACAACGGGACGCCGCTCAGCCTTCCAGTGCGAGAAACGCCCTCATCCGCGCCAGCTCCGCCTCCAGCGCGATGCCGAAGGCGGCATCCTTCGGCGGCCGGCCGACGACATACCGCAACTGCGCGTCCATTACCCCCGCCGTGACCGACAGGTTGCCCCATCCGATCACGTGCTCGCGCCACAGCAACGGCAACGCGTAATAGCCCAGCCTGCGTTTCGGCGCTGGCGTATAAGCCTCGAAGCGATAGGTCCAGCCCCACAGCAGTTCGAAGCGACGGCGGTCCCACACCACCGGGTCGAACGGCGTGAGCAGGCGCACCTGTTCGTCGGCTTGCCAACGGCGGCTCTCCGCGCGTTCACCGTCGGGCCACAGCCATTCCACCCCATCCACGCGCGCGCACTGCAGGCGTTGCCGCGCGCGCAGCAGCGCCGGCTTGCAGGCATCGCGCCATTGCGGGACGCCGTTGCCGAGGTAGCCGACCAGTTGCCGGAGGCTGGCGGCCGGCAGCGGCGCGTACTTACCCGCGATCAGGTCGATCAACGCGTCCAGCCGCGCTTCGACTTCATGCGCCCGCACCGGCGCGGCGTCCTCGCGCACGGTATACACGCGGGTGCCGCCTTCGCGCCGCGCCACCCGCAGCAGGCCGCGGTAGTGCATGCCGTCGAGCAGCTGGGTGCTGGCATTGGACGAGCCGCCGAACCAGTTGGTGGCCTTGCCATGGGCGAAGTGCGCCTCGACCTCGCGCGGATGCACCACGCCGCGGCCGGCAATGAAATCGCGCACCGCATGCGCCTGCTTCCAGCGCGCCGGCGTCCATGCCACGCGCGCCTGCCGCGGATGCATCAACGCCTGGTGCATGCGCGGCAGGAAGCCGTAGTTGACGAAGAAATCCTCTTCCAGCGGCAGGCGCGGATAGCCCCGCTCCAGTTCGCCGGCGCGGTAGTCCCTGACCCGATGGCGCAGCGTCAGGTCCTGCGCCCGCGCCGGCGCACGGATGGGATCGGCCTGCACGAAACCAAGCTTCTCGATCGCCCGCATCAGCGTGGTCGGCTTGAACAGCGAACGGGCGACGGCGTAACGGCGGAGCTGGTCGAGGGTGGGTGGCATGGGCGCATGATGCCAGTTGCTGGAGCGCTGGAGCGCCTCAGGTGGTGCGCGCACCCTGGCGATCCAGTATCACCGAGATGGCATGGGTACACCGCCAGCATGGTGGCTCAGCGATGGGCGCGATCGCGCAGCTCCCTCTCCACGATCGCTTCGACCAGCGCGCGTTCTTCCGCCGTCAGCGGGCGGTCTTCGGCCAACAGGGGGACCACCCCGTCCTTCGTGTTCTGCCCGTGGTCGTACTGGGCTGCCAACGCCTCCAACACGATGGACAACTCGGGCGACAGTTCCGGCGCGTCGCCGCCGTCGCGCCTGTTTTTCTCCAGCGCGGACAGGAGAGTGGCCAGCATCTTCTGCGTGGCTCCCTTGTCGCCGGTGCCCTGGCCGCCGTTCGCATGTTCGTTCAAGGAACGCTGGTAATACCCGGCCAGCAGGTGCTCCAGCCTGTCCGTACCCGCCTGGCTGCCTCCGGCACTGCCCTCGCGGAGCACCGGATCGTCACGTTCCATCACCATGTCGACGATGGCCTGCTCGTCCGCCGACAGAGGGCGCGATGGCGCCTGCCGCGGTTGGCTCAGCACCTGAGCTTCATTGATCGTGTTTTTCAACGCCTTCCAGCCGAACCAGCCAAGCCCCAGCAACGCGGCCACTCCCAGCACGACCAGCAGCAGCAATACCGCGAACAGGATCAGTAGCGGCTTCCACCATGAATTCCTTGCCGCGGGAGGCGGGGCATGTGTGTTCATACGCAGCCCCCACTCCGTGCCAGTGCAAAAACGGGTGCGATGCCATGCGTTCCATACCCCTGATCAGTGCGCGGAGCATACCAGTCGGGGGCTGACGGACGATGGCGAAATGGCTGCTTTACAGGCAGGCAGTTCTTGTACTATCGGCTCCGAGAAGGACGCCATATGCAGACAGGGAGTTCCGCTATGCGTGCGAACCACTCCAAGAGTGCGCTCGTCTACCGGCAGGTCCGGCGAGCGCTGCGATCGGGCCTGTACCTGCCCGGACAACGGATCGACCCGGGCACCCTGGCCGCGGAATTCAATACCAGCCCCACGCCTGTCCGTTCCGCCCTCTATCGCCTGGTTGGCGAGGGACTGATCGACGACCACGCGCGCAACGGACTGCATGTTCCCCTGTTCACCGAAGTCGCCCTGCGCGACCTCTATGACTGGATGGAACGGCTGCTGCTGGCGGCGTGCGACCTGTGCGACGGCCAGGGCGTGCCGGTCCACACTGACAGCGATGCCGCACCTGGCGATGACGGCGAAGTGGTCAAGCGGACCTGGAAACTGTTCGATGCGATCGCCGATGCGACTGCGTACCGCCCGTTGCATCAGGCGGTCAGGCAGGCCAACGACAGACTGGCACCGGTGCGGTGGGCCAAGCGTGCGTTGATCGCCCATGCCGACGACGAACTGGCCGGGCTCGGCGGATATTGGCGGGAGCGGAACATCCCGGCGCTGAAAGCCGCCCTGCGCGAGTACCACGCGCGCCGCAAGCTGTTGGTGCCACGGATCGTGGCCCTGCTTGTCGACCACCGTGACCAGCACCCGTAGCCAACCTGTATTCCTCTATCGAACGTCGAAACGCGATTGCCGGGACGTATCGGTCCGAAGGCAGCAGCGCTGCACATTCGCGCACCCTGCCTCTCACTCCATGACGACCTGCGCGCCTTCCGGATAATCATCGTTTAGCAACGCAATAATCATTTGAAAATAAATTTTCCCGCCTCCTACGCTGCGTGCGTCATGGAAACCGCCATGACGCAACCGCAGGAGAGGCAAAGATGGACAGCAACGACAACAACCGCGCCAGCGCGGACGACGTGATCGTGCTTGGCGTCGCCAGCGTGGAGACGAAGGGCTCCGATCTCGGCTTTGAGCCAGTAGGAAAGATTCCGACTCCCGGAATCTCCGAAGAGTGAGGCACAGAGGCGCACCGAAAGGTGCGCCTCTTTCCACAAGGGGATATCCGCCATGCCTCTCCAACTGCGTGACGATCTTTCGTACTGCAGCGTCGACGATCAATTGATATTTCTCGACATCGGCAAGGATCGCTATTTCCGGCTTGCAGAAACGATGGAACGACGTTTCAAGTCCCACCAGCGCGGCCAAAGTACAGATAACGACATCAGAGAACTGATCAATGCCGGCCTGATCGTCGGGAACCCATCACCCAAGCCGCTCCTGCCACAGCCGACGCTGGCCTACCCAGAGCGCAGTGCCATGGAGCTTTCATCCATGGCAAGGCCAGCCACCATTCCTGATCTCATCGGCGCGCTGTGGGCCGTTGGCAACACACATATGCAACTGAAGACGCGGCGCCTGTCAACCATTCTTTCAGGGCTGAGCGCGTACCGCCTACGCAGGACATACCGTGTCGAAACCCAACAATCCGAGGCCACGGAAACTCCCATTACCGGGGCTACAGCTGCCTTCCTGCGAGCCCGCCCATACGTTCCCATCGAGACCTGCTGCCTGATCGACTCGATATCGCTTATCCGCTTCCTGGCCAATCGTGGCTATGCCGCGCATCTTGTCTTCGCGGTGACCGCCGTGCCTTTCACAGCCCATTGCTGGGCACAGGCAGGCGCGCTGGTGCTGAACGACACCGTCGGGAACGCCCATGCCCATACACCTATCAGGATAGTGTGATGAGCACCGACTACTTTGCCATCGTCGATGGTCCAGATGGCTTGGACGCCAATTTCGTTGCGCAAACGGAAGCGATTCTTCGCCCTCTCGGCATACGACGCCATGACGTTCACCCAACATCGGCACTGTTCATGACCCATAACACGCCATCGCTTTCGATACAGGGAATGGGCACGATTCTCGGCCACGTCTTTTCCCAAACGGGCCGTGCCATCGTTGCAGCCAGTCAGTTCCCGCGCCTCCAGAGCCCAGCCCAGTTCCGCCAGCATCTCATCAGGCATTGCTGGGGACCGTATCTCCTTTTCCAGCCAGCCGATGGAGAGGAAGGCCTGACCGTGATGCGAGAGCCTTCCCCTTCCGGCGACATGCCCTGCTTTTATTCGATTGAAAAAGGAAGGGGCTTCATAACCTCTGATATCTCTTTGGCAGAGCTACTCGGCCTCTACCGCCGTAGGATCGACTGGGACGCCATCCACCACCGCCTGTCGTTCCCCCAGGTCAAAAGCGCACGCACCACGTTAGCCTGTATCCGGGAGTTGTTGCCTGGTTGTACGTTGCACCAAAAAGGAGACAACACCTCCGTCCGGTCAGCTTGGTCTCCTTGGGATTTCGTTGCAACTGATCAGCGACATGTCGACCCGCAAGAGGCCGCAAGGGATATTCGTACTGCAGTCATGTCCTCAGTACAGGCATTGGCAAGCAACGATAAATCCCTCCTGCTCGAACTCTCTGGCGGTCTCGACTCATCCATAGTGGGTGCGTGTCTTCCGGGTTCAGCGGCACGGGTTGCCTGCACCTCTCTGACTACGGAGGTTCCGGGCGCCGATGAACACCGATACGCGACGCAAATCGCGGACCAGCTTGGGGTCAAACTCCACGCCGAAATACTTCATCTGGAGGACGCACTGTTCGACTTTCCCATACATCCCAGGTGCCTCGTACCCAGGATAGGGGTTCTACAGAATGCAGTGGACGAGATCATGCTGGCCGCAGCAGGCCGCCATGGCGTCCATAGCTTCTTCTCCGGAGGCGGCGGCGATACGGTCTTCTGTTCGTTGGATACCGCCGCTCCGGCTGCAGACGCATTTCGCGAATGCGGGATCAGAGGAGGGTTCGGCGCCGTCCGGAATCTGGCTGCACTACATCAATGTACGCTCTGGAAAGCAGCGCGGCTGGCCCTTCGAAAACTGCGAACTCCATCCGGCATATCGCGGCTACCAGATGGCTCCTTCCTGGAAGGACGCCTCGCCACACCCCTTTGCGAGGCTCACCCCTGGGACGCCACGCCTCCCGACTCGATGGCAGGGGATCGCGAACGGATCCGGGGACTGGCCACCTGCCAGGCGTATCGGGACAGCTTGGCACGCGGAACGCAAAAACCGATGCGGATGCCGCTGCTGTCCCAGCCTGTAGTAGAAGCCTGCCTGCGCACGCCTACCTGGATGTGGATATCGGAAGGTCGAAATCGTGCCGTGGCACGGGCGGCATTCGCAGATCTACTTCCTCCCGACATCCGCAATCGCCGTAGCAAGGGAACCTTCATGAGCTACCTGGGCGCCGTTTACCAACGTAACAGGAACCGGATACGTGAATTCCTACTGGAGGGACGGTTGCAGGAACGTGGCCTACTGGATGCCGAGGCTCTGGACAGCTTCCTGCGCCGGGACCTGCCAGAGCGCGGTCATCCGTTCATGCGCGTTTTCGACATCTGCATGGTCGAGAATTGGGTACGGCACCAACGCTAATTTCCGTCATCGCCTCCATCGTGCACCGCGGTCACTGGCAAAGCGGCCCTCATTGCCTGCCAATGCGCGTACTGCTGGCGCTTCACCGGGTTTGGATCCTCCTCATTGAGCAGCCAATAGCGGAACCAATCGAGATTGCGCTCATACACCGCCAGCTTGTGACGGGGTTGGAATTTCTGATGAGGTTCATTCGGGAATACATACATGTCCGCCCGACCCTCACGCATAAGCGGCACAGCGTAGTCCAGAGAATGGATGTATTCCTGCTCCGGCAACTGCATCAGGATCGGTGCGCGGATACGGTCCAGATTGAACAGTGGCGAGAATCGCCGCCACCGCTCCGGCGTCTCCTCCAGCGCGCCAAGCTGCCATCCCATCCGCAGGCGCGTGTAGAACGCCTCGCCAAAGTTGCTGAGCAGGAGGTAATACATTGGTGATAGTCCCAATGAACTCACCGAGGCCGCGGCCAGCACCTGCGAGTGCATCGCGGTCCACATGGTGATCTCGGCGCCAAAGCTCAATCCGCCCATGCCTACCCGGCCGGCATCGACCTCCCCTTGCGCCGCCAGCAGTGCGACCACACTTTCGACGGCGGAACGCGCCTGTTCATACTGCTCCACGCCATCTTCCCTGGATGGAGCAAGGTTGATGCATAGCGCTGCGATGCCATGACCCGCAAGCGATGCAAACGGCAGTTCCTCGCCAAGCCCCCCACGTACAAAACCTTTGCACCAGTAGTAGCTGACGAACAGCGGCGGCAACCCCGGACCCGCATTCCGTGCCGGGTAGAACTGGCCCGTGAACCGTCTGCCATCCGCGTCGGTCCAGCGCAGCAATCGGACACCGACGTCAGCCATGTCGTGCGCCAATGCCGGATTGGGGTCGAATAGAACCCGGCGCCCGCCCGTCTCGATGTCGATCCTCTCCAAGCGTGGTGGACGATCCGCTTCGGCGACCACACAGGCCAGCAGCCTGGCCGTGGCAGCGCAATCACTGGACAACAGTCGCACCCCACCATTCAACAAGCCACGACTGCTTATCACGGGTTGGACCACGCCGGTTTTGACGTTCCATCGGTGAATGGACTGCGCATGCCCCTCATCGGGATACTCCACGGTGAACAACACCTCGTCGGTCCGTGGTCGCCACTGGACCGCCACGATGGTCTTTCCGGTACATGCCTCCGCCGTGCAACGGATCGGCACGCGCACGTTCCTCCGCGGAAACACCATCAGCTCCGTGTCCGGCCGGTCGCGCAGGCCGTTGCGTTCGCCCACGCGGGTGATCAGGGCAACACGGATGCCGAATGGTTCCTGCGAAAACGCGCTGACGTCACTTGGTTCATCGACGAGATCCGCATTGGTTGGCAGTCCCGGCAAAGCACCCGACATGTCCAGGTCGCGCCTGGCGCCTGTCGCCAGATCCAATGCCTTCCAGCGGTCAGGCACATCGGCCAGCAGAGGATGGCGGATGACCTCATTGTCGCGCAGGCGTTGTGTCGCAAGGCGACCATCCACG
The DNA here is from genome assembly GCF_009496535.1 of Stenotrophomonas sp. MYb238. Classification (GTDB taxonomy): domain Bacteria; phylum Pseudomonadota; class Gammaproteobacteria; order Xanthomonadales; family Xanthomonadaceae; genus Stenotrophomonas. The sequence continues at coordinate 14,357 of NZ_WIDL01000001.1, forward strand.
AAGCCGGATCGGAAAAGCCCTTGTCCCAACGGGACGGTGCGATCGATGCGAATGCCCCGGTCGTATTCAGCTTGCTCGGCTGCGATGATGTCACCGCGTTCGGCACCGATGCTGTAGCGAAGCTCACGTCCATCCTCGCCCAGTACGAATGCGCGGATGTCGGCCGGCTCCAGTGTCAGTGGCGCGGCGCCCGAGCCATCCGTCGCTGCGCGCCATATGTCGACCTTTCCCTCCAGCAGGGCGCGATAGTAGATCCAGCGACCATCCGGCGACCACGTCGCCTGTGCCGGAATCGACAACCCGGTCTGCTCCCGTTGCGGAGTTCCTCCGTCGGCCAGCCGCAATGGGGGCATGCCAGTCTCCATGTCCTGCACATACCAGATCGAATCGTAGGTATTGCGCTCCACCGAAACCTGCTCGATTCGATATGCGACACGCCTGCCATCGGGCGATATCGAGATACCGCCAAAGTCAGCCACTTCCAGGAGCCGGCGCGGCGCGATTGCCTCTGCAGGGCCAATACCCGCCCATGAAACAAATACCGCAGCTGCCAACATGAGAAATGCCCGCTTTCCGGGTATCCACACTCCATGCGCGCCTTTCATCACCAGTGCCTCGACATGGAGACATTGAAGAACCGGCCTATCGCCGAGTAATTCGTCGCGTCGTATGGCGGTACGAGATAGGGAGTGAGGACAGAGGTTTCATGCTGAGGCGGCGGACGGTTGAAGACATTCTGCACGGACAGCGCCACCGTCCAGCCGTGCAGCGCCCTGCTCTTCCCGGTTGGCGCATAGCGCAGCGTGGTATCCACGGTGGTGAACGATGTTGTGGTCTCACCCGCTGCCACGTTCTCCACGCCCTGCTTGTACTCGGCAAAGACGGAAGCAGAGAAACCTCCTCGCGCCCAGACCGCTCCTCCCCTGCCCACCAGCTTCGGCGGATTGTGGATCGTGCCAGCCAGATCGAAGGCAGCCGCAGTCGCCTGCTGGCTGCTGCGCAACCAGCTGGACGAACCCCGCAGCGTGAGCTGTCCGCTCCCAAGGTCGATCACGTAGGAGCCGGACAGATCGACGCCCCGGATCCGCTGACTGGCGACGTTCGTGTAGTACGCATGCACCATCGCCACGACGTTGTCCGGATCGTACGGCACACGGATGTAGTTCAGGAATGCGCCCCCCGCCATCGCCGATGCTTGTTGCTCAGCGGTAGGCGCATAGGTGACGAATTCGGCGAATGCAGGGTTGCTCAACGCCTGCGTGGAAGGCGTGACTGGTGCCACCACCCTATCGGTGTAGTCAATATCGAACCAGGTCAGCTCGGCTTCCAGGCCAGGTACCGCACTGGGATGCACCGCCAAGGAGGCGCTCCAAGTGCGAGCGCGCTCGGGCTCGAGATTGGGGTTGCCGCCATCAATGAGCAGCGCTGTGGCACCCGGCGGGTAGCCTTTGCCACCGTAGGCCGTGACATAGTTGAACGCCGTGGCCCGTTGCCGGTTGAGCTGGTACAGCGTGGGTGCCTTGAATGACCGGCCCCACGACGCCCTGAGTGTGAGGTCGGTCCCAGGGCTGTAGACCACACCCAGCTTGGGGGTGAGCACGCCGCCAAAGCTGTCGTAATCCTCGTAACGTGCTGCTGCCGTCATTGCCAGCCGCCTGCCGGTGCCGGTTGTCGAGGTCTCTCCCAGCAACGGCAGGTGCAGTTCGGCATAGGCGAAGCGAGTGGCTTCGTCCCCCTGGATCACCGCAGCATCGGTGATCTTGTTGTATTCCCGAAACTCGTTTTCCCTGCGCCCCACCCCCACTGCTGCCCGCGCGTCACCGGCGGGCAGCGCGAACAGGGGCCCTTCGATGCCGGCCTCGTAACTGCGGCCCTCATTGCAGTAGCACAGCCGCGTCTGCAACAACAACGCGCCCGACGTTGCGTGCTCGATCGATTGCATATGATCCAGCCGGCTTTCCGAACGGGTAGCTGCCAGCGACAACGTCCATTCGTTCGGGAGAAAGATATCCAGTCGAGGCGACAGCAATGTCGTCGTAGCATCGGGCGTGGCGTGGATGTAGACATTGCTGAGGTTGTCCTGCGCGCCATAGCTCTGGTCGCGCTTGGTACGGAGTGCATCGAGATGCAGTTCCGCCGCATTGCCCAGGGCCTGGGACAGGCTGACCAGACCGCTGCGCAGCCCACTGCCTGGATACAAGGTGTAGGGGTCGCGCAGGAGCCGGGTGTAAGCGCGCTGCCGCGCATGGATGGGATCCGCCGTCACGTCCTTGTAGGTGACGATCAGTCCGCCACTGGACCAGACATGTCCCGCCGTGAGGCTGTAGTCCCGGGTGGCCAGACCTCCATCGGTTGCCGCTCCGTAGCTGGCCCCCAGCGTGACGCCCTCGAAATCCCTTCTGAGGATGACGTTACCCACGCCTCCTACCGCATCGGATCCATAGATGGCCGATGCGCCATCGGGGACGATTTCGATGCGCTCCACGGCGTCCACCGGGATTGCGCTGATGTCGACCGCTTGCGAGATACCGTCGTAGGCCATGCGGCGTCCATTGAGCAGCGTCAGCGTCGCATCCGCTCCCAGCCCGCGCAGATTCAACGCCGAGCCACCGCTGAGGTTCGTATTCTGGGTACCCGCACCCGAGATCGTGAACGGGATGACGCCTGGGTTCTGCCCTCCTGCGAAGTTCTGCGGCACGCTGCGGATGACTTCGCCGAGGTCGGAAAATCCCTCCTGCCGGATCTGCTCGCTGCCGATGGCGATCACCGGCGACGGCGTCGAGCCGCCGCGGATGCGGGTGCCGGTGACGGTCACCGTTTCGAGTTCGGTGGCGGTCGCTTCCGGTCGCGATGCCGGCTTCGATGGCGCGGAAGCGGCGGTGCTTCCCTGCCCTGCCCCGTCCTGCCGTTCCGCGTCCGCGCGGGCCGCGTCCGGTGCGTGTTCCCGGGCCAGGACGATGCCTGCATTGCCGGAAAGCGTGGCGAACAGGGCGATGGAAATGGCGTTGCGTAAAGCGCTGGTCTTCATGCTGCGTCCTCTGGTTTCCATGGTCGGTACTCGGTCTTGCGGCCCGTCATGGACGAGGCGCCGGGCACACGGGAACCGAACGCGGGCGACAGCGCTCCATGGCAACGGAGCCCTTCGGCCGTGCTGGCGATTCCCTGTGGTGTTTCCGAAGCCCTGTCCGGGCGCGGCCTGTGCGATACCCCGGCGCCGCCGCCCTGTCGTGCCGCTCTCGCGCTCCCCCTGACGGGCTGGAGCTTATGCACGCGATGCGTTCAACAATTAACCCGGTGCGCACACTACGTTTAACGTAGTATCGGTGTCAAGCGCCCTTCCGGAAGCTTCTGTCCACCGAAGCCCGGGACGTGTACGGCCTTGTCAGAGAAAAAAGAGCTCCCCGTCTACAGCGTGCGTCTGCGCGAAGCGCGGGAGACCTATGGCATTTCGCAGCGCAATCTCGGCATCAAGGCCGGGCTGGACGATTTCGTCGCCAGCACCCGCGTCAACCGCTATGAAACCGGCGTGCACCAGCCCGACCTGCAGACCCTGCAGCGCATCGCCGATGTCCTCGACCTGCCGGTGGCCTACTTCTTCGCCGAGGACGACGAACTGGCGGAAATGATCCGGAACTTCCGGCGTAGCAAGCAGGGCAAAAGCTGATCACCGACACGACGGCGCGTAGTTTTCCTACAACCGTCTGCGGCAGATCACCACATGGATTGGCGGAGTTCTCCTGACCGATGCCTTTCCTGTCGTGTACAGACCCGGTCCAGCCCATCGCGCCCGACGCCGCCCTGCGCGCTACCCTGTCGCCCCCGCATCGCCCGCGCATTCCCCGTCCTTCCGTCCATGACCGCTCCTTCCCACCGCGTCCAGGGCCTCGCCAACGACGAAGTGCCCGCCGACTGGCCCACCATCAGCGGGCGCGAGATCGCATGGCTGCGCGGACGCTTCCCGCAGTTGGAAGGCGCGGACGCCGCGCTGTGGCACAGCCCGCGGCCGCTGTCGGCGGCGGCCATCGTCGAGGGCGCGAGGAAGCGCCTGTTCGTCAAGCGCCATCATCACAGCGTGCGCGACGCCGCCACGCTGGGCGAGGAGCACCGCTTCATCGCGCACCTGGCCGCTGCCGGTGTGCCGGTGGTGCAGGTGCTGCGCGATCGCGATGGCGCCACGGCGGTCGAGCACGATGGCTGGACCTACGAACTGCACACGCTCGGCATCGGCGAGGATCTGTACCGCGACGCGGCGTCATGGACGCCGCTGACCGACGTCGCCCAGGCGCGCGATGCCGGGCGCATGCTCGCGCGCCTGCACCAGGCCGCCGCCAGCTATCACGCGCCGCAGCGCGGCACCCTCCTGCTGGTGGCGCGCGATGACCTGATCCGCAGCCACGATCCCATCGCCGTACTCAAGGCCGACCTTGGCAACCGCCCCGGCCTCGCCCGCTACCTGGCGCGCATTCCGTGGGAGGAACAACTGCGCCACACCGTGCTGCCGTGGCACACGGGCCTACCCGACCGCCTGCAGGCCGAGCCTCAGCTGTGGGCGCATAACGACTGGCACGTTTCCAACCTGCTCTGGCGGGGCGACACGGTGAGCACCGTGCTCGACTTCGGCCTGGCCTCGCCCACCAGCGCGCTGTTCGACCTGGCCACCGCCATCGAACGCAACGCGGTCGCCTGGCTGGAACTGGAACGCGGCGCGCAGGCCGTGCGCATCGACATCGCGCTGGCCCTGCTCGACGGCTACCGGCAGGTACTGCCGCTGTCGCCCGCGCGCATGCACCTGCTGGCCGACCTGCTGCCGGTGGTACACCTGGATTTCGCACTGTCCGAAGTGGAGTACTTCGAAGGCGTCACCGGCTCCACCGCCAACGCGGACGTGGCCTGGCAACCATTCCTGCTCGGCCATGCACAGTGGTTCCGCAGCGCCGAAGGCCAGGCACTACTGGCCGCGCTGCACGCCGCCGCCTGAATCCGTCGACAAGCCAAAGCACGGCATTTGTGGTTCAATGCGCCCCTGAAGCGGGGGTGCCTGGGCTTGTCCAGGCTGAGAGAGTCCCTTGGAACCTGATCCGGTTTGCACCGGCGTAGGGAGCTTTGAGCAGCAGGCACACCGCCTTCGTGGCCGGTCGCGCGTGCGCGCCTTCGCTTCGTCTCCCCCCACGGCTGATGACGAAACGAATGAACCGCTGCCACCGAATCCCGCTGTTGACCGCCGCGCTGGGCGCGGCCCTGCCGCTGCACGCCAGCCCCTTGGACACCGCCGCCGACCGCTCGCCCACCGAGCTGTCCACCGTGCGCGTGCAGGCCAGGCAGCCCGGCGCCAAGGACACCCAGTCCAACAGCTTCGGCAGCGGCGACTGGAAGAACACCCCGGCCTCGATCAGCGTGCTGGACCGCGACCTGCTCGACCAGCGCGTCGTGCGCAGCCTGTCCGAACTGGCCACGAACGACGCCTCGCTGGGCGACAGCTACGCGCCGGTGGGTTACTACCAGAACATCGCCATCCGCGGCTTCGCGCTGGACACCGCCACCGGCTACCGCTTCAACGGCCTGACTATCGCCGGCGAGCAGCGCCTGGCGCTGGAGAACGTGCAGCAGGTGGAAATCCTCAAGGGCGAAGCCGGCCTCGCCGCCGGCGTGATCGCCCCGGGCGGCGTCATCAACTACGTCGGCAAGCGCCCGGCCGAAGTGCGCACCGTCACCCTTGGCACCGACGCGGAAGGTTCACGCTATGCCGCCATCGATGTCGGCCACTGGCTGACGCCGCGCCTCGGCGTGCGCTTCAACGCCGCGTGGGACGACAGCAACTCGTACATCGACCATGCCGACGGCCGCCGCAACTTCTACGCGCTGGCCACCGACTGGCTGATCGGCGAGCGCGGCAAGCTGGAAGTGGACGCCAACTACCAGACCAGCGCGCAGCGCTCGGCCTCGGGCTACCAGCTGCTGGGCGCCACCGTGCTGCCGCGCAACGTGGACCGCAAGCAGATGCTCGGCTACCAGCACTGGCAGAAGCCGGTCGGCATCGGCAGTACCAACCTCACCGCGCTGCACACCTACGATTTCAGCCCGGCGTGGCAGTCGCGCGTGTCGGCCAGCCACAGCCGCTCGGTGATCGACGACAACGTCGCCTTCGCCTACGGCTGCTACTACGCGGCCGGCTGCGCCGACGGCAGCGTGCCGGGCAACTACTTCGCGCCCAACGGCGACTACGACATCTACGACTACCGCAGCCCGGACGACACCCGCCGCAACCGGCAGCTGCGCGCCGAGCTGCGCGGCCGCTTCGCCACCGGCACGGTCGAGCACCAGCTCATGGTCGGCGCGGACTACTTCCGCCGCACCGTGGACAAGCGCCGCAACGTCAACGAATACGTCGGCACCGCCAACATCCACGACCGCGAAGTGCCGCAGTTCGATCCCTCGCCACTGCAGCCCGGCCCGTCGGTGCGCCGCCTGGACAGCCGCCAGAAGGCACTGTTCGTGCTCGACCGCATGAGCTTCGCCGACGACTGGCAATGGCTGGCCGGCGGCCGCTTCGTGCGCCTGGACGAGCGCGCCTGGGACAAGCGCGGCAACCTTGAGCGCGAGAGCCGCGTGTCGCACTTCCTGCCGCAGACCGCGCTGATCTGGAGCGCCAACGCGCAGCTCAACCTGTACGCCAGCTACGTGCGCGGCATCGCACTCGGCCAGGAGGCGCCGTTCTGGACCAGCAACGAAGGCAACTTCCTGCCGTCGGTGCTGTCGCGCCAGGTCGAGGTCGGCGCCAAATACGCACCGTCCGATGCGCTGACGTTGGGCGCAGCGCTGTTCCGCATCAGCCGGCCGTTCCAGTACGCCAAGCCGGACGACAGCGACTACGGCTACACCTTCGTACAGCAAGGCCAGCAGACCCACACCGGCCTGGAACTGAGCGCACGCGGGCGCGTAAGCGACAACCTGCAGCTCACCGCCAGCGCCAGCGTGCTGCAGGCGCGCGCGCGCAACACCGGCACGCCGGCCTACGAAGGCCACCCGCTGATCAACGTGCCGACCACCCGCGCCAGCGTGCATGCCGACTACGCGTTGCCGCTCGTCGCCGGGCTGGGCCTCACCGGTGGCTGGCGCTACGCCTCCTCCAACGTCGCCACCGCCGACGGCCGCGTGCGTGCGCCCGGCTACAACGTGGTGGACGCCGGCCTGCGCTTCCGGCATGAACTTCGGGGGCATGCGCTGGACTGGAACCTGTCGGTGGACAACCTGTTCAACCGCTTCTACTGGCGCGACACTGGCAGCAGCTCCGGCGACTACTACCTGTTCCCCGGTGCGCCGCGCCAGGCACGGCTGACGGTCACCGTCGCGCTATGAACCCGGCGATCCTGGAATGGTCGGCCGTCATCGCCAGCGCCCTGGGCGTCTGGCTGATGGCGCAGCGGCGCATGCTCGCCTGGCCGGTGGGGCTGCTCTCCGTCGGCCTGTACGCGCTGGTGTTCTTCGAGGCGCGGCTGTATTCGGACATGCTGCTGCAGGGCGCCTTCGCCGCATTCCTCGCTTACGGCTGGGCCAACTGGCACCGCCAGGACAAGCCCGACGGCCGCGTCGCCATCGTGCCGCTGGCGACCGACGCCGGCGCGCGCGACCTGGCCATGGGCGTGGCCTTCGGCCTCGCCCTGGGCGCGGCCATGCACACCTGGACCGACGCCGCCCTGCCCTGGCTGGACGCCCTGCTCGCCGCGCTCAGCCTGGTGGCGCAGTGGTGGCAGGCGCGCCGCCACGCCGCCGCGTGGTGGCTGTGGATCGTGGTGGACGTGGTCTACGTGGGCATGTACGCGGTCAAATCGCTGCACGCCACCGCAGCGCTGTACCTGGTGTTCGTGGCGCTGGCGGTTGTGGGCCTGCGCACGTGGAAGAAGGCGGCGCGGCAGGAGGGAAAGCACGGCGCTTCGCATCCGTGAGCTGACGGCTCCGCGTGGTTTTTCGTATCGGAATCGTAAAGAAACCAGCCTGCGCGTTACCCACCTATTGCCTGCAAAACAACCGGTTACAAGGCGCCCTATCCCGGGCTAATCGACCGGGAATCGTAAAGAAACAAGTCCACGCCCAAGCCGTACGGGGTCCGCCGGAGGCAGGCTTATGCGCAACTATCGGTGGGGCCAGTCTGGTACAAGCCTCGACCCACCTGCGGCAATCGGGCATGGTGTGGGGGCAGCCTATGCCCCAGGAATCGTATGGATACCGTTCCCGCGCCAACAGCAGGTAATGCGCCCGCCACGACGTCGGCGCCTCCCGCCGACGCGGGAACAGCCCTGCGGGAACTCAGCTTCCCCGCGCTCAATGCGGCATTGGATGACTACCTCGCACGAACAGGTGGCACCAAAGCCGGCCCATGGGAACGCTGGTCGCTGATCGTCGGCATTGCCGGCGCAGGGCTGAGCATGCTGCTGGGCAGTGTTCTATCCGGCAAGGCAGCCGCTATAGGCATCTTGTCTGGCCTTGTCATAGAAATCCTGGGCCTTGGCATTTCCACCTACCTGCAAATACGCCGTGAGTGGCGCCAGTTCCGAGAGGCTCGCCGGGAACATGCGCGGGAAATCGAAGAGAGCTATATCCACTACGACCAACTGATCCAGCAGTTGCGTGCCTTTCCGCTGGAACAGCGCCGCCGGCGCTTACGCTATATCCGGGACCGGCGCACCACAATGCACGAGCGCTTGGGCTTGTTCACAGGCGGAATGGAACGGCTGGGTGTACTTCCCTTACTCCTGGCGCTTTACCTGCAGTTCAAGGACTGGCGGTTGGGGGACTGGAACACGTTCGCAAGCATCACCTTGGTGCAAGGCCTCCTCGCATTCGCAATCCTCCTGGCCTACGCGCTTTCATGGCACCTGATCAGCCTTCGTGCTCGCGTGCAGGCCTACGAACTGCTCCTGGCCGAGGCCAATACACAGGACGGCGAGTAGCCGCAAACCGCGCTTCAAACATCCAGTCGCCCCTTCGCGATGACAGGCAAGGACATGCCCGACACCACGAACCACCCCGCATCACGGCTTGCCCCATTGCTGGCCCTGCTGCTCCTGCTGGCCTGGGCACTGCCGGCGGCCGCCGCCGACGTATGGGTGAACACCAGCTCGGGCGTCTACCACTGCCCCGGCGGGCAGTATTACGGCGCCACCAAACGCGGCCGCTTCATGTCAGAACGCGAAGCCGCGCAGCACGGGTATCGCGCCGCCTATGGCCGCACCTGCTCCCCGGCGAGGCCGCAGCCGGCCGGCAGCAAGTCATTCAACAGCTGACGCCGCCGGCCAGGAACGCTGCTCCGGCAGCCACCGCTCGCGTCTGGATCAACACCGGCTCGCACGTCTATCACTGCCCCGGCACGCGCTACTACGGCGCCACCAAGCAAGGCCGCTATGCCAGCGAGGCCGAAGCCGTCGCCGGCGGCAACCGGCCGGCGCATGGGGCACGCTGCAACTGATGAGGACGCATCGCGTGCCTGCTACCCTGAATGGGCCAGATGATTGGAGGCAGGCATGACCAACGCGGTACTCACCACATCCGAAAGCTCTGCCTACGACGATCAGATCGAAGAGCGCTACCACTTCCCGGCCACCTATTTGAAGCAAGCGCAAGCTGCGGTAGGTGACTTCGTTCTCTACTACGAACCACGCCGAACCACGGGGCCGCATAGCGCTACCGGGCGCCAGGCCTACTTCGCCATGGCAAGGCTCACGGCCGTTGAGGCGGATCCGCGCTCCCCGGACCACTACTACGCGCGAATCTCCGAGTTCATGGAGTTCGACCGTGCCGTCCCCTTCAAGGAGGGCGGCCACTACTACGAATCCATGCTCAAGAAGGAGGACGGGAGTACCAACAAGGGAGCGTTCGGGCGGTCGGTGCGCAATATCCCACTCAACGAGTTCGCCGCCATCGTGCAGGCTGGGTTCGCGACCGAGTTGGAACCGTGGGAGGCCCCCACACCGGACGAGCCAATGTTCGACATGAGCCAGGCGGAAGAAGCGCCGCCAGAGTACGTGCCCCGCGCCATCGTCCAATGCGTCATCAACCGGAAGTTCCGTGATGCGCGCTTCAGGCGCCACGTGCGCAGCGCCTATGACAAGACTTGTGCGGTTACCGGCCTGCGCCTGATCAACGGCGGTGGCCGCCCCGAAGTGGAGGCCGCCCATATCCGCCCGGTCGAGAACGACGGGCCAGATACCGTGCGTAACGGCATTGCGCTGACGGGAACGGCGCACTGGCTGTTTGATCGCGGGCTGATGAGCTTCTCCGATGACTACGACATCCTGCTGTCGCCGCACGGCGTGCCCGACGGGCTGGACAAGCTGATCCGCCCCGAAAAGAAGCTCATCCTTCCCGACAACCCTGCATGGCGGCCACACCCAATCTACCTCCAGTGGCATCGTCGGGAAAGATTCAAAGCTTGAGGCAAATGCGTGATCAATAGGCGCCGGTCGATCTGATTATGTCCAGTGGCGGATAGTTATCTGCGCGCCCTCACCTGATTAGTGCCGCTCGGCAAGCCGCTGCTAGAAGCAGAGATTATTGGCTAGATGAACTACCGCCCAGCAAATATGTAAGCTAATGTGCTTCCACTCCAAGACTGGGGGAGAGAGGGGGAGAGGGGCGATGCCCGCAGCCGTAACGAACTATTGCAGGCGCCTCCAAGAAACCTACCTAATTGGCATTGGGAATACCGTTCACTTTGAACTACCCGTCGTCACCGTCACTTGGCGGGTGTTGATACATTTCTCGCCGATCTCAAGTTGTGCCAGTTCGCGCAGAAGAGGGCCGTGCTCGGCCATGCAATAGACAATAGTTGACGTTTTCCAGTATCAAATGAATATCCCAGACCTGCTCATAGCCAGGGCTTATGGCAGCACATTCAAGAACGACTTGGAGGTTTCATGCTTCGCTTCGCCATGATAGTGGGAGTGTTGCTTTTTACCGCCGGATGCGTCCATTTCGATCCCGCAGGAAATAATCAGGATGAGTGCCTGGTCAACAAATCAGGAGCCGATCCTAGCAAAGCCAACGATCGTGGCAGATCTGCAACAGTGAAGGTCATTCGATATACAGACGATGGCCTCTATGTAGATCGCTGCGACTTTACGGACGCACTGCTTGAGCTTCAACAACCCAAGCCGCAAGTGGTTGTTCTTTATGTACATGGATGGAAGCATAATGGAGAAAGCGGCGACACCGACCTGATAGAGTTCAGTCGCCTGGTAGACACCTTGGCTTCCAATGAAGCGGCACGCGGCCATGATCGGCGCGTTGTCGGCATATATGTTGCTTGGGATGCCAAGCGCACAAGCGTTCCTATATTGAAGGAATTCACGTTCTGGGGTAGAAAACGCGCAGCAGACCGCATCAGCCAATCCGCGGCAATTACAAGGCTACTTGGCGCGATTGACAGAACTGCAGAGAAGCGAGCTGATCCGGATGATTTGACCATATACGTCGGGCATAGCTTTGGTGCGCGCATTCTCTATTCGGCAACAGCCCAGCTACTCGTTCATCGCCTTCAACTTGCCCACCCTGGGGAAAGAGGGCAGTCATTCGAACACATGAGCGGCACGGGAGATCTCGTACTGCTGATCAACCCGGCATTTGAGGCCTCACTTTATTCAGTATTTGCGGCTCAACAGAATCGCTGGCAAGAGTCTTTCCTTTCCTCGCAACTGCCCGTCCTACTGGCAATTTCAGCAGAGAACGATGCTGCCACCAAAACCGCATTCCCACTGGGTCAACTGGCAGGGCTGGAGCTCTCCCAACGGCGGCGAACTACACTTGGGAACTACAAACCCTATGTTACGCATCGACTGGGGCCATGCGCGGCGGATGCATCACTGGCATGTAACGAAACGTCATTTGAGAACTACTGCGCCAAAGGCGTCTGCCTGACACGAAACACAAGCGGTAGCTACCCCCACAATCCATTCATTGTTGCGCAAGCTGATTCAACGATTGTCGACGGCCATGGAGGTATATGGAAGCCGCAGTTCATAGCGTGGCTCACCAGCTTTATCGGCGAGTTGGACAAGAAGAAATCTGAATCCACGAAGCAGTAGATAGCTCCTAAAAGTTCCATGACAATCCAGATGCACAACGAGCTGGCATCTACTGGTTCGGCAATCTAGAGCGCTTAGCAGCAGCTCAGATCATCTGAGCTGCTGCTAGGTCACTGCAGCCTTGAAACAACACTTCGCGGTGTTTGCTGAGCCCGCAGGATTGTCTGGTTTGCCGATCATGGCTCACAGGCCCACGTGATCTGACGGATGGATGCTCCCGTGCACCTACCTTCGGTGCACGCACCACGCTCTACGCTAACGCCGGCAACTCGATCACCAGCCGCCCCTCCTGCGCGGTGATGCGCAGCTTGGCGCCGATGGCAAAGCCCAGCTGCTCCAGCCACAGGCCGCTCAGGCGCAGGTGCGGGACGGGTTGGTCGCCGCCGTGGCCGTGGGCGCCGGGGTAGTAGGTGTAACTGACGGTGCACTGGCGGGGCTGGCGCGGGCGGCGCGGTGCGCTCAGGCGGCCGGGGCCGGTGGGGAGCGGGTCGGGCTCCAGCTCCGGCGGTGGCAGCGGCGGCAAGGCGTCGAGCAGTGTTTGCGCGGTTGTGCGTGCATGGCGGCGGGGCGGACGCTTGGCGGTTGGGGCGGCGGATGCGCGGCGGCGGCTCATGGCGCCCCCTGCGGGTTGTAGGCGGAGTGAGCCACACCGCTGCACTCGTGCAGGGCGACGTTGATGCGGATGGACAGGCTGCGCAGGCATTGCGCCAGCACGCCGGGCTGACAGAGCAGGTGCACGGTGAGATCGTGGTTGGCCTGCTCGGTGGCCGCCAGTGCGGCCAGCCGCTGCATGACGTCGCCCACTTCAAGCAGCAGGGCGTGCGCGCCCTCCGGCAACAAGTAAGCCGGCGCGTGGGCCGGCGGGGATGGTGCGGTGTACATGGCAACGCCCTCCTGGAATACGCCAAGTACCGCCGCCCGAAGGCGACGGGATGTCGGGAGGTTCGAAACCGTACATAGTCGGCGGGCGTATTTCCCCGAAGGGTGTTGTATTAGCCGCCCTCCCGACGCAGGCATCACGTCGGCTTGCGCCCGAGGATTGGACACAAAAAACCCACCGGTTTGACGGAGGTGGGTACCGCTATGTACGGAGTTTCGACGCTCCTTGGTGGTGAGAGTGCTACTGCCTGGGGGTGATGTCAATAGCAATATAAGGTCGACCGGCGAAAGAAAATTCTTACAATCAATCAGGAAAACATACGGACCCAGTCATCGCAAAGCTTCCTAAAAGAGCGACTTCCATCGTAGGCTTGCTGTAAATCCATCCGAGCAGATAACGCTGGCTGATCCAGCACTTCGCCGTAACACTTCCCTTCCATTTGTGAGTTCAGCCACCCCTTCGCATCACGAGGCGCTTCTGCATCAACGACCTTGTGTGGGTCATAGCAAAACCCTCTGACCCCATGGAGCGACTGGGCAGAAGCAATAAACCAAGCCTCATACTCCCTTTTCGCCATGACAACAGACACTAAGCGACCAGCAATGTGAGCTTGGGCATTCGCCAATATTTCTGGCCCTCTGATTGCAGGACAATCATCATCCGCATCAACCAGAATTAGTACTCTCCCCTCATCACCGCCCTTTACTGCAGCCAAAGAAAGATAACGGCAAAACTCTTCTGGTTTATTGAGGAATCTATCCTTATGAACCCTAATTGGATGCCTAACTTCAATATACACATCTGGAGTTTTCCACTGTGCTATCCGGCGCAAAAGCACAGGCAAAGCCGCCTCTTCTCCGTGCCCCTCGACTATCGGAACAATTGCAGCACTCACTCTCGAATACTCCCAAACAGGTCAGGCTGATTTCTCTCTTGATCCTGAAGAACCTCAGGATCAGGCGCCAATTGATTCAGCCTTAGCAACTCTCCTGCCGAGAAAAGCCGCTCTCGCATAGCCTTTCTTGACGCACTATCCAGCCTCGCAATCTTTGTTTCACCGCCCTCGGAAACAACCGCAAGAAGAGACTCAGGATCAATGTCGGAATCATCCAGAAGATCTGGACTATGGCTTGTCACAATAATTTGAACGTTGCTAGACGCTCGGGTAAGGGCATCTCTAAGTGCGGCGCTCGCAGCCGGATGCAGAGCTGTCTCAGGCTCTTCAATTCCAACAACTGTAGGTGAAAAATCCTGATTGCTTTGGAATAAAGCGGCCAAAACTCCAAGGGCACGAAGTGTGCCGTCCGACATGCTCTGCGCCAAAAAGCGCCAGGGATGCAAGGACCCGGCCATCTCTTGGCGAAATTCAAGTGTCTCCATTGGCCCCACCGCTTTCCGCTCAAAGCCATGCACCATCGGAACTACGGTCTGAAGATATTCCTCAATAACCTTAATTTGCCCTGGCGCATTCCGCTCCAAGTGCCCTATAACGCTTGCTATATTCTCACCAACAGGCTTAAGGAGCCGACCATCCTGAGGCTTCTGAAGATCACGCATCAGTTTTGGGTTTAAGTTATAAAAACCCATGGAAACCAAGGCATCAAAAACAGGCCTAAATGCAGACATGCCTGACACAGCAACCAAGGCCAACCTATCTGATGTAATGGCTGGAAAAGTATCCTCGCTACTTTTTTTGAGCACTCCGCGCTCAACGCTATAGTAGGGCCCCTTTCCCTTTTTACCGATCCCACACTCTTCGTTTTGAACTTCGTACCCACCCTTCTTAAGGGCTCCGACATTAAAGGCAAAATATGCATCCCGCCCATCATTAGGAAGTACAAACTCCAAACGGACTCCGAAGTGAGTGGGATGACCACTAGAGCGACGCCTTACCTCAGCAAGCCCGCCGCGTTCATTCAGCGCGTTATCAAGGGAGCCGAGCAACGCATCTCTCACCAGGTGTAATGCATCCAGAAAATTACTTTTCCCAGACCCATTGGTACCTATCAGATAAGTCAATGGATGCAGCCTAACATCGCACCCGCCGATGCTTTTGTAATTCCGCAACACCACTCGAGTGAGGAACACAGAGCTTTTCATATGGTCCACCTAATACGTATTAACCCAACCACAATGGGCCTCTAACTGCATGAACAATCGAAAGCCCAATTGAGCACACATTTAGAATGACAACTATAGATAGAAAAAGGGCGGCTAACGCCGCCCCTCTCCACGCTCTTATCAAACCCCAACAGGATTCGCCTTCTCCGGATCAATGTTGTACTGCTTGATCGCCCGGGCCACGTCCTTCGCGGTCATCTTGCCGTCCTTCGCCAGCGCAGCGATGGCGGCGTGGGCGATGTAGTAACGGTCCACTTCGAAGAAGCGGCGCAGGTTGGCGCGGGTGTCGGAGCGGCCGAAGCCGTCGGTGCCCAGTACCGAGTAGGTCATCGGCACGAAGGCGCGGATCTGGTCGGCGTAGGCGCGCACGTAGTCCGTTGCGGCGATGGCCGGGCCCTGGCGGCCTTCCAGCAGTTGGGTGACGTAGGGCTTGCGCTGGTCGGCTTCCGGGTGGAGGCGGTTCCAGCGCTCGGCGTCGAAGCCGTCGCGGCGCAGTTCGTTGAAGCTGGGACAGGACCAGATGTCGGCGGTGACGCCGAAGTCCTTGTCCAGCAGTTCGGCCGCGGCGATGGCCTCGCGCAGGATGGTGCCGCTGCCCAGCAGCTGCACGCGCAGTTCGCCCTTCTTCGGCTTGCCGGCGTCGGTGAGCAGGTACATGCCCTTGATGATGCCGTCGGCTGCACCTTCCGGCATGGCCGGGTGGGTGTAGTTTTCGTTCATCAGGGTGATGTAGTAGTACTCGTCGATCTGGTCTTCCATCATGGCCTTGGTGCCATGCTGGAGGATCACGGTGACCTCGTAGCCGAAGGTGGGGTCGTAGCTGCGCACGTTGGGGATGCCGCCGGCCACCATGTGGCTGAAGCCGTCCTCGTGCTGCAGGCCTTCGCCGTTGAGCGTGGTGCGGCCGGCGGTGCCGCCGAGCAGGAAGCCGCGGGTACGCATGTCCGCGGCCTGCCAGGCCAGGTCGCCCACGCGCTGGAAGCCGAACATCGAGTAGTAGATGTAGAACGGCAGCATCGGCACGTTGGAGACCGAGTAGCTGGTGCCGGCGGCCATCCACGAGGCGATGGCGCCCGGCTCGCTGATGCCCTGCTGCAGCACCTGGCCGCTCTGGTCTTCGCGGTAGTACATGAGCTGGTCGGCGTCGACCGGCTTGTACTTCTGACCGTAGGGGGCGTAGATGCCGATCTGACGGAACAGGCCTTCCATGCCGAAGGTGCGGGCTTCGTCGGCGACGATGGGCACCAGGCGCGGGCCCAGTTCCTTGTCGCGCAGGCTGATGTTCAGCGTCTGCACGAAGGCCATGGTGGTGGAGTAGCTGCGCTCGCCCGAATCCTTGAGCAGGCGCTCGTAGGTTTCCAGCTTGGGCGCGTTGAAGGATTTGTCGGCCTTCTGGCGGCGCTGCGGCAGGTAGCCGCCGAGCGAGGCGCGGCGCTCCTGCAGGTACTGCACTTCCGGCGAATCCGGGCCCGGGTGGTAGAACGGCACCTGGCCGTCCTTGAGCTGTTCGTCGGTGACCGGGATGTTGAAGCGGTCGCGGAAGTGGCGCACCGCTTCGTCGTCCAGCTTCTTGGTCTGGTGGGTGGGGTTGAGCGCCTCGCCGGCGCTGCCCATGCCGTAGCCCTTCACGGTCTTGGCCAGGATGACAGTCGGCATGCCCTTGGTGTTCACGGCCTGGTGGTAGGCGGCGTACACCTTGTGCGGGTCATGGCCGCCGCGGTTCAGGCGCCAGATGTCGTCGTCGGACAGGCTGGCCACCATGGCGGCGGTTTCCGGGTACTTGCCGAAGAAATGCTCGCGCGTGTACGCGCCGCCGAAGGCTTTGCAGTTCTGGTATTCGCCGTCGACGGTTTCCATCATCAGCTTCTTGAGGACGCCGTTGGTGTCCTTGGCCAGAAGCGGATCCCAGTAGGAGCCCCACAGCAGCTTGATGACGTTCCAGCCGCCGCCACGGAACACGCCTTCCAGTTCCTGGATGATCTTGCCGTTGCCGCGCACCGGGCCGTCCAGGCGCTGCAGGTTGCAGTTGACCACGAAGATCAGGTTGTCCAGGCCTTCGCGGCCGGCCAGGGCGATGGCGCCCAGGGTTTCCGGCTCGTCGCTCTCGCCGTCGCCGATGAAGCACCACACCTTGCGGTCGGACTTCTCGATCAGGCCGCGGTTTTCCAAGTAGCGCATGAACTGCGCCTGGTAGATGGCCGCCAGCGGGCCCAGGCCCATGGACACGGTGGGGGTCTGCCAGAAGTCCGGCATCAACCACGGGTGCGGGTAGGACGACAGGCCGCCGCCGTCCACTTCCATGCGGAACTTGTCCAGCTGCTGCTCGTCGATGCGGCCTTCCAGGAAGGCGCGCGAGTAGATGCCCGGGGCGCTGTGGCCCTGGATGAACAGCAGATCGCCCGGGTGGCTGTCGCTGGGGGCGCGCCAGAAGTGGTTGAAGCCCACGTCGTAGAGCGTGGCGCCGGAGGCGAAGGAGGCGATGTGGCCGCCCAGGTCGCCCGGCTTGCGGTTGGCGCGCACCACGGTGGCCATCGCGTTCCAGCGGATGATGGAGCGGATGCGCCATTCCAGCTCGGCGTTGCCGGGGCTCTTGGCCTCCAGCTGCGGCTCGATGGTGTTGACGTATTCGGTGGTGGGGGAGAACGGCAGGAACGCGCCCGAACGACGGGTCAGCTCAACCATGCCTTCCAGCAACTGATGCGCGCGCTCGGGGCCCTCGACATCGATAACGGCCTTCAACGACTCGATCCACTCCTGGGTTTCCAGGGGGTTCGGGTCGTTGTTCAGCACTTCATTCAACCAGTTCATTGGCGCTCCCAGTTACGGCACGCACGCGCGCGCTTGTTCAGTAGTTTTGAGCCGCAAAGTGTAGCGCACCCGCCCGCCCTCAAAGCTGGCTACGGCTGCGTATGGCCTTGCGGATCGCGGTGTCTGGCGGACAGGACGCGACAGGCCGATGGCCGTTGGCGGGACAGCGGCGGACAGGCGCGACGCCCTGCCCGCCTGCGTTCCAGAGCCCAGCCGTAGAGCCGGGCAACGCCGCCCCGGGGCATTTCCGGCCAAGCTCCTGTCGGGCGATGCCCGGCGCTACGGAACACCGTGTTCCCTGTAGAGCGGGGCAGCGGCCCGCTGGGGCTTTACCTGCGAAGGCCCCACCGGACACTGCCCGGCGCTACAGAACACCGCACTCCCTGTAGAGCAGGACAACGCCGCCCTGGGCATTACCAGCGAAAGCCCCGGCGGGTGTTGCCCGGCGCTGCAAGGCATTGCTTTCATCACCTGTCCCACACGGCAACGCTGGCATGGCGGCGGGTCAGGGCGATGACAGCCGCCTGACCGGCGTTTCCCACCGGGTTTGCAAGATTGCGGTTTTCGATATATCGTCTTCCGCAAATTCGATATATCGAAATCATGACACCCGCGCTGCCGCCACCCTCCCGCCAACGCCCCGCCGCACGCCCGCTCGGCCGCGGCGACCTGCGCCTGCTGCTGCTGTCGCTGCTGGCGCAGGCGCCGCGCCATGGCTACGAGCTGATCCAGCTGGTCGGCGACATGTTCCTGCGCGTGTATACGCCCAGCGCCGGCTCGGTGTACCCGCTGCTGGCCGACTTCGAGAAGCAGCGCTGGGTGGCGGCCGAGGAGGACGGCGGCCGCAAGCGCTATCGCGTCACCGCGATCGGGCAGGCGCAGCTGAAGCTGCGCGAGGCCGAGGTGGAGGCGGCGCAGCTGCGCGCCCGACACAGCGCGCGGGTGATCGCCCGGGCCAACCAGCCGCCGGCGGTGCGCGAGGCCATGCACCGGCTCAAGCAGGCGCTGGTGCTGCGCAACGGCCGCTGGGAAGACGCCGACGCCGAACGCATTGCCGCGCTGCTGGACCAGGCCACGGCGCAGATCCGGCAACCGACGTAACCCGTATTCTCCATGTCCGCCTTGTAGGAGCGACTTCAGTCGCGAAAGGGCTTCACCGGTAAAGCCACATCGCGACTGAAGTCGCTCCTACGGATGGATACCCCCCCACCTGGAGTCCCCCATGCCCCACGAAAACCGCACCCTTCGCCTCACCCCACGCTTCCGCCAGCTGCAGGTGCTGCGCAGCGAGCGCCTGACTCCGAACATGCAGCGCATCGTACTCGGCGGGCAGGCGCTGGCCGGCTTCGAAAGCCCGGCGCCGGACGACCACGTCAAGCTGTTCTTCCCCAACGCCGAGGGCGTGTTCGTGCTGCCGGAGCTGACCGAGCAGGGGCCGCGCTACCCGGAAGGGCAGGCGCCCTCGCCCGCCCGCGACTACACCCCGCGCCACCACGACGCCGACGCCGGCGAGCTGGTGCTGGACTTCGTGCTGCACGGCCATGGCGTGGCCTCGACCTGGGCAGCCAACGCGCAGGCCGGCGATGCGCTGGTGGTGGCCGGGCCGCGCGGCTCGCACCTGGTGGCCGACGACTACGACGCCTATGTGCTGATCGGCGACGAGACCGCGCTGCCGGCCATCGCGCGGCGCCTGGCCGAGCTGCCGGAACACGCGCAGGCCGAAGTGCTGATCGAGATCCCCGAGGAAGGCGACCGCCAGCCGCTGCCCAGCGCCGCGCAGGTGCGGGTGTCGTGGCTGGAGCGCAACGGCTTCGACGCGGCCAGCAGCACCCTGCTGGAGGATGCGCTGGTGGATTTCGAGGCGCCCGACGGCGATGCGTATTACTGGATCGCGCTGGAATCGCGGCGCGCGCGCATGATGCGCAAGTTCGTCGAAGGCCACCTGCAGGTGCCCAAGGACTGGATCCGCGCCACCGGTTACTGGAAGGCGCATCCGGACGAGGCGGAGTGAGCCGTGGCGGCGAAGGGCCGCTTCACTGCCCTGCAGTGAAGCGACCCCGGGCCGGCGCGGCCCGCCTCACACGCCGAGGAAGCGGAACGGTTTGGCCGCCTTGAACCGGGCGTTGGCCTCGCCCGAATAGATGGTGCGCTGGTACTGGCCCAGGTCCAGCCGCTGGGTGGTGCCGGTCGCCGACGAGAAGTCGATCTTCTTCAGGTCCACCCAGAACACGTTGGGCGCCAGCGCCGATTCGAAGAAATACAGGCCGCGCTTCTGGTCGGCCACGGTGCGCCAGCGCGTGGAGGAGATGTTGGGCTGGTCCGGCGTGGTGATGCCGTAGGGCACCGACACGTTGCGGATCACGCTGAAGGCCGAGGCGATGGCTTCAACCGGGTCCTCGGACTTTGGAATCGCGTTGACGTAGAACGAGGCGCGGGCGAAGCGGTCGGCGGCGCGGTTGGTGCCCGGCAGCATCACCGTGCCGCCGATCTCGCGCCAGTATTCGTTGAGCGCCAGCTGTTCCTCGAAGACCGGCGAGTTGGTCATCACCTGGTAGTCGCGGCTGTGGTGGATGACCTGCCGGCCCTTGATGTATTCGATGATGGCGCTGTCGCCGCTGGCGTCGGACAGCGACAGGTGCAGCGTGGCCAGGCGCTGCTCGCCGGGCGGGCTGTCGGTGATCAGGGTGAACGGTTCTTCCGCCAACGCCTTCACCGCGGCGTCGACGCTGGCGAAGTTGTCAAGCATGTACTGCGTCCACGCCGAAATGCTCAGGCCCGGTTTGCCGCTCTCGCGTTCGGGGTACTCGGATTCGGCCAGCCACAGCAGGTTGGCGACCAGGCCGGCCTCGTTCATGCCGTCGGTGGTGGCGATGTCGTAGGCGCTGGCGATCACGCTGCCGTAGCGCGAGGTCCATTGCAGCGAACGCGGCCCGGCCTCGCCGCTGCGTGCCATGCCGCGCGGAAAGATCCACAGGTGGGTGCCGGTGTCGATCTTGTAGTCCATCGAACGGCCGGTGATCACCTCGCCGTCGGCGCCGTGGTAGACGAAGCGGGTGCAGGCGTTGGCCTCCTGTACCAGTCCCAGGCCGCCGGCGACCAGGGCGATGCAGGCGGCGATGATGGATTTCCCCGGATTGTTCATGACGAAACTCCTTGTCCGTGCGCATGCCGATGGTGGCGGGCCAAGCCTAGCAAGCCGTTCCCGCCGCAAGGTGACGAGCGGGGCGCCATGCCCGCGACGCAGTACGTATCGCCCGCGCGGCTCCGGCGGCGCTGACTGCTATGCTTTCGGCGGTCCCTCCGGTCGCCCGCCATGACGCTCCCTATTTCCCGCCGTTTCCGTCTTCCCGCCGCTGCCGCGCTGCTCGCCGCCGGCCTGGGCGGCTGTCTGGCCACGCCCGGCCCCACGGTGTCCGGCGACGGCCGCTGCGATGCCTCGCAGTTGCAGTGGGCGGTGGGCCAACCCGGCGACGAGGCGAACATGCGCCGGCTGGCGCGCGAGAGCGGCGCCGGGCTGGTGAACCCGATCGGCCCGGCCACCATCGTCACCCAGGACATCCGCCCGGACCGCCTGCGCGTGTTCCTCGACGCCGGCAACACCATCACCGCGGTGCGCTGCGAGTAAGCCTCCCGGTGCGGGAAGAATGAGAAAGGCCCGCCGACGGCGGGCCTTCGCGCATGGGCGATGCGACAATCGCGTCCCGGTCATGACGAAACAGGCGGCAACGTGGGCAAGCTGACGATGGCGGCGATGGAAACCCTGCGCGAACGCATGGCCGACGATGGCCGCTGCGACGCGGCGCTGGCGGGGTTCGAGCGGCCGCAGGCGCTGCGCGAGCCGCTGCGTGCGCTGGTGCAGGCGCAGCACCAGCTGCTGCAGGCCGAGCATGAAGTCGCGCAGGTGGCCGACGTGCTGCGCCGCGACCAGAAGTACGCGCCGGCAGGGCGGCCGTCGATCCATATCGTGCAGCTGCGCAAGCAGCAGGCGGCGGCCAAGCAGGTGATGCTGATCGCACGCCAGCGGCTGGCGCAGGTGGCGCAGACCTTCGTGCAGGCCAGCGGGCTGGCGGTGAAGGCGAAGCAGTCGCCGAGCGAAGCGGTTGCGGCGTGGCTGCAGGCGCTGCGCTGATCCGGCGACGCCGGTCTGCAAAGCGACCCCGCTCCACGACAGCCCTGAAAAGCAGAAGGCCCGCCGATGGCGGGCCTTCGCTTGTTGCGTCCGGGCGACGTGCCCCGGCGGGGGTTTATTCGGCCTTCGGAATCGAGGCTTCGGTGGTGATGCGCACCTTGACCTCGTCGCTCACGGCCGGGGCGTAGGCGCCCACGCCGAAATCGCTGCGCTTGAGCGTGGTGGTGGCGTCGAAGCCCACCGACGGCACCTTCATCATCGGGTGCTCGCCGGCACCGTTGATGGTCACGTCCAGGGTGACCGGCTTGGTGGTGCCCTTGACGGTCAGGTCGCCGGTGACGGTGAGCTTGTTGGTGCCGGCCGCTTCGACCTTGGTGCTCTTGAAGGTGGCGGTCGGGAACTTGGCGGCGTCGAAGAAATCGGCGCTGCGCAGGTGCTCGTCGAACTTGGCGGTGAAGCTGTTCAGGCCGGCCAGCGGCAGGGTCACTTCCACGCTGGACTTGGTCACGTCGGCGGCGTCGTAGACCAGGGTGCCTTCGGCCTGGCCGAAGTGCGCGCTCGGGTTGGAGAAGCCCATGTGGCTCCACTGCACCAGCACGTCGGTGTGGGACGGGTCGAGCGTGTACGTACCCGAGGCGACTTCGATCGGCGCCACGTCGGCGGCAGCCGGAGCGGCGGCTTCGGCCGGGGCCGCGGCGGTGGTGTCGGCCGGCGCGGCGGTATCGGCCGGCTTGGAGCAGGCGGTGATGGCGGCGGCCAGGGCCAGCGGGAGCAGCAGCTTGGTGACGGTGGACATGGGTGTCTCCTGTGGATGCGGATGGGAAGGCTGGAGCGTTTTCAGCTTACCGGTGCCCCGGGCAGACCGGGCGCCGGGTGGGAACAGCGGTCAGGCGATGCGCGCGGCTTCGTCGAAGGACAGGCGCGGCAGGCGCGCGAACACGCCGGCCGGATCGCCATAGCCCAGGTTGACGAGGAAGTTGGACTTGATGGCGGTGCCGGCGAAGAACGCCGCGTCGACCTTGGCGTTGTCGAAACCCGACATCGGGCCGGCTTCCAGCCCCAGCGCGCGCGCAGCCATCATCAGGTAGGCGCCCTGCAGCGTGCCGTTGCGGAAGGCCGCCTCGTGGCGGCCTTCGCGCGGGCCGTCGAACCAGGACTTGGCGTCGGTGTGCGGGAACAGGTAGGGCAGCTTTTCGTGGAAATCCTCGTCGTAGCCGACGATCACCGTGACTGGCGCAGCCATCGTCTTGGCCAGGTTGCCCTCGGACAGCGCCGGGGCGAGCTTCTGCTTGGCCTCGGCCGACTTCACGAACACGAAGCGCGCCGGCGTGGAGTTGGCCGCGGTCGGGCCCCACTTCAGCAGGTCGTACAGCGCGCGCAGCTGGCTGTCCTCGACCGGGCGGTCCTGGAAGGCATTCTGGGTGCGTGCGGTGCGGAACAGCTGGTCGAGCGCGGCGTCGGCGAGAACGTCAGACATGGAAACTCCGTGATGGATTGGCTACGGTCGTGGCCTTGTGCGGGAAAGCCCCGGACAATGCCACCGCAGCAGAGGGCGCAGTGTAGGGCGTCGCGACTGCTGCAACACCAGGCCTCACTGAAACGAATTAATGCCACACGCGAAACGATCGACGCTTCCCTGGACGATCACCGACGGCCGCGCCGGCAACGTGCGCCAGGCCGTGGCGTTGGCATCGGCGCTGCGCCTGGGCGGGCAGCAGCGGCTGCAGCTGGAGCCGCGCGCGCCGTGGCGCTGGCTGGCGCCGCGCACCCTGCCCGGCGCAGCGCACGGCTTCGGCGAGGCCTTCGAACGCCTGGCTACCGGGCCGGCACCGACGCTGGCGATCGGCTGTGGGCGCCAGGCGGCGGGCGCACTGCGCGTGCTGGGCCGGCAGGGCACGCGCACGGTGCAGATCCTCGACCCGCGCATCGGCGCCCGCCACTGGGACCTGGTGGTGGTGCCCGACCATGACCGCCTGCGCGGCGGCAACGTGCTGACTTTGCTGGGCAGCCTGAACCCGGTGACCGACGACTGGCTGGCCTGCGGCCGCGCCGCCTTCGCCAGCTTCGAGCAGCTGCCCGGTCCGCGCACCGCGCTGCTGGTCGGCGGCCCCACCGACCATGCCCCGTGGCAGCAGGACGAGCTCGTGCCGCTGCTGGCACGGCTGGCTGCGCGCATCCGTGCCGAGGGCGGCAGCGTGCTGGCGACCACCTCGCGGCGCACGCCGCGTCCGGTGACGCAGGCGCTGCTGCGCGCCTTCGACGACGTGCCCGGGGTGATCTGGAGCGACGGCGGCGACGGCAGCAACCCCTACGCCGGCCTGCTGGGCTGGGCCGACCGTGTGCTGTGCACGCCGGATTCGGTGAACCTGCTGTCCGAGGCCTGCGCCACCCGCGTGCCGGTGGGCGTGTTGCTCGGCCACCGCGCGCAGGCGCGCATGCTGCATTTCCAGCGCGCCCTGCGCGAGCGCGGGCGCCTGCGCGACGGACTGGACGCGCTGGAAGCCGCCCCGCAACAGGCCATCGAACCGCTGCGCGAGACCCCGCGCATCGCCGCCGAAGTGAAGGCCCGGCTCGGCCTGTAACCCTTCTTTACGACGCCCCTGCAAGGATGCGCCCCCGATGAACCGCCTTTCCCCAACATTGCTGGCGCTGTGCCTGACCTTCCTGGCGCCGGCCGCGATCGCCCAGCAGCCGTCCTGCGCCCCGCGCTACCCGCCGCCGACCACGATGGCCGCCATGTTCGACATGGCCGCTGTCACCGCCGACACCCTCGACGCGCTGCCCGACGTGGACGTGGTCATCGCCGCCCGCGGCGGCCAGGACCTGAGCAGATACGGGCTGCGTCACAGCCACCTGGCCTTCCTGCGGCGCGACGAGGCCGGCCGCTGGGAGGTGCTGCACCTGCTCAACCGCTGCAAGGGCAGCACCTCGGCGCTGTATCGCGAGGGCCTGGTGAATCTGCTCGGCGAAAGCGCCATCCGCACCGACCTGCGCGTGGGCATTCCCACGCCCGCCGTGCGGGTGGCGCTCAAGCGGCTGCTGGGCGGCGACGCCGCACCGGCCCGCGCCCTGCACCAGCCGCGCTACAGCATGCTGGCCTATCCCGGCAGCAGCGAATACCAGAATTCCAACCAGTGGATCCTGGAAGTGACCGCCGCCGCGATGGCGCAGGCCGACGACGGCACCACGCTGGGCGACCGCGAGACGGCGCGCGAGTGGCTGCAGCGCAACGGCTACAGCCCCGCGCGCCTGCACATCGGCCTGGGCAAGCGGCTGGGCGCACGGTTTTTCGCCGACAACGTGGCCGTCACCGACCACCCGGCCAGCGAACGCATTTCCGGCAACTATTCGGTGGTGACGGTCGAATCGATCTTCGATTTCCTGCACCGCCGCGGCGCGCTGGAGCGCGAACTGAGCATCGCCCACCAGCCCGTTGCGGTACCCGCGACCGCCCCTTCTTCCCCATGAACACAGGAAAGCCCCCATGAAGCGACTGCTTGCCGCTACCGCCCTGAGCTGCACCCTGGCCCTGGTCCTGCCCGCCGCCCCGGTGCGCGCCGGCGACAACATGGACAACTCGGATGTCTCGATGCTGCTGTTCGGAGGCAGTGCGGTGATGGTGGTGTCCGGGCCGGTCTACCTGTCGGCGGCGGGCGTGAAGCGCGTGACCGAACTGTCCAGGGAGTCGAACGGACGCCGCGACGGCAAGCGCCGCATCAGCGCCGGTCCCCTGCCGGACATGCAGGTGAAGGAGATCGCCCAGACCGCCGACGGCGGCCGCAGCGTGACGCTGCAGGATCCGCTCGA
The DNA here is from genome assembly GCF_009496535.1 of Stenotrophomonas sp. MYb238. Taxonomy (GTDB): domain Bacteria; phylum Pseudomonadota; class Gammaproteobacteria; order Xanthomonadales; family Xanthomonadaceae; genus Stenotrophomonas. The sequence goes on from NZ_WIDL01000001.1 coordinate 40,179, forward strand.
TCCGGAAAACACCGCACGCCTGCAGTGGCCGCAGCGCGAGGACAATCCGGCCGCCAACTTCGTGCCCGGCCAGACGGTCGCCTTCACGCCCAGCCCCCGGGGCACGGGCTGGATGCTGCGCGCCGAGGACGGGGCGGTGCTGACCTTCGTGCCGACCATCGAAGCGGCCGACGACAGCCACACCTCGACGCTGTAAGCGCCGGGGCCGTCCGTTCCGTACTTCTGCCACCTCCGGGCCGGGTCGAGCACCTGCGGTGAAGGGCGGTAAAGGCCGGGCCGGTACAATGCCGGTCCGCGGTTCCCGCCCGAGCCGCCCCCCTTCCCCTGTCTTCAGCGGCCACGCCCTCCGGGCGCAGCCGCCTGCTGTCCGTCCGCCGCCATGTCCCCCGATTCCCCGATCCGCTTCGCCCCGCTCACTCCGCTGTCGCTGCTGCTGGCCGTGCTGGCCATGGGCACGGTGGTGCTCGGCTCGAACGTGCTGGTGCAGTACCCGATCAACGACTGGCTGACCTGGGGCGCCTTCAGCTACCCGGTCGCGTTCCTGGTCAGCAACCTGATCAACCGCCGCTTCGGTCCGCAGGCCGCCCGGCGCGTGGCCTGGGCCGGTTTCGCGGTGGCCGTGGTGCTGTCGGTATGGGTCGCCACCCCGCGCATCGCGATCGCCTCGTGCATGGCCTTCATCTGCGCGCAGCTGCTGGACATCACCGTGTTCGACCGGCTGCGCAGCGGCAACTGGTGGCGCGCGCCGTCGGTGGCCACCACCTGCAGCGCGACGCTGGATACGGCGATCTTCTGGTCGATCGCCTTCGCTGGCTCGTCGCTGCCGTGGGTCAGCTGGGCAGTAGGCGACTGGGGGGTGAAGCTGGGCATCGGCCTGTGCCTGCTGGCGCCGTTCCGCGCATTGCTGTGGAAGATGGCGCCGGCGCGGCCGTAAGCCTGCACTGTCGTAGGAGCGACTTCAGTCGCGATGGGGACTTCGCAGGAAAGCCCTTTCGCGACTGAAGTCGCTCCTACGGATGCAGGGGGATCTACAGGAACGCTGCGTGATACGCCTTATCGGCGCTCTCCCGGCTCGAACGGCAGGTCCTGCGCGATCGCCGCGGCGGTGATCGCCGCGCAGGCGGTTTCGATTTCCGTGGTGGGCACGGTGATGCGCGGGCGCCGGTCCAGCGTGCACGACAGGCCGGCGTCGAGCAGGGTGGCGTGGGCGTCGTGCAACGCGCTGGCGGTGTCGACCGGCAGCCAGCCGCTGGCGGCCAGGGCGTCGATCAGGCGCGGCGTGTCGCGCGGTCCGCACAGCGCCGGATCGCGCGCCGCACCAGCCAGCGCGCCGGTCTGCAGCAGGAATTCCAGGTCCACCAGCCCGCCGGCGCCCTGCTTGAGGTCCAGCCGCGCGGCATCGCTGCGGTCCAGTTCCGTGCGCATGCGCGCGCGCATCTTCAGCACGTCGCCGAACAAGGTCTCCGCATCGCGCGTGCGGCCCAGCGTGGCGGCGCGCACCTGCTCGAAATCGGCGAGCAGGCCGGCATCGCCGGCAACGCCGCGGGCGCGCACCAGCGCCTGGTGCTCCCAGGTCCAGGCGCGCTCGCGCTGGTAGTCGGTATAGCTGGCCAGCGAGGACACCAGCGCGCCCTTGCCGCCATCCGGACGCAGGCGCACGTCGATGTCGTACAGGCGCCCGGCGGCGGTGACCGCCGACAGCAGCGCCATCACCTTCTGCGCCAGCCGCGCGAACCAGCGGCTGCTCTCCAGCGGGCGCGTGCCATCGCTTTCTTCGGCCTCGCGCGGATGGTCGTACAGGAACACCAGGTCCAGGTCCGAGCCGAAGCCCAGTTCCAGCCCGCCCAGGCTGCCGTAGCCGATGATGGCGAAGCGCCCGCCCGGCACCTGCCCGTGCGCGGCCGCCAGGTCGGCGCGCACCATCGCCAGCACGGTGTCCACCACGGCGTCGGCCAGCTGCGCCAGCTGCCGCGTGCAGTCCACCGCGCGCTGGCGGCCATCGTGGAAGGCCAGCGCCATGCGGAAGCTCAGCGCCAGCCGCACTTCGTTGAGCGTGCGCAGCGCGGCCTCGGGATCGTCGATGGACAATGCCGCGGCGCAGGCGTCGCGCATCTCCTGCACGTCCGGCAGCGGGCCGGCCACGCGCGTGTCCAGCAGTTCGTCCAGCAGCAGCGGGAAGGCCACCAGCCGCTCGGACAGCAGCGCGCTGCGCGCCAGCACGTTGACCAGCCGGGTCAGCGCGCTGGGCTGTTCGTCCAGCAGCGCCAGGTAGCTGGTGCGGCGCAGGATCGCCTGCAGCAGGCCGAGCACGCGGCGCAGTGCGGCGTCGGGTTGCGGCGAACGCGTGGCGGCATGCAGCAGCGCCGGCAGCACCCGGTCCAGGCGCGCGCGCGCGGCATCGGACAACGACTTCACGCCCAGCGACTGCGCGAACTCACGCAGCGACTGGTCGGCGCCATTGGCATCGGCGAAACCGGCGTCGGCCAATACCGCCGCATCGCCGCCACCGGGCAGCACGCGCCAGTAGCTGGACAGGGCATCGGGCGCGGCCTGGCCGCGGCGCGGCGCGAGCAGCGCGGCGAACTCGGTGCCCACGCGCTGGCGCTGTTCGTCCAGCGCGGCCAGCAGGGCATCCCAGCCGGTGTACTCCAGACCCAGCGCGATGCGCGCGCGGTCATCCGCGTCGGCCGGCAGGCGATGGGTCTGCGCGTCGCGCAGCATCTGCAGGCGGTTCTCCAGCCGGCGCAGGAACCGGTAGGCCTCCACCAGCGTGGCGCCGTCGGCCGCGTCCATCTGCCCGGATTCCACCAGCGCCTGCAATGCCGGCAGCAGGCGCCGTTCGCGCAGCGACGGCTCGCGGCCGCCGCGGATCAGCTGCAGCGCCTGGGCGAGGAACTCGATCTCGCGGATGCCGCCCGGCCCGCGCTTGATGTCGTCGAAGCGGTCGCTGCGCGCGACTTCGGCGGTGATGGCCGCCTTCATCTCGCGCAGGCCGTCCAGCGCGGTGTAGTCCAGGTAGCGGCGGTAGACGAACGGGCGCAGCGTTTCCAGCCACGCCTCGCCGGCGGCGATGTCGCCGGCCACCGCGCGCGCCTTGATCCACGCATAACGCTCCCAGTCGCGGCCTTCGCGCTGGAAATACTGGTCCATGCCGGCGAAGGACAACGCCACCCGCCCGGCGCTGCCGAACGGGCGCAGGCGCAGGTCGACGCGATGGCAGAAGCCGTCGGCGGTGGTCTCGTCCAGCAGCCGCGCCAGGCGCTGGCCGAGCCGTGCGAAATATTCCTCGGCCGCCAGCGGCCGCGCGCCATCGGACTCGCCCGCCTGCGGGTAGGCGTAGACCAGGTCGATGTCGGAAGAGAAGTTCAGTTCGCCGCCGCCGAGTTTGCCCAGCCCGAACACCACCAGCCGCTGCACGCTGCCGTCCTCGGCGCGCACCACGCCGTGGCGCTGGGCGAATTCCTGCTCCAGCGCGGACAGCGCCAGCTGCAGGCAATCCTCGGCCAGCCGCGTGGCGCCGAGCAGGGTGGCATCCACGTCGTCCAGGCCGTTGACGTCGCGCCAGACCAGCCGCGTGGACGCGGCGGCGCGGTAGCGGCGCAGCTGCACCGGCCATGCGCTGGGCTGCAGCGGGTCCAGCGCCGGCAGCGGCAGAGGATCGCCCTGGGCTAGCAGCGCCAGCAGTTCCGGCTGCCGGCACAGGGTATCGACGGCGAAATCGCTGGCCAGCGCCAGACGGCGCAGGCCGGCCTCGAAGCCGGGCGACTGCGGCCATTGCGCCGGGTCCGGCGCGGCGAGCTTGAGGCGGGCGATGGCGCGGTCGAGCAGGGAGGCCAAGGGATCGGACATATCGGAGAGGGCGGCTGTCATGCCGCAATTCTGGCATTGCCCGCCCCCTGCCCCGCGATGCGGGGGTCGATGATGATCGATGTGATAGCATCACGCATCAATCATCAGCCATTCGGGAGAGCGCCATGCGCACCACCCTCGACATCGCCGACGACGTATTGTTCGCCGCCAAGGAGCTGGCCCGCCGCGAGAAAAAGCCGCTGGGCCAAGTCATCAGCGAACTGGCGCGCAAGGCCTTCGCCCAGCCTGACGGCCCGCTGGCCGCAACCCGCGTGGCCGAGCCCCTGGCGGCCTATGGCATCCATCCGTTGCCGCCGCGCGGCGCCGTCGTCAGCAACGAACTCATTGACCGCCTGCGCGACGAAGAAGGCATCTGATGCGCGCACTGCTCGACGTGAACGTGCTGATCGCCCTGCACGACAGCGACCACGTCCACCACCACCATGCCTCGGCATGGCTGCAGGCGCATATCGCGCATGGCTGGGCCAGCTGCCCGCTGACGCAGAACGGCTGCCTGCGCATCATGTCCCAGCCCGGCTATGCCCAGCCGCAGCCGCTCGGCGCCCTGGTGACGATGCTGCGCTGTTCCACTTCGACACGTTTCCATGAATTCTGGGCGGACGGCATCAGCCTGCTGGACGGCGCCCATTTCCACCATGCGCATATCCACAGCCCGCGGCAGCTGACCGACCTGTATCTGCTCGCACTGGCCATACACCACGGGGGGCGGCTGGTCACGTTCGACCGGCATATCGCCCTCAGTGCGGTTCCCGGAGCGCGGCCGGAGCATTTGGTGCTGCTGTAACGCCCCATTGCAGGCGACGCACCGAACACCGGTTGCGGTTCTGCGCACCTGCCGACAGCCCGAGGGTCATCGCCGTGAAGAACAGCGGCAAATAAAAAGCCCGCTGGCAGCGAACTGCCAGCGGGCTTTGCTCCCTCCCCCACGTCGGGATGCAGGGCGATCCTGCGGGGTCTGCGCGGAAGTTGCACGCTGCAGTGCAAAAAAAGCGCCGGGAGCGGTTTTTGACATCGCGCAGCGATGGCTCCGAGGGCAGCGGCCACGGACGGCGAATGCCAAACGATACCCGCCGGTTCAAAAGCTCCCTGGGCAGGACATTGCCATCCCACGAAGGTAGAACACCGCCCCCGGCCGCCATCCGGGATAATCGGCCATCCCTACGAGCAACGCCGCCCCATGTCTGTCGAACGCATCCTGGACCCGCGCCTGCGCGAGCGGGTCGTCTCCGCCGAACACGCCGCCACCCTGATCCAGCCCGGCGAGACCGTCGCCATGAGCGGCTTCACCGGTTCGGGTTACCCCAAGGCGGTGCCGCAGTTCCTGGCCCGGCGCATCGAACAGGCGCACGAGCGCGGGGAGGAGTTCCGCATCAACCTGCTCACCGGCGCCTCCACCGCGCCGGAGCTGGATGGCGCGCTGGCCAAGGTCGACGGCATCGCCATGCGCATGCCGTTCCAGAGCGACCCGGACGCGCGCGAGCGCATCAACGCCGGCAAGCTGGATTACCTGGACATCCACCTCTCGCATGTCGCCCAGCACGTCTGGTTCGGCTTCTACAACGAGATCGACACCGCGGTGATCGAGGTATCGGCCATCCAGGCCGACGGCACGCTGGTGCCGTCCACCTCGGTGGGCAACAACAAGACCTGGCTGGACCTGGCCAGGAAAGTGATCATCGAGGTCAACCAGTGGCAGCCGCTGGGCATGGACGGCATGCACGACGTCTACTACGGCACCGCGCTGCCGCCGCACCGCAAGCCCATTCCGCTGGTGCGCGGCGACGACCGCATCGGCCAGACCACGCTGCGCTGCGACCCGGACAAGATCGCCGCGGTGGTGCTCACCAACGCGCCGGACCGCAACAGCCCGTTCAACCCGCCCGACGCCGACAGCCAGCGCATCGCCGGGCACCTGATCGACTTCCTCAAGCACGAAGTGGCGCGCGGCCGCCTGCCGGCCAACCTGCTGCCGCTGCAGTCGGGCGTGGGCAACATCCCCAACGCGGTGCTGGCGGGGCTGGCCAGCAGCGGCTTCCGCGACCTGGAGGCCTTCACCGAGGTGATCCAGGACGGCATGCTCGACCTGCTGCGCGCCGGCGTGCTGCGCTACGCCTCCTGCACCGGCTTCGCGCTGAGCCCGGCCGCCACCGAGGAGTTCATGCGCGACATCGACTTCTACCGGCAGCGCATCATCATGCGGTCGCAGGAGGTCTCCAACCATCCGGAACTGGTGCGCAGGCTCGGCTGCATCGGCATGAACGGCATGATCGAGGCCGACATCTACGGCAACATCAATTCCACCCATGTCATGGGCAGCAGCATCATGAACGGCATCGGCGGTTCGGGCGATTTCGCCCGCAACGGCTTCCTGTCGATCTTCCTGAGCCCGTCCACCGCCAAGAACGGCACCATTTCGGCGATCGTGCCGATGGTCAGCCACGTCGACCACACCGAGCACGACGTGGCCGTGGTCGTCACCGAACAGGGCCTGGCCGACCTGCGCGGCCTGCCGCCGCGCGCCCGCGCGCGCACGCTGATCGACAACTGCGTGCACCCGGATTTCCGCGACCAGCTCGGCGACTACTTCGAGCGCGCCTGCCGCGACAGCTACGGCAAGCACACCCCGCATCTGCTGCCCGAAGCGCTGTCCTGGCACCAGCGCTGGCTGGATACCGGCACGATGAAGGCCTGAGGTTTTCCGCCGCCGCAACGCATGAAGCCCGGGAATCCCGGGCTTCATGCGTTTCCGGCGCAGGAATGGTCAGTCCGCGGTCTTGTCCTTCACCGTCGAGCCCGGGCCGTTGGCCCTGACGCTGTTGATGCCGGCTTCGCGCCCGGCCTGCGAGGCGTACATCTGGCTGCTGCCGATCACCTGGTGGTTGGCGGCCTTGAAATTGAAGTGATGGCGGCCGTCGCTGGCCGTCCTGCGCTCGTAGCGCGCGTCGTCGGGACTGTTCGCGCGTACCGAGGCGATGCCGTTTTCCGCCGCCGCCCGCGTGGTGTAGCGCTCGCTGCTCAGGATGACCTCGGCATTGCCCGCCTTGAGCACGAAGTAGAACTGGTCGTCACTGCTTCGGTGCAACTCGAACCAACCATTCATCGCGTTTTCCCCCGCTGCTGAGAGTGCCGGCATGCGGCCGGCGGCTCCTGCCGCTGCCGCCACGCTCCGGACGGAGGCCCGGAAACCGGGCCGCTGGGCCGCGCAGCCGCCGCGGCCATGCCCGGAATCTACCTCATTGGCCGCCGTGTTCCAGCCAGGCCAGCTTGCGGTCGCGGGGTTGCCGCTTCAGCTGCCACTCGGCGCGCGAGGCGGCGGCGCGGTCGGCGTACTCGCGAAAGCCGAGGATGCGCAGCGGCGGATGCGCGCGCGTATAGCGCGCGCCCTTGCCCGCCGCATGGACCTGGAAGCGGGCCTGCACGTCGGTGGTGATGCCGGCGTAGTAGCTGCCGCCGCTGCATTCGAGCAGGTACAGGAACCAGGCGCCGGCAGCCACGCTACGACCGCTCGCGGTTTACAGGCTGGCAGCGTCGGCGATCTTGCACATGCCCTCGCCTACCGCCTTGTTCGAGGTCATCTGCCCGCCCTTGATGCTGAAACGCACTTCCACGCGGATACTGCCGTCGTCCTGGCGGCGCACGGTGGTGCGCAGCGGCACGGTCGAACCGCCGCCACCGCGCACCGGATTCTCGGCGGCGATGTAGCCGGTGCGCTCGTTCGGCGAGACCGACACCATGCCCTCGGCCTCGATCGCGGCGACGGTCTTGCGGAACGCTTCGGCGTAGCTCACGCCTTCGTGGTCGGTCGAAGCCAGGAACTGCTTGCCCGAGGCGAAGCCACCGGTCACCGAAAGATTCTGCAGGCAGCCACTGCCCGAGTCCTGGACCGGCTTCTTGGCCATCGCCAGCGCCGGCACCAGCATCAACGCCATCGCAACGGTGCAACTGAGGGTACGCATCACTTCCTTCTCCCTGGCACGGTGATCCATCGGCTTCCTGCCTGGCGGGACGCGCCCTTCCCCACATAGCAGGCGGGAGGCCTGCCGCCTCCCGCCGCGTAAGCTACTTGGACTGGCCAATGCATGCCAGTGCAGGCGTCACATCCGATCAGGCGGCCGCTTCCAGCCGCGCGCGGCGACGCACGCGCACCGCTTCGGCCAGGCGTTCGAGCACCTGCACGGTGCTGTCCCAATCGATGCAGCCGTCGGTGATGCTCTGGCCGTAGACCAGCGGCTGGCCCTCGACCAGGTCCTGGCGGCCGCCGACGAGATGGCTTTCGATCATCACCCCGACCACGCGCGACTCGCCCGCCTCCAGCTGCCCGGCGATGTCATCGATCACCTGCGGCTGGTTCTCCGGCTTCTTGCTGCTGTTGGCGTGGCTGGCGTCGATCATCAGCCGCGCCGGCAGCTGCGACTTGCCCAGCACCTCGCTGGCCGCCTGCACGCTGGCCGCGTCGAAGTTGGGCAGCTTGCCGCCACGCAGGATGACGTGGCAGTCCGGGTTGCCGCGGGTGGCGACGATGGCGGTGCCGCCCTCCTTGGTGACCGACAGGAAATGATGCGGATGCGAGGCCGCACCCACCGCGTCGGCGGCGATCTTCACATCGCCCGTGGTGCCGTTCTTGAAGCCCACCGGGCACGACAGCCCGGAGGCCAGTTCGCGGTGCACCTGGCTTTCGGTGGTGCGCGCGCCGATCGCCCCCCACGCCACCAGGTCGGCGATGTACTGCGGCGAGATCACGTCGAGGAATTCCACGCCGGCCGGCAGGCCCAGTTTGTTGATGTCGCGCAGCAGGCCGCGCGCCACGCGCAGGCCCTTGTTGATGTTGAAGCTGCCGTCCAGGTCCGGATCGTTGATCAGCCCCTTCCAGCCCACGGTGGTGCGTGGCTTCTCGAAGTACACGCGCATGACGATTTCGAGTTCGCCGCCGAGCGCGTCGCGCAGCGGGCGCAGGCGCTGGGCGTAGTCCATCGCCGCCGACGGATCGTGGATCGAGCAGGGGCCGACCACCACCGCCAGGCGGTCGTCCTCACCGTGCAGGATGCAGTGCAGCGCAGCGCGCGCGTCGGCCACCGTCTGCGAGGCCTCCTCGTCGCAGGGCAGCAGCGAGATCAGGTGGGCCGGCGGGGTCAGCGGGTCGAGCCTGCGGATGCGAAGGTCGTCGGTGTGCGGGGGCATTGCGGGGATCTCCGGTTCAAGCGTGATGGGGTTGCCCCCAGCGGAAGGCGGCATTAAAAAAGCCGCCAGGTTCGCTGGCGGCTTTTCGGGAATGCGTCTGAAAGTTTCTTCAGGGTGAGCGCAGTCCTTCCTCCGCCAGCGGCTTCGGAAAGTAGTACCAAAAGTAAAAGCTGGCGCGGGCTGCGTTCATGGGTTGCATTGATAACACGGTTTTTTGTGCAGCGCGACAGTTTCAAGCGCAACCGGGATTCACCGCCGCCGCGTGATACTTGCCCGCATCGCCACCTCGACGCCCGTGCGAGATCCCGTATGAACACCGACGACCTGCTGCAGATCGCCTGCCCGCACTGCAACGCCATCAACCGGGTGCCGGCCGCGCGGCTGGGCCAGTCGCCCGCCTGCGGGCGCTGCCATCGGCCGCTGTTCGCCGCCGCGCCGATCACGCTCGATGCCGCCGCATTCGACGCCCACGCGCAGCGTTCGCAGCTGCCGCTGCTGATCGACTTCTGGGCGGCCTGGTGCGGCCCCTGCCGGCAGATGGCGCCGGAGTTCACCAGGGCGGCCGCGCAGTTGGAACCGTACGTACGCCTGGGCAAGCTCGATACCGAGGCCGAACCGGCCCTGGCCACGCGCTTCGGCATCCGCAGCATCCCGACGATGGTGCTGCTGCGGGACGGGCGCGAGCTCGCGCGCCAGTCCGGCGCCATGCCGGCCGCCGCCATCGTGCAATGGGTGCGCCAGCACCTGCCGCACTGACCTTCGCACGAGGGCATGACGGAAAAACAGAGACCCCGCCTCGCGGCGGGGTCTCTGCGTGCAACAGGCAGCGGCGAGGCTGCGGCGGACTTAGAAGTCCATGCCGCCCATGCCACCCATACCGCCCATGCCACCGGCGGCGCCGGCCGGCTCGTCCTTCTTCGGGGCCTCGGCCACCATCGCTTCGGTGGTGATCATCAGCCCGGCGATCGACGCGGCGTTCTGCAGCGCCGAACGGGTCACCTTGGTCGGGTCCAGGATGCCGAACTGCAGCATGTCGCCGAATTCGCCGGAGGCCGCGTTGTAGCCGAAGCTGCCGGTGCCTTCCTTGACCTTGTTGATGATGACCGACGGCTCTTCACCGGCGTTGGCGACGATCTCGCGCAGCGGGGCTTCCATCGCGCGCAGGGCGATCTGAATGCCGTGGTTCTGGTCTTCGTTGGCGCCCTTCAGGCCGGCCAGCGCGGTGACCGCACGGACCAGGGCCACGCCGCCGCCCGGAACCACGCCTTCCTCGACGGCCGCACGGGTGGCGTGCAGGGCGTCGTCGACGCGGTCCTTCTTTTCCTTCATCTCGATTTCGGTCGAAGCGCCGACCTTGATCACGGCAACGCCGCCGGCCAGCTTGGCCACGCGTTCCTGCAGCTTCTCGCGGTCGTAGTCCGACGAGGTGTCCTGGATCTGGGTCTTGATCTGCGCCACGCGGCCTTCGACGTTGGCCTTCTCGCCCATGCCGTCGATGATGGTGGTGTTCTCCTTGGAGACCTGCACCTTCTTGGCGCGGCCCAGGTCCTTGATGGTGGCCTTTTCCAGCGACAGGCCAACTTCCTCGGAGATCACGGTGCCGCCGGTCAGGATGGCCATGTCTTCCAGCATCGCCTTGCGGCGGTCGCCGAAGCCCGGCGCCTTGACGGCCACGACCTTGACGATGCCGCGGATGGTGTTGACCACCAGGGTCGCCAGCGCTTCGCCTTCGATGTCCTCGGCCACGATCAGCAGCGGCTTGCCGGCCTTGGCGACGCCTTCCAGCACCGGCAGCAGGTCGCGGACGTTGGAGATCTTCTTGTCGTGCAGCAGGATGAACGGGTCGTCCAGGTCGGCCGACTGCGCCTGCTGGTTGTTGATGAAGTATGGCGACAGGTAGCCGCGGTCGAACTGCATGCCCTTGACCACGTCCAGCTCGTTGTCCAGGCCCGAGCCTTCCTCGACGGTGATCACGCCTTCCTTGCCGACTTCCTTCATCGCATCGGCGATGATCTGGCCGATCGACTCGTCCGAGTTGGCCGAGATGGTGCCGACCTGGGCGATGGCCTTGTCGTCGGCGGTGGGCTTGGAGATGTTCTTCAGCTCGACGACGGCGGCCACGACGGCCTTGTCGATGCCGCGCTTGAGGTCCATCGGGTTCATGCCGGCGGCCACGGCCTTGGCGCCTTCGCGGATCAGGGCCTGGGCCAGCACGGTGGCGGTGGTGGTGCCGTCGCCGGCGTCGTCGTTGGTGCGGGAAGCGACTTCCTTCACCATCTGCGCGCCCATGTTCTCGAACTTGTCGGCCAGTTCGATTTCCTTGGCGACGGACACGCCGTCCTTGGTGATGGTCGGGGCGCCGAAGCTCTTCTCGAGCACGACGTTGCGGCCCTTCGGGCCCAGGGTGGCCTTGACGGCATTGGCGAGAACGTTGACGCCGCGCACCATGCGCGAACGGGCGTCTTCACCGAAACGGATATCCTTGGCAGCCATTGCTATACCTCAGTGGATCAGGGGTGTAAGGGGTCTTGAGAGTCGTTCGGGAACGCGGCTCAGCCGATGACGGCGAGCACGTCGTCCTCGCGCAGCACTTTGTACTCGACGCCGTCGGCCTTGTAGGTCGAACCGGCGTACTGGCCGTAGATGACCTTGTCGCCGACCTTCAGCGCCGGGGCGCGGACGCTGCCGTTGTCCAGCGGCTTGCCGGGGCCGACGGCCACGACTTCGCCCTTGGTGGACTTTTCCTTGGCCGAATCGGGGATCAGGATGCCACCGGCAGAGACTTCCTCGGCTTCGATGGGCTTGACCACGACGCGGTCGTGCAGCGGCTTGATGCTCATGTGAGACCTCTTAAGTTGTTGATTGGTCTGGAAAGTCCGGCGGTTGCCACCCCTGCTTCCGGCAATGGCGGCACCACGCGTAAAAACGCCCGTCGACCGGGCTTGGCTGGGAGATGGGGACCGCCCGGAGGCTTTCAAGGGGGCCGAATGAACTTCAGTACATTCGATCCATCGGGGCCGAAAACCATGGTGCCGGCCGCGCACCCGCATCGCCGGGGAAAAGCGCTTGGCGATCAATAGCCGAGCCTGTCGTCCCTAGAGACAACGGTAGCCCTCCCCAGCAGGACTTGCCGCGCGAACAGATCCCCCAGATCCGAAGGTACCCGCGCCGTTGGATATCAGAGGCAGCCGCGTGACCGGAGCATGGAAGCGCCGGAGCGACCGGCATTGATTTCGGTGCCAGCGCTGCAGACGGGCACAACGCTCGAGCTTTCATCACCGGTTGGCAACGGCCCCGATGCCGCCGACAGCAGAGTGGGATCCAAACAACGGACGCTGCCCGGCGCAGGGCCGCCGGGCCGCCGGGCATACCCGATCAGAGGTACCGGCTCCAATACACCTCTACCTTTCCATTCTCCCCGGATGTGGGAATGGTCGGACATGTTCCTTCCAAGTGACAGGGCTTTATAGTCGGGATATAGCCGGCCGGCAGGTCAGTAAGGTCCAAGGTGGTGGAACCGCCAGCCGCGTGCCCTTGGCTTCCCAGCGAAAGCGCGGTAATGGTGCCATGGATCGTCGTGCTCCCTCCGCTGGTGTACATGTTGCCAGCGAGGACGCTGCCGAAAATCTCGGCCGAACTGCCCAGAGCGATATTGCCTCCCATGTATTGGTTCTGCGCGTTGTAGCTGCCCGCCAGCAGGGCATAGTTGCCAAGCACACCATCGCCCGGCGGTGCATAGGTTCCGGCGACCGTATCGCAGTAATTGGTGGGATAGCGGCCGGGGAACGCGCTGTTGACACAGATCCCGGTCGGGGCGTAGTTCTTGCGCGTACCACCCACCATGCGCATGCCATCGTAGCCTGCGTAATTCATCGCATATACCTTGACGCCGCCACCCATGCTGAAGTTTTCGGTCGCAAGGAAGGTGTTGTAGTAAGTACCGTTGTTGAGATGCAACCCGCCTTCGAACCACATCACTCCCGGCAACGCACTGGTGCCTGCCAACGTCCACTTGCGGCTGGCGGCGTCATAGCTCAGACACGCGTTATAGCTGGAATAACCAGAGCACACCGCACCAGGCGGATCTCTGACCGGCGCCTTGCAGCGTGGCGCCGACGGCGTTGAATTGGCCGCCAGTTCGCTGCACATGAAGTCCTTGTAGCCACGACTCCAGCCGGTTTCCGCATTGTTGTCGTAGTCGCCAATGAAATAAGTACCGTCGGTGATGCCGTTGACCGAGCGCACGGTGACCAGCCGGTAACCGCTGGAGTTCACCTTGAATGCATAGTTCGCATTTTTTTCCTGCGTATAGGCGTTGAATTTGGTTGTATCCAGCACCACCGGCGACACCGGAGAAACTGGCACCTGTACCCCCGGCTGCAGTACCACTCCATTCCATGCAGGCGGATTGCACCCTCCGGTGCCGCCGACGCTTTTTCCCGCCAAACCCGATTCGCTACCGCCGCAGTTGGCGTCATAGAAATGAGCACCGGTGCGAACGCCATCAGCCGTGATGATGGAACCGGAGTTGATCCGTATGCTGCCTTCGGCCTTGGCGGTTCTGGCACCAGCGTTGCCTTGAAGATCAATGGCGTAAGGATTGCCATCGGCATCCAGTGCCACCGAGACACACATGGCTGTGATGCCGTCAGCGCGGTCGCTGCGCCCGATGGCCTGCACATCGCCGAGCATCACACCCCCATTGGCCGTTACCGAACCATTCGCCTTGAGCGTCGCACCTGCGGCGTTGGCACCGCCTTCGACACAGATATTGCCGCGTGCCTGCACAGCCTTGGTGACGGTGACCGAGCCGTCGAACTTGACGTCGCCGTTGGACTCCAGCACTTCGAAGGTGGAACCGCTACTGATCCGGATCGACCCGGTCGCACGGATGATGTCCACGCCGGTGATGGTATTGCCGCCCGTGGTCATGTCGCCATTGACATTGATCTGGTATTTGGCGTCCTTTTCCTTCTTGACGGCGATGCTGCCGGAAAGGTTGAGGTCGTTGTTGAAGGTGATCACGGAGGCAATGGAATCGCCACCTTCGGTACCGGGCGTACCCGTACCGTTGCCAGTTGGGTCGATGCCATACACCACTTCCACGGTGGCCGTGGTCGCAAGCGTGCTGTTGGCCACCGCGCGCCCGGTTACCTGTGCCTTCACCAGCCAGACCGCATTTTCATCCTCCCACCTGACGTCGGTGATCACGCCGTCGATGTCACCGATTCCCTGCATGGTCACCGATCTGCGCTCGGCGCCCTGCCAACTCTCCCAGACCGTGTTGTCCTCCTTGTTGGCCGCAAGCAGGTACTGGCGCAGCGCTTCCACGCCGCGCCATGCGGCCGCCTGCGCGGCGGTGGCCGAATGGGTGGTCAGCTGCTTGGCCTGGGTACCGCGCAGCGAATAGACGGTGGCGGCCACGGTGACCGAGACCGCCAGGCCGACCACCAGCACGATCAGCAGGGTGGCGACGCCGCGCTGGCGGCGCGCCGGTGCGGACGGATGCTTGCGATTCCTTTTCATGGGCAGGTTCCTTGCAGCATCAGGCGGCCGGCGGGGATGCGGAGACCACGGTCAGGTTGGGCAGGCAGACGGAGAAAAGCCGTTCGGTATCGGCCGCGTTCGCCAGCGCCACCCGCTGCGCGGTGGGCGCGGGCGTGCCGGAAAAATCCTGCTGCATGTAGGGAAGGCAGGCGGCGTCTTCCTGCCTGAAGGAAAAGCCCGACAGCGTCGCCCCGCCCTGCTCGTCGGCGTCGAAGGCGATGAGGCTGCCATCGGCCGTGGTGGGCATCAGCGCCATGGGGATGCGTTCGTTGGCATTCCACGAGGCAGTACCCGCGTCGGCGCAGCCGTTCTTCGGCGGCAACCGATACAGCCCGTTGCCATCCACCCACAGGCCGGCGCAGCGGTTGGCGCCGTCGTTGTAGCGCCAGGCCACCTGCTTGCCGTTGTTGGAAATGGCCAGCCGCTGGTTGAGCGGCTCGGTGGGAGCCACGCCGAACCCGGCGGACTGCAGTTCGATCTGCGCCGCCAGCAGGCCGGCCGAAATCTGCCCGTCGCGGCGCGCGGCGACCGAGGCCTCGTTGGAAACGCCGACCATCGTCTTGTACAGGGTCAGCATCGCGGCGATCGTGATCAACGAAATCACCAGCCCGATCATCATGCTGATCAGGCTCTGGCCGCGCTGGCGCGTGCGTGTGGCCTTCATCACTATTGCCTCGACGACAGCTTCAGGGACGCGCCGCTGATGCCCAGGTCGCTGGCGGAAACCTCCAGGTCGACGCGCTGCGGCGCATCGACCGCATGCGTGATCCCGGAGACCGTCACGTTGGCCGCCGCGCTCTCGCACACCACGGTGACGGTCTTGTCGCCGTCGGGCAGCGCGACGGTGACGGTGCGGCCGTCGCACAGGCCTACGCCTTCGCCCTGCAGCTGGCTGCGCAGCTGTTCGACGACCAGGTTCTCGACCTTGGCGTCGCGCTGGCTGCTCAGCACGCGGCCTACCACGTGGGCGAGCCCGGCGCCGATGACGCTGGTGATCAGCACGCCCACCAGCGCTTCGAGCATGATGTCGCCGCGCTGGCGGCGACGGGTATCAGAGCAGATCGACATGGAGCACATCCTGGCTGCTGAAACCGACCGCGATGCGGGTCTTGTCGGCGGCCACGACACAGTCCGAACCCGTCGTGACGCGCTGCCCGCGGTTGTCGAAGGCCACGCAGGACAGGTCGCCCGAGGCGCTGCCCGAGGCGTCGGCCAGCTGGGTAGTGGTGCCGTCGGGCAGCTCGCCGGTCCACAGCGCGACGTTGCTGCCGGCTCCCACCACCTTCAGGGTGTTGCCGCTGCGCTGCAACTCTGCCGACACGCTTCCCTGCACCGCTTCGCCGGGGTTGCGCAGGGCCACCGCGCGCGCCTGCGAGATGCCTTCCCACATCAGGTTGCGTGCCTGCAGCTGCCGGTTGCTGTCCATCCACGACAAGGCGAACGGCGTGCCGGCCGCGGCCAGCACCGCCATCACCGCCAGGGTGACCATCAGTTCGATCAGGGTGAAACCGGCCGCGCGCTTCATCACCAGCCCACCAGGCAGCCTGAATTCGTGGTGGCGCCATCCTGCTTCAGGGTCAGGGTGCAGCCGCTGAGCTTGCCCGCGCCGGTGGCGGTGACGGTGTAGCCCGAACCGCTGGAATTGACCGAAAAGCCGAAATCGGCCGATTTGGCCGCCGGGCTCCAGGCGGGGAACGCCGCCTTGATGGCGGCCACGTCGGCCGGGGTCGCGGTGGGATAGGACAGGGTGCGTTGCCGGTGGTTCTCCAGCGCCGCGGACAGCGCGCGCAGGTCGGCCTGGGCGGTGCGGGTCTTGCCGACCAGCACGTAGTTGCCGTACGCAGGCAGCGCGATGGCTGCCAGGATGGCGAGGATCGCCACCACGACCATGAGTTCGATGAGCGTGAAGCCCTGATGATTCCGCCGGGCCACTGCATTCCCCCTTTGATGGGCCGCCAACAATGAATTGCCAATACCGGCAAATCGCGCGCGTGAATTTCATCACATATCCATCACGCACGCCACCTCACGAAAGAATCGTTGTCAAGATGTGACAACGATGTCAAACAACCATAAGGAATATGGGAAAGCCCCGCGCCGATTTCTGCGAAAATTCCGGCATGGACGCCCGCGACGCCCGCCTGGTCTTCTGCACCTGCCCCGATGCCGCCACCGCCCAGGCACTGGCCCGGCTGCTGGTCGAGCGCCGCCTGGCAGCCTGTGTGAACTTGTTGCCGCCGATGCAGTCTGTGTATCGCTGGCAGGGCCAGGTCGAGCAGGCGGAGGAGGTCCAACTGCTGGCCAAGACCACCGCCGACCGCCTGGAGGCGCTGTCGGCGGCGATCCTCCAGCACCACCCCTATGAATTGCCGGAGATACTGGCGCTTTCCCCGAACGCCGGCCTGCCGGCCTATCTGGACTGGATCCGGGCCCAGACCCGCGAGGACACCTGACTTGAAGATGCTGTTGCGCCGTTTCACCGCCCTGTGCCTGTCCTCCCTCTGCGCCCTTCCCGCCCTGGCCGTCAGCGAAAAGGACCTGCTGCCGGTCGACCAGGCGTTCGCCCTCCACGTCGAGGCGGCGGCGCGCGACCGGATCGAACTGCGCTGGGACATCGCGCCGGGCTATTACCTCTATCGCCACCGCACCAGCGTCAAGGCCGGCCCCGGGTTCAGCGCCGGCACGCTGCAGATGCCCGCGGGCGAGAAGAAGCACGACGAGTTCTTCGGCGACGTCGAGACCTACCACCGCCAGTTGAAGGCCACCCTGCCCGGCAGCGCGGACGCCGGTGCCGGGACGGTGACGCTGGAGGTCCGCTACCAGGGCTGCGCCGATGCCGGCGTGTGTTATCCGCCGCAGAAACGCACGGTCGAGGTGGCGCTGCCCGCCGCTGCCGGCGCAGCCACGCCGGCCGGCGATGCGCCGATGTTCAACCCGCTGGCGCGTACCGACGGCGGCGGCCTGAAGCTGCCCGGCATCGCCGCGACGCAGAGCCTGCCGCTGCCGTCGGAACAGGCGTTCGGCTTCGAGGCGATCGTCGACGACGGCAACCGCCTGCTGCTGCGCTTCTCGCCGGCGCCGGGCTACTACCTGTACCGCGACCGGACCTCGCTGGCGCTGGAAGGCGCGGCCGGCATCCGCACCGGCAAGCCGCAGTGGCCGGCCGGGAAGTCGCACCGCGACGAGCATTTCGGCAACGTGGTGGTGTATTTCGACCAGGTCGACGTGCCGCTGCCGCTGCACCGCGAACGCGCCGACGCCAGCACGGCGACGCTGGTGGCCACCTTCCAGGGCTGCCAGACCGACGGCATCTGCTATCCGCCGATGACCCGGCGGGTCAGGCTGTCGCTGCCGGCCGGCAAGGTCTCGCCCAGCGGCGAGGCCGCGGTCACCCCGCTGGTGATCACGCCGCTGCCCAGCGGCCGCCGGTCCGCCGACCCGCCGGTCGCCGATCCGCCGGCGGCGCAGCCACTGGTGGTCCGCCCCAACGGCAATGAGGAGGGTGCCCTCCCGGCCATGCCCGACGCCTCGGCCGGCAATGCCGGCCGCAGCCAGCCGCCGGCGAACGCCGGCCAGGCCGATTCGCTCGCCTGGATCCTGTTGCTGGCGCTCGCCGGCGGGCTGGTCCTCAACCTGATGCCCTGCGTGCTGCCGGTGCTGTCATTGAAGGTACTGGGGCTGGCGCAGAGCGGCGAGAGCCGCCAGCACGCCCGCCGCCACGCGCTGTGGTACACGCTGGGCGTGCTGGTCGCCTTCGCCGCCATCGGTGCGCTGGTGCTGGCGCTGCGCGCGGCCGGCCAGGCCGCCGGCTGGGGATTCCAGCTGCAGCATCCCTGGTTCATCGCCGCGCTGGCCTACCTGATGTTCGTGGTCGGCCTGAGCCTGTCGGGCGTGTTCACCCTGGGCGGCAACCTGGGCGGCATCGGCCAGTCGCTGGCCAGCCGCCGCGGCGCGGCCGGCGACTTTTTCACCGGCGTGCTCGCCTGCGTGGTCGCCAGCCCCTGCATCGCGCCGTTCATGGGCCCGGCGCTGGGCTATGCGTTCACCGCGCCAGCGACGATGGCGATGCTGGTGTTCCTGGCGCTGGGCCTGGGGCTGGCGCTGCCGTTCCTGCTGATCGGCTTCGTGCCGGCGCTGGCCGGGCGCCTGCCGCGGCCGGGCGCGTGGATGGAAACCTTCAAGCAGGTGCTGGCGTTCCCGATGTACCTGACCGCGATCTGGCTGCTGTGGGTGCTGGGCAAGCAGCGCGGCATCGACGCGATGGCGCTGCTGCTGGCCGGCGCCGCGCTGCTGGCGCTGGGGCTGTGGTGGTTCGAGCGCAGCCGCTGGCACAGCCGCCGCGCCGGCATGGCGCTGGGCGCGCTGCTGGCCCTGCTGGCGCTGGTCCCGGTGTGGGGCGTGACCCGCATGGAACCGCCGGCGCGCGCGGCCAGCGACGGCACGGTCGCCTACTCGCCGGAGATGCTGGACCGGCTGCGCGCGGACAACCGCGTGGTCTTCGTCAACATGACCGCCGACTGGTGCGTGACCTGCAAGGCCAACGAACGCAACGTGCTCGACCGCGACACGTTCCGCGACACCCTCAAGCGCGTGGACGCGGTGTACATGCACGGCGACTGGACCAACGTCGACCCGCAGATCAGCGCCTTCCTGGAGCAGCACAAGGCCGTGGGCGTGCCGCTCTACGTGGTGTACGGGCCCGGCGCCCCGCCGCGCGTGCTGCCGACCGTGCTGACCCAGTCCATCGTCGAGGACGCGCTGCTGCGCGCGGCGCGCTGAGATGCGTGCCGCTTCGTGGTGGGTGGCGGGCATCGCCGCGGCGGCCGGACTGGCCGCCGGCGCCTGGCTGAGCCGCCCGGCCGGCCCGGCGATCCCCGCGATGACCGAACCTTCGACGGCTCCGGTCGCTGCGGCGGCGGCCCCATTGCTCGCGCCGGGCGATCCGATGCCCGCCTTCACCCTGCCCGACCTGGACGGCATGCCGATGCAGTTCCCCGGGCGCTTCCTCGGCCGGCCGCTGCTGATCAACGTCTGGGCCAGCTGGTGCGCGCCCTGCATCGAGGAAATGCCGGAGCTGGCGCGCTTCGCCGCCCGCCATGCCGACGACGGCCCGCAGGTGGTGGGGCTGGCGCTGGATACGCACGAAGCCGTACTCGATTTCCTCGGCAACGTGCCGGTGTATTACCCCATCGTGCTGGAAACGCCCGGCCCGGCCGACGTAAGCGTCAGGCTGGGCAACAGCCAGGGCCTGCTGCCGTACAGCGTGCTGGTCGATGCGCAGGGCCGCGTGGTGAAGCAGAAGCTGGGGCCGTTCAAGGCCGGGGAGATCGAGGAATGGGCGGAACTGGACGACGCCCCGTAAGGATCTACTGCGAACATGCGCGGAAAAGCTCTGACGCCGCCGCAATCCTGTATGTATTCCGCATGCCGCGGGCGCTCCTGGCCTGCGGCGCCCCGCCGCCTAGCCAGGCAGGAAACCGGGAGTGAGAGGCCACCGAGCCCCACAGGCCCAACCGGGGCGCC
Organism: Stenotrophomonas sp. MYb238; assembly: GCF_009496535.1. GTDB lineage: Bacteria > Pseudomonadota > Gammaproteobacteria > Xanthomonadales > Xanthomonadaceae > Stenotrophomonas. Next base: position 60,297 of record NZ_WIDL01000001.1, read on the forward strand.
ACTTTCAAACAATCGATTAAAACGACGTCAATTTCGCCGAACTGGACAGCATTCCCCGGTTCGCTCACACTGCCGCCCTTTCCCGCCCACAGCTGGCACATGGCGAAACTGCTGGTCCTCCACGGCCCCAATCTGAACCTGCTCGGCACGCGCGAGCCGGAGGTCTATGGGCACACCACGCTGGCCGACATCGACGCGGCGCTGGCGCGGCAGGCCGAGGCGGCCGGGCACGCGCTGGAGAGCCTGCAGTCCAATGCCGAGCACGTGCTGGTGGACCGGGTGCAGGCCGCCCGCGACGACGGTACCGCCTTCATCCTGGTCAACCCGGCCGCCTTCACCCATACCTCGGTCGCGCTGCGCGACGCGCTGGCCGCTGTGGCTCTCCCGTTCATCGAGATCCACCTGTCCAATCCGCACGCCCGCGAACCCTTCCGCCAGCACAGCTATTTCAGCGACAAGGCGGCCGGTGTCATCTGCGGCTTCGGCGCGGACAGCTACCGTTACGCCATGGACGCCGCGCTGCAGCGGCTCTGACTCCCCATTCCCCGGCGGCGGGCGCGAACGCGCCGTCGCCGCCAACACCCAAGAGGCATCCTATGGACCTGCGCAAAATCAAGAAGCTGATCGACCTGCTGGAAGAGTCGAACCTGGCCGAGATCGAGATCAAGGAAGGCGAGGAATCCGTGCGCCTGTCGCGTACCCCGGTCGGCGGCTACGCGCCTGCGCAGATGGTCGCCGCCCCGGTCCACGTCGCCGCCCCGGCGCCGGTGGCCGCCCCGTCCATGCCGATGAGCTCGCCGACCGAAGCCTCCACCGGCGGCACCGCCAAGCCGGGCAACGCCCTGCCGGACGGCCACGTGCAGCGCGCGCCGATGGTCGGCACCTACTATGCGTCGCCGTCGCCGGACAAGCCGGCCTTCGTCAGCGTCGGCCAGCAGGTCAAGGCCGGCGAGACGCTGGCGATCATCGAGGCGATGAAGATGTTCAACCCGATCGAGGCCGAGGTATCCGGCACCGTGGTCGCCATCCTCGGCGAAAGCGGCAACCCGGTGGAGTTCGACCAGCCGCTGTTCGTGATCGCCTGAGGCGCCGGCCATGCTCGACAAGGTCGTAATCGCCAACCGGGGTGAAATCGCGCTGCGCATCCTGCGCGCGTGCCACACCCTCGGCATTCGCACGGTCGCGGTGCATTCCACCGTCGACCGCAACCTCAAGCACGTGGCCATGGCCGACGAGTCGGTGTGCATCGGCCCGGCGCCGTCGTCGGAGAGCTATCTCAACATCCCGGCGCTGATCGCCGCGGCCGAGGTCACCGACGCCCAGGCCATCCACCCCGGCTACGGCTTCCTCTCCGAGAACGCCGATTTCGCCGAGCGCGTGGAGCAGTCCGGCTTCATCTTCATCGGCCCGAAGGCCGACACCATCCGCCTGATGGGCGACAAGGTCGAAGCGATCCGCGCGATGAAGGCCGCCGGCGTGCCGTGCGTGCCCGGCTCGGGCGGCCCGCTGGGCGACGATGCGGCCACCAACGTCAAGATCGCCCGCGAGATCGGCTACCCGGTCATCGTCAAGGCGGCCGGCGGCGGCGGCGGCCGCGGCATGCGTGTGGTCCACACCGAGGGCGCGCTGGTCAACGCCATCGCCACCACCAAGCAGGAAGCCAAGGCCGCGTTCGGCAACGACATGGTCTACATGGAGAAGTTCCTGGAGAACCCGCGCCACGTGGAAATCCAGGTGCTGGCCGACGGCCAGGGCAACGCCATCCACCTGGGCGAGCGCGACTGCTCGATGCAGCGCCGCCACCAGAAGGTGGTGGAGGAAGCGCCGGCGCCGGGCATCACCCCGGAGTTGCGCGAGGAGATCGGCAAGGTCTGCGTGGAAGCCTGCATCCGCATCGGCTACCGCGGCGCCGGCACCTTCGAGTTCCTGTTCGAGAACGGCCGCTTCTACTTCATCGAGATGAACACCCGCATCCAGGTGGAGCACCCGGTGACCGAGATGGTCACCGGCATCGACCTGGTGGCCGAGCAGCTGAAGATCGCCGCCGGGCACAAGCTGTCGATCAAGCAGAGCGACATCAAGCTCAACGGCCACGCCATCGAGTGCCGCATCAACGCCGAGGACCCGGAAACGTTCTTCCCGTGCCCGGGCACGATCACCGGCTTCTATCCGCCGGGCGGTCCGGGCGTGCGCGTGGACACGCACATCTATGGCGGCTACCGCGTGCCGGCCAACTACGACTCGATGATCGGCAAGCTGATCGTGCACGGATCGGACCGCGACACCGCCATCGCCCGCATGCGGGTGGCGCTGAGCGAGATGGTGGTGGACGGGATCAAGACGAACATCCCGTTGCAGCAGCGCATCATGCGCGACAAGGGCTTCCAGGGCGGCGGGCAGAACATCCACTACCTGGAAAAGCGCCTGGCCGAACGCAAGAACCAGTCGATCGCGCTGACCTGAGCGATACAACCGGTGCGGTGATGGAAGAAGGCGGGGCAACCCGCCTTCTTCCGTTCCGGCACCCGTAGGAGCGGCTTCAGCCGCGATGGGGCTTCCCCACGAATTTTCGGGAAAGCTCCATCGCGGCTGAAGCCGCTCCTACGCGCTCACCCAGCGGGGCACCGCGCGCATTCGGCCGCCGCCTCGACTAGGATGCCCGCTTCCGTTCCGTTGTCGCCGTCATCCCCATGCCTTTCCTCGAACTCACCCTGCGCTGCACCGAAGCCACCCAACCCCGCTACGAAAACGCCCTGGAGGACGTCGGCGCGCTGGCGGTGACGATGCTCGACGCCGATGCCGACACCAGCAACGAACGCGCGATCCTGGAGCCGGGCGTGGGGCAGACCCCGCTGTGGAACGAACTGGTGCTGACCGCGCTGTTTCCGGCCGAGACCAACGCGCTGGCGCTGCTGGCCGCGCTGGAATCCTTCGACGCCGGCCTGGACTGGAGCAGCGCCGGCTTCCGCGCGGTCGAGGACGAGGACTGGGAACGCGCCTGGCTGGACCAGTTCCAGCCCATGCGGTTCGGCCAGCGCACCTGGATCGTGCCGTGGAACCATGAGCTGCCCGACGCGGCGCAGGCGGCCGACGCCGCCGTGGTGCGGCTGGATCCCGGGCTGGCGTTCGGCTCGGGCACCCACCCGACCACCGCGCTGTGCCTGCGCTGGCTCGACCAGCTGGCCGCCGACGGCGAACTGGCCGGCCGCAGCGTGCTCGATTTCGGCTGCGGCTCGGGCATCCTCGCGCTGGCCGCGCTGAAGCTCGGCGCCGCCGCCGCGGTGGGCGTGGACAACGACCCGCAGGCGCTGACCGCCACCGCCGACAATGGCGAGCGCAACGGCGTGCGCATCGCCGCGTACCTGCCCGGGGACGAACCGGCCGCCACCTATCCGGTCGTGGTCGCCAACATCCTTGCCTCGGCGCTGGACGCGCTGGCCGAACTGCTGGCCGCGCGCGTCGCGCCGGGCGGCCGCATCGCCCTGTCCGGCATCCTGCATGGCCAGGAAGGCGAACTGCTGGAACGCTACGCGCCTTGGTTCGAGCGGCTGGAAGCCGTGCAGGACGGCGACTGGATGCGCATCACCGGCGTTCGCCGTGCTTGAATGACGGCAGCGTCCCCGACCGCCCCGCCATGAGCGAAGAAACCACGCCGCCCCGTCCCTCGTTGGCCACGCTCCTGCGGAGCGGGGCGACGCCGCGGTCCACGGAGCCGGCAGCCGCGGAAGCCGACGCCGACGCCGACGCCGGTGCGGAGACTCCGGCAACTGAAGCACCTCCCGCGATCGCGGAGGCACGGGATGAATCACCGGACAACGTCGGCGACGGCGCGCCGGTGGAACAGGACGAGGACGTCGCGCGGCAGGGAGGCGGCATCGCGCCGAGCTTCCTGCGGCATCCGTCGACGGCGGCCGCTCCCGCACGCCGCACGCCGCGCTGGCAATGGCTGCTGCTGGCCGCGCTGGCGCTGCTGCTCGCCGTCCAGGTGGTGGTCGCCGACCGCGCCGCGCTCGCGGCGCGTGCCGGCTGGCGGCCGGTCGTGGCCGGGCTGTGCGCGGTCCTGCGCTGCAGCGTGCCGGCCTGGCACCAGCCCGAGGCGTACACCATGCTGCAGCGCGAAGTGCGGCCGCTGGCCGGTCGCCAGGGCGTGCTGCAGGTCCAGGCCAGCTTCCGCAACGACGCACGCTGGGCGCAGGCCTGGCCGGCGCTGGCGCTGGCGCTGTCCGATGCCGACGGCCGCGTGATCGGGCGCCGCCTGCTGCAACCGCGCGACTACCTGGGCGCCGCGCACGACCCGGCGCAGCGGCTGGAACCGGGCCAGAGCGCGCAGGTCGCGTTCCTGCTGCGCGAACCCTCGGCGGCCACGGTGGCCTATACCTTCGAGTTCCGCTGACCGTACCGACCGGCATGGCAGCCCCCTCGCCCACGCGCTAGACTCCCCTCCCCACGCCGGGCGCGCCGCGCCGGCTCCGCTGAATCCGGGAACTCCCTTGAACGCTGCCCCCCCCCGTCCTGACAGCAGTCGTGGCGCTCCGAAGCCGCCGCTGCGCGAACATGTCGCCCAGTCCGTACGGCGCTACCTGCGCGACCTGGACGGCTGCGAGGCCGACGATGTGTACGAGATCGTCCTGCGCGAGATGGAAATCCCGCTGTTCGTGGAAGTGCTCAACCACTGCGAAGGCAACCAGAGCCGCGCCGCCGCACTGCTCGGCATCCACCGCGCCACCCTGCGCAAGAAGCTCAAGGAATACGGGCTGGCCTGAGGCCAGTACCGCTGCCTTGCGTAGGAGCGGCTTCAGCCGCGAAGAGGCCTTCCCGGTAAAGCGCCATCGCGGCTGAAGCCGCTCCTACGCAAGGCAGGGGACGCCGCGGCGAAAGGCAGTCGCGCCGCGAGCGCCGGCGGGGGCCGCTACAATACCGGCCCGCTTCCGCTTCCCCTGCCCCCCAATGTCCGCTGATCTGCTGCCCGTGCGCCGGGCCCTGCTGTCCGTTTCCGACAAGACCGGCCTGGTCGATCTGGCCCGCGCGCTGGCCGCCCGCAACGTCGAACTGCTGTCCACCGGCGGCACCGCCAAGGCGATCCGCGAGGCCGGCCTGCCGGTCAGGGACGTGTCCGACGTCACCGGCTTCCCGGAAATGATGGACGGCCGGGTCAAGACCCTGCACCCGATGGTGCACGGCGGCCTGCTCGGCCGCGCCGGCACCGACGATGCGGTGATGGCCGAACACGGCATCGCGCCGATCGACCTGCTGGTGCTGAACCTGTATCCGTTCGAGTCGGTCACCGCCAGGGCCGACTGCACGCTCGCCGACGCAGTGGAGAACATCGACATCGGCGGCCCGGCCATGCTGCGCAGCGCCGCCAAGAACTTCGCCCGCGTCGCCGTGGCCACCAGCCCGGACCAGTACGACGCGCTGCTGGCCGAACTGGCCGCCAACGACGGCCAGCTCTCGGCCGCCAAGCGTTTCGAACTGTCGGTGGCCGCGTTCAACCGCGTCGCCCAGTACGACGCGGCGATCAGCAACTACCTGTCGGCCGTCACCGACACCAGCGCCGCGGTGCCGGTGCGCGACGAGTACCCGGCGCAGATGAATTCGTCCTTCATCAAGGTCATGGACCTGCGCTACGGCGAGAACCCGCACCAGAGCGGCGTGTTCTACCGCGACCTGTACCCGGTGCCGGGCACGCTGGCCACCTTCGTGCAGCTGCAGGGCAAGGAACTGAGCTACAACAACCTGGCCGACGCCGACGCCGCGTGGGAATGCGTGCGCCAGTTCGAGGTGCCGGCCTGCGTCATCGTCAAGCACGCCAACCCCTGCGGCGTGGCCGTGGCCGCCGATGTCGGCGCTGCCTACGAGCTGGCCTACAACACCGACCCGACCAGCGCCTTCGGCGGCATCCTCGCCTTCAACCGCACGCTGGACGCGGCCACCGCCAGGACCATCCTCGACCGCCAGTTCGTCGAGGTGCTGATCGCCCCGGACTACGAGCCGGCCGCGCTGGAATACGCCACCAGGAAGGCCAACGTGCGCGTGCTGCGCATCCCGGCCGGCGACGCGCGCAACAACTACGACACCAAGCGCATCGGTTCGGGCCTGCTGATCCAGAGCGCCGACAACCGCGGCATGACCGCCGACGAGCTGAAGACGGTCACGCAGCGCACGCCGACCGCAGCCGAGCTGCGCGACCTGCTGTTCGCCTGGCGCGTGGCCAAGTACGTCAAGTCCAACGCCATCGTCTATGCCAGGGACGAACGCACCATCGGCGTCGGCGCCGGCCAGATGAGCCGCGTGTATTCGGCGCGCATCGCCGGCATCAAGGCCGCCGATGCCGGCCTGGTGGTGCCGGGTTCGGTGATGGCATCGGATGCGTTCTTCCCGTTCCGCGACGGCCTGGATGCCGCCGCCGAAGCCGGCATCACCGCGGTGATCCAGCCGGGCGGTTCGATGCGCGATGCCGAGGTGATCGCCGCGGCCGACGAGCACGGCATCGCCATGGTGTTCACCGGCGTGCGCCACTTCCGCCACTGAGGCCGCAGCGGATGAAGCACATCCTCCTCGCCCTCCTGCTGCTGGTCCTTCCCGTTGTCGCCGGTGCGGAAACGCTGCGCAGCGAGGCCGACACCCTGGCGTTGTCGCGCAAGATGATGGACGTGGCCATGACCCAGCCGCCGGGTGCCGCGTTCGCCGTGCTCAAGCCCTACTGGCCGATGGACCCGGCCGAGATCGACGGGCAGACCAGCAATGCGGGCATACAGTGGCAGGTGATCGAAGCCCGTTTCGGCAAGCCGCTGGGCTACGAGCTGGTCAAGACCGAGCGCATCGGCCAGTCGTTCGTGCGCTACGTCTACCTGCAGAAGTTCGAGAAGCACGCGCTGCGCTGGCGCGTGAGCTTCTACCGCCCGCGCGATGCCTGGATGACGAACAATTTTGCGTTCGACGACCAGCTCGAATCGCTCTACGTCGAGCACTGAGCATGCGGCCACGGCATCGATCCCTGCAGGCAGGACTGCCCACCATCGCCGCGGCCGCGCCATCGCTGCGTCCGGCCCTGCGCGCGCTTGCCGCTGCCCTGCTGGCGGCGCTGCTGGCCGCCTGCGGCAAGGGCAATCTGGACGATGCGCAGCAGCAGGCCATCGCCACGCTCGGCAAGCAGTTGCCGGCGCCCTACCGCGACGGACTGGTGGTCGAATCGGTACACCGCCACGGCGGCGACCTGGTGCTGGTGATCCGCTCCCCGGACATCACCCGGGCCATGGCCAATGCCAGGCCCGAGGTATTCGACGCGCTGCGCGACGACGAGCAGCAGGCGATGCGCGAGCTGTGCGAAGACCCCGCGCTGGCGCCCGTCTACGCCACCGGTGGCGGCGTGCGCCGCCGCTTCGTCGACGCCGATGGTGCGATGTTCTTCGAGGCCACGCTGAAGGCCTCCGACTGTTCTTCCCCTTGAATGCCCCACAGGAACTGACCCCATGAAGATCCTCGTCATCGGCTCCGGCGGCCGCGAACATGCCCTGGCCTGGAAGCTGGCCCAGTCCCCGCGCGTGGACGAAGTGATCGTCGCGCCGGGCAATGCCGGCACCGCGACCGAAAGCCGGTGCCGCAACGTGGCGGTCAAGGTCACCGACATCGCCGGCCTGCTCAAGCTGGCGCAGGACGAGGCCGTGGGCCTGACCGTGGTCGGCCCGGAAGTGCCGCTGGTGGCCGGCGTGGTCGATGCGTTCCGCGCCGCCGGCCTGCGCATCTTCGGGCCGACCGCCGCCGCCGCGCAGCTGGAAGGCAGCAAGGCCTTCGCCAAGGACTTCCTCGCCCGCCACGGCATCCCCACCGCGTTCTACGCCGTGCATACCGAAGTCGATGCCGCGCTGGCGTACCTGCACGAGAAGGGCGCGCCCATCGTGATCAAGGCCGACGGCCTGGCCGCCGGCAAGGGCGTGATCGTGGCGATGACGCTGGACGAAGCCGAAGCGGCGGTACGCGACATGCTCGGCGGCAACGCCTTCGGCGATGCCGGCGCGCGCGTGGTGATCGAGGAGTTCCTGGAAGGCGAGGAAGCCAGCTTCATCTCGATGGTCGACGGCCGCGTCGCGCTGCCGATGGCCACCAGCCAGGACCACAAGCGCGTGGGCGACGGCGACACCGGCCCGAACACCGGCGGCATGGGGGCGTACTCGCCGGCGCCGGTGGTGACGCCGGACGTGCACGCACGGGTGATGCGCGAGGTGGTCGAGCCGACAGTGGCCGGCATGATCGCCGACGGCATGCCGTTCACCGGCTTCCTCTATGCGGGCCTGATGATCGACGCCAGCGGCGCGCCGAAGGTGATCGAATTCAACGTGCGCTTCGGCGACCCGGAAACCCAGCCGGTGATGCTGCGCCTGCAGTCGGACCTGGTCGACCTGGTGGAAGCCGCGATCGACGGCGCGCTGGCCGGCGTCGAGGCGCAGTGGGACCCGCGCCCGTCGCTGGGCGTGGTGATGGCCGCCAGGCCGTACCCGGAAACGCCGGTCACCGGCGACGTCATCGGCGGACTGGCCGAGGTGCCGGCCCGCGCCAAGGTGTTCCATGCCGGCACCGCGCTGGACCCCGCCGGCAACGTGGTCAGCGCCGGCGGCCGCGTGCTGTGCGTGGCCGCGCTGGGCGACAGCGTCTCCGATGCGCAGCGGCACGCCTATGCCGGCGTGGCGAAGATCCACTGGGCCCACGAGTTCCACCGCAGCGACATCGGCTGGCGCGCCATCGCCCGCGAGCAGCAGTAAGCGCAAGCCACCACACACCGCAGGAGCGGCTTCAGCCGCGAAGGGGCCTTGTCGGTAAAGCCCCTTTCGCGGCTGAAGCCGCTCCTACCGGGCACCCCTGCGCCGGCCTCAGCGGTGCACGCTGCCGATGCTGGACGCTGGATAACGCGCGCCGGCGGCGGCATCGGCCGGGAACACCGCGTCGATCCGCGCCAGGTCGCCGGCATCCAGCGCCACGTCCAGCGCGCCGAGATTTTCTTCCAGGTAGGCCAGCCGCTTGGTGCCGGGGATCGGCACCAGGTCCTCGCCCTGCGCCAGCACCCAGGCCAGCGCCAGCTGCCCGGCGCTGACGCCCTTGGCCGCGGCGAGCGCGCGCACCTGTTCCACCAGCGCCAGGTTGCGGGCGAAGTTGTCGCCCTGGAAGCGCGGCGAGTGGCGGCGGTAGTCGTCCGCGTCGAAATCCTCCGGCGTGCGGATCGCGCCGGTCAGGAAACCGCGGCCCAGCGGCGAATACGGCACGAAGCCGATGCCCAGTTCGCGCACCGTGGCCAGCACGCCGTTCTCCTCCGGCTCGCGTGACCACAGCGAGTACTCGGTCTGCAGCGCGGTGAGCGGATGCACCGCGTGCGCGCGGCGGATCGTCTCCGGCGCCGCCTCCGACAGGCCCAGGTAACGCACCTTGCCCTGCTCGACCAGCCGCGCCATCGCGCCGACCGTTTCCTCGATCGGCACGGCCGGGTCCACGCGGTGCTGGTAGTACAGGTCGATATGGTCCACGCCCAGCCGCGCCAGGCTGGCCTCGCAGGCGGCCTGCACGTATTCGGGCCGTCCATCGACGCCGCGCGCCTGCGGGTCGGACGGATCGAGGCGCACGCCGAACTTGGTGGCCAGGAACGCCTGCTCGCGGCGCCCGGCGATGGCGCGGCCGACCAGCCTCTCGTTGGTGTGCGGGCCGTACATGTCGGCCGTGTCGAGCAGGGTGACGCCGCGCTCCAGCGCGCGGTGGATCACCGCGATGGCCGCGGCATCGTCGCCGCGGCCGCCATAGAACGCGCTCATGCCCATGCAGCCGAGGCCGAGCGCTGAGACGGTGGGGCCGTTACGGCCGAGGATGCGGGTCTGCATGGCGGTGCTCCAGATCGGGGGAAGGCCACTGTAGAGGGCGGACTTGCGCCGATAAATCCGGATAATCTGCAACCTCAATGAAGCACGACTTCACAATCGAGCCGTCCTTGCTGCCGGCGCTGGCCGCCTTCGCCTGCGTCGCGCGCCATGCCAGCTTCAGCCGCGCGGCGATCGAACTGGGCATGTCGGCCTCGGCGGCCTCGCAGTCGGTACGCAGCCTGGAGCGGCGGCTGGGCGTGCGCCTGCTGCACCGGACCACGCGCCGGGTCGGCCTGACCGAACCGGGCGAGCGCCTGCTGCGCGAGGCCGCGCCGGCGCTGGCGCGCATCGGCGGCGCGCTGCAGGCGCTGGAGGAAAGCCGCGACGTCCCCGCCGGGCGCCTGCGCATCACCGCGCCGCGGATCGTGGTGGAACAGATGCTGCTGCCGCACCTGCCGGCCTTCTCCGCGCGCTTTGCGCATGTCGAGGTGGAACTGGCGGTGCAGGCGGCGCTGACCGACCTGGTGGCCGAGGGGTTCGATGCCGGCATCCGCCTGGGCGAATCGCTGGCCGACGGCATGGTCGCCGTGCCGCTGGGGCCGCCGCAACGCCTGGTGGTGGTCGGCGCGCCGGACTACCTGCGCCGGCAGGGCGCGCCGGAAACGCCCGAGGCGCTGGCCGCGCACGCCTGCATCCGCTATCGCCGCAGCGACGGCCGGCTGATGCCGTGGGAGTTCACCCGCGACGGCCACGATTTCAGCATCGAGGTCGGCGGCGGGCCGATCTTCAACGACAGCGGGCTCGGCCGGCGCATGGCCATCGCCGGCCAGGGGCTGGCGCAGGTGTTCGAGGCCGCCGCGGCCGACGACCTGGCCGCCGGCCGGCTGCTGCGCGTGCTCGACGCATGGCAGCCGCCGTTCCCGGGTTTCCACCTGTACTACCCGTCGCGCGCGCAGCTCGCGCCGAAGCTGCGGGTGTTCGTCGATTTCATGCGCGAGGCCAATGCCCCGCCCCGGTAGAGCGGAGTCTGCTGCGCTGGCGCTTTCTCCGGAATGCCTGTAGGAGCGCACTTCAGTGCGCGATGGGGCTTTCCCGGTAGAGCCCCATCGCGCACTGAAGTGCGCTCCTAAAGTGCGCGTTCCTTCGCGCCCGGGGCATTGCCCCACCGCCTTGCTGCTTTCATGCCCGCACGGCAAGCTGGCGCATCCCCACGCTTCGCGATCCACGGCACCGGCATGCGCCCCACCGAACGCCTGTTGAACCGGCTCTGGGCCCACGAGAAGGCCAGCTACGGACTGCGCGTGTCCATCGCGCTGTGCACGCTGATGGCGGTGTGCTGGTACCGCGGCGACCTGCAGCCGCTGCCCTCGCTGTTCCTGGGCACCATCGCCAGCGCCGTGGCCGAGACCGACGACAACGGCTGGGGCCGCAGCAAGTCGGTGCTGCTGTCGCTGCTGTGCTTCGTCGCCGCGGCCGCGGCGGTCATCCACCTGTTCGACTGGCCGCTGCCCTTCGTCGCGGCGCTGGCGCTGGCCGCCTTCGCCCTGACCCTGCTCGGTGCGCTGGGCGAGCGCTACGCCTCCATCGGCCAGGCCACGGTGACGCTGGCGATCTACACCATGATCGCCATGGACCAGCACCGCGGCGCCGGCACCGGTGCCGCCTGGCGTGACGTGGCGCAGATGCTGGCCGGCGCGGCCTGGTACGGCGCGCTGTCGATCCTGTGGACGGTGATGTTCGCCAACCGGCCGGTGCGCGAGCGGCTGGCGCGGCTGTTCGGCGAACTCGGGCGCTACCTGCAGCTCAAAGCCGACCTGTTCGAGCCGGTGCGCCATGGCGACCTGGAAGCGCGGCGGCTGGCCCTGGCCGAACAGAACGTGCGCGTGGTGCAGGCGCTCAACGCCGCCAAGACCGCGATCCTCAGCCGCTTCGGCCGTTCCGGGCGGCCCGGCGTGCAGTCCGGGCTGTACTTCCGCCTGTACTACATGGCGCAGGATTTCCACGAGCGCGCCAGTTCCTCGCACTATCCCTACGAGGCGCTGACCGAGGCCTTCTTCCACAGCGACGTGCTGTACCGCTGCCGCCGCCTGCTGTCGCTGCAGGGCGGCGCCTGCGTGGCGCTGGGCCAGGCCATCCGCCTGCGCCAGCCGTTCGACTACGGCGAGCGCAACCGCCAGGCCGGGCAGGACCTGGAGCACTCGCTGCAGTACCTGCGCGACCAGCGCAACCCGCGCTGGCAGCGGCTGCTCGGCTCGCTGCAGCTGCTGGCGACCAACCTGTCCAGCATCGCGCGGCAGCTGTCCGAGGCGTCGCTGGCCGACACGCCGCTGGAAGGCATCGACACCCGCCTGCGCGATTCCTCGCCGCACACCCTGCGCGAGATGGCCACGCGCCTGCGCCAGGCACTGACGCCCGGCTCGCTGCTGTTCCGCCACGGCGTGCGCATCGCGCTGGCGCTGATCGCCGGCTATGTCCTGCTCAAGCTGGTGCATCCGAGCAACGGCTACTGGATCCTGCTCACCATCGTGTTCGTATGCCGGCCGAACTTCGGCGCCACCCGGCTGCGGCTGGTGCAGCGCATCGGCGGCACGCTGGTCGGCCTGGGGGTGACCTGGGCGCTGATGCAGCTGTTCCCCGGCACCGCGTTGCAGCTGCTGCTGGCGCTGGCCGCCGCGCTGCTGTTCTTCGTCACCCGCACCGACCGCTACGTGATCGCCACCGCCGCGATCACGACCATGGCGCTGCTGTGCTTCAACCTGCTCGGCGACGGCTTCGTGCTGATCTGGCCGCGGCTGCTGGACACGCTGATCGGCTGCGCCATCGCCGCGGCCGCTTCGCTGCTGATCCTGCCCGACTGGCAGGGACGGCGCCTGCACCGGGTGATGGCGCAGGTGATCGCCACCAGCACCCGCTACCTGGACGAGGTGCTGGGCCAGTACCGCAGCGGCATGCGCGACGACCTGCCCTACCGCATCGCCCGCCGCGACATGCACAACGCCGACGTCGCGCTGTCGGTGGCGCTGTCCAACATGCTGCGCGAGCCGGGCTACGCGCGCGGCAACCTGGATGCGGGCTTCCGCTTCCTGGCCCTGTCCAACACCCTGCTCGGCTACCTGTCCGCGCTTGGCGCGCACCGCGCGCAGGCGGCGGTGAGCGACGATCCGCTGGTCGGCGGCGCGCAGCACTGCCTGCAGCAGGCGCTGGCCGGCCTGTCCACGGCGCTGGCGGAACGGCGGAGCGCGCCGGCGGCCGGGGAAGACGAGATCGCGCTGGCCGACGCGCTGGAACAGCTGCCCGAGGACATCGACGACAAGTCGCGGCTGGTGCGCACCCAGCTGGCGCTGATCCTGCGACTGCTGCCGCGCCTGCGCGTCGCCGCCGACGAGGCGGTGGGCGGGCCGGCGCAGGCCGCCGCGGCGCGTGCCGCCTAGCGTCGCGCCGACGCGCGCGGCAGCGCCAGCAGCGCCGCCACCGCCAGCGCGATGCCCACCACGCACACGCCGGTCCAGCCATGCCGGGTCCAGGCCAGCGTGCCCAGCGCCGAACCGGCCGCGCCGCCGATGAAGTAGCAGGTCATGTAGGCGGCGGTGATGCGGCTGCGCGCGCCTTCGTCCAGCCGGTAGATCGTGCTCTGGTTGTCGATGTGCACCGCCTGCACCGCCACGTCCAGCGCCAACACGCCCACCACCAGCGCGGCCAGCGAGACCGGCGCCAGCAGCAGCACCAGCCACGACAGCAGCAACAGCACCAGGCCGCCGACGGCCACCTGCCGGCCCCGGCCGCGGTCGCTCAACCGCCCGGCGCGGCTGGCCGCGAGCGCACCGGCGGCGCCGACCAGCCCGAACAGGCCGATCGTGGCGATGGAATAGCCGTAGGCCGGACCGGAAAGCAGGAACGCCAGCGGCGTCCAGAACACGCTGAAGCCGGCGAACAGCAGCGCGCCGAGCAGCGAGCGCCGGCGCAGCACCGGCTCGTCGCGCAGCAGCGCCAGCACCGAGGCGATCAGGCGCGGATACGACAGCGTGGTGCCGGGCCGGTAGGCCGGCAGCGCGCGCGCCAGCGCCACCGCCATGAGCAGCAGCGCCGCGCCGGCGACCCAGTACACGGTATGCCAGGAACCGATGCCGGCCAGAACGCCCGACGCGGTGCGCGCCAGCAGGATGCCCAGCAGCAGGCCGGCCATGATCGTGCCGACCACCCGGCCGCGCCGCGCCGGCGCCGCCAGCGTCGCCGCATGCGGGATGATCACCTGCGCGGCCACCGCGGCCAGTCCGCTCAGCGCCGTTCCGGCCAGCAGCTGCGCGAAATGGCCGGCGCTGGCGCTGATGACCAGCCCCGCCGCCGCCAGCACGAACAGCGCCACGATCAACCGGCGCCGCTCCAGGCGGTCGCCCAGCGGCACGATCAGCAGCAGGCCGGCGGCATAGGACAGCTGGGCCACGGTCACCACCCAGCCGACCTGGCTGGCGCCCAGGTCGAACGCATCGCCCAGCAGTTGCAGCAGCGGCTGGGCGTAGTAGTTGCTGGCCACGATCAGGCCGGCGGCGGCGGCCAGCAGGAACACCCGCGACTGGGCGAGGGCGCTGGAAGGAACGGAGTCGGAGGTCATCGCGGTGCCGTAGGGAAGGAACGGGCGCCAAGTCTGTGGGCGCGCCATGGATGACACAAATGTATTGTCATCATTCCTTCCATCTGCTTGAGTGATGGCATGTTCACCCTGCGCCAGCTGGAGTTCGTCGTCGCCGTGGCCGAGGAAGGCGGCTTCACCGCCGCCGCGGCGCGCTGCCACACCGTGCAGTCGGCCCTGAGCCACCAGGTGGCGCGGCTGGAGGAGGCCTTCGGCGCGCGCCTGTTCGAGCGCGGGCACCGGCAGGTGCGGCCCACCGCCGCCGGCGAGGTGTTCCTGCGCAATGCCCGGCTCACGCTGCAGGCCGCCGCCCGCCTGCAGGAGGAAATGGCGCTGGCGCTGGGCACGGTGCGCGGCCGCATCCGCATCGGCCAGATCACCGCGCTCAGCGTGGTCGACGTGCCCGCCCTGCTGGCCCGGTTCCGCGGCGCGCACCCGGCGGTGGACGTGCACCTGCGCGTGGGCATGAGCGAGGAGCTGCTGGCCGAACTGGCCGAAGGCCGGCTGGACGTGGCACTGGTCGGCGTCGGCCCGCAGGTGCCGCTGCCGGCGCAGCATCGCCTGCTCGACGAGGAAGGCCTGTCGCTGCTGCTGCCGCCCGGCCATGCGCTGGCGGCGATGCGGCGCGTGCCGCTGCAGGCGCTCGACGGCGTGCCGCTGGCGGCGCTGGTGCCCGGCGCCGGCGTGCGGCGGATGATGGACGACGCCCTGCTCGAACGCGGCGTCGCCCCGCAGCTCCAGTACGAGGTCAGCCATGGCGAACTGCTGCGGCAGCTGGTGGCCGCCGGGCTGGCGGTGGCGGCGCTCCCGGACAGCATGGCCGCGCGCATGCCGGGCGTCGACGTGCGCCCGCTGGCCGAGCCGTTCCGCTTCCGCACCTGCGTGGTGTGGCGCGCCGATCCCACCCCCGCCGCGCGCGCCCTGCTCGAGCTGCTGCCCGCCGCGGCGACGCACGGGGCGTCCGGCGAACCTGCTAAGGTGCGCCGCAAACCAAGGAACCCACGTGGCCGGCCATAACCAGTTCGCGCTGCTCGGACAGCGCCGCTTCCTGCCGTTCTTCGTCGTCCAGGCGCTGGGCGCCTTCAACGACAACGTGTACCGCCAGGCCATCATCGGCCTGCTGTTCTTCCTCGGCGTGAGCACGAAGGAGCGCAGCATCTACGCCATGCTCGCCCCGGCGATCTTCATCCTGCCCTACTTCCTGTTCTCGGCGCTGGCCGGCCAGTTCGCCGAAAAGCTCGAAAAACAGCGGCTGATCGTCGTCACCACCACCATGGAGATCGCGATCATGTCGCTGGCGGCGCTGGGCTTCCTGACCCAGAGCATGCCGGTGCTGCTGGTGGCGCTGTTCTGCACCGGGCTGCAGTCCACCCTGTTCGGGCCGGTGAAATACTCGGTGCTGCCGTCCATCCTCAAGCCGGAGGAACTGACCGGCGGCAACGGCCTGGTCGAGATGGGCACCTCCCTGTCCATCCTCGGCGGCATGATCGCCGGCGGCATGATCTTCACCCTGGCCGGCAGCCACGGCCCCGTCGTCGCGTCGGTGGCGGTGATCGCGCTGGCGCTGGCCGGCAACATCGCCGCGCGGCTGATCCCCAAGGTGGATGCCGGCGCGCCGGACCTGAGGATCAACTGGAACCCGCTGTCCGAGTCGCTGGCCGTGCTGCGCATGGCCAGGAAGCAGAAGGCGGTGCGCAACGCGGTGCTGGGCGTGTCCTGGTTCTGGTTCGTCGGCACCATCCTGACCTCGCAGCTGCCGACCTACGCCGAGATCAACCTGGGCGGCGGCTCGACCCTGTACCTCTTCGCGCTGGCGCTGTTCTCGGTGGGCACCGGCACCGGCTCGCTGCTGTGCGAGAAGCTGTCCGGACGCACCGTCGAGATCGGCCTGGTGCCGCTGGGCGCGTTCGGCATGAGCGCGTTCCTGTTCGACCTCTATTTCGCCCGCACCGGCGCGGTGGCCGCCAGCGGGCTGGACGTGGCCGGCTTCCTGCGCCAGCCCGGCAGCGTGCGCATCGTCGTCGACCTGCTCGGCATCGGCCTGTTCACCGGCCTGTTCGTGGTGCCGCTGTTCGCTCTGATCCAGAGCCGCACGCCGAAATCGGAGATGTCGCGCGTGTTCGCCGCGCTCAACATCCAGAACTCGGGCTTCATCGTGCTGGCGGCGATGGCCGGGCTGCTCACCCAGAGCGTGCTGGGCTGGAGCGTGCCGCAGCTGCTGCTGGCGCTGGCCATCGCCAACGTGCTGGTGGCCGCGTACATCTTCAGCATCGTGCCCGAGTTCCTGATGCGCTTCCTGAGCTGGGTGATGGTGCGCGCGCTGTACCGCCTGCGCCCGGCCGGCATCGAGCAGCACGTGCCCGACGAAGGCCCGGCGCTGATCGTCTGCAACCACGTCAGCTACATGGACGCGCTGATCCTGGCGGCGGTGGTACCGCGCCCGGTGCGCTTCGTCATGTACTACCGGATCTTCAACATCCCGGTGATGCGCTGGATCTTCCGCACCGCCAAGGCCATTCCCATCGCCAGCCCGAAGGAGGACGCCGAGCTGATGCAGCGCGCGTTCGACGCCATCGACGCCGCGCTGGCGGAAGGCGAGCTGGTATGCATCTTTCCCGAGGGCGCGTTGACCGGCGACGGCGCGATCGCCCCGTTCCGGTCCGGCGTGGAGAAGATCCTCGCCCGGCGGCCGGTGCCGGTGGTGCCGCTGGCGCTCAAGGGCATGTGGGCCAGCATGTGGAGCCGCCGCGACACCCGGCTGGGACGGATGCGGGTGCCGCGCCGCTTCCGCGCCCGCGTCGAGGTGGTCGCCGGGCCGGCGGTCGACGGCGCGGCGACCGACGCCGCCGCGCTGGAGGCCCGGGTAAGGGCGCTGCGCGGCGACGATGCCTGACCTGCTTTACCGCCTGCGGGACAAATCGCTACGCTAGCCACCCCAATGCGGCTGCAGGGAACGCGCGGCACCCGCCGATACCGAGGAAACATGGACATCCCACCGCCCCCTCCCGCCGTTCCGCCGCCGCAGCAGGTGCACCACTACTACCACCCGCAGAAGTCCGGCGGCGTGGCCGCCCTGCTGGAAGTGCTGCCGGGCCTGTTCCTGCAGACCTTCGGCATCGGCCACATGTACGCGGGCAACGTCGGCACCGGCCTGGTCATCATGTTCGGCTACTGGGCGCTGACCTTCGTCAATGTCCTGTTGTGCTTCGTCCTCATCGGCTTCGTCACCTGGCCGCTGTGCTGGGTCACGGCCATGATCGTCTCGTCGCTGACCGCGGCGAATGCCTGCAAGTCACGCTGATTTTTCAACTAAGGAGTTTCCAGTGAACACCAGCAGTCCCGTCGTTTCCAACAACCTCGTCTGGGCCATCCTGTCCACCGTGCTGTGCTGCCTGCCGCTGGGCATCGTGTCGATCATCCACGCCGCCAAGGTCAACGGCCTGCTGGCCGCCGGTGATGTCGCCGGCGCCCGCGAGGCCGCCGACAAGGCCAAGAAGTGGGCCATCTGGTCGGCGCTGGCCTGGGTGGTGATGGTCGTGCTGTACCTGATCTTCTTCTTCGTGCTCGGCATCGGCGGCGCGATGAGCGGCGGTTCGAGCTACTGAGGTCCGCGCAGGCCGGTCGCCCTGGCGGCCGGCCTGCTGCTTCGTTTCCATGAAGTTCCCGCAGCGACTGTTCCGTTATGCGCCCCTGGCTGCCATGGCCAGCGTGGGCCTGGGAGCGGTGGCGATACTGGGCCGCATCGACCCCAACCAGCCGGGCAATCCGCTTCCCCCCTGCCCCTTCTACGCGCTGACCGGCCTCTGGTGCCCCGGGTGCGGCAGTACCCGCTGCCTGCACGCCCTGGTCCATTTCGACCTGGCCCAGGCCATGGCGATGAATCCCCTGCTGGTGCTTTCGATGGCGCCCATGCTGGTGATGGCGCTGCATGGCGCCGGCCTGTTGCCGGCGCAGTTGCAGCCACTGGTCCGGCTGTTCGCGCGGCCGATGGCATGGATGGTCGCGATCGTGGCCTATTGGGTTGCCCGCAACCTGCCCTGGTATCCATTCAACTGGCTGGCGCCAGGCTGACGCCTCGGTGCGCGGCAACGCGCCAGGCATGGCGACGCCTGCCCGCATGGCGCACGTCGCCCGCACCCTGCCGCCGTACCTGTTCAATCGGCCGGCACCGGGATGAAAGCACTCCCTGGAGTACCGCTGCGACATGACATCCGGTGGGCGGAGTGGATCGCCCGGCCTGCCGTCACACTCCGCACGATCCACCACGGGATGACAGGGCGCGGTACCGGCGGCACCACGCATCCGGAACGCGCCGCTAACCCACCCAGCCGGCGATGATCAGCAGCGCCAGCAACGCCATCCACAGCAGCAGCATGCGCCAGACCATGCTCATCGCATCGCGCAGCTCGGGATGGCGCTCGGCATGCGGGACCAGGCCCGCCTCGCGCGCATCGGCCGCATCTTCGGCCAGTTCCATGCCCACGCCGGCGCGCGCGGCCTCGCCGAGGAACGCCAGGTCCAGCGCCCAGCGGTTGCCGCCGGCGCGGCGCCAGGCCGAGAACACCGTGTCGAAATTGCCGACCAGCGCCATCGACAGCGTCATCAGCTGCGCCACCGGCCATTCCAGCAGCGCCAGCGCCCAGGCGCCGCCCTCGCGGCTGGCAGCGGCCACCGCGTCCGCTTGCGGCCCCTGCACGGCCTGCGCCAGCAGGCGATACAGCACCACGCCCAGCGGTCCCAGCAGCAGGAACCAGAACAGCGGCGCGAACCAGCGCCGCAGGCCGTCGAGCAGGGTCGCATCGACCAGCATCGGCGCATCGGTGCGCAGGCTGCCGCCAGCGGCCTGCAACTGCGCGACCGCCGCATCGTGGCTGGCCGCGTCCTCGGCATCGATCACCGCCTCGACGTCGCGGTCCAGGTCGCGCGGACCCCAGCACAGCGCCAGCACCGCGATCCCGAACAGCAGTGCGGGCAGTCCATACAGGCGCCCGGCCAGCAGCCATTGCACGGCCGCGACCAGCAGCACCACCGGAGCGATCGCCAGCACCAGCCCGAAACGGCCGGTCGCCACCTCGCTCCCATGCGCCTGCAGCCAGCCCAGCCAGCGTCCGAACCAGCGCCAGTCGCGCAGGGCCGCCATCGGCGCGGGCGCCAGATGGCCAAGGACCAGCGCCGCGATCACCGCTACCAGGGTCGTGAACATGCGATTCCTCCGGGCCAGGATTGTAGGCCCCGCCATACCGGCGCAGGCGCGCACGCCCAGCCGGCGGCCCGCGCGCTCATGACCGCTGGCGCCGGTACCAGTCCTCGACCAGCGTGCGCGCGATCGAGATGCGCGCCGGCAGCAGGATGCCCTGGCCGTCGTCGTCCGCATCCCGCCGCAGCGCCGCGCCCACCTCGTCGGCATCGAACCAGCGCGCGTCCTCCAGTTCGCCGTCCACGCACGGCGCGTCGCCGTGCGCGGTGGCGCGGAAACCGACCATCAGCGCGCCCGGGAAGGGCCAGGGCTGGGTGCCCAGGTACTCGGCCTGGATCACCCGTACCCGGGTTTCCTCGAACACCTCGCGCACCACGGTCTGCTCGAAGGTCTCGCCCGGCTCGACGAAGCCGGCCAGCACCGACCAGCGCCGCGGCGCCCAGTTCGACTGGCGCCCCAGCAGCAGGCGGCCGTCGTGTTCGACCGCGACGATGACCGCCGGGTCCACGCGCGGGTAGTGCTCGGTGCCGCATTGCCCGCAGCGGCCGATGAAGCCGCCCCGCGCGAAGGCGACGGCGGCGCCGCAGACGCCGCAGAAACGGTTGCGCGAATGCCAGTACGACATGCCGCGCGCGTAACAGAACACGCCCGCCACCTCGGCCGGCCATTCGGCCGCGGCGCGGCGCAGGTCGAGCCGTCCCGGCGCCCGCGCGGTGACCATCGCCGCTTCCACCACGAACCAGGCGCGCTCCTGCTGCATGCCCAGGAAGATGGCCGCGCCCGGCCCTCCGCCAAGTTCGCGGCCGCTGGTCAGAAAGGGTTGGCCGGAAGCGTCGGCGAAGGCGGTGCCATCGGCGTCGAGCACCAGCACCCGGGCATCGGGCCACAGCCGCGCCAGCACCTCGGCGTCGTCGCGCAGCGCATCGGCGCGATCCAGCGCGGCGCCGGCGAAGGCATGTCCGGGCAGGGAAGAATCGGAAACAGGCATCGTCGGGAGCCTACCGGCAAACACCGGCGGCGAGAAGTTCCCGGGGGCGGCCGGGCCGCATCCACGGTGGTGGTGGATGGCGCGGAAGGATGCCGGCACGCCGGCGCCCGCTCAGACGGCGAAACTGCTGCCGCAGCCGCAGGTGGTGCGGGCGTTGGGGTTGCGGATCACGAACTGGGCGCCGGTCAGGCTCTCGGCGTAATCGACCTCGGCGCCCATGAGGTACTGCAGGCTCAGCGGATCGACCAGCAGGGTCACGCCGTCGGTCACCACCGCCAGGTCGTCCTCGGCGCGGTTCTCGTCGAACTCGAAGCCGTACTGGAAGCCCGAGCAGCCGCCGCCCTGGATGTAGACGCGCAGCGCCAGGGCATCGTTGCCCTCGTCGCGGATCAGCTCGCTCACCTTGGCCGCGGCGGCCGCGGTGAAGTTGAGCGGGCGATCGAGGGACTGGTAGTCGGGGGCGGCCGTTGCGCCGGGCAGGGAAACGAGCGTACTCATGCGCCCAGCATGGGGACGGCCGCGCGCCGATTCAAGCCTCCGCCGCTTCAGCCTTCTCCTGCATCGCCACCGCCTCGGGCGAGGGCAGCGCGGCCATCGCCGCCGCGTGCACCAGGCGGCCATTGAGCTGCGCGCCGGCGCCCATCTCCACCACCTGGTAGTGGACGTTGCCGTTGACCCGCGCGGTCGGCGTCAGCTCGATGCGCTCGCCGGCATGGACATCGCCGTCCATGCGCCCGCTGAGCACCACCACCGAGGCCCGCACCTCGCCTTCGATATGCCCCTGTTCGGCCAGGGTCAGCACCGCCTTGGCGCCCTCCTCGGCGATCACCCGGCCCTCGATGCGCCCCTCCACATAGAGGCCGCCGCTGAACACCACGTCGCCCCGGATCACCACCTGCGGCCCGATCAGCGCGTCCACCACCAGGTGGCTGTCGCGGCTGGATTTGTTCTTGAACATGCCTACTCCCCTCTGCCGTTGCCGGCGAGTTTCCAATCGAATGTCTGTGTCGCGCTCCCCCCGGGCCCGGCCAGCGAGACTCGCACACGCTGCGGGGTGAAATCCTTGGGCAGCATCACGCTGCCGTCCAGGCGCTGGAAATACCGGAACGAATACGCCTGCCCGGGCACCTCCCGGCGCTGGTGCAGTTCGTCCCAGGTCACCGTGGCCAGCTTGCCGTCCTTCACGCCTTCCACCGAGAAGCGCATCTGCCCCTGGCTGATCGCGCCGCGGTTCAGGTTCTGGGTCAGCACCACGCTGTAATGCCAGCTGCCGGCCGATTCGGCCGAGAACTCCACCGAGTGCGCACTGAGCCCCTTGCGCTGGCTGGTGGCGCCCACCAGCCGCTCGTAGAACGCCACGTCCGCGCGCAGGCCGGCGATCTCCTCGTCGCGTTCGGCCAGCGACGCCTGCACCTCGGTATTGGCGGCGCGGCTGATCCGGTCCGACGCTTCCAGCGTCGCCTGCCGCTGGCGCAGTTCCTCGATCTCCGCGCGTTGCGCGGCCACCTCGCGTTCGCCCTGACGCAGGCGCTCGCGCAGCCCGCCGGCGTCCGGCGAGGCGTAGCGGGCGGCCAGCCAGCCGACCAGCAGCAGCGACAGCAGCCAGGCGGCGGCGAGGAGGGCAAGCCACGTCCAGGCCGGCCGCTGCGACGCCCCCCGCAGGGTGATCTGGAAACGCGACGGGGATCGGTTGCTCATGGCGAGGCCGGTGCCGGGTCCTCCGCGGGCGGCACCTTCGCTCCGGTTGAAACGGTCCGGCAGTGTAAACGACTCCCGTCGCGGCCCGCCCGGATCTGGCAATCGCCCGGGGCATGGCCGATAGTTGCGATCCTGCTCACAGTTCCCGCGGGAGCCCGCGACCATGACCGAAGCCCACGTATTCGTCATCGGCATCCTGCTGGCCTGGCTGGCCGGCATCCGCGTGTACCTGACCGTGTTCGGCGTCGGCCTGGCCGGCGTGCTGGGCTGGGTCGACCTGCCGCCCGCGCTGCAGGCCACGCAGTCGTGGTGGGTGCTGGGCACCTCGGCCGCGCTGGCGGCCACCGAGTTCTTCGCCGACAAGATCCCGGGCGTGGATTCGATCTGGGACCTGTTGCAGACTCTGGCCCGGGTGCCCGCGGGCGCCTTCCTGGCGGCGGCGACGTTCTCCCAGAACGGCCAGCTCGGCACCGGCGCGCTCGCCGCCGGCGCCGGCGTGGCGCTGGCCAGCCATGGCCTGAAGGCCGGCACCCGCGCCCTGCTGAATACCTCCCCGGAGCCGGCCAGCAACTGGGCCGCCTCGGTGGCCGAGGACGGCGTGGTCATCGCCGGGCTCGCCCTGGCGCTGGCCCATCCCTGGCTGGCGCTGGTCTTCGTGCTGGGCGCGAGCCTGCTCGGCGCGCTGACGGTATGGCTGGTGTGGCGCGCGCTCTGGCGCGGGATGAAGCGCCTGTTCGCCGCCCCGCCGCGACCGGCCGACACCCCTGCCGCGGCCAGGGACCATTCGCTGCCGCCGGCGCCATGACCGCATAATCCACGGGTTACGGGGAGCACCGATGGCCAGCAACGACACACCCACCTCGTCCACCCGCCTGTCGCGCGCGGAGGTCCCGCCGGCGGACTACTGGCAGCGCTGGAGCGTGGAGAACGCGCCGCCGGCCGAAGCCGTGCGCGCGCACATCGCCCAGCCGGCCGCCGGCGCCACGGACGCGCCGGACGCGGGCCTGCCCGCCGCCGCCGAGGCGCCCTACCGGGTGCTGATCGTCGAGGACGACCGCTCGCAGGCGCTGTTCGCGCAGAGCGTGCTGCATGGCGCGGGCATGCAGGCCATCGTGCAGATGGACGCCGAGGGCGTGCAGCAGGCTATCGCCGAACACCGCCCCGACCTGATCCTGATGGACCTGCACATGCCCGGGCTGGACGGCATGCGCCTGACCGCGCTGATCCGCCAGAACCCGCAGCAGCAGTTGCTGCCGATCGTGTTCCTGACCGGCGACCCCGATCCCGAACGCCAGTTCGAGGTGCTCGACAGCGGCGCCGACGACTTCCTGACCAAGCCCATCCGCCCGCGCCACCTGGTCGCGGCGGTGGCCAACCGCATCCGCCGGTCGCGCCAGCAGTCGCAGGGCGCGGCGGCCGGCCCGGCGCTGAACAACCCGGAGACCGGCCTGCCGACGCGGCACAACCTGATGCTGCAGCTGGACGCGGCGCTGGCCGCGTCCGAGCGCGGCGGCCTGATGTTCATCGAGATCGCCAGCGCGCTGGGCCTGCGCGAGCGCTACGGCTACGCCGCCTTCGAACGCCTGATGATGCAGGCCGGCCGGCGCCTGGCCGAGGCCGGACGCCCGCATCTGCTGGCGCGGCTGAACGACAACAGCTTCCTGCTGCTGGCCCGCGGCCTGGACGAGGATGCGGTCGACGCCCTCGCCCGGTCCGTGCGCCAGGCGCTGTCCGCGCACCCGTTCCTGGTGCGCGAGGACGAATCGCTGCACCTGCGCTGCGCCATCGGCCATGCCCGCCTGTCGCAGGGGTTCGAGGACGCCGGCACCGCGCTGGAGGCAGTCGAGCGCACAGCGCTGCAGGCGCGCCTGCTCACCGATGGCGTGGCCGCCTTCCAGTGCGACAACGACGCCGCGGCGCAGGAACACCTCGCGTTGCTGGAAGGCCATATCGAACTGGCCTACCAGCCGATCGTCGCCGTCGCCGGCAGCGACACCGCGCAGTACCAGGTCCTGCTGCGCCTGCGCCGCAACGACGGCACCCTGCTCTCCGCCGGCCAGGTGATCCCGGCGGCAGAGGCGGCCGGGCGCATCGGCGACCTGGACCAGCAGGTGCTCGACCACGCGCTCGGCCTGCTGCACCGCTACCAGCACGCCGTGCCGCCGATGCGCCTGTTCGTATCGCAGTCGCTGCGCACCCTAGCCCGCGAGGCGTTCGCCGACTGGCTGCTCAAGGGAATCGCCGACCGGCAGATCGCCGGCAGCGCGCTGGTGATCGACGTGCGCCTGGCCGACGCGCTGGTGCATGCGGTGACGCTGCAGCAGTTCTGCGAAAAGCTGATGCCGGCCGGCGTGCAGTTCTGTCTCAGTCAGTTCGAACCCGGCGACGAAGCCAACGCCCTGCTGACCCAGCTGCCGCTGGGCTTCGTGCGCATGGCCGGGCGTTTCGCCGGCAGCCACGGCAGCCAGGCGCTGCGCGACGAGCTGCGCGGCGTGATCGATGCCGCGCACCGCGCCGGCCTGCAGATCATCGGCCAGCAGATCGAGGATCCGCAGGCCGCCGCCGCGATGTGGATGAGCGGCGTGGATTTCATCCAGGGCAACGTCGTGCAGTCGGTGGGCAGCGAACTGGATTTCGATTTCCAGAACGCGGTGCTCTGACATGCGTGCGGCGAACCGCTGGGCGATGGCCGCGGCGATGCTCGCGGTCGCCGCCGGCGCGGCGCCCTGGCTTCCGCCGCCGGCACCCGCGCAACCCGTCGCCACGGCCCTGGCGGGCCTGGCCTGCCTGTGCGGCCTGCTGGCGGCGCTGGCGGCGCGCGCCCTGGCCGATACGTCCGAGGCGTTCGCGCAACGCTCGCGCGACAACGAGCGCGAACTGCAGCGCCTGCGCCAGGAACAGCAGCGCCATGTCCAGCTGGAGCAGCAGATGCTGCAGGCCAAGCAGGACGCCGAGGCGGCGATGCTGGCCAAGGGCGAATTCCTGGCCACCATGAGCCACGAGATCCGCACCCCGCTCAACGGCATCATCCCGATGCTGGAAATGGTCGCGCAGGGCCCGCTGGCGGCGGAACAGCGCGAGATGCTCAACACCGCCAGCGAGAGCTCGCGCGCGCTGTTTCGCATCGTCGACGACATCCTCGACTACTCCAAGCTCGAAGCGCAGCGGCTGGAGCTGGAGATCACCACCTTCAACCTGCGCGAACTGCTCGATTCGCTGCTGCAGCTGATGCAGCGCTCGGCCCAGCACAAGGGACTAGACATCGCCCTGGTGCTGGACCCCGCCGTGCGCCTGGCGGTACGTGGCGATCCGGTGCGCCTGCGGCAGATCCTCAGCAACCTGGTGGTCAACGCGATCAAGTTCACCGAGCGCGGCGGCATCCAGGTGCACGTGCGGCGGCTGGGCGAGACCAACGCGCAGCACCTGCTGCGTTTCGAGGTCCGCGATACCGGCATCGGCATCGACGCCGTACAACAGGAACGCCTGTTCAGCGCCTTCACCCAGGCCGACGCCTCCACCACCCGCCTGTACGGCGGCACCGGGCTGGGGCTGGCCATCTGCAAGCGCATCATCGACCTGATGCACGGCAGGATCGGCCTGGACTCGGTACCCGGCCAGGGGTCGACGTTCTGGTTCGAGATCCCGCTGCTGAAGGTGATCGGCGACCTGCGCGCGCCGGCGCAAGGCACCCAGCCCCGCGTGCTGCTGGTCACCACCGACCCGCGTCTGCGGCAGCGCCTGGAGCTCGTGCTGCCGAACGGCGGGTTCGAGGTAAGAACCGTCGATACCGTGCAGGAAGCGCTCGACCGGCTGCGTGCCGGCGGCAGTCCGTCGCACTGGCATGCCGTGATCGGCGACCTGCAGTCGCTGCGCCTAGGCGCCCCGGCGCTGCAGCGTGCCGGCGGCGACCACCGGCTGGTCTGGCTGCATGGCGACGCGCCGCTGCCCGCCGAACTCCAGCAGGGCGCGACCGTGGTATCGCGGCAGGCATCGGAAGCGGAACTACGCGCGGCGCTGTCGGCCGCAACCCCGCCGGCGCCCACGACCGACCTCGCGCCGCACGCTGCGGGCGCGATCGCCGGCATGGCCGCGCCTTCCGGTGCGGCGGCGCAGGAGCACGGCGCGGGGCTGGTCGGCGCGCGGGTGCTGCTGGTCGAGGACAACCCGGTCAACCTGCTGGTCGCGCAGAAGCTGCTGGCCGTCATCGGCTGCGGGATCGACACCGCGATCAACGGCGAACTCGCGCTGGAGAAGCTGCACGCTGGGTCATACCAGGCGGTACTGATGGATTGCCAAATGCCGGTACTGGATGGCTATGCCGCCACCCGCCGCTGGCGCGAGCACGAAGCGGCCGCCGGCGCCGCGCGGTTGCCGATCATCGCCATGACCGCCAATGCCATGGCCGGCGACCGCCAGCGCTGCCTGGACGCGGGCATGGACGACTACCTGTCCAAGCCCATCTCGCGCGAAGGCCTGCAGGCCTGCCTGCTGCGCTGGTGCAAGCCGGTGGCCCACGCCGGCAGCGCGCCTGTGCCGCCGGCGCCTTCCGCGGTCGAGGAGGCCCCGGCATCGGCCACGCAGTCCACCGCCCTGCCCGTGCTCGACCGCGAGGTGCTGGACGAACTGCGCGAGATCGCCGGCCCCGAGACCGCCACCATCATCGACGTATTCCTCGACGACACCACCCCGCTCGTGCGCCAGCTGCAGGAAGCCGCGGTCGTGCCCGACCTGGACCAGCTGCGCGAACTGGCGCACAGCCTCAAATCGGCCAGCGCCAATGTCGGCGCCCTCGCCCTGTCGGCGGCGGCGCGCCGCGTCGAGCTTGCCGCGCGCGCCGGCAAGCTCGAGCGCCCGGCGGTGATGGTCGCCCTGATCATCGCCGAGTTCGCCCGCGCGCGGCTGGCGTTGATCGGCTACCAGTCGGACATGCGCGGCGAACAGGCGATGCGGGCCTGAGCGGCGGCCTCGTGCCTTCGGTGGCGCGGAGATTCTCCGCGGACGCAGGTGATGTGCGTCAGATCCACGCGGCGCATGGGAGCGGCCAGACGGCGGCTACGGCCTGGATAGTGGCGGGCCGCCATTGCGGCGGCCATTTCGAACCGCCTATCCGATGTGGCCATGAACCGCTCGCGGCGCCGCATGCAGGCGCCGGAGCGTGGCGGACTCAGTCGTCCAGCTTGGTCAGCAGGTAGTTCGGCTCGCCGATGCGTTCGATCAGGTCGAGCTGCGTTTCCAGCCAGTCGATGTGCTCTTCCTCGGAATCGAGGATCTTCACGAACAGCTCGCGGCTGACGTAGTCGCCAATGCTCTCCGCGTAGGCCACCGCCTCGCGCAGCACCGTCACCGCCGAGGTCTCCAGCGCCAGGTCGCAGCGCAGGATCTCGATCGGGCTCTCGCCGATGCGCAGCTTGCCCAGCGCCTGGAAGTTCGGCAGGCCCTCGAGGAACAGGATGCGGTCGGACAAGGCGTCCGCATGCTTCATCTCGTCGATGGATTCCTTGTACTCGTGCTCGGCCAGTTCCTTCAGGCCCCAGTTCTTCAGCATCTTGGCGTGCAGGAAGTACTGGTTGATCGCGGTCAGCTCGTTGTAGAGCACCTTGTTGAGGAATTCGATGACCTTGGCGTCGCCTTTCATGTGGATGCTCCTGCACGCGTTGAACGCGCGCACTTTACCGTCACGCGCAGCAGGATGAAGGAACGCGAATCGTACGCATTGATCCATGCATGCCTGCGCCGCGCTGCGTTCTCGGCAGAAGACGGATGATCGTTGCGACACCCTGCGATGCCTGCGGCATCGTCATCGCGGGAGAGAGGCAAACGAGCGTGGGACGACACATGAAGCCGCGACGGAAGATCGCGTGCGGGACGTGCGCCAACTTCAGGGCATTACGGAAGTGCGTGCGCCGGAACGCGAAGAAGCTCAGGCGACCTTCGCCAGTCCCAGCATGGGCAGCGGCAGGTCGCGCATGGCACGCGCCTTGGTCAGGAGTTCGCCCGCCATCTCCAGGCAGGAGCCGCAGCTGGAACCGCAGCCGGTACGCATCGTCAGCTCAGCCACCGAACTGACGCCGTTGTCGGCGGCTTCGCGGATCTGGTGATCGGTGACACCGTTGCAGATGCAGACGTACACGGGGCGTTTGGCAGGGCAGGCCGGAGCGGCCGGAAACCATTCCAACGGAAACGAGAACGATTGTCAATCAAAAGGATGAATCGTTCTCGATCAGTCCGCCGTCAGGCCGTCGGCCCCTCGCCCTGCACCTTCTTCGGCCAGTAGCCGCGCTTGCGTGGGCGCTTACGCGGACGGTCATGGCCCGCCGCGTGACCCGGCATCCAGGCTTCCTGCGCGCTCTTGGGCATGGCCGTGACACCCTGGCCGGCGATCCCGCGCGCCAGCGGCGCAAGGTGCCGCAGGGCCCGTGCATAGACGCCGCGCTTGAACATGACCACGTGTTCGACCGGGTACCAGAAATCCACCCATCGCCAATGGTCGAACTCGGGCGCCTCGGTATGGTCCAGGCACACATGCGCCTCGTCGCCGGTCAGCCGCAACAGGAACCACACCTGCTTCTGGCCGATGCAGATCTGCTTCTCGGTACGGCGGATGGCGCGGCTGGGCAGCCGATAGCGAAGCCAGCCCGGGGTCGCCCCCAGCACTTCGACGTGTTCAGGCAGCAGGCCGGTTTCTTCCTGCAACTCGCGATACATGGCCTCGACAGGCGTCTCGTCGGAATTCATGCCGCCCTGCGGAAACTGCCAGCCATCCCGGCGCACGCGTCGTGCCCAGAACACCTGCCCGTCTTCCCGCATCAGCACGATGCCGACGTTCGGTCGATAGCCGTCCGGATCGATCACGATGCGGACTCCTAAAGTTCTACTGGTCCGGACTCTGCCATGGCCGCCGCAATGCCACAAGCGCGGAAAAAAATAGTTGACAGAAACACCAGGGATACCCAGAATTGCGGGCTCCCTGAGGCTATGTAGCTCAGCCGGTTAGAGCACAGCACTCATAATGCTGGGGTCGGTGGTTCGAGTCCACCCATAGCCACCAAGGGATACGGAGCCCGGCTCCCGACAACCACAGCCCCGTCGCCAAGCGGTAAGGCATCTGACTCTGACTCAGACATTCGGAGGTTCGAATCCTTCCGGGGCTGCCAGACACCAAAGGACCAGATCGAAAGATCTGGTCCTTTTTTTGATGAAGCACACCGCTACCCGGGGAATATGGCCTCCATCGCCGAGGCGTGCGATAATCCACCCCTGCCTAGCCCCGTCGCCAAGCGGTAAGGCACCTGACTCTGACTCAGGCATTCGGAGGTTCGAATCCTTCCGGGGCTGCCAAACACGAAAGGCCTGATCAAAAGATCAGGCCTTTCTTTTTGTTCCCGCCTCCATGGCGCGGCCGGGCAAGCCATCGAAATGCCTCCGGCGACGAGCAGATCTTCCTGGCGACATCCGGCACACGAAACACCGACCCTGGAACGACAAAAGCCCGGCCGAAGCCGGGCTTTTGTTCTCCCAGCGGACTCCCGAAAGAGTCCACGCCAGGCGCGATGGATCAGCGCTTGGAGAACTGGGTGGCGCGGCGGGCCTTGTGCAGGCCGACCTTCTTGCGCTCGACTTCGCGGGCGTCGCGGGTCATGAAGCCGGCCTTGCGCAGCTCGGACTTCAGGCCTTCGTCGTACTCGACCAGGGCGCGGGCGATGCCCAGGCGGATCGCACCGGCCTGGCCGGTGGTGCCGCCGCCGGTGGCGGTGACGATGACGTCGAAGCTTTCGGTGTTCTTGGTCAGCTCGAGCGGCTGGCGCACGATCATGCGCGCGGTCTCACGGCCGAAGAACTCGTCCAGCGGACGGCCGTTGACGGTGATGTTGCCCGAACCCTTGCGCAGGAACACGCGGGCGGTGGAGGACTTGCGGCGGCCAGTGCCGTAGTTTTGCGTGATAGCCATGATTAGATATCCAGAACTTGCGGCTGCTGGGCGGCGTGCGGATGCTCGGCGCCGGCGTAGACCTTGAGCTTGCGGTACATGGCGCGGCCCAGCGGGCCCTTCGGCAGCATGCCCTTGACGGCGATCTCGATCACGCGCTCCGGATGGCGCTCCAGCGCCTGGGCCAGGGTCTCGGTCTTCAGGTTGCCGATGTAGCCGGTGAAGCGGTGGTACTGCTTGTCCTGCAGCTTCTTGCCGGTGACGACAATCTTTTCTGCATTGATGACAACCAGGTAGTCGCCGGTATCGACGTGCGGGGTGTAGACCGGCTTGTGCTTGCCACGCAGGCGGCGGGCCAGCTCGGTGGCCAGACGGCCCAGGGTCTTGCCCGAGGCGTCGACGAGATACCAGTCACGCTGGACGGTCTCGTTCTTTGCGGTGAAAGTGCTCATGAAAGAACTCAGGTTAGGTCGGGCTCATTGCGGCGATGCGCTGCCGGAACTCTGCCACGCGTTGTGAAGGTGAAACACAAGAGGCGGGATTGTACCGGCCGCGGCCGCCCCGCGCAACCTGCCGCCCGCCCGGCCTTGGCAGCCCCCGGGACAGCGGCGAGAATCCGGCTACCCCACCCCGCCTGGACGCCATGATCACCGACTGCGCCTTCACGCCCCTGGACCGCCTGCTGACCGAGGCACAGCGCGCCCTGGATACGGTCTTCGGCAATCCGCCCGCCAGCCGTCCGAATCCGGCCGGCGACACGCCGGACGTCGTGCTTGAAACCGACGAACGACGCCATGCCGCGGGCCTGATGCGCATCAACCATGTCGGCGAGGTCTGCGCACAGGGGCTGTATTTCGGCCAGGCGGCCGTCGCCCGCGACCCGTCCACCCGCGCGCACCTGCTGGAGGCGGCCCAGGAGGAGACCGACCACCTGAGCTGGTGCGCGGACCGCCTGCGCGAACTGGACAGCCGCCCTAGCCTGTTCAACCCGCTGTGGTACGCCGGCAGCTATGCCATCGGCACGCTCGCCGGCCTGCGCGGCGACGGCTGGAACCTGGGTTTCGTGGTCGAGACCGAACGCCAGGTCGAGGCCCACCTGGACGAGCACCTGGAGACCCTGCCGCCCGCCGACCAGCGCAGCCGGGAGATCCTCAAGGTCATGAAGATCGACGAGGCGCGCCATGCCGACCATGCCGAACACGCCGGCGCGCGCATCCTGCCGCCGCCGATCCCGGCAGTGATGGCCTTGGCCTCCAAGGCCATGAAAACCATCGCCTACCGGCTCTGACGCCTCTCCCTGCTCCTCCTCCAGCCTCTGGAGCAGAGCCCCATTTGTTAAGGGGGTGCGGCGACAGCCGCGGGGATAGGCAGACCTGGAGTCGGGGCCCAAGGCTTGTGCAGCAAACCCTGAGGGTCCTGACCACGACGCGGACAGGACTACGCCTACCGGCTCTGACACGCTCTCCCTACTCCTACCTCCAGCCCCCCTCTGGAGCAGAGCACCCTTTATCAAGGGCGCGCACCGAAGGCACGGGGGATGGGCAGACCTGAAGTCGGAGCCCAAGGTTTACGCAGCAAATCCTGAGGGGCTTGGCCACGACGCGGACAGGACTACGCCTACCCGCTCTGACACGCTCTCCCTACTCCTGCTCCAGCGCCCCCTCTGGAGCAGAGCGCCCTTTATCAAGGGCGCGCACCGAAGACGCGGGGACGGGCAGACCCGAAGGCGGGGCCCAAGGTTTGTGCAGCAAACCCTGAGGGTCCTGGTCGCGATGCGGACAGGACTACGCCTAGCGGCTCTGATGCCACCCCCTGCTCCTCCTCCAGATCCTGCTGGAGCAGAGCCCCCTTCTGTTAAGGGGGCGCGGCGACAGCCGCGGGGATAGGCAGCTCCGGAGTGGGGCCCAAGGTTTGCAACGCAAACCTTGGGGGTCTTGGCCGCGACGCGGCCAGGACTACGCCACCACCTTCAACCCGATCACGCCGGACACGATCAGGCCGATGCACAGCAGCCGCGGCCACGAGGCGCTGTCGCCGAACAGCACGATGCCCAGCGCCGCGGCGCCGACCGCGCCGATCCCGGTCCAGATCGCGTAGCCGGTGCCGATCGGGATCGACTTCAGCGACTGCGACAGGCACCAGAAGCTGACCACCATCGCCGCCAGCGTGCCCACGCCGGGCCACAGGCGGGTCCAGCCTTCGGTGTACTTCAGGCCGATCGCCCAGACGACTTCGAACAGACCGGCTACCAGCAGATAGATCCAGGCCATGGCATTGCTCCTTGGTTTCGGGACAAAAAAGAAGCGGCCCGGTGCTTTCGCACCGGGCCGCCGTCGGCTGTGGTCCATGGATCGCGCCATGGGGCGGGCCGTCCCGCCGTGTGTTTCAGGGGTGCGAGGCTAGCAACCGGCACCCGAACCGCATGTAACCGTCACTCGGCCAGGTTGCGGCCGTGGAACAGCTCCTCGATCTCGCGGCGCAGCAGCGCCTCGATCTTCATGCGCTCCTTGAACGACAGGTTCTTGGCCTTCTCTTCGAACAGGTACTGGTCCAGGTCGAAGTCCTTCAGGTGCATCTTCGTGTGGAAGATGTTTTCCTGGTAGACGTTGACGTCGAACATCTCGTAGCGCGACTTGATGTTCTTGGCCAGGAAGTTCTGGATCGAGTTGATCTTGTGGTCGATGAAGTGCTTCTTGCCCTTCACGTCGCGGGTGAAGCCACGGACGCGGTAGTCCATGATCACGATGTCCGACTCGAGGCTCTCGATCAGGTAGTTCAACGCCTTCAGCGGCGAGATCACGCCGCAGGTGGCGACGTCGATATCGGCGCGGAAGGTGGCGATGCCTTCCTGCGGATGGGTCTCGGGGTAGGTGTGGACGGTGATGTGGCTCTTGTCCATGTGCGCGACCACGGCGTCGGAGATCAGCTCCTTGCCGGCGGCCTTCTTGTCGATCACCGGTTCCTCGGAGATGAGGATGGTCACCGACGCGCCCTGCGGATCGTAGTCCTGGCGGGCGATGTTCAGGATGTTGGCGCCGATGATCTCGGCCACATCGGTGAGGATCTGCGTGAGTCGATCGGCGTTGTATTCCTCGTCGATGTACTCGATGTAACGCTGGCGCTCCTCTTCGGTACGCGCATAGCAGACGTCATAGATGTTGAAGCTCAGCGCCTTGGTGAGGTTGTTGAAACCCTGCAACCTCAGGCGAGGCAACGGCTTGACCACGGCGGTCGGTCCTGTGAATGGTGGGAAAGGGGGCAATTATGGGGCAAACTGCCCCCCGGCGAAACGTGCGTGTCAATCCGGGTTTGCCCCTGCGGGCCGGCCTCGCTAAGCTTGCCCGTCAAGCAGGTTCATCATCTGTACATGAATGTCATCATGACCCCAGGGAACACCCAATCCGTGTCCAACGTGCGTCTCGCTTCCAGCCCGCTGGCCCTGGACATCGCCACCATCGACCGCTTCCTGGCCCACAGCCACCGCCGTCGCTACCCCACGCGGACCGACGTGTTCCGCCCGGGCGACCCGGCCGGCACCATGTATTACGTGATCAGCGGCTCGGTCAGCATCATCGCCGAGGAGGAGGAGGACCGCGAGCTGGTGCTGGGGTACTTCGGCGCCGGCGAATTCGTCGGCGAGATGGGCCTGTTCATCGAATCGGACAAGCGCGAGGTCATCCTGCGCACCCGTACGCCCTGCGAACTGGCCGAGATCAGCTACGAGCGCCTGCACCAGCTGTTCCTGGGGCCGCTGTCGACCGACGCGCCGCGGCTGCTGTACGCGATCGGCTCGCAGATCTCGCGGCGCCTGCTGCACACCAGCCGCAAGGCCAGCCGCCTGGCGTTCCTGGACGTGACCGACCGCATCGTGCGCACCCTGCACGACCTGGCCCGCGAGCCGGAGTCGATGAGCCACCCGCAGGGCACCCAGCTGCGCGTGTCGCGGCAGGAGATCGCCCGTCTGGTCGGCTGCTCGCGCGAGATGGCCGGACGCGTGCTCAAGAAGCTGCAGGCCGATGGCATCCTGCACGCGCGCGGCAAGACGATCGTGCTGTACGGGACGCGCTGAAAGCGCGCATACGCGCTTTCAACCCCAAAGTCTGCAAAGCAGACTTCGGGCCCCGGCGTACTGAACACCCGAATCCCCACGCCTGCCGGCGCGCCCCCTTTACCAAAGGGGGCTATTTCGGCGGAAACACGGCTTCGCCAGCCTCAAAGCGGGACAGCTATGTCCTGCTCCCCATCTCCTTGACGCATTCGCCCCAAGCCAGCAGGCTCCAATGATGGAATTTGGAAGCGAGTTCTACTGGTTCATCCTGATCGGGATCGGCGCGCAGCTGGTCGATGGCGCGCTGGGCATGGCGTTCGGGCTGGTGTCCTCGTCCGTTCTGCTGAGCATGGGGCTGCCGCCGGCGGCGGTGAGCGCCAGCATCCACACGGCCGAAGTGTTCACCACCGGCGCCTCCGGCGTATCGCACCTGGTGGCCGGCAACGTCGACCGGCGGCTGTTCCTGCGC
This sequence comes from Stenotrophomonas sp. MYb238, assembly GCF_009496535.1. Taxonomy (GTDB): domain Bacteria; phylum Pseudomonadota; class Gammaproteobacteria; order Xanthomonadales; family Xanthomonadaceae; genus Stenotrophomonas. Next base: position 95,093 of record NZ_WIDL01000001.1, read on the forward strand.
CTGGCCCTGCCCGGCGCGGCCGGCGGTGCCCTCGGCGCCTATGGCCTGACCCAGTTGCCCGGCGAGCTCATCCGTCCCTTCATCTACCTCTACCTGCTGGCGTTGGCGATCTTCATCCTCGCCCGTGCCGCCGGACGCTTCACCCCCGGGCGCGAAGTGCAGCGGGTGCCGGTGCTCGGCTTCTTCGCCGGCCTGCTGGACGCCAGCGGCGGCGGCGGCTGGGGACCGGTGGCGACCTCGACCCTGCTCGCGCGCGGCGGCCAGGCGCGCACCACCATCGGCACGGTGAACGCGGCGGAGTTCATCGTCACCCTGGCGATCTCGGCCACCTTCCTGCTGTCGATGGGGCTGCAGCACCTGTCCATCGTCGCCGGCCTGCTGGTCGGCGGCATGATGGCCGCGCCGGTGGCGGCGCTGCTGGTCAAGCGCCTCAAGGAGCGCTGGGTGCTGGTCGGGGTGGGCGTGCTGGTGCTGTCGATCAGCCTGTTCCAGATCGGCCATGCGCTCCACGGCTGGCTCGCCTAGGCCGGCAACCGCATCATTCCGCTGGCAATCACGAGGCGGCCCACCGCCAGTCGGCCATGTCCCGCGATCTTCAGGCCTTGTCGCCGCCTCGGTCCACGCATCCCCAGTTGAACACCGGCGTGCCGGCCGGAAGCACCCTGCGGAAATAGTCCACGCGCGAGTGCTTGGGGTTGACCACCACCGGCGCCTTCGCCGCCTTGAGCAGCGGCAGGTCGGCGGTGCTGTCCGAATAGGCGATGGCGATGTCGCCATAACCGCGCTCGCGCAGCATGCGCATCTTCTCTTCGTTGTGGCAGTGGCGGGTGGCACCCATCGCGCCCAGCCTCGGTCCGACCTCGCTGCCGATCACCGGCACGTCCTGGTGCGCGACGAAGGCCAGGATGGCCCGCGCCAGTTCCGGCGGCGCGCCGGTCGCCACCACCACCCGGTCGCCGGCGCGGCGATGCGCGGCGAACACCTCCAGCGCCTGCGGCAGCAGCCGCGTACGGATGTCCGCCTCGTGCGTGCGCACGTACTGGTCGATGATGCCGTTGAACTCGCGCGCCCGGTGCAGGCCGAAGGTCGCGATCCACACGTAGCCGGAAATGCCGAAGCGACGCATCGGCAACAACGCCACCAGCGGACCGGCCACCGGCGTGATCAGCAACGCCGCCAGCATGCGCAGCGGATTGCGCCGGATCAGCCAGGCGAACAGGTGGCTGCCGGAATCGCCGTCGTACAAGGTGTGGTCGAAATCGAAGACGACCAGCGGCGCGTCGTCGCGGGGAACAGGATAGGACTCGCTCATGCGCTGAAGAATAGCTGACGCAGGCCTTCGCCCGGCTCCTCCACGCGCATGAAGGCCTCGCCGACCAGGAAGGCGTTGACGCCAGCATCGCGCATGGTCTTCACGTCGGCCGGGCCGAGGATGCCGCTCTCGGTGACCAGCAGGCGGTCGCGCGGCACCGCCTCGCGCATCGCCAGCGTGGTGTCCAGCGACACCTCGAAGGTGCGCAGGTTGCGGTTGTTGATGCCCACCAGCGGCACCGGCACCTGGATGGCGCGTTCCAGTTCGTCGATGTCGTGCACTTCCACCAGCACGTCCATGCCCAGCGTCATCGCCAGGTCGGACAGTCCGGCCAGCTGGCGGTCGTCCAGCGCCGAGACGATCAGCAGGATGCAGTCCGCGCCCAGCACGCGCGCCTCGACCACCTGGTAGGGATCGATGACGAAATCCTTGCGCAGCACCGGCAGCGTGCAGGCCTCGCGCGCCTGCTGCAGGTAGGCGTCGGCGCCCTGGAAGAAATCCACGTCGGTCAGCACCGACAGGCAGCTGGCGCCGCCGAACTCGTAGCTCACCGCGATCTCGGCGGGCCGGAAGTCCGGGCGGATCACGCCCTTGGACGGACTGGCCTTCTTGACCTCGGCGATCACCGCCGGATCACCGTTGGCGATGGCCGCCTGCAGCGCGCTGGCGAACCCGCGCACCGGCGACGCGTCGGCCACGCGCGCCTTCAGCTCGGCCAGCGGCATGCGGGCGCTGCGCTCGGCCACCTCCTGCGTCTTGCGGGCGAGGATGGTGTTGAGGATGTCGCTCATGGTTCTGCTTTCCTGAAAGCGGTACGGCGGGGTGAAGGGCGGAGAAGGATCAGCCGGCCAGCGCGCGGCTGGCGGCGACGTACTGCTCCATGCGCGCGCGGGCGCTGCCGTCGGCGATGACCGCGCGCGCGCGCGCCAGGCCGTCGGCGATGCTGTCGGCCACGTCGGCCACGTACAGCGCGGCGCCAGCGTTGAGCGCGACGATGTCGTTGGCCGGGCCCGGCTGGTTGTCGAGCACACCGCGCAGCATGGCGATGGACTCTTCCGGATCGGCGACCTTGAGATTGCGGCTGGCCGACATGGCGATGCCGAAATCCTCCGGATGGATCTCGTACTCGCGCACCTTGCCGTCGCGCAGCTCGCCGACCAGCGTGCCCGCGCCCAGCGAGATCTCGTCCATGTTGTCGCGGCCCCACACCACCAGCGCGCGCTGCGCGCCAAGTTCGCGCAGCACGCGCGCCTGGATGCCGACCAGGTCCGGATGGAACACGCCCATCAGGATGTTGGTCGCGCCGACCGGATTGGTCAGCGGGCCGAGGATGTTGAAGATGGTGCGCACGCCCATCTCGCGGCGCACCGGCGCCACCACCTTCATCGCCGGGTGGTGCATCGGCGCGAACATGAAGCCGATGCCGGTCTGCTCGATGGCGCGCGCCACCTGCTCCGGGCCGAGCTCGATCACCGCGCCCAGCGCCTCCACCGCGTCGGCGCTGCCGGACTTGGACGACACGCTGCGGTTGCCGTGCTTGGCCACCTTGGCGCCGGCCGCGGCGACCACGAACATCGAGCAGGTGGAGATGTTGAAGGTATGCGAACCGTCGCCGCCGGTGCCGACGATGTCGACCAGGCGGGACTTGTCGGCCACCGCCACCGGCAGCGCGAACTCGCGCATCACCGTGGCCGCGCCGGCGATCTCGCCGACGGTTTCCTTCTTGACCCGCAGGCCGGTGAGGATGGCGGCGGTCATGGTCGGGGAGACCTCGCCGCGCATGATCTGCCGCATCAGGTCGACCATCTCGTCGAAGAAGATCTCGCGGTGTTCGATGGTGCGTTGCAGGGCTTCCTGCGCGGTGAAGGTCATGACAACTCCAGGATCAGGAAATGACGATGTAATCGCTCTGGCAGCCGATGCCGGCGTGTGCACCCGGAACCAGGTGCACGTGCAGGCCGCCGATCGGGCCGACGGGCAGGCAGCTGTCCACCTCGAGCAGGGCGTCGCGGTGCGGCTTGACCCATTCCGCCTGCGCCTGCCGTAGCGCCTTGCGCTTGGCCTCCACCGCGTCGGCGGCGGCCACCAGCAGGTAGCCGTGCGCTTCGCCGAACTCGCCGTCGACATAACCGCCCAGATTGACGAAGTAGAGTCTCGGCGTACCGGTGGCCGGCGCCTCGGCGGACAGGCGCACCTGCCACTGCTCGACGCCGTCGACCGTCATCCACGAATCGATATGCAGCCCGGCCGCCTCGCCGAACCATTGCGCGCGCAGCTGCGCATGGCTCCGCTCGATGGTGGGCGCGACGGCGAACACGACGTCATGCACTTCGGTATTGGCGCGCGCATGGCGGCCGCCGAGCATCACCACGAACAGGCGCAGGTCGGCATCGCTCACGGCATCGGCCTCGCGCTCAGGGCCAGGCGCACGCCGAAGCCGATGAACAGCACGCCGGCAACCTTGTCCAGCCACTGCATGCCGCGCGCCGCCCAGCGGCTGCTGCGCATGCGGTCGGCCAGCAGCACGTAGAGCGCGTTGACCGGCAGCGCGTTGACGGTGAACACGAGGCCAAGCAGCGCGAACGCCAGCGCCTTGTCCTGCACCGACGGGGCGATGAACTGCGGCAGGAAGGCGAGGAAGAACAGCACCACCTTCGGATTCAGAACATTGGTCAGGAAGCCGCCGGCGAATACCTGCCACCACGATGCGGTGCCGCCGGCGCCAGGCTCGATGCCCTCCCGCAGCGCCGCCGGTGCGGCGGTGCTGCGCAGCAGGCGCACGCCCACCCACAGCAGGTAGGCCGCGCCAATCCACTTGATCGCGACGAACAGCGACGCCGACGTCGCCAGCAGTACACCCAGCCCCAGCGACGCCAGCGCCACGTGCACCAGGCAGCCGGCGCTGATGCCCGCGACCGCCGCGAATCCGGCGCGGCGCCCGCCACGCAGCGAACGGCTGACGATGTAGAGCACGTCCGGACCGGGCGTGAGGTTCAGAACCCAGCCGGCCAGCACGAACAGCAGCAGTTGCGCAGGTTCGATCAGCACGTGCGGTCCAGGAAGTTCTTCATCAGCGCGTGGCCGTGCTGGGTGAGGATGGATTCGGGATGGAACTGCACGCCTTCCACCGGGTACTCGCGGTGGCGCAGGCCCATGATCTCCTCCATCGAACCGTCGGCATTCTCGGTCCAGGCGGTAATCTCCAGTTCGGCCGGCAGCGTGGTCTTGTCCACCACCAGCGAGTGGTAGCGGGTGGCCTCGTAGCGGTCCGGCAGGCCGGCGAACACGCCCTTGCCTTCATGGCGGATCGGCGAGGTCTTGCCGTGCATGATGTTGCCGGCGCGGATCACGCGGCCGCCATAGACCTGGCCGATGCCCTGGTGGCCCAGGCACACGCCGAGAACCGGGATGGACGGCCCGAGCCGGCGGATCACCTCCAGCGACACGCCGGCGTCGTCGGGCGTCTTCGGCCCCGGCGACACCACGATGTGCGAGGGCTGGAGCGCGGCGATCTGCTCGACGCTCAGCGCGTCGTTGCGCACCACCTTCACCTCGGCGCCCAGCATCTGCAGGTACTGCACGAGGTTGAAGGTGAAGCTGTCGTAGTTGTCGATCATCAACAGCATGGTTCAGTTTCCGTCGCTAATCAGGAAGATGGCGTAGACATTTTCGGTGTAGGTGATGGGCGCGGCGGTGAGCAGTTCTCCGGGCGCAGGCAAGGGGGACACCGCAACGCGGGAACCGCTCACCTGCACACGATCCAGCGAATCACCCCTCTCGTAAAAATCCCGGGCGCCGTTGGCGCTCGGCCAGCTGCCCGCCTGCACCCCGTAGGCGAAACTGGGGGCGACATCCGAAATCGTATAAAGGCCGATGATCTTCGCCCCGTAGGCATCCGCAAGGCCCTTGGCCGACGTGCGCGTCTGCGCTGCGGCCTCTGCCTTGAGTTCGGCGCGCAGGCGCGCCTCGCCCGAATAAACCGGAGTGGCTGTCCGCACCTGCACTTCACTACTAGCCTTCAACTCGGCAAGGAAAGCCTGCAATCGCTCTGGCGTCTCGAACGCACCCTCCATATCACGGCTGACGGCGGTGCCCTGGAACACCTCCTCATCATTCTTGTAGCGCGTGGATGGCGCGATGCTCAGGTTGTCCATGCGTACGGTCTCCGCGATGGCACCATGCGTTGCAAACAACGCCGCGATCCGCTCCGCATTGACCTGGACCTTGCGTCGCGCGATATCGGTCTGCATGTCCACCGATTCCAGCGCGACCTTCACCACGAAGCGATCCGGCATCACCTTGCGGCTCGCATCCCCCTTCACCAGCAGATGCGGTTGCGAGGGAACCGAGTTGGCCTGCGCCCATGCCTGCGGAACCACGGCAACCAGCAACGCCGACCACAGCAACATGCGGGAAAACTTCATGTGGCACTCCTTGTCATGGCGAGAGGAACGGCATTTACGTCGGAAACCGGCGGCGCTGAGGCAAGGGTCAAAGCCCCTTCGCCGCCTGCGCCACCGCGCGGAACAACGCGCGGCCCTTGTTCATGGTCTCGTGCCACTCGGCGTCCGGGTCGGAGTCGTAGACCACGCCGCCGCCGGCCTGCACGTACAGGTAACCGTCCTGGATGACCGCGGTGCGGATGGCGATGGCGGTGTCGGCGTCGCCGTGCCAGCCGATGTAGCCGACCGCGCCGGAATAGACGTTGCGCTTGACCGGCTCCAGCTCGCGGATGATCTCCAGCGCGCGGATCTTCGGCGCGCCGCTGACGGTGCCGGCCGGGAAGGTGGCGCGCAGCACGTCGCTGTAGCTCAGTCCGGCCTTCAGCGTGCCGGTGACCTCGCTGACGATGTGCATGACGTGGCTGTAGCGCTCGATCACGAACTGCTCGCCCACCCGGACCGTGCCCGGCTCGGCGACGCGGCCGACGTCGTTGCGGCCCAGGTCGATCAGCATCACGTGCTCGGCGCGCTCCTTGGGATCGCCCAGCAGCTCGACCTCCAGCGCCTTGTCCTGCTCCGGCGTGGCGCCGCGCGGGCGGGTGCCGGCGATGGGGCGCACGGTGACGACGCCATCGCGCAGGCGCGCCAGGATCTCCGGCGAGGAGCCCACCACCTGGGTGCCGCCGACATCGATGAAATACATGTAAGGCGACGGATTGAGCGCGCGCAGCGCGCGGTACACGTCGATCGGCCGCGCGCGGAACGGCACGCGCAGGCGCTGGCTCGGCACCACCTGGAAGATGTCGCCGGCGCGCACGTAGTCCTGCGCCTTGCGCACCACCTCGTGGTACTGCTCGCGGGTGAAGGAGGACTGGAAATCCTGCTCGTCGATGGCGTCGGACACCTGCGCCTGCGGATAGCCGGCGCCGGCCTGGCGCAGCCGGTGCGCCAGTTCGTCGAGGCGGCGGTTGGCGCGCGCCCAGGCCTGCGGCTGCGTCGGGTCGGCATGCACGATCAGGTACAGCCGGCCCTTGAGGTTGTCGAACACCGCCAGCTCTTCGGACAGCATCAGATAGATATCCGGCGTGCCGAGTTCGTCGGGCTTGTCGCCGGCGCCCAGGTGCGGCTCGATGTACTGGATGCATTCGAAGCCGAACCAGCCGACCAGGCCGCCGGTGAAGCCCGGCAGGCCCTCGAACTGCGGCACCGAGTGCTGCGCGCGCAGGACTTCGACTTCGGCCAGCGGGTCGGCGACCTCGCGCCGCTCGATCACCTCGCCCAGCTCGCTCACTTCCAGCGTATGGCCGCGGAAGCTGTAGATGCGCCGCGCGGGCAGGCCGATGATGGAATGGCGGCCGAAGCGTTCACCACCCTCGACCGATTCGAACAGGTAGGTATGCGGGCCGTCGGCGAGCTTGAGGTAGACCGAGAGCGGCGTGTCCAGGTCGGACAGCACTTCGCGGACGACGGGGATGCGGGTGTGGCCTTCAGCGGCCTGCTGCTGGAACTGCTCGAACGTGATCAAGACGGTCTTCCTTCCGGGAATCGGCGGTGGCGGTACGGACGACGGCAACGGGCCACCATCGCCACCAGCGGCGAGCGGAAGAAAGGGAACGCTTGGTCGTCAGAATGGGCACCGCGCAACTCTACCGCACTTCGGGCGGCCGTTGTGCATCGCCGCAGGGGGAGATTCGCTTGCACGGGCAACCATCCCCGCCCTCACGTAGGAGCGGCTTCAGCCGCGATGGGGCTTTCTGCATGTCCTTCGGCAACTGCCTGCGATTTCGCCGGAGGTGCTAATCGGTGAAGCCCTTTCGCGGCTGAAGCCGCTCCTACCGGGGAAGGCGGCGCGGTGTCATGGGAGTGTCATCGTGCGCCCGGAGAATGGAAGGCCATAGCAGGGACGATGGATGGAGGCAGGATCAGCCTCCCACGAATTCCCCCCGGCCGTGGCGGCGACGCCACGGCCTTTTTTTGCCGTCCGCCCGCAGCCCCTCAGCCTTCGGCGAACCGCTGCAGGGCGTCGCCCTGCAGCCGGTACACCGTCCACTCGTCCTGCGGCAGCGCGCCGGCGGCGCGGTAGAAATCGATCGCCGGCGTGTTCCAGTCCAGCACCGACCACTCGAAACGGCCGCAGCCCTGCGCCACCGCCAGCCGCGCGATGTGCTGCAGCAGCGCCTTGCCCGCGCCGCATCCGCGATGTTCCGGGCTGACGTACAGGTCTTCCAGGTAGATGCCGTTGCGGCCCAGCCAGGTGGAGTAGTTGTGGAAATACACCGCATAGCCGATGGCCTGGCCGTCGCGCTCGCAGACCAGCGCCTGCGCCTTCGCGCCGGCGCCGAACAGGCTGGCGCGGATGCCGGCCTCGTCGGTCTGCACCGAGGACTCGGCCTTCTCGTAGATCGCCAGCTCGCGGATGAAATGCAGGATCAGGCCGGCGTCATCGGCGACGGCCGGACGGATGTTCAACTCTGACATCTCAACCTCGCTTAGCAGGGATCACCGCATTCTGCACCCAGCCGTAGAAGGAGAGGCTTGCGTGCCTCAGCCCCGCGCCGCGGCGACGTTGGCGCGCATCTGCGCGATCACCTGCGCGTAGTCCGGGGCGTTGAAGATGGCCGAGCCGGCGACGAAGGCGTCGGCGCCGGCCGCGGCGATCTGCCCGATGTTGTCGGCCTTCACCCCGCCGTCCACTTCCAGGATCACCGGCTTGCCGCGCTTGTCGATCATCGCCCGCACCGCGCGCAGCTTGTCCAGCGTGGAGGGAATGAAGGCCTGACCGCCGAAGCCGGGGTTGACCGACATCAGCAGCACCAGGTCCAGGTCCTCCAGCACCCAGTCCAGCACTTCCACCGGCGTGCCCGGGTTCAACACCAGGCCCGCCTTGCAGCCGTGCGACTTGATCAGCTGGATGGTGCGGTGGACATGCCTGGAGGCTTCCGGGTGGAAGCTGATGAGACTGGCGCCGGCTTCGGCGAAGTCCGGCACGATGCGGTCCACCGGCTCGACCATCAGGTGCACGTCGATCGGCGCGGTCACGCCGTGTTTGCGCAGCGCCTGGCAGACCATCGGGCCGATGGTCAGGTTGGGCACGTAATGGTTGTCCATCACGTCGAAGTGGACCCAGTCGGCGCCGGCGGCGATGACGTTGTCGACCTCCTCGCCCAGCCTGGCGAAGTTGGCCGAGAGGATGGACGGGGCGATGATGCAGTTGGACATGGCGGAGCCTTTCAGCGCTTGCGCAGGGTTTTGATGCGGTCGTAGGCGGCGTTGATCTGCCGGGCCTTCTTCTCGGCCTGGGCGCGCAGTTCGGGCGCGGCGCCGGCCAGCTTGTCGGGGTGGTACTGGGAGATCAGGCGGCGGTAGGCCAGGTCGATCTCGGCGTCGCTGGCCTCGCGGGTGACGCCCAGTTCGCGGTACGGCAGGTCCTTGCCCAGCTTGAACCAGTCGCTGTCGAAGGCGTGCCCGAGCAGCATGCCCACCACCGCGCCGAACAGCGGGTTGGGCCTGAACAGCAGGGCGCCGGCGATGAATCCCAGCAGTTTTCCGTACCAGCGCATGGGCGGGGCTGTGGCCTTGAAGATCGGAGGCGCATTTTATGCCACAGCGGCCCCGGACCGCTTTACACTAGGCCGCCCGCCGTCCCGCGGGCCCCCCGGGTCCTGTGCCGACGGCTCCATCGCCAAGTTCCAGGAGTGCCCGTGCCGACCACGCTGCTGCAATCCGATCTTCCCGGCCTGCCCTTGCGCCACCGCGGCAAGGTGCGCGATGTGTTCGATATCCCGCGCGAGCGACTGCCGGCCGACGCGCCGGCCGGCGATTACCTGCTGATCGTGGCCACCGACCGCCTGTCCGCGTTCGACGTGGTGCTGCCCGACCCGATCCCCGGCAAGGGCGAGATGCTGTGCCAGGTCTCCAACTTCTGGTTCGCCAAGACCGCGCACCTGATGCCCAACCACCTGACCGGCATCGACGTGGCCAGCGTGCTGCCCGAGGGCGTGGACCCGGCGCTGTACGCCAGGCGCGCGGTGGTGACCCGCAAGCTCAAGCCGGTGCCGGTGGAAGCCATCGCCCGCGGCTACCTGATCGGCAGCGGCTGGAAGGACTACCAGCGCACCGGCCAGGTCAGCGGCATCAAGCTGCCCGACGGCCTGCAGCAGGCGCAGCAGCTGCCCGAACCGATCTTCACCCCGTCCACCAAGGCCGCGGTGGGCGACCACGACGAGAACATCGACTTCGACGCGATGGTCAAGGCGGTGGGCGCCGAACTGGCCGAGAAGGTGCGCGACGCGACCCTGCGCATCTACAAGTTCGCCGCCGAGTACGCGGCCGAGCGCGGCATCCTGCTGGCCGACACCAAGTTCGAGTTCGGCACCGACGCCGACGGCCGCCTGTACATCATGGACGAGATGCTGACGCCGGATTCCTCGCGCTACTGGCCGGCCGACGAGTACGAGGTCGGCACCAGCCCGCCGAGCTACGACAAGCAGTTCGTGCGCGACTACCTGGAAACGCTGGACTGGAACAAGACCGCCCCCGGCCCGGAACTGCCGGCCGAGGTGATCGCGCGCACCCGCGACAAGTACGCCGAGGCCCTGCAGAAGCTGGCCGGCATCCATATCGACTGACCACCGGCGCGCCCGCCCGGGCGCGCACCACACGCTCCGCCGGGAGAAGAGGCAGCATGGACATGAGCGCCGCACGCCCCATCGACCGCTGGTTCGCCAGTTACTCCGGCGACCATCGCAACTCCGTCAACCAGGCCATCCACGTGGTCGCGGTACCGGCCATCCTGTGGTCGGTGGTCGCCGTGCTGTGGTGCGTCCCGCCGCTGCTGCCCTGGTTCCAGAACGGCATCTGGGCGGCGCTGGCGATGTTCGGCGCGTGGGCGTACTACAACCGCCTGTCGCGGCCGCTGGGCATCGGCATGCTGATCCTGTTCTTCGTCTCCGGCTGCGTGTGCCGGCTGCTGGAGGACCGCATCGGCGTGCGCGGCCTGCTCTACACGGGCATCGGCGTGTTCGTGGTGGCGTGGATCGCGCAGTTCGTCGGCCACCATATCGAAGGCCGCCGGCCCAGCTTCCTCACCGACCTGACCTATCTGCTGATCGGCCCGATCTGGGTGCTGGCCAAGCTGTACCGGCAGTTCGGCTGGAAGTACTGACCGGACGCGGTGCAAGGGTCCGGGCACATGCGGCCGTTCGCATCGCCCGGCGCCTCCACAAGGGCGCGCTTTGGCGCGCTGCGAAGCTTGCCGGCTGAGCCCCTCGCGCACCGAGGTGCGCTCCCGCGGGCAGCGCGCTACATACCGAACATGTCCCGGGTCGGACGGAACGGGCGCGGCGCGTAGCCGAAATCGCGCTGCGCCGGACCGATGTCGAACACCAGCGGCGCGCGCAGGCGCGCCAGCGCGGCGGCGTTCATGCCGCGCAGACGCCCGGCGGCATGGGCCAGCGCCAGCGCCGCGCGGAACAGGGGCGCCGGCACGCGCAGCAGCCGCGGTCGCGGCTGCAGCGAGGCGAGCACCCGCCGCACCATTTCCGTGTAGCCCAGGCGTTCGCCGCCGGCCAGCGCGTAGGCGTGCCCGGCCGTGGCCGGATGCCGCAGCACCTGCAGCGCGGCGTCGGCCAGGTCCTGCACATGCACCGGCTGGCGCAGGCCATCGGCGCCTGCCGGCAGCGCGAACATGCCGGCGCGTGCGGCCAGACGCGCGATCGCGGTCAGCGTGGCATCGCGGCCGGCGCCATAGACCAGGGTGGGCCGCAGCACCGTCGCCGCCACGCCGCGTTCGCGCGCGGCCGCGAACAGGGTGGCTTCGGCCTCGCGCAGGCGGCGGGCGACGTCGCGTTCGGCCGGTTCGCTCGAATCCCCCTTGACCTCGACGCTGGTGGAACCGAACGCGACCACACGCGGCGCGGCGATGGCCGAGGCCGCGTACCAGCGCGCGAAATGATCGAGCGGGCCACAGCTGAATACCGCATCGAACGGGCCTGGCTCCTGCCAGCCGCCGGAGAGGTCGCCCTGCCGCCATGCCAGCCCCGGCGCCGCCGCACGCGGCGCGCGCGATACCGCGCTGACCTGCCAGCCTTCGGCCAGCAACCCGGCCAGCAAGCGCTCGCCGATCTGCCCGCTGCCGCCGAACACCAGCGCGCGGCGCGGCGCGTTTTCGTCGTGTCGCCCTGTTTCCATGCGGAAAGCATAGGCGATGGGAACGCATCGACGCCCGGCGGGTAGACTCGGCACGACCGACCCGCCGAGGACGCCATGCCGCATTCCCGCCCCGCGCCGCCCCGCGCGATCCTGCTGGCCACCGACCTGGGCGCCCGCTGCGACCGCGCCCTGTCGCGCGCCCTGCAACTGGCGCGGCAATGGGACGCGCGGCTGGTGGTGGCGACCGTGCTGCCGCCGGCACCGGCGCAGCAGATGATCGCCGGGGTGCTCGACGCGCCCGATCCGCTGGCGCGCGAGCACGCCCGCCAGGCGGCGGAATGGCGGCTGCGCCGCGACCTGGGCGCCGAGGCCGACGGCATCGCGCTGGAAGTACGCGTCGGCGAAGGCCATGTCGGCCGCGCCGTGCTGCAGTTGGCCGCGGAAACCGGCTGCGGCCTGGTCGTGACCGGCATCGCCAGCGACCCGGTGTTCGAACTGCCCGCGCTGGGCTCGACGGTGCTGTGGCTGACGCGGCATTGCCCGCTGCCGCTGCTGGTCGTGCACCGGCGCGTGCGCGCGCCCTACCGCGACCTGGCCGTGGCCACGGATTTCTCCGAAAGCGCGCGCCACGCGACCCGGCAGGCGCTGGCCTTGTTCGGCCCGCCGCTGCGGCTGGCGCTGGTGCACGCGCTGGAATCGCCGGGCAGCGCCCTGCTGGCCGGCGACCGCGACGCGCTGCAGGCGCAGGCGCGGCTGCGCGCGGACGAGCAGGCGCGCGAATTCCAGGCCGGCCTGCCGCCGATGGCACCGGACCAGGTACGAACGGTGATCGAACCCGGCGATCCGGCGCGACTGCTGCGCCAGCATGCGCAGGCCGAGGACATCGACCTGGCCGTGGTCGGCACGCATGGCCGCGGCGCGCTGTTCGAGCTGCTGATCGGCAGCATCGCCCGACGCCTGGTCGCGACCCTGGAAACGGACACGCTGCTGGTCCGCGACCCGCGTTCGCTGCCGGAGCCCTGAGTCCCTAGCCGTTCCCGCGCGAGACGGTTCCCCATCCCGAAACGCGACGCGCGGTGAAGGATCGTTCGACGACGCGCAGGCGGACTCGCCGCCGCGCCGCCCGGCGCCCCGCCAGGCCTGTGCGCCGCCTCGCCCGTCCCGCTTCCCGGCAGTCCGGCGGCCATCCGCGGGACGCCGGGACGGACGGGCGCGCAGGCCCCATGCCGGGATCGCCGCCGCGCGCGGAACCCGAACGGCCTGTTCATGTACGGGGTTCCGGTGGCAAAAAAGCGCCTGCTAGACTGCAAAACCTGCTCGCGAATCCCGCATTCCCTGCATGACATCCGTTCTCCCCCTGCTGCTCGCGCTGCCATTCGTGATGGCCGCGCTCATCGCCCTGCACGCCCGCCTTTCCCGCACGGCGGCCGCGTGGCTGGCCGGCGCGGCGCCGCTACTGGGCCTGGCGCTGCTGGGGGCGATGACGCCGGCGGTGCTCGACGGCGCGGTGCTGCGCGCGAGCTGGGCCTGGCTGCCGCGGATCGGGCTGGACGCTACCCTGCGCCTGGACGGGCTGGCCTGGATGTTCGCCGGCCTGGTGCTGGGCATTGGCGCGCTGGTGGTGCTGTACGCGCACTACTACCTGTCCGCACAGGACAGCGCGCGCCGCTTCTACAGCTGCCTGCTGCTGTTCATGGGCGCGATGCTGGGCATGGTGCTGTCCGGCAACCTGTTGCTGCTGATGGTGTTCTGGGAGCTGACCAGCATCAGCTCGTTCCTGCTGATCGGCTTCTGGTCGCATCGCCGCGACGCGCGCGAGGGCGCGCGCATGGCCTTCGTCGTCACCGGCGGCGGCGGGCTGGCGCTGCTCGGCGGCGTGCTGCTGATCGGGCGCATCGTCGGCAGCTTCGACCTGGACGTAGTACTGGCCTCGGGCGAATTGATCCGCAACAGCCCGCTGTACCCGTGGGCGCTGCTGCTGGTGCTGGCCGGCATCTTCACCAAGAGCGCGCAGTTCCCGTTCCACTTCTGGCTGCCGCACGCCATGGCCGCGCCGACGCCGGTATCGGCCTACCTGCATTCAGCGACGATGGTGAAGGCCGGCGTGTTCCTGCTGGCGCGGCTGCACCCGGCGCTGGCCGGCAGCGAGCTGTTCTTCTACCTGGTCAGCGGCATCGGCGCGGCCACCCTGCTGATCGGCGCCTGGAACGCGATCTTCCAGCACGACCTCAAGGGCCTGCTGGCCTATTCGACGATCTCGCACCTGGGCCTGATCACCCTGCTGTTCGGCCTGTCCACGCCGATGGCGGTGGTGGCCGGCGTGTTCCATATCCTCAACCACGCCACCTTCAAGGCCTCGCTGTTCATGGCCGCCGGCATCATCGACCACGAGACCGGCACCCGCGACATGCGCCGCCTCGGCGGCCTGCGCCGGCTGATGCCGGTCACCAGCGCGCTGGCGATCATCGCCTCGCTGGCGATGGCCGGCATCCCGCTGCTCAACGGCTTCCTGTCCAAGGAAATGCTGTTCGCCGAGGCCCTGTCCACCGGCGGCCCGCAATGGATGCGCACGGCGATGAGCTCGGCGGCGCTGCTGGCCGGCATCCTCGGCGTGGCCTACAGCCTGCGTTTCGTGCACGACACGTTCTTCGGCAAGGGCCCGCTCGACATCGACGTGGTGCCGCACGAGCCGCCGCGCTGGATGAAGGTGCCGGTGGTCGTGCTGGTGCTGATCTGCCTGGCGGTGGGCATCGCCCCGGCGCTGACCGTGGCGCCGGTGCTGCACGCCGCCGCGCAGTCCATCCTGGGCGCGGCCATGCCCGCCTACAGCCTGTCGGTCTGGCACGGCTTCAACCTGCCGCTGGCGATGAGCGGCATCGGGATCGCCGGCGGCATCGCCCTGTATTTCGGCCTGCGCCGCCTCACCGACCTGTACGCGGCCCGCAACCGTCCGGTCGGCAAGCAGCTGTTCCAGCGCGGCATGGACGCGCTGTTCGGGCTGGCCCAGCGCCTGACCCACGCGCTGGCCGACGGCAGCCTGCAGCGCATGCTGCTGGCCCTGGTGCTGGTGGCGGTGGTGGTGGCCGCCGCGCCGTATGCCGCCGCGCCGTCGTGGCCGGCCTGGCCGGCGGCGCAGCCGATGCCGCTGCTGGGCTGGGCGCTGTGGCTGGTGATGCTGGCCTGCGCGCTGGGCGGGCTGTTCCTGTACCGGCAGCGCCTGCTGGCGGTGATCGTGATGGGCGGCACCGGGCTGATGGTGGCGCTGGCCTTCGTATTCCTGTCCGCGCCCGACCTGGCGCTGACCCAGCTGATGGTGGAGACGGTGACGCTGGCGCTGATGCTGCTGGGCATGAACTACCTGCCGGCGCAGTCGCCGCCCGAGCGCGGAGCGTGGCGCAAGCGCCGCGACGCGCTGATCGCCGTCGTCGCCGGCGGCGGCCTGGCCGCGCTGGCCTACACGATGATGACCCTGCCGCCCAACACCATGGCCGGGGAGATGCTGCGGCGCGCGCTGCCCGAGGCCTACGGCCACAACGTGGTCAACGTGATCCTGGTCGACTTCCGCGGCTTCGACACCTTCGGCGAGATCACCGTGTTCGGCATCGCCGCGCTTGTGGTGCATGCGCTGCTGCGGCGCTCGCGCATGGCGCCGGAGCAGATCATGCCGGGCCCGCCGATCAAGCTGCCGGTGCCGGCCGATCTTGCGCAGATCATGTTCCCGCTGACCCTGACGGTGTCGATCTTCCTGTTCCTGCGCGGCCACAACGCGCCGGGCGGCGGCTTCATCGCCGGCCTGGTGCTGGCGGTGCCGCTGCTGATCCAGTACGTGATCCAGGGCACCGCCTCGGTCGAGTCGCGCTTCGGCTTCGACTACATCCGCTGCATCGGCCTGGGGCTGCTGATCGCCCTGCTCAGCGGCGTGGCCTCGACGCTGTTCGGCGTGCCGTTCCTGACCAGCGGCCACCTCGACCTGCACCTGCCGCTGATCGGCGAGGTGCCGCTGGCCAGCGCGATGGGCTTCGACACCGGCGTGTACCTGGTGGTGTTCGGCGGGGTGATGCTGATCCTGTCGATGATGGGCACCGTCAAGCCGTCGCGCACGCGCAGCGCGCGCCATGGCGAGATCGACATCCACCGCCGTTCGGCGCGCACCGGGGAGATGCACTGATGGAACTGGCCCTGGCGAGCGCCATCGGCGTGCTCACCGCGATCGGCGTGTACCTGCTGCTGCGCGCGCGCAGCTTCGACGTCATCCTCGGCATGACCTTCCTGTCCTATGCCACCAACCTGCTGATCTTCAGCGCCGGGCGGCTGGTCAGCGGCAAGGCGCCGGTGCTCAAGGACGGCGTGGCCTCGGACCTGGCGCACTACACCGACCCGCTGCCGCAGGCGCTGGTGCTGACCGCCATCGTCATCGCCTTCGCCATGACCGCGGTCTGCATCGTGCTGGCGATACGCAGCCGCAGCGACAACCACAGCGACCACGTCGACGCGCACGAGCCCGATGAAGGCCACGGGGGCGGCGCATGAACCACCTGCCGATCCTGCCGATCCTGGTGCCGCTGCTCGGCGCGTCGCTGTCGCTGTTCGTCGAGCACCGCCGCTACGGACCCAGGGTGCAGCGCGGCGTGGCGTGGACCAGCCTGGCGCTGCTGGCGCTGGTCGAGGCGCTGCTGATCGCCGCCACCAGCCAGGGCGAGGTGATGGTCTACCTGCTCGGCGACTGGCCGGCGCGGCTGGGCATCGCCCTGGTCGCCGACGGCCTGTCCGGCTGGATGCTGGGCACCACCCTGCTGCTGGCCGTGGCCTGCCTGCTGCACGCCTGTACCGGCTGGGACCGGCGCGCGCCGCACTTCCACGCGCTGTTCCAGTTCCAGCTGGTCGGCCTCAACGGCGCCTTCCTGACCGGCGACATCTTCAACCTGTTCGTATTCTTCGAGGTAATGCTGATCGCCTCCTACGGCCTGCTGCTGTCCGGCGGCCGCGGCCTGCGCCTGCGCATCGGCCTGCACTACGTGGTGTTCAACGTCTCGGCCTCGACCGTGTTCCTGGTCGCGCTGGGCATGCTCTACGCCGCCCTGGGCTCGCTCAACATGGCCGAGATCGGCCAGCGCATCGCCGAGCTGCCGCCCTCGCACCTGAAGCTGGCCAAGGCCGCGCTGGGCCTGCTGCTGGTGGTGTTCTGCGCCAAGGCCGCGCTGCTGCCGCTGTACCTGTGGCTGCCCGAGTCGTATGCGCGCGCGCCGGCGGCGGTGGCCGCGCTGTTCGTGATCATGACCAAGGTCGGCCTGTACGCGGTGCTGCGGGTGGGCACGCTGTGGTTCGGCGCAGGCACCGGCGCGCTGGCCGGCTACGGCGCCGGCTGGCTGCTGTGGGCCGGCGCGGCGACGCTGCTGCTGGGCGCGCTCGGCGCGCTGGCGGCGACCCGGCTGCGGGTGCAGGTGGCCTACCTGGTGGTGGTCTCGGCGGCGACGCTGTTCATCGCCTTTGCGCTCGGCAACGCCGGCACGATCTCGGCCGGCCTGTACTACCTGCCGCACAGCACCTTCGCCGCCGCCGCCCTGTTCCTGGTCGCCGACCTGATCCGCCGCCGCCGTTTCCGCGCCGGCGAGCGCGGCGAGCGCGAGCTGGCCGCGGCGCTGCCGGGCAAGACCGTGCCCGGCCTGCTGTTCCTGGTCGGCGCGGTGGCGGTGGCCGGGCTGCCGCCGCTGGCCGGCTTCCTGGCCAAGGCCGCGCTGCTGTCGGCGGTGCCGGCCGCGTATACCGGCATGGTGTGGGCGGTGGTGCTCGGCGGCGGCCTGCTGGTGATCATCGGCCTGGTACGCAGCGGCATCCGCTTGTTCTGGCACGTGCCCGGCGAGGAGGACGCGCCGCCGCCGCCCGATCCCGACGTACCGGCGCGGCCGTTCGAGACCGCCGCCACCGGCCTGCTGCTGGCCTATGCGGTGGCGATGAGCGTGTTCGCCGCGCCGCTGATGCGGCAGACCGACGCCATCGCCGCGCAGCTGCTGGCGCCGCAGCAGTACCTGCACGACGTGCGCGGCACCATGCCGCAGTCGAGGCAGCCATGAGCGCGCGCCGGTCCCTGCGGCGGCGGCTGTTCCCGTCGCCCGCGCTGTCGATCACCGTGGTCGCGTTCTGGATGGTGATGTCGGCCAGCTTCGACCTCGGCCAATTGCTGCTGGGCATGCTGCTGGGCGTGGTGATCCCGCTGTTCGCCGCGCGCCTGGACCGCGAGTTCGCGCGCATCGGCACGCTGCGGCCGGTGCCGCGGCTGGTGTGCGTGATGCTGTGGGACATCCTGCTGTCCAACTTCCGCGTCGCCGCGCAGGTGCTGGGGCCCGAGCGCCGGCTCACCCCGGGCTTCATCTGGGTGCCGCTGGACATCGGCAACATCCACGGCGTCGCCGCGCTCACCAGCCTGATCACCCTCACCCCGGGCACGGTGTCCTCGGCGCTGTCCGACGACCGCCGCTACCTGCTGGTGCACGTGCTGCACCTGGAGGACCCGCAGGCCCTGATCGACGAGATCAAGTCCCGCTACGAAGCGCCGCTGATGGAGATCTTCCCGTGACCGGACACCTGGTTTTCCAGACCACCGTGGTGGTGTGCATGCACATGGTCGGCGTGGCGATGCTGCTGGCGCTGTGGCGCCTGCTGCGCGGCCCGACCGTGCCCGACCGCATCCTCGCCCTGGATACGCTCTCGGTCACCGCCATCGCCGAACTGATGCTGTTCGGCATGTACCTCAACTCGGCGGTCTACTTCGAGGCGGCGCTGGTGATCGCCATGCTCGGCTTCTGCAGCACCGTGGTGCTGAGCAAGTTCGTGCTGCGCCGGGACATCGTCGAATGATGGCCTTCTTCCAGATCCTGCTGTCGGCGCTGCTGCTGTTCGGCTGCTTCTTCATCCTGGTCGGCGCGCTCGGCCTGGTGCGCCTGTCCGACTTCTTCAAGCGCCTGCACGCGCCGACCAAGGCCAGCACGCTGGGCGTGGGCTGCGTGCTGGTGTGCTCGGTGGCCTACCACATCTTCCTGGGCGAGGACCCGCAGCCGCGCGAGCTGCTGATCACCGTGTTCCTGTTCATCACCGCGCCGATCAGCGCGCACATGATGGCCAAGGCCGCGCTGTCGCTGATGATGGAGAGCCGCCCGCAAGTGCCGGGCGACGACAGCGCGCGCAAGGAACAGCTGCCGCCGCCGGAAGGGTGCGACGGCGACTGAGGGCCACGCGCGGCCGCGACGACGCACGCGCCCTGTCATCACGTTTTCACCTGCGCCGGGCAGGCTCTGGGCTCCGCGCCGCACCGCCCGTCCGCCCATGCAACCGCGCAAGACCGACCTCGCGCATGCTGCACTCCAGGCCCATCGCGCCCCGCTGGACCTGCGCCAGCGCCGTGCCCTGATCCTGTGCGACGGCAAGCGCGGCCTCGGCGAACTGCGCGCCCTGCTCGGCGACGATGCGCCGGCGCTGGTCGCGCAGCTGCAGCGCGATGGCTACCTGCACGCGGAGCAGGCGGCACCACCGCCGCCGGCGCCCGAAGCCGCACCGGCCGCTACGGCACGGCGCCGTTCGCTGGTCGCCGCGCGCATCTACCTGCTGGACATGCTCGCGCTGCAGCGCCATCCGGCGGCGGCGCACCTGCACCGGCTGCTGCAGGCCACGCGCGAGGAAGCGGACACGCTGCACGCACTGCGGCTGGCGCTGGCGCAGCTGCCGGCCATGGCGTCGGACGGCTACGTGCAGCGCGTGCGCGAACGGCTGCGCGAAGTACTGCCCGAGCAACACCTGGCAGCAGTGCTGGAAGCGCCGCTGCCGGCCTGAATCACTCCTGCGGCGGCGCGAAATTGTTGCGCAGCCCGCGCCAGCAGGCCTGGTAGTCGCGCTGGCGATGGCCGGCGGCGACGGCCTGCTCGGTCGGGCGGATCACGCAGCGGGTCTCGAACATGAAGGCCATGGTGTCGGTGATCACGTCCGGCCGCGACAGGTCGGCGCTGGAAGCCTTGTCGAAGGTGGCCGCATCCGGACCGTGGCCGGTCATGCAGTTGTGGATCGAGCAGCCGCCGGGCACGAAGCCTTCGGCCTTGGCGTCGTAGGCGCCGTGGACCAGGCCCATGAACTCGCTGGCGATGTTGCGGTGGAACCACGGCGGGCGGAACGTGTCCTGCGCCACCAGCCAGCGTGGCGGGAAGATCACGAAATCCAGGTTGCTGGTGCCGGGCGTGTCGCTGGCCGAATGCAGCACCAGGAAGATCGACGGGTCCGGATGGTCGTGGCTGATCGAACCGATGGTGTTGAAGCGGCGCAGGTCGTAGCGGTACGGCGCGTAGTTGCCGTGCCAGCCGACCACGTCCAGCGGCGAATGACCGATGTCGGCGCGCCACAGCCGGCCCTGGAACTTGGCGACCAGTTCGAAGTCGCCCTCGACGCTCTCGTACGCGGCCACCGGCGTTTCGAAATCGCGCGGGTTGGCCAGGCCGTTGCTGCCGATCGGGCCGAGGTCGGGCAGCTTCAGCAGCGCGCCGAAGTTCTCGCAGACGTAACCGCGCGCCTGCCCGTCGGGCAGTTCCACCGCGAAGCGCACGCCGCGCGGGATCACCGCGATCTGCTGCGGCTCGATCTCGACCACGCCCATCTCGGTGCGCAGGCGCAGGCGGCCGAGCTGCGGCACGATCAGCAGTTCGCCGTCGGCGTCGTAGAAATAGCGGCCGCGCATGTCGGCGTTGGCGGCGTACAGGTGGATGCCGGCGCCGGCATGCGCCTCGGGCGAGCCGTTGCCGCCCATGGTGTACAGCCCCTCGACGAAATCGGTGGGCGCGTCCGGCAGCGGCAGCGGATTCCAGCGCAGTTGGTTCGGCGATACCGCGCCGTGGCTGAAATCGCCATGCAGGCGCGGCTGCTCGAACGGGGTGAATTCGCCGTGCATCGCCGCCGGGCGGATGCGGTACAGCCAGCTGCGGCGGTTGCTGCCGCGCGGCGCGGTGAACGCGGTGCCGGTCAGCTGTTCGGCATACAGCCCGTGGGCCACGCGCTGCGGCGAATTGCGCCCCACCGGCAGGGTGCCGGGCACCGCCTCGGTGGCGAACTCGTTGCCGAAGCCGGATTGATAAGCGTTGTTGCTCTGGGACATGGCTGCGCTCGCTGGATATGCCCGGATGGAGAGTGGTTTCAGGTCAGCCGCGCCGGGTCGCTCGCTCGGCCAGCAGCCCCAGTCCGCCGGCCAGGTCGAGGACGCGCGCGGTGTCCTTGCGGCGGACGATGAAGGCGTAGAGGTTGTCGTCGAAGTGATTGCCCCACAGCAGGATTTCGTAGGGCGTCGGCCGGGCGGCCAGCTCCCCGTCCAACCACTGGAAGTAGTCCGCCACCGGCATTTCCTGTCCTGGAAACGCCGGCAGCGGGTCGGCGAACTGTTCGCTGATCTCTTCGTGCAGTTCGTCGACCTTGTCGCCGATGGCGACGAAATCGCCGAGTTCGGCGAGGATCGCGAACTGCATGAACTCCGCCGGGCTGTCGCCTTCGATCCACTCCAGTTCGGGATCGGCCGGCGATGCCTCGATCCGGGCCACGCAGTCGGCCAGGTCGTCGCCCTCCAGGCCATCGCAGGTCAACAGGGTGATCAGTTCGGTCAGCATCGCGCGTTCCTCGGGGAGTGGACCGGTAACGTTACAGCACGCCGCGCTTGATCTGGTCGCGCTCGATGCTCTCGAACAGCGCCTGGAAGTTGCCCTCGCCGAAGCCCTCGTTGCCCTTGCGCTGGATGATCTCGAAGAAGATCGGGCCGATGCAGTTCTGGGTGAAGATCTGCAGCAGCTTGCGCTGCTTGGTCTCCGGGTCGGCGTCGATCAGGATCTTGTTGCGGCGCAGGCGCGGCACGTCCTCGCCGTTGTCCGGGATGCGCAGGTCGACCACGTCGAAATAGGTGTCCGGCGTGTCCAGGAACTCGATGCCGCGCTCGCGCATCGCCTCGACGGTGTCGTAGATGTTGTCGGTAAAGCAGGCGATGTGCTGGATGCCCTCGCCCTTGTACGCGTCCAGGTACTCGTTGATCTGGCTCTTCGGGTCGGACGATTCGTTCAGCGGGATGCGCACGATGCCGTCCGGCGCGGTCATCGCCTTGGACACCAGGCCGGTCTTGGCGCCCTTGATGTCGAAGTAGCGGATCTCGCGGAAGTTGAACAGGCGCTCGTAGTAGTCCGACCACTGCTGCATGTTGCCCAGGTACAGGTTGTGGGTCAGGTGGTCGATGAAGGTCAGGCCGAAGCCCTTCGGGTTCTGCTCGGCGCCTTCCACCGGCACGTAGTCGGCCTCGTAGATGCTGCCGGCCTCGCCGTAGCGGTCCACCAGGTACAGCATGCAGTCGCCGATGCCCTTGATCACCGGCGCCGGCACGGCGCGGGTGTCGGCCAGCAGGGACACTTCCTCGGCGCCGTTGCCCAGCGCGGCGGACAGGACCTCGGCGGCCGGCTTGCGGAAACGGATGGCGAAGCCGCAGGCGCAGGGGCCGTGCTTGGCGGCGAAGTCGGCGGCGAAGGAGTCCGGCTCCTCGTTCACGAGGAAGTTGACGCCGCCTTGACGGTAGACGGTAATAGCACGCTGCCGGTGGCGGAGCACGGCAGTGAATCCCATGTTCCGGAAGTAGTCGTGCAGCTGTGCCGCCTGCCCGGCCGGCGCGGCGAACTCGACGAACTCGAAGCCGTCGATGCCCATCGGGTTCTCGAAGGTGGTCACCTGCATGCCCAGGTTGGGCGCGTTGGATGCGGCGTGGACTTGGGTATTCATGGGTTGCCTCCGGAAGTGGGGCCGTCGCCGGTGCCGGCGGCGGAGAACAGGAAGACTCGCGGCGAACGCGGGTCAGGACCGAAGGTTATAGTTTCACATGAAACCACCATCAAGGTGCACTGCAGCATGAGCTCTTCCGACTACAGCAAGTCCACCAGCATCCGTGCCTCGCACGTGCTGCTCGATCTCGAACAATTCCTGCCGTACCGCATCAGCGTCCTGTCCAACCGGGTCAGCGGCAACATCGCGCGGCTGTATGGCGAGCGCTACGGCCTGTCGATCCCCGAATGGCGGGTGATCACCATCCTGGCGCTGTACCCGGGCTCCTCGGCGAGCGAGGTGTCCGAGCGCACGGCGATGGACAAGGTGGCGGTCAGCCGCGCGGTTGCGCGCCTGCTGGAACGCGGCTTCATCCGCCGCGAGACCCATGGCGACGACCGCCGCCGCTCGGTGCTGGCGTTGTCGGCGGCGGGCTTCGAGGTCTACGAGACCGTGGCGCCGATGGTGATGGAGATCACCCGCAAGCTGATGTCGGTGCTGACCGAGGAAGAGGAGCAGGTGCTGGAGCGGCTGATCACCCGGCTGGCCGACGCCGGCCTGGCGCAGATGAGCATCGACTGAGCCGGCGCGCCCGTCGTGGCGCCGGGTCCCTGCCCGGCGACGTGGCGGCCGCTCAGCTCAGGAACTTGCGGCGCGCGTAGATCCACGGCGCGGCCAGCGCGGCGATGGCGCCACCGGCGAAGCCGAGCGCCGCGGCCACCGCGGCCGCCTCCACGCGGCCGGGCAGGGCCAGCGCCGCGATCAGCAGCAGCGCCACCGGCAGGCCGATGAACGAGGCCAGGAAGAAGCGCCAGCGCGGCACCCAGGTATGCAGCTGCATCAGGCTCGCGCTGCTCCAGGCCTCGCCGGCCCGGCTGCGCTGGATCTTGTCCACCAGCCTGACCAGGTCGACCTCGTGGGCTCCCTTGCCGGCCCGGGCCAGGCCGATTTCCGCATCCACCTCGACCGGGTCGGGCCATTGCGCCGGCCATGCCTGCGGCGCGGCGACGCCATAGGCGGTCAGCAGCGGGACCGTCAGCGACGGCGCGGACAGCGCGCGCAGCCGGCGGTTGTCCAGCACGCACCACACCTGCGACACGCCGGCCACGGTGACGTGGTACAGCGCCAGCTGTTCCGGCGCCGGATACGGCAGCGCGGTGACCCGCGCGGCCAGCGACTCGGCCCCCATCGAGCGCAGGAAACCGACCCGGCTGCGGCCCACCTGCGCCCAGCCCAGCCCCAGCGGCCCCAGCAGCATCACCTCGGCGGCGTCGGCCGCGCCGGCGCCGGCGCGTTCGTCGCTGGCCAGGAAGGCGCTGAGCGAGCGCGGCTCGGCGACGTCGTCCCTGCCCCAGCGGTGCGACTGGCCGAGCAGGTACTTCAGCGGCACGCGCGCGGCGATGGTCTCGCCGCGCACGCTGTCCGAGGCGAACGGCACCACCGAGGCCACGAACGCGCGCAGCTCGTTGCCCGGCACCGCGCCCCACTCGGCCGGGAACAGGCCGTCCAGCAGGCCTTCGCGGGCCAGCCGGTCGATGCGCTCCTTCTGCTCCACCAGCCGCGTCACCGCCGCCTGCAGCATGATGTTCGGCGGCACCGCCGCCTGCGGCAGGCGGTAGCGCGGCGGCAGCCCCTCGCCCGCGGCGGCGGGCTGCTCGTCCATCAGCGCATCCACCGTGGGCAGGCCGGTGCCGACCGCGTCGGCAGCGGCCTGGATGGCGGCTTCGGGAGTGGCATCGGAAGGAAACGGCATGGGGAACGGACCCCGCGAACATGGGAATGCTCCCGTTAGCGGCCCGCCGCAGCGTAAATGAAGCCCGCAGACGAAAACGGCGCCACGCGGCGCCGTTTTCTTCCCCCTCGCCCGCTCAGGGCGACGCCGGCGGCGCCCATTCCTTGAGGAAGGCGAAGAACTTGCGGCGGTCGTAGCCCTTGCCCTTCTCCAGCTCGCCGGTGAACTGCGAATGCAGCAGCTGGCCCTCGGCGTCGAGCACGAACAGGTGCGGGTAGCCGGTGATGGCCGGGAAGCGCGACAGGAACGCCGCGTTCTCGTTGTCCTCGCTGTAGTTGACCTTCATCCACACGTAGTGGGCGTCGCGGAAGCGGCGGATCTCCGAGTCGCCCTCCATGAAGGCGTCCATCAGGTGGCACCAGGAGCACCACTCGCCACCCACGTCCAGCACGATGCGCTTGCCGCCGCGCTGGGCCTCGACCTTGGCGGTCTCCAGGTCGGCGACCGGGTCGCGCGCCGGGTCGAACTGCGCGTTGAGCGCTGCCACCGCGGCGATGTCCGCCGCGGCCGGGGTGTTGCCCGAGGCGACCGGCTGGCTGGTATCGGCCACCGGCGCCTTCTGTTCGGAGGTGTCCAGCGGCTGCGCCTTCTCCGGCGCCGGCGGTGCCGGCTGCGAGCAGCCGGCCAGCGCCGCGGCCAGCAGCAGGGAGATTCCACCGGACATGCGCTTCATCGTTGCTTCCTCACTTCACGCCGTGCATCAGCTTCTGCACCAGCGGCGCGATCAGGAACAGCAGCACGCCGGCGCCCAGCAGCGACCAGAAACCGAACGTATAGCCCTTCAGGGCCGATTCGACGGTCATGCCGCTTTCGCCGCTGACCACCGCGGCGAAGATGCCCGACAGGTTGTTGCCGATGGCGGTGGACAGGAACCAGCCGCCCATCGCCAGGCCGACGACCTTGACCGGGGCCAGCTTGGTGGTCATCGACAGGCCGATCGGCGACAGGCACAGCTCGCCGACGGTCTGGATCACGTAGACCATGAACAGGGTCCAGAACGGGATCTTGCCGGCGTCGTCGACCAGCGAGGACAGCGCGTACATCAGCAGCGCGAAGGCCAGGCCGTTGAAGATCAGGCCCAGGCCGAACTTGCGCGGGATCGACGGGTTGCGCGAACCCAGCGCCGTCCACAGCCACACGAACACCGGCCCCAGCGCCAGGATGGCCACCGAGTTCACCGACTGGAACCAGCCCACCGGGAACATCCAGCCGGACAGGTCGCGGTTGACGATGTTCTGCGCCAGGAAGTTGAACGAGCTGCCGGCCTGTTCGAAGAACATGAAGAACAGCACGTTGAACACGAAGATGATCAGCATGGCGATGGAGCGGTCGCGCGCGATCTTGCCCTCGCGCACGCCCTCGACCAGGATCATCACGCACAGCACGGTGAACAGCGCACCGAGGATCCAGCCCAGGATGCCGGCGTCGATCGACAGCAGGCCATAGGCCACCGGCACGGCGACCAGCGCGCCGATCAGCACTGCGATGGTGCGGCCGATGCCGGCTCCGGCCGGCGCGGCGCCGATGGTGCCGAGCTGGCGGCGGCCGATCCAGAACCACACCAGGCTGATCAGCATGCCGACGCCCGAGGCGATGAACACGTACTTGTAGGCCGGCATGGCCTCGGTGCCGAACAGTTTGTCGGCGAAGATGCCGGTCAGCACCGGGGCGACCAGCGCGCCGGCGTTGATGCCCATGTAGAAGATGGTGAAACCCGAGTCGCGGCGGGAGTCGTTGATCCCGTACAGCTGCCCGACCATGCTGGAGATGTTGGGCTTGAACAGGCCGTTGCCGGCGATGATCGTGGCCAGGCCGATGCGGAACACCCGGTCGTCGGGGATGGCGATCAGGAACAGGCCCAGCGACATCACCGCCGCGCCGATCAGGATCGAGCGCTGGTAGCCGATGATGCGGTCGGCGACGAAGCCGCCGAACAGCGCCGCCGCGTAGACCAGCGCCAGGTAGGCGCCGTAGAGCTTGCTGGCCCCGGCCTGGCTCTCGGAGAACTGGGCCACGATGTACAGCGCCAGTGCCCAGCGGATGCCGTAGAACGCGAAGCGCTCCCAGAATTCGGTCATGAACAGCATCCACAGCGGACGCGGGTGACCGAGGAGGTTCTTGAACTCCGGCACGGGCGCCGGGGTGGATGCGGAATTCGGCGCGGCAGCGCTCATGCGGGGTTCCCCCAGTAAGGCAGATACGGTGAAAAAAGCGGGACCCCGGCGCGGGCCGGGGCGCGGGGAGGATCACCGACGGCCCGGCCCGGCGTCAAATTTCGCTCATCTGCAACCATTCCATGCCCGGCGGCCGCCGGCCCTGCCGGCGCGCGGCCGCTCGCGGTATCGTGTCGGGCAGACGACGCAGGACGGGGCAGGGATGGACGACGACGCGGGCCGGCTGGGCATTCACGGCGTGCGCCTGCTGGACCTGCTGGCCGGCAGCGGCCTGCTGGTGGCGCTGTTCGACGCCGGCGACGTGCTGCGGTACGCCAACCCGGCCTTCCGCCGGACCTTCGGCGTCGAGCCCGGCCAGGCGGTGGGCTGGGCGCAGATGATGCGCGGCAACCAGCACAACCCCGGCGGCCCCCTCGCCCACACCGACGATTTCGAGAAATGGCTGACCGCCGCCCTGTCGCGGCGCGGCAAGCAGCCGTTCCGTGCGTTCGAGGTGGACCTGAAGGACGGCCGCTGGCTGTGGATCACCGAGGTCATCGAGGCCGACGGCTGGATGCTGACCATCGCCGCCGACGTGACCTATTCGGCGCACGCCGGGCAGGAGCGGCAGGCGCGGCTGGACCGCGACATCGCCCTGCGCGTGGCCCGCACCGACGAGCTGACCGGCACCCTGAACCGGCGCGGCATCCTCGCCGCGCTCGAGGACGCCTGCGTCCGCCTGCCCGCGGAAGGGCGCGGCTACGCGCTGGTGCTGCTGGATCTGGACCATTTCAAGCTGATCAACGACGGCCACGGCCACGACGCCGGCGACGAGGTGCTGCGGCGGTTCGTGCGCCACGCGCAGTCGCGGTTGCGGCCGGCGGACTTCTTCGGCCGCTACGGCGGCGAGGAATTCCTACTGGTCCTGCCCGACACCGACGCGGCGCAGGCCGACGCCCTGCTGGCGCGCATCCGCGCCGGCATGCCGGAAATCGAACTGCCCACCACCGGCGCCCGGCTGACGCCCGGTTTTTCGGCCGGCGTCATCGCCGTGCGGCAGGCGCGCCTGCCACGCGAACAGCTGCATGCCGTGGACCGCGCGCTGTACCGGGCCAAGCACGCCGGCCGCAACTGCACGGTGATCGGCGAGCTGGAGCCTGCGGGCTGAGCGTTCCTTCCCGTCTGGAGCCGCGTGGAAGGCGCGGGAAGCGGCGGTTGCGGCGCACCGGCCAGCGGGACGGGATGGCGAAGCGACCCGGAGGGGCCGGCGTGGGCGGGGATGCACGGCGGACAACGCAGGAACGCGACCGTACCGCGAGGGCGCATCGCGGCCGCGATGACAAACGTGTCGCCATGCGCCCGAAGAAACGATCGGACGTCACCGCGAACAGGCCAAGGGCCGCCTGGGCGCCAATGCGCTGCTGGGCGTCTCGATGGCCGCCGCGCATGCCGCCGCCTCGAAGAAGCAGGCGCCGGCCGGGTCGGAACCCCCGAGCGGGATGCGCAGGCTGTGCAGGTCGAGCTGCGTGCCGATACGGTTGGTCAGCGCGTCCAGGCGCAGCCCGGCCGCGCCGTTGCGTTCGAGTACGGTGGTAGTGGCGTCGAGCAGCGCGCCCAGCGAGAGTTTCTACGCGGGGCATCGCCAGGCTTTGCCCTCACCCCTCAACCCCTCACCCCGGGAGAGGGGCGTCGATGCACACCGCGGTCCGGCGGCCTATGCCACGCCGATGCTGGTGCGCACCTCGAACAGCTCCGGGAAGAAGGTCAGTTCCAGCGCCTGCTTGAGGAAGCCCACGCCGCTGGAACCGCCGGTGCCGCGCTTGAAGCCGATGATCCGCATCACCGTGCGCATGTGGCGGAAGCGCCACAGCTGGAACTGGCTCTCCAGGTCCACCAGGTCCTCGCACAGCGAGTACTCGCGCCAGTAGCGGTCGGTGTCGCGGTAGATGTTCTCGAACACCGGGCGCAGCGCCGGGTCGCTGACGTGCGGCAGGGTCCAGTCGTGGCCCTCGTAGGTGGGCGGGACGGCGTGGCCGAAACGCGCCAGGTAGCGCAGGAACTCCTCGTACAGGCTCGGCGCCTCCAGCGCCTGGCGCAGCTTCGCCTGCCCGGCCGGGTCGTGCCCGAACACCAGCAGCATGTCCGCGTTCTTGTTGCCCAGCAGGAACTCGATGCAGCGGTACTGCAGCGACTGGAAGCCCGAGGACGGGCCGAGCACGTCGCGGAAGCCCATGTACTCCGACGGGGTCAGAGTCTCCAGCACCGACCACTGCTCGGTCAGCTGGCGCAGCACCTGCTTGCTGCGCGCCAGCACCTTGCGGCACTGCCAGACCTGGTCGCGCTGCAGGAAGCCCATGGCCGCGCGCAGTTCATGGTCGAGCAGCTTCAGCCACAGCTCCGAGGTCTGGTGCTGGATGATGAACAGCATCTCGTCATGGTGCGGCGGGGGGGACAGCGGCTGCTGCGCCGACAACAGCTGGTCCAGGCAGAGGTAGCCGCCATAGGTGAGCCTGCCGTGCAGGTCGGTATGGATACCGGCTTCGAGCTCACGCTGGTTCTGTTCTACGGTCATCGGCCTTGCCATCTGCGAGGGGCGCAAAGGGTAACGCAGCGCGGCGGGCCGCCGCCGCTCCCGCGCAAACGGAATGCGAACACTTGCCGGCGCGACCGGCGCGACAATCCGTCCATGGCCGCCGCGGCCGGCTGAATGCGCTGCATCCATGTGCCCTTCGGGCCGGGCGCGGACCGCCGCGCGGAAATTCGTGCTGCGGCGCAGGACGGCTTTTCCGGCCCGATTCCTTACCATGCGCAATTCCTATCATTTGAAACCATCTGTCCAAGGTGTTGCTGCAATGACGGTTTCCGCCCAGTTCCACATCGACTACCTGCAGTACCTGGATGCCGACGGCACCCTGGTCCGCGACGACCTGCCGCCGTCGCTGCGCGATGCGCGCGCGCTGCTGCCCCTGTTCCGGCAGATGCTGGCCACCCGGGTGTTCGACACCAAGGCCGTGGCGCTGCAGCGCACCGGCAAGCTCGGCACCTTCGCCTCCTGCCTGGGCCATGAAGCGGCCCACGTCGGCATCGGCGCAGCCATGAAGCCCGGCGACGTGTTCGCCCCCAGCTACCGCGAGTACGGCGCCATGTTCATGCGCGGCGTGCGCCCGCGCGACGTGCTGATGTACTGGGGCGGCGACGAGCGCGGCAGCGACTACGACCGCGGCAGCGACGCGGTGCGCGACTTCCCGATCTGCGTGCCGATCGCGACCCAGTGCCTGCACGCGGCCGGCTCGGCGCTGTCGTTCAAGCTTCAGGGCAAGCCGCAGGTGGCGGTGAGCGTGTGCGGCGACGGCGGCAGCTCCAAGACCGACTTCTACGCCGCGGTGAACTCGGCCGGCGCCTACCAGCTGCCGCTGATCCTGTGCGTGGTCAACAACGGCTGGGCGATCTCGGTGCCGCGCGCGGCCCAGACCGGCGCCGAAACCCTCGCCCAGAAGGGCCTGGCCGGCGGCCTGTTCTGCCTGCAGGTGGACGGCAACGACCTGATCGCGGTGCTGGCGGCGATGGAACAGGCGCGCGAGCGTGCCCTGTCCGGCAAGGGCGGCACGGTGCTGGAGTTCCTCACCTACCGCCTGTCCGACCACACCACCGCCGACGACGCGCGCCGCTACCGCGACGACGCCGAGGTCAAGGCGGCGTGGTTGAAGGAGCCGCTGATCCGCCTGCGCAAATACCTGACCGCGCAGGGCGTGTGGAGCGAGGAAGAAGAGAAGAACTGGATCGCCGAATGCGGCGCGCGCGTGGACGAGGAGGTCAACGCCTACCTCAACTGCCCGGTGCAGCCGGTGGAAGCCATGTTCGACTACCTGTACGCCGACCCGCCGCCGGACCTGCTGGCCCAGCGCGCCGCCGCCATCGCCCTGGAGCAGCGCCATGGATGACATCAAGCGCAGCACCGGCCTGCACGCCGGCCACGACCTCGTCAGCGACCACGGCGCGGCAGGCGCCAGCGGAGAGAACACCATGACCGCCACCCCCATCACCCTGATCGAAGCCGTCACCCAGGCGCTGGCCTGGGAGATGCAGCACGACCCGTCGGTGCTGGTGCTGGGCGAGGACGTAGGCGTCAACGGCGGCGTATTCCGCGCCACCGCCGGGCTGCAGCAGCGGTTCGGCGCGCAGCGCGTGCTCGACACCCCGCTGGACGAGACCACCATCGCCGGCCTGTCCGTCGGCTTGGCCGCGCAGGGCATGAAGCCGGTGGCCGAGGCCCAGTTCGACGGCTTCGTCTACCCGATGGTCGACCACATCATCTGCCACGCCGCGCGCCTGCGTAACCGCACCCGTGGCCGCCTGCACTGCCCGATGGTGCTGCGCGTGCCGTGGGGCGGCGGCATCCGCGCGCCGGAACACCACAGCGAGGCCAACGAGGCCATCTTCACCAACGTGCCGGGCCTGCGCGTGGTGCTGCCGTCCAGCCCGCAGCGCGCCTACGGCCTGCTGCTGGCCGCGATCCGCGAGCCGGATCCGGTGATCTACATGGAGCCCAAGCGCATCTACCGCCAGTACAAGGAAGTAGTCGCCAACGACGGCGAGGCGCTGCCGCTGGACGTGTGCTTCGTGCTGCGCGACGGCACCGACGTGACCCTGGTTACCTGGGGCGCGCAGGTGAAGGAAGCGCTGGAAGCGGCCGACAAGCTGGCCGGCGAAGGCATCAGCGCCGAGGTCATCGACGTGGCCACGCTGCGCCCGCTGGACTTCGCCACCATCGCCGAATCGGTGGCCAAGACCGGCCGCTGCGTGATCGTGCAGGAAGCGCCCAAGACCGCCGGCTTCGGCGCCGAGATCGCCGCGCGCCTGGCCGAGGAGTCGATGTACGACCTGCTGGCGCCGGTCGAGCGCGTCACCGGCTACGACACCCACATCCCGCTGTTCCGCCTGGAAATGAAGTACCTGCCGAGCGTGGAGCGGATCGTGGCGGCGGCAAAACGCGCGGTGGCGGCGGGCTGACATGCGCGCGCGACTGCTCAACGCCTACCGCAGCCAGTACCCGGTGCCCTTGCGGTTCCGCGCCGGCGAGATCGTCCAGCTCGGCGTGCGCGACGAGGAATGGCCGGATTTCGCCTGGGTGCGCACCGCCGACAACCGCGCCGGCTGGGCGCCGGTGGCGTGGCTGCGCGTGCTCGGCGACGGCCGCGCCGAGGCGCTGCGCGACTACTCCGCGCAGGAGCTGGACGTGGACAGCGGCGAGAGGGTGCGGCTGCATCACGAACACGGTGGCTGGTGGTGGGCCGAACGCGCCAACGGCGCGCTCGGCTGGCTGCCGGCACGCGACCTGGAACTACTGGAAGAAACCCCCTGAAATGAGCCAGACCAAGAACTTCAACCTGCCCGACCTGGGCGAAGGCCTGCCGGACGCGACCATCGTGGAGTGGTTCGTCAAGGAAGGCGACGTGATCAAGCTGGACGAGCCGCTGGTGTCGATGGAGACCGCCAAGGCCGTGGTGGAAGTGCCCTCGCCGGTCTCCGGCAAGGTGCTGAAGCGGGCCGGCGCCGCCGGCGACATCGTGGTGACCGGGCACATGCTGGCCCAGTTCGAGATCGACCCGAACCTGCCGCAGCGCGCCGAAGGCCAGGACACCGGCCACCACCACGGCGCCGCTGCCCCGGCCGCGCCGGCACCTGCGCCCGCGGCGGCTCCCGCCCCGGCGCCGGCCGCCACCGCGGCCGAACGCGCCGACGAAGGCACCGTGGTCGGCGCGATGGTCAGCTCCAATGCCGTGCATACCGAGCAGGCCGTGGCCGTGGGCGGCGTCAAGGCGATGCCTGCGGTGCGCGCGATGGCGCGCAAGCTGGGCGTGGACCTGGCGCTGGTGCGCGCCACCGGCGCCGATGGCGCGGTGACGATGAACGACGTCAAGCAGGCCGCCGCCGCGGGTACCACACGCCCCGGCGCCGCACCCGCCGCCGCTCCGCAGGCGGCCGCCGCGCCGGCGCCGGCCGTGCGCGCCGAAGCCGCGCGCACGCCGCTTTCGGCCGCCGGCAAGCCGATGCGCACCGCGCCCCCGGGCGTGGTCGCCAAGGGCCAGCCGGAACCGCTCAAGGGCGTGCGCCGCAACATGGCGCGGGTGATGGCCGACGCGCACAGCAAGGTCGTGCCGACCACGCTCACCGACGACGCCGACATCCATGCCTGGGCGCCGGGCAACGACATGACCTCGCGCCTGGTGCGCGCGATCGTGGCCGCCTGCCAGGCGGTGCCGGCGATGAACGCCTGGTTCGACGGCGACAACCTCACCCGCACCCTGCACGCGCAGGTGGACATCGGCATCGCCGTGGACACCGACGACGGCCTGTTCGTGCCGGCGCTGCGCAACGCCGACATGCTCGACGCGCGCGGCGTGCGCGAGGGCATCAACCGCCTGCGCCAGCAGGTGGAGGACCGCAGCATCGCGCCCTCGGAACTGGGCGGCTACACCATCAGCCTGTCCAACTTCGGCATGTTCGCCGGCCGCTACGCCACCCCGGTGGTGGTGCCGCCGTGCGTGGCCATCGTCGCCGCCGGCCGCGCCCGCTTCCAGGTGACGCCGGTGATGGGCGGCGTGGAAACGCACAAGGTCATCCCGCTGTCGGTCACCTTCGACCACCGCGCCTGCACCGGTGGCGAGGCCGCGCGCTTCCTACGCGTGCTGATCGACGACCTCGCCAGGCCGAACTGACCGCCGGCGGCAGATGTTTTGCAGCAAGACTTGAGCCCGCAGCGATGCGGGCTTTTTTTGTTGCGCCATTCGTGGCGGCAACCTGCGGGCCATCGACAAGCGGCGTCAGGAATCGCTCCGAGCGATTCCTTTGTTGCCCCATCCGTGGCGACAACCCTGCGAGCCATCGACAAGCGACGTCAGGAGTCGCTCCGGGCGATTCCTTTGTTGCCACCCTCCGTAGCGGCAACCCTGCGGGCCATCGACAGTCGATGTCGGGATTCGCTCCAGGCGTCGCCGCGTTCCATCGTATCCGGTGCCGTGCGCGTCGCCCGGCGCCGGCCGGGAAGCGCGCCGGGCCGATCTTCCGCGCGCCGGCCATCACGGCGAAGCCCCGCCACGCTACGATGCGCAATCGCCTCTCTCCACTACCGCCATGACCCACTGGATCTGTACGACCTGCAAGGAAAGCAACGAGGACGGTTTCGAGCAATGCTGGAAATGCGGTACGCGCGCCGACGGCAGCGCGGACCCGGCCTTCCGGCCCGACAACGCCGATCCGCAGACCTGGCCGCCGCGCCTGCTCGACTGCCTGCGCTGCCCCGGCACCTCCATGGTGTTCGCCGGCCGCAAGCGCTTCCACGAGGGCTCGCAGGCCATGCCGTTCCTGTTGGGCGGTATCGGCGAACTGCTGGTCAACCGCGAGGAATTCGACCTGCACGCCTGTCCGTCCTGCGGCAAGGTCGAACTGTTCCTCGCCAGCGGGCCGCGCTGAACCGGCGCCGCGCGGCCAGGACCTCGCCACCATGGGCCATCCCCGCCGGATCGTCGTGCTATTCGCGCTCGCCTACCTCGGCATGCTGTTCGGCGGTGCGCTTCTGAAACCGGGCTATTCGCACGCGGCGCAATACATCAGCGAACTGGGTGCCAGCGGCAGCGCACATGCGCGGCTGATCAGCGTGGCCGGCTTCGTACCGGTGGGGCTGATTGCCGCGTGGCTGCTGGCCGCCACCGCGCGCTTCGCGCCGGTCGGCGGCGCCAGCCGGCTTGGTTACTGGCTGCTGCTGTGCGAACCGCTGGCCTGGATCGGTTCGGCGCTGGCGCCCTGCGACCTCGGCTGCCCGCCGGGCGGCAGCATCAGCCAGCAGCTGCATACGCTGCTGGGCGTGTTCACCTACGGCGGAACCGCGCTGGGCCTGCTGTTGTTGGCGACCGCGCCACGCCTGCGCAGCGGCTTCCGCCTGCTGTGGATCGCGCTGGCGGCGGCATGGCTGCTGCTGTTCGTACTGATGGCCACACCGGAACTGGCGCCTTGGCGCGGCCTGCTGCAGCGGCTGGCCGAATGGCTGGTCTACGGCGCGCTGTGCGTCGCCGCATGGCGCCTCGGCGGAGCGGCGCGTGGCGAGTCGTGCACACGCGCTTCGGCGGCGCGGACGTAAGCTCGCCGTTCCCACCGCAGGAGCGCGCCCATGGCCCATCGCAGCCGCCTGGCCGGCTTCATCATCGATTGCCAGGACACCGACGGCGACACCGCCGCCGCGTTCTGGAGCGCGGCGCTCGGCCTGCCGTCGCGCCCGGCCGAGACCGACACCGATGGCGCGCAGTACGCCGAGCTGCTCGATGCGCCGGGCGGGCTGCACGTCGAGGTACAGCGCGTCGGCCATGCTTCGCGCGTGCACCTGGACATCGAGGCCGACGATATCGACGCCGAGGCCGACCGGCTCGAAGCGCTGGGCGCGCGCCGCATCGGCTTCGTCAAGCGCTGGTGGGTGATGGAAGCGCCTACCGGCCACCGTTTCTGCGTCGTGCGCATGAAGCAACCCGACGACGGACGGCCCGCCACGACCTGGGAGTAAGCGGCGGCGATTGCGCGACAATGCCCGCCTGTTCCCGCGGAGACACCCCATGCCTGCTCCCGACCTGGGCGATGCCCGCGTCCTGATCGCCGGCGGCAGCCGCGGCATCGGCCTGGCCATCGCCGCCGCGTTCGCGCGGCACGGCGCCCGCCTGAGCCTGTGCGCGCGTGGCGCCGATGGCCTGCAACGCGCGCGGGAAACACTGGAAGCCGCCGGCGCCCAGGTGCACGTGCAGGCCTGCGATCTGGCCGATCCGGCGCGGATCGAGGCCTGGGTCGCGGCGGCGGCGGACGCGCTGGGCGGCATCGACATCGTCGTCAACAATGCCTCCGGTTTCGGCAACGGCAACGACGACGCCAGCTGGCAGGCCGGCTTCGACATCGACCTGATGGCCGCGGTGCGCACCAACCGCTTCGCCTTGCCGCACCTGCGGCGCAGCGCGGCGCCGGCCATCCTCAACGTCAGCTCGATCAACGGCCGCGTGCCGACGCCGCGCGCGGCCGCCTATTCCACCGCCAAGGCGGCGCTGGACTACTACACCGTCACCCTGGCCACCGAACTGGCGCGCGAACGCATCCGCGTCAACGCCATCGCCCCGGGTTCCATCGAGTTCCCCGGCGGCTTGTGGGACCAGCGCCGCACTTCCGAGCCGGCGCTGTACGCGCGCATCCGCGAGCGGATTCCGTTCGGCGGCTTCGGCGACGCCGCGGACGTGGCCGCGGCCGCGGTGTTCCTGTGTTCGCCCGCCGCGCGCTGGATCACCGGGCAGGTACTGGCCGTGGATGGCGGCCAGTCGCTGCCGGCCTGAGCGGCCTGCCGTCGGCGCCTTGCGTGCGCCGCAAGCTGGAGCGCGCTGCGGTCTATGCCAGTTGCGCCGATCCGATCGTGCTCACGCCCGGCTGCGGCGCCAGCGCCGCCTCCACCAGCGCATCGGCGATGCGCCCGGCCGGATTGATGCGCCACGCCTTCGGCAGCACCGGCGCCAGCGCGCCCAGCACCCGCGCGGCAGCGTGCTCGCCAGGCCGCGGTTCGGCGCGTTCGCCGCCGATCAGTCCCGGCCGCACCAGCGCCAGCGAGGGAAAGCCCAGCGCGCGCAGGTCGCGCTCCAGGCCGCCCTTGACCCGGTTGTAGAAGAACCACGACCGCGGATTGGCGCCCATCGCCGAGTTCAGCGCGAACACCGTGCAGCCATGTGCGCGCACGGCGCGCGCGATGGCGAGCGGATAGCCGTGGTCGATGCGCTGGAAGGCCTCGCGCGAACCGGCCTGGCGCAGGGTCGAGCCCAAGGCGCAGATCGCCGCGTCCACCCGCCACCACGGCGCGTCTTCCGGCAGACGGTCGAAATCCAGTACCGGCGCGAGCAGGCGCGCGTCCCGCAGCGCCAGCGGCCTCCGGACCGGGGCGACGACCGCCGTGCAGCGCGCGTCGGCCAGCAGCCGCTGCAGCACCCGCGATCCAACCAGTCCTGTCGACCCGGCCAGCAGTACGCGCATCCCATTCCTCCTTCGCCCGGCTGTTCAAGCCGGCATCCGCCATGCCGATAATGGGGGCATCGATCCCTGCCCGCGGCCCGGCCGCACCTCCCGCCCGGAACCGCCCGCGATGGCCGACAGCACCGACGCACCGCCGCCCAAGCCTGCCGCACTGGGGCGCATCCTGTCACGCCGCCAGGCCATGGCCGAAGCGCCGGCCTCCGCTCCCGCGGCGCCGGCACCGGCAAAGGCCGCCCAAGGACACGGCGCGGCGCCGCGGCAGCGCGTGTTCGGCGGCGCCCACGGGCCGGAGGCGCTGCTGCATGCCTTCGCGCAGGGCATGTCCACCCTGCCCGGCGAACTCGGCGACCTCGGCCGCCTGCTGCAGAGCGCGCACGACCGCCAGGAGTGGGAACGCTACGGGCGCCTGCTGCGCCAGCTGATCGACAAGTACATCCGCACCATCGACCTGGAACCGGTGCCCGACGGCAACAGCGAGGCCGAGCGCCTGCGCGACATGCTGCGCAATACCCTCGGCGCGGTGCTGTCCAGCCTGCTGCAGCAGGCACCGGAACTGGAAACGCAGGCGCGGCGCATGGGCGAGGAACTGCGCGGCTGGCGGTCCGGGCAATCGCTGGAACCGGTGGAGCAGCACCTGCGCGAGCTCTGTCACCAGGTCGGCGTGCGCAACGACGTGCTGCACGAACAGCACGACATGCTGCTGAACCTGTTCGACCTGCTGCTGCAGAACATCGCCGAACTGATCGACGGCGGCAGCTGGCTGCACGGCCAGATCGGCAACGTGCGGCGGATGCTGTCCGGGCCGCTGGACCGCACCTCGCTGGAGCGCACCCGCAACGACCTGCGCGAAGTGATCTACCGCCAGGGCGTGCTCAGGCAGGGCATCGAGGAATCCAAGGAGGCGATGAAGGAGCTGATGGTCGACTTCGTCGAGCAGGTCGAGGGCATGGCCTCGGAAACCGGCGAATACCACGACCGCGTCGCCAGCTATGCGGTCGCCGTGCGCCAGGCGCGCAGCCTGGCCGACCTCGGCCAGCTGCTGCAGAACGTGCTGCAGGACACCGCGCGCGTGCAGGCGCAGGCACTGCGCGCGCGCGACCGCCTGGCCAGCGCGCGCGCCGAGGCGCTGGCCGCGGAACAGCGCGTGCAGCAGCTCGAACGCGAACTGGAGGAAGCCGGCAGCCAGCTGCGCACCGATCCGCTGACCGGGGCGCTGAACCGGCGCGGACTGGAAGAGCAGCTTGCCGATGCGATGGGCAGCGCGCAGGCGCTGCTCAGCATCGCCATGCTGGACCTGGACCACTTCAGCCAGACCAATGCCGATTACGGCCACGCCGGCGGCGACCACGCCCTGCGTCACCTGGTGGCGACCGCGCAGACGCGGCTGGGCAGCCACGGCCACGTGGCGCGCCTGGGCGGCGACGAGTTCGTGCTGATCCTGCCCGGCATGCCGCAGGAACAGGCGGACGCGCAGCTGCGCCGGCTGCAGGAAGCCCTGGCCCACCGGCCGTTCCTGCACGACGGCCAGCGCGTGCACGTGCGCTTCAGCGCCGGCGTCGCGCAGTGGCGCGCGGGCGAATCCGCCGACGCCCTGCTGCAGCGCGCCGACCGCGCGCTCTATGCGGCCAAGCAGGCCGGCCGCGACCGGGTAGGCAACGCCGACTAGCACCGGCGCCGGCGCTGCCCGGGGCGATGCGGGCGCGCATGCATCGATACGACCGGGGCGGCACATGGCCGCCCCGGCCTCCGCTTACTTGAAGTCGCCGGCCACGAACACGCTCAGGCTGTCCGGCTTGAGGTGCGTGCGGATGGCGGCGTTGACCTGCTCGACCGTCAGCGCCTGGTAGGCCGCATCGCGTTCGATCACGAACGACATGGTGCGGTCGTAATCGAGCAGGCCCTGCAGCAGGCCGGCCACCGCGCCATCGCTGGCGCGCGACTGTTCGCGCTGCACGATGCGCGCGGCCACGGCATCGCGCACTTCCTGTGCGGTCACGCCATCGGCCACCAGCCGCGCCAGTTCCTCGCGCAGCGCGGCCTCGACCTTGCCCATGTTCTCCGGCGCGGCGATGGCCTGCACGGTAAGGCTGCCGTTGTCGTCGCGGCCGATGCGGCTGTCGTCCGCGCGCAGGCCGGCGCTCACGCCGTAGCTCAGGCCCTCGCGCTGGCGGATGCGGTCGGCCAGGCGCGACTTGAGCGGATCGCCGCCGAGGATGTCCACGGCGATGCTCAGCGCCGGCATGTCGGCGTCGGCCACGTTGAGCGATACGTTCTGCCGCGCCAGCAGCACCGCGTTGGGCTTGTCCGGCGTGGCGAAGCTCTCGCGGTGCGCGGCGCGCGGCTGGTAGCCGGTGGCGATGGGCGCATAGGCCACCGGCGACTTCCAGCCGGCGAACAGCGCCTGCAGCTGCGCCTTCACCGCTTCGGGATCGAAATCGCCCACCACGCTGATCTGGCCGCTGGCGGTACCGTAGAAATCGCGGTGCCAGGCGCGCAGGTCCTCCAGCGTCAGCGCCTTGAGCTTGGCCAGCGACTCGTCCAGCGAATCGGCATGCAGCGGATGGCCCGCCGGCCACGGATCGAAGTAGGCAGCCATCGCCATCGACGCCAGCATGCCCGGCTCCTTGCGCTGCGCCTCGATGCCGGTGATGGTCTGCAGGCGCAACTGCTCGAACTGGTCCTGCGGGAAGTCCGGCTGGCGCAGCACCTGCGCGGCCAGCGCCAGCGCCTCGGCCAGGGTTTCGCGCTTGCCGGCGAGGCGGATCTGCGCGCCCTGCAGGCTGCCGCCGATGGACGCCTGGGTCTTGAGCGCATCGAAACGGGCGACGAGCTGCTCGTAGCTCTGCCCGGCGGCGCCGCGCAGCAGCATCGACCCCACCCACTGCGCGGCGGTATCGCGCCCGGTGACGGCCTGTTCGTTGCCGAACTCGAAACTGGCATTGACCGTGACCGTCTGCCCGCGGGTCCGGCGCGGCAGCAGCGACACCTTCAGGCCATCGCCCAGCGTGAACGTCTGCGTGCGCGCGGCGATGTTCTGCGGCGTCGCCTCGAACGTCTCGCCCGCCTCGACCGCCGCCCGGCCGGTGTAGCCCTCGACCACGCTGGCGATCGCCGGTGCGGCAGGAATCTCGGCGCGGTCCGGCGCATCGGTGGGCACGAACCGGCCCAGCGTGCGGTTGCTCGGCTTCAGGTAGGCCGCGGCCACCCGGTTGACGTCGGCGGCCGTCACCCTGGCGATGGCGTCGCGCTGCACGAACAGCAGGCGCCAGTCGCCCGCCGCCTGGTACTCCGACAACGCCATCGCCACCGCGTTGACGTTGTTGAGCAGGTTCTCCTGGTCGTTGGCGATGCGCTGTTTCGCGGCCTCCACCTCCTCCCCGGTCACCGGCCGCGCCACGACAGCCTCGGCCTGCCGGAGCAGTTCGGCCTCGGCCCTGGCGGCGTCACCGTCCTTGGGCAGCACGGCGATCACGTTGAACAGCCCCGGGTCGCGCATGCTGCCGCCGCCGGCCCCCGCACCCGCCGCCAGCTTGGTTTCCACCAGCGCCTTGTGCAGGCGCCCGCTGGGCGTATGCCCGAGCACATTGCCCAGCACCGCCAGCGCCGCGCTGTCGGCCTGCGCCAGCGCCGGGACATGGTAGGTGGCGGCCACCAGCGACAGGTCGCCGCTGCGGCGCACCGTCACCTCGCGTTCGCCGTCCTGGGTCGGTTCGACGGTATGGAATGCCGGCAGCACGCGCGCCGGCTTCTTCAGCGGCCCGAAGTGCGCGGCGACGCGCGCCAGCGCCT
The DNA here is from genome assembly GCF_009496535.1 of Stenotrophomonas sp. MYb238. Lineage (GTDB taxonomy): Bacteria > Pseudomonadota > Gammaproteobacteria > Xanthomonadales > Xanthomonadaceae > Stenotrophomonas. The sequence goes on from NZ_WIDL01000001.1 coordinate 135,596, forward strand.
TGTCGGCGTCGATGCGGCCGGCCACGATCAGCAGCGCGTTGTCCGGCTGGTACCAGGTGCGGTAGAACGCCTGCAGGTTGCCGATCGGCACATTCTCCACGTCCGACCGCGCGCCGATGGGCAGGTTGGCGTAGTTGTGCCAGTCGTAGGCGACCGAACGCATGCGCTTCATCAGCACGCCGGCGGGATTGTTGTCGCCGGCTTCCATCTCGTTGCGGACGACGGTCATCTCGCTGTCCAGGTCGGCCTTGGCGACCTTGGAATTGACCATGCGGTCCGCTTCCAGCCCCAGCAGCCAGTCCAGTGTGTCGTCGTTGGCCGGGAACGAAGCGAAGTAGTTGGTGCGGTCCAGCGAGGTGGTGGCGTTCTTGCTCACGCCGCGCTGCTGCATCTCGCCGGGGATGTCCGGATGCTTCGGCGTGCCCTTGAACAGCAGGTGCTCCAGCAGGTGCGCCATGCCGGTCTCGCCGTAGTTCTCCTGCATCGAGCCCACGCCGTAGACCAGGTTGACGGTGACGGTGGGCTTGCTCGCGTCGGGGAACAGCAGCACCCGCAGGCCATTGGGCAGGCGGTACTCGCAGATGCCCTCGACACACGGCCCGGCCGTCACGGCGCGCGGCAGCGCCGCGGGTGCGTCCTTGGCGTACGCCGCCGGCATCAACGCGAACGAAAGCGCTACGCCCAGGGCGCAGGAAGACAGCTTCAGCATCATTTCCCCTTGTCTGATATTCGGTACAACACGCCAGCCTGCACTCCGCCGGCACTCACTGCGCGGCGCACATACGCCGCAAACCCGACGATTTGAGCCGGAACGCGCACGTATGCGCAACTGTCGGAACTGACAGCATCGCCTGATCTCATCGCTCGCCTGCCTCAAAGGCATACAGACGCCTCGCCATCCGGTCGCAGCCCTCGGGTCGAAGAAGCCGACGCTGCTGGCGAAAAGCTGATCACTCCAATCGCAATGGACGTGAAACAAGCCCATGCCGTCCTGCAACCGCTCTCAATCACGGATAAACCACGTCCTTGGGTAACAGGTCAGAGAGATCCCATGGCACGGCCAGTTGGGCATAACAACGGCATAACAACCTTGACGAGCCAGCGCATTGCAATGCGTGCAGCTCTGCATTCCGTCGCTTCTGATTGCGGCTACTCCACTAGTGCCCCAACCTCAACTCCATTGAATTTAGATCGATATCAAATTCTGAGAATCCGCCAAAGAACCCCATGCCAACCACTCCTTCATATCCCACAAACCCCGGCTTCGCCATATCCCCAACCCCTGGAAAAACACTCATATATTCCCGCGCATCAACCAGCCCGCCAATTACCCGCTTTCCATCCCAATAAAAACTGCACTCCGCATAACTTACCCACCGGCTTCCATATAAAGTCCCTCGCTTCTTAAAGCCAGGCTTTGCTTCATCGGCGCATAACTCCGGCTCTCCAACAACAACGGTTCCGGCCCACCCTGTATCCAGAAGCAACAACAACTCCTTGCCTGATACGCTAACTCTGACCCCTAATCGGCGCCCCCCTTCAATCAATTTCAACACAACATCCCCACCACTGCCCGCACCTCCTACTTGGACCCGGCTTTCTCCCGCATCCACAAAGACTCGCCCCAGGCTCTTCAATGCGGGCAATCCAAGTATCGCATTGCCGCCAAAACCATCCACGCCTTGAATACCATCCATCTCACTAGGACAGATCCAGTCCAGAACCCATGTTCCAACTTTTATGTAACACCCGCCGACCTCTGGCAACTCATCGACGCCGAGATACTCAGCCGCCCCGGTGTCCAACAGCGCACTATATGTCCTCCCTCCCGACTCAACACCCACATAGATCCTCAATAGAAGCTTCTCTCCACCTCGTCCCACCCCGATCAGCATTCTCCCCGGCACGTCAATCACGCCCTCGCCATCAATACCCGCGCCACTCGCCCCTTCCATCCATAAGAATAAAAAAGGGGCGAACAACGCCATCATGCGGCGCATCTCCCTAGAGCGCAAAAATTTCATACCCATCCACATCCTCGTCATTTCTGGATCGCGCAGGCTTCCTCAACCCTGACCAATCAGTCGCCAGCCGCTCCCGCGGTAATCAGCCCCTACTTCCATCAATGCCACTGATCCCCCAACTTTATTCGGCACGCTTTTTTTCAAATTACTCGTGCCGTTTCAAGATGTTCAAGTTGACGAATAACGCGATGGCGTCAGCATCATTTCCCCTTGTCTGACGTTCGCCTACCTCAAAGGCATACAGACGCCCCGCCATCCGGCCGCAGCCATTGCAGGCAGGCATGTGTACATGAGGCATCGTCATCTTCATGCACGGATGCGCCCTGCTACGCCGGCATCGCTGCTGCTTCGGGTTCCTCCACCTCGGCGCTCCGCGGAGTCTGCGGACGCAGCTCCTGCACGATCCTGCCCTGTTCCATCACCAGCACGCGATCGGCGCTGGCGATGGTTTCCGGGCGATGCGCGACGATCACGCGGGTGACGTCCAGGCGCCGGATCGCCGCATTGACCAGTTGCTCGTTGCCCACGTCCAGGTGGCTGGTCGCCTCGTCCAGGAACAAAAGTTTCGGCTGCCGGTACAGCGCGCGCGCCAGGATGATGCGCTGCTTCTGCCCACCGGAGAGCGAACTTCCCATATCGCCGATCAGGCCGTGGTAACCCATCGGCATCGCAGCGATATCGTCGTGCACCGCTGCCAGCCGCGCCGCCTGCTCGACACGCTCAAGATCGAACTCGGGATCGAAGAAACCGATGTTGTCGGCGATGCTGCCGGCGAACAGCTGATCGTCCTGCATCACCGCGCCAACGATGGCGCGCACGTTGCGCGCGCCGAGCCTGTGCAGGTCGTGACCGCCGACGTGGATGCTGCCTTCGCTGGGCTTGAGCAGGCCCAGCAGCAGCTTGACCAGCGTGGTCTTGCCACACCCGGACGCACCGATGATCGCCACCGACTCGCCCGGCGTGACGCTGAAACTGCAATCGCGCAGCACCCACGGCTCGCCCTCGGCATAGCGGAAGGACAGGTTGCGCACCTCTATGCGCACGTCCTGCGGCGGCAGCGCCTCCGGCAACGCGTGGTCGTCCTCCGGCGGCGTAAGCACGATATCGGCCAGGCGTTCGCCGTGCAGCCGCAGCATGCGGAACTCCACCCACTTGTCGATCAGCGAACTCATGCGCCCGGCGAACTGGTCCTTGTAGGCCAGGTAGGCGATCAGCATGCCCACCGAAAACACATTGCCCAGCGCCAGCACCGCGCCGATCCAGATCACCGCGATGCGCTCGATACCGAACACCAACTGGCTGGCACCGTTGAAGCCCAGCCCAAGGTGGGCCAGTCGTACTTCCTTGTTGACGGTCTCCACCATCAGGTTGTCGTAGGTGCTTCGCCGCCGCGATTCCTCGCCGGCGACCTTAACGCTCTGCATGCCACGCAAGGATTCCAACAGGTGCGTCTGCTGCTTTGCCCCTGCCACCAGTTGCTGCTCGGTGCCATCACGTAGCGGGCGGTAGGCCAACGCGCGGATAACTGCATACAAGACCACGGCCAACAGAGTCACCAACGCAAGTTTCCAGCTGTAGACCAGCATCAGGCCCAGCGTGACCACCGCCATCAGGCCATCGATCAGGGCTTCCACGAAGCTGGTGGTCAGCGTGCGCTGGATGGCCTGAACCGAGGACAGGCGGGAGGTCACGTCGCCCAGATGGCGCTTCTCGAAGAAATCTAGCGGCAGCTTGAGCAGATGCGCGAACACATTTCCCATCCATTGCAGGCCTAGGCGCGATGACAGATGCACCAACGCTACGCCGCGCAGCAGGCCGATGCCAATCTGCAGCAGCAATGCCAAGCCGAAGCCCAACCCCAATACGGTAAGCAGGTCGCGGTCGGCCGAGACCAGTACCTGGTCCACCACCCACTGCATGAAGAACGGGGCCAGCACCACGAATACCTGCAAGGCCACCGACAGCAGCAGGATCTGCCCCAGCGCGCGCCACAGTCCCCGTACCGGGCCGGTCAACTGCCGCGCGGTGATCGCAGGCTCCGCCTTCTGTGGCTTGAAGTCGGCAGTCGGCGACAGTTCCAGCGCCACGCCGGTGAAATGTTCGGAAACCTCGGCCAGCGACAGCACCCGTTCGCCGATGGCCGGGTCGAGAATCGTGACCTTGCTGCGGCCGACTTTGGCCAGTACGACGAAGTGGTTCAGATCCCAATGCAGGACGCAGGGCAGCTTGAGCTTGCCAAAATCCTCCATTTCCAGCCGTAGCGGACGGGTGGAAAAGCCCAATTGCTGGGCAATCTGGATCAGGTGGGAAAGCTTGGCGCCCTTGAGCGACAACGGGAAGCGGCGACGCAATTCCGGCAAGCCGATATGTAGGCCGTGAGTGGAGACGACCATTGCCAGAGAGGCCAGTCCGCACTCGGCCGCCTCGGGCTGCAGGATCGGCCTCATGCTTGAAACTCACTGCATGTCGCAAGGTTGATCTCACCCAACTTACACGCACCTCCCATCGTCACATTCGGCATCCATATCCCGATCAAAATGCATCCACGAGAATCGAAGCAATATTATATGCAATGTGCGCAACCATACAGGCACGAATACCATGACGTAAAGCTAGAATACACATGGCGATCGAAAAAGCGAAACTGGAGTACAGATTTGAATAGTGAAGAAGTGAAAAAAGCATAGAAACAAGTGCAATAGAAGCCACCACTCCCAATACATTCCTGGCGACCGGAAAGATCCTACCCCTGAATATCACCTCCTCAAGAACCGGCTGAATCACACCGGTGAAAAATATGGTCAAGAAAAAATAAGGAAAGAAGCGCGCCCGAGGAATTTCAGCATAGACATTGTTATTTGGAAAATACCCGTCGCTCGCGTACTTGATCAACGCACTGAACACAAACAGGGCGACCCCCAGCAATGCGAGCATGAACACACTTCCAGCCCCAGGGATGCGCTCGACAACAGGAACATATGGAATCTTGAGCCTATCGAAGATAGATACCGCAGCCGCAAGGAATGACGCAAGTATCATTGAAGGAACCGCTTGCTTCAGCGCCCAGAAGACACTGGCATCGCGGATCACCCTTGATGCCAAGATCATGACGATCCCTGAAATAAAAATTACTGCAAAAAAAAATGCCAGTGTTGCCACCAGATGCTTCACGCGCGTATCACTCATCGTGCAGCTCGATTCCTGACATCTACCCATATACGCAATTAGAGTGTGCGCCGCCATGACGCAGCGACGCACACTTGCCGGACCGATCAGTCGAAGAAGCCACCTACGAAGTCGATGACCTCTTCAGCCAGCTGTCCAACACCGTTCGCGATGTCGTTCGCCATCTGCCCCAGAGAGCTCTGAGGGCAATCGATCACATCGTATTCTCGGACCGGGCCACATCCCTCCACCGTCGAAGGGGCAGCTTTCTGACCGCCCGAAACCAGCAAAACTTCCGCCGTAGCAAGTTCACGCATGCTATTTCTCCTTTGCTTCGCTAGCACATACCCTGTGCCGTAGGGCCGGGTATACACCCAGCAATCCTTTTACTCCGGCAAGGTCAGGTGTTCCCCACCTTACCAGTCAATGAATACAACGGCTCGAAAATCCACTCGATCAACCTGCGCCGTTCGCCCATCACATCGGCATCCAGCAGCATGCCGGGCTTGAGCGGCTCAGGCTTGCCATAGGCGGTGATGGCCTGCTGCGCCAGCGCCACGGTGATGCGGTAATACGGTTCGCCCTGCTGGGCATTGCCTATCAACGTCCCCAGCTCGCCACTGCTCAATGCGCTGCGGCTGATGCGCGCCACCCGCCCCTCCTGGTGACCAAATTTCTGGTACGGAAACGCCTGGTAGCGCAGCAGCACGGTATCGCCGGGGGCGATGAAGCCTATGGCGCGGCTGGGCACCAGCAGCTCGGCCTCCAGCTTTCCGTCGCCCGGCAGCAGGCTCAGCAGCGTCTGGCCGGCTTGTACCGCCTGCCCCGGCTTGACGATCTGCGTGGCGACCACACCGCTTACCGGCGCCTTCACCAGCAGCGCACTATTGGCCTGCATCTGCACCCGTTCCTGTTCCAGCTGCGCCAGATCGCGCTGGTAGCCGGCATCGCTGGCCTGCTGCTGGCCCGGCAGTTCGCGTTGGGCTTGTTGCAGTTGCGCCATCAGCCGGCGGGTGCCGATGGCTTGCCGCTGCAGGGTCTGCATCTGCCCGGTGTAGTCCAGCACCAGCGCTTCCTGCTGCTTGATCTGCAGCACGCTCACGAACTGGCCGCCCTCGAGTCGGCGCAGGCGTTCGAGGGTTTCGCTGGCGATACGGATCTGCTGCTGGCGGGTGATCACTTCCGCCTCCACCTGCGCCAGTTCGCGCTGCGCATTCGCCAGTTGGCTGGCGATGCCTTGCGCCTGCGCCTGCAACTGCGCGTGCTGGGCCTGTTGCGTGGCGAGCAAACCATCCTGTCGTTGTTGCAGGCGTTGTTCCAACGCCATTTGTGTATCGCCGCTGTCCTGGGTGGCACGCGGCACGGAGACCAGGGCAAGCGTGCCGCCGGCCGCGACCTGTCCGCCTTCCGGGACATCCAGCCGCGTTACCACGCCACTGGCGGGAGCCACGACCGTCGCCAACCCTTTCATCGGCACCAGTTGCCCGGTAACAGTGGAACGACGGGTATAGGTACCCAAGGTAACGAACAGCACGATGACGAAAGCAGCCATTACCGCCAGCCCGGTCAACACCCACAGCCGCAGCGGTTGCGCCAACGAAATGCCGCCCAGCCAGCTGGTGCGGCGGGCCTTGAGCACTTCATCGCGGAACAACGGTTGCGACATTGCATCCCCATGCGTTCGTCATCGGACGGGAATGACTTTTTCCTATCCACCACGACGCGACAAGCCCCCATGCACGCCACATTCAATGGCACATTCGCTCTCTCAACCAGGCACGGCTGGGTTTATGAGGCGGCTGTCAGCATTAATGACCAAATGCGCCAGTATCGCTGACATGAATATTCGACCTGGCGACATGCCCTCGTGGAATCGGGCGTGAGCATTCATGAGGCGGCCACATCCCGGCCATGCCTATAATGGCTGCGTTCCTGTAGGGGGAAGGAAGTGAAATGGCGGGAAGCCTGGGAATAAGAATCCGCATGGCGCGGCAACGGAAGAAGATGACGCAAGGCGAACTGGCCGCGGAGCTGCGGGTCAGCCGCAGCGCGGTCGGCAACTGGGAAAGCGTTACCGGCATTTCACCCAGCAGCGCGCGTTTGATCGCCATCGCGCTGGCCACCGAGGTCTCATACGAATGGCTGGCGACGGGCCGGGGCGAACCTTCGCTGTGCGAGGACTGGACGCCGGCTGCCGATGCCGAACTGGTCGACGATCCCGTCGAGCGCAGCCTGCTGCACGCGTTCCGTCATGCCCGCTCGGCCACGCGCAGGATGGTGCTGCAGATGCTGGAGGCGCGCGCGACGGCGCGCATGTGAGAAGCACCGGCGAAACCCGGCGTCCTACGCAATCCTGCAGATGCGAAGCGTGATGCTCAATGCGCCGGCCTGCCACCGCGCAGGCGCTGCACCCCGGTCACCGCTGCGAGCACCAGGGCGCCAGCGAGGAGGCCCACCACCACGCTGCCCAGCGCATTGGCCGCCATCTCCCAGGACGGCGATGGGATCCAGCCCACCACGAGGTGGTGCAGGGCCGGTATCGCGTGCACGAGGATGCCGCCGCCGACCAGGAACATCGCCGCGGTGCCGGCGATCGACAGGCCGCGCATCAGCCACGGCATCGCGCGCAGGATCGCCCGGCCCAGCGCGGCGGCGGCGCGGCCGCGGCGCAGCAGCCACAGGCCGATGTCGTCGAGCTTGACGATGCCGGCCACCAGCCCGTAGACGAAGGCGGTCATCGCCAGCGCGATGGCCGCCAGCACCAGCACGCGCTGCAGGAACGGCACGTGCGCCACCACGCCCAGCGACAGCACGATGATCTCGGCCGAGAGGATGAAGTCGGTGCGGACCGCGCCGCGCACCTTGTCCTTTTCCCAGGCGACCATGTCCACATCGGCATCGGCCAGCGCCTGCACGCGCTGCGCGTGCCGTTGTTCGTCCTCCTTGCCGTGGAGGAACTTGTGCGCCAGTTTCTCCACGCCCTCGTAGCAGAGGAAAGCGCCGCCGAGCATCATCAACGGCGTGATCGCCCAGGGCAGCCATGCGCTGATCGCCAGCGCCGCGGGCACCAGGATCGCCTTGTTGAGCAGCGAGCCCTTGGCTACCGCCCATACCACCGGCAGTTCGCGCGCGGCGCTGACGCCGGTGACCTGCTGCGCGTTGAGCGCCAGGTCGTCGCCGAGCACGCCGGCGGTCTTCTTGGCCGCGACCTTGGTCAGGATGGAAACGTCGTCGAGCAGGGTCGCGATGTCGTCGAGCAGGGCGAACAGGCCGGCTCCAGCCATGGGGCACCGTGGGTAGGGAGAACGCGCGGATTGTCCCGCATCGCGGGCCGTCGCGACATGGGCGTGCGCGTTCACTCCTCGACCACCGGCCGGCGGCGACACTGCCCGATCATGCCAGGTGGGGAGAGTGTCTTGACTGCTGCGAAACACGAACAGGCCGCGCCCACGACCGTTGGCGGCATGAGCCGGCGCCAGCAGATCCTGAAGCTGCTGCTGCGCTACCGCAATTCGGGCGTCTTCTCCGGGCTGCAGCTGGACGGCGAGATGCCGCGCAATACCAAGATCCCCGAGGACGCCGACCCGGCCCAGTTCGTGCGCGACCTGGAAGCGCTGGGCACCACCTTCGTCAAGCTCGGCCAGATCCTGTCCACGCGCCCGGACATGATCCCGCCCGAGTACGTCGCCGCGCTGGAACGCATGCAGGAGCAGGTCGCGCCCATCCCGGTGGAGCAGATACGCGAGGTGATCGAGGAGGAACTGGGCGCGCCGGTCAACAAGCTGTTCGCGCTGTTCGATCCCGAGCCGCTGGGCTGCGCGTCCATCGCCCAGGTGCACCGCGCCGTGCTCCACGACGGCCGCGAGGTGGCGATCAAGGTGCAGAAGCCCGATGTCCCCGCGCAGCTGCGCTCGGACATCGCGGTGCTGCGCAGCTTCGCCAGCGCCGCCGACCACCTGACCCGCGTCGGCCGCCGCGTGCGCTTCGCCGACTGGCTGGACGAGTTCGCCACGACCCTGCGCATGGAGCTGGACTACGAGGCCGAAGCGGCGAACCTGGCGCGTTTCGGCCAGCACTTGGCGCCGTATCCGGAACTGTGGGTGCCGCAGCCGCTGTGGGACCTGTGCCGGCGGCGGGTGCTGACCATGGAACTGGTGCACGGCGTGCGCGTGGACGCGATCCCGCCGGTGCGGCGCACCGAGCAGTCGATGCTGCCGCTGGCCGCGGCGCTGGTGCGCGGCTACCTGGACCAGATCTTCGTGCACGGCGAGATCCACGCCGATCCGCACCCGGGCAACCTGCGCGTGACCGACGACCAGCGCCTGGCGGTGTTCGACCTGGGCATGGTCGCGCACGTGCCGCCGCGCCTGCGCGAGCGCCTGCTCAAGGTGTTGTTCGCCGCGGTGGACGGGCGCGGCGAGGAAGTGGCCGACGAGATCATCGGCATCAGCACGCGCCTGGAGGACTACGATGAGGAGCGCTACCTGCGCCTGACCGGGCAGATGATCGCCCGCTACGCCGCCAACGGCACCCTGTCCGAAGGCCGCGTGGTGCTGGAGATCGTGCGCATCGCCACCGCCTGCGACCTGCGCACGCCGCCGGAACTGAGCCTGCTGGGCAAGGCCCTGCTCAACCTGGAGGGCGCGTGCCGGCTGCTGGCGCCGGACATGGATACACGCCGCGTGGTGGAGCAGCAGCTGCAGCACGTGATGCGCGCGCGCCTGGGCAAGTCGCTGTCGGTCGCCAACCTCGCCAGCGAGGCGATGGAACTGCAGCAGCTGCTGCGCACCGGGCCGCGGCGCATGTCCGACATCCTCAGCCTGGTCGCCGAGAACCGCCTGCAGATGAAGGTCACCGGGCTGGAGGAATCGCGGCTGATGGAGAACATCCAGAAGGTCGCCAACCGCATCGCCGCCGGCCTGATCACCGCCGCGCTGCTGCTGTCCTCGGCGCTGCTGATGCGCGTGCCCACCCGTTTCTCGCTGTTCGGCTACCCGGCGTTCGCGATGCTGCTGTTGCTGGTCGGCGTGGTGATCGGCCTGGGCCTGATCGTCAGCGCGCTGCTGTTCGACCGCCGCACCCGCTCGCGCGCACGCGAGGAGCGCGGGCACCGCTGACGCGGGGTCCGCCGCAGGCGGGCGGACAACCTCGCGAACCGGCCATATCCGGCAGGGGCCGGCGGTCGCATCGCATCGGCGTTCCACTGTGCCGCGGCGCGCAATGCGCCGCGGCAAAGCGCTTCGCGCCCGCCGAGCGAAGGCGGATGCGCGCCGTTCGGCACGATGCGCACTGTGCCGTTTCCAGCAAACATTTCAGTCAGGTTCGTCTGTGCATGATTCCGGTCATCCTCGTTTCATGCCCCTGTCATGAAACCGTGGATCGCTCCTCCCCCGCATCGGGGCGCTTTCGTTTCCACTACCAAGCCACCGCATGCATTGGACCTTCTGGCTGTACCTGCCCGCGCTGCTGCTGTTGCTGCTGTCGACCTCGACGCTGGCGCGGTTCAAGGCGGGCCTGCTGTCGCTGCTGTTGCTGGCCTTCAGCCTCTGGTGGCTGATCGACCGGCTCAGCGGCGACGGCATCAATTCGGCCACGCTCTACCACCTGCGCAGCGACATGGAAGGCGCCGGCGTCGGCGACTTCAACGGCTACATCGCCGCGTTCGTCGTCCTGCTCCTGTTGTCGCTGGGCCCGCTGCTGCTGGTGCGCGTGCGCCGTTTCCGCCTGCCGCGGCATGGCGGCGCGCTGACCGTGGCGTTCGCCGCATTGCTGGTCGCGACCGCGCTGGGCAGCCCGCTGTACGGCGACGCGCGCCGCATGTACCAGCAGATGAAGCCGGTGGACTACAGCGCGGTAGCGCCGGAGTACGTGGTCCCGGCGCAGGCGCTGGCGCGGCCGAAGAACGTCGTCTGGATCTACGGCGAGAGCCTGGAGCGCACCTACCTGGATGAAGCGGTATTCCCCGGACTGATGCCCAACCTGCGCCGCCTCGCCGGCGAGGCGCTGGATTTCCGCGGCATCGCCTCGGCCGACGGCAGCGGCTGGACGATCGCCGGGCTGGTCTCGTCGATGTGCGGCGTGCCGCTGACCACCGCGCAGGGCGACGAGAACAGCATGGGCCGCATGGGCCGTTTCCTGCCCGAGGCGTACTGCCTGGGCGATTACCTGAAGCAGCAGGGCTACGGCAACCACTACATGGGCGGCGCCAACGGCCAGTTCGCGGCCAAGGCCGACTTCCTCGCCAGCCATGGCTTCGACGACATCCGCGACCTGGCGTGGTTCAAGGAACAGCCCATCGCAGCGAAGCATTTCTCCAACTGGGGCATCCACGACGACGTGCTGCTGGAACGCGCCTTCGACCGCTTCGTCGAGCTCTCGCGCGCCGGCCAGCCGTTCATGCTCACCGCGCTGACGATGGACACGCATCATCCGGCCGGGCACCTGCCGGTGGCCTGCAAGGGCACGCGCTACCGCAGCGGCCATGGCGACATCGGCCTGCTCAATGCGCTCAAGTGCACCGACCGGCTGATCGCGCGGCTGGTGGACCGCATCCGCGCCAGCGAGTTCGGCGACGACACGCTGGTGGTGGTCGCCTCCGACCACCTGGCCATGCCCAACGACCTGAGCCACGTGCTGGAAACGCTGCAGCGCGAGAACCTGCTGCTGTTCCTCGGCAAGGACATCGCCCCGCGCCAGCTGACCGCCAGCGCGGGCACCACCCTGGACTCGGGCGCCACCCTGCTGCAGCTGCTGGATCCCGGCATCGACGCGATCGGCTTCGGCCGCTCGCTGCTGGCCAGCCCGCGCCCGGCCAGCGCCAGCGTCGCCGCGCTCAAGGCCGATCCGGCCGACTACGCGCGCTACCGCGCCTTCGCGCGCTCGCTGTGGCTGGGCGAGAAGACCCGCATGCTGCGCCTGGACGACGGCCAGGTGCTGGTGGGCGTACAGAAGGTGCAGCCGCCGGTGCTGCTCGAATACGACGCGCAGTGGGCGCTGGAATCGGTGTACCTGGAGAACACCTCGCGCCGGTTCGACGAGGCCGACCCCAGCCACCGCCTGGCTTACGTGGACCGCTGCACCGCGTTCGAGGACGCCTCGGCCGACGGCGAGTGGTGCGCGCTGCTGGTGGACAGCGACCAGGGCATGCGCCTGTACCGCGACCCGCAGCTGCGCCGCGGCATCGCCGTGGACGCGCCGCTGGAGCCGTTCCACGGCCCGCGCCCGAGCGTGCGCCAGTCGCGCATGATCAGCCGCCAGGCGCAGCACACGCGGCCGGGCCGCTACGTGCTGGAGCTCTACGCCAGCCAGCGCCCGGAGCGCGCGTTCTGGGTCGAGGCCGTGTCCTCGCAGCGCAAGGTTGTGGTGGCGCAGCAGTGGGTGACGCCGGACAGCGATGGCCGCATCACCCTGCCGCTGGGGCTGGACGAGGAAATCGACGACCTGGAGATCCGCGCCTGGCTGGGCCATGCCGAGAAACTGGCGGTGGACAGCTACGCCCTGGTGCCGGCGATCCGCGGCCGGCCGCGCTCCTGAGCACCACCGCCACGCACCGTAGGAGCGGCTTCAGCCGCGAATGCTTTTCCGGGCAAGCCCAGAAGCATTCGCGGCTGAAGCCGCTCCTACGTGAAGCTCATTGCGTGGGATCGGGAGCCTGCGGGTTGTCACGCACCAGGCGCACGTCGGTGGGCGTCACCAGTGCGATGCCCTGCTCGGACGTCGTGCGCAGCAGTTCGAACAGCAGTTCCGAGCGCACGCCATACACGGCGCGCGGGCTGGAGACGTAGGCGAAGCAGTTCAGCGCCACCAGGCCGCCGCCGATCGAATCGATGAACACCGAGGGCGCCGGCTCGGCCAGCACCTTCTCGTTGGCGGCGAACAGGTCCAGCAGCATCTGCCGCACGCGCCCGACGTCGGTGCCCAGCGGCACCGAGAACTGGATCTGGATGCGGCCCTGCGCGTTGGCCATCGTCATGTTGCGGATGGTCTTGGTGATCAGCTCCGAGTTGGGCACGATCAGCGTGGACTTGTCGCCCACCTGGATCTCGGTCGAGCGCACCGAGATGCGGCGGATGTCGCCTTCCTGGTCGCCTAGCTTGACCCAGTCGCCGATCTTCACCGGCCGCTCGGCCAGCAGGATCAGGCCGGAAACGAAGTTCTGGGTGATCGCCTGCAGGCCGAAGCCGATGCCCACCGACAACGCGCTGGCCAGCAGCGCCAGCTTCTCGAACCCGATGCCCAGCGTGGCCAGCGCCCACAGCACCGCCAGCACGATGCCGAGGTAGCGGGCGACCGTGCTGATCGAATTGCGCAGCCCGGCGTCCAGTTCGGTCTTGGGCAGGTAGGTGTCGGTCAGCCATTGCTGCAGCGCCTTCATCAGCCCCAGGCCGAGCAGCAGCACCACCACCGCCCACAGCAGCGAGGCCGGCCGCAATACCTGGCCGCCGACGTGCAGGCCCGATTCCAGCGTGCCCACCCAGCCATACAGCAGGCTGGTGTTGCCGAACCGCGCCAACGCCGCGGCGATGCCCAGCACCACCAGGCCGACCCGCAGCGCGGCCGAGAGCAGCACGCCGGCCTGTTCCAGCCGCGCCGGCGCCACGCCGAGGGACCGGCGCAGGGTGCAGCCCAGCGCGTTGTCGGGGGTGAACAGCCACAGCGCCAGGTCGTCGGCAAAGCGGGTGAGCAATTGCACCGCCAGCACCACCAGGGTGATCCATGCCATCTGCTGCGCGGCGAACATGGCGAAATTCAGGTAGCCCGCCAGGGTCGCCACCAGCGCCGCCAGCACCGCCAGATAACCGCCCAGCCGGGCAAGCACCAGCCAACCGGTGCGCGCCGACGGCGGCACCTTGGCATCGCTGCCGGCCTGCTGCTCGGCCAGCGCCGCCTCGGCCGACCGGCGCCGGTGCAGGCGCGCGATCGTCACCAGCATGGCCGAGATCAGCCCGACATAGACCAGCGCCACCATGCCGTCGAGCAGCACCGTGCTGACCTGCGAGGTGCGCGCGGCGCGGTTGAGCGCGCGCAGCAGCATGGTGAGCCAGGTGAGCCCGGCCGCGCCCCAGGCGAGCTGGCGCAGGCGCAGCGCGGCGGCGTCGTCGATGTTCAGCATCCGCCACGACGGGCGATGGGGGACCAGCAGGCAGGCCGCCAGCGCGACGATGAAGGCCGAGACGAAGGTCGCCTGGACGAAGGCATCGGCCACCGTCTGCATGCGCGGCGGCACCGCGCCGATGGCCTGCAGCCCGCCGGTCGTCGCCAGCGCCGCCAGGCCCGGCAGCAGCGTGCCGACCAGCAGCAGCCAGACAGCCAGGCCGGAACGGCGCAGGCGACCGGCCGGCGCGCGGTCGGATGCGGCATAGCGGCGACCGAGCCGGCGCAGCCACCAGCGCAGCGGGAAGGCCATCAGCAGGGCCACCGCCGCCCCCAGCAGCGGCAAGGTCCAGCCGTGCGCGGCCACGGCGGTTTTCAGCCCGGCGGCGGCCTGGCGGTACAGCCCCTGGATGCGCGAAAGGTCGTCGGGCAGGCTGTCGGCGAACTGCCGCCACAGCGCGGGCGACAGCGGCGAGCCGACCTTGCGCCCGAGCTGCTCGCCGAACTGCTGGCTGCGCGTCTTCTCGATCGAGTCGCTCAGCTGCCGGGCATCCTCGGCCAGCAGCTTGCCGCGCTTGATGTCGCCATCGAGCTGGCTGCGCTGCTGGTCCAGCACGCTGCGCTGGCGGGCGATGCCGCGCTCCTCGGTGGCGCCGTCGTCCAGTGGCCCGAGCTGGGCGATGCGCGCGTCGACCTGTTCCAGCTGCGGCATCAGCGCGGCCACCGCGGCGTCGGCGTCGCGCTTGGCCTGCAGCGCCTGTTCGGAAAGCGTACGCAGCGTCTCCGGCGCCTCGGCGTCGTCCAGCGAACGGCGCACCGCCTGCAGCGCGCGTTCGGCTTGGCCGATGCTTGCCTGCGGCGACGGAGTTTCGGCGGCGGTGTCGGCGGCGCCGGCCGCCATGGGCGGAACCCCGCTGCCGACCAGCAGGAACACCAGCAGCAAGGCGCGCAGCGGCGGGAAACGGTGGCGGAAGGACAAGGCGGCAGACCCGCGGGCATGCGCGGACCACCGCGCGTGTGCGGACTATAAGTCAGCCCATGTCCACGCTCCGCCAACGGCGTACCGTCCGCGCGCCAGCGGCGCGCGCGCGGCGTACGCCACGCACCGCGACGGCCTCAGTACTTCAGGCCGAGCTCGGCGACATGCGTGCGGTGCGACTCGTACAGCTCCTGGAATTCTTCCTCGGTCAGCTCGTCGGGCGCGTATACCGCCACCGGGTCCCACTGCCGGTCGGTCGGCAGCGGCTGCCGCGGCCCGGCGCGCAGCGAGTAGCTTTCGCCCTCGTAGTCGACCAGGTCCGGCACCTGTTCCCAGCGTTCGCGCGCATAGCGCTCCGTGCCCTTGAGAAGAATCACGGCGTACATCGGCCTCTCCCGTTTTGGCAGCCTGCAAGCCTAGCGCAGGCGCGCCGCGGGCGGGGCGGCGACGCCGGCACGCACGCCGCATTCACCGCCGCTGGCCTATAGCTGCAAGGCCCTGTTCCGTCCGGAGCCGTCATGGACCCCCCGCCCCTGCCCACCGTCGCCGCCCTCGACCTGCCGCGCTATCTCGGCACCTGGTACGAGATCGACCGCCTGCCGATGCGCCACGAGCCGGAAGACGCCACCGACGTCAGCGCGCACTACACGCTCGACGACGACGGCAGCGTCCGCGTGCGCAACCGCTGCCGGCGCGGCGGCGAACTGGAGGAAGCCATCGGCCAGGCCAAACCGGTCGACGCCTCCAACAGCCGCCTGGAAGTGAGCTTCCTGCCCGAAGGGCTGCGCTGGATCCCGTTCACCAAGGGCGACTACTGGGTGATCCTGGTCGATGGCGGCTACACCACGGCGCTGGTCGGCAGTCCCGACCGCAAATACCTGTGGCTGCTGGCACGCGAACCGCACATGGACGAGACCACGCGCCAGCATTACATCGGCTACGCGCGGCAGCAGGGCTTCGACGTGGAGCGCCTGATCCACACGCCGCACACCGGCCACCCCACCGCCTGAGCGGCACCGCGGCGCAGCCCGACCATGGACCTGAAGAGCGGCTATCCCTTCTGGGCGGTCAGGAACGGGCTGATGCATGCCTATCCGCCGCTGGCGCAGGCGCTGCGCTGCGACGTCCTGGTGGTCGGCGGCGGCATCACCGGCGCGCTGGTCGCCGACGAGCTGGCCAGCCACGGCCACGACGTGGTGGTGGTGGAACAGCGCGACATCGGCTGGGGATCGAGCGCGGCCAGCACCGCGCTGCTGCAGTACGAGATCGACACGCACATGGTCGACCTGGCCAAGCGGTACGGCGAGCAGGCGGCGGTGCTCGCCTACCGCGCCTGCGCCGATGCGATCCCGGCGCTGCAGTCGCTGGCCGCATCGGTGCGCGGCGTCGATTTCCGGCGCGGCGACAGCCTCTACTACGCCAGCCGCAGGCGCCATCGCGACGACCTGCGCGAGGAATACGAACTGCGCAGGAAGCACGGTTTCGGCGTGCACTGGCTGGAACCGGACGACCTGCTCGCCGCCTATGGCTTCCAGGCGCCGGCGGCCATCCTCAGCGACCTGGCCGCCAGCCTGGACCCGTACCGCATGGCCCACCGCCTGCTGGCGCGCCTGCAGCGGCGCGGCGCGCGGGTGTTCGACCGCACCACCATCGCCAGCCTGCGCCCGACCTCGCGCGGCGTGGTGGCGACCACCACCGACGGCGTGCAGGTGCGCTGCGGCCACATGGTGCTGGCCGCCGGCTACGCCAACGAACGCTGGCTCGACCAGCGCGTGGCGCGCAACCGCAGCAGCTACGCCTTCGTCACCGATCCGCTGCCGGCCGAAGCGCTCGGCCCGCTGCGCCGGACCATGCTGTGGGAATCGGCCCGTCCCTACCTGTACCTGCGCAGCACCGCCGACCTGCGCCTGCTGGTCGGCGGCGAGGACGACGCGGTGGACATACCGGCGCGCCGCGATGCGTGCGTGGACCGCAAGGCGCACCGGCTGGTCGCCAAGGTGCAGCGCCTGTTCCCGCAGCTGCCGGTGACGCCGGCCTTCGCCTGGGCCGGCACCTTCGCCGAGACCCGCGACGGGCTGCCGTTCTTCGGCGCGCACCCGCAGTGGGGCCCGCGCGTGCTGTTCGCCATGGCCTACGGCGGCAACGGCATCACCTACTCGATGATTGGCGCCGGCCTGCTGCGCGCGGCCATCGAGCGGCGCCGGCACCGGCTGGCGCGCCTGTTCGGTTTCGCGCGCCTGGACTGAGCCGCACCGGCAACGACAGCCCCGGTTCACCGCCGCCACGGTAGCGTCGGTGCGTCCTACCTGCCACGATGACAGCCCCCGCCAGGAGCGCCAGCGCGATGAACCGGTTCCTCATGATGCTTGCCTGCCTGCTGGCCCCGGCCCTGGCGGCCGCGCAACCCGCCGGCACCGCGCCCGGGGCCCTGGACCTGAACGTGCCGCAGGCGCCGCTGCGCTATCTCAACGATCCGTCCTACCAGGCCGATGCCCCGGGCACCTACTACGGCGACCACAGCGGCCCGCTGCCACGCGCCGATGCGACGACCGCAACCGTGGTCGACGACAAGCTGCAGGTGCACGGCGCGCTCAGCACCGGCATCGGTTATTCCAAGGCCTACGGCAACAGCCACTGGAGTTCGGCCGACATCAACATCGGCAAGAACTACAACACCGACGAAGGCAAGACCCGCCGCGTGGACCTGAACATCCATGTCAGCCAGGGCAAGGGCGCCGGCCCGTTCGGCTATGGTCCGGGCCCCTGGTACGGCTGGTGACCGCCGGCCCCGCCCGGCCGCTCCTGGGAAACGATCAACCGCCGCAGCGCATCCACGCGCAGTCGATGGCGTCCAGCGCGAGGTGCAGCAGCAGGCCGATGCCGAACAGCCGCGTGCGCCGCGGCAGCAGCAACCCCACGTAGACCGCGGCCGCCGGCGCGGTGTGCAGCGGATGGAAGCCGATGCTGCAGCGGTCCGGCGCATAGATCGGATCGGCCAGCAGATGGTCCAGGTCGATCACCCAGCCCAGCAGCATCAACAGCCAGGCGCGGGCGAACCGCGGGCGCCAGAACAGCCACGCGAGCAGGGCCGGCACCGCCGCATGCAGGCCCAGGTGCAGGAGCGCGCGCAGCCCCATCGCGCTCAGGCGCCGGCCAGCGAGGCCATGTCGATGACGAAGCGGTACTTCACGTCCGAACGCTCCATGCGCGCGAACGCCTCGTCGATGCCCTGCATCGGGATCGACTCGCAGTCCGGGTAGACGCCGCGCTCGGCGCAGAATTCCAGCAGTTCGCGGGTCTGCGCGATGCCGCCGATCAGCGAGCCGGACACCTGGCGGCGGCCGCGCATCAGCGCCGCGGCGTTGACCGGCATCTGCTCCAGCGCGCCGACCACCACGATGCGGCCTTCCACGTCGAGCAGGCGCACGTAGGGGTCGAGTTCGTGCGCCACCGGCACCGTGTCGATGATCAGGTCCATCGACGAAGCCGACGCCTTCATCGCCTCCGCATCGCGCGACAGCAGCACGCGGTGCGCGCCGAGCGCGCGCGCGTCGCCGGCCTTGCCCGCGCTGCCGGTCACCAGGGTGACCTCGCAGCCCAGCGCCACGCCGAGCTTGACCGCCATGTGCCCCAGCCCGCCCAGGCCGACCACGCCCAAGCGCGTACCGGGGCCGGCGCCGTAATGGCGCAGCGGCGACCAGGTGGTGATGCCGGCGCACAGCAGCGGCGCGGCGCGTGCCAGGTCCAGCGTCGGCGACAGGCCGATGGCGAATTCCTCGCGCACCACGATCATGCGCGAATAGCCGCCCTGCGTGGTCTCGCCGCTGACGCGGTCGCGGCCGTTGTAGGTCATGGTCGGGCCCTGCCGGCAGAACTGCTCCTCGCCGTGCCCGCACTGGTCGCAGTGCCGGCAGCTGTCGACCATGCAGCCGACGCCGACCGCATCGCCCACCTTCAGCCGCGCCACCGCGCTGCCCACCGCGGCGACCCGGCCGATGATCTCGTGGCCCGGCACCATCGGATAACGCGAGCCGCCCCAGTCGTTGCGGACCTGGTGCAGGTCCGAGTGGCAGACGCCGCAGTACAGGATGTCGATGGCCACGTCGTCCGGGCGCAGCGCGCGGCGTTCGATGGCCAGCGGCTGCAGCGGCGCGCCGGCGGAGAGGGCGGCATAGGCGGGGGTATGCATGGCTGTTCCGGGGAGTGGATCGCCCGGATTGTACCGGCCGCCCCCGGCGGCGGCGTTACACTGTGCGCCTGCCGGGCAGTCGCGCCGCGGCCGTTCCGGAGTGGTGATGATCAACAACGACGTACTGCGCAGCATCCGCTACATGCTCGACCTGGGCGACAAGCACGTGGTGGACCTGATCCACCTGGCCGATCCGGCGTTCGAGGTGGACCAGGCGCAGGTGCACGACTTCCTGCGCCGCGACGACGAGCCGCTGTTCGAGGCCTGCCCGGATGCGGTGCTGGCGCGCTTCCTCGACGGGCTGATCGTGCACTTCCGCGGCCGCGACGAGTCGCAGCCGCAGCGCGCGCCGGAAGCACGCATCACCAACAACCTGGTGCTGAAGAAGCTGCGCGTGGCCTTCCAGCTCAAGGACGTGGACATGCACGGGATCTTCGCCGCGGCCGGCTTCCCGCTGTCCAAGCCGGAACTGTCGGCGCTGTTCCGCCAGCCGGACCACAAGAACTACCGCGCCTGCGGCGACCAGCTGCTGCGCAACTTCCTCAAGGGGCTGACCGCGCGCCTGCGCGCCGGGTAAGGCAGCGCTCCAGCAGGAGCGGCTCGCCCGTCGCGGCCGCCTGCGCGGAGCGCTCCCATGAACGCCGCCACGCCTTCACCGGCATGGCAAACGGACAGCAGAAGGCCCGGCAATGCCGGGCCTTTCGCATATCGCCTTGCGCGTACTGCTTGCCAGCTGAAGCGCGGCCCGACCGACCCTTGCTTGTCGCCGTGGCGGTCCATCCTGAAGTCGCCGCCGCATGAACGGCGTCTTCTAGTCGTTATTCACGCGTTTCTGGCCCGCGCGCATCCTGCCACGTTTTCCCTGCGCCACGCCTTTCGCGGCCGGGCGATGCAACGGCGCGCCGGTGGCGATGTCGCTCAGGATCGGGCAGTCCGGCCGTTCGTCGCCGGCACAGCAGTCGGCCAGCGCCTGCACCGTGCCCACCATGTCCTGCAGCTCGGCGATGCGCTGCTGCAGCACCGCCACGTGTTCCAGCGCCATGCGCTTGACGTCGGCGCTGTGGCGCGAACGGTCGCGCCACAACTGCAGCAGCCCGGCGATGCGTTCTACGCTGAACCCCATGTCGCGCGAGCGCTTGATGAAGCCCAGCGCGTGGATGTCGCGCGGGCCATAGACGCGGTAGCCGGACGCGGTGCGCGCCACCGGGCCGATCAGGCCGTTGTCCTCGTAGTAGCGGATCATCTTGGCCGAGATGCCGGTGGCCCTGGCCGCCTGGCCGATGTTCATGGCGTCTTCCATCATCGTCTCCGTCGTCAGTAGGAGCGCACCTTGGTGCGCGATGGCTTTCCCGGGAAGGCCCCATCGCGCACCAAGGTGCGCTCCTACGCAGGGTCAGGGCCGGAAGCGCCGCAGCCGCAGCGCGTTGCCCAGCACGAACACCGAGGACAGCGCCATCGCGCCGGCGGCGAACACCGGCGACAGCAGCACGCCCCACAGCGGATACAGTACGCCGGCCGCCAGCGGGATCAGCGCGGTGTTGTAGGCGAACGCCCAGAACAGGTTCTGGCCGATGTTGCGCATCGTCGCCCTGCTCAGGGCGATGGCGTTGGGCACGCCCAGCAGGCTGCCGGACATCAGTACCACGTCGGCGGCCTCGATCGCCACGTCGGTGCCGGTGCCGATGGCCATGCCGACGTCGGCCGCGGCCAGCGCCGGCGCGTCGTTGATGCCGTCGCCGACGTAGGCCAGGCGGCCATGCGCGGCCTTCAGCCGGTTGACCGCGTCGACCTTGCCCTCGGGCAGCACCTCGGCCACGACCTCGTCGATGCCCAGCTGGCGCGCGATGGCCGCGGCGGTGCGGCGGTTGTCGCCGGTGATCATCGCCACCTTCAGCCCCAGCGCATGCAGGCGGGCGATGGCCGCGGCGGTGTCGGCCTTGATCGGATCGGAGACGGCGATGACCGCGGCGAGCCTGCCGTCGATGGCCGCGTACAGCGGGGTCTTGCCTTCCTCGCCGAGCCGCGCGGCGACGGCGGCGAACGGCGCCACATCCAGCCCGATCTTCTGCATGAAACGGTCCGCGCCCACCTCCACGCGCGTGCCCTCCACCTGCGCGCGCACGCCGTAACCGGTGACCGACTCGAACGCCTGCACCTGCGGCAGCGCCAGTCCCTCCTCCCGCGCGGCATCAACGATGGCGCGTGCGATCGGGTGCTCGGAACGGTCTTCCACCGCCGCTACCCGCGCCAGTACCTGCGCGCGGGAATAACCGTCGGCCAGGTGCAGGTCGGTCAGCAGCGGCCGGCCCTCGGTGAGCGTGCCGGTCTTGTCCACCGCCCCCACCGCCGCTTCCTTCAGCAGCTGCAGCGCCTCGCCCTTGCGGAACAGCACGCCCAGCTCGGCGCCGCGGCCGGTGCCGACCATGATCGAGGTCGGCGTGGCCAGGCCCATCGCGCACGGGCAGGCGATGATCAGCACCGCCACCGCGTTGACCAGGGCGAAGGTCAGCGCCGGCGACGGGCCGAACGCCCACCACACCATGAAGGTCAGCAGCGCCAAGCCCATCACCACCGGCACGAACCACATCGTGATGCGGTCCACCCGCGCCTGGATCGGCAGCTTGGCGCCCTGCGCCTGTTCCACCAGGCGGATGATCTGCGCCAGCACGGTGGCGCCGCCGACGGCGGTGGCGCGCACGCCGAGCGCGCCGGTCTGGTTGACGGTGCCGCCGACCACGCGGGCGCCGGCCGCCTTGGCCACCGGCACCGGCTCACCGGTGATCATCGATTCGTCCACGTAGCTGTCGCCATCGACCACCTCGCCATCGACGGCGATGCGTTCGCCGGGGCGCACGTCGATCACGTCGCCGGCCACTACCTGCGCCAGCGGCACCTCCACCGCGGCGCCGTCGCGGCGCACGCGCGCGGTTTTGACCTGCAGCTTGAGCAGGCGCTTGATCGCCTCGGAGGTGCGGCCCCTGGCACGCGCCTCAAGCATGCGCCCGAGCAGGATCAGGGTGACGATGACCGCCGCCGCTTCGTAATAGACGTTGACCGTGCCGGCCGGCAGCAGGCCCGGCAGGAAGGTCGCCACCAGCGAGAAGCCGTAGGCGGCCAGCGTGCCGACCGCGACCAGCGAGTTCATGTCCGGCGCGGCGCGCAGCAGCGCGGGAATGCCGGCGCGGTAGAAGCGGCGGCCCGGGATCGCCAGCACCAGCGTGGTCAGCGCGAACTGCAGCAGCCAGCCGTTGTGCGTGCCCAGCGTGCCGGCAATGACGTGATGGAAGGCCGGCACCAGGTGCGCGCCCATTTCCAGCACGAACACCGGCAGCGCCAGCGCTGCGGCCAGCAGCAGGTCGCGCTTGAGCCCGCGCAGTTCCTCGTCGCGACGCCGCGCCTCGCGGTCGTCGTCCACGGCCGCTTCCAGCACGTGCGCCTCGTAGCCGGCTTTCGCGACCGCCGCGACCAGCGCGGCCGGATCGAGCGCGGCGGCGCCGTGCACCAGCGCGCGGCCGGTGGCGAGGTTGACGCTGGCCGACTGCACGCCGGGCACCTTGGCCAGCACGCGCTCGACCCGGCCCACGCACGAGGCGCAGGTCATGCCGTCGATGGCCAGTTCCAGCGGCGCCGGTGCGGGCACCTCGTAGCCGGCCCTCTCCACCGCCCGGACCAGCGCCTGCCGGTCCACGCCCTCGCCACGCACGGTGGCGCGGCCGGTCGCCAGATTCACCGCGGCGCTGGCCACGCCGGGGACGGCGGCCAGCGCGCGTTCCACCCGGCCCACGCAGGACGCGCAGGTCATGCCCAGGACCGCGAGATCCTGCGTCCGTCCGCCATCGCGGGCGGGATTCTGGCTGTTCGGGGTCATCGCCGGCTCACCTGCGCTTGTCCATGATGGCGGCATCTTGAAGCTTCCCATCATGGGAAGGTCAACAGGGCAGGAACGAAGGTTCGGGAACCAGGAACAGGGGGGAAAGCGCATCGCCCGGCTTCCACAGGTTCCCGGCCTCCGGTTCCTGGCGCCTTGACCTTCCCACCATGGCAGACCCCAGACTGCCCTTCCCTCAAGGAGAACCGCCATGAACCTGCACATCGAGAACATGACCTGCGGCGGCTGCGCGCGCAGCGTCACCGCCACGGTCAAGGACGTGGACCCGGCCGCCACGGTGGAGATCGACCTGCCCGGCAAGCGCGTGCGCATCGCATCGGCGCTGCCGGCCGAGCGCTTCGCCCAGGCGCTGGACGAAGCCGGCTTCCCGCCGCAGGTGGAGCAGGCCTGACCCCTGCGCGGGGCGCAGCCCCGCGCTCAGCGGCCCACGCGCTTCCACACCTCGCGCTCGACGCGGCGGCCGTCGTCCCAGCGCTCCAGCGTCCACACCTCGCCTTCGAGCGTGTAGCGGAATTCGTAGCTGCCGCCGCTCTCCAGAGGATAGGACGCCATCAGCGGCCGCTCCACGTAGCGCGCGCCATCGCCCTCGTAGGTCCCCGACCCGCCGGCCCAGAACGCGCCGTTGCTGGTGGTGGTGAAGGCGAAGCGGCCATCGGCCAGCACCTTGGTGCCGGCCAGGCCGCGGCTGGCGTAGTCCACAAGCGCGCCGTCGCCATCGACGAATTCGCCCGACTGCAGTTGCCAGGCGCCCTGCAGGCGCGACAGGTCGGCGGCGCCGGCGGCGAAGACGGAACCCACGCACAACAGCATGGCGGCAAGCAGGCGCGTGGTGGGGCGCATCGGCATCGTGGTCTTCCTGCGGACGGAAAGCGGCATTGTGCGCGGCGCCGGCCCGGCGCCACCAGCACCGGTTCATCGGCAACTGTCCCCGCCATGCCGGGGCCATCGCGGCGGGGCGGTATCATGGCCGCCAATCCTCCTCGGCGGCATGCGCGTGCAGACCATCCTTACCCCGGTATCGATCGGCGAACTGATCGACAAGATCACCATCCTCGAAATCAAGGCCGAACGCATCGCCGACGCCGCCAAGCTGGGCAACGTGCGCACCGAGCTGGACGGCCTGTGGCCGCTGTGGCTGCAGCAGCAGGCCGCGCGCCCGGAACTGGCCGCGCTCAAGCAGCAGCTCAAGGCGATCAACGAGCGCATGTGGGACATCCAGGACCAGTTGCGCGCGAAGGAAACCGCGCAGGACTTCGGCGACGGCTTCATCGCCCTCGCCCGGGGCGTCTACGGCACCAACGGCGAACGCGTGGCGGTCAAGAACGAGATCAACCGCGTCGCCGGTTCGGCGCTGGTGGAGGAAAAGCAGTACCAGGGCGAATAGGCCGCCCGGCGTCGCGCATTGAAAAGGCCAGGTCGACGACCTGGCCTGCGGGATGCGGCGCGGTGCGGTGCGGTGCGGTTCAGCGCAGGGTGGCCGCGGCGTTGCGCGCCTGCCCGGCCGGTACCGGTGCGGTCTTGATCGACAGGCACATCGGGCAGACGCTCTCCAGCACCTTGATCGCGGGTCGATACACCGTATTGCACTTCATGCACTGGACCATTCCAGTCGTGACGGCTTCCATGAGCCCCCTCTTCGTCGTTGTTCGATCCTGCAATATCGCGACGGCACCCCGCTTTTTCAAGCCTCCTCCTCGTCCGCCGCGCGCCAACGGCGCGTGACGCGGCGCAGACATGGCCGCGCGCACCATGGCCGCACTTTCCGTGGCATGCGGGTGGGTCATGCGCGTGACGACATTGGGGCTGTTCCTGCTGTTCGGCCTGGCGCTGGCCGTCGGCGGCGGCTGGCTGTTGGCGCTGCGCGGCAGCGCGTTCTACCTGCTAAGCGGGCTGACGCTGCTGTGGGTGAGCTGGGGCCTGTGGCGCCACCGCCGCTGGGCGGGCTGGCTGTACGCGGCGTGGCTGCTGGTGCTGCTGGCCTGGTCGCTGTGGGAAGCGGGGCTGTACTGGTGGCCGCTGGCAACCCGGCTGGGCGTTCCGGTGCTGCTCGGCCTGCTGCTGGCGCTGCCGGCGGCGCGCCGCTCGGCGCCGCGCGGCTACACCGGCCCGGCTGGGTGGCCGGTGCTGGCGACCTCGCTGCTGCTGGCGGCGGTGGCGCTGGCCGGCATCCCGCGTCACCTGCACGAGATCCGCGGCACCCTGCCGATGACCGCCATCGCCGTCGCCCCCGCGCTGGGCGACGACGCGCCGCCACCGGGCGAATGGCATGCCTATGGCCGCAGCGACTACGGCCAGCGCTACTCGCCGCTGGCGCAGATCACCCCGGCCAACATCGGCCGGCTGCAGCCGGCGTGGCAGATGCGTACCGGCGACATGCGCCTGCCGCAGGACGTGGGCGAGACCACCTACGAGGCCACGCCGCTGAAGATCGGCGACACGCTGTACCTGTGCACGCCGCACAGCTGGGCGCTGGCGCTGGACGCGGACACCGGCGCGGTGCGCTGGCGCTTCGACCCGGGCGCGGGCATGGAGCCGCAGCGCCAGCACCAGAGCTGCCGCGGGTTGTCCTGGTTCGCCGACCCGGCCGCCGCCAATGGCGGCGCCTGCGCCACGCGCGTGTTCCTGGCCAGCGCCGACGCGAAACTGCATGCGCTGGATGCGGCGAGCGGCCGACACTGCGAGGATTTCGCCGACCACGGCGTGCTCGACCTTACCCACAACATGCCATTCAAGCAGGCCGGCTACTACTACTCGACCTCGCCGCCGCTGGTGGCCGCCGGCAAGGTGATCGTGGCCGGCGCGGTCAACGACAACTACGCGGTCGATTCGCCATCGGGCGTGATCCGCGCCTACGACGCGCGCAGCGGCGCGCTGCTGTGGAACTGGGATTCGGGCAACCCGGCGCACACCGCGCCGCTGGACCCGGCCGATCCGGCCCAGGTCTACACCGCCAGTTCGCCGAACAGCTGGGCGGTGGCCAGCGCCGACGAGGCATTGGGGCTGGCCTACTTCCCGATGGGCAACCGCACCCCGGACCAGCTCGGCATGTACCGCAGTCCGGCCGAGGAAAAATACGCCTCCTCCGTGGTCGCGCTGGACCTGGCCAGCGGCCAGGCGCGCTGGGTGCACCAGTTCGTGCACCACGACCTGTGGGACATGGACACGCCGGCGCAGCCGTCGCTGCTGGACCTGGACCTGCCGCAGGGACGCACGCCGGCCCTGGTGATACCGACCAAGCAGGGCGACGTGTACGTGCTCGACCGCCGCGACGGACGCGCGCTGCTGCCGGCCGGCGAACGCGCCGCGCCGCAGGGCACGGAGATCCCGGGCCAGACCGTGGCCGCGCGGCAGCCGTACTCGGCGCTGAGCTTCGAGCCGCCGCCGCTGCGCGAGGCCGACATGTGGGGCGCCAGCCTTGTCGACCAGATGCTGTGCCGCATCCAGTTCCGCCGCCTGCGCTACGAGGGCCGCTACACCCCGCCCTCGCTGCGCGGCTCGCTGGTCTATCCCGGCAACTTCGGCACGTTCAACTGGGGCGGCGTGGCCGTGGACCCGCAGCGCCAGGTGATGTTCGGCATGCCGACCTACCTGGCCTTCGTCTCCACCCTGGTACCCAGGGCGCAGCTCCAGGGGCAGGCGATGAACACCGGCGAGCACGGCCTGAACGAGAACAAGGGCGCGGACTACGCGGTGGAGCTCAAGCCGTTCATGTCGCCGATCGGCGTGCCCTGCCAGGTGCCGCCATGGGGCACCATCGCCGCCGCCGACCTGCGCACCGGCAAGATCGCCTACCAGTACCGCAACGGCAGCATCCGCGACCTCTCGCCGGTGCCGGTACCGATACGCCTGGGCGTGCCCGGCATCGGCGGCCCGCTGCTGACCGCCGGCGGCGTGGTGTTCATGGCCGCGGCGGTGGACGACAACTTCCGCGCCTACGACCTGGCCAGCGGCAAGGTGCTGTGGAACGTGCGCATCCCGGCCGGCGGCCAGGCCACGCCGATGACCTACCTGGACAGCCAGGGCCGGCAGATGGTGCTGCTGGTGGCCGGCGGCCACGGTTCGATCGGCACGCGGCCCGGCGACTACGTCCTCGCCTACCGGCTGGAGAACGGGAGCGGACGCAGGAACGAGTGAAGAGGAACGGGCGGGGCGGCGGTGCGACCCCGTCGCGCTCCTGCCGCACGATGCAATCCGCGAGCAACCGATCCAGCGGTACGATGCGCGACACGGGCAAGCCGTGCCAACAACCATGGCGGCACGCCCTCGTAGATGCCGGGCTCGCCCGGCATGGGGCTATCCCATGAATCGCGTCGGGAGCGGGCGGGCGGCAGGAGCGTGCGGGGCAAGCCCCGCACCTACGGGGCGGACGCTCAATCCAGCGCCAGTACCGGCACGTCGTACCAGCGCGCCTGCGGGAAGCGCGCCTGCATCCACTGGCGGATATAACGGCGGCTTTCGGCGGCGATGACTTCGTCGCTGCCGTCGTCGCGGCTGTTCCAGGCGATGCCGTGCAGCGCGATGCCGCGCGCGGCGATGGCCTCCAGCGACAGCAGGGTGTGGTTGATGCTGCCCAGCCGCCCGGAGGTGACCAGGATGACCGGCCAGCCCTGCTGCGCCACGTAGTCGATGGTCAGCAGCTGCGCGGTCAACGGCACCATCAGCCCGCCGGCGCCTTCCACCAGCACCGTGCCGTAGCGCGCCCGCAGGCGTGCGGTGGCCCCGGCGATGGCGTCCAGGTCCAGCGCGCGGCCTTCCAGCCGCGCCGCCAGGTGCGGCGAGGCCGGGTAGGCGTACAGCGCCGGCATGGTGGTGCCGTCGCGGTCCTCGTCGAACAGGCCGCAGCCCATCAACCGCCGGTGCAGGAGGATGTCGTCCGACGCGCCGACGCAGCCGGTCTGCACCAGCTTCTGGGTGATCACCTCGCGACCCTGTTCGATCCACTGCCGCGCCAGCCAGCCGGTCGCCACGGTCTTGCCGATCTCGGTGTCGATGCCACCAACGAAAATCGCCTCGCCGTTCATGCGCGCATGTCCTCGGCCTGCAGCCCTTCCACCAGCGCGACCATGCCGTCGCACAGCTGCTGCAGTTGCCCGTCGTCGATCACATAGGGCGGCATCACGTACACCAGCCTGCCGAAGGGACGGATCCAGATGCCCCGCTCCAGCATGCGCTGCCGGATGCGTTCCAGCCGCAGCGGCGCGGTCAGCTCGATCACGCCGATGGCGCCAAGCACACGCACGTCGGCCACCGGCGGCAGCGCGCGCGCCGGCGCCAGCCGCTCGCGCAGGATGCGTTCGATCCGCCGCACGTTGCCCTGCCAGTCCTGCGCCAGCAGCAGCTGCGTGGAGGCCAGCGCCACCGCGCAGGCCAGCGGGTTGGCCATGAAGGTCGGCCCGTGCATGAACACCCCGGCCTCGCCGGAGGCGATCGTGTCGGCGATGTCGCGGCGGGTGATCGTCGCGGCCAGGGTCATGTAGCCGCCGGTCAGCGCCTTGCCGATGCACAGGATGTCCGGCGCGATGCCGGCGTGCTCGCAGGCGAACAGGCGGCCGCTGCGGCCGAAGCCGGTGGCGATCTCGTCGCAGATCAGCAGCACGTCGTGTTCGCGGCACAGCCGCGCCAGCTCGCGCAGGTACTGCGGGTGGTAGAAGCGCATGCCGCCGGCGCCCTGCACCACCGGCTCGATGATGAAGGCGGCCAGTTCGTCGCCATGCTCGGCGAACAGGCGCTCGACCGGGGCGATGTCGGCCGCATCCCATTGCCCGTCGAACGGCGTGGCCGGCGCCGGCACGAAACGGCGCGACGGCAGCGCGGCGCCGAACAGGCCATGCATGCCGGTGACCGGGTCGCACACCGACATCGCGTTCCAGGTATCGCCGTGGTAACCCGAGCGCGTGGTGGCGATGTCGTGGCGGCCGGGGCGGCCGCGCGCGGCCTGGTACTGGATCGCCATCTTCAGCGCCACTTCCACCGACACCGAACCGGAATCGGCGTAGAAGATCGCGTCCAGCGGCTGCGGCACCATCGCCAGCAGCTGCCTGCCCAGGGCGATGGCCGGTTCGTGGGTGAGCCCGCCGAACATCACGTGCGACATGCGCCCGAGCTGGTCGATGGCCGCCTGGTTCAACACCGGATGGTTGTAGCCGTGGATCGCGCACCACCACGAGGCCATGCCGTCGATCAACCGCGTGCCGTCGGCCAGTTCCAGCAGCACGCCGTCGGCGCGCGCCACCTTCAGCGCCGGAAGCGCATGGCCCAGCGCGCTGTAGGGATGCCAGAGGTGCTCCCTGTCGAATGGATCGGTCAGCATGTACGTGTGTCGTGCCAGCGGCGCGGCGGCGTGCGGGCGCGTACCTTACCGCTTCGCCCGCAGGCCCGCATCCTGGCCCGCGACGGGCGGCACGCCATCGCGCCGCCGCGGCTGGGTCTCGTGGAGGAACACCGTGTAGGTGTCGGCCGGGTGCGGCACCCGCGCCAGGTCCAGCGCGTGGCCGATGGCGCCGCGGTGGTAGGTGGCATGGTTGAGGACGTGGAACAGGATTTCCCGCCGCGTCATGCAGCCATCGCGGCCATCGGCGAAACGGAAGCGCAGCGCTTCGTCCCCGCGGGCAGGCGCCAGCCCGGCCAGATACGCGGCATACCACTGGTCCGACGCCACCAGCCGCACGGCCAGCGTCTCGAGCGCGGGGACCTCGGCGGTGTTGGTGGCCGCATGCGGCGGCGCCTCGCCCAGCAGGCGCGCGCGGAACAGCTCCTCCACGATCGCGATGTGGTTCAGCTGTTGCCGCGCGAACGCGACACTGGCCGGGAAGGCCTGCGCATCCACCGCGCGCACCGCGTCGAGCGTGCGCCCCATCGCCCAGCGCTTGTAGGCGAAGGCCTCGTCGAGCATGCCGTTCTCCGCGGCGGAAGGCGGCGGCATCACCGCGGCAGGCCCGCGATGCGGCCCGCCGCGGTGCGGGGAACAGGGAGCGGCGCGGGGATCACGCCTCGTCTTCTTCCTCGTCCTCTTCTTCCTCGTCTTCGTCGTCCTCCTCCTCGAACGCGTCCAGCTCCTG
Organism: Stenotrophomonas sp. MYb238; assembly: GCF_009496535.1. Classification (GTDB taxonomy): domain Bacteria; phylum Pseudomonadota; class Gammaproteobacteria; order Xanthomonadales; family Xanthomonadaceae; genus Stenotrophomonas. The sequence goes on from NZ_WIDL01000001.1 coordinate 165,993, forward strand.
CACGCGCACGAAGTTGGGCAGCGCATCGGCGAAACCGATCTGCGCGCCGTCGGCGACCATCGCGCGCACCTCGCGCTTCATCGCGCTTTCCACCAGCGCGAAGCACACCACGCCCTGTGCGCTCTCCTCGCCGTCCTCGTCGAACACGGCAACCCAGCCGGCGGCGGGCATGATCTGGATGATGTTGTCTTGCATGGACGGCTCACCTGGAATGAGGGAGCCCAGAGCTTGCGCGAAGCCGATTGCCGGTGCAATCGCGGCGCGCCCGTTCATCTCACGCGCCGCGTTCGTGGTCCTCGCCGCCGCGCGCACCCAATGCCATGCCGGCGCCCATGCCGCCGCCCATCGCGCCCATGCCCCCGCCGCCACCGCCCTTGCCGCCCTTGGCGTCGCCCTCTTCCTTGCGCCCCTTGGCCGCGCCGCCGGCCGGGCGGGTCGGGCCCTGGCGCGGAATCGCCAGTCCGCGCGGGATCGGCGCCAGGTCCAGCGCCTGGCGGATGAAGTCGCGCAGCGACACCACCAGCGCATCGGTATGCACCGGACGCCCCTGCGCCAGTTCGGCGGCGGCATGCGCCGCCAGCCGCACCTGCTCGTCGGTGCCCAGCAGCAGGATGTCCGACAGCGCCGCCTCCACCGCGTCGCGGATGCGCCGGGAACGGTCCGAGGCCGTACCGGCGAGGAGGTCGGCCCCTTCCTGCCCGCGCAGGTCGCGCCGATGCTTCGGGTCCACGCCGAGGTCGCCGGTGAACGAGCCGCCCAGCGTCTTGTAGGCGGCGATCAGCGTGCGCAGGCGCTCGTTGATCTGCCGGTTCTCGCGCTCGCGCCGCTGCTGCAGCGTCTGCATCACCAGCAGGCGGATGCCCACGCCGACCAGGGTGATGACCATCAACCCCAGCAGCGTCGAGAGCACCGCCTGCCAGGAACTGAAATCAAGACCACGCATGCACGGGCTCCACGGGTTGCGGCGACGGCGTCAATCTGCGGCGCGCGCGTCCGGCTTGCAAGCCGCGCCGGCGTTGCCGGCCTTCGCCGAGGCGCGCTCGATCCTGGGCAGGCTCAGTTCGAACCAGTCCGCCAGCGCCGCCACGTGCGCGGCGACCTCGTGGCCCAGCTCGGTCAGGTCGTACTCGACCCGCGGCGGCATCACCGGATGGGCGGTGCGGCGGACGAAGCCGTCGGCCTCCAGCTGCTTCAGGGTCTGGGTCAGCATCTTCTCGCTGACGCCGTTGGTCTTGCGCCGCAGTTCGCTGTAGCGCTGGGTACCGTCGCGCAGCGCGATCAGGCACAGCACGCCCCACAGGCTGGTCACATGGGCGAATACATCGCGCGAACGGCAGTTGCCCTCGCCGGCGAAGTGATCGCCGCGGCGCACGCGCGCGGTCAACGTTTCCCTGTTCTCTTCCCGTATATCCATGGCACTTACCGGCAGGTGCGTACTTCACGCGGATCGTCGCGACCAATATTCTGCCGCGCGCCGTTGCGGTCAAGCCCGGTGCGGCGCGCGCCGGCAGGGCGCCCGTACCGGACACCTCCGATCACCGCGCGGCGGCATGCGAACCCTTGGAGACCCACCCATGACCATCCTCGTCACCGGCAGCACCGGCCACACCGGCCGCCAGACCGTGCGCCTGCTGGCCGCGCGGGGCGCCGACGTGCGCGCGCTCATCCGTTCGCCGGTGCGCGCCGGTTTTCCCGAAGGCGTCGTCGCGGTGCAGGGCGAACTGGCCGACATCGACGGCATGCGCGCCGCGCTGGCGGGCGTCTCGACCCTGTTCCTGCTGGCGCCCAACACCGGCGACGAACTGCACCTGACCCTGACCGCGCTGAACCTGGCGCGCGAGGCCGGCGTGCGCGGCATCGTCTACCTGTCGGTGTACCAGTGCGACCTGCATCCGGAGGTACCGCACTTCGCCTGCAAGCTCATCGCCGAGCGCATGATCCGCAAGCTCGACCTGCCGGCCACCATCCTCCGCCCCGCGTTCTTCATGCAGAACGACCTGCGGCAGAAGCCGATGCTCGACCACGGCCTCTACGGCCACCCGGTCGGTCACCGCGGCATGGCCTGCGTGGATACGCGCGACATCGCCGAGCTGGCGGCCAGCGAACTGCTGCGCCGCGAAGCCAACCCGGAACCGCTGCCGCTGGCCTGCCACGACGTGGTCGGTCCGCACAACCTGACCGCCGAAAGTATCACCGCCGCCTGGAGCGCCGCGCTCGGCCGCACCATCGCCTATGGCGGCGACGACCTGGACGCGTTCGAGGCACGGATGGCGCGCCACGTACCGGCCGGCTTCGCCTACGACCTGCGCCTGATGTTCCTCGGCTTCCAGGAACAGGGCTCGCCGGCCAGCGCGGCGGACGTCGCGGCGCTGACGCGCCTGCTCGGCCGCGCGCCGCGCACCTATGCCGACTTCGTTCGCGACGCCGTGCGTGGCTGGGAGGGCGGCCGCTGAACCCGGCCGCTACGGTACGGCGACGCGAGGACGCGCCACCGTCATTGCCCCATGCCGTCTTCCAGCTGCCGCTAGCCTGCGTGCCGCTGGCCGAAGGGCCGACCAGGTTGTCGGCCGCATTCGCAGCAACAGCCACCTGAGTATGGGGCGACAGGCGCACATCCATGCAGGCGAACTCGCCGAGAACACCGATCCATCGTCCGTGTTACGCAATGCGCCGCGGGCGTTTCCGATACAAATCCGCTGAGTGGCTGTCACAGAAAAATGTCCTGACGGATGCCGGCGACCGCACGGTCCGCGCCGCCTACAATCCCGGTCTGGTCCGAGACGGAATCTCCCCATGCGGAAAATGATCGTCGCCCTCGCCTGCCTGTGCGCCCTGTTCGCCGCAGGCGCGCAGGCCAGCCCGCCGGTGGAACACGTTGCAGGCGTCGCGCCGCTGGCAAGGGATGCCTTCGCATCGATCGATGCCGACCAGTTCGACGCCGACACCTTCACCGCCGCCGACGGCACGACACTGCCCTATCGCGTGCTGCGCCCCTCTCACCTGGAGGGAGGCGAAACGTACCCGCTGGTGGTCCAGTTCCACGGCTCGGGCGGCATCGGCACGGACAACGCCCGCCAACTCGACCGCCTCGCCCGGAGCTGGGCCACGCCTGAGGTGCGCGAGCGCTACCAGGCCTACATCCTGGTGCCGCAGTTCCCGGTCCGCAGCGCGAACTACGGTCCGGCGTCGCCCGACCAGAAGTCCGAGGCCTCGCCAGCGCTGGCCGCGGCCGTGGAACTGGTGCGGGCGTTCTCCGCGACGCACCCGGTCGATCCCGCGCGGATCTACGCCAGCGGATTCTCGATGGGCGGATCGGCCGCCTGGCTGGCGCCGACGCTGGCCCCGTCTTTGTTCGCCGCCATCGTGCCCATCTCCGGCATCGCGCCAGCGGACACACACGCCGCCACGTTCAAGGACCTCCCCGTCCTCGTCGTCCACGGCAACACGGACGACGAGAACCCGATCACCGCCGACAGGCGCTTCTTCGCCGCCATCCGGAACGCAGGCGGCCGCAGCATCCGCTTCCGGGAATACGAAGGTCTCGCCCATCAGCCGCCGGGCGACATCCATCCGGGCACGGGGTGGCGCGACTGGCTGTTCCAGCAAAAGCGGCTGTAGCCCCTTCAAAGTAGCGATACCTCGCAAGACAAGTCACAGGCTTGTCATGGCCAAGCATGATCCACGTCGGCACGGTTTTTGAACTGATCCAGTCCTCCTTCCTCTCCTTGGAAGGACTACGATCACACACGTCAGCACATGCCCGGATCAGTCTGGGAACGATCCTGCATGGCCCTCGCCTCGATCAACAGAGACTGATAGAGCTGCAACCGGATCCGCATTAGATTGGCGGTCGTCACGATGACGTACAGCAGCAACAGGAATACGCCCAAGGCCATCTGCCACCCCGGCATGGCGAGAAGATCCTTCCACTGACGTACGAAAAGAAATCCAGATACGAAGACCGGCAGCAAACCCAGTTTCTCCACGCCGCCAGCCAGAAGACCGATCTTCGCTGTCAGCTGCCCCAGGTGCAGACGTGCCACACGTTCGCTCTGCGCGAGCTCGGTTGCAGGCAGCTTGGCCAGCCAAGCCAGGATCGACGCGACATACGCGCGTTCGTGATCGAGTTGCTTTGCCTGCTCCAGGCGCCAATGCCAGAACTGCAGGCCCATCACCCCGCAGTTCCTGAGGAATCCGGGAAGCACGGCCACAGCCAGCGTGATCAATCCTCCCTTCGCCATGTAGACCATCCACTGCGCCGGCTCCAGCCACTTCGCAAGGAAATAGGGCATCAGGCCGAACAGTGCTCCAGCGGCCGCCACGCCGTTCATTGCTTTCAGCCAGCGAGGCGTAATGAACACACCTGCCGGTCCTTCCGGCACATCACGCAGTCGCTGATCCAACGCTACAAAAGACAGTATCGGCCTGTTCCCCACGCCCATTTCCCTATCCATCACCCTGTCCTGTTCTTTCAGTTACCAGCCCGGCGTGCACGTGTTCCGCAGGAACGGAAGTCTTCCAGACACCAAAAGAAAGGGCCAGACTCGTTCGAGCTCTGGCCCTGATCTCACTCGACGTATCCGCCCCTCAACCGCACTTGCTGTACCCGCAGTTCAGACACGTCTGGCAGCCATCCATGATCACCAGCGCCTTGGTGCTGCACTTGTGGCACATGGTGGCGCTGGGCGGGAAGCTGGTGCCTTCGCCGGTGACTTCGACGTCTTCCTCGCGCTTGGCGGGAGCGGCGGTCACGGCGTCAGTGTTTTTTTTTGAGCGCTCCTCGAACTGCTTGCGCTTCTCGGCGATCAGCGCGCGCTGGTGGGCGCTCATTTCCGGGTCGTGCAGCAGTCCGATGGACTTCATGTGGTCTTCGACGATGGAGCCCAGTTCGGCGACCAGCGAGGGCATGTACACGCCGCCGGCCTTGAAGTAGCCGCCCTTGGGGTCGAACACGGCCTTCATCTCGTCGACGATGAAGGTGACGTCGCCGCCCTTGCGGAACACGGCGGACATGATGCGGGTCAGCGCCACGATCCACTGGAAATGCTCCATCGACTTGGAGTTGATGAAGATCTCGAACGGGCGGCGCAGTTCGTGCTCGGTACCGGCGTTGAGCACGATGTCGTTGATGGTCACGTAGAAGGCGTGCTCCACCAGCGGCGACTTGATCTTGTAGGTGCTGCCGATCAGCACGTCGGGGCGTTCGATGCGCTCGTGCATGTGCACGATGTTGCTGTCCTGGGCATCGTCGCGCGCCTGTGCGACCGGAGCCTTGGCCGCCGCTTCCCGGGCCTTGTCGTCCGCGGTGATGACGGAATAACCCTTGATTTTCTTGTCGATCTTGACGGCCATGCTGCGGATCCTGGTTATGCGTTGTGGTGCGGGTTGCGGCGCCCCCGTCCGCTGTGGACGGGGGACGCGGGTACGGCTTACCGGCGGACGGCTTTCTTCGCCGCCTTCTTCACCGTGGCGGCTTTCTTCGCTACCGCCTTCTTCACGGTGGCGGCCTTCTTCGCCACCGCCTTCTTGGCCGGGGCGGCCTTGGCGGCCATCTTCTTCTCGACCTTCTTCACCGCCTTCTTGGCGGCGGCCGCCTTGCCGGCGACCTTCTTCTCGACTTTCCCGACCGCCTTCTTCGCTGCGGCGGTCTTCTTGCCGACGGTCCTGGCCACCTTCTTCTCGGCGGCCTTCACCGTCTTCTTCGCCGCGGCGACCTTCTTGACCGCCTTCTTCTCGACGGCGACGACGGCCTTCTTGGCGGCGGTGCGGGTGCCGGCGCCCTTCTTCTTCAGCCCGGCGGCCTCGGCCTTGGCATTGGCCTTGGCGGCTTCCAGCTTCCGGCGCACGCTCGAGACGGTCTTTCCGACTTCCTTCTTCGCGGCGGCGGCCTTCTTGGCGACGACCTTCTCGGCCTTCCTGACCGCCTTCTTCACCTTGGCGACCTGCTTCTTCGCGCCGGCCTCGACCTTGCGCGCGCGGCTCCTGACCGCGGCAGCGGCGTCGCTGGCGGTGGTGGCCATCGCCTCGCCCAGGTTGGCCGCGGTTTCCTTCACGTCATCGGCGACCTGGGAAACGGTCGCCGTCACACCATTGCCATTGCTCATATGGCCCTCCTTAAGGGCATCGGGTCCGTAACGTTGGCGCTGCTGGATCGAAAGCCGATGGAACAGGGAACAGGCGCGACAACCCGGTGGCGGCGCCACCGTCGCCGTCCCGCGCCGTGGCGGGACGGCCTGAAGGCGACCTCAGAACTTGCCGTAGTAGCCTTCCTTCAGGGCATCGAACAGGTTGGCGGCGGTGTGCATCTCGCCGTCGTATTCGATCTGCTCGTTGCCCTTGACCTCCACCACCTGGCCGTCTTCCAGTTCGAAGCGGTAGGTGGTGTTCTCCAGGTCCGCCTCCTTGACCAGCACGCCCTGGAAGGCGGCCGGGTTGAAGCGGAACGTGGTGCAGCCCTTCAGGCCCTGCTGGTGGGCGTAGCGGTAGATGTCCTTGAACTGCTCGTACGGATAGTCGGTCGGTACGTTGGCGGTCTTGGAGATCGAGCTGTCCACCCACTTCTGCGCGGCGGCCTGCACGTCCACGTGTTCCCTGGGGGAAATGTCGTCGGCGCTGATGAAGTAGTCCGGCAGCCGCGCCTGCGCGTCCTCGGCGAACGGCATGGCCTTGGCGTTGACCAGTTCGCGGTAGGCCAGCAGCTCGAAGGAGAACACGTCCACCTTCTCCTTGGTCTTCTTGCCTTCGCGGATCACGTTGCGGCTGTAGTGGTGCGCGAACGAGGGCTCGATGCCGTTGGAGGCGTTGTTGGCCAGCGACAGGCTGATGGTGCCGGTCGGCGCGATGGAGCTGTGGTGGGTGAAGCGCGCGCCGGTCTCGGCCAGTTCGTCCACCAGTTCCGGGGCGACCGTGGCGATGCGCTGCATGTAGCGGCTGTAGCGCGCGTGCAGCACCTTGCCCTGGATCTTCTGCCCGGCCTTCCAGCCGTCCTTGCGCATCTCCGGACGCTGGCGCAGCATCGCGGCGGTGACCTCGAAGGTCTCCTCCATGATCGGCGCCGGGCCCTTCTCGCGGGCCAGTTCCAGGCCGGTTTCCCAACCGGCCACGGCCATGTCGCGGGCGATGGACTCGGTGAACTCGCACGACTCCGGCGAGCCGTACTTCATGCCCAGCATGGTCATGGTGCTGCCCAGGCCGAGGAAGCCCATGCCGTGGCGGCGCTTGCGCACGATCTCGTTGCGCTGCTGCTCCAGCGGCAGGCCGTTGACCTCGACCACGTTGTCGAGCATGCGGGTGAACACGCGCACCACTTCCTTGTACTCGTCCCAGTCGAACGCGGCCTTGTCGGTGAACGGGTCGCGCACGAACTTGGTCAGGTTGACCGAGCCCAGCAGGCAGGCGCCGTACGGCGGCAGCGGCTGCTCGCCGCAGGGGTTGGTGGCGCGGATGTTCTCGCACCACCAGTTGTTGTTCATCTCGTTGACGCGGTCGATCAGGATGAAGCCCGGCTCGGCGTAGTCGTACGTCGAGACCATGATCATGTCCCACAGGTGGCGGGCGCGGATGTGGCCGTACACCTTGCAGGCCACCAGGCCGTCGTCGCGCACGATGTAGTTCTCGTGGGTCGGCCATTCGCGCCAGACCACTTCCTCGCCGCTGGCCGGGTCGAGCTCGGCCTGCTCCTTGATGTTGATCGGGAACACCAGCGGCCAGTCGGCGTCCTGGTCCACCGCCTCCATGAAGCCGTCGGTGATCAGCAGCGACAGGTTGAACTGGCGCAGGCGGCCGTCCTCGCGCTTGGCGCGGATGAAGTCCTTCACGTCCGGGTGCGACACGTCGAAGGTGCCCATCTGCGCGCCGCGGCGGCCACCGGCCGAGGACACGGTGAAGCACATCTTGTCGTAGATATCCATGAAGGACATCGGGCCGGAGGTGTAGGCGCCGGCGCCCGCGACGAACGCGCCGCGCGGGCGCAGCGTGCTGAACTCGTAGCCGATGCCGCAGCCGGCCTTCAGGGTCAGGCCCGCTTCGTGGACCTTCTCCAGGATGCCGTCCATCGAGTCGGTGATGGTGCCCGACACGGTGCAGTTGATGGTGCTGGTGGCCGGCTTGTGTTCCTGCGCGCCGGCATTGGAAGTGATGCGGCCGGCCGGGATCGCGCCGCGGCGCAGCGCCCAGACGAAGCGCTCGTACCAGTAGCCGCGCTTGTCGTCGCTGTCCTCGGCGTCGGCCAGGGCGCGGGCCACGCGCTGGTAGGTGCCGTCGATGTCGGCATCCAGCGCTTCGCCGGCCTTGGTCTTGAGGCGGTACTTCTTGTCCCAGATGTCCTGCGAGGCGGGCTGCAGGGGGATAAGGTCCGATCGGGTTGGGTTGCTGACCACTTCCAGACGCACCGTGCTCATGATGGTGGGAACTCTCCTTGTGCACCTTGCGGTGCGGTTTACCGTTTCCCCGGTCGGGCCGGGCTGCAACGACGACGATGCCGGCGCGTGGTCACGCGCCTGCGGGCGGGCGGGGATTGGTCCGGCGGGGGCCGGGGATCTGCATCGCTTCCGTCGTCATTGCACGCCTTCCTGCGGGGTGCCTGCACCCCGGGCCTCAACCCTACTTCTTGGGGACGCATTTCACATCAACCCAACATCTAGTGGCTGATGGCGACGCCAAGCTTACCCACCGCATGGGTGATGTCAAACGAAAAATATGCGCCCGGGACCTTGCAATCCGCGCAGGGCCCGGCAGCCCGGCGATTGCGGCGGCGCGGCGCATTTCATTGTCGATTTAGGTCGCTGCCGCCACACTCCCGTTCAGCAAACTCCCGCCCCACCGGACGCCGCGAGCGGCGTCCCCGCATGGAACCCCGGCAACGATGCGACCGCTCCCGACCCTGCTCACCCTCGCCCTGGCCGCCGCCTTCGGCGGTTTCACCGCCAGCGCCATCAATGCCCACCTGGACAACCGCGCCGAGGCCGCCACCGGCGCCCTGCTGCCCACCAGCGCCGCGCTGCCGGCCTCGGTCGCCGGCCAGCCGGTGCCGTCGCTGGCGCCGATGCTGGAACGGGTGATGCCGGCGGTGGTCAGCGTCAACACCAAGCAGGTGGTGCGGGTGCGCAACCCGTTCTTCGACGATCCGTTCTTCCGCCGCCTGTTCCCGCAGGTACCGGCCGAGCGCATCAACGAGTCGCTGGGCTCGGGCGTGATCATCGACGCGGCCAAGGGCTACGTGCTGACCAACCACCACGTGATCGAGAACGCCGACGACGTGCAGGTGACGCTGGCCGACGGGCGCACGGTCAAGGCCGAGTTCCTCGGCTCGGACCGCGATACCGACATCGCGCTGATCCGCATCCCCGGCGACAAGCTCACAGCGCTGCCGCTGGGTGACAGCGACCAGCTGCGCACCGGCGATTTCGTGGTGGCCATCGGCAATCCGTTCGGCTTCAGCCAGACCGTGACCTCGGGCATCGTCTCGGCGGTGGGCCGCAGCGGCATCCGCGGGCTGGGCTACCAGAACTTCATCCAGACCGACGCCTCGATCAACCCGGGCAACTCCGGCGGCGCGCTGGTCAACCTGGCCGGGCAGCTGGTGGGCATCAACACCGCCAGCTTCAACCCGCAGGGCAGCATGGCCGGCAACATCGGCCTGGGCTTGGCCATTCCCTCCAACCTCGCCCGCGACGTGGTCGAGCAGCTGATCACCAAGGGCGTGGTGGTGCGCGGCACGCTGGGCGTGGAAACGCAGAACCTGAACCCGCAGATCGCGCAGGGGCTGGGCCTGGGCGAGGCCCGCGGCGCGCTGGTCACCCGCGTGCTGGCCGGCTCGGCCGCGGCCGCGGCGGGGCTGCGCGCCGGCGACGTGGTCACCGCGATCAACGGCCAGCGGGTGGACAACGCGCAGGCGCTGCACAACTTCGAGGGCCTGCAGCCGGTGGGCCGTACCGTCGAGCTGGACGTGCGCCGCGACGGCAAGCCGCTGCAGCTCAAGGCCACGCTCAAGGAGCAGCCGCGCGCGGTGACCGGCGACGCCCTGGACCCGCGCCTGTCCGGCGCCACCTTCGTCGACCTGCCCGAATCGCTGCGCCAGTCCGGCCTCAACGGGGTGCTGGTCAGCGAGGTGGCGCGCGGCAGTCGCGCCGCGCAGTCCGGCCTGGCCGGCGGCGACATCGTGCTGGCGGCCAGCAGCGGCGAGTTCGTCGACCTGGCCAGCTGGCGCGCCAGCTTCAGCCCGCGGCCGCAGCAGCTGGTGCTGCGCATCGTCCGCGGAAACACGCCGGGCCAGCTGCTGATGCGGTGACGGCCGCGCGTCTCGTAACGTTCCTTACACCCCATCGTTGGTATTGCTTGCACCCTGCGCCCACCCGTGGCGTTTCCCGCCGAACCAAGGAGATGACGTAATGAGCCCCACCAATACCGACACCATGAAGGAACACCTGGGCGAAGCCGGCTCGCACCTGAAGACGGCCGCCCGCGCCGCCGGCTCGGCGGTCAAGGACGCGGCCAGCCTGGCCGGCGACGAGCTGCGCCTGGGCAAGGCCAACGTGAAGGCCGAACTGTCCGACAGCGCCCTGTCCGGCCTGGCCGCCGCCGAGCTTTCCGGCGCCGCGGCCAAGGAGCAGATGGATGCGTTGATGGACAAGGGCAAGGACCTGGTCGACAGCGCCGCCGACCTGATCCGCGAGCGCCCGCTGGCCTCGTTCGGCGTGGCCTTCGCCGCCGGCTGGATCATCGCCAAGCTCGCCCGCAGCAACGACTGACCCGGGCGTGAGCGAAAACACGCCACCGCCGGACGCGGGCGGACACGGCACGGACGGGGACGGCCACGCCGCGCCGGGCCTGGAGGAAAGCATCCGCCAGGTCGGCGGCGCCGGCCGGCGCACGCTGGATTCGGCCACGCACACGCTGCGCTCGCTGCGCCGCCTGGCGTCGGCCGATTTCGCCCTGGCCCGCAGCGCCTTCGGGCGCGCGCTGGCCTGGAGCGGGGTGGCCATCGTGTTCGGCGCCTCGGCGTGGCTGCTGCTGGCGGCCACGCTGATCGCGCTGCTGCATTCGCTCGGGCTGTCCTGGTTCATGTCGCTGCTGGTCACCTCGGTGGCGAGCCTGGCGGTCACCGGCTGTGCGATCTGGCGGGTCATGTATTTCTTCCACCACACCGGCATGCACGCCACGCGGCGGCAGCTGTCGCGGTTGGGCCTGTTCGACGAACCGGCCGAGGACGATCCCGACGCCGACGTGAAGATCCCGGGGGACGGCACGCCATGAATTTCGATTCCCTGCAGCGCCGCGTGCGCCGTGCCGAAGCCGTCGTGCAGGTACGCATGGACGAGACCGTTCAGCACTGGGATGGGCTGGAAGCGGCCTGGCGCCGCAGCTGGACGCCCGGCCGCATCGTCATCGCCGGTCTGGCGGGCGGTTTCGTCGCGGGCAAGCTGGAACCGGGCGGCGCCTTCAGCGGCGCACGCTGGCTGCAGATGATCGGTTCGGTCTCCGGGCTGGTGGCCTCGGCGCAGGCCTCGATCGCCAGCCTGCAGGAAGCGGGGCTGGCGGCTGCCGCCGCTGCGGCCGCCGGAGCGGCCACGGGGGAAGCCGCCGCGCACGCGGCCGACGATACGCCCGAGCCCGTGCCGGAACCGCCACCCGGTGCCCCGCCGCGCGCGGCCGAAGCGGCCACCGAACTGTCAGAATCCTGATCCGCGCGGCTGCTGGCCGCGCCCTTTCCGCACCGGAGTGCCGCCCGATGTCCGCACTGACGTCCGACACGCCCGCGCCCGTCGCCGAACCGGTCACGCCGGCGCCGCGCCCGCGCGCCTCCGCCGCCGTGCTGGTGCTGGCAACGCTGGCGGTGGGCTGCACGCTGTGGGCCGCGCAGGACGTGATCCTGCCGGTGCTGCTGGCGATGTTCTTCGCGCTGGTCGGCAACCCGATCATCCGCCTGCTGCAGAAACTGCGCCTGCCGCGCTTCCTCGCCGCGCTGCTGGTGCTGGCCATGGGCCTGGCCAGCGCCGGCGCGCTGGCGGTGCAGTTGGCCGGGCCGGCGGCCGACTGGTTCGCCGAGACGCCGCAGCAGCTGCGCCAGGTCTCGCGCCAGGTGCGCGATCTGGTACGGCCGGTGCAGCAGGCCAACCAGGCCGCCGAGAGCTTCGCCCGCGCCGCCGGTGGCGAGGACAACCGCAAGGTGGAAGTGATCCGTACCCGGCTCGACGATCCGTACCGGGTGCTGGTGCGCACGCCGCGGCTGGCCGCCTCGGCGCTGGCGGTGGTGCTGCTGACGCTGTTCTTCATGATCTATGGCGAGACCCTGCAGCGGCACGTGATCGCGCTGCTGCCCAACCGCCAGCAGAAACGCTTCACCACCGACATCCTGCGCGCGATGGAACGCGAGATCTCGCGCTACGTGCTGACCATCACCATCATCAACGCGTTGGTCGGGCTGGCGCTGGCCGGGGTGCTGGTGCTGCTGGGCATCGCCCTGCCCGAGGCGCTGCTGTGGGGCACGGTGGCGATGCTGCTGAACTTCGCGCCGTACGTGGGCCCGCTGATCGGCATCGCGCTGATGCTGCTGGTCGGCCTGACCCAGTTCCGCGGACCGCTGGCGGTGGCGCTGCCGGCGCTGGCCTACCTGGCGCTGCACACGCTCGAAGGGCAGCTGGTCACCCCGATCGTGCTGGGCCGGCGCATGGCGATCTCGCCGTTGATGCTGGTGCTGGCGCTGATGGTGTTCGGCTGGCTGTGGGGCATCGTCGGCCTGCTGCTGGCGGTGCCGCTGCTGGTCTGCGTGAAGCTGGTGCTGGTACGGCTGGACGGCATGCAGGGCTGGGCGCGGCTGCTGGAATAGGCAAGGCGCGGCCCGTCGCGCTGCCGTAAAATGGCCCGGTGAACTTTCCTGTCCTCGCCATCACCCTCGACCTGGACGACACGCTCTGGCCGTTCGCGCCCATCGGCGCCCGCATCGACCAGGTGCTGCACGACTGGATGGTCGTCCACAGCCCCGCCACCGCGGCGATGTACCCGGTGGAGGCCATGCGCGAACTGCGCGTGCGCTCCTTCGACGACAACCCGCACCTGCACCACGACCTGAGCGCGCTGCGCCGCCTCACCCTGGCCGAGGCGCTGGAGAAGAGCGGCGCCAGCATGGACCTGCTGGAACCGGCCTACGAGGCGTTCTACGCCGCGCGCAACCAGGTGGAGTTCTATCCCGACGCGCTGGACGCGCTGCGCCGCATCGCCGCGCGCGTGCCGGTGGCCGCGGTCAGCAACGGCAACGCCGACCTGCAGCGCATTGGCATCGGCGAATTGTTCGCCTTCCAGCTGGGTTCGCGTGAATTCGGCGCGGCCAAGCCGGACCCGGGCATCTTCCATGCCGCCTGCGCCCGCCTGGGCGTGGAGCACAGCCATGTCCTGCACGTCGGCGACCACGCCGAAATGGACGTGGCCGGCGCGATGCGCGCGGGCCTGCGCGGCTGCTGGATCAACCGCGAGTCCCAGGCGTGGACCCATGCCGGCCTGCAGCCGGACCTGCAGTTCGACACCCTCGCCGGGCTGGCCGACTGGCTGGACGCGCAGGACTGAAGTCCATGCCGCAACTGGGCCGCATCGAACAGTGGAACGACGGGAAGGGCTACGGTTTCGTGCGCCCGCTCCAATCCCAGGCCAGCGCCGGCGATACGGCGCGCGCCTTCGTCCACATCAAGGCGATCGCCAGGGCCGGCCGCCGCCCCGCCGAGGGCGACCTCGTCCGCTATGACAGCGAGCGCGATGCGCGCGGCCGCCTGAACGCGGTGAACGTGGCCTTCGTCAACGCCACGGCGATGCGCGCTTGCGCGCAACGCCGCACGGAAGCGAAGGCCGCCGCACGCGAACGCCGCGGCTCCGCCGCGCCGATCGATTACGTGCAGCGCTTCGTCCTGGCCTGCGCACTCATCGCGCTCGCCGCCGGCAGCGTGCTGGAGCTCTGGCCGCCGGCGGTGACGCTGGCCTATGCGGCAATGGGCGCGGTATCGTTTTTCGCCTATGCCATCGACAAGAAAGCCGCCGACACCGGCCAGTGGCGCACGCGCGAAAGCACCCTGCACGCCTTCGACCTGCTGTGCGGCTGGCCGGGCGGCCTGCTGGCCCAGCAGGCATTGCGCCACAAGACCCGCAAGGCGAGCTTCCAGGCCGGGTTCTGGATCACCGTGGCATTGAACTGCGCGGCCGTCTATTGGCTGCTTCCGCGGATCGCGCCCGCATCGTGACAGAACGCCGACGCCCATCGCGAGCCGACGGCCCCTACCCCCAGGAATGACCTCCATGTCCGCTTCACTGTCTCCCGCAGGCTTCACCTCCACCGACGCCGACGCCCGCCCGCTGTATGTGCTGGACAAGGCGAGCTTCGCCGCATGGCGGGACGCCCAGCCGGCCGCGACCCGCGCTTGGCTCGACAGCCAGCAGTTCGCCGCCGCGCCGGGCAGCATCGCCCTGCTGCCGGGCGATGAAGGACTGGCCGGCGCGGTGCTGGGCGTCGGCGACCGCGCCGATGCCTATGCCTACGCGCATGCGCCGTTCGCGCTGCCGGCCGGCAGCAGTTGGCGGCTGGCCAATGCGCTGGACGCGGCCGAGGTCGCCAACCTGCAGCTCGGCTGGGGCCTGGGCAGCTACCGCTTCGCCCGCTACCGCAAGCCGGCGCGGCCACCGGCGCAGCTGGCCGCCGCACCGTCGCCGGAAGTGCTGGACGTGCTCGCCGCCTGCCTGCGCGTGCGCGACTGGGTCAACACGCCGACCGAGGACATGGGCCCGCAGCAGCTGGAAGACGCCGCCCGCGAACTCGCAGACGCCCACGGCGGCGCGCTGGAAGTGATCGCTGGCGACGAACTGCTGGAACGCAACTTCCCCACCATCCACGCCGTCGGCCGCGCCTCGCACCGCGCGCCGCGGCTGATCGTGCTGCGCTGGGGCGACGAGGCCGCGCCGCACCTGGCACTGGTCGGCAAGGGCGTGTGCTTCGATACCGGCGGGCTGGACATCAAGCCGGCCGACGGCATGCGCAACATGAAGAAGGACATGGGCGGCGCCGCGCACGCGCTGGCGCTGGCCGGGCTGGTGATGGCGCGGCAGCTGCCGGTGCGGCTGACGTTGATCGTGCCGGCGGTGGAAAATTCCATCGGTCCCGATGCGTTCCGCCCGGGCGAGGTCATCACCACGCGCAAGGGCATCACCGTGGAGATCGACAACACCGACGCCGAAGGCCGCCTGATCCTGTGCGACGCGCTGGCCTACGCCAGCGAGCAGCAGCCGGACGCCATCGTCGATTTCGCCACCCTCACCGGCGCGGCGCGCATCGCGCTCGGCCCGGACCTGCCGGCGCTGTTCGCCAACGACGACACGCTCGCGCAGCAGTGGCTGGAGGCCGGCGAGCGCACCCGCGACCCGGTGTGGCGCATGCCGCTGTGGCGGCCCTACCTGCGTTACCTGCACAGCGGCATCGCCGACCTGGCCAACGCCGGCTCGCGCATGGCCGGCAGCGTCACCGCCGCGCTGTACCTGGAGCGTTTCGTCGAGGATGGCCAGAAGTGGGCGCACCTGGACGTCTACGCCTGGAACGACGGCGAGCGCCCGGGCCGCCCGGCCGGCGGCGAGGCGCTGGCGCTGCGCTCGGCCTGGGCGATGCTCCAGGCCCGCTACGGCGGCTGAGCCCGCATGGCCACCGACCGCGATTTCATCGACTACGTGGCCGAGCAGATCGCGCTCGGCCCGCGGCTCACGCACCGCAAGATGTTCGGCGAGTACGCGCTCTGCGTCGACGACAAGGTGGTGGCCTTCGCCTGCGACAACAGCCTGTTCGTCAAACCCTCCGCGGCGGCCGCCGAACTGGCGCCGCTGCTGCCGCAGCGTCCGCCCTACCCCGGTGCGAAGGACTACCCGGTGGCCGACGAATTGCTGGATGACTCCGACGCGCTGCGCCGGCTGATCCTGCGCACCGCCGAACTGATGCCGCCGCCGAAAGCACGCCGAAAGCCCTCCACCCGGTAGGAGCGCACTTCAGTGCGCGACGGGGCCATCGCATAAATCTTGGCGCAGGGACGCATCCGAGAATGTGATGGGAAGTCCCTATCGCGCACTGAAGTGCGCTCCTACGGAGTGCTGCCACGAGCTGCTGGATGATTCCAATGCGATGCATCAGTTGACCCACGCACCCCACCCCCCAAGTCTTCCGCCTGTGTAGGAGCGCACCTTGGTGCGCGATGGGGGCATCGCGTAAATCCAGGTGCAGGAGACGCATCCGAGAATGTGACGGGAAGTCCTTATCGCGCACTGAAGTGCGCTCCTACGGAGTGCTGTTACGAGCTGGATGATTCCAAAGCGATGCACCGGTTGACCCGCGCGCCCCACCCCCCAAGCCTTCCGCCTGTGTAGGAGCGCACCTTGGTGCGCGATGGGGCCATCGAGTAAATCCAGGTGCAGGAACCGCATCCGAGGATGGGATGGGAGGTCCCTATCGCGCACTGAAGTGCGCTCCTACGGGGAGGTTCTACAGCCAGATGGCGTTCCAGTAGGGGTAGTCGCCAATCCTACGGACCAGCCCTGCCCGCAGCGGGTTGGCGATGATGTAGCGTGCGGCCGCGAGGACATCTTCGTCCCGGCGCAGAGCATGGTCGTGATAGGCGCGGCTCCATACCAGCTCGCATCCTCCCTCTTCGCGATGGATGTTGTGGGTGCTGGATGCCTTGAGCACATGGATTATTCCCGGCAACGAACGTCGGTGCCCGAGCTGCAACAGCCAGTGAGCGTGATCCGGCATCAGCACCCAGGCCAGCATCCTTGCATCACCCAGCAACGTCGTATTCTCGAAGCAGCGGCACGCCGCGCATGCGGCGTCGTGATCCGCGAATCGCGGTGCCCGCGACCGTGTGGTCGTGGTGACGTGGTAAACGTGCCCCGGCAGGCTGGCACGTCCCCTGCGAAGCGTACGGTGTCCCGGTTGCGGCAACCGCCTCGTCCTGTCCATGCGCACATGGTGAAGTGGCCTGTTGGCCACTTCCCTCCGGGGTTGCCGCTTTCATGCGTCAGGTTTCGTCGCGCAGGAGCGGACCTTGATAGGTGACGGGGCTTTTCCGGCATTGCTGCATCGCGCACTGAAGTGCGCTCCTACAGGGCGCGCTACAGCCAGCCCTTCTGCCGCGCCAGCCGGTGCGCCTCGATGCGGTTGGCGACGCCGAGCTTGCCGATGCAGTCGGACAGGTAGTTGCGCACGGTGCCGTGCGAGAGGCCCAGCTGTTCGGCGATCTCATTGGCCGAGCGGCCTTCGCCGGCCAGGCGCAGCACCTGGCGCTCGCGGTCGTTGAGCGGATCGGCCTCGGACCAGGCCTCCACCGCCAGCTGCGGGTCGATGGCGCGGCCGCCGCGCTGCACCTGGCGCAGGGCCTGCGCCAGTTTTTCCGCCGGCGCGTCCTTGAGCAGGTAGCCCTGCACGCCGGCATCCAGCGCGCGGCGCAGGAAGCCGGTGCGGGCGAAGGTGGTGACGATCACCACCTTGGCCGCCAGCCCGTGGCGCTGCACGCGCTGGGCCAGTTCCAGCCCGGTCAGGCCGGGCATCTCGATGTCGGTGACCAGCACGTCCGGGGCGAGCCGCTGCAGTTCGCGCCACGCGCTCTCGCCGTCGGCGGCGGTGCCGACCACCTCGATGTCGCTTTCCAGGTTCAGCAGCGCCGACAGCGCGCCGCGCACCATCGCCTGGTCCTCGGCGAGCAGGATGCGGATCATGCACGCGCCTCCATGACCGGCAGCCCGGGGCCATCCGGCATGGCGGCGGCCATGGTCGCCTCGCCATCTCCCAGCGGCACCGTCACCGTCAGCCGGGTGCCGCCGCCGCGCGGTGATTCGATGCGCAGGGTACCGCCCAGCGCCGCCACCCGTTCGCGCATGCCGGCCAGGCCGTTGCCGTTGGCGGACACGCCGCCGCGGCCGTCGTCGGCCACCTCCAGCACCATCGCCCCGGCCTCCGCACGCAGGGCGATCATCGCTTCGCCGGCCTGCGCGTGGCGGGCGATGTTGGTGACCGCCTCGCGCAGCACCATCGCCAGTCCGCATTCGATCCAGCCGGGCATCGGCGGCGGCGGCGGCGAATGCCGCAGGTGCACGCGCGAGGACTCCAGCAGCAAGTGCGCCGAGGCCAGTTCGGCGGCCATGTCGGCGGCGCGGAAGCCGGTGACGGCGCTGCGCACCTGCGCCAGCGCGTCGCGCGCGATCTGCTCGGCCTCGGCCAGCTCGCGCTGCGCGCGCGCCGGGTCGCGTTCGAACAGCTTGCGCGACAGCTCCATTTTCAGCGTGATCAGCGACAGCGTGTGCCCGAGCAGATCGTGCAGGTCGCGGCCGATGCGCTCGCGCTCGGCGGTAGCGGCCAGCCGCCGCACTTCCTCGTGCGACAGCCGCAGCGCGGCGTCCTTCTCGCTGCTGGCGCGCTCGACGTTGACGATCAGGCCGATGATCACCGTCAGCGCTGGAATCCAGGCCACGACCTGCCACGGATAGCCGATCCACCACGCCAGCGAGACGAAGCCGGCGTTGAGCAGCGCCAGTTCCAGCAGGTAGCGGGGCACGCCGATGCAGCGGTTGGTGCGCAGCATCACGCAGCCGAACACGAAGTAGTTCATGCCCGAGGGATAGCTGCGCAGCAGCGCCATCGACAGCACGATCATCGCCAGCGCGAAGACCGGCGCATTGCGCCGCGACGCCACCAGGTTCATCACGTACAACAGGAGGAACAGCGGGTACGACCACAGCGTGATCAGCACCCAGCGCAGGGTGAAACCGCCGCCGAACAGCGGGGTGATGAACACCCACACCGTCCA
The DNA here is from genome assembly GCF_009496535.1 of Stenotrophomonas sp. MYb238. Lineage (GTDB taxonomy): Bacteria > Pseudomonadota > Gammaproteobacteria > Xanthomonadales > Xanthomonadaceae > Stenotrophomonas. The sequence continues at coordinate 184,811 of NZ_WIDL01000001.1, forward strand.
CAGCAGGTGCACGGCGTCGATCCACGGCCACTTGCCGAGCTTGAGGTTGTCGGCCACCAATGAATCGGCGGCGGGCTTCAGCCAGGCGGGGAGGTGGCGGTGGTTCACGGGGCGGTTCCTGTCGCGCAGGCGTCGATGATGCCATCAGCCATGCCGGCGCAGGCGGCGCACGGCGATGGCCAGGACGACCAGGGTGAACACGGCCAGCCACAGCAGGTGCGGCCAGGCGCTGCCGGTATCGAAACCGACCGCCGACTGCGCCAGCGCGTTGAGGTGGTAGCTGGGCCACAGCGGCGCCTGCGCGCGCACCAGCGGCGGCAGCATCTGCAGCGGGAACCACAGCCCGGACAGGAACGCCATCGGTAGGTACAGCAGGTTGACCATGGCCGGCGCGCCCTGGCCCTTGACCAGCGTGCCCAGCAGCAGGCCCAGCGCGCAGAACGGCACCGCGCCGGCGATGCAGACCAGCGCCAGCCGCAGCATCTGCGGCGCCTGCAGCTGCACGTGCGCCAGGGTCAGGCCCAGCGTCTGCAGCAGGGCGGTGATCAACGCCGCCACCAGCATCGCCATCGCCATCTTGCCGATCAGGTAGGCAGCCGGCGGCATCGGCAGCGCGCGCTTGAGGGTGAGCAGGCCATTGTCGCGTTCCAGCGCCAGCGACATGCCGAAACCGAACAGGCCCGGCGCCATCACCCCGAAGGTGGAATAGGACGCCAGCAGGAAGCGCGGTGCCTCCGGCGTGCTGTGCCCGGCCAACACCACGCCGAACATCAGGAAGAAAACGGCCGGGAACAGCAGCGTCGGCAACAGGAACGACGGGCTGCGCAGGTAGCGCAGGCATTCGGCGCGCGTCTCCTGCAGGTAGGCGGCGAACACGCGGCCGGGAGGCATCGATGCCGGCGCGGCGGGGAAGGAGGAAGGCAGGGTGTCCATCAGGCGGCCTCGTGCAGGTCGGAGGGAGTGAGGCTGTCGTCGCGGGTCAGGTCGCCGAACGCCTCGTCCAGCCCGGCGGCCTGCACTTCCAGGCCCGACAGCACCGGATCGGCGTCGAGCAGGCGCCGCACCACCGCTTCGGCCTGGTCGCTGGAGATGTCCAGGCGCGCGCCTTCGCGCTGCGCCAGGCGCACGCCCGGCCAGGCCGCCACCGCATCGGCGTCCAGCGCGGAGACGCAGCGGATGCGGCGCGTTTCCACCCGCGCGCGCAGCGCATCGACGCTGCCGTCGCTGACGATGCGCCCGCGCACCAGCACGCAGACGCGGTCGGCCAGGTGCCCGGCCTCCTCCAGGTAGTGCGTGGTCAGCACCACCGCCACGCCCTCGCCGGCCAGCGTGCGCACGGCGGCCCACAGCCGCTGCCGCGCCGGCAGGTCGAGGCCGACGGTGGGTTCGTCCAGGAACAGCAGCCGCGGCCGCCCGCACACGGCGATGGCGAACTGCACGCGCCGCTGCTGGCCGCCGGACAGCTTGCCGTAGGGCCGGCCCAGCAGGTCCTCGACCCCGGCCAGCGCCGCGCTTTCGGCCAGCGGGCGCGGCGCCGGGTAGTAGCTGGCGGTCAGCCGCAGCAGTTCGCCGACCTTCAGCGTCGGCGGCAGCGCCGCGTCCTGCAGCATCACGCCGATGCCGCGGCGGGCGGCCACCTGCTGCGGGTCCTGGCCGAACAGGCGCACCTGGCCGGCGTCGGCGCGCAGCAGGCCCAGCAGCAGGGCGATGGTGGTGGTCTTGCCGGCGCCGTTCGGGCCGAGCAGCGCCAGCACCTGCCCGGCATTCAGGTCCAGGTCCACACCGTCCAGCGCCTGCAGCGCGCCATAGCGCTTGCGCACGCCGCGCAGGCTGGCTACTACCTCGTTCATCCGCATCACCTGTCGTCCGGGAAACGGCGCCAAGGTAGGCCCGCACGGCCCTTGGCGGCAGTGCATGCGGTCAGGCAAAGCGGGTGACACCCGTCACCTGCATGGCGATGGGCTGCCGCCTAGAATCCGTCCCCGTCGGCCGTCACGCCGTGTCAGACGACAACAGGATGGTTCCATGACCGCTGCAATGGCCTGCCTGCATTTCCTGCTTGCCTTCATGCTTGTTGCCTGCCTCGCGGTTGAACTCGCGCTTCTCAAGGCGCCGTCCGGGCGCGTTCCATTCCCGGCCCTGGCGAAAATCGACGCCGTTTACGGGCTGAGCGCCGGGCTGCTGGTCGCGGTCGGCCTGTACCGGGCCATCAACTTCGAAAAGGGCTGGGCCTACTACTCGCACTCCCTGCCATTCCTCATCAAGCTGGGACTTTTCGCGGTAATCGCGATCGCATCCATCTACCCGACGATCCACTTCTTTCGTGCCAGGCACGGCGACAGGCTCGTTGACCGCACGACCATTGATCGCATCCGCAGGATCGTTCACATTGAGCTGGTGCTGGTGGCGGCAATGATCGTTTGTGCTTCCCTTGCCGCAAAGGGCATCGGCTTTGTCACCTGAGATTTCATCCCGGCCGACGCCGCTCCGTGGCAGGGCTCGATCCAGGCGATGCATGGATTGGGTTACCTTCCGTCACATCTTTCCGCCACCTCCGTCCTGTTGCCGATGAACAACTCCGCAGAACTGCTCAAGGAATTGCGTATAGACCGCTCGGCGCCGGCCGCGCCCGGCCCGTCCTCGCCGCGCCGCTGGCTGTGGTGGGTGCTGGGCCTGCTGCTGGCGCTGGTGCTGGCGATCGCGGCCGGCATCTTCTTCAGCCGCGGCAAGCCGGTGGTGGTGGAGACCGCGCCGGTGGTCGCCATCGGCCAGGACAGCGCCAGCGCTTCGGTGCTCGACGCCAGCGGCTACGTTGTGGCGCGGCGCATGGCCACGGTCTCGGCCAAGATCACCGGCAAGGTGCGCGAGGTGATGATCGAGGAAGGCATGCGCGTGGAGGAAGGCCAGGTCATGGCCACGCTCGACCCGATCGACGCCAACGCCCAGCGCGCGCTCAACGCCGCCCAGCTCGCTGCCGCGCGCAGCCAGGTCGATGGCCTGCAGGCGCAGCTGCGCCAGGCCGAGGCCGATGCGCAGCGCCTGCAGCAGCTGGTCGGCCGGCAGCTGGTGTCGCGTTCGCAGTACGACCAGTCCGTCGCCCAGCGCGACAGCCTGCGCGCGCAGATGGCCACCGCGCGCCACAACGCCACCGTCGCGCAGGATGCATTGGCCATCGCCGACCTGGGCGTGGACAACAACGTGGTGCGCGCGCCGTTTGCCGGCGTGGTCACCGCCAAGGCGGCGCAGCCGGGCGAGATCGTCTCGCCGCTGTCGGCCGGCGGCGGCTTCACCCGCACCGGCATCGGCACCATCGTGGACATGGATTCGCTGGAGATCGAGGTCGAGGTCGGCGAGGCCTACATCGGCCGCGTGCAGCCGAAGATGCCGGTGGAAGCGGTGCTCAACGCCTACCCGGACTGGAAGATCCCGGCCGAGGTGATCGCCATCATTCCCACCGCCGACCGCGGCAAGGCCACGGTGAAGGTGCGCGTGGCGCTGAAGGTGAAAGACCCGCGCATCGTGCCGGAGATGGGCGTGCGCGTGAGCTTCCTGGAAAAGCCGGCCGCGGCCGGGCAGAAGCAGCCCGAAGGCGTGCGCGTGCCGGCCGCGGCGATCGTGCAGCGCGGCCAGGATGCGGTGGCGTTCGTGGTCGGCGGCGACGACACGGTGCAGGCGCAGGTATTGAAGACCGGAATGGAAATGGGCAAGGACCGGCAGGTGCTGTCGGGCCTGTCGGCGGGACAGACGGTGGTGGTGGACCCGCCGCCGGCGTTGAAGGATGGCGACAAGGTGGCGCTGGCCGGCGACGCGGCGCAGTGAGCCGCATCCACCCGGCCGCGTGACGGTTGGCGCCCTATGGCGAACCACAAAAAACGTTCTTCCCTTCTCCCTCGGGATGAAGGTGCCCCAAAGGGGCGATGAGGGTTACAGACGAAGCGCCTGCCATGTTCAGTCAGAGGGCTTCGCCCGACCTTCACTCCGCCCCGCTCCGCGCCCCGGTCCACGCTAGCTGTGTGGGCGCTCCAAGGTACGCGCGCCGGTAGTGTGCAGGCCGTGCCTTCTCGTCTCGGAGAAGGACTTCAGAAACCGGATCGCCGCACTACTCGATTTTTCTGTTGCTGTTGCTGTTGCTGTTGCTGTTGCTGTTGCCCGTGATTTTGCTCCCGCTTTTGATTTCCGGTTCCCTTCCGCAGCGACGGAGCCGACGGACAAGACCCAGCTAGGGGCGACGTGCATGGATGCACGTCGTTTTTCGACACGACAGGGATGTCGTGTCGAAAAATCCCGGCGGCGGAGTGGACCCGGAGTGCCGTAGGCACGGAGGGCGCGGAGGCAGGGCGTGCTTTCTTTGGGCCACCTTTCTTTGCACGAGCAAAGAAAGGTGGCTCGCTCCTGCGAAGCAGGAGTGAAAGCCTTGCTTTCAAGCTCCCGCTTGGGTTTTTGTTTCTTTCCAGAGCAAAGACCCAAGCAGCGGCTGAAGCAGGATCAAGGGCTTTCGCTCCCCTTCGGGGCGCGAGTTACTCCTCTTTGCTCGTGCAAAGAGAAGTAACCAAGAGAAGCACTTTTCCAACAGCCGAATGGCTGGTCAACACGGGCCGGGCCGCGATCCATCGGGCTGCGCCTACCGGTTCCCTGCACTCCTCGCGGGCCAGGGGGACGGCTCACAACTCGCTGCGCTCAGACACGTGCGCCTCTTCGCCCTTGCCCCGCTGCGGTGCTCGGCTCGCTCTACGGCCGGGGAAGTCAAAAACTTGAAGCAAAAGCAACAACCGCAACCGCAACCGCAACCGCAACCGCAACCGCCCAAGCATCACCCGCATCCACCCGCTCCCGCCCCGGACGGGAAGAAAAAACACAACGGCGCGACAGCGCCATCCACCGCATCACCCGCAGAGGACCACCCATGACCGCCCTCGTCACCCTCCGCAACATCACCAAGACCTACCAGCGCGGCCCCGAGAAGGTGCAGGTGCTGCACGGCATCGACCTGGACATCGCCCGCGGCGACTTCGTCGCGCTGATGGGCCCGTCCGGTTCCGGCAAGACCACCCTGCTCAACCTGATCGGCGGGCTGGACACGCCCAGCGGCGGCGAGATCGCCATCGAGGGCCAGCGCATCGACCAGCTCGGCGCCGGCCAGCTCTCGACCTGGCGCAGCCACCACGTCGGCTTCGTGTTCCAGTTCTACAACCTGATGCCGATGCTGACCGCGCAGAAGAACGTGGAACTGCCGCTGCTGCTGACCAACCTGTCAGCCGGCGAGCGCAGGCGCCGCGCGCAGATCGCGCTGGCCCTGGTCGGCCTGGCCGAGCGCCGCGACCACCGCCCCAACGAACTGTCCGGCGGCCAGCAGCAGCGCGTGGCCATCGCCCGCGCCATCGTCTCCGATCCCACCTTCCTGATCTGCGACGAGCCCACCGGCGACCTGGACCGCCATTCGGCCGAGGAAGTGCTGGGCCTGCTGCAGCTGCTCAACCGCGAGCACGGCAAGACCATCATCATGGTCACCCACGATCCGAAGGCGGCCGAGTACGCCACCCATACCGTGCATCTGGACAAGGGCGAGCTGGTCGACGCCCCGGTGCACTGAAGGAGCGCGCCATGAAAAAACAACACGATCGGTGTTTTGCACGGCGAAGCCGCCCGCAGGGTGGCGCACAGGGAGGTGCGCCATGAAATATTTCTCGCTGATATGGGCGCAGCTGTTCCGCAGCCGCACCCGCACCCTGTTCACCCTGCTGTCGGTGGTCACCGCGTTCCTGCTGTTCGGCATGCTCGATTCGGTGCGCGTGGCCTTCAGCAGCGGCGGCAGCAGCGTGGCCGGCGCCAACCGCCTGGTCGTCGCCTCGCGGCTGTCGATCACCCAGTCGCTGCCGATCCGCCTGGAACCGCAGATCCGCCAGGTGCAGGGCGTGCGCGACGTCACCTACGGCATGTGGTTCGGCGGCATCTACCAGGACCCGAAGAACTTCTTCCCCAACTTCTCGGTGGCGCCGAACTACTTCGACGTCTACCGTGAGTTCGAGATACCGAAGGAACAGCTGGACGCCTTCCACAACACCCGCACCGGCGCCATCGTCGGCGCGACGCTGGCCCAGCAGTTCGGCTGGAAGATCGGCGACACCATCCCGCTGCAGGCCACGATCTTCCCGCGCGGCGGCAGCAACGACTGGCCGTTGCAGCTGGTGGGCGTGTTCCATTCGAAGAACACCGCCACCGCCGCCAACGACGAGCGCCAGCTGATGATGAACTGGAAGTACTTCGACGAATCCAACGACTACATCAAGAACCAGGTGAGCTGGTACACGGTGACGCTGGACAACGCCGACCACGCCTCGCGCGTGGCGCAGGCCATCGACGCGATCTCGGCCAATTCCGACCACGAGACCAAGAGCCAGACCGAGTCGGCGTTCCAGCAGGCCTTCATCAAGCAGTTCGCCGACATCGGCATGATCGTCACCTCGATCATGGGCGCGGTGTTCTTCACCCTGCTGCTGCTGACCGGCAACACCATGGCGCAGGCGGTGCGCGAGCGCATTCCCGAGCTGGCCACGCTCAAGACGCTCGGCTTCAAGGACGGCACGGTGCTGATGCTGGTGATGGTCGAATCGGTGCTGCTGGTGGGCCTGGGCGGTGCCCTCGGCCTGGGCCTGGCGGCGCTGGCGCTGCCGGCGATGGCGCCCAAGACCATGGGCATGCTGCCGCCGCAGGTACCGCTGCAGACCTGGCTGATGGGCCTGGGGCTGATCGTGCTGATCGGCCTGATCGTCGGCGTGCTGCCGGCGCTGCGCGCCAAGCGGCTGAAGATCGTCGACGCGCTGGCCGGGCGCTGAGGAGAAGACCATGAAGAAGTTCATTGCAAACGCATTGGTGATCCTCCTGCTCGCCATCGGCCTGGGCGCCTGGATCGTCCTGCCATGGGTCGGCGTGGCGGCCTTGGCCCTGTTCATCGCGCTGTGGCTGGCCTTCACCCGCAGCGGCCGGCTGGCGCTGGCCGCCACCCGCATCGGCATCGCCAGCCTGCCGCAGCGCTGGGGCGCCTCGTCGGTGATCGTGGTCGGCATCGCCGGCGTGGTCGGCGTGCTGGTGGCGATGCTGGCGATGGGCGAGGGCTTCCAGGCCACGCTCAATAGCACGGGCGACGACACCACCGCGATCGTGCTGCGCGGCGGCTCGCAGGCCGAGACCAACTCGGTCATCACCCGCGACCAGGTGCCGCTGCTGGGCACGCTGCCGGGCGTGGCGCGCGACCCGCAGGGCCGGGCGCTGCTGTCGGCCGAGCTGTCGCAGGTGGTCAACCTGGTGTCCCGCTCCGACGGCACCGACGTCAACGCGCAGTTCCGCGGCGTCGGCGACATGGCCTGGGCGGTGCACGACAAGGTCAAGCTCGTGAAGGGCCGGCAGTTCAAGCCGGGCCTGCGCGAGATCGTGGTCGGCGAAGGCGCGCAGGGCCAGTTCCGCGACATGGAGGTGGGCAAGACCCTCACCCTGGGCAACCAGGCGTGGACGGTGGTGGGCGTGTTCGCTTCCGGCGACGCGCACGATTCGGAACTGTGGACCGACGTGCAGACGCTGGCCACTACCTACCAGCGCGGCGCCTACCAGTCGATCAGCGTGCGCACCGAGGGCAAGCCCGGCTTCGAGCGGTTCAAGGCGGCGGTGGCGGCCGACCCGCGCCTGAAGCTGGACGTGGAAACCACGCGCGACTACTACCGCAAGCAGGGCGGCGGGCTGAACACGCTGATCGGCATCCTCGGCAAGGTGATCGGCGCGATCATGGCCATCGGCGCGGTGTTCGGCGCGCTCAACACCATGTACGCGGCCGTGGCCACCCGCGCCCGCGAGATCGCGACCATGCGCGCGATCGGCTTCCGCGGCCTGCCGGTGGTGACCGCGGTGATGCTGGAGACCATGCTGCTGGCGCTGGTCGGCGGCCTGCTCGGCTGCGCGGTGGCGTGGCTGGTGTTCAACGGCTACAGCGTGTCCACCATCGGCAGCAACTTCAGCGCGGTGGTGTTCAAGTTCCACGTCTCGCCCGAGCTGCTGTGGAGCGGGCTGAAGTGGGCGCTGGGGATCGGCTTGGTCGGCGGGCTGTTCCCGGCGCTGCGGGCGGCGCGGCTGCCGATCACCACCGCCCTGCGCGAGACCTGACGGCCGTCGCGGCGGCGCGGCCGACGCGTCGCCGTCCTGCCGGCTGCGGCGATCTTCCCGGCGGGATGGCGGAATTTTCCCCTTCACGCATCGATCCGTTTGGTCCATGATGCGCGCCCGCCGTCCCCCGGCGGGCAGCGCAGCTGCATGACAGCGGATGCTGCGTCCCTCCCCCAGCGGTGATCGCATCTGTTCATGGCGCCCCTTGCGGGCGCTTTTTTTTCGTAGGCAGTAAAGGAAACGCAAAACGATGTACCTGAAGTCGACCCCACTCCGCTCCGCGATCGCGCTGGCCCTTGCCACCGCGTGCAGCGCCCCCGCTTTCGCGCAGTCCGCTGACGGCACCACCACCCTGGACCGCGTCGAGATCACCGGCTCGCGCATCCGCCAGGCCAACGTGGAGACCGCCAAGCCGGTCATCGCGCTGACCCGCGCCGAAATCGAGAAGAAGGGCTACGTCAACGTGGCCGACATCCTGCAGGACGTCACCGCGGCCGGCTCGCCGGCATTGAGCCGCGCCTCGGCACTGTCCTCGGCGCGCGACTACGGCGGCATGTTCGTCAGCCTGCGCAACCTCGGCCCGGAGCGCAGCCTGGTGCTGGTCGACGGCCGCCGCATGGGCGTGAGCGCCGGCGGCTACTCGGACGTGGGCTCGATCCCGTCGGCGATCGTCGAGCGCGTGGAAGTGCTGACCGATGGCGCCTCGGCGCTGTATGGCTCGGACGCCATCGCCGGCGTGGTCAACATCATCACCCGCAAGAACTTCGACGGCGGCCAGGCCAATGCCTATGTCGGCCAGTACAGCGAAGGCGACGGCCAGAAGCGTTCCTACAGCGCCACCTACGGCAAGACCTTCGAGCGCGGCTGGATCACCGTCGGCGCGGAGAAGGTGAAGGAAGACCCGGTGCTGGGCGGCGCGCGCGAGTTCACCGCCTACCCGAACGGTCCCTACCACCCCACCGACGGCCTCAACGGCACCACCGCATGGGGCTCGGTCACCGTCGATGGCAAGGTGATCAGCGTCGGCCCCGGCGGCGATCCGTCCAGGGTGGAAGACTTCAAGCCGCTGGACCGCTCGGTCTACGCCAACACCAAGACCAACATGACCCTGCTGTCGGGCCTGGAGCGCCGCTCGGCGTTCGCCAACGGCGGGTTCCAGATCACCGACGACCTGCGCGTGGTCGCCGACGTGCTGTACAGCGAGCGCGAGTCGCTCAAGCAGCTGGCCGGCTACCCGTACTCGGTGTCCTCGGCGCAGGCGGCCAGCGGCACGCGCGCCATGCTGTCCAAGGACAGCGCGTTCAACCACTGGGGCAAGGACGTGCTGTTCTCGCACCGCACCGAGGAGTTCCCGCGCGCGACCAACAACAGCCTGACCACCAAGCGCGCCAGCCTGGGCCTGGAAGGCAGCTTCGAAACCGGTTCGCATTTCTGGGACTGGAACGTGGGCTACATGTTCAACCGCAACGAGGGCGAGCGCCGCACGCTGCAGAGCATGTACCAGCCCAACGTCAACAAGGCGGTGGGCGCCTCGTTCATCGACGACAATGGCGTGGCCCGCTGCGGCACCCGCGACAACGTGATCGAAGGCTGCGTGCCGTGGAACCCGCTGGCGCCGATGGGCGGCAACAGCCCCGGCTCGCTCAGCGGTGATCCGGCCGTGCGCGACTACCTGTTCCGCAGCTTCGTCGACGACATCCAGAGCACCACCAAGGTGCTCAGCGCCAACATCTCCGGCTCGCTGTTCAGCCTGCCGGCCGGCGACGTGATGGCCGCGATGGGCGTGGAGCACCGCAGCGAGGAAGCCAGCTACACCCCGGACCTGATGGTGCAGAACGGCGAGATCGCCGGCACCAGCGGCCAGCCGACCCGCGGCGACTACAAGCTGGACGAGGTCTACCTGGAACTGCAGGTGCCGCTGCTGGCCGACCTGCCGTTCGCGCGCGAGCTGTCGCTGGAGGTGGCCGGGCGCTACTCGGACTACGACAACTTCGGCGGCACCACCAACGGCAAGTTCGGCCTGAAGTGGAAGCCGGTGGACACCCTGCTGGTGCGCGCCACCTACGGCACCGGCTTCCGCGCGCCGACCGTGGACGACCTGTACGGCGGCACCGTCACCACCCGCGACCGCATCACCGACCCGTGCGACCGCTCCTTCGGCGCGGCGGCACGCAACAGCGAAGTGGCCGCACGCTGCACGGCCGCCGGCCTGGGCAGCGACTTCCGCCAGAAGACCGGCGACGGCGAACTGGCCAGCACCTCCGGCGTGCAGGCGGTGACCGACTTCACCTCCGGCTCCAACCCGGACCTGAAGCCGGAAACCGCCAAGACCTGGACCGTGGGCCTGGTCTACAGCCCCGGGTTCGTCTCCGGCCTGGACCTGAGCCTGGACTGGTGGAAGATCCGCATCGACAACGTCGTCGTCGGCGAGTCGGCCACCGACATCCTCAACCAGTGCTACGTGCAGGGCATCGCCTCGGCCTGCTCGCGCTTCACCCGCTACGCCTCCGGCAGCAACAAGGGCCAGGTCAGCGGCATGAACCGCTCGCTCAACAACGCCGGCTACCAGGAGACCGCCGGCTACGACATCGGCGTACGCTATCGCCTGCCGGAGCTGGCCATCGGCCAGATCTCGCTGCGCCTGAACGCCACGTACGTCGACTACCTGGAGCGCAAGAGCGACAGCGAAGCCACCACTCCGGTCGACCAGTACACCGGCTGGGGCGGCGACTTCCGCGTGCGTTCGAACTTCAGCGCCGACTGGCAGCGCGGCAACTTCGGCCTGACCTGGAGCACCCGCTACTACTCCAGCATGAAGGAGAAGTGCTCCTACGACCTGGACGGCGGCCCGGAGTGCAACCTGCCGGACTTCCGCTCGTCGTATACCGACGTGCAACCGAGCAGGAAGCTGGGCTCCAACACCTTCCACGACCTGCAGGTGCGCTATGCCCTGCCGTGGGACGGCACCGTGTCGCTGGGCGTGAACAACGTCTTCAAGCACGTCGGCCCGGTGATGTACAGCCAGCCCAACAGCAGCTTCACCTACTACGGCGGTTTCGACATCGGCCGCTTCCTGTACATGAAGTACCAGCAGCGCTTCTGACCGGCGCCGCGCTCCACCCGGCAAGGGCACCGCAAGGTGCCCTTGCTTTTTTGCGCCGCCGATAGTTCCCGCGGCCCCGGCCGATCTAGGATGGAGGACAACGGGTATCGCCGCGGGATGGTTTCAGATGAATCGATCCGGACACGATGTGATGGCCTGCGCCTCCGGCCTGGACGCGCTGGACCTGTCGACCATGAAGACCATGCTGGACGCCTCGGTGGACAGCATCATGGTCATCGACCGGTGCGGGATCATCCTGGCCTACAACCAGGCGGTGCTGCGCGACTTCGGCTACGCCGGCGAGGAGCTGCTCGGGCGCAACGTCTCCATGCTGATGCCGCAGCCCTACCGCGGGCAGCACGACGGCTATCTGGACAACTACCTGCGCACCGGCGAACGCAAGATCATCGGCATCGGCCGCGAGGTCACCGGCCAGCGCAAGAACGGCTCGCAGTTCCCCCTGCACCTGAGCGTGGGCGAGTTCGGCTCCGGCGACGAACGCTACTTCTTCGGCATCTGCCACGACATCAGCGAGCACCACGCGCTGGCCGAGCGCATCATGCACATGGCCACCTACGACGGCCTGACCGGCTGCATCAACCGCCAGCAGCTGGTGGCGCGGCTGGACCACGTCGCCCGCACCCGCGAACAGGCCGCGGTGCTGTTCATCGACCTGGACGAGTTCAAGGCGGTCAACGACAACCATGGCCACCACGTCGGCGACCGGCTGCTGGAGCAGGTGGTCGCGCGCCTGCGCGGCGAACTGGGCGACGGCGACCTGCTCGGCCGCATGGGCGGCGACGAGTTCATCGCCTGCCTGCTGCAGGGCGGCGGCATGGCCCAGGCGCGGCGCACGGCCAGCGCGATGGTGCGTTCGCTGGAGGCGCCGTTCCAGATCCTGGACACCACCGTGATGGTCGGCGCCAGCATCGGCATCAGCCTGTTCCCGGAACACGGCCGCAACGCCGAGGAGCTGATCAGCCACGCCGACCTGGCGATGTACCACATCAAGGAAAGCCGCACGCGGCACACCCCGGACGACAGCCAGAGCGAGGAATCGGCCCACGTCTACGTGTTCGACCATCGGCTGCGCGAACGCTCGGCCCATCGCCATGCCCTGCTCACCCGCCTGCGCCAGGCCATCGCCGGCGACGGGCTGGAGCTGTACTACCAGCCGCAGTTCAACCTGGCCACGCTGCGCCCATGCGGGCTGGAAGCGCTGCTGCGCTGGAACGACGGCACGCACGGCATGGTCATGCCGGGCGACTTCATCCCGCTGGCCTACCGGCACGGGCTGATGCCGGCGCTCAACAACTGGGTGCTGCGCCGCGCCTGCAGCGACGCCAGCCGGCTCGTCGCCGCCGGGCTGCTCGACGTGCCGGTCGCGGTGAACGTCAGCGCGCATTCGATCAACGACCTGTACTTCATCCAGCGCGTGGCGGACGCGCTGCGCGACAGCGGCCTGCCGCCGCGCCTGCTGGAACTGGAGATCACCGAGGACATGGCGGTGGACTTCTCGCCGCAGGCGCTGCGCAACATCGGCGCGCTGCGCGAGATGGGCGTGGCCCTGGTGATGGACGACTACGGGGTGGGCTTCTCCTCGCTGATCCACCTGCGCCGCCTGAACTTCAGCAAGCTCAAGCTGGACCGCTCCTTCATCATGGCGCTGCCGATGTCCGGCGAGGACGCCTCCATCGTGCGCACCACCCTGGCCCTGGGGCACGAACTGAACCTGCCCATCGTCGCCGAAGGCATCGAGACGCGGCAGCAGCTGGATTTCCTGGCCCAGCACGGCTGCCAGATGGGCCAGGGCTACTGGTACGCCTGGCCGATGCCGATGGAGGAATTGCAGGCCTGGCTGCCCGAGCACGCCGGCCGCGCGGAACCGGCGCCGGCCGCCTGAGCGGCCGCGCAACCCGAACGGAACACAACGGTCATCCGATTGTCATCGTGGCGCGGTAGAGCCGCCGCCGCGTAGGCGCTACCGTGGCGCTCCTCCCCTTTCCGGAACCCCGCCATGCTGCGTTCGCTGGCGCTGGCCGGCGCCTGCGTGATGCTGGCCGGCTTCGCTTTGTCCTCGCCGATGCCGCCGCTGTCGCTCGGCGCGCGGCTGGCCGCGCCCGGCGGCACCTCGCCGATGGTGCCCACCGCGCGCATCGACGCCCTGCTCGCGCACCTGCCGCACCGCCAGGGCACGGTGCCCGGCAGCGGCGGCGTGGCGCTGCACTGGGTCGCCTTCGATCCGGGCGACTACCGCCTGCGGTACCGCTATCTCGGCCAGGGCGAACGCCTCCCCGAGTTCTCGATGGAGGCGACCGCGCCGGGGGCGGACACCACCCCGGCCACGCCGCGCGGCACCGTGATCCTGCTGCACGGCTGGATGATGGACGGCGGCTCGCTGCTGCCGTGGGCCTTAGAACTGGCGCAGCACGGCTACCGCACCATCGCCCTGGACCTGCGCAACCACGGCCGCTCCGGCCAGGCGCCGTCCGGCTACGGCACGCGCGAAGGCGACGACGTCGCCGCCGCGCTGCGCGCGCTCGATGCCCGCGGCGAGGTCAGCGGACCGGTGCACCTGCTCGGCGTGTCCTACGGCGCGGCCACCGCCATCTTCGCCGCGCGCGACCTCGGCCCGCGGCTGCGCAGCGTGGTGGCGATGGAATCCTTCGACAATGCCGGCCGGGCGATCCGCGCGATGGTGCCGCACATGCTGTCGCGCCCGCCCGAACGCCTGGGCGACTACGTGGCGCTGCCGCTGGCGCGCTGGCAGTACGGCGGCAGCGGGCTGGACGAAGCCATCGCCGACGCCGACCGCAGGCTGGGCATCGACCTGGACCGCGTGGATGTCGGCCGGGCGCTGGCGCAGGTGCCGGCCTGCGTCCTGCTGCTGCACGGCCGCGACGACGCGCACATCCCGGTCGCGCAGGGCCGCGCCCTGGCCGCCGCCGCGCCGCGCGCGCGTTACCTGGAGCTGGAGGGCGAAGACCACCTGACCCTGCCGCTGCGGCTGGATCGCCTGTCCGGCGTGGTCGACGACTGGTTCGCACGCGCCGGCAACGACGGCGCTCCCTGCCCCAAGCCCGCCTCGCCCGCACCCGCGCGGGCGACCGCGGCGGCAACCCCGACGATGCCGTAGGAGCGACTTCAGTCGCGAAGGGCATCACCGGGAAAGCTCCATCGCGACTGAAGTCGCTCCTACAACGGGGTAGGCACCTGTGGCTGTGAAAGCGCCTGCGCACCTATCCCCCGAACACGCGACCGCTGCAGCAATCCTGCGATGCCGTAGGAGCGACTTCAGTCGCGAAAGGCTCTACCGGTAAAGCCCCATCGCGACTGAAGTCGCTCCTACGGTGCGGACGCCGGCGGCCGTGAGCGCGCCCGCGCCGCGGCACGCACACCGGCGGCGGCGAACACCGCCAGTCCGGCCCAGATCAGGCCGAAACCGACCAGCTGCGCGGGCGCGAAGGGCTCGCGCAGGACCAGCACGCCGATCAGGAACTGCAGCGTCGGGCCGATGTACTGCAGCAGCCCGACCACCGACAGCGGGATGCGGCGCACGCCGTAGGCGAAGGCGATCAGCGGCACCGCGCTGACCACGCCGGCCAGCACCAGCAGCGCGTCGTTGCCCCAGCCCCAGCCGGACACGAAACCGCCGCCGTGGCCGTTCTCGGCCCACAGCGCATAGGCCAGCGCCGGCGCCACCATGAACAGGCTTTCCACGCCGAGCCCGGTCACCGACTCGACCACCACCAGCTTGCGGATCAGGCCGTACAGGCCGAAGGTGATCGACAGCCCGATCGCGATCCACGGCGCGCGCCCGCTCTGCCAGGTCAGCCAGGCCACGCCCAGCGCCGCCAGCGCCACCGCCAGCCACTGCAGCCGGCCCAGGCGCTCGCCCAGCACCGCCACGCCCAGCACCACGCTCAGCAGCGGGTTGATGAAATAGCCCAGGCTGGTCTCGACCACGTGGCCGGCGTTCACCGCCCAGATGTACAGGCTCCAGTTGGCGCCGATCAGCAGGCTCGACAGTCCCAGCAGCCAGAACCGCCGCGGCGTGGCCCAGACCTCGCCCAGCCAGCCCCAGCCGCGCAGCAGCGCCAGCCCGCCGATCAGCAGCACCGCGCTCCAGACGATGCGGTGGGCGATGATCAGGAACGACGGCACCTCGATCAGCAGCCGCCAGTACAGCGGGAACAGGCCCCAGATGACGAAGGCCAGCGTGGTGGCCAGCAGGCCGTTGCGGTGCTCGTGGGCGGGCGTCGTCATGCGCGGCGCATCCGGGCCAGGGTGATGACCACGACGCCGGCCAGGATCACCGCCATCGCGCCGATGTCGGCGGCACTGAAACGCTCGTGCGCGATCCACGCGCCCAGCGCCACCGCGATCACCGGGTTGACGTAGGCGTAGCTGCTGGCCAGCACCGGGCGCACGTTGTGCAGCAGCCACACGTAGGCGGTGAAGGCGACGATGGAGCCGAACACGCACAGGTAGGCCACCGCCAGCACGCCCTGCGCCGGCGGCGGCGCGGTCATGCGCTCGCCGCACGCCAGGCCGGTTGCCACCAGCAACGCGCCGCCGCACAGCATCTGCCCGGCGGCGGCCATGAACGGCGATGGCAGGTCGCGGCCGCGCGACCAGATCGAACCGGCGGCCCAGCCGACCGGCGCGATCAGCAGGAACACCAGGCCCTTCGGCGTCGCAGTCAGGCTGCTGCCGGCGTTGAGCCACAGCACGCCGGCGAACCCGACCGCGATGCCCAGCCATTCGCCGGCGGTCACGCGCCCGCCGCGGAACGCGGAGAACAACGCCATCCACAGCGGCACCGAGGCCACCGCCACCGCGGCCAGGCCGGAAGACACGTCGCGCTCGGCCAGCACCACCATGCCGTTGCCGAGCAGCAACAGGCACAGCCCCATCACCGCCAGCGTCGGCCACTGCGCGCGCGTCGGCGCCGGCACGCCGCGCCAGCGCAGCAGCGCGTAGAGCACGCCGCCGGCGACGACGAAGCGGGTGCCGGAGATCACCGACAGCGGCGGCATGCCGCCTTCCAGCGCCAGGTGGATGCCGAGGTAGGTCGAGCCCCAGACCACGTACACGAGGAACAGGGCCAGTACGACCAGGCCGCTCCGTGGAGCAGCCGACGTGGTGGGGGGCGCAGACATGGGGCAGGTACCGCCATCCGGGGGAACGCGGATTCTAGGGCACGGCGGCGTGGCGATCAGCCCGAAAAACGGCATGCTGTATCCGCCCGGGCCACGCCTGCCGGCGCCGCCGCCCCGGCGGTACCGGCAGGCGCGCAGGGCGCCCGGTTTCCACGCGAGGACATCACCCGGCATGCACACTTCCGGCAACGCGCTGCGGCGCTCGGTCTCCAACACCCTCAAGGGCTCGGCCGGCAACCTGGTCGAGTGGTACGACGTCTACGTCTACTCGGTGTTCGCGGTCTATTTCGAATCGCGCTTCTTCTCGGCCGCCGACAGGAACTCCACGCTGTACGTGTGGGCGATCTTCGCCGCCACCTTCCTGATGCGGCCGATCGGGGCGTGGTACTTCGGCCGCTTCGCCGACCGCTACGGGCGCCGCCTGGCGCTGACCGTCTCGGTGACGATGATGGCCGGCTGCTCGTTCCTGGTCGCGGTCACCCCCACCGCCGGCAGCATCGGCATCTGGGCGGCGCTGATCCTGCTGCTGGCGCGCCTGCTGCAGGGCTTCGCCACCGGCGGCGAATACGGCACCAGCGCCACCTACATGTCCGAGGCCGCCCTGCCCGGCCGCCGCGGCTTCCTGTCCTCCTTCCACTACGTCACCCTGGTCGGCGGCCACGTGCTGGCGCAGCTGACGCTGCTGGTCATGCTCGTGTTCTGGGACGCGCCGCGGATCTCCGAATGGGGCTGGCGCATCGCCTTCGCCCTGGGCGGGGTGGCGGCGATCGTGGTGTTCTGGCTGCGCCGGTCCATGGACGAGTCGCTGGAAGCGTCCTCCATCGCCGCCGCGCGCGAAGGCGGGGCGCGCGCCTCCGGCTCGATGCGCGAACTGTTCGTGCACCAGTGGCGGCCGCTGCTGCTGTGCTTCCTGGTGACCGCCGGCGGCACCGTGGCCTTCTACACGTATTCGGTGAACGGCCCGAAGATGATCCAGAGCGCCTTCGCCGGCGACGACCCGATGACCGGCACCCTGATCAACCTCGGCGTGCTCTCCTTCCTGATGGCGCTGCAGCCGCTCGGCGGCTGGCTGTCGGACATCGTCGGCCGCCAGCGCCTGCTGGTGTTCTTCGGCGCCGGCGGCGTGCTCTACACCTGGTATCTGGTGACCCGGCTGCCGCAGCAGCACGACGCGCTGGCGGCGTTCGCGACGCTGGCCGTGGGCTTCGTCATCCTCACCGGCTACACCTCGATCAACGCGGTGGTGAAGGCCGAACTGTTCCCCACCCACGTGCGCGCGCTCGGCGTGGGCTTCGGCTACGCGCTGGCCAACTCGCTGTTCGGCGGCACCGCGCCGCTGCTGTACCAGGGCGCGCTGCGCACCGGCCACGTCGGGGCGTTCGCGCTCTACGTCACCGCGGTGATCGCGGTGTCGCTGGTGGTCTACCTGTTCTTCCTGGAGAACAAGGGGCCGAACTGGCTGGACGGCACGCGGAAGTAGTCCGCGGGCGCGCCCCGGCGCGGTCAGCGGCGCGCGGCGTCGCTGGCCCCGCGCGCGGCCTCGAACTCCGCGCCCTTGTCCCATGCCGGCCAGCGCCGGCTGTTGGCCAGTTCCAGGCCCAGGTCGTAGACCAGCAGCGTGTCGGCGGCCAGGCCGCGCGCGTCCCACTGCGGCGACCATGCGTCGCAGGCCTGGTGGTAGCAGCGGGCGAAGTAGGCATCGCGCAGCGCGCGACCGGCAGCGACGCCGCCGTCGCGCTTGTCCAGGCCCGCGCCGACGGTGATCGCCGGCACGCCCTTGCGCGCGAAGGCGAAATGGTCGGCGCGATAGAAGAAGCCGGCTTCCAGGTTCGGGTCCGGCGACCAGCGCCGGCCGCGCGCCCGGGCGACGCGGTCCACGTCCGCTTCCAGCGAGACGCGGCCCTTGCCCCAGGTGGCAATGTCGGCGGTCTCGCCGTCCGGGCTGAACATCTCGATGTTCAGCACCGCGACGGTGGTCTCCAGCGGCGCCAGCGGATGCTCGGCATAGTAGCTGGCGCCCAGCAGGCCCTTCTCCTCGGCGGTCAGCGCCAGGAAATACAGCGTGCGCTGCGGGCGCGGGCCGGCGGCGAACACCCGCGCCAGCTCCAGCACCGAGGCCACGCCAGTGGCGTTGTCGATGGCGCCATGGCGCACGGTGTCGCCGTTGGCGTCGGGCTGGCCGATGCCGAACGCGTCCCAGTGCGCGGAGAAGATCACCGATTCGTCCGGATGCGCGGCGC
Source organism: Stenotrophomonas sp. MYb238 (assembly GCF_009496535.1). Lineage (GTDB taxonomy): Bacteria > Pseudomonadota > Gammaproteobacteria > Xanthomonadales > Xanthomonadaceae > Stenotrophomonas. The sequence continues at coordinate 203,467 of NZ_WIDL01000001.1, forward strand.
CGTCCAGTTTCGCCACCACGTTGCGGGTCACCACCGGCTCGCGCTTGATCCAGAAGCTGGCCGACAGGCGGGCATCGCCCAGCGGCACCGGGCGGAAATCCGCGCGCATCGCCTTGCGCTTCTCCGCCTCGAAATCCAGCCCGGCGGCGGCGAAGATGCGTTCGGCCAGCGCCCGCTGCATCCAGCCGCGCAGCGGCGTGTGCAGCGCGCGCGCGTCGTCCTCGCTGCGCTGGATGTCGAACAGCGGCGAGGTGCCGGAGGCCTTCACCGTCGCCCACGGGTAGGCCGCCGGTGCGGTCTCGTGCACGATCAGCACGCCATCGGCGCCGCGCCGCGCGGCTTCCTCGAACTTGTAGGTCCAGCGGCCGTAGTAGGTCACCGCCTTGCCGTCGAACGCGCCGGGCGCGTCGGCCTCGAAGTCGGCGTCGTTGATCAGCACCACGGCGATCTTGCCGGCCAGGTCCACGCCCTTGTAGTCGTCCCAGTGCCGTTCCGGCGCGTCGATGCCATAGCCGACGAACACCAGCGGCAGGTCCTGCCTGTCGACCACGTCCTGCGGACTCAGGCTCTGCAGGGTCACGTCCTGCCCGTTGACCAGCCGCGTGCGCTGCTCGCCCAGCTGCAGCCAGGCCTCGACCTCGCCGTCCACCTGCGCGCGCACCAGCGGCACCTCCTGCACCCAGCTGCCGTCGGTGCCGCCGGGCTGCAGTCCGGCCTTGCGGAACTGCTCGACCAGGTAGTCGACGGTGCGCTGCTCGCCGGCGGTGGCCGGCGCGCGGCCCTCAAATTCGTCCGAGGCCAGCACGCGCACGTGCCGCGACAGCGCGTCCGGATCGATGCCGCCGCCGGGCAGGTCGTTGGCCGCGCTGGCGATGCCGCCGACGAACAGACAGGACGACAACAACAGCATGCGCATCGGGTTCAAGGCGGGCACCGGGACGACGAAAGACGGCGAATATTACCGTGCAGGAGCGGCTGCGGTCGCGTTGAGGTTTTGCCGGTGAGGCCTTTTCGCGGCTGAAGCCGCTCCTACGCCGGTCGGGCGCGGTCGCTGTCCAGCCAGCACTCCAGGCCCTGCGCGTTGAGTTCGATGTCCATGCCGAGCACGCGCAGCACGCCGGCGTCGTCGAGCCGGCAGCCGTGCGCGCGGGCGCGCTCCAGATACAGTTCGCCCAGCGCCGCCACCAGCGCGCGGTGGCGGTCGGCGCGTCCGTCGCAGGCGCGGGCGATGGCGGTCATCGCGTCGATCTGCGCGTGCAGGTCGGCGGCCAGGCGCGGCGTGTCCTGCACGCGGCCGTAGTGGGTCAGGTACATCGCCTCCGGCGACTGCGCCATCAGGCGCTGGATCGAGGCGTGCAGCGCGTCCGGCTCGAACTGCACCGGCGAGGTGGTGGGCACGACGAAGGCGCCCAGCGCGCTGTCCAGTTCGCGGTAGGACAGGCCGAAAGTGTCGCCGGTGAACCAGCTGCCGCTGGCCGCATCCCATACGCACAGGTGGTGGCGGGCGTGGCCGGGCGTGTCGATGCACAGCAGTTCGCGCCCGCCCAGCGACAGCCGGTGGCCATCCCCGGCCACCACCACGCGTTCGGCGGCTACCGGCACGATGTCGCCATAGCTGCGCGCCATTTCCTCTTCGCCGTAGACCGCGGTGGCGCCGGCGACCAGCCGCGCCGGGTCGATCATGTGCGGCGCGCCGCGCGGGTGGACCAGCAGCCGCGCGTTGGGCAGCCGCTGCATCAGCGCGCCGGCGCCGCCGGCGTGGTCCAGGTGCACGTGGGTCAGGATCAGCCAGTCGATGGCGTCGACGCCGAGCCCCGCGGACTCGACCGCGGCCAGCAGGCGCGGCAGCGCATGGCTGGTGCCGCAGTCGATGAAGGCGCCGCGGCCACCGCTCGCCAGCAGGTAGGCGGCATCGAAATGGTCGCGCTGGAAAGCGGTATCGATGACGTGGATGGCGTGCTCGGCGCTCATGCGGTGGCTCCCGTGATCCAGCCCGATGCTGTCACCGGCGCCGCAGCGCGGCAATACGGCTTTCGTCGGGGCTGCATGCGCGCATGTAGGAGCGGCTTCAGCCGCGATGGAGACTTCGCAGGGAAAGCCCGTTCGCGGCTGAAGCCGCTCCTACGCGAAGGCGTGCGCTCCTAGCGTCGGTACAGCACGCGCGGGCGCAGCAGCAGCGCCAGCACCATCACCGCCAGGAAGCCGCCGTAGGCGTAGAGCACCGCCAGGATCTGCTTCCACAGGCTGTCGGCCTCGACGTCGGCCGCGCCGATGCGGTAGCCCCAGTGCATGAAGGCGATGCTGACCAGCAGCGCCAGCCCCAGCATGGCGGCGTCGAACACGCTGCGCGCGCGGTGTCGCGGCTGGCGCGGGAACCACCAGTACAGCGCGGCCATCACGCCGAACCAGGGCAGGAACAGCAACAACGACAACCAGGCCATCACGGGCTCCTTGTAGCGTTCATGTCCTCTCCCACCGAGAGGGGTCCGGGCGAGCGCACCGCCGCTGCGTTCCGGCGGCCGTTCGCCCTCATCCGTTCCTGCGTGGCAATTCCGCCCCGCACAGGAAGCAATGGCATCGCGCGCAGGGTCGCATTCGCGCCGATTGCGCTCACCCGCGCAGCTGGCGCAGCGCCTCCAGCACCGCGTCGACGCCGGCTTCCAGGCGGAACAGCTCGCTCTGCAGCTGATCGCCCTGCTCGGCCTGCTTGAGCACGGCGATCAGCTGGCCGGCGTCGCGCGGCGAGTCGAAGCCCTCGCTCTGGACCAGCAGCGCGCCCTCGCCGTCGAGCAGCTTGAAGTAGAAGCGGCCGTCCTTCTCGCGGTACTGCTTGAACAGCGGCAGCGCGGCCTTGGCGGCGGCGGCCACGGGCCGGTCGCCGGCAGCGGACAGGTCGCGCAGGCCCACCGCGTGGCGCAGTTCCTTCAGCAACGGGATGGCGAACCGCTCGCGCAGCTGCCGGCCGCGCCTGCGCAGGATCGCCTCGATCTTCTCCGGCTCGGCCATCAGCGCCTCGTAGCGCTCGCGCAGCGGCGCCAGTTCGCCGTCGATGCGTTCGAACAGCTGCTGCTTGGCCTCGCCCCAGCCGATGCCGTCGGCAAAGGCCTGCGCGAAGGCGGCGGTCTGCTCGGGGGTGGCGAAGGCCTGGTACATCTGGAACAGCGCCGAGCCCTCGGTGTCCTTGGGCTCGCCGGGCGCGCGCGAGTCGGTGACGATGGAGAACACCAGCTTCTTCAGCTCCTCGCGCGGGGCGAACAGCGGGATGGTGTTGTGGTAGCTCTTGCTCATCTTGCGGCCGTCGAGGCCGGCCAGGGTCGCCACCTGCTCGTCGATGATCACTTCCGGCAGGGTGAAATACTCCTTGCCGTAGATGTGGTTGAAGCGCTGGGCGAAATCGCGCGCCATCTCGATGTGCTGGATCTGGTCGCGGCCCACCGGCACCTTGTCGGCGTTGAAGATCAGGATGTCGGCGGCCATCAGCACCGGGTACATGAACAATCCGGCGGTGATGCCGGCATCGTCGTCCAGCTGTTCCTCGCGGTTCTTGTCCACCGCCGCCTTGTAGGCGTGGGCGCGGTTGAGGATGCCCTTGCCGGCCACCACGGTCAGGAACCACATCAGCTCGGTGGTTTCCGGGATGTCGCTCTGCCGGTAGAACCAGACCGTGTCCGGGTCCAGGCCGCAGGCCAGCCAGCTGGCGGCGATCTCCAGGGTCGAGCGCTGGGTGCGCTCGGGCTCCTGCGACTTGATCAGGCTGTGCAGGTCGGCCAGGAAGAAGAAACTCTCGATCTCCGCCGCGCGGCTGGCCGCGATCGCCGGGCGGATGGCGCCGACGTAGTTGCCGAGGTGGGGAGTGCCGGAGGGGGTGATGCCGGTGAGAACGCGGGTAGTCATGAACGCAGACGTGACGGACGGATTAACCAGTCCAGTGTAACCGCCGCGCGCCAACCCCGCCGCCCGCGCCCGTCCGTTCATGGCCTCGTCCCCCGTCAAGGAGCCCGCCATGTACCGCCTTTTCGCCTGCCTGCTGACCGTCCTGGCCCTGTGCGGCTTCCGCCCCGCACCGCCTCCCGCGACAGGGCCGATGGCCCTGTCCCTGGTCGACCGCGATACCGGCGAGGAACTGGACCAGTACCCGCACCGCGGCGACCGCTGGGTGGCCGGCGTCCCCGGCCACCGCTACGCCGTGCGCCTGCGCAACCTCACCGGCGAACGCGTGCTGGTGGTGCTGTCGGTGGATGGGGTCAACGCCATCAGCGGCGAAACCGCCGCGCCGGACCAGGCCGGCTACGTGCTCGAGCCCTGGCAGGACAGCGAGATCGCCGGCTGGCGCAAGTCGTCGGCGGAGGTGGCGCAGTTCGTGTTCACCGACAACGGCGACAGTTACGCCAGCCGTACCGGCCGCGCGGGCAACGTCGGCGTGGTCGGCATCGCGGTGTTCCGAGAAGCGCGCCCGGTCTATATCGCCCCGGCGCCGATGCCGCGCCGGCCGGCGCCGGTGATCGCGCAGGAGGCGCACGCCGACCGCGCGATGGCCGCGGACGCGTCGGTCGCAGGCGGGGAAGCGCGCGAACGCCAGCAACTGGGCACCGGCCATGGCGAACGCGAAGGCTCGGCCAGCCGCGCCACCCGCTTCGAGCGGGCAAGCCGCGCCCCCGGCCAGGTCAGCGAAATCCGTTACGACACCCGTTCGCGCCTGGCGGCGATGGGCATCCTGCCGCGCCAGCGCACGCAGGCCGCGCCACGCGCCTTTCCCGGCGGCTTCGTACCCGACCCGCCGGCGCGCTGGCGGTGAGCGGGGTCGTATCGTCGCCGCGATGCGCCCATAAACAGAACGGGCCGCGAAGGCGGCCCGTTCCGATGCGGCAGATAAAAACCGTGCAGGCTCAATGCCAGTCCGGGTAATCCTTGCGCAGTGCATCCTGGAAATCGCGCACTTCCTTCTCGGCGCGGTCCTTGGCCCAGCCATAACGTTCCTGCAGGCGGCCGGCCAGGTATTCGGAATTGCCCTCGGCGACCTTGAAGTCGTCGTCGGTCAGATCGCCCCACTTGGCGCGGGCCTGGCCCTTGAGCTGGGTCCACTTGCCGGAAATGATGTCTTTGTTCATGGGTTTCTCCTTTCGGGGGAATGACGGCAGTTCCGCCGCAGGGACAGCATGCCGGCGCCGATGTTGGCGCCGCATCGACGATTTGTGCAGGGACACTGACATTCTTGAACGGCGCTTCAGCCAGCGCCGGACGCGGCAAAAGAAAAGGCCGGCGATGCGCCGGCCTTCTCCGCTTCCGCCAATCGCCAGGTGTCAGCGCTTGGCTGCGTCCTCCACTTTCTCGCCGGCCTTCTGCACGTCCTTGCCGGCGCCGGCAACGGTGTTGCAGCCGGCCAGCATCGCGATCGAGAACAGCGACAACATCATCAAGGCAACCATGCGCTTCATGTCTTTCTCCTGAGTGGCTCTTGGGGTGGCGCGGACCGCGGCGGGCCGCGGGGGGATCAACACTTGCCGTCGCTGCAGTCGTGGGCCTTGTCCTCGACCTTCTCGCCGGCCTTCTGCATGTCCTTGCCGGCACCGGCGACGGTGTTGCAGGCGCTGAGCATTCCGGCCGAAAACATCCCCAGCAGGGCCAGCATCAGTACTCGCTTCATCAGGTTTCTCCTCTGCTCGACTGGCGGCGACCGGATGGCAACGCCGCGTGTGAAGAGGAATCTGGCGGCATTCACGTGCAGCCGGCGTGAACGCCGCCGACCCGGGTTCAGCGAAGTCGTGCCACCGTCATCAACCGCGCATCAGGGTGGATTTGCCGAACAGGCTCTCGACCAGGTCCACGGCCAGCTTGGCGGTGCGGTTGCGGCGGTCGAGCAGCGGATTGAGCTCGACGATGTCCAGCGAACCCATCAGCCCGGTGTCGGCGATCATCTCCATCACCAGCTGCGCCTCGCGGTAGTTCACCCCGCCCGGCACCGTGGTGCCCACGCCCGGGGCGATGCTCGGGTCGAGGAAATCCACGTCGAAACTAACGTGCAGGTGGGTGTTGGCGTCTATGCCGTGCAGCGCCGCTTCCATGGTGCGCTTCATGCCGCTTTCGTCGATGTAGCGCATGTCGTACACGTCCACCCGGTGCTGCTTGATCAGCCGCTTCTCGTCCTGGTCCACCGAACGGATGCCGATCTGCCGCACCTGCTGCGGCGAGATCGCCGGGGCGTCGCCGCCGAGCCGGGTCAGCGCGTCCGGGCCGAGCCCGCACAGGCAGGCCACCGGCATGCCGTGGATGTTGCCCGAAGGGGTGACCTCGGAGGTGTTGAAATCCGAATGCGCGTCCAGCCACAGCACGCGCAGCTGCTTGCCCTGCTCGCGGCACCAGCGCGCGACCGCGGTGATCGAGCCGATGCCCAGGCAATGGTCGCCGCCGAGCATGATCGGCAGGCGGCCGTCGCGCAGTTCGGCATGGGTCGCTTCCATCAGCGCATGGTTCCAGGCCACGACCTCGTCCAGGTGGCGGTAGCCGTCCACCGGGCCGGTCCACGGATTGCGCGGCCCCTGCAGGTTGCCCACGTCGCGCACGTCCACCCCGCGCGCGGCCAGCGCCTCGGGCAGGCCGGCGATGCGCAGCGCCTCCGGTCCCAGGCGTGCGCCGCGGTGCCCGGCACCGACGTCGGTAGGCACGCCGATCAGCGAAACGGGACGATGCGTGGCCATGACTTTCTCCGTTGCAAATGAAAGCAGTTTAACGAGCGCAGGTTACAGCTGCCTGCGGCAACGCAGCAGCCATCGCCGCCGGTGCCTGCCCCGTACGCGCTCCGACATCGCCCGTCGCTGGCGCGAAGGGGTGCCGCCATGCAGGGCGGCAACAAAAAAGGCCCGCCGGAGAACCCGGCGGGCCATGGGGAGAGAGTCTTGCGCTGCCTGCCGGCGCCGGACATCGCGGCGCCGTGCAGGGAGTTACATGCAGGGGCGGCGCTCGGCCTGTTCCGGCAGCAGGCTGCGGTCGAACACTTCGCCCAGGTCCGGCCCGCGCGGCAGGTGGCGCTGGGCGACGGTCAGGTCCAGGCCGGCCTGCATGCGTACCGGGTCGATGTCGCCGACGCCGTCGCGCGCGATCCGCTCGCGCCCGCCCATGTCGTCCAGCGTGTCCATCAGCCGGCCCAGTTCGACCTTGGCGCTCTCGTCCGGGTTGTGCGCGACCAGCATGTCGATGGCCGCCTGCGGCTCGCACAGCGTGTCCATGACCCCGCGGTTGACCGCGCGCACCAGCCCGCGGGCGACCTGCGGCTGTTCGTGCAGCAGTTTCGGCGACACCATCAGCGCGCTGCCGTACAGCTCGGGCACCGCGTCGCGGAAGCGGAAGAAGCGCAGCCGTTCCTCGACCTTGCCGCCGGCGGTGGCGATCGCCGCGGTGCTGGTGGAGGAATAGCCGAACAGCGCGTCGGAGGTGTGGTCGTCGAGCAGGCCGATCAGCGTCTTCCAGTTGCCGGGATTGGGCACGATGGTCACCGACTTCGGGTCCAGGCCCACTTTCGAGGCGAACTGCTCGAAGGTGTTCAGCGCCACGTCGGTGCCGTGGCCGGTGATGGTCCTGCCGGCCAGCTGGGTGGGTTCCTTCACCGGCGAGGCGAGCGGCAGGATGATCACCGAGGGCGACACGTCCATGACCATGTACACGCCCACCGGCGCCTGCCCGGGCTTGTGCGCGGCCTGTTCGTAGGTGGCCTGGATGTCGCCGTAGCCGGCATCGAAGCCTTCCTCGAGCATGCGCCCGGCGGCGGTGAAGGCGCCGCGCCCGTCGGTGAACTCGACCTCGATGCCTTCGTCGCGGAAGTAGCCGCGCTGCTGCGCGACCAGGAACCAGGCGTTGGCGCCGGAAAAGCCGGAGTTGAGCAGGAAGCGCAGCTTGTGCGGCGTGGCCGGCTGCGCGGGCGCCGCGGCGGCCGGCGCCGCCGGCGCGTCGTTGCGGCCGCAGCCGGCCAGCACCAGCAGGGCCGCCATCGCGGCGGCGATCATCGTCGGCTTCATGCGTGGTCTCCTGCTGCGATGCGCGGGCGCGCGCGTTCGGCCAGCGGCGGCAGGTAGGCGCGCGTGAAGATTTCTTCCGGCTTCGGCGTGCGCGGCAGGCGGCAGGACGTGGCCATCAGCTGGATCGAACGCTGCAGGCGGCCGTCGTCGATGTCGCCGATGCCGATCTTGAGCGCTTCCGGATGCGCCATCTCCACCTCCAGGGTGCCCATCAGGCGCGGGCCGTCGACGTGGTCGGCGAACTTCGGCGCCATCTTGCGCGTGGCTTCCAGCGCGGCCTTGGGGTCGGCCAGGGTCTCGACGATGCCACGGTTGACCGCGGCCACCAGCGCACGCGCCGCATCCGGGTGTTCCTTGAGGAACCTGGGTGTGAGCATCAGCGCATTGCCGTACATGTCCGGCACCAGGTCGCGGTATTCGAGGAAGCGCAGGCCGGCGCGGCCGTCGATGTTCTTGGCCGCCAGCGCGGCGATGATGGTATGCACGAAGCCGAACACGCCGTCGGTGTGGCCATTGAGCACGTCCTCGCCCAGCGTGGTCATGCTGGTGGTCGAACGCAGGATCGACACGCGCGACTCATCCACGCCCGCGACCGATGCGTAGGCCGGGAACACCTCGATCGCGGCGTCGATCGGATGGCCGCCGATCACCTTGCCTTCCAGGTCCTTCGGCGAATGGATCGGGCCGTCCCTGCGTACGCCGATGGTCAGCGGCGTCTGGTTGAAGGCCACGTGCACCGCGACCGGGCAGTTGTCCGGGCGCAGCCCGGCCAGCTTGATCAGCGCGCACAGGTCGCCGTAGCCGCCGTCGAAGCCTTCCTGCGGGATGCGCGGCACCACCGAGGCGGCGCCGTCGCCGGCGGCGAACTCGATGTCCAGCCCGGCGTCGGCGAAGTAGCCGCGCTCGTGGGCCAGGCAGAAGAAGGCATGCGGCCCGGACAGGGCCGAGTTCAGCAGCAGCCTGACCTTCAGGCGCTGGCCGCCCGCGGTCGCGGCGGTGCCGGCCTTTGCCGCATCCGCGGCGCGCGCGGCGGCCTGCGCCGGCGCCAGCACGCCGGCGGCCGAGGAGAGGATCGCCGCGGTGCCCAGCACCGTACAGAAATCACGTCTGGATTTGTCCACTGAGTTGCTCCCTTGCTGCGTGTACAGGTAACGCGAACGAAAAGCGGGCGGGAGCGACGCTCCCGCCCATCACGGTCAGAACTTCTGCTGGTACTGCATGTAGACCAGGCGTCCCAGGTCGAAGCCGCCGTAGTAGGAGAAGTCGCTGTTCGGACGCGAGTACAGCGTCGGCCCGACCTTGCCCAGCACGTTGTTGGCGCCCAGCATCACCATGCCGTCCCACGGCAGGGTCATGCGCAGCTGGAAGTCGTTGAACACCGTGGGCCCGACCGTGCGCAGCGGCTGGCGGCCGGTGTAGGGCGAGACGAAATCCGGCTTGTCGCATTCCGGGCCGCCGGTCAGGTCGAACGCGCAGGCTTCCTTGATGCCGGAGTAGTAGCGCACGCGCCACATCGCGCCGAACATGCCGCGCGACCAGTCGGCGGTGAAGTTGGACCGCAGGCGGAAATTGGCGCCGAAGCCGGTGGTGTGGTTGACCGGAGTCGTGGCCAGGTCGTTGCTCTTGATGTCGCGGTAGCTGGTGTAGCTGCTGTTCCACTCCAGCTTGATGTCGCCGATCGCCATCGACGGCAGGCGGTAGCGCAGGCCCAGGTCGACGCCGGAAGTCTTCAGCCAGCCGGCGTTGGTGAAGGCGTAATTCAGCGTGGTGATCTCGCCGGTGAGCGGATCGCGCTTGAACGCGCCGCAGGCGCTGGCCACGTTCCTCACGTAGCAGTCGTTGAGGATGTCGGTGGGCGTGTTCTGCACGATGGCGTGCTGGATGTCGATCTTCCACCAGTCCAGGGTGACGCCCAGGCCGTCGGCCCACTGCGGGCTGTAGACGAAGCCGACGGTGGTGGTGGTGGAGGTCTCCGGCTTGGTGTCCGGGTTGGAGCCGGAGATGAAGGCCAGGTTGGACTGCACGTTGGGGCTGCCGGCCGGCACCCCGCCCGATGCCACCTGGCGGTAGCCGACAGGCACCGCGGCCAGGCACGCCGCCGAAGCGCGGGCCACGCCGAAGCGGCTGTCGCACGGGTCGGTATAGGCCGGGAAGAAGTCCTGCTCGCCGCCGAACAGGTCGTTGATGGTCGGCGCGCGGAAGCCCTGGCCCCAGTTGGCGCGCACCAGCAGCTCGTCGCTCGGGCGCCATTCCAGCCCGACCTTGGAGTTGGTGGTGCTGCCGAACACGTCGTAGTCCGAGTAGCGCGAGGCCACGTCCAGGCTCAGCGAACGCGCGAACGGCAGGTCCTGCAGCAGCGGGATGTTCAGTTCGGCGTACACCTCGTTGGCGCGGTAGTCGCCGCGGGTGGGCGCCTTGCGCGAGTTGGTGGTCTCGCCGCGCTGCTTCTGCAGGCTGGGAGTGAAGGTGCCTTCCTCGGTGCGCGCTTCCATGCCCACGGCGAAGGCCAGGTCGCCGGCCGGCAGCGCGAACATCGTGCCGCTCAGGTTGGCGGTGAAGCTGCGGGTGCGGGTCTCGCCGCGGTCCAGGTTGTCCGGCACCAGGAAGGCGCGCAGCACCGGGTCGGCCAGCGTGCCGCCATAAGCGCCGCCGTAAGGCGCCAGCGGGTTCCACGGCACGCACTGGCCGGCGCCGCTGCCGTATGCGATGGGCGCGGCGGCGCTGCCGCACTCCACGCGGCCGGTGGCGGTGTTGTAGTACGACGGGCCCGAGGCCAGCTGCACGTTGCGCAGGTTGAGGTCGCCGGTGCCGGTCTTGTCGGTGCGCAGGCGGTTGAACAGGTAGCCGGCATCCCAGTACAGGGTCTGCCCGCCCCAGTCGAAGTTGCCTTCCAGCATCATGCTGGCACGCACGGTGGTGACCTTGTTGTTGCCCGAGCGCGGCACTTCCCAGGTACGGCGCTGGTAGTTCACCGCACGGGGATTGGCAACCCCGCTCTGGTTGCCCAGCGGGTTGTAGTAGCTGTCGATGGACAGCGGCGCGTTCATCGCGCCCCACACCCGCGACTGGTACGGATAGCCGGGAATGTTGCGGAAGGTGTCGCGCACGCTGTACAGCGCGCTGCCGCGCAGCAGCAGGCGCTCGTTGATCTCGAAGCCGCCGTCGACGAAGGCCGACTTGCGCTCCATGCCGGTCTTCAGCGTCTGCTGCTCGGTCACGTTGGCGTAGTCGGCCACCGCGGTGCGGTGGTAGTTGGCGATGTTGCGCGGATCGGCGCCGGCGTTGACCGTCAGCGAACCCAGGGTGGGGTCGATCAGGGTGCCGTGCTGGTTGATCGCCGACAGGCCGGTGGTCGGATGGCGCACCGTGCTCGGAAAGGCGCTGTACGGACGGTCCGAGGCCCACACCGGGTCCTCGTCGGTGTACTGCAGGGTGCCGCTCAGCCAGCCCCAGTCGCGCTTCATGCCCCAGGACAGGTCGGCCGACTTGGTGGCGCCGTCGCCTTCGGAGTACTGGCCGAAGTAGGCATTGGCCAGGCCGCCGTCGAAACCGCGGCGGGTGATGATGTTGACCACGCCGGCGATGGCGTCCGAACCGTAGATGGCCGAGGCGCCGTCCTTGAGGATCTCCACCCGTTCCACCGTCGCCGACGGGATCAGCGACACGTCGGCGTAGCCGCCGGTGGTGGTGCCCAGGCGCTGGCCGTTGACCAGGATCAGGGTGCGCTGCGCGCCGATGTTGCGCAGGTCGATGTAGGTGCCGCCGGCTTCCTCGCTGTCGGACTGCACCCGGGTGCGGCTGGCGGCCGGCGCGCCGGCGGCGGGCGAGGACTGCAGCAGGTCGCCGACCGAACGCAGGCCGGAGCGGTCCACGTCCTCGCGCGAGATGGTCTCGATGGGCTGGACGGTCTCAACGTCGACCGTGCGCATGATGCGCGAGCCGGTCACCTGCACCGCGTCCAGCGTGCGCGCGTTTCCCGCTTCGGGCGCGGCGACCGCCGCCGGCTCGACCTGGGCATGGACATCGCCGCGGGCGGGCACGACGGCCGGTTGTGCCTCCTCGTCCTGCGCATCGTCCTCGCGGCTGAGCGTGACCACGGTGCCGTCGTCGCGCACCACCTTCAGGCCGGTGCCCTGCAGCAGGGCCTGCAGCGCGGCGCGCGCATCGTGGCTGCCGGAGATCGGCGCGGTGCGCACGCCTTCCAGCCCCCGGGCCGGCGCGACAATCTGCACGTTGGCCTGCCGCGCGTACTCGGGCAGCGACTTGGCCGCCGCATCGGCCGGGATGTTGAAGTCCCTCTGCTGCGCGCCGGCGCAGAACGAGACCAGCGAGGCGCCCGAGACCAGCGCGAAGGAGATGGCGTTGAACAGCGTGCTTTTCCGGTGGTTCATGTCTCACCTTGCAGGAGGGCCGCTGCCCGCGCGTGGCGCGGGCATGGCGTATGGAGAAGGATGAAGCGTGACGGTCCGACCCTTCCTCCACATGTTCGTCGTGGAGGCGCAGCGACAGGGGCTGATAAATGGGATGCAGGGAAGATGGCGTTCCGCCACCGCGGGCTGAAATATTTTTCTGCTGCCTGCCGTGGCCGGCGCGGATCCGCCGGCGCTCCCTTCCGTGCCGGCGGTGTTCCCATGGAATCCGGCGCATGCCATGCCGGCACGCGCATCGCGCGGCACCGGCGAAGGCGCCGTCAGTAGCTGCCGGCGGCGGCCTTCTTCTTCGGCCGCGCGCGCAGCACGATCTCGTTGTCGCCCAGCGCCATGTCCAGGTGCATGCTCTGCGCGGCCGCGCGCGAGAAGCCGATCGGGTCGGTCGCCGAGAACATGCCCACCACTTCCAGTCCGGCCACGTCCGGATCGGCGATACGGATGCGCAGGGTGTTGTAGCGCGCGAACTCGCGCGCCACCTCCTCCAGGGTCTCGCCGCTGAAGGCGATCATGCCGTCGCGCCAGGCCAGTTCGCGATGCACTTCGGCCGTGTCCACCCGCGCCACCACCGGCGTGCTGCGCTCGGGCAGCGAGGCCTTGTCGCCGGCATGCAGGCGCAGCGGCGGCTGCTCGGCCTCGTCGACCTTGACCACGCCCTCGCGGACCAGCACGTTCACCCTGGCCGGCGAACGCCGCACGCTGAAGCTGGTGCCCACCGCGACGACCCGGGTGCCGCCGGCGGTCACCGCGAACGGGCGCCGGCGGTCCTTGGCCACGTCGAACATGGCTTCGCCGCGCAGCAGTTCGATGTCGCGGTGGCCCTCGTCGAAACGCACGCGCAGGCGCGAGTCGGTGTTCAAGGTCACCACCGAACCGTCTTCCAGGGCGACGTGCGAGATCTCGCCGATCCGCGTGGTGTAGGTGTCGGCGCCATCGTCGAGGAAACGCAGCGTCGCCACCGTCACCAGCGCCAGCGAGGCCGCCAGTGCCGCCGCGCGCCATGCCCAGGCCCGCACCCGCGGGCGCACGACCCGGTCATCGGCGGCCTCGGGCGCCGGTTCGCCGCGATAGAGCCGGTCGCAGCTGGACATGATCGCCCGCATCCGCCCGTACGCGCCGAGATGGCGGCTGTCGGCGGCCAGCCAGGCCGCGAGCTGCTCGGCCTCGGCCGGCGACAGCGTGCCGGCATCCTCGCGCGCCACCCACTCGGCGGCGACCGCATTGATCTCATTTCTCACGGATTGCCTCCTTTCCTCCAGGGCCGCGCCTGTCCTGGCGGCCCGTCGTCGATCTGTCCACGGCCAATGCCTGGCCCAGGTACTTGAGCGCCTTGACCATGTGCTTTTCCACGGTGTTCTCGCTGATGCCCAGGCGCACGGCGATGTCGCGCTGCGGCAGGCCCTTCATCTTGCGCAGCATGAACACCTCACGGCAGCGCTCGGGCAACTGCCCGATGCAGTGCTCCAGGTAGCGCAGCTCCTGCACGCCGGAGGCATGCGACTCCGGCGATGGCAGGTCGCTGGCGATCTCCAGCCGCCCGATCTCGCCGATGCTTTCGATGTCCACCACCTTGGCGCGCCGCAGCCCCTGCAGGATCACCGACTTGGCGGTCACGAACAGGTAGCTGCGCGCGTCGCGGATATGGCCCACGTCCTCCATCGACATCAGCAGCGCGTAGCACTCCTGGATCACGTCGTCGACGTCGGCGTGGCTGCGCACGTGGCGGACCAGCCAGCCGCGCAGGATGGGTTCGTGCGGCAGCACGTTGCGCGACAGCCAGCCGGCGCGCTCGCGCAGGGACGGCGCGTTCATGCCCCGCCCCGCCTGCGCAACCGCCTGTGATCGCATTGCAGCATCGCCATGTCGTCCCCGTCCGGAAGCCCGCTCGTCATCAAATGGGATGCACGGGCGACAGGCTTCCGCCACTCCCCGCCCGCGGCGGACCGCCCCGTGCCCCGGAAGCCTTGGGGGACAAGGAGGAACGCCCCGTGCCAGTCCCCGGCCGGCCCCCGTTCCGCCTCCGCGCGGCGCGGTTGACCCACGTCAAGGACAATGCTGCGGCGCCTGCCTAGTCTGGCGCAATGGCCACTCCGTCTCCCCTGTTCGATCCCGAGCTGCTGCGGCGCTACGACACGCCGGGGCCACGCTACACCTCCTACCCCACCGCGCCGCAGTTCACGCCCGAGTTCCAGGAAGCCGACCTGCGCGAGATGGCGGCGACCAGCAACGGCGACCCGATCCCAAGACCCCTGTCGCTGTACCTGCACATCCCGTTCTGCACCAGTCCCTGCTTCTACTGCGGCTGCAACCGCATCATCACCCGCGACGCCGCGCGCGGCGCCGCCTACCTGACCCGGCTGTACCGCGAGACGGCGATGATGTCGGCGCTGTTCGACCGCGACCGCGACGTCGAGCAGGTCCACTTCGGCGGCGGCACCCCCAATTTCCTCGCGCCGGCGCAGATCGCCGAGGCCATGGACGTGCTGCGCCGGCACTTCTCCTTCGCCGCACCGCAACGGCTGGACTGCTCCATCGAACTGGACCCGCGCTTCATCACCCCCGACGAAGTGGGCGAGCTGGCCGCGGCCGGCTTCAACCGCGCCAGCCTGGGCGTGCAGGACTTCGATCCGGAGGTGCAGCGCGCGGTCAACCGCATCCAGGGCGTCGAACAGACCCTGGCGATCATCGACGCCTGCCGCCGGTACGGCCTGCGCTCGGTCAACGTCGACCTGATCTACGGCCTGCCGCGGCAGAGCCTGGAAGGTTTCTCGCGCACCCTGGACATCACCCTGCGGGCGCGCCCGGACCGGCTGGCGATCTACGGCTACGCCCACCTGCCGTCGATGTTCCGCCCGCAGCAGCGCATCGACGCCAGCGAACTGCCCAGCCCGGAGGCCAAGCTCGGCCTGCTGCAGTGCGCGATCGACAAGCTCGGCCAGGCCGGCTACGTCTACATCGGCATGGACCACTTCGCCCTGCCCGACGACAGCCTGGCCGTGGCCCAGCGCAACGGCAGCCTGCACCGCAACTTCATGGGTTACACCACCCACGCCGAAAGCGACCTGGTCGGCCTGGGCGTGAGCGCCATCAGCCACATCGGCCCCAGCTTCAGCCAGAACCCGCGCGACCTCGGCAGCTGGGAGCAGGCCATCGACCGCGGCCACCTGCCGGTGTGGCGCGGCATGCGCCTGGAAGAGGACGACGTCATCCGCGCCGACGTGATCCAGCGCCTGATGTGCGACGGCGCGCTGGACTACCGCGACATCGAGCAGCGCCACGTGATCGACTTCGCCGGCTACTTCGCCACGGCGCTGCAGCGCCTGCAGGCGCTGCGCCAGGACGGGCTGGTGGAGCTCTCCGCGGACGGTCTGCGGGCCACCTCGCGGGGGCGGCTGCTGTTGCGTATCATCGCCATGTGCTTCGACAACCATCTGCCCACCGCCGATACCGCCGCCGCGACACCGCGCTTCTCGCGTACGGTGTGACCCCGACGGGAGAGCCCGAATGAGTTCGCCGCTGGTTTTCCCGCGCACCGACGCGCGCGTCGTCGCCGACGACGGCGACGCCCTGACGTTCTGCTCCACCTGCGCGTTCTCCCAGGCCTGCCTGTCCGAGGGCATGGACAAGGGCGCGCTGGCCGACCTGCATGTGCTGGTCGAACACGTCGGGCCGCTGCGCGCCGGCGAGCACGTGTTCCGCGAGGGCGACCCGTTCGGCGCGATCGCCGCGGTCCGCGCCGGCACCGTCAAGACCTACCAGACCGACCGCAACGGCCACGAGCAGGTGCTGGGCTTCCACCTGCCCGGCGAGGTGATCGGCCTGAACGCGATCCACGGCGACCGCTACCCGTGCAACGCGGTGGCGCTGGATACGGTGATGCTGTGCCGTTTCTCGTTCCCACGCATCGCCCTGCTGGCCACGCGCCTGCCCAACTTGCAGCAGCACCTGTTCAAGCTGATGAGCCGCGACATCGGCGTGGCCTCGCTGTTCGCGCGCGACAACAGCGCCGACGAGCGCATGGCCGCGTTCCTGATCGGCCTGTCGCGGCGCCTGGCCGCGCGCGGTTTCTCGCCGCGCCGGTTCCAGCTGACGATGGCCCGCACCGATATCGCCAACTACCTGCGGCAGGCGCCGGAGACGGTGAGCCGGGTGCTGCGCCGGTTCGAGCAGGAAGGGCTGCTGCACATCAAGCAGCGCGACGTGGAGATCCTCGACCTGCCGCGCCTGGAGGCGATGGCGCTGGCGGTCCTGCGCGACTGAGTCCGCGGGCGATACGGCTTCCCCATATTCCGAAGCCCCGTGGAGCCCGCCCCGTGCGGGCTCTTTTCATTGCAGCCTTTGCAGTTGCTGCCGTTGCCGTTGCCGTTGCCGTTGCCGTTGCCGTTGCCGTTGCCGTTGCCCGTGATTTTGCTGCTGCTCCTCTGCTTTTGATTTCCGGGTCCCCTTCCGCAGCGACGGAGCCGGCGGACAAGACCCCGCAGGGGCGACGTGCATGGGTTCGGCGGAAAAAGGCGAAGCACTGCTTCGCCCCGCCGGACGGGCAGGCGCCGTGCGGCGACTGCCCCGGACTCGACCGCGAAGCGGACGAGCACGTCGTTTTTCGACGAGACATGGATGTCTCGTCGAAAAATCCCGGAGGCGGAGTGGACCCGGAGTGCCGCAGGCACGCAGGGCGCGTAGGCAGGGGCGTGTTGACCAGCCATTCGGCTGTTGGAAAAGCGCTTCTCTTGGTTACTTCTCTTTGCTCGTGCAAAGAGAAGTAACTCGCTCCTGCGAAGCAGGGGCGAAAGCTCTGCTCTAAAGCTTTCTCTTCTTGCCTTGCTTCTGGCTCGGCCTACCGGCCTTATGGCTATCGCTTTGACACAGATGCCCAGATCGTTCGCTCTGTCGATCCCGCAGAGACCCGAGCAAGGGCAACAACAGGATCAAGAGCTTTCGCTCCCCTTCGGGGCGCGAGCTACTTTTCTTTGCTCGTGCAAAGAAAAGATAGCCAAAAGAAACACGCCCCTGCCTCCGCGCCCACGGCACGCGTGCTGGGTCCACTCCGCCGGCGGGATTTTTCTACGCGACATCCATGTCGCGTAGAAAAACGGCGTGCATCCATGCACGCCGCCCTTCGGGTTTTTCCCGCCGGCTCCGTCGCTGCGGAAGGGGACCCGGAAGTCAAAAGCCAAGGCAAAACAGATCACAGCAACGGCAACAGCAACAGCCGGCTCACCGGGCCGCGAGACCGCAATCACCCCCACCCTTGACCTGCGTCATGGAGCCCCCCGGCCGCCCCGCCGATGATGCGGCCGTTCCCCAGGAGAGCCGCATCATGAATTCGACACGCAAGCTGTGGGTAGGGCTGGCCGCCCTGCTCATCGCCTCGTTCGCCGTCCTGCTATGGGTCGGCAGCGAGGTCCATCGCCAGGCCCCCCCGCTGCCCGAAAAGGTCGTGGCCGAGGACGGCCGAGTCATCTTCACCCGCAAGGACATCGAGACCGGCCGCCAGGTCTGGCAGTCGATCGGCGGCCAGCAGCTGGGCTCCATCTGGGGCCATGGCGGCTACGTCGCCCCGGACTGGGGCGCGGACTGGCTGCACCGCGAGGCCGAGGCCGTCCTGGACATATGGGCCAGGCGCGAGGCCGGCGCGGAGAACTACAAGGCGCTGGACGAAGCCACCCAGGCCGCCTACGCCAAGCGCGTGCAGACCCTGCTGCGGCCCAACACCTATGACGCCGTCGACGGCACGATCGTGGTGGACAACGACCGCGCCGAAGCGATGGCCACGGTGGCCGCGCACTACGAGAGCCTGTTCTCGGCCGACCCGGCCACCGCCGAACTGCGCGAGGCCTATGCCATGCGCAACGACACGGTGCCCGACGCCGAGCACCGTCGCGAACTGACCGCCTTCTACTGGTGGGCGGCCTGGGCCTCGGTGACCGAGCGTCCCGGTTCGGACATCAGCTATACGGCCAACTGGCCGTCCGACAGCCTGGTCGGCAATACCGCCCCGCCGAGCACCTTCATCTGGACGGTGTTCAGCATCCTGTTCCTGATCGCCGGCGTCGCCCTGCTCGGCTGGCACTACGCGGTCAACCACGGCGATGAAATGGCGCCGGTGCTGCCCAAGACCGACCCGCTGGCCGCCATCAAGATCACCCCGTCGATGCGCGCCACCGCCAAGTACTTCTGGGTGGTGATCGCGCTGTTCCTGACCCAGATCCTGCTCGGTGCCATCACCGCGCACTACCAGGTCGAAGGCCAGCAGGCCTACGGCTTCGCCATCTCCGACGTACTGCCGTACTCGCTCACGCGCACCTGGCACACGCAGCTGGCGGTGCTGTGGATCGCCACCGCCTGGCTGGGCATGGGCCTGTACATCGCCCCGGCGATCTCCGGCCACGAGCCGAAGTTCCAGCGGCTGGGTGTGAACTTCCTGTGGGTCTGCCTGATCGTGATCGTGGTCGGCGCGTTCGCCGGGCAGTGGTTCGCGGTGATGCAGAAGCTGGGCCTGAAGCACAACTTCTGGTTCGGCCACCAGGGCTGGGAATACGTGGACCTGGGCCGGTTCTGGCAGTGGTTCCTGTTCATCGGCCTGGTGCTGTGGCTGACCCTGGTCGGTCGTGCGCTGTGGCCGGCGATCAAGAACGGCGGCGAATCCAAGTCGATCGTCAGCCTGCTGTTCCTGTCGGTGGTCGCCATCGGCCTGTTCTACGCCGCCGGCCTGATGTGGGGCGAGCACACGCACCTGTCGATGGTCGAATACTGGCGCTGGTGGGTCGTGCACCTGTGGGTGGAAGGCTTCTTCGAGGTGTTCGCGGTGGCGGTCATCGCCTTCCTGTTCACCCGCCTGGGCATGCTGCAGGTGAAGTCGGCCACGGTGGCCGTGCTGTTCGCCACCATCGTGTTCATGGCCGGCGGCGTGCTCGGCACCCTGCACCACCTGTACTTCGCCGGCACCCCGACCGCGGTGATCGCGCTGGGCGCCAGCTTCAGCGCGCTGGAAGTGGTGCCGCTGGCCTACGTGGGCTTCGAGGCGTACCACAACTACCGCATGGGCAAGGCGACGCCGTGGATGGCCAAGTACAAGTGGCCGATCCTGTTCTTCATCGCGGTCTCGTTCTGGAACCTGGTGGGCGCCGGCCTGTTCGGCTTCCTGATCAACCCGCCGCTGTCGCTGTACTACATGCAGGGCCTGAACCTGACCCCGACCCACGGCCACACCGCGCTGTTCGGCGTGTACGGCATGCTCGGCATCGGCCTGATGCTGTTCTGCCTGCGCGGCCTCAAGCCGAACGTGGTGTGGAACGAGAAGCTGCTCAAGGCCAGCTTCTGGGCGCTGAACCTGGGCCTGGCCGGCATGGCCGCGTTCACCCTGCTGCCGCTGGGCATCCTGCAGCTCAGCGCCGCGCTCAAGCACGGCTACTGGTACGCGCGCTCGGCCGAGTTCATGCAGCAGCCGATCGTGGACATGCTGGTGTGGATGCGGGTGCCGTCCGATACGCTGTTCAGCGTCGGCGCGCTGGCGCTGGCCTGGTTCGTGTTCCGCCTGTGGGTGGCGCCGAAGAAGGTGGCACTGCCGGTGGGCGAGGCCGATCAGGCCTGATCCGGCAAACGCACGATGCAACGGGAAGAGCCGCGCAAGCGGCTCTTCTTTTTTGAGCGGTCGGCAGCAGGCACTGTTGCTGTTGCTGTTGCTGTTGCTGTTGCTGTTGCTGTTGCTGTTGCTGTTGCTGTTGCTGTTGCTGTTGCTGCTGTTGTTGTTCCTTGCTTTTGACTTACGGATCCCCTTCCGCAGCGACGGAGCCGGCGGGAAAAACCCGAAGGGCGGCGTGCATGGATGCACGCCGTTTTTCTACGCGACATGGATGTCGCGTAGAAAAATCCCGTCGGCGGAGTGGACCCAGCCCGCGTAGCGGGCTGGGCGCGGAGGCAGGGGCGTGTTTCTTTGGGCCACGTTTCTTTGCACGAGCAAAGAAAGGTGGCTCGCACCCCGAAGGGGGAGCGAAAGCCCTTGATTCTGCTTCTGCCCTTCTTGGGCTCCCCAAGGCCGGCCAGAGCAGAGACCGGGAGAACCGTGCCCAGGCGATAGCCGGGAAATCCAATGGGCAAACCCAAAGGCAAAGCATGAAAGCGGGCGCTTGAAAGCAGAGCTTTCACTCCTGCTTCGCAGGAGCGAGTTACTTCTCTTTGCTCGTGCAAAGAGAAGTAACCAAGAGAAAGCACGGGCCGGGCCGCGATCCGTCGGGCTGCGCCCGCCGGTTCCCTGCGCTCCTCGCGGGCCAGGGGGACGGCGCACAACTCGCTTCGCTCAGACACGTGCGCCTCTTCGCCCCCTGTCCCGCTGCGGTGCTCAGCTCGCTCTACGGCCGGGGAAAGTCAGAAGCCGAGAACAACAGCAACGGCAACAACCGCCAGCCTCCAGCCCGCGACCGGCCCCAAACCTGACCCACGTCAAGGCACCACCCGCCGCCCGGTAGCAAGCTGCACCCCATGAAAACCGAAGCCGCGCCCCCTCCCCGCCTCTCGCCCGCCTGGCTCGCCCACGCCCCGCACCGGCTGATGTTCTTCGTCGGTGCCGGCAACGTGCTGCTGGCCATGCTGTGGTGGGCGCTGTGGCTGGCCGCGGCGCGCTGGGGCGGCTGGACGATGCCGGAGCTGGCGATCCCCGCCGGCTGGCTGCATGCCTTCGTGATGCAGTACCTGGTGCTGCCCAGCTTCATCTTCGGCTTCCTGCTGACCGTGTTCCCGCGCTGGATGGGCCTGCCCGACCTGGAGCGCTGGCGCTATATCCCGGTGGGCCTGGGCCTGATGGGCGGGCAGCTGGCGATCCTGCTGGGCGCGGCCGGGTGGCAGGCCGGGCTGACCGTCGGGCTGTGGATGGCGCTGGCCGGCTGGACCTCGGCGCTGTTCACCCTGGGCCGGCTGCTGGCCGACGAGAAAGGCCGTACCTGGCACGCGCGTTCGTGCTTCGCCGGTCTGGTACTGGGCTGGCTGGGGCTGGCGATGTTCGTCGCCTTCGTGCTCGGCGCCTCGCCCACCTGGGCGTTCGCCAGCATCAAGCTGGGCGGTTTCGGCCTGCTGCTGCCGGTATACGTGACCGTGGCGCACCGCATGTTCCCGTTCTTCGCCGGCAACGCCGTGCCGGGCTACCGTCCGTGGCGCCCGCTACCGTGGCTCGGCGCGGTCTGGGCGCTGCTGCTGGCGCACCTGGGCCTGGAGCTGGTGCATGGCTACGCATGGCTGTGGCTGGCCGATGTGCCGCTGCTGCTGTTGACCGGCTGGGCGGTGTGGCGCTGGTGGCCGCGCGGGCGCATGCCCGGCCTGCTGGCGGTGCTGTTCGTCGGCACCGCGTGGCTGCCGGTCACCTTCGCGCTGTACCTGCTGCAGAGCTTCACCTACCTGGCCAGCGGCGAATTCGTGCTGGGCCGCGCGCCGATGCATGCGCTGTTCATCGGCTTCTTCGGCAGCCTGCTGGTGGCGATGGTGACGCGGGTGACGCAGGGCCATTCCGGGCGGGCGCTGGTGATGCCGAAGGTGGCGTGGTTCGCCTTCGGCCTGCTGCAGGCGGTGGCGGTGATGCGCATCGTCGCCGACATCGCGCCCGATGCCCTGGCGTGGCAGGCGGCGGCCGCCTTCGGCTGGCTGCTGGCGCTGGCGCCGTGGGTGACGCGGATCGGCCGGATCTACCTCGCGCCACGCGCGGACGGACGGCCGGGATGAGCGCGATGCTGGCCTTCTACCCCGATATCAAGCTGGTCCACATCAGCGCGGCGATGACCAGCGGCGCGCTGTTCGCGCTGCGGGCGCTGGCGCTGCTGGCCGGCATGCGCTGGCCGCGCCTGGCCGCGGTGCGCTACCTGAGCTACACCGTCGATACCGTGCTGCTGACCGCGGCGATGATGCTGCTGACGATCCTGCCGGCCGGGCTGTTCGCCAACGGCTGGCTGTGGGCGAAGATCGCCTTCCTGCTGGCCTACGTCGGGCTGGGCATGGCCGCCTTCCGGCAGGGACGCAGCACGATGGCGCGCGCGGTACTGGTGGCCGCGGCACTGCTGTGCTTCATGCAGATCTACGGCATCGCACGGGCGCATCACCCGCTGGGCTGGCTGCTGTGGCTGGGCAGCTAGACCCGCCGGCACTGCATCTGGACCTGCGCGGCCTGCCGGCCCCGCAGCCGATGGAGCACATCCTCGCCCGGCTGCACACCCTGCAGCCGGGCCAGCGGCTGGTGGCGCTGACGCCGCTGTATCCGGCGCCGCTGCTGCCGATGCTGGAACAGCTGGGGTTCGCCTGCGATGCGCGCGCCACCGACGACGGCGCCTGCCTGGTGATCTGCCACGCCACCGACCGGCACCTGCTGGACGCCCCAGCCGGCCCATGAGCGGGCTGGCCTTCGCCCAGGCGCCGCCGCCATCGCATCCGCTGCGCTTCCTTGCCACCGCCCTGCTCTGGGGCGCCTTGGCCGGCGCGTGGCTGCTCGCCGGCGGCGGCGCATTGCTGGTGTCGCCGCACGCGCCGGCCACCATCGCGCTGGCGCATGTCTTCGCCCTGGGCGTGCTCGGCAACGCGATGCTCGGCAGCCTGGTGCAGTTCCTGCCGGTGGCGGCAGCCAGCCCGCTGCCGCTGGCGCGCGGCGTCCCGCTGCTGCATGTCGCGTTCAACCTCGGCGTGGGCCTGTTGCTGCCGGCCATCGCCGGGAACGTGGCCGCCTGCGGCCTGGCCGCGGCGCCGTTGCTGGTCGCCGCACTGGCGTCGTGCGCATGCGCGGTGCTGGTCGCGGTGGTGCGCGGCAGCGGCGCGCGCGCGGTGCGATGCGGCATCGGCCTGGCGGCCGCGGCGCTGCTGGTCACGATCGTGCTGGGCGTAGCACTGCTGGCGATGCGGCTGGGCTGGATGGCCCCTGCCACCCGGCCGCTGCTCGGCCTGCACGCCAGCTTCGGCCTGCTGGGCTGGGTGCTGGGGTTGCTGGCCGCGGTGGGCACGATGGTCGTGCCGATGCTGCAGGGCACGCGGCCGGTTCCCTCGACATGGCTGTGGGGCTGGCTGGCGCTGCTCGGCGGCGTGCTGCTGGCTGCCGCCGCCGGCGTCGCCGGCATCGCGCTGCCGCAGCCCCTGGGGCGCGTCATGCCCATGCTGCCGCTGCTGCTGTTCGCTGCCGCGGTGATCGTCCTGCAGCGGCGCGCGCCGCACAGGCGCGGCCCCATGCTGCGCCGTTTCTGGGCGCTGGGCAGCCTGTCCCTGGCGGGCGCGGCGCTGGCGATGCCGCTGCCCGGCTGCGGCCTGCTCGCCGGCGCGCTGGTGCTGGCCGTCGGTTTTCCTGCGCTGGTGCTGGGCATGCTGATGGAGATCGCCGGCTTCCTGGCCTGGATCGAACTGCGCCGGCGTATGCCGCGCGGCACGCGCGTGCCCGGCGTCGGCAGCCTGTTCGCCGAATCGCACAAGCGGCGCGCGTGGTGGCTGCATGCCGCCGCCGCACTGGCCTTGGCCGCAGCCTGCCTGCAGCCGCAACTGGCGCGCGCGGCCGGCACGCTGGTGCTGCTGGCCTGGCTGCACGCTGCGTTCGCGCTGTGGCGCTGCTGGCGTTCGGCCACGGCCTGGCAACCGGCCCCGTCGCCGCCGCGGGCCTCACCCGGTGGCCTTTGACATTAGTCAAGCGCGGCGCGCTTGCCTTGTTTTCCGGGCTTTTGCGGGGCCACGGATTGATCAGGATCAACGCTGCCGGAAGGGCGCCCCGGGAACATGAACCCATCGGCCAAAGGCCATTCACGGGAAAGTGTCATGAAGCGCCTGCAACACCCGCTCGTCGCCTGCGCACTCGCCGGCGCCATCGCCGCCGCCTTCGCCGGCAATGCCTTCGCGGCGAAGAAACCCGCTGCCGAAGCCCCCATGGAAACGATCCAGGCGGTGCTGACCGCGCCGCCGTTCGCACCGCCGCCGATCACGCGCAAGACGCCGGCCCATGTCGTCGTCGACCTGGAAATGGTCGAGAAGGACATGCGCATGGCCGACGACGTGAGCTACAACTTCTGGACCTTCGGCGGCACGGTGCCGGGCAGCTTCATCCGCGTGCGCAAGGGCGACACGGTGGAGTTCAAGCTGAAGAACCACCACAGCTCGCACTTCTCGCACAACATCGACCTGCACGCCGTCACCGGCCAGGGCGGCGGCGCCGAAGCCACGTTCACGCTGCCGGGCAAGGAAACGCAGTTCACCTTCAAGGCGCTCAATCCGGGCCTGTACATCTACCACTGCGCGATGGCGCCGGTGGGCATGCACATCGCCAACGGCATGTACGGCCTGATCCTGGTCGAGCCGGAGGAAGGCCTGGAGCCGGTGGACAAGGAGTTCTACGTGGTGCAGGGCGACTTCTACACCGAAGGCGCGCACGGCGAGCCGGGCCTGCAGCCCTTCAGCCTGGAGAAGGCCATCGAGGAACACCCCACCTACGTGGTGTTCAACGGCTCGGTCGATTCGCTGCAGGGCGACAAGGCGCTCACGGCCAAGGCCGGCGAGAAGATCCGCATCTTCGTCGGCAACGGCGGCCCGAACCTGGTGTCGAGCTTCCACGTCATCGGCGAGATCTTCGACAAGGTCTATACCGAGGGCGGCAGCAAGTACCAGGAGAACGTGCAGACCACGCTGGTCCCGGCCGGCGGTTCGGCCATCGTCGAGTTCAAGGCCGACGTGCCCGGCAACTTCGTGCTGGTGGACCACAGCATCTTCCGCACCTTCCACAAGGGCTCGCTGGGCATCCTCAAGGTCGAGGGCGATAAGAACCCGGAGATCTACACCGGCCAGCAGCACGACATCGATTACAAGGAAGGCGAGCCGCAGGGCAGCCAGTACAAGTAAACGAGGGCAACGCAGATGGAACGCACGCTCCTCCTGTTGCTGCTCCTGGCGCCGGCCGCGGCCGGCGCCACGGAGGCCGACGCCGGCTACCGCGGCATTCCCGGCGGGCCGTTCCGTTCCTCCGTGCGTTTCGAGCAGACCTCCGCCACGCAGGACGTGGCGGCTTTCTCGCTGATGGCGCGCCCGGTCAGCAACGCGCAGTTCGCCGCGTTCCTGGCGCGCAACCCGCAGTGGCGGCGCGACCGGGTGCCGGCGATCTTCTCCAGTCCCGGCTACCTGGGCCATTGGGCGCTGCCCGATGCGCCCGGTGAAGGCCTCGATCCGCAGGCGCCGGTGACCCACGTGAACTGGTACGCCGCCGACGCCTATTGCCGCGCCGACCAGGCGCGCCTGCCGACCTTCCTCGAATGGGAATACGCGGCCGCCGCCGATGCCACCCGGCGCGACGCGCGCGGCGACCATGCCTGGCGCCTGCGCCAGGTCAACGACGGCACGCCGCGCGCGCCCGATGCCGCCGCCGGCGCACCCGCCAATGCCTACGGCGTCCACGGCCTGCATGGTGCGTACTGGGAATGGAGCGAGGACTTCGCCTCGCTGCTGGCCGACAGCGACCGCCGCGGCCAGGAGGACGGCGACGCGCTGCGCTACTGCGGCGCCAGCGCCATGGCTTTCAACGACCCGGGCGACTACGGCGTGGTCAAGCGCTTCGTGCTGCTGTCCGCGCTTCCCCCCGGGGCCACCCTGGGCAATCTCGGTTTCCGCTGCGCAAGGAGCCAGCCATGAACAGACCCTTCGCTTTCCTGCTGCTCGGCCTGGCGCTGGCCATTGCGCCGACGCTGCATGCCGCCGATGCGCCGGCCACGCCGGCCGCCGCCCTGCCCGGCCAGTCGCTGTACCACCTGCAGGTCGTGCTCACCGACCAGAACGGCCGATCCGTGCCGTGGGCATCGCTGCGCGGCCGCCCGCAGCTGGTGTCGATGTTCTACGGCAACTGCCACCTGATGTGCCCGCTGATCATCGAGAACGCCAAGGCCGTGCAGAAGCAGCTGCCGGCCGACCAGCGCGCACGCCTGGACGTGGCCATGCTCACCCTCGACCCGGTGCGCGACACGCCCGCCGCACTGGCCGAGATCGCGCAGCGCCACCGCGCTCCCGACGGCTGGCGCTTCCTGCGCCCGGCCGAAGGCGACGTGCGCGCCCTGGCCAACCTGCTGGACGTGCGCTACCGCTTCCGCGAAGACGGCAGCATCAACCACACCAGCGTGCTGGTGCTGCTCGACGCCGAGGGCCGCGTGCGTGCGCGCAGCGAGGTGCAGGGCATGGTTCCGGATCCGGAACTGGTGGCGAGCATCGAAGCGGTTCTGGCGGAGCGTTGAGTAGGGGCATCGCCGCGTGGCGGCGGGAGCCGCACACTGCATCGAGCGGAACGGCATGGCACCTGCACGCGCTGCGGGGTGAGTGGAGTAGTTCGAAGCTTCCGGGATTGAATACTCCGGACCCGGTCTCGCCGGAGAAACGAAGCTCGTCTCCTCATGAATGCCGTGTCGTAGATATCCAGGCATTGGTCGTAAGGCGAACGGTATTGATCCTGCCTTCGCTGCCGAAAGATGATTCCGCCAGCGACCTCACGCGCACTCCCATACAGGGTAGAAGTGGCAATTAGATACGTGCTCACCACACCCTGCGGCAGAGTATTCGTCACCGCAAATCCGTGCGGAACTCACTGATACACAGC
Organism: Stenotrophomonas sp. MYb238; assembly: GCF_009496535.1. Taxonomy (GTDB): domain Bacteria; phylum Pseudomonadota; class Gammaproteobacteria; order Xanthomonadales; family Xanthomonadaceae; genus Stenotrophomonas. The sequence goes on from NZ_WIDL01000001.1 coordinate 230,478, forward strand.
ATGGCGCTTAGCTGCGCATTCCGGCGCGCGACCGGAACAACCATCGCGTGCTTATCGGGAAACCTCTTAAATGTCACCGATCCAAAAAGGCCAGCGCATAACGCTGGCCCTCCTCTCTGAAAGGCCAATCTTCAAGGCGTTTCAGCGATTCCAGCGCTGGATGCAACTGGACACTAGGTGACAGCGCGAGGTCATCACCTCATGCACCCTCCGCTTCATCTACATCAACATTGCTGCCACTCAGGGCTGGAACATCCGCGCTGTCTCACGGTACAAGAAGCAACTAACGCCATCACCGTATTCGCTTGGTGGGCTGCCAGCAAAAGAGCGACCGAACTCCTCCCTTCCCGTCATCCCCCCCTTGATCGTCCCGGCGTCGCTGCCGGTATAGATCAGGAACCTGGAGTCGCGCCGGGTGAATCCCAGCACGGCCCCCGTCGCCTGGTTGATGAAATTTCCGTCCTTGCTGACCAGCACGATGTCGCCCCATGTCGAGGTCACCTGGCTGCCAGCCTCAAGCCGCAGGTCACCCGATGTGACGATCTGCATGCCGAAAGCATCCTGCGAGTTGAGGTACAGGTCCAGGTCTCCCCCATGATTGGTGACGCTGACCCAGCCCAGGGAGCCACTGCCAACGGTGCGGAATGCCCCAACGGCGTTGGCGTTGCCGAGGGTACTCAGGCCGGCGCCGCCGCCCAGATCCAGTTCCAGAGCATTGACGCAGAGATTGCCGTCGGCCCAGAAGTTGGCGGTATGAGGATCCGGATCTGCCGCGTAGCCTGAAGGTGGATCATCGACGCTCGCGCCGTAACGCAGCCGGTCGATCTGGAGGGCATGGCCTTCGGTCACCCATGCGCCACCGTTCAGATTGCACAGGCCGCTGTCCAGCGGCGCCTCGGCATAACGCCCGGCATACATCTCCAGCGCGCCATGTAGGGCCGTCATGTTTGCGTCGATGCCGATGGCATTGCCCGATCTCAGCGTCAGCATGTGGGAGCTCCTCCAACCCACATCACTGGTTATGCTGATGCTTCCGCTGCTGTTTCCCGGATCGAAGCCGGAGGTCGTGATCATGTAGTTGGCGCCCGCCAGTCCCGCCTCGACGGTAGCGGCGGCGATCTGGTTGGCGGCGGTGACGACAGCCACCACCGTCATCTCGCCGGAACTCAGCAGCACGGTTCCGGCCTTGCCCTCGGGCGCAGAGAGGTCGATCGGTAGGTCAGGATGGAAGTCCAGCGCGTGCTTGCCGGACACTTCGACGAAGCCACCGTCGCCGCTCCGCTTGCCGGCACCGGCTTCGATACGGCCAGCGAACGTGGTGCTCCCGCCGGCCCGGATGATGACCCGGCCTCCGTTGCCTTTCCCACCCTCCGCGCCGGCCTCCATGCGTGCGTTGCCGGTAACGACGATACAGCCTGCGTGCGCGGTGGCCTCACCGGGGTCCTGGCCGTCGCCGCCGATCAGAATGTCGCCACCGGAACCATCCGCGTTCCGCGCCGTCAGTCTGCCGTCCTGCCGCACCGTTCCGCCTTCGGCGCTCAGCACGATGCGACCGCCGTCGCCGGTGGCGCGGATGACACCGCTCTGGTCGATGGCCAGCGTGTAGAGATCACCTCGCACAACCCGCAGGCGCACCCGCGCTGCCTCGATCACACCTGTGTTGGCTACGGCAGTTGCGTCGATGCGGGCGCCACTTCCGCCAACGGGAATGGCAGCCGAATCGGGAGAAGCAAGGGAAGCCACCTTCCCTGCGCGCATCTCCACGGAACCTTCAACCGCACGAATCACGCCATCGTTGCGCACCAGGTGGGAAAACAAGCTCACATTCCCGCCAGCCGCACGGATGCTCCCCAGATTGAATATTCCTGGCCTGTCATCGCCAGAAAAGTGGAAGTCCTCTTCTCCACCGTGCGCTTCGTCGTGGGTATCCAGGGTATCGACCGTGAAGCTGGTCGCATCGATCACGCCTTCGCTATCGATGATGGCTCCGCCACGGCTCCAAAGATGGAACTGGCCGTTGGTATCGAGACCGCCATCGACGCGGATCGCGATCGCCCCCGGAACCCGCACCAGCATGGAGGACGCGCGATCGGGTTGCCGGACGACAATGCGCTCACCCGTGCCTATGCCGAAATCCTTCCATTCGACGACGGCCCGTTGGCTGTCCTGCCACACGTTCAAGGTCGAACCGTCACGCTCGAAGCTCACCCTGCCCTCCATCACCCGCACGCCATCCGGCATCGTCATGGCACGAGCCCTTTCGGTTCCTGCAATGACCTTCCGGACACCCGGCAGCCGGTTGGAGATGGTGCGGCATTGTGGTTCACGGAACTTCCTGGTTGCTGCAGGCCGCGCGGCAAGGCGGCGATTGTGGAGACCATCGGTTGGACGGGATTGCGGAAACATGTTCCTGCCGGCGCTGGATGCGCCTTGCCGGCGTCGCCAACCATTGCCTGGCCGGGTACATCGCGCAAGCGGAAAACCAGCGTCAGGCCATGACCAGGATGGCCAGGGAGTGCGGCCTTCCATGCCGGGCAGGGGGCGCTGGACGGACCCGCATCAACGGAACTGATAGACCAGCTGCGTCCAAAGACGCGGGCTGCGGTCCCTGTCCGATTCCGGAGCGCCGGTGCCATCCTTCCATGCGGCGAACGCCTGGATGCTGAAGGGGGCAAGGGTATAGGTGGCGCCAATTCCGTAACCGGCCAGGCGCCGGTGATTGCGTCCCTTGCTGTCCCAGCGTGTGTGGTTGAGGCGGACGCGGCCCTGGTCGTGGAAGCCGAACACCTCCAGCCGTTCGGCCACTGCATGACGCAACTCGAGGTTGACCATGTAGCCGCTGTCGCCGCTGGCTTCGCCTTGCGGGTAAGCACGCACGCCGCCGGCACCGCCCAGCAGCATCTTCTCCGAGGAATCCAGGTTCCTGTCGGCCCACTGGGCATTGCCGGCGAACGCCAGCAGCCAGTTTCCAGGCAGGCGTTGCTGGCGCTGGTAGGACAGCGACCATTTGCCGAAATCGCCGCGGCTGCGGGCGGTGAGGCGGTCGATCAACGCGCTGGTATCGTCCAGCCCCAGCTGGCCGCGCGTGTAGTTCAACGCCAGGCTGTTGCTGGCGCCGGCGCCCAGGCCATCGAAGAAGATGCCGGAGATGCCGAGTGTGCCGTTGCGCAGCTTCTTGCGCCCATGCGTCTTCGTCGCGCCGATGTCGTCCTGCAGGCGTTTGTCGTCGTACTGCAACGTCGCAGACCAGTTGGCTCGGCGACTGCGCAGCAGCGGCTGCTGCAGATAGAGACTGCCGACCTCTGCCCGGCCGCCGGCATCGAGGCTGGCGAAGTCCTTGCCCAGTTCATAGCGCATCACCGACCAGGCCGCGCCGATGCGGGTGGCATGGCGGCCAAACGGCAACTGGTAACCGAGCCGACCATAGCGGTAATCGTCCACGCCCCCCTGGACGCGAAGGCTTACCTGATCGCCCAGGTGCGCGGGATTGTTCCAATAGAGCGAGGCTCCAAGACGCTCGGCACCGATGTAGCGATTGCCGTAGTTGTCCAGGTCGACGCTGCCGGTCAACGCCGCCGAAGGCAGGATATCCACCAGGAAGTCGGACGTGCCGACGCTGGCACCAGGCCGCAGCGTGGATCTCACCTCGATGCCGGGCAGGTCGGCCAGTTCCAGCAGGGCGCTTTCGAACGCCGGGCCATTGACCGCATCGCCGGATCGCAGGCGGCGCAGCGGCGCGGTGGCGTTGCCCGCCACGCCGGCCGCATCGTTCAACCGCACCTGGCCGAGCTGGCCCTCGAGCACGGCGATGGTCACGATGCCGCCGCTGATGTCCTGCGGCGGCAGCCAGGCACGCGCCACCAGATAGCCGTGCTCCCGGTAATGCCGCGTCACCCGCAGGGCGAGCGCCTCCAGTTCCTCCATCTGCATCCGGGGCTTGAAGCCGCCCGCGACAAGGCGTTGCAGCACGGCATCGTCGAACACCGTGTTGCCGCTGAAGCGGATGCCCGAGACGGACACGTATTCGCCGTTGCCGGGCTGGGCGGGTGCGGTTTCCTCGACGATGGTGCGTGGAACCGTGTTGGAGGGCATGGGCGGCGGCGGTGCGGCCTGCTGCAGTATCTGGCCGGCGGTGGGCGGCGTCTGCGCCATGACGGCCAGCGGCGACAGGTACAGGCCGGCCAGCAGGCAGGAGCTCTTCCTCTTGGTGGACATGATTGCGGGTAATCCTTGCAGGGCGTGGATGGTTGCGTGGCGCCGGGCATTCCTGGCGATCAGAGGCGGCAGTCCCGGACCAGCGGCGCGGGCAGGTTCTGGCCGCACTGCTGGATCGAAATCGCGGGTACGGTCGCCGTGTGGCCGGAACCCCAAGTGCCGTCGACCTGGGCCGATCGCGTCGCGCCGGCATAACGCCCGCCTTCGGCACCGAAAGGCATTCCCAGGATGCTGGCGACGGCGGTAGGCGCGCCGGCCAGGTCGAGCAGGTAGTTGCCGCTGTCGCCGCCGGCCAGCGCGGTGCCGCGCAGGGTGACGGTCTTGTCCGTGCCCTGGGCGGCATCGGCGAACGCCGCCTGCCAGTCCACCGTCAACGCATCGCCAGCGACCGCGCCCTGCAGCGCCAGTGCGTTGCGGCCGATGGTGGCGCGGTCGCTGCCATCGTGGAGCTTGTCCCGGGCATCGAAGCCGCCACCGATGGTCACCGTCTTCTGCAGGATGGCGCTGTTGGTGTTGCTGGCGTAGGTGATGTCGTAGTTGCCGCCGCCGTTGCCGTCATCCACGGTCACCCCACCGACCGTGACGGTCTTGCCGGTACCTGCATTCTTGTCGGTGAAGGCGAAGCTGCCGCCGCTGATGGCGTCATCGCCGAACAACCGGCCGCCAAGGACGATGGCCTTTCCGGCAGCGGATGTGGTGCCGTCGTAGATCCTGGTCACGTCGGAAGTGCCGACGGTCAGCGCCGCCCTGTCGATCACCCCGACGTTGCCGCTGACCTGCATCGGCAGGACGTAGTTGGCGAGGTTGGTACCGGCGTTGGCGAGGTAGTCGGCCAGGGTCAGATCGACGGTGACGCTCTTGCCGGTGCCGGCATTGGCGTCCTCGTAAAGGCCCCTGGTGGCGATAATGGTGGCACCGTCGCTGCCCACCCAGCCGGTGACGAGGAAGTTGCTGGCGTCCAGCGTGGCGTCGGTGGTGCCGTCGTAGGTCTTGCGCACCGTGCCGGTGAGGTTGACGACGATGGCCAGCGTGCGCGGGTCGATGGTCAGCGCGCCATCGACATAGCTGATGGCGTAGTTGCTGCTGCTCAGGCCGTTGGCGCTGATGACGTAGGTGCCGGCGTTCACCGCGCCCTGGCTGTTGCCGCCCCAGGCCAGCGTGCCGCCCAGAACGGCGGCGTCCTCGCCGTTGACGAAGCCGCTGTAGCTCACGCCGTTGCCACCGGTCCACGCGATGCCGTCGTAGCTCTTACCGGCATTGTTGGCGGTGACGACCAGCGCGGCCTTGTTGATGGTCAGGCTGGCGGTGCCGCCGTAGCTGATGTCGTAGCCCTGTTGCCCGGAATGCAGGCCATCTAGGCGCAGCTTGCCATTGGCGACGCTGTAGGTGCCGGCGTCGGCACCGTCGGTGGCATAACCGAGGGTGCCGCCTATCAGGCGGGCGTCCACCAGCGTACTGGTGGTGTAGCTGCCCGCCATGCCACTGGCGATCTGGCCGTCGTAGGTCTTGCCTCCGCTGATCGCGCCCGGGGTGACGGTGACGGCGGTCATGAAGCTGCGCAGCAGCGGCGCGGTCTGTCCTTCGTAGATGCGCCACACCTTGCCGTCGCCGCCCACGGCGGAAATGTCCCAGCCGGCATCGGTGAAGGTGGACAACTGCTGCATCTGCGCGGTGGTGATGCCAGTGCCGCCGCCGGCGCTGCTGGTCTGGCCGGAGGTGTCGAGGTTCCAGAAGCTGGCGGTGATGGTGCCGGATTGGTGGATCGCGCCGCCCACATGCATAAAGGTGTTGTTGCCGACCAAGCCGCCGGTGTCGCCGTTGCCCGTGACAAGGCCACTGGCATAGCTGTTGGTGATGTCGCTGGCGTCGGGGGCAGCGACTTGATGGTTGTGGCCGACCAGGCCGCCTACCCGCTGGTTGCCGCTGACATTGCCGCTGGCGTAGCTGTTGCGGATGTCGGTGCTGCCGTTATGGCCCACCAGTCCGCCCACATTGTCGCCAGTGGCTTCGACATTGCCGACGGCATAGCTGTTGTCGATGTTGCTTCCGTTGGCCGAACCCACCAGCCCGCCGACGTTGCCAGTACCGTTGACATTGCCGGTGGCGTAGCTGTTGCCGAGGCTGCTCATGAACAAGCGACCCAGCAGCCCGCCCACGTGTTGGCTGCCGGTCACATTGCCTTGCGCATGGCTGTTGCTCACCGCCGCACGCGCAAAACCCACCAGCCCGCCCACATAGTCAACGCCCTGCACACTGGCACTGACATGGCTGTCCTGCACGGTGCCGGCGGCGTCGGTGTAACCGGCCAGTGCGCCTACGTAGTCCTTGCCGCTGGTGCTGCCGCCACTCAGGGTAACGTTGCGCAGCGAGCCATTGGCATAGCCGAACAGGCCAACGTAGTCCTGCGCGCCGCGGTTGATGGTCAAACCCTCGATGGCGAAGTCGTTGCCGTTGAAGCTGCCGGTGAAGGCGTTGCCATTGGTACCCACCGGTACGAAGCCGGCGCAGTTCGCGCCACCGGCGTCGCAGTTCCAGTTGGCCGTACCGTTGGCGTCGATATCGCCGGCAAGCGCGAAGTGGTTGCCGAGGAGGCCGGCCATGCCTTGCAGGCCGTACACGTCGGCCAGCAGCCACGGCGTCGCACTGCTGCCGTCGCCGCCGGTGGCACGCAGGAACGAGCCGCCCGCCAGTTGGAAGTCGTTGACCGCAAAGCCCGGCGGGGTGGCGGTGTTCTGCACCCACGCGCCGTTGTCCATGCGGAACACGCTGCCCGCGCCGCCGCTGATGGCGGCGTTGGCGCTGACGTTGCCGGTGGTGTCGATCACCAGCGTGCCGTTGGTCCATGCCACGCCGTTGTCCAGCCGCACCTCGCCGGCCGCACTGCCGGGGGTACTGATGGTGCGGCTGCTGTCGAAGACGATGTCGTAACCCTGCTGGTCGGAATACAGGCCGCTCACCGTGGCATTGCTGGTGACGATGTATTGCCCGGCCTGGGTGCTGCCCAGCGTCAGGGTATCGCCGGCGGTAATGCTGGCTGTCCCATGGATGTGTGGCCCGCTGGGTACGCCGGTCAGCGTGGTGCTTCCGATATTGGCCAGCGCCGAGCCGGAGCCGTCGTAATCCGGCGTCGCGCTCACCGTCAGTTGTTTCAGGAAGCTGCGCAGAAGCGGCGTGATGTCGCCGTCGTAGATGCGCCACACCTTGCCGTCGCCGCCCACGTTGGAAATATCCCAGCCGGCGGAGATGAAGGTGGAAAGCTGCTTGAGTTCGGCCAGCGTCTTACCCACGCCCAGCGTGTTGAATGCCGCGCCGCTGTTGATGGCGCTGCCACCGGCATCGGTGGTGGCGTAGAAGCTGCCGCTGTCCGTGCCGCTCTGCCGGTGGCCGATCAGGCCACCCAGCGTGTTATTGCCGCTCACCGTGCCGGTGGCGTAGCTGTTGCTGACCGTTCCGCCCAACTGCTCACCCACCAGCCCGCCCAACGCGTTGTTGCCGCTTACGCTACCGGTGGCATAGCTGTTGCTGATCGGGCCTTCGACCAGCAAGCCGACCAGACCGCCCGCCCAGGATCCCCCCGACCAGTTGCCAAGGTTTGCCTCCACATTGCCTGTCGCATAACTGTTGCTGATGGAACTGGTATAGGACTGCACGCCTACCAGACCGCCGACGATGCCATCCCCGGTGGACGTCGTGGATTCGACATTCGCGCCAGCGTAGCTGCCCTGGATATGGCTGCCGTGGATAATCGCGCCCGCCAAGCCACCTGCATACGCCCGCGCAGTGACCTGCCCACTCGCCACGAAGCTGTCGTTGATGCTCGTGCCTTGCGCCCAGCCGACCAGGCCGCCGGTGTAGCCCCGGCCCGTTATCGCAACATTGCTCAAACCGATGTCGCGCAGGCTGGCACCCAGTGTGTAACCGAACAGGCCCACGTACTCCTGCGTGGCGCGATTGATGGTGAGGTCGCCGATGGCATGGTCGTTGCCGTTCAAGCTGCCGGTGAAGGCGTTGCCACTGGTACCCACCGGCACGAAGCCGGCGCAGTTTGTGCCAGCGGCGTCGCAGTTCCAGTTGGCCGTGCCGCTGGCGTCAATGTCGCCGGCGAGCGCGAAGTGGTTGCCGAGCAGGCCGGTCATGCCTTGCAGACCGTACACGTCGGCCAGCCGCCACGGCGTCGCGCTGCTGCCGTCGCCGCCGGTGGCGCGCAGGAACGAGCCGCCTGCCAGTTGGAAGTCGTTGACCGCAAAACCGGGCAGGGTGGTGGCGTTCTGCACCCACGCCCCGTTCACCATGCGGAACACGCTACCCGCGCCGCCGCTGATGGCGGCGTTGGCGCTGACGTTGCCGGTGGTGTTTATCACCAGCGTGCCGTTGGTCCATGCCGCGCCGTTGTCCAGCTGCACCTCGCCCGCCGCGCTGCCGGGCGTGCTGATGGTGCGGCTTGCGCCAAAGCTGATGTCGTAACCCTGCTGGTCCGAATACAGCCCGCTTACCGTGGCGTTGCTGGTGGCGGTGTATTCGCCGGCGCGGGTGCTGGTGAGGGTCAGAGTGTCGCCCTGGACGAACGCGGGCGTGCCGAAGATGTGCGCGCCGCTGGGGATGCCATTGAGCGAGGCACTGCCGATATTGGCGAGGTGCGCGCCGGAACCGTCGTAGTCGGGCGTCGCGCTCGCCGTCAGTTGTTTCAGGAAGCCGCGCAGCAGCGGCGTGGTGTCGCCGTCGTAGATGCGCCAGGCGGTGTTCTCGCCGCCGTTGCCGGAGAGGGCGCCGCCCCAGCCGCTGAAAGTGGAAAGCTGTTTGAGTTGGGCCAGCGTCCTGCCCGTGCCCAGCGTATTGAATGCCCCACCGCTGTTGATGGTGCTGCCGCCGGCATTGGTGGTGGCGTAGAAGCTCTGGTCAAGGCTGGCAGTGCCCTGCATCTTGCCGACCAGCCCGCCAACATCGCTGCTGCCGGTCACCACGCCGGTAGCGTAGGTGCGGGTGATGTAGCCGTTCAGGCCTTGATAGAGGCCGACCAGCCCGCCGACCTCAACCTGGCCGGAAACGGCGGCGGCGCTGTAGGCATCGCTGATGCCCTTGTTGTTGTCGGTGGTGGTCAGCAGGCCAACCAGCCCGCCGACGTCACCGTTGCCGGCGACGGTGCCGGTCACATAGACGTTGTTGATGAGCGAGTCGGTGGCCGAACCGGCCAGGCCGCCAACATAGTTGAAGCCGGTGACGTTGACGTTGTTCAAGCCCAGGTTGCGGACCGTGCCGCCGTCGATGAAACCGAACAGCCCGACGTAGTTGGCGCCGCTCCTGTTGATGTACAGGTTGTCGATGCGGTGGTACAGGCCGTCCAGACTGCCGGTGAAGTTGTCGAAGATATTGCCCACGGGCCTGAAACTGCTGCCCAGCCACACGTCCTGGCCGTTGGTGGCGCTGGCGTCGATGTCGTTGGCGAGGATGTAGTGGGCGGTCGGGTCCAGCGCCATCAGCTGCAATTGGTGGACGGTGCGGATGGTGGTTGACCATTCCGAGGCCAGCATTGGCAGCACGCCGTCCAGCAGCACCCAGCCATCGCCGCCCGGCGTACCGGTGGCAAAGCCGCCCCAGTTGGCAACGTCGCGCATCTGCGCGGTGGTCAGGCCGGCGACGTTGGTGGGGGTGTAGGTCAGCCACGATTCCTGTACGCCGATGGCATCGCTCTGCCCCGTGGTTTCTGTGTTCCAGCGTGCGTTGGTCAGCGCGAGGTTGTTGGCGGCCCTGCCGATCAGCCCGCCGTGGTTGGTGCCGCCGGTGACCGCGCCGCTGGCCCATACATCGCTGAGCGTGATGTCCATGTAGTAGCCGACCAAGCCACCGGCATTGAGCGCGCCGGTGCCGTTGACCGCGCCGGTGGCGTACACGTGGCTTATGTGGGCGTTGCCGTTGGTCCTGCCGATCAACCCGCCGACGGCGAAGTCGCCGCCGGTGACCGTGCCGGTGGCGTAGCTGTGGTCGATGATGCTGGCGTTGGTCACGTAGCCGACAAGGCCCCCGATGCTCTCGCCGCCGCTGACCGCGCCGGTGGCATGGCTGCGATGGATGTCGCCGCCGTTGGCGTTGCCCACCAGCCCACCGGTGTAGCTGCCCCAGGCTCCCGTGACCGTCACGTCGGCCGAGGAATCGAACATCAGGCCGCTGTATCCGTGTACGCCTACCAGCCCACCGATGTCGGTGTGGTTGGTGATGGCAGTGGCCGTGCCGCTGGCATGGACGTTGGCGACGGTGCCGTAGTTGTGGCCCGCGAGCAGGCCCATGGTGTAGGTGCCGCTGCCGGTCACGCTGCCGGCCAGCTTGAGGTTACGTACCTGGGCACCGGTATTGATGGCGTTGAACAACCCGAGATCATCTGCCACGCCGCTCAGGTTGATGTTGCCGATGCGGTGGCCCAGGCCTTCCAGCGTGCCGCCCAGGTTGCCGAGCGCGGCGGTGACCGGGGTGTCGATGTCGCCGACCAGCGCGTAGTGGTTGCCGAGGTCGGTCAGCCCGGCAAGGCTGTCGATCAGGACATAGCTCTGGCCGTTGACGGACAGGCTGCCGGTGAGCGGCAGATTGACCGTGCCGTTGACGTAGAAATGGCCGTCGCTGATGCCCGCGCCCTGGTTGAACAGCACCGCCAGCCCGGCATTGCTGCCGGTGGCGGTGACGGCGGCGTTGATGTTGATGCTGCGCTCGGCGTCCAGCGTCAGCGTGCTGTTGCTGCTCCAGTTGATGGCGTCGTTGACGTGGATGTCGCCATTGCCGCCGGTCGTACCCATCGTGGCGGTCTGGATGATGAAGTTGCCGTTGTTGTTCAGTGCATTGCTGACCGCCGCGCCGGTCATGTTGCCGCCGCTGGCGGCCACGGTGAAGTCGTTGGGGTCGATCAGCCAAGTGCCGCTTTGGCCGTCAGTCGCCTTCGTGGTGATGACGGCGGTTTCGGCAATGTTGACGCTTGCGGCGGACGTTTCAATGAAACCGCCGTTGCCGCCATCGGGCGCACTGGCATCTAGCGTGCCGGCGATGCTGGCCGTACCGCTGTCCATGTCGCCGAGCAGCAGGATGCGGCCGTTGCGGTTTTCCACGGTACGGGCGCGAATGACGCCGCTGTTGTTGACCGCGGTGTCCAGCAGCGCATCCTTCGCCCTCGCGGTCATCAGCACAGTGCCGCCATCGGCCTGGATCAGGCCGCGGTTGTCGGCCAGCGCATGCAGCGCGCCTTCGTCCACCTGCACGTTGAGCAGCTGGTCGCCGGCGAAATCCAGCGTCACGGTATTGCCTGCCGCCAGCGCGGCGGTACCGAGCCGCGCGGCGATGACGCCTTCGTTGCGCACGGTTTCGCCGAGCAGGGCGACATGGCCGGCGTCGATGCGCCCCTGGTTGACCACACGGCCGCCGCTGCCGGCGAACGTACGCTTGCCGTCCATGAAATCGGTATCGGACAGCCCCAGCGTGGACGCCACCAGCCCGCCGACGCTGACCTGCGCCGTGCTGCCGAACAGCACGCCATTGGGGTTGATCACCCACACCTGGCCGTTGCCCTTGAGCTGGCCGAGGATCTGCGAGCCCTCGGTGCCGAGCACGCGGTTCAGGGCGATGGCGCTGCTGTTGGGCTGCAGGAAGGTGACGCTGGCATCGCGACCGATGTCGAAGCTCTGCCAATTGATGGCCAGGTTCTGCGACTGCTGGGCGATGGTCATCGCCGCCCCGCCCTGGGTGATGCTGCCGCTGCCGGCGCTGACCGTGCCGCCGCTGGGCAAGGTGGTGGCAGGCACCCGCGGAGCCTGGACGGTTGCACCGCCACGCAGGCCATCGGCGGCGCTGGTCGCGGAAGGCGATGCAGCCGATGCCAGCGAGGCCCAGACCGACAACGGCAGCAGGGCGAGCAGGTGCAGGGCATGCCTGCCGCCATGGCCGGCGCTGCGGCCCTTGCCCTGGGCGCTGGCGATCTCGGCGACGACCTGCCAGACGCCCAGCGCCCGGTTGAAGACGGTGCGGTAGATGTGATTCATCGGTTTTCCCCGGGATTATCTGGAAGCTGCAAATCGGGGCGGCGATGAACCGTGGCGGTAGACGCCACGCATGCCCTGCCCCGCACGGGGATGACGATCACCGCCCGTGATCAGGTAGTGATGATAGAAAGTGCGAGCGGCATCACGAACGCTTCATTTCTGGCAGATGCTGTCAAAACCTGTCGACACGGAGCGATGTACCTACACTTGTCGAGGGGGCTTCTCCTGCAGGCGCGATGCATTCCAGCCAGGACAAAACCGGGTTGCTCCCTGCTCCATTGAATTCATCGAAAGGGCCAACAGGACATACACGCATGCCCCGCCATCGCATCGCCATCGTCGAAGACAACCCGGAACTGCTTGCCGACCTGGCCGAGTTCCTCGACCTGCGTGGCTTCAGCACACGGAGCTTCAGCAGTGCCGAGGCGTTCTTCGAGACGTGGCCGGCGCTGTCTTTCGACCTGCTGCTGCTGGACGTGGCCCTGCCGGGCATGAGCGGTCTGGATATCGTGCAGCAGGTGCGTGCCTGCGGCGAGGCCGCGGCCATGCCAGGAGTAGTGATGTTGACCGCGCTGGATGCGAACGACGACCAGGTGCTCGGCTTGAACGCCGGTGCGGATGTCTACCTTTCCAAACGCAGTTCGCTGGAGGTGATCGAGGCGGCCTGCCACAGCGTGCTGCGCCGGCTGGGCAGGAACGGCGCCGGGGGCCATTGGCGGCTGCATATCCGGCATTGGCGGTTGTCGACGCCCGATGGAACTTTACTGGACCTGACCCATCCGGAGGTGGCATTGCTGACGGCATTGTGCGGAACGCCCGGGCGGGCAGTGACGCGCGAAGCCCTGCTGGCAGGCATGGAAAAGCAGGCCACGCTGTCCAACCTGCGCAATCTGGACAACACTGCCAGTCGTCTGCGGCGCAAGGTGCAGGCGGCCTGCGGCAGGGATCTGCCACTTCGTCCAAGTTATGGAAGGGGCTATACCTTTACCGGGAACTGCGAGATCGAGCAGTGAAGCGGGATGCGGCGGCGCGTGTGTGGTGCGTCATATTGCCGGTGCTGCTGTCCGTCCTGTTCTCGTGGCCGGTATCGGCAATGGCGCAGGAGCCGGCCTTGCGGCTGAGCGCGGATGTGCCGCGCCTGTCGCTCGCGGGCCGGCTGGAGCATTTCGCCGATGCCACCGGTACGCTGCCGTTCGAGGCGGTGTCACGGCCGGAGTTCGCCCGCAGCCGTTTCGTGCGCCTGCCAGGCGCGCGCAGCCTGGGATATGACACCGATGCGCACTGGTTCCGCGTCCAGTTGACGCCGACGGCGGACGCGCCGCCGCGCTGGGTGCTGGTCATCGGTACGCCCGAGCTTGAGGAGGTCGATGTATGGGTGGAGAAGCGCGGCGGCGGATTCGCGCATCATGCGATGGGTTACCACCGCCCCTACGAAAACCGCCCGCTGCGCACGCGCCAGTTCGCGTTGCCGGTCGAAGTATTCGGCGGCATGCATGTCTATATCCGGGTGCGCACCACCAACGCCATCAATGTGCAGGCCGATATCTGGCAGGTGGAAGCGTTCACCGCCGATGAAACCCGCAGCAATTTCTACCGAGGCATGTACTTCGGCATCCTGCTGATCGCGGCGGTGCTCTACGCCATCCTCGGGGCGCGCCTGCGCGATGTGGTGATGTCGGCTTACGCTGCTTATGTCGCTTCGCAGATACTGTTCAACCTGGGCACCAACGGCTATCTTCCGGTTCTGCTGAGCGCGCATGCGGAGTGGTTCACCGATGCCCTGCCGCGCATCGGATGGCTGGGCGGGGCCGCCTCCATCGTGTTGATGTGGGACAGGCTGCTGGACCTGAAGAGGAACTACCCGCGCGTCCACCATTTGTTCCTGGCCACCCTCGCCCTGAACCTGGCGCTGTTGCCGTTCGCGTTGCTGCCATTCCTGGTGGGCGAGTGGCTGCTGTGGGTGGTCAAGCTCGCCAATGCCCTGAACAGCCTCAATTTCTTCATCAGCATGGGACTGCTGCTGCGTTCATGGCGATCAAGCCGACGCGGCGAACTGCTGGTCTATTTCGTCGCATTCGTGATCCCGGCACTGGGTACCACGATCAACACCACTGCCAACTGGGGACTGCTGTCGCAGAACGCGGTGACCACCAATTTCTACCAGATCGCGCCGCTGGCGCATGTGCTGGTGATGAGTTACGGCCTGGCGCTGCGCCTGCGCCAGTTGCAGTACGACAAGGCGGCCGCCGAGCAGGAGGCCGCCCTCGCCACCCGCCGCTCGGAGGAGCAGCGGCGATTCGTGGCGATGCTGTCACATGAGTTCGGCAACCCGTTGGCCGCCATCGACCGTGCCGCGCAGATGATCCAGATCAAGATGCCCGGGCTTGCCTCGCCGGAAGCGCAGCGGCTGGCGCAGATCCGCGGCAACGCGGCGACGCTTTCCGGCTTCGTCGAGCACTTCCTGATGACCGAAGCGCTGGACCATGGCGCGCTTGAAGTGTCGCCGGTGCCATGGTCCGTTCGAGGCTTGCTTGAAGAGGCGATCGAGCGGCAGGAAGAGACGGCAATCGGGCGCCTGCGTTTGGGTGAATGTCCGGATGGCGACTTCATGCTCGATCCAACATTGGTGGGAGTGGCCATCGGAAACCTGCTCGCCAACGCCCTGCGCTATTCGCCACCGCAAAGCCCGGTGGAACTCGCCGCTACACTGGATGGCGCGGGGCTGCGCATCCGGGTTTCCGATCGAGGACCCGGTATGGGCCAGGACGAGTTGGACAAACTCGGCACGCCCTATTTCCGGGGAACCGCATCGCTGGGAAAGAAGGGAAGCGGGCTGGGCTATCACTTCACCCGGCGCATCGTGGAAGCCCATGGCGGTCGCCTGACAGCCCATTCCAACATCGGCTCCGGGCTGGAGGTTGAAATATTCCTGCAAGGTCACCCGTAATTGCCGAACCGTTCCTGTGAAGAACTTCCCGGCGAAGCCGGCAGCCGTCACTCCGCTGCATAGCAGACATCTCCGTGGGTTGGACAACCAACCGCCTGAGCAACGTACCGTGGCCCATCATCCGGCATGGAAGTTCGGCTTCACTTTGATGATGGGCAATGGTCCGATTCACCTCTCCCAAGGCCCACTTGCGAAGGTGTCCACTCCCATCCATGCAACCTCGTGGAGCCGGAATCGAGCCAGAAGCAATCGACGCAGGGCGCATCGGCACGTGGCCGGAACAGCCATCGCGTTCTGATCGGGAGACCATCTAAACGTCACTGAATTTCCCAGAAGATCAAAAAGGCCAGCGCGCGACACTGGTCTTTCTCTCTGAAACGCCTATCTCCAAAGCGTTTCAGCGATTTCAGAGTGGTGCCGCTTATCCGAATCGAACGGATGACCTACTGTTTACAAGACAGTTGCTCTACCGACTGAGCTAAAGCGGCGATGGTCCGGGGCATGCGCCGTTGCGGCGCATCCGGCCGGCATTCTAGCGCAGGCGGGCGCAGTCGAGCGATTGGCGCTGCGGGGCGCCGCTGCGCTTCTGCAGGTCCGTCGCGGCGACGGTGCCGGCATGGGCCGCGTCCAGCCACCAGAGGACGGCGGCACCGGCGCCGTTGTCGACGATCCGCGCGGGAAAGCCTGCGGCCGTCAGCGCGGCCAGGCGCCGCTCGGCACCCTCGCGGTTCCGGTACTGGCCCAATGCCACCGCGTTGGCGTCGTCGCCTTGGGCAATGATGAAGTAGTCGTTGAAACCGGCATCGGCGATGCGCTTCACCATCGCCTGCGCTTCCTCGCGGCTGGGCGCCGGCGGGATGAGAACGCGGAAGCTGGTCGCCGCCTTGGGCGGCACTTCGCGCACATGCGAACGGAGCGCGTCCGCACCCAGCGCGGTCACCGCCGACTGCGCGCTCTCCTGGCTGTCGAACGGCCCGAAACTGGAGCAGCGTTCCGGTGTCGGCGACGGCACGGTAGGTTCGGTCGCTACGACGGCTTTTCCGGTTTCTGGGGACGCCTTGGACGCAACGGTCGACGGGGCCAGCGCCACCACGTCCGGGGCCGGTGGCGGCACCGTTGCTGCGGGCGCATCCATGGGAACAAGTTCCAGCGTCGCAACGCCGGCTTCGCTGGCCTCGGACGCAAGGGCGGGCGTAGGACGCGGAACCATCCACCACAGCGCGACGCCGAGGTTGAGGATGGCCAGTGCGACGATCAGGAAACGGATCAGCATGGCGCGATCCTAGCGTCCCGGCGGCCGCTGGTGCACGGCCCAGCGCGCCAGTCCGTCCAGCACCAGCGCCGGCTGGTGTTCCGCCTGCGGCAACAGCGGCAGCAGCAGCGGCGCGCCACCGCCATGCATCACCAGCGCGGGCGCTGCGCCGAGCAGATCGGCGCCAAGCCGGAGGCTGCGTTCGACCAGCGCCACCGCCGCGCCATCGCAGCCGGATGCCAGCGCGTCGGCGGTGTCGTTGGCGAACTCGGCGTAGTCGCCGCCAGCGGCCGGCAACTGCACCGCACGCGCGTGCAGTGCTTCGCGCATGACGGTGGGCGAAGCGCCGATGCGGCCGCCATGGTGGCGCCCGTCCGCGTCCATCAGGTCGATGGTCAGCGCCGTGCCGACGCCGACCACCAGCACCGGGCGCCGCGCGGTGGCCGCGGCGAGCAATGCCAGGAACCGATCGACGCCGAGTTTCTCCGGGCGCGCGTAGGCGATCGTCACGCCCGCGCACTGCGGCAGGGTCCGCGCCACCTGCACGCGTGCGAAGCGGGCGCGCAGCAGGTCCATCACGGTCGCGGTCAGGGCCGGCGCAGCGACGCTGGCCACCCAGGCGGTATCGCCACGCGGCAGGGCGTCCAGCGCCGCCGCGGTCATCGCTTCGGCGCCGTGGGCCCACGCCTGCGCGCTGCCGGCGGCGGCGCCTTCGAGCGGCGCGAACTTGAAACGCGAGTTGCCCAGATCGAACAGCCAGTCGCTCATTGCGCCCTCACGCTGACTTCTCCGGCATGGAAATGGCGTTCGCCGCCGTCGCTGGAGATGCGCAACGCGCCATCCTCGGCCAAGCCAAGCGCGATGCCTTCATGCAGGGTGCCCGCTTCCTCTACCCGCACCGGCCGGCCGGCCAGCACGTCCAGCGCCGCGTAGCGCGGCAGGAACGGCGCCAGGCCCTGCCGTTCGAACTGGTCCAGCGCCGGCAGCAGATGCGACAGCACGGCCGCGACCACCGCGTTGCGGGACACCGGCGCGCCGGCCAGCGTGTCCAGGTCGACCCAGGGCTGGGTGATATCGGCGGCGCTGCCGGCGGGCATGCGCACGTTCAGGCCGAGCCCGATGACCGCGCGCGCCGGGCCGGCGAACTCGCCACCGCCCTCCACCAGCAGGCCGCCCAGCTTGCGGCCATCGACCAGGATGTCGTTGGGCCACTTCAGGCCGGCGCCGGCGAAGCCCAGCGCAGGCAGCGCCTCGCCCACCGCCACGCCCACCGCCAGGCTCAGTCCGCCCATGCGCGACAGGCCCCCGGCGAAGGCGCGCGACACCGACAGGTAGACATTGGCGGCCAGCGGCGAGGCCCACTGCCTGCCGCGGCGGCCGCGACCGCCGGTCTGGCGCTCGGCCAGCAGGATCTCGACGCCGCGCAAAGGCGCGTTGCGCCGCAGCAATTCACTGTTGGTCGAGCCCAGCGTCCAGGCGATGTCCAGGGCGGCGACCGAAGCGGCCACGCCCGGCGCCAGGCGCTCCATGATCGGCGCGCGGTCCAGCAGCTCCAGCGGCTGCGCCAGCCGGTAGCCATCGCCGGCCCGGCCTTCGATGGCCACGCCGGCTGCCCGCAGGCCCTGTATCCGCTTCCAGATCGCGGCCCGGGTCTGGCCGAGCCCACGGGCCAGGGCATCGCCGGAAAGGGCGCCCTCTCCCAGTTTGGCCAGCAATTGGCGGTCGTCCACGAAGGACCTTCTGATCGCGACAGGTCGGGCGATTATGCGTGAAGGCGTCCGCCGCCTTCCAATCCCGCCGGGAAAGCAGGCTAGAATCGGGAGCTCAACCGCCCCCGGATGTCGACGATGCGCCGTACCGCCCATTGCCTGATCCTGCTGTTGGCCCCCGTGGCCGCGCATGCCGCGGAGGCGATCGACACCCCGGCCCGCAACGGCTGCACCTACGCGCCCGGGGAAGTGGAACGCGTGGCGGTCCCCGCCGCCTCGGTGAACCTGGCCAACACCGCTCCCCCGTCCCAGCCCAAGCACGCCATTCCAGCGCCGCCGCAGGCCGGCGGCGGCAGCGACGAGGAAGTCATCCCGCGGCTGCGTGCGCCGAAATGGCACCGGCTGCTGCCCGGGATGTTCCGCTGATCCAGTCGTTGCTGCGCCGCTGGCGGCGCACGCCCCCCGCCGTCGACGAAACGCTCTGGCAGGACATGCGCCGCGGGTGCCCGTGGCTGCATGCGCTGGACGGCACGCGCGAGCAGCGGCTGCGCGAACTGGCGGCGTATTTCCTGCAGCGCAAGACCATCACGCCGGTGGCGGGGCTGGAACTGGATGCGGGCCAACGCCTGCTGCTGGCCGCGCTGTGCTGCCTGCCGCTGATCGAATTCGGGCGCGACGGCCTGCACGGCTGGTCCGAACTGGTCGTCTACCCGGAAGCGTTCCGCGTGCGCCGCAGCCACCTGGACGCAGCCGGCGTCCTGCACGAGTGGGACGACGAGCTGATCGGAGAGGCCTGGGACAGCGGCCCGCTGCTGCTGTCGTGGGCCGACGTGCAAGCCGACATCGCCGAGCCGCAGGCGGGTTTCTGCGTGGCCGTGCACGAGATGGCGCACAAGATCGACGTGCTGGATGGCGCACTGGACGGCACGCCGCCGCTGCCGCGCGACTGGCAGCGTCAATGGGCCATTGATTTCCAGCGCAGCTACGACGCCTTCTGCGCGCAGGTGGATGCGGGTCGCGAAACGGTGATCGATGCCTACGCCGCCGAAGCGCCGGAAGAGTTCTTCGCCGTGGCTACCGAGTACCACTTCTCCGCGCCGCACCTGCTGGAGCGGGAGATGCCGGCGGTCGCCGCGCACCTGCGCCGCTTCTACGGCCCGTCGCCATTCGCACCCCCGCCGCAAATCCCGTAGGAGCGACTTCAGTCGCGACAGGCTTTCCCGGCCCCGTTCGCGACTGAAGTCGCTCCTACGGCGGCCGCCGATTGCCGGCGCGCGGATCACAGGCCCGGCGGCAACGTCACTTCGAAGCGCGCTCCGCCCAGTTCGGTCGAGCGCTTGACCTGCAATTCGCCGCGATAGTCCTTGATCAGGTCCTGCACGATGGACAGGCCGATGCCATGTCCCTGCACGCGCTCGTCGCCACGCACGCCGCGCTGCAGGACCTTGGCGATGTTCTCCTCGGCGATGCCGGGGCCGTCATCGTCCACCGCCAGTTCCAGGCCGGTACGGCGGCCCGGCGCGCAGGGAATGGCGCGCACGGTCAGCAGCACGCGGCGCCGCGCCCATTTGAAGGCGTTCTCCAGCAGGTTGCCCAGCAGTTCCTGCAGATCGCCCGGCTCGCCGTAGAACTTGACGCCCGGCTCCAGCTCGAACTCGCACAGCACGCCCTTGCTGGCGTAGACCTTCTCCAGCCCGCGCACGATTTCCTCGGCGCTGGCCTCGATCGGCACCGGTGCGGAGAACAGCTTGTGCCCGGACGAGGCCGCGCGCGCCAGCTGGTAGGACACCAGGTTGTTCATGCGCTGGAGCTGCACGTCCAGTTCCTCGCGCAGCGCGCCGTCGCCGGCGCCGCTGTCCAGCTGCGTGCGCAGCACCGCGATCGGCGTCTTCAGGCTGTGCGCGAGGTCGGCCAGGGTATTGCGCTGGCGCTCCAGGTTCTCGCGCTCGCTCTCGATGAAGGCATTGATGCTGTCGGTGAGCGGTTCCAGCTCGCGCGGGTGCATCTCGCTCATGCGCTCGCGCTCGCCGCGCTGCACCTTGGTCAGTTCGTTGATCACGCGCTTGAGCGGGCGCAGGCTCCACTGCAGCACCAGGGTCTGCAGCAGCAGCAGGATCAGGCCGGTCACGCCCAGCCAGAACCACACCGCGCTGCGGAACACGCGCAGCTGCTTGCCCAGCGCGCGCGAGTCCTCGAGCACGTAGATGGTGTAGGGAAATTCGGTTTCGGGGGTGCCATCGCCACCCCAGACCAGGCCCATGCCGTAGCGGTAGACCTCGCCGGGCGCGCCGTCGATCTGGGTGATCGGCAGCGGGCCTTCGAAGATCTCCTCGCGCGGCTCCAGCATGCGCGCGCTGACGTCCGGCAGGATCGGCCCCTCGGCGGACATGGAATTGCCCGAATGGCCGGGCATCACCACCTGCAGGTACAGGCCGCTGCCGGGCACGTCGAAGCGCGGATCCGGCGGTTGCTCGCGGATGTAGAGCGAGCGATCGCGGGTGAAGTCGATGCCGGCAGCGTAGGAAGTGGCGTAGTTCTTCAGCCGCTCGGAAAGATTGGCGCGCGCGGTGCCGGCGAAGGCGGCGTCCAGTGCGTAGCCGGCCAGCGCGAGGAAGGCCACCAGGCCCACCGAGGCGGCCAGCAGCTGGCGCGCCTGCAATGAACGCGGCCGCCAGCGCCGGAAAAACCACAGACGGCCGTAGATCATGCCCGTACCGCGCGCGGCGGATCAGCCCTCGTTGCGCGGGATGGCGAAGCGGTAGCCACGGCCGCGCACGGTCTCGATCGGCTTGAGTTCGCCGTCCGGATCCAGCTTCTTGCGCAGGCGGCCGATGAACACTTCCAGCACGTTGGAATCGCGGTCGAAATCCTGCTGGTAGATGTGCTCGGTGAGGTCGGCCTTGGAGACCAGTTCACCGGCATGCATCATCAGGTATTCGAGCACCTTGTACTCGTAGCTGGTCAGGTCGACGTTGCTGCCGGCCACGCTGACCGTCTGCGCGGCCAGGTCCAGCGCGACCGGGCCGCACTCCAGGGTAGGCTTGGACCAGCCGGCGGCACGGCGCAGCAGCGCGTTGACGCGGGCCAGCAGTTCCTCGACGTGGAACGGCTTGACCAGGTAGTCGTCGGCGCCCTGCTTCAGGCCCTCGACCTTGTCCTGCCAGCTCGAGCGCGCGGTCAGGATCAGCACTGGGAACTTCTTGCCCTCGTCGCGCAGCGCCTTGATCAGCTCCATGCCCGACATCTTGGGCAGGCCCAGATCGATGATGCCGACGTCGAACGGCACCTCGCGGCCCATGTACAGACCTTCCTCGCCGTCCTGCGCGGCATCGACGGCAAAGCCTTCGCGCTTGAGCCGGGCTGCAAGGGTCTCGCGCAGCGGGGCTTCGTCTTCGACCAGAAGGATACGCATGAACTCTCCCTAGTTGCTTGGCCGGCGGACACCGGCATGTGTATGCGGATTGCGGGACAACTATCGCCGTTCAGGAGTTATCGCCGCGTGGTGGCAGCTCGGCCTGGCGCGGCACCCGGGGGGGGCGCGGCGACCGCGGCGTATCGTCCATGTAGCGCACCCGGCCGCGGTCGTCCATGTACTTGACCCGATTGATGTCGCGGCCGTCGTACGGCACGCGCTCGGCGCCGAGGATACGGCCGCCGGTCTCGCGCTGGACACGCCGCACCGCGTCGGAAAGCGAGCCGGCATCCTGCGTGCGGACATGCCGGGCTTCCCGCTCGATGGCGCGGGGCGGTTCCCGCACGGCGCCATCCTGGGCCCAGGCCTTCGCCGTCGGCATGCCGGCCGCGAGAGCGGCGGCAGCGGTAAGGACAAGAATGTGACGCGGAACCGGAAGCATGGGGTGATCCTATCGGACTGCGGCGGATCGTTCAAAATCCGTGAAACGGGGGTCCACGGAAATTTTCACGGGGCTCACGAAATCGAGGCAAATTCTTGATTTTTAGGGGTGAATCCGATCTGAACTCTTCCGGTCCGCGACCCGCTTCGTTCAGCTACCTGAGGAAAATGAATACGCATCACCCCTTCAGGCTGCGCGTGCCGCCTGCTCGCGGGTGACCTGGACGGCCTGCTCTACCAGCGCCCAGTCGGCACCCGGGCGATGGGCGCCCTCGCTGAGTACCTTGCGGAAGCCGCGGCCGCCCGGCTGGCCGTGGTACAGCCCGAGCAGGTGGCGGGTGATGTGCTTGAGCGCCAGTCCGCCCTGCAGCCGGGCCTCCACATAGGGGCGCATCTGCGCCAGCAGTTCCTCGCGGCTGCGCAGGGGCGCGCCGGTCTGCGCCGCTTCGAGCAGGTGCAGGACGTAGGGGTCGTGGTAGGCCGCACGGCCGAGCATCACCCCGTCCACGTGCGCCAGCTGCGCCTGCACGTCCTCGACGGTGGCCAGGCCGCCGTTGAGCACCACCGGCAGCGTCGGGCGCTCGGCCTTGAGCCGGTAAGCCCAGTCGTAGCGCAGCGGCGGGATCTCGCGGTTCTCCTTCGGCGACAGGCCCTGCAGCCAGGCATTGCGCGCGTGTACGACGACCATCGCCGCGCCGGCCTGCACCTGACGGTCGACGAAGGCGGCGAAGGCGTCGTAGTCGTTGTCCTCGTCCACGCCCAGCCGGCACTTCACCGTGACCGGGATGTCCACCGCCGCGGCCATCGCCGCCACGCAGTCGCCGACCAGCTCCGGCTCGCGCATCAGGCAGGCGCCGAAGCGCCCGGCCTGCACGCGGTCGGACGGGCAACCGCAGTTGAGGTTGACCTCGTCGTAGCCCCAGTCGGCGGCGATGCGCGCGGCCTGCGCCAGCAGCGCCGGATCGCTGCCGCCCAGCTGCAGCGCTAGCGGGTGCTCACCGGCGTCGAAACCGAGCAGCCGCTGGCGATCGCCATGGATCACCGCGTTGGCGTGCACCATCTCCGTATAGAGCCGCGCGCCGGGCGCGAGGATGCGGTGGAACACCCGGCAATGGGTGTCCGTCCAGTCCATCATCGGGGCGACGGACAGACGCAGGGAGGCGGCGTAGCGCGGGTCGTGGTTCGGCTGCAAAACGGATTCTTCCGGACGGGGCATCGGCTGCGCCTGCGGCCAGAAGGCGGCGCAGGGGATGCCAAGGGTAAACGAAGCGCCTGAACGGGGCCGCGCCGCCGCCGGACGGCTATGGAACGCAGCGCCCAGCACGGTGGCAAGACGCCCGGAGGCACGCGGGGCGAGAATGCCCCCATGAACGCCTACCTCCTGCTCGCCTGCGCCATCGTCCTGGAAGTCATCGCCACCTCGCTGCTCAAGGCCTCCGACGGCATGAGCCGGTTGTGGCCGACGCTGGGTTCGCTGATCGGCTACGGCCTGTGCTTCTGGCTGCTGTCGATGGTGATGAAGTCGGTACCAACCGGTATCGCCTATGCGATCTGGTCCGGGGTGGGCATCGTGCTGATCTCGCTGATCGGCCTGTTCGTGTTCGGACAGAAGCTCGACCTGCCGGCCCTGGTCGGCATCGCGCTGATCTGCGCCGGCGTGGTGGTGATCAACGTGTTCTCGCATTCGACCGCGCACTGAGCCCTTCCCTCTCGTTTGCCTTGCCGACCCGCGCCGCCGCTTGACCGGCTGCGCGCGCCCGCCTATCGTGTGCGCGCCGAAGGTATTCATCTCTTCATTCGGATGAAGGGATGGAATTAAACGGGAATCCGGTGAAGCGCGCCCGCAAGGCCCGCCATTCCGGAGCTGCCCCGCAGCGGTGAATGGAAACGACCGCCGTCATCGAGCACTGGGCCAAGGCCCGGGAAGCGACGGCCACTAGGCGGACGCAGCCGCGTCCATGTCCATCAGCCCGAATACCGGCCTGGGCCGGGAGACGCGTCGTCTCCTGTTTCGACCTGGCGTCTCCGCGGCGAGGCGATCGGAACCGTCCGCGCGGCCGCGCGGCGGCCGCCTGCCTCCGCCCCGGAACCCGGTTCGCCCGCGGGGGCGAAGGTCGCTGGCGGGGTGGCGGGCTGATCCGACAGGACCGGCGCGGCATCGCGCGGTTCCTTCGTTCCTCAATGCCCACGCAATGAGGAAAGTGCCATGACAACCGTTACCAACCTGGGGTTTCCCCGCATCGGCGCGCGCCGCGAACTCAAGCGCGCGCTGGAAAGCCACTGGCGTGGCGAAAGCGACGCCGCGCAGCTGCAGGCCACCGCCGCGCAGCTGCGCGCCCGCCACTGGAAGCTGCAGCGCGAGGCCGGCGTGGACGTGCCGCCGAGCAACGACTTCTCGCTGTACGACCACGTACTCGACACCGCGTTCCTGTTCGACGCGATTCCCGCACGCTACCGCGCCCTCGCCGCGCACGACCCGCTGGCGGCGTACTTCGCCATGGCCCGCGGCCTGCAGCAGCCGGGCATCGACCTGCACGCGCTGGAAATGACCAAGTGGTTCGACACCAACTACCACTACCTGGTGCCGGAACTGAAGGCCGGCCAGGGTTTCGCGCTGCGTGGCGACAAGCCGCTGGCCGAATACCGCGAGGCGAAGGCGCTGGGCATCCAGACCCGGCCGGTGCTGCTGGGACCGGTGAGTTTCCTGCTGCTGTCCAAGACCGTCGACGGCAGCGACCCGCTGGCCCTGCTCGATGCCCTGCTGCCGGTCTACGCGCAGTTGCTCGAAGCGCTGAAGGCCGAGGGCGCGCACTGGGTGCAGCTGGACGAACCGGTGCTGGTGCAGGACCTGGACGATGCCGCCCGCGCCGCCTTCCAGCAGGCCTACACCCGCCTGGCCGACACGCCGCACCCGGACATCCTGCTGGCCACCTACTTCGGCGCGCTCGACGACAATCTCGCGCTGGCGGCGTCATTGCCGGTGCAGGGCCTGCACGTGGACCTGGTGCGCGCGCCCGAGCAGCTCGACGCGGTGCTGCGCGCGCTGCCGGCCGGGCGCGTGCTGTCGCTGGGGTTGGTGGACGGCCGCAACATCTGGCGCAACCCGCTGGACAACGCGCTGATCCTCGCCCGCTACGCGCGCGGCCATCGCGGCGACGATCCGCTGTGGCTGGCGCCATCGTGCTCGCTGCTGCACTGCCCGGTCGACCTGGCGCTGGAGAAAAAGCTCGATCCCGAACTGCACAGCTGGCTGGCGTTCTCGCGGCAGAAGCTGGGCGAGCTGAAGCTGCTGGCCGATGCGCTCGACGGGCGCGCCGACGCCGAGGCGGCACTGGCGCCGGCGCGCGAAGCGGCCGATGCGCGGCGGCGCTCGCCGCGCGTGCACAACGTCGCGGTCAAGGCACGCGTGGCCGCGCTCACCGCCGCCGACGCCGCCCGCCCCACGCCGCATGCGCGGCGCCTGCCGCTGCAGGCCGCGGCGCTGCGCCTGCCGCCCTTCCCCACCACCACCATCGGCTCGTTCCCGCAGACACAGGAAGTGCGCGAAGCGCGCGCCCGCAACAAGGCCGGCAAGCTCGCCGACGCCGACTACGAGGCCTTCCTCGAACGGCAGATCGAGCAGTGCGTGCGCGTGCAGGAGCAGATCGGGCTGGACGTGCTGGTGCACGGCGAGTTCGAGCGCAACGACATGGTCGAGTATTTCGGCGAGCAGCTCGACGGCTTCGCCTTCACCGGCAACGGCTGGGTGCAGAGCTATGGCTCGCGCTGCGTGAAGCCGCCGGTGATCTACGGCGACGTCAGCCGCCCGGCGCCGATGACGGTGCGCTGGTCGCGGTACGCGCAGTCGCTGACCGACAGGCCGATGAAGGGCATGCTGACCGGACCGGTGACGGTGCTGCAGTGGTCGTTCGTGCGCGACGACCAGGAACGCGCGCAGACTTGCCGGCAGATCGCGCTGGCGTTGCGCGACGAGGTCGCCGACCTGGAGGCGGCCGGCATCGCCGCCATCCAGATCGACGAGCCGGCGCTGCGCGAAGGCCTGCCACTGCGCCAAGCGCAACGGCGGCAGTACCTGGACTGGGCGGTGGAGGCATTCCGCATCGCCGCCAGCGGCGTGGCCGACGCCACCCAGATCCACACCCACATGTGCTATGCGCAGTTCAACGACATCATCGATTCGGTGGCGGCGCTGGACGCGGACGTGATCTCGATCGAGACCTCGCGCTCGCGCATGGATCTGCTCGATGCGTTCGCGCGCTTCGACTACCCCAACCAGGTCGGCCCCGGCGTGTACGACATCCACTCCCCGCGCGTCCCGGACTGCGCCGAGATGGTGGAGCTGCTGCGCCGCGCGGCCGAGGTGCTGCCGGCGGAGAAACTGTGGGTGAACCCGGACTGCGGCCTGAAGACCCGCGGCTGGGCGGAGACCCGCGCGGCGCTGGAGGCGATGGTGGCGGCGGCGAAGGTGCTGCGCGGCGCGGCCGTGGCCTGAGGGAGCAGAGCGGAGGCCCGGCCGGCGCCGGGTCTCCGCGCTCAGGTAACGGCCAGTCCCGGCAGCTCCACCGAGATCACGCCCTCGACGCGGCCGAGCTCCTCGGCCTTGGCCAGCAGCCGTTCGCGCGGCAGCGGCGGATCGCAGTCGATGTCGACGATGTCGCCGTCCTGCTCGCGCGGGCGCAGGGTGATGCGCTTGACCGGCAGGCCGGCATCGCTGGCCGCGACCTCGACGCGCGCCAGCGGCGTGCCGGGCGCGACCCGCAACCGCAGGCGGCCGTTGCGCGCGCGGCGGCGCAGGTAGCGCTGTTCCAGCGGCTTGAGCAGCGCCAGGATCGCCCACAGCAACACCGTGGCGATGATCGCGCCGGCATAGAGCCCGGCGCCGGCGGCCAGGCCGACCGACGCCACCGCCCACAGCCCCGCCGCCGTGGTCAGGCCGCGGATCACCTGTTCGCGCTGCAGGAACAGGATGGTGCCGGCGCCGAGGAAACCGACGCCGCTGACCACCTGCGCAGCGATGCGAGAGGGGTCCAGCACCACGTTCGGCCGCCCCAGCACGTCGGCGAAGCCGAACGCGGACACGATGATCGCCAGTGCCGAACCCACGCAGACGAGCATGTGCGTGCGCAGCCCCGCGGCCCACTCCAGGCGCCCGCGGTTGATGCCGATCACCGCGCCCAGCACGGCCGCCAGCAGCAGCCGCAGGCCGAGTTCCCACCACTGGATCATCGCCCACTCCCGATCGCCAACCCGTAGCCGCAGTGTAGGCCGATGCGCGGGCGGCATCGAACCGCGACGGCCGCGGCCGTGGCGACAGCGGCAAGGCCCGCACGCCGGCGCGGCGTTACACTCGCAGGCCCCCGCACCGGAACATGCGATGTACGGCCATGACACAGCCCTGCTGGTGATCGACCTGCAACCGGATTTCATGCCCGGCGGCGCGCTGCCCTGCCACCAGGGCGACGCCATCGTGCCGGGCATCGCCGCGTTGCTGGCGCAGCGCCGCTACGCCACCGTCGTCGCCACCCAGGACTGGCATCCGGCCGACCATGCCTCATTCGCCAGCCAGCATGCCGGCCGCAGGCCGTTCGAGGCTATCGAACTGCATGGCCATGCGCAGACGCTGTGGCCGGACCATTGCGTGCAGGGCAGCGCGGGGGCGGCGCTGCATCCGCAGGTGGACTGGAACAGCGCCGGCCTGGTGCTGCGCAAGGGCAGCGACCGGCAGGTGGATTCGTACAGCGCCTTCCGCGAGAACGTGGGGCCGCGCGGCGACCGCCCGGCCACCGGCCTGGCCGGCTGGCTGCACGAGCGCGGCATCGCCGAGGTCCACGTGTGCGGGCTGGCGCGCGACTACTGCGTGTTGTGGAGTGCGCAGGACGCGGCCATCAGCGGCTTCCGCGTGCGCTTCCTGTGGGAACTGACCCGGCCAGTGTCGACCGACAACGACGAAACCACGCGCATCGCGCTGGTCGAGGCGGGGATAGAAATAGAGAAGTGAGAAGAAGCGGAAGCACCGCCCTTGCTTGACGTTTCCGCGCGCGAAAAGCGATGTGGGGCTCGCTTCCGTTTCTCATTTCTCGTTTCCCGCTCCTCTTCACCCGCTCCTGCGGCTCAGCGGAACACCACGGTGCGGTGGCCGTTGAGCAGGATGCGGTGTTCGACATGGCGGCGCACCGCGCGGGCCAGCACCAGCGATTCGGTATCGCTGCCCAGCCGCACCAGCTCGCGCGGTGTCATGGCGTGGTCCACGCGGGCGACGTCCTGCTCGATGATCGGGCCTTCGTCCAGGTCGCTGGTGACGTAGTGCGCGGTGGCGCCGATGATCTTGACCCCGCGCGCGTGCGCCTGGTGGTAGGGCTGGGCGCCCTTGAAGCTGGGCAGGAAGCTGTGGTGGATGTTGATCGCGCGCCCGGCCAATGCCTGGCACAGCTGCGGCGAGAGGATCTGCATGTAGCGCGCCAGCACCACCAGGTCGATGTTCTCGCGTTCGACGAGATCCAGGATCTGCCGCTCCTGCTGCGCGCGGTTTTCCGCGTTCACCGGCAGGTGCTGGAACGGCACGCCGTAGGAACCGGCCAGCGCGGCGAAGTCGCCATGGTTGGAGGCCACCGCGGCGATATCCACCTTCAGCTGCCGGCTGTGGGCGCGGAACAGCAGGTCGTTGAGGCAATGGCCCTGCCTGCTGACCAGCACCAGCAACCGCGCGCGGCGGCGGGCGTCGTGCAGCTGCCAGTCCATTGCGAATTCCGCGCCCAGCCGCTGAAGGCGCTCGCGCACGGCGGGCTCCTCGCCGGCCGCGGCCATGTCGAAGTGCACGCGCAGGAAGAAACGGCCGCTCTCCTCGTCGCCGAACTGCTGGGCGTCGAGGATGTTGCAGCCGGCCTCGAACAGCAGGCCGGACACGCGGTAGACGATGCCGGTACGGTCCGGGCAGGAAAGCGTGAGGATGTAGTCGGGGCGCATCGCGGGAGTCTAGCGACGCGCGACGTTTTCCGGGGAAACCTTTGCCGCCACAGCGACCGTAGGAGCGGCTTCAGCCGCGAACGGGGCTTGCCCGAGATATGTCCACGCGTCCGGGGTTTCATCGGCAAAGCCCCGTTCGCGGCTGAAGCCGCTCCTACGGAGGTGTTGGCTTACTGGAACAGTTCGCGCAGGCCGTGCGGCTGGCAGCGCAGGTACTGCGGCGCGGCGTGCACCTGCGCGCCGAGTTCCGCCGCCGCGTGCCAGGGCCAGCGCGGGTCGTAGAGGATGCCGCGGGCGATGCCGATGGCATCGGCGTGGCCTTCGGCCAGGATCGTTTCGGCCTGCCGGGGCTCGGTGATCAGGCCCACCGCGATCACCGGCGTGGCGACCTGCGCCTTGATCGCGCTGGCCAGCGGCACCTGGTAGCCCGGGCCGACCGGAATCTGCTGGCGCGGATCGAGACCGCCGCTGGAGACGTGGATGAAATCGCTGCCGCGCGCCTCCAGCGCTCTGGCCACCACGATGCTCTGCGCCACGTCCCAGCCGCCGTCGACCCAGTCGGTGGCGGAAATGCGCACGCCCACCGCGACACCGGCCGGGACCGCCGCGCGCACCGCATCGAACACGCGCAGCAGCAGGCGCATGCGGTTCTCCAGCAGACCGCCGTAGTCGTCGTCGCGGCGGTTGCTCAGCGGCGACAGGAACTGGTGCAGCAGGTAGCCGTGCGCGGCATGGACCTCGATCAGTTCCAGCCCCAGCCGCGCCGCACGCCGTGCGGCGGCGGCGAACGCCTCCACCACCGCGTCGATGCCGGCCGCGTCCAGCGCCTGCGGCAGCGGGTCGCCTTCATTGAAAGGCAGCGCCGACGGCGCCACCACCTGCCAGCCGTGCGCCTGCCCGGGCGCGATGGCGCCGCCGCCGTCCCAGGGCCGCGCGGTGGACGCCTTGCGCCCGGCATGGGCGAGCTGGATGCCCAGGGGCATCTTCGACCAGCGCCGCACCGAGGCCAGCGCCTGGCCCAGCGCCGCTTCGGTGGCGTCGTCCCACAGGCCGAGGTCGGCCCAGCTGATGCGGCCGCGCGCTTCCACCGCGGCGGCCTCCAGGATCAGCAGCCCGGCGCCGGACTGCGACAGCGTGCCCAGGTGCTGGGCATGCCAGTCGGTGGCGCGGCCTTCGTCGGCCGAGTACTGGCACATTGGCGCGATGACGATGCGGTTGGAAAGGGACAACGGGCCGAGCGACAGCGGCGAGAACAGGTGGCTCACGTGGGGAGTGATCCGGTTGGGGGGGCGTCCATTGCACTCCCGCGCGCCCGGTCGATTCAACCGGCGCGGTGGATCACTGCGTCTTGGCCGCCGCCCCGGCGCCGTCGAGCAGGAAGGCCAGCGCCTGCGCGCAGGGCTGTTCGACCTTCAGCGACAACAGGGCGTCGGCGCGGGTGCGGCCCAGGTTGACCGCCGCCACCGGCAACCCGGCCTTCGCGGCGGCATCGACGAAGCGGAAGCCGGAATAGACCATCAGCGACGACCCCACCACCAGCACCGCGTCGGCGCGCTGCAGGTGCGCATGCACCGCGGCCACGCGTTCGCGCGGCACGTTCTCGCCGAAGAACACTACATCCGGCTTGAGCAGGCCGCCACAGGCCATACAGCCCGGCACCACGAACGCGGAGAAGTCGCCTTCCAGGTCGGCGTCGCCGTCGGGCGCCTGCGCTGCCTGCAGGGCCGCCCACGCCGGGTTGGCGTCGAGCAGGCGCTGCTGCAGCGCCTCGCGCGCGGAGCGCTCGCCGCAGCCCATGCAACGCACCTCGTCCAGCCGGCCGTGCAGGTCGATCACGCCGCGGCTGCCGGCGCGCTGGTGCAGGCCGTCCACGTTCTGGGTCAGCAGCAGTTCGACCCGGCCGGCCGCTTCCAGCGCGGCCAGCGCATGATGGGTGGCGTTGGGCCGGGCCTGGCCGAAGCGCGGCCAGCCGACCAGGCTGCGCGCCCAGTAGCGCCGTCGCACGGCGGCATCGGCCATGAAGGCGCGGTAGTCAACCGGCGGCGTGCGCTTCCACTGGCCGTCGCCATCGCGGTAATCGGGAATGCCCGAATCGGTACTGCAGCCGGCGCCGGTCAGCAGCAACAGGCGCCGGTGGGTGGCGACGAACGCCGCCAGCCGCGTGTCCATCGCCGTGGACGCGATAGCCGTCTCCTGCGGCCGCCCGGGCATCGCCTGCGCCCCGATCAGGCCTGCGTCGGCAGCGCCGGCACCGCGGCCGGACGCCCTTCGGCGTCCAGCGCCACCATCACGAAGTGGCCGCGCGTGCACAGCTTGCGCTCGCCGCTGTGCAGGTCCTCGGCGATGAGTTCGACCTGCACCGTCATCGAACTGCGCCCGACCTCGACCACCCGGCCGACGGTCTCGACCATCTCGCCGATGCGGATAGGCAGCTTGAAATCCACCTGGTCCGAATGCGCGGTGACCACGGTCCGCCGCGAGTAGCGCGCGGCGGCGAGGAAGGCGGCCTTGTCCATCCACGCCATCGCCTGGCCGCCGAACAGGGTGCCGAGGTGGTTGGTGTGGTTGGGGAATACGATCTCCGCCATGCGGACTTCGGTGGGCGGGACGATGGTGGGCGGGGTGTTCATGGCGGCGTTCGCGGCGTTGGAAGCAGGGGCGGATGATAGCCAGCGGCGGACGTGCCCGGCGTGACGTTTCCGCGACGGAATCCGGTAGGAGCGCACTTCAGTGCGCGATGGAGTCTTACCGGTAAGACCCAATCGCGCACTGAAGTGCGCTCCTACGGGAACCGGTCAGAAGTTCATGTCGAAAGCGACCTCGCCCTGCACGCCGACCTGGTAGGCCGAGACGCGGCGCTCGAAGAAGTTGGTCAATTCCTGTACGTCCTGCAGTTCCATGAACGGCAGCGGGTTGCGCACGTTGTACTTCCTGGCCATGCCCAGCTTGGCGAAATGGTTGTCGGCGCAGTGCTGCAGGTACTGGCGCATGTCGCGCGTGGAGATGCCGGCCACGCCGCCGGACAGCACGTCCTCGGCGAACTGCACCTCGCACTCGATGGCCTCGGCCAGCATCTCGTACACCTGCTGCTCCATCGTGGCGTCGAACAGGTCCGGTTCCTCGGTGCGGATGGTGCGCACGCACTCGAAGGCGAACTCCATGTGGCAGCTCTCGTCGCGGAACACCCAGTTGGTGCCCGAGGCCAGCCCCGGCAGCAGCCCGCGCGAACGGAAGAAGTACACGTAGGCGAAGGCGGCGAAGAAGAACAGGCCCTCGATGCAGGCGGCAAAGCAGATCTGGTTGAGCAGGAACTGGCGGCGCTGCTCGCGGGTCTCGATGCGCTTCAGGCCCTGGATCGAATCGATCCACTTGAAGCAGAAATCGGCCTTCTTCTTGATCGATTCGATGTTCTCCACCGCGGCGAAGGCCTTGAAGCGCTCCTCCGGATCCGGCAGGTAGTTGTCCAGCAGGGTCAGGTAGAACTGCACGTGCAGCGCTTCCTCGTACAGCTGGCGCGACAGGTACATGCGCGCTTCCGGCGCGTTGAGGTGCTGGTACAGGTTCAGCACCAGGTTGTTGGAGACGATGGAATCGCCGGTGGCGAAGAAGGCGACCAGGCGGTGGATCAGGTGGCGGTCGGCCGGGGTCATCTTGTGGTGCAGGTCGGTGATGTCGATCTGGAAATTGATCTCGTCCACCGTCCAGCTGTTCTTGATCGCGTTGCGGTACATCTCGTAGAAGTCCGGGTAGCGCATCGGGCGCAGGGTCAGTTCGAAACCCGGGTCGAGCAGCATCTGGCGGGGTTGTGCGGACATGGGGTGGCTCCTGTTTCGGTACCGCCTCCATTCCGGGAGGGCGGCGCAATGGGGGAGGATGCGGCGGCAGGGCGGCGCCGGCGGGCAAGGCTAAGGTCGGGGGCGGCGCGTTGAAGCTTCCGTCAGGCGTCGAAGGCGCCTTTCCCGGCCCTCCCCTGCGCACGCGCAAGGGAGGGGGCAAGCGGAATCGGGGCGGCGCATCCCTGCGCCTGGGGCATCCGTGCCCCGTCGTCCCTCAAAAGCCGGGTGTCACTGGCAGGCCTCGCAGGCTTCCGGGTTTTCCAGCGAGCAGGCCACGGCCTCGGCCGGGGTATAGGCGCTGACCGTGGTCTTGGCGATCTTGGTGGCCGGGCGCGAGCGCAGGTAGTAGGTGGTCTTGATGCCCTGCTTCCAGGCGTACATGTACATGGAGGACAGCGCGCCGATGTTCGGGCTCTCCATGAACAGGTTGAGCGAGGCGGACTGGTCGATGAAGGCGCCGCGCGCGGCGGCCATGTCGACCAGCGAACGCATCGGCAGTTCCCACACGGTGCGGTAGACCGTGCGCAGCGTCTCGGGGATCTGCACGATGTTCTGGATCGAGCCGTCGGCCAGCTTGATCGCATCGCGCATCTCCGGTGTCCACAGCCCGAGCTGCTTCAGCTCGCCGACCAGGTAGCGGTTGACCTGCAGGAAGTCGCCGGACAGCGTCTCGCGCTTGAACAGGTTCGATACCTGCGGCTCCACGCATTCGTAGCAGCCGGCGATGGAGGCGATGGTCGCGGTCGGGGCGATGGCGATCATCAGCGAGTTGCGCAACCCCTGCTGCCGGATGCGCTCGCGCAGCGCGTCCCAGCGCGCGGCATCGGCCGGCACCACGTCCCATGCATCGAACTGCAGGGCGCCGCTGGCCGCACGCGTGTCGGCGAACGAGGGATGCCTGCCGCGCTCGGCCGCCAGCTCGCACGAGGTGTCCAGCGCGTGGAAATAGATCTCCTCGGCGATCTTCGCCGACAGCGCGCGCGCGGCGTCGGAGTCGAACGCGAGCCGCTTGCGGAAGAACACGTCCTGCAGGCCCATGCAGCCCAGGCCCACCGGGCGCCAGCGCAGGTTGCCGCGGCGCGCGGTCTCGATCGGGTAGAAGTTCAGGTCGATCACCCGGTCGAGCTGGCGCACCGCAAGGCGCACGGTCTCGGCCAGCTTGTCGAAATCGAAATCGCCGTGTTCGTCGAGGTGGTTGCCGAGGTTGATCGAGCCCAGGTTGCACACCGCCGTTTCCTCGGCGCTGGTGACTTCCAGGATCTCGGTGCACAGGTTGGACAGGTGGATCACGTTGCCGGCGCGCAGGGTCTGGTTGCTGGCCTTGTTGCACTTGTCCTTGAAGGTCATCCAGCCGTTGCCGGTCTCGGCCAGGGTGCGCATCATCCGCGCGTAGAGCTTGCGCGCCGGGACCGTGCGCACGGACTTGCCCTGTGCTTCGGCCTGCACGTAGGCGCGCTCGAACGCCTCGCCGTACAGGTCGGTGAACTCGGGCACCACGCGCGGATCGAACAGCGACCATTCCTGGTCGGCCTCCACGCGCTGCATGAACAGGTCCGGCACCCAGTTGGCCAGGTTGAGGTTGTGGGTGCGGCGCGCGTCGTCGCCGGCGTTGTCGCGCAGCTCGAGGAAGTCCTCGATGTCGGCGTGCCAGGTTTCCAGGTAGACGCAGGCCGCGCCCTTGCGCTTGCCGCCCTGGTTGACCGCGGCGACCGAGGAGTCGAGCGTCTTCAGCCACGGCACGATGCCGTTGGAGTGGCCGTTGGTGGACTTGATCAGCGAGCCGCGCGAACGCACGCGGGAGTAGCTCACGCCGATGCCGCCGCTGAACTTGGACAGCTGCGCGATGTCGCCGTACTTGGCGTAGATGGATTCGAGCGAGTCCTGCGGCGAATCCAGCAGGAAGCAGGAGGACAGCTGCTCGTGGCTGGTGCCGGCGTTGAACAGGGTCGGGCTGGACGGCAGGTAGTCCAGGTTGCCCAGCCGCTGGTACAGCGCCAGCGTCTCGGGCACGTCCTCGCTCAGCGCGCTGGCGATGCGCAGGAAGAACTGCTGCGGCGTCTCGATCACCTTGCGCGTATGCGGGTGGCGCAGCAGGTAGCGGTCGTACAGCGTGCGCAGGCCGAAGTAATCGAAGTTGAGGTCGTATTCGGGGTTGATCGCGTCGTTGAGCTTGCGCGCGTTGACCTGCACGAAGTTGAGCAGGCGGTCGTTGATCAGGCCCACTTCGTGGCCGCGGCCGACCGACTGCGAGAAGGCGTGGATTTCCTGGCCGGACACTTCCTTGCCGATGAAGTTGGCCAGCAGGCGCGCGGCCAGGCGGCCGTACTCCGGTTCCTCGCCGATCAGCAGCGCGGCGGTGCGGATCGACAGCTCGTCCAGTTCCTGGGTGGTGGCGCCGTTGTACAGGCCGGAGATGGTGCGGGTGGCCACGCGCATCGGATCGACGGCGTGCAGGCCCTCGCAGCAGCGCTGGATGGCGCGCACGATCTTGTTCAGGTCCACCGGCTCGGTGCCGCCGTTGCGCTTGGTCACGCTCATGGCGGTGGCGGTCGGCGGCGGGGTCAGTTCGAAGCCGGTCTCGGTCGGGACAACGGCGGTATCGGTGGCGGTCACGGCAATGCGTCCTCATGGCGTGGTGCACGCGGCGCCTGCCCTCGCAGGAACCAGGGCCGGTGGCGGACGGCGAGCATGGAAGGACGGCGTCGCAGCAACCGCGATCGGCGACAGGACGTCGCCACGGGCGGTACCGCGTCGCCAGCCGTCTTCCCCTCGAAGACTCCGCAGCCGGCACCGCGCGCTGTGCTTCGCGCGGCTGTCGGCAGGTCTTCGGACTCGTGGGCATGGAGGCGGGGGCCTCCTCCTACTTCCGCCGCTTCCCAAGGCATCGGGCCTCAGTGCTGTGTGGCGGGATCGTTCCCAGTTACCGCTGCGGGGCAGTGCCGGAATGGCCATCGAAGGCGTCACCGGCTTCCCTTTCAATCCAGCGGGGAGCAACCCGCCAGAACCGACGGGGCACAAGATAGTGGGGGTAAACCGCCCGGTCAACGCCAAATCTTGTGGGTGATCGCATTTCCCTTGTGGCACAAGCGATCCCGTCGCCGGTGCCTGACGGGGCCACCGCGACCAGCCTATCGGGGCTGCGCAGTCAAGCCTTGGGAGACTGGCTGGCGGGTAGGAAAACGCCGCACGCATTCATAATCCAATACCCGATGCGATCCAATGCCCGATGCGCCGCCATGACTTCCGGCGGAGGCCCGATCCGACGCGGCCGGCGATCCTGTCGGCCCATCGAATGGATTCCCGACATGCGCCGTCTGGCCCTGGCCGCCGCCCTGCTCGCCCTGCCGTCCCTGGCCGCGCATGCCGGCACGATGAAGTCGCCAACGCTGTCCTCCACCCAGTGCGGGGTCAGCACCGACTACGACGTGCTGGTCGATGGCGGCGGCATCTGGCTGCGCCAGCACGACGCCACGCCGCGCGAGATCGTGTTCCACGACGGCCAGCTGAGCATCGACGGGCGCATGCAGGCGGTCAGTGCCGACGACGCGCAGCGCCTGCGCGTGCTCGAGGCCGGGGTGCGCCAGCTGATGCCGGCGGTCACGGGCATCGCCAACGAATCGGTGGGGATCAGCTTCGATGTGCTGGACGTCGTCTACGGCTCGCTGACCGGCAATTTCGATTCGCGCAAGGTGCGCGCGCTGCGCAGGGACGCCGAGCGCTTCGTCGCCTCGACCATCGGCCGCGGACGCTGGGAGCAGGACCTGTTCGGCGAAGGCTTCGACCGGCGCGTGCAGGACGCGGCCGAATCGCTCAAGGGTTCCATCGTCCGCGGCCTGCTGTGGACCATGCTCACCGGCGGCGAGGAACGCATCGAGAAACGCACCGAGAAGATCGAAGCCGAACTCGAGCCGAAGATCGAAGCGCGCGCACGCACCCTGGAACAGCATGCGCAGTCCCTGTGCACCCAGGTCCTGGCGCTGGACCAGGTGCAGTCGGCGCTGGAGTTCCGCTACGACGGCCAGCCGCTGCGGATGATGAGCGTCAGCGGCGACAACGGCCAGGCGCCGCCAGCGACGCCGGTGGCGAAGGAACAGGGCCCGGACAACAGCATCGCCCTGCCCGCGCACCCCTGACGGGAAGAGAGGCAACGCCCATATCACGGCCACCGCCGCAGGTGCGGGGCTCGCCCCGCACGGGGCTTTCCGGGGCATGCCTGCGCCGGGTGTTGCCCGGCGCGCTACAGAACATCGTTCCTGTAGAACGGGCACTGTCCCACCCGCATGCGACAGTGCGCCCTCACCCCTTCGGCAACAGCGCCAGTTCCTCGCGCACCAGCCGCACCACCAGCGTGTCCAGCGTGTCCACCGAGTAGTCGGCCACGTCGTGCACGGTCTCGCGGCCGGGACCGCTGCCCGGGTCGGACGCGTCCTTGTAGGTGAGGAAGATGAAGCGCCCGCCGGTGTACTGGGCGATCTGCCGCTGCACGATCTCGCCGGTGGTGTCCTGCCCGGAGGCGGCCACGCTGAACACCTTGATGCCCTTGCCCAGCGCCGCGAGCATGGTCTGGTCGTAGTGCGGCGGCGGGTAGTCCATGTGCGGCGGCGCATCGGCCAGCGACACCAGCAGGCGGGTGGTCGCCGGGCCGCGCCAGGCCAGCGCCTGCACCGCATGGTCGAAGGCCTCGTTCATCGCCTCGGGCATGTCGCCGCCGCCACCGGCGCGCACGCCGTCGAGCACCTGCTGGAACGCGGCGACGTTGCCGGTCAGGTCCCAGCTGCGCACGAAGTACTCGTCGCCGCGGTCGCGGTAGGTGACCAGCCCCAGGCACACGTCCGGGCGCGAGGGCAGCTGTTCGATGCCGCGCACGATGTCGCGCAGCGAAGTGCGCAGCTTGTCGATCTCGTCGCCCATCGAGCCGGTCGCATCGACCATGAACACCAGGTCCAGCCGCGCGCGTGCCGGAGAGGCGGCGGCCGGCAGCCGCACTTCCAGCGCGTCCTTCTGCCCGCGCCGCAGCTGCACCTGCGCCTGCCGCCCATCGCGGCGCACGTCCACCCGGTAGCTGGCCGAATCGCGGTCGTCGAAGGCGTTCAGGTGCAGCCAGGCCTGGCCGCCGGCATCGGTGCGCGCCCACATCCGCGCGCCATTGGCCGAGGAGACGGCGACCTCGGCATCGGGCACCGGCCGGCCCTGTGCGTCGAGCACGCGCAGGCGCTGGCGCGCGGAGACGTCGCGGCCCAGCTGCGCCGCTTCGGCGTGGCGCTGCAGGAACTGCTGGAAGCCGCCGAAGTCGGCGTTGTCATCGACCACGCCGGCGGTCACTGGCGTGGCGGGCTGCTGTCGCACCGGCGCCGGCGCGTACGGCATCGCCAGGTCGGCCCGCGATCCCGACACCGTCACGCTCATCGCGTCGGCAGCGACTGCCGGAGCCGGGGGCGGAGGCGGCGCGGCTTCCCGCAGCAGCTTGTCGCGTCCCACCTTGCCCACCAGCGCGGGAATATCGCGCGCACGCTGCGGCGGCTGCGGATCGGGCACTTCGCGCATGCGCGGCGCATCGCTGCAGACGGTGGCCACCGGCGCGCGGAAGTTCGGCGCGGTCTGCCGTTGGCGCTGGCGTCCGGGCGCTTTCAGGTCGGGCGTGACGACGACGATGGCCGGCTCCGGCCACAGCGGCTCTCCGGCCAGCGCCGGCAGCCCGGCCAGCAGCGTCAACGCGAATGCCATCGAACGTACCGGCAGGCGCCGGGAGGCCATGCTTGCGTGCTTCATCTGCGTGCTCCGTTTCGTGCAGGGTGGGCCGCCGGGGCGGCATGCGGAAAGGAGAACGGATGATCACGACAAACGGGGTTGGCGACTTTGCGCGTAGGAGCGCACTTCAGTGCGCGATGGGGCACTGCCGGGAAAGCCCCATCGCGCGCTG
Source organism: Stenotrophomonas sp. MYb238 (assembly GCF_009496535.1). GTDB lineage: Bacteria > Pseudomonadota > Gammaproteobacteria > Xanthomonadales > Xanthomonadaceae > Stenotrophomonas. Next base: position 269,188 of record NZ_WIDL01000001.1, read on the forward strand.
GAGTGCGCTCCTGCCGGTTTGCGGGTTCAAAGCCGGTGGGCGGTGCCCAGGTACTCGGCGCTCTGCATCTCGATCAGGCGGCTGGCGGTGCGCTCGAACGCGCCGGCCAGGCGGGTGCCGGAATAGAGCAGCGGCGGAGGGTCCTGCGCGGTGCAGACCAGGTTGACCTGGCGGTCGTACAGCTCGTCGATCAGGTTGACGAAGCGCCGCGCGGCGTCCTCGTTCAGGCGGTCGAAATGCGGGATGCCGCCGAGCAGCACGGTGTTGAACTCGTGCGCGATCTCGATGTAGTCCGACGGCCCGCGCGGGCCTTCGCACAACGCCGCGAAGTCGAACCAGGCGATGCTCTTGCCGCGCCCGCGCACCGCGATCTTGCGGCCCTCGATCTGGATGTTGCCGGCGCGCGCGTCCTGCCCGCCGCTCAGTTCCTTCCAGCGCCCGCCCAGCCAGGCATCGCTGCCGGCCTCCAGCGGCGCGCGGTACACCGGCGAGCGGGTCAGCGCGCGCATGCGGTAGTCCTCGGTGCCCTCGGCGTACAGCTCCACGCAGTATTTCTGCAGCAGGGCGATGGCCGGCAGGAAGCTGTCGCGCTGCAGGCCGTTGAGGTAGAGGTTCTCCACCGCGGTGTTGGACGTGGTCACCAGGGTCACGCCCTCGGCGAACAGGCGTTCGAGCAGGCGCGCCAGCAGCATGGCGTCGCCGATGTCGGTGACGAAGAATTCGTCCAGCACCAGCACCCGCAGGTTGCTGCGCCATTCCTGGGCGATCTTCGCCAGCGGGTCGCTCTGGCCCTGGTGCTCGCGCAGTCGCTCGTGGATGCCGCGCATGAAGCGGTGGAAGTGGGTGCGGTACTTCTGCTCGATCGGCAGGCCGTCGTAGAACAGGTCGACCAGGAAGGTCTTGCCGCGGCCCACGCCGCCCCAGAAGTACAGGCCGCGCACCGGTTCGGGCTTCTTCCAGAACGCCGACAGCCGGTCGAGCCAGCCATCCTGCGCCGAATCGGCGATGGCCTCGTGGATGCGGTCCAGTTCGGCCAGCGCCGGGTGCTGGGCCGGGTCGTCGCGCCAGTCGCCACGGGCCACGCCGGCGGCGTAGCGCTGCGAGGGAGTCGTCGCGTCCATGCTCAGCAGCTGCCGTCGGGCAGCCAGCGCCGCGCCTCGTGCTGGATCGCGCCGCGCAGGTCGATCAGCTTGCGGTGGAAGAAGTGGCTGGTGTCGGGCATACGCACCAGCTGCGGCGGCGCGGGCAGCGATTCCACCCACTGGTAGACCGCCTGCGCATCGACCACCTCGTCGGCGTCGCCCTGCACCACCAGCCAGTTCTCCGGCGGCTGCAGGCTGTCGAAATCCCAGGTACGGCGGCCGACCGGCGGCGCGATCGAGATCAGCGCCTGCGGCTGCAGCGCGCCGCTGGCGCGCAGGCAGACATAGGCGCCGAAGCTGAAGCCGGCCAGCCACAGCGCGCAGTCCGGGCGCTGGGCGCGCACCCATGCCACCACCGCGCGCAGGTCGTCCTGCTCGCCTTCGCCGTTGTCGAAACTGCCGGCCGAGGCGCCGACGCTGCGGAAGTTGAAGCGCACGGTGGCCACGCCCAGTTCGCGCAGGGCGCGCGAGGCCATGGTCACCACCTTGTTGTGCATGCTGCCGCCCTCGGTGGACAGCGGATGGCAGATGACGGCGACGACCGGATGCGGCGCGGTCCCGGCGTCGGGCGGATCGACGGCGACTTCCAGCGGTCCGGCCGGACCGTCCAGCATCAGCGTCGCCGACTCTTGGGGAAATGGGGGAGTCTGCATTCGGGCATGATACCGGCCCCGTCCGGCGGCTTCATCGCCGGCCCGTCACCGGCAGCGAGCGAACGCGATGCACTTCCTGATCCTGAGCGTGGCCTGCAGCGTGCTGGTCTCGGTACTGCTGAAGCTGGCGCCGCGGCGCGGCATCGACATCGCCCAGGCCGTGACCTGGAACTACCTGGCCGCCAGCGCGCTGTCGCTGCTGCTGCTCAAACCCTCGCTGGGATCGCTGCAGGGCGGGCATGCGCCGTGGCCGGCGCTGCTCGGCCTGGCGGTGGCGCTGCCGGGCATCTTCCTGGTGCTGGCGCGCGCGGTGCGCGAGGCCGGCATCGTGCGCAGCGACGTGGCCCAGCGCCTGTCGCTGCTGCTGTCGCTGGGCGCGGCCTTCGTGCTGTTCGGCGAACAGGCCAACGGCTGGAAGCTGGCCGGGCTGGGCCTGGGACTGCTGGCGATCGTTGGCGTGAGCGCGCGCACCGGCGACAGCGGCAACGCCACGGCCTCCAGCTGGCGCTGGCTGCTGGCGGTGTGGGGCGGTTTCGCGCTGATCGACATCCTGCTCAAGCAGGTGGCGCTGTCCGGCACGCCCTCCACCGCCGCGCTGCTGGTCAGCTTCGCCCTCGCCTTCGTGCTGATGCTGGGCTGGCAGCTGCAGCGCCACTTCAGCGGCCGCCGCCGGCTGGAGGCGCGCAACCTCGGGTTCGGCCTGCTGCTGGGCGCGATCAACTTCGGCAACATCCTGTTCTACGTGCGCGCCCACCAGGCGATGCCGCACAGCCCGGCCACGATCTTCGCCGGCATGAACATCGGCGTGGTCTGCCTGGGCGCGCTGGTCGGCATGCTCGCCTTCGGCGAGAAGACCAGCGGCTGGAACCGCGCGGGCCTGGGCCTGGCGGTGGTGGCGATCGCGCTGATCGCGCGCGGCGCGCAGGGCTGAGCCTCCCTGACGGATTCCTTCCCTGGCTGGCACTGCCCATCGGTTAATTGTTACTATATAACAAAATTGGAGCCCACCGATGAAGAACACCGCCGCCCTGTTCGACGCCTCCGCCGTCGCCCTGTCCACCCTGTGCCTGCTGCACTGCCTGGCGTTGCCGCTGCTGGCCGCGCTGCTGCCGCTGTTCGGCGCCTGGAGCGAGGCCGAATGGGTGCATGGGGTATTCGTGCTGATCGCCGCGCCGCTGTCCGGCTACGCGCTGTGGCGCGCGCATCGCCACCGGCCGCTGCCTGCGGCGTTGTGGCTGCTGGCAGGCGCCGGGCTGGCGCTGCTGCTGGCCGGTGCGTCCGGCGTGCCCGGCGAACATGCCGAAACGCCGCTGACCGTCGCCGGCAGCCTGGCGCTGGCCGGCGCCCACCTGTGGAACGCGGCGCGGCGGCACGCGCACTGACGGCCCGCAGGCGTCAGGGGACGCGGCACGCCCGCGCCCCTTCGCCCCGTATCAGAGATCGAAGCCCAGCAGCAGCGGGTCGTGGTCCGAGCTGCGCCACGGGCCGGGCACGTTGCGTCCCTGGTAGCCTGCTTCGTCGGCCTCGTCGGCATTGATGTGCCATTCGGCCGCGCCCTTCAGGCGCGCCGCCATGCCCGCGTTGAGCAGGGCGTGGTCGAGACGGCCGGTGAGGCCGTTGTAGACGTAGCTGTAAGGCTGCTGCACGCCGGCCACCTTGAACGCATCCTGCCAGCCGTCGGCATGCAGCTGGCGGATCGGGTCTTCCATCGCATAGGCATTGAAGTCGCCCAGCAGCACCGCATCGCGGCTGCCGCTGCCGGTCGGGTCGCGCTGCAGCCACTGGTCCAACAGCCGCGCCGACGCCACGCGGGTCGCCGTCCAGCAGCCCTGGCCGTCGTTCTGGTCGGCGTCGGCGCCGGTCGCGTCGGTGCAGCCCTTGGACTTGAAGTGGTTGGCCACCACTACGAACGGCCGGCCCTTGCGGCCCATGCGGAAGGCCTGCGCCAGCGGTACGCGGCTGCGCTCTCCGAACGGCTCCTGCTCCAGCACCGCGGGCCGGCCCACCGGCGCCACGCGCGAGACGCGGTAGATGATGCCGACGCGGATGGGGTTGTCGCCCGGGCCCTTGCCGGCATCGACGAACGCCCAGGCGCCGTCCTTGCCCTGCCCCTCGTTGAGCGCGCGCACCAGCGTGGCGATCGCCGAATCCGGGCCGTAGCCGTCGTTCTCCAGCTCCATCAGCGCCGCCACGTCCGCGTCGAGCCCGCGGATGGTGGCCACCAGCTTGCCCTGCTGCGCCTGGAACTGCGCGAAGGCCTTTGCGCCGCGCAGGGTCGGAAAGCCGCCGCCACGGCCATCGCCGTTGAAATAGTTCTCCAGGTTGAACGCGGCCACACGCAGCGCGCCCGCCACCACCGGCGGCTGCGGGCGCTCGACGGCAGGCACCTGCAACGGCAGGGTCAGCTGTAGCCGGTAACCGCCGTCGTAGCGCTGGTCCACCACGCCTTCGACGTCCTTGAACACCATGCCGGTACGCAGCACCGCATCGCCGGACAGGTAGGACACGCCCTCCGGATCGCGCTTGCCGCTGCCATCGTCCAGGCGCAGGCGGCGGCGTGCGTTGTCGGCCACCAGCGTCGCGTTCTCCGCGCTGCCGGCGGCGGCCAGTTCGCTCGGCTGCCACAGGCGGCCATCGAAGGCGACGCTGAGTTCACCGTGGCGCGCGAGCTGATCCTGCCCGGCCAGGGTCAACGGCGCGGCAACACGCACACGCATGCCCTCCAGCGCTTCCCAGCTGGCAGGCACGCCATCGAGCACGGCGACCGGCGGCGCCGGACGTGCGCGGGCCGTGACGACCGTCTCCGCCTTCAGCGCGGTCAATGTCTGCCCGCCCCTGCCGGCCGCCAGTTCCTGCACGGTGCCGGTGATGCGCAGCCATTGCCCTTCCTGTACGGCCTGCTCCGCCGCAAGCTGCACGAACACCCCATCGGACGTGGCCGCATCGCCATCGCCCGCGTCCTGCACGAACACGCCGCCCAGCCCGGCACGCAGGTCGGCGGTGACGGCGCCTTCGATGGTGACCGGCTTTCCTTCCAGCGGGCTGCGCTCGCCACTGCCCTGCACCTGGCCGATGGCGATGACGGCAGGTCCCTTGGCGATGGCCGGCGGAACGAGGGCGAACGACAGCGACAAGGCGAGCAGCGAAGGAAGGTGACGCATGGGCGGACTCCGTAACGGCAGAAAGCAAAGCGCCGCCCGGGAGGGCGGCGCCGTGTGTCCATGATGGGGACGTTTTATTTCAGATTGGCCAGCATCCAGTCCACGGTGGCGTGGATCTGCTCGTCGCTCAGGCCGGCGTTGCCGCCCTTCGGCGGCATCACGCCGCCGTCCGGGCCGGTGTAGCCCTCGATGGCGTGCTTGTAGAGCGTCTCGGTGCCCTGGGCGATGCGCTTGTCCCAGTGCGCGTGGTCCAGCGTCGGCGCGTTGCCCACGCCGGTCAGGTGGCACGCGGTGCACAGCTTGTCGAAGATCACCTTGCCGTCGAGCGTGCCGCCGTAGGCGCCGCCCGCCGCCGCGGCCTTGGCGGCCGCCGCTTCCGCCGCCGCGGCCTGCGCCGCCGCGCCGGTGCTGCCGGCGTAGACCGCCCCGGCAGGCGCGATGCGCTGCTCAAGGCGCTGCGTGGCCGTGGCCGACGCTTCGCGGGGAATCGCGCGCTGCAGGAACGACGCAAGGATGATCAGGCCGATCGTGATGACGGCCAAGATGGCGATCACGATGGAGAAGCGTTTCAGGAACTGAAGGTCGTAATTCCGCACGTATCAACACCCCTGGCAAGTAGTCGGAGGACCACAGCTACCGGCGGAGTATAGACCAGCGCCCCCACCCACCGGCAACGGCCCGACGGGCGGAAGCGCGACGGCCCGGGCTCAGCCCGTTGCCGCCGGCGTGCGCATGCCTGCGGCCCGCAGGCACAGCGCGCAGATCGCCTCGACCAGCGGCTCGCCGTCGCGCAGGCCGTCGCGGCTGGGCGCGGTCGGGCCGACCAGCGCCTCGGTGAAGGCGCCGACGATGCAGGCCGCGCCCACGTCCAGGTCCTGCGGCGCGAACTCGCCGCCGCGCACGCCGTCGTCGAGGATGCGCTTGAACACGTCGCCGAACAGGCGCCGGCAGCGGATGCGCTCGGCCTCCACCTCCGGGTCCACCGGCTCGGCGATGAAGGCATAGGCCAGCGCCGGCCCGGCCAGCGCGCGGCGCACGAAGGAAGCCACCGCGCGCTGCAGGCGCTGCGACGCCGGCGCGGCTTCGTCGGCGATGGCCGACAGGATGTCCAGTTCGTGCTCGACCGCGGCGGTCAGCACTTCCACGAACAGGTCGGCCTTGGACGGGAAATGTCGGTAGATCAGCCCGGTGGACACGCCCGCCTCAGCCGCCACGGCGGTGATGGGCGCATTGCGGTACCCCCCGGCGGCGACCAGCCGGCGGGCCGCGGCCAGGATCGCCTCGCGGTTGCCGGCGAGGCGTTTTTCCATCAGTTCCGAGCGTTTGTAGGCCATGGAGTGATCCTAGGTTCAATTTTTGAATTAGTATTCACTTTTTCATGGAGACCCGCTAGGCTGCGCGCGAACGCCCGTGCTGACGGCCCGTCCGTCACCTCCTCCCGGAGCGCCCCCTCGTCCTGCCGTACCGGAGCCGCCCCCATGCACGTCCCCACCCTTTCCTTCGATCTCGGCGAAGAGATCGACATGCTGCGCGAAAGCGTGGCCCAGTTCGCCGCTGCGCATATCGCGCCGCTGGCGGCGGAAGCCGACGCGACCAACCACTTCCCCAACCAGCTCTGGCGCCAGCTCGGCGAACAGGGCCTGCTGGGCATGACCGTGGAGGAAGAATACGGCGGCAGCGGCATGGGCTACCTCGCCCACGTGGTGGCGATGGAAGAGATCTCGCGCGCGTCCGGCGGCATCGGCCTGTCCTACGGCGCGCATTCCAACCTGTGCCTCAACCAGCTGCGCAAGAACGGCAGCCAGGCGCAGAAGCAGCACTACCTGCCGAAGCTGTGCAGCGGCGAACAGGTCGGCGCGCTGGCGATGAGCGAACCGGGCGCCGGTTCGGACGTGGTGTCGATGAAGCTGCGCGCCGACAAGCGCGGCGACCATTACGTGCTCAACGGCAACAAGATGTGGATCACCAACGGTCCCGATGCCGACGTGCTGGTGGTCTACGCCAAGACCGACCCGGACGCCGGTCCGCGCGGCATCACCGCCTTCATCGTCGAGAAGGGCATGAAGGGGTTTTCCACCGCGCAGAAGCTGGACAAGCTGGGCATGCGCGCGTCCAACACCTGCGAGCTGGTGTTCCAGGACTGCGAGGTGCCGGCCGGGAACGTGCTGGGCGAGGTCGGCGGCGGCGTGAAGGTGCTGATGTCCGGCCTGGACTACGAGCGCGTGGTGCTGTCCGGCGGCCCGCTGGGCCTGATGGCCGCGGCGCTGGACGTGGTGCTGCCCTACGTGCACGAACGCAAGCAGTTCGGCGAGGCGATCGGCACCTTCCAGCTGATCCAGGCCAAGCTGGCCGACATGTACGTCGGCCTCAACGCCAGCCGTGCCTATGTATACGCGGTGGCCAAGGCCTGCGACCAGGGCCGCACCACCCGCCAGGACGCGGCCGGCGCGATCCTGTATTCGGCGGAGAAGGCCACCTGGGCCGCCGGCGAGGCGATCCAGATCCTCGGCGGCAACGGCTACATCAACGAGTACCCGGCCGGGCGCCTGTGGCGCGACGCCAAGCTGTACGAGATCGGCGCCGGCACGTCGGAAATCCGGCGCATGCTGATCGGGCGCGAGCTGTTCCAGCGCACCGCGTGATGGATTGAAGCCCCTCTCCCCCCTGGGGTGAGAGGGGCAGCTTGCGAACCACCGGTTCGCTGCCCCTCGAACGCCCTTGCGCTGCGCAAGGGCCGGGGCGCGAAGCGGGGGGCGGGGCGAAGGTCGGAGCGAAGCCTCCTTATCCTTTTCCCCTAGGCTTCGCCCGGACCCTCATCCGCTCCTCCGGGGCACCTTCTCCCAGCAAGAGAAGGAAGAGCACAAGGCCACCGCCATGACCGTACTGAAAACCCAGTTGCAACCCGGCAGCGAGACGTTCGAAGCCAACCGCGCGGCGATGCAGGCGCTGGTCGACGATCTGCGCGCGACGCTGGAGCGCACCGCGCGCGGCGGCAGCGAGGCGGCACGGGCCAAGCACACCGCGCGCGGCAAGCTGCTGGTGCGCGAGCGCATCGACGCCCTGCTCGATCCCGGCAGTCCGTTCCTCGAAATCGCGCCGCTGGCCGCGCACGGCATGTACGACGATCCGGTACCCGGCGCCGGCATGGTCGCCGGCATCGGCCGCATCGAAGGGGTGGAATGCCTGGTCGTCGCCAACGACGCCACGGTCAAGGGCGGCACCTATTACCCGGTCACGGTGAAGAAGCACCTGCGCGCGCAGGAGATCGCGCAGCAGAACCGCCTGCCCTGCATCTACCTGGTGGACTCCGGCGGCGCCTTCCTGCCGCTGCAGGACGAGGTGTTCCCGGACCGCGACCATTTCGGCCGCATCTTCTACAACCAGGCCAACCTGTCGGCGCAGGGCATCCCGCAGATCGCCTGCGTGATGGGCTCGTGCACCGCCGGCGGCGCCTACGTGCCGGCGATGAGCGACGAGACGGTCATCGTCAAGGAACAAGGCACCATCTTCCTCGGCGGCCCGCCGCTGGTGAAGGCCGCGACCGGCGAGGTGGTCAGCGCCGAGGAACTGGGCGGCGCCGACGTGCACACGCGCATCTCCGGCGTTGCCGACCACATGGCCGACAACGACCTGCAGGCGCTGGCGCGGGTGCGCGCCATCGTCGCCAACCTCAACTGGCGCAGGCCGGAGCCGGGCGTGGCGCTGCAGGCCGGCGAGGAACCGCTGTTCGATGCGCGCGAACTGTACGGCGTTATCCCCACCGACACGCGCAAGCCGTACGACGTACGCGAAGTCATCATGCGTATCACCGATGGCTCGCGCTTCGACGAGTTCAAGCCGCGCTACGGCAACACCCTGGTGACCGGCTTCGCGCACGTGCATGGCCACCCGGTCGGCATCGTCGCCAACAACGGCATCCTGTTCTCCGAGTCCGCGCTCAAGGGCGCGCACTTCATCGAGCTGTGCTGCCAGCGCGGCATCCCGCTGCTGTTCCTGCAGAACATCACCGGCTTCATGGTCGGCCGCAAGTACGAGCACGGCGGCATCGCCAAGGACGGCGCCAAGCTGGTGATGGCGGTGGCCAACGCGCGCGTGCCTAAGTACACGGTGGTGATCGGCGGCTCGTTCGGCGCCGGCAACTACGGCATGTGCGGCCGCGCCTACTCACCCAACTTCCTGTGGATGTGGCCGAACGCGCGCATCGGCGTGATGGGCGGCGAGCAGGCGGCCAGCGTGCTGGCCACGGTCAAGCGCGACGGCATCGAAGGCAAGGGCGGGCAGTGGCCGGCCGACGAGGAAGAGGCGTTCAAGGCGCCGATCCGCGAGCAGTTCGAACGGCAGGGCCACCCCTACTACGCCAGCGCGCGGCTGTGGGACGACGGGGTGATCGACCCGGCCGATACCCGCCGCATCCTCGGCCTGGCGCTGGCCGCCAGCCTCAATGCGCCGGCGCAGGACACGCGGTTTGGCGTGTTCCGGATGTGATGGTCGTCCTGGACCTGAACAGCCTAAGCAAAGGCTTTCGCTCCCCTGTCGGGGAGCGAGCTACTTTGACCAGCCATTCGGCTGTTGAAAAATCTCTTCTTTGCGCGTGCAAAGAAAAGCCAGCCAAAAGAAACGCTTGTTCAACAGCCGAATGGCTGGTCAAGCACCCCCTGCCTCCGCGCCCGACGCGCTGCGCGCGCCGGGTCCACTTCGCCGCCGGGATTTTTCGACGAGACATCCCTGTCTCGTCGAAAAACGGCGTGCTCGCCCGCTTCGCGGCCGAGTCCGGGGCAGTCGCCGCACGGCGTCTGCCCGTCCGGCGGGGCGAAGCAGTGCTTCGCTTTTTCCCGCCGAACCCCTGCACGCCGCCCTTCGGGTTTTTCCAGTCGGCTCCGTCGCTGCGGAAGGGAACCCTGAGAAGCAACAGCACACACAACTGCGAAAGCCGGGGCATCGGCCTTTCGCTCTTTCCGCTGCGCATGCACAGCACGTCATGGAAATCGCCATGTTCGACAAGATCCTGATCGCCAACCGCGGCGAAATCGCCTGCCGCGTCATCGCCACCTGCCGCCGCCTGGGCATCGCCACGGTGGCGGTGTACTCGGACGCGGACCGCGGCGCGCGGCACGTGCGCCTGGCCGACGAGGCGATCCACATCGGCCCCGCACCGGCGGCGGAAAGCTACCTGCGCGGTGAGGCCATCCTCGAGGCCGCGCGCCGCACCGGCGCGCAGGCAATCCACCCCGGCTACGGCTTCCTGTCCGAGAACGCCGGATTCGCCCGCGCCTGCATGGATGCCGGCATCGTCTTCATCGGCCCGCCGGCCAGCGCGATCGAGGCGATGGGCGACAAGAGCGCGGCCAAGGCGCTGATGCAGCAGGCCGGCGTGCCGCTGACGCCGGGCTACCACGGGCAGCGCCAGGAGCCGGCGTTCCTGCGCGCGCAGGCCGACGCCATCGGCTACCCGGTGCTGATCAAGGCCAGCGCCGGCGGCGGCGGCAAGGGCATGCGCAGGGTCGAGGCCGGCGCGGATTTCGAGGCGGCGCTGGCCAGCTGCCAGCGCGAGGCGCAGTCGGCGTTCGGCAACGCGCATGTGCTGGTGGAGAAGTACATCGAACGGCCGCGCCATATCGAGATCCAGGTGTTCGGCGACAGCCATGGCGAGGTGGTCCACCTGTTCGAGCGCGACTGTTCGGTGCAGCGCCGCCACCAGAAGGTGCTGGAAGAAGCGCCCGCGCCGGGCATGACGCCCGAACGCCGCGCGGCGATGGGCAAGGCGGCGACCGACGCCGCGCGTGCGGTCGGCTACGTCGGCGCCGGCACGGTGGAGTTCATCGCCGCACCCAGCGGCGAATTCTGGTTCATGGAAATGAACACCCGCCTGCAGGTCGAGCACCCGGTCACCGAGCTGATCACCGGCACCGACCTGGTGGAGTGGCAGCTGCGCGTGGCCGCCGGCCAGCGCCTGCCCAGGACGCAAGCGCAGCTCGCCATCCACGGCCATGCCATCGAGGCGCGGCTGTACGCCGAGGACGCCGATCGCGGTTTCCTGCCCTCGACGGGCGTATTGCGCCACCTGCGGCTGCCGCAGGCCGGCACCCATGTGCGCGTGGATGCCGGCGTCGAGCAGGGCGATGCGATCAGTCCGTGGTACGACCCGATGATCGCCAAGCTCGTCGTCTGGGACGCGGACCGCGACGGCGCGCTGCGGCGCATGCGGCAGGCGCTGGCGCAATGCGAGGTGGTGGGCGTGGTCACCAACGCCGGCTTCCTGCATCGGCTGGTGGCGACCACCGCCTTCCGCCAGGCCGATCTCGACACCGCGCTGATCGAACGCGAACGCGACGCGCTGGACATCCGGCACCACGCCGCGACCGAAGCCGACTGGGCGCTGGCGGCGGTACTCGCCGTCGAGGAAAGCTCACCCGCGCAGGCCGACGCGTCGCCATGGGCCATCGCCGACGGCTGGCGCCTGGCCGGTCCGGCGGCGCGGCCAGTCACGCTGGAACACCTGCAGCAGCAGCGGACGCTGCAGGTGCAGCGCCAGGCGGACGGCTGGCAGGTGCGCATCGGCGACGAACGCATGCCGGTCACCGGCAGCGCGGGCGGTGGCGGCTACGCGCTGCAGATCGCAGACGCATTGTTCCGCGGCAGCGTCGTGCGCGACGGCGACACCCTGCACGTCTTCGGCGACACGGGGCAACGCCGCTTCACCCTGCACGACCCGGTTGCCGATGCCGACGGCAGTGGCGACCATGGCGGCAGCCTGCTCGCGCCGATGCCCGGCCGGGTCATCGCCCTGCTGGCCGAACCCGGCAGCAAGGTCGCACGCGGCACGCCGCTGCTGGTGATGGAGGCGATGAAGATGGAACACACCCTGCAGGCGCCGGCCGACGGCGTGGTCACCGGCTACCGCGTGCGCGGCGGCGACCAGGTCGGCGATGGCGCGGTGCTGGTGGATTTCGAGGCGGACTGACAATCCTGCCCCGCCCGCGGACGGATCTCAGGTGCCGGCCGGCGCGCGCCAGACGCTTTCCAGCGGGTCCAGTTCGGCCGTCGTTCTTTCCTGCGCGCGCCAGCCCATGCCGCAGATGGCCAGCGGGCCTTCCTTCAGGGGATCGAGCGCAAGCACCTTCTCGATGTCGATCTCGTTGATCGCCGAGGTCACGAAGGCGCCCAGCCCGCATTCGGTCGCGGCCATGTACAGCGCCTGCGACATGTGGCCGGCATCGAGCATCATCGCGCGATAGACCTTGCGGTGGTTGCGGTACTTCCAGAGGCTGCGCTCGAAGCGGCAGACCAGGATCGCCAGCACCGCCGCGTCCGCGAACCAGTGCTGGCCCGCCAGGAAGCGCCCCGCCATTTCCGCGTCGAACTCCTGCTCCGGGACCACCGGCGTCAGCGCATGCCGGAGCGGGTGATAGCGATAGAGGCCCGGGGCCACGCCTTCCACGCGCTGTACCAGCAGGCACGCTTCCAATGGATGCAGGCCGCCGGCGGAGGGCACGTTCTTCTTCAGGAACACCAGGCCGGGCGCGGGTTCGAGCTGCGCATGCGCGCGGAACGTCTGTTGCAGGACGGCCGAAAGCTGCCCGAGGGACAGGGCGCGACCGGAATCGAAGTTGCGGCAGGTCACACGCATCCGCCCCAGCGATTCCAGCGCACTGGCGGGAACGTCCGGAAGGTCGACCTGCCCTGCCGCCGGCGGATGATCCACTACCGCTGGCGGCGGCGACCCGAGCTGCCGGCGGAGGTCTTGCGCCGTGACAAGTTGGTTCCTCTCCATGTCCGTCACGCTGTCCACGCCCTGCCAGCGCGAATGACGGTGATGGATCGCCGCCAGCGGCCACCAGTGGCCATCGGACGGGCCGGCCTGGTGGGCAGGCCCGTTCTCCGGCGTGATGGGCGACGTCTCTTCGGCCACCAGCAATTCCAGTTCGAGCAACGAGAGCACCAACGCCTGCGAATCGGGGTCCTCGGGCAACGTCTGCCAGCGTTGGGCGCTGCATTGGAGCAGCCACCGTGCCTGCTCGGGGCTTACAAGCCTGTGCTCATCCAGGTGGGCGGCCCATACCCGGATCTCGACGCGGGTGCGCAGCCCGTCGCCTCCTGCCAGCAGATCTCCAACATCCAGAGACGAAACTTCGCTCGGCTCCATGACCATGGCACGGCATCGACGTACTCTCACCTTTTCTCCCCGACCCGCGGCCATCAGCCGACGGGCATTTGATCAAACGGACATGTTTCGACTGTATGCTCAGCAACGACCCCGGGATCAAACGGGGGGACAAACACCACAGGGGACCCATGAGCACCAATCACGACGGCAATGCCGCACACCCACCGCTGAGCCAGGAAATGGCCGCGCACCTGCTTGACCTGTTGTCGGAAGACGACGCCTTCCGCGAGTTGTTCGTTCTCGACCCGGAACAGGCCCTGATCCAGGCAGGCCTGTCGCCTTCAGAAGCCGCACAGGCCCTGTGTGGCAACAGCTGCATGCGTGTCAGCACGCTGGCCAGCAAGGAGGCCATCCAGGCCGCACGCGAGCAGCTATTGCAGAGCATGACCTCCGAGGCGGCGCATACCATCGTCTTCTGCCTCAACGACTGAGGCGACACCTGCGATCGCGGCATCCGCCGCGATCGTGTCCGCTACGTTCATCACCACGAACGCCTGCGCACCGAGCGGGTCGCCGTATGCCATGCCCTGATGGCTGGAAAGCCAGCGTTGTTCCTGCCGGCTCCCTTCCCGGTCCCCAGCGGCCAGCAGCGCATCCCGCATCGCCACATGCCACTGGATGAAGCCGCTGCCCTTGCCGGCCGCACGCAGCTGCTCCACCGATCGCCCGGGATCGCCCCGCAACCGCCACTGATCGGCGGCTATGATCGCGAGCAACGCCTCGTTCCGCGGATGGCCTGAACGCTCCACCAACCCCGCCAGACGACGCTCCTCGGCCACGCCCAACGGCGTCCCTTCGAACCGCTGTTTCAGGCGCGCGCCCGCGAGCGCAATGGCAACCAGATCATCCATTTCGCCTGCGCCGGCGACATCGGCCGCCTGGATGACATGGTCGATCAACCCCGCCAGTTCGGACGGGGGAGGTTGCTCGCCGGCCCGATAACGGGCGACCAACGCCCCCAGATGCAGGGGCACGCGCAGGACATCATTGCTGGTGGCCGCCTTGGCGACGCCCTCGTCCGCGACCCGCAATGCTTCCCCGGTCCGTCCGGCAGCAAGCAATGCCGCCGTCCACTCCACATGGACAAGCGCATCGGATGGCTCGCGTTCCGCGCAGGCCTCCAGCATGCGCAAGGCGTCCTGCACGTTGCCAAGGGCGGCCAGGGCCGAAGCATGGCGACGGTTGGGTGGCGCCCCGGAGATCCTTTCGGACTCTACGAAGCTGCGGATCGCAGCGTCGTATTCCCCTTTCACCAGCTGGATGCGGCCGATCAGTTCCCTGGAGACGTATCGCAAGGGTTCCTTCGAAGTCGCGGCGACGCCAGCCGCAGCCTGTGCCTCGTCCAGATTTCCCTTCACGAACTCGGCCCAGGCGTAATTCTGCTGCGCGGCTGCGATGTCCGGATACACCTCGGCCAACAGACGCCATTTCGCCGGGGCGTTCCGCGACGGCTGGGGTTCGAACTCCGCTTCCCAGGCCTCCACGTACAGGCGGTCGCGCACGGACAGGTGGTCGCGCAATGCGGCGGCTTGGCGCAGAGGTGCCCCCGCTTTTTCGGCTTCTCCCTGTGACATGTAGGTACGCATGACGCCGACGAGCGCCAGTGCGAACTCCGGATCGATATCCACCGCCTTCTGGAACAACGCACGCGCATCGTCCATGCGGCGGTCGTTGTAGGTCTTCACGCCCAAGGCGTACATCTTCAACGCATCCAGGCTGCCGGTGGTTACCTCGGGCAGCGGTTGCGACATCTGCTGGATCGCTTCCGACGATTCACCAAGCCGGTCGCGCACAGCCTGGGCGACGCCGTCGATCGTCGCCAACAGCCCGTCGATCTGTCTGACATCCCGGCTCAGCACATAGACGGTGGCCTGGGTCTGCGGATCGATGACCTCCACCGTCACCCGCAACCGCCCGCCGACCTCGGCCAGGGTCGGCAGGACGACGGCGCGGGCGCCGTCGCGGATCGCGATCTCGCTGCCGATGGTCCGGTCTATGCGCGTGCCCCGCTCCTTCCTCATCCGCGCCAGCGTGTCGCTGACGGTCATGTCGCTGAGCACATTGATGTAGCGCGACTGCTCGAGGCTGATGCGGAATGCCTGCGCCATCGAATCGTCCAGCACGGCATTGCCGGTCAGGTTGCGCAGGTCGCCCATCACCACCCAGTCGCGCTCGGCGAAGGCGATGGCCGGTTCCGGGCGCAGGACGATCCAGGTTCCGATACCCAGCGCCACCAGCAGCGCCAATTCCGCCACCAGCGCCACCGGGCGCCGCCACAGTGGCAGGTCGCGCCAGGCCTTGGGCGTGCTGCGCGGCATGCGCAGCGGGGCGAAGCCGGGCTCGCCGACCTCGAAGACCTCCTGCGTGGTCGGCACGCCCTTGAAGTGCCAGCGACCGTGCGACTTCCACAGCAGGTGCTCGCTGCGTCCGCCCAGTTCGCGGGCCGAGCGGCGCGCCAGCGATTCGGCCACGGCCGACAGCAGGATCTGCCCCGGCCGCGCCAGCGCCATCAGCCGCGCGGCCAGCGGCTTGGCCAGGCCCTCGACCTCCAGCGGCTTGGCGCCGGCCTGCACCGCTTCGGCGCTGTTGTGCCAGGTCAGCACCTCGCCGACGTGCATGCCGGTCCGCGCCTGCAGATCGATCCCGCGCGAGCGCCCCAGTTCCTCCAGCCCATGCCTGTAGTCCAGCGCGAACCCGAGCCCGCCGACCGGGCGCTCGAACAGCAGCAGCAGGCCGTCGGAGCGGTCGATCATCCGTCCCTTCCAGTGCTGCTGCAGGCGCAGCACCAGCCGGTCGTGTTCCTGGAACAGTTCCGCGGCCGCAGTGTCGCCCAGCCGTTCCACCAGGGCGACCGAATCGCACAGGTCGGTCAGCAGCAGCGTGTGTACGCGGGGGGCCGGAGCGCCCGCCATCCCATCGCTGTCGTGCGCGGCGGACGCCTGCTGCATGTCAGCCCGCACCCAGCCAGTCCACCGGCCACTGCAGCCGGTTGCCGCCGCGCCGCTTGGCCTCGTACAGGGCGCTGTCGGCGTGGGCGTACCAGTCGTTCCAGTCGCGCGCCGGATCGAGCAGGCAGGCGCCGATGCTCACCGGGCAGACGCGCGGCACCGGCTGCGAGCGCTCCAGCAGGCCCTGCACCGCATGCAGGACGAAGCCGGCCACATGCTCCAGCACTTCGGCATCGGCGTCCTGCACCAGCAGGCAGAACTCGTCGCCGCCCAGGCGGCAGGCGAGCCCGCCGGGCTGCACCACCGAGCGCAGGATGTTGGCCACCGCCTGCAGCACGCGGTCGCCGATCAGGTGGCCATGCTCGTCGTTGATGCTCTTGAAACGGTCGCAGTCGATCAGCAGCAGGCCCTGCGGCGGGTTGCGCGAGGGCTGCCGGCATTCCTGCAGGTAGAGGGTCAGGCCGCGGCGGTTGTGCAGGCCGGTCAGTTCGTCCGTCCGCACCAGCTCCTCGGTATGGCTGAGCTGGTGCGTGGTGGTATAGAGGTTGTCCAGCGCCGCTTCCAGGTCGTGGTTGCGGCGGCGCAGCTGCCGGATCAGCATCTGCTCGTTGGACACCACGCGCATGATCGTGCGGCGCAGGAAGTAGGCGACCCGGCCCGGGTCGTGATCGACGAGCTTCTGGAAATCGGGGTGGGCCAGTTCGAGCAGGGTCAGTTCCGTCGAGGCGCGGGCATCGGCGCCGCGCCGGTGGTCGCCGATCAGCAGGCCCAGTTCGCCGAAGAACTCGCCCGGACCCAGGTACTTGACCACCAGGTCCTCGCCGAAATCGAGATCGACGATGCCGCTGACGATGACGAACATGCCGTCGCCGGAATCGCCGCGGCGGAACAGCATCTCCCCGGCGGCGACCTGGCGCTGCCGCCCGAAGCGCGAGAACAGCGCGAACTCGTCGGGCGACAGGACGGGATGCACGATTTCGGCCATCGCCATGCGGGCGACGCCCAGTTCGCGCTCTTCGGCCATGATTGCAGCACTGTCGCTGGTCATTTCCCTCAGCCCCACCGCCCCGTCGTCCCCTGGGGCCAGCGCGGAAGGATAGCACCGGCGCAAAGCGTGCGGGATGTCGCAATCCGGCATCCGCCCCATTCAGCCGCATCCCGGGAAAGGGCGGCCATCGTGGCCGCCCCCGCACCATACCCGTGCAACGGAAAACGTATCGATATGGCGCCGTCAGGCCGCCCGGCCGGGCTGGAACTGCGCCTCCTCGGTGGAGCCGGTCAGGGCGGTGACGCTGGAGGCGCCGCCCTGGATCACCGTGGTCACGTCGTCGAAGTAGCCGGCGCCCACCTCCTGCTGGTGCGAGACGAAGGTATAGCCCTGCCCGCGCGCGGCGAACTCCGGCTCCTGCACCTGCTCCACGTAGTGGCGCATGCCCTCGCCGCGGGCGTAGTCGCGGGCGAACCTGAAGGTGTTGAACCAGTTGATGTGGATGCCGGCCAGGGTGATGAACTGGTACCTGTAGCCCAGCGCGGCCAGTTCGTCCTGGAAGCGGGCGATGGTCCTGTCGTCCAGGTTCTTCTTCCAGTTGAACGAGGGCGAGCAGTTGTAGGCCAGCAGCTTGCCGGGGCTGGCGGCGTGCACGGCCTGGGCGAACTCGCGGGCGAAGCCCAGGTCCGGGGTACCGGTCTCGCACCACACCAGGTCGGCGTGCGGGGCGTAGGCCACGCCGCGGCTGATCGCCTGCTCCAGGCCGTTCTTCACGCGGTAGAAGCCTTCGGCGGTGCGCTCGCCGGTGACGAACGGCGCGTCGTTCGGGTCGAAGTCGCTGGTCAGCAGGTTGGCCGCCTCGGCGTCGGTGCGGGCCAGGACAATCGTCGGCACGCCCAGCACGTCGGCCGCCAGGCGCGCGGCCGACAGCTTCTGGATCGCCTCCTGGGTCGGCACCAGCACCTTGCCGCCCATGTGGCCGCACTTCTTCACCGCGGCCAGCTGGTCCTCGAAATGCACCGCGGCGGCGCCGGCGACGATCATGTTCTTCATCAGTTCGTAGGCGTTGAGCACGCCGCCGAAGCCGGCCTCGCCGTCGGCCACGATCGGCAGGAAGAAATCGATGGCGTCCTCGGCCTTGAGCTTGCCGTCGATGATGTTCTTCCACTGGATCTCGTCGGCGCGCTGGAAGGTGTTGTTGATGCGGCGGACCATGGTCGGCACCGAGTCGTAGGCGTACAGCGACTGGTCCGGGTACATGGTCTCGGAGGTGTTGCCGTCGGCGGCCACCTGCCAGCCGGACAGGTACACCGCTTCCAGCCCGGCCTTGGCCTGCTGCATCGCCTGGCCGGCGCTGATCGCGCCGAAGGCGTTGACGTAGCCCTTCTTCGCCTCGCCGTTGACCAGCTGCCACAGGCGTTCGGCGCCGCGCCGGGCCAGCGTGTATTCGGGCTGCACGCTGCCGCGCAGGCGCACCACGTCGGCGGCGCTGTAGGGGCGGCTGACGCCGGTCCAGCGCGGATTGCTGTCCCAGTCGTGCTGCAGGGCGTCGATCTGTTGCTGATGGGTGCTCATGGGAACTCCTTGGGGGGGCGCATGACCTGCAGGAGCGACTTCAGTCGCGATCGGGCTTTGCCGGGAAAGCTTCTTCGCGGCTGAAGCCGCTCCTACGAGGGAGGACGGGTACGGGGAAGGACGGGAAAGAAGGAAGCCGTCAGTCGATCTGCCGGTACGCCGGCAGGGTCAGGAACTCGGCCAGTTCGTCGGCGCGGCTGAGTTCGTCGAGCAGGCCGATGGCCTGGGTGATGCGGCCGCCGCCTGGCAGCGCGGCGGTGTCGCCGAGCCGCGCCGGCAGGGCGCGCAGCGTACTTTCCAGCAGTGCGCGGTCGACGGCGGTGCCGTCGTCCAGGTGCTGGTTGCCGGCATGCAGCCACTGCCAGATCTGGCTGCGGCTGATCTCGGCGGTGGCCGCGTCCTCCATCAGGTTGTGGATGGGCACGCAGCCGTTGCCGTCCAGCCACGCGGCCATGTAGCGCACGCACACTTCCACGCTGTTCTCGAAGCCGGCGCGGGTGATGGTGCCGGCGCACGGGGCGACCAGGTCCTCGCGCGTGACCTGCACGTCGCGGCGCAGCACGTGGTGCTGGTTCGGCCCGGGCATGTGCTCGTCGAAGATCGCGCGCGCCACCGGGATCAGCGCCGGGTGCGCCACCCAGGTGCCGTCGTGCCCGGCGCTGACTTCGCGCAGCTTGTCCGCGCGCACCCGCGCCAGCGCCTGCTCGTTGGCGGCCGCGTCGTGGTTGATCGGGATCTGCGCGGCCATGCCGCCCATCGCATGCGCGCCGCGGCGGTGGCAGGTCCGGATCAGCAGTTCCGAATACGCCTTCAGGAACGGCTGGGTCATCGTCACCTGGCCGCGCTCGGGCAGCACCTTGCCGGGGTGGCGGCGGAAGGTCTTCAGGTAGGAAAAGATGTAGTCCCAGCGCCCGCAGTTCAGGCCGACGATGCGGTCCTTCAGCGCGTGCAGGATCTCGTCCATCTCGAACACCGCCGGCAAGGTCTCGATCAGCACCGTGACCTTGATCTGCCCGTGCGGCAGGCCGAGCATGCCTTCGATGTGCGACAGCGCGGTTTCCCACAGCGCCGCCTCCTCCATCGACTGCAGCTTGGGCAGGTAGAAGTACGGGCCGCGATCCCGGCGCATCAGCGCGCGGGCGTTGTGGAAGGCGAACACGGCCGCGTCGAACAGGCCGCCGGCGATCGGCTGGCCGTCGACCAGCACGTGTTTCTCGTCCAGGTGCCAGCCGCGCGGCCGCACGATCAGCACCGCCTGTTCCTCGAACGGGCGCAGCGTGTAGTGCCTGCCGGGCTTGCCGCCCGCCGCCGGCGCCGTGTACTCGAGATCGCCACGCACCGCGCCGGCCAGCGCCTGCTGGCCGGCCAGCAGGTTGCGCCAGGTCGGCGAGGTCGAATCCTCGAAGTCGGCCATGAACACCCGGGCGCCGGAGTTCAGCGCGTTGATGACCATCTTCGCGTCGGTCGGGCCGGTGATCTCGACGCGGCGGTCCTGCAGGGCCGCCGGGGTCGGCGCGACCGTCCATTCGCCTTCACGGATGTGCGCGGTATCGGCGCGGAAGTCCGGCAGGCCGCCCTGGTCGAAGCAGGCCTGGCGCTGGCGGCGCGCCGCCAGCCGCGCCTGCCGCCCGGGCTCCACCGCCCGGTGCAGCGACACCAGCA
>NZ_WIDL01000010.1 GCF_009496535.1 Stenotrophomonas sp. MYb238
GCGCAAACGCGCCCTTTAGTGAAGCCGCGACGGCCGATCCGGATATGCCGACGCCCGGGCGGGGGCCCGGGCGTTCAGCTTTCCTGTCCAGAGAAATCACGGAGAGACCGCCGTTGTCAAGCGGCGGCGCGTGACTCAGCTGAAATTGGAGGCGGCGATGCCGATCACCGCCAGGAGCGCGACGATACCCACCACGACCAGCACGCCGAACAGCGACAGGATCACGATGGTCACCGTGCCCAGGCCGCGCTGCTGCCATTCCGGATGGTCGGTGAACGCCCATTTGTCCACCACCAGGGTGTCGCAGATCATGTCGTGCAGGCCCTGCTTGCGCTCGGTGAAGGCAGCCATCAGGTAGCCGATGCACAGGATCAGGCCGCTGAGCATGGCGGCGAAGTAGCGGCCGATGCCGCGGGCTATGGTGATCCGCTCGCCGTTGCTGCGCACCACCTTGATGCCCACCGCCATCTTGCCCAGCGTGGCCTTGCCCGACGAGGCGTGGAAGCCGGCGTAGTAGGCGGCCGACAGGCCGATGGAGATGAGGTTGGTCAGCAGCTGGATCGCGATGAAGCCGGCGCCCATGGCGTCGCTGCCGCCGCCCAGGCCGGCCATGCCGATGCCCAGCACCATGCCGATGACCATGGCGATCACGCCGCCGACCATGCCGACGACCAGGCTGTCGATGAAATAGGCCGCCACGCGCTTCCAGAAGCCGGCGTAGACGATCTCGCCGCCATTGACCACCGCCTCGCCCATCCCGGTGCTGGCGGGGGCGGCGTAGGGCGAATACGGGCTGGCGGCGGCCTTGGTTACGGCGGTGCCGTCCTCGATGGCCTGGTAGTCCGCGCGCAGGTCGATGCCGGTGCCGGCGTCCGCCTGCACCAGCAGCTGCAGTTCCTCGGCCATCGCCGAGAGCGGCTGCCACTGCGACATGCCCTCGCGCCAGACCAGGGTGGCCAGGTCCAGTTCGTTCCTGCGGAACTTGTCGCGGAGGATGTCGGCCTCGACCGGCCCATGCCGCTCGCGCTGGGCATCGGCGTAGTACCACTGACTCATCTAAATGTTCCCCGTAATGTTCTGTTCGTCCTGAATCAGCCGCGACAGTGGGCCGGCAGATGTTTGTCCGCCACGTCGGAGCTGCAGGACCAGGTGGCGGTCTGCGTATCGTAGTCGAGCCAGAGGTGCTTGCCGTCAAGCGCCGCTTTTCCGGGAACGTGGAAGCGCGCTTCCAGGCCGCAGTGGTCGTTGCCGAAGCGGCCGATGCGCACGGCCGCGATATCGCCGCCGGCGTAGCTTTCCGGGCTGTGGAAACCTTCGTCGCCGTTGACCGGGCAATGGCCGCCGGTCGTCAGGGAATGGGCGACGTCGGCGGCCAGCGGCTGCAGCTGGGCGTGCGCGGCCGTCACTTTCGCGCGCAGCAGGTAATCGTTGTAGGCCGGCACCGCGATCGCCGCGAGGATGCCGCCGACCGCCACCACTATCAGGCCGCCCACGGCGGCGACGATGCCGAAGATGGCGCAGCCGGACAATCCGGGCCTGGGCGCCGGTGCCGGTGCGACGACGTGCACATGCTGCACCTGGGGCGGCAGCGGCGGCACGGCCGGTTCCGGCGCGGGGCCGGCGGGCATGTCCAAGCCGAGCTCGGCGGCGAAGTCGCGCAGCGGACGCCAGTCGCCGGCGCCCTCGCGCCAGACCAGGGTATCGCCGGCGATGCGCCCGGAGCGGAACAGCGCGGCGATGTTCTCGGCGGGCAGCGGGCCGCGGCGTTCGCGGTTGCCCTCGGCATAGAACCACTGGCTCATGGGGATTTCCTTATGCGGGTGCCGTGGCGGCGGCGCGCCGCCTGCCTTCGTCATGATGCAGGGGTGGCCTCAGCCGCGACCGGCCTTGCCGCGAAGCGGCCGTTTCAACGGGGGCCATCGGGTGGAGGAGTAAAGGGCAGGCGAGGTGCCGCGGTCGACCCTCGCCCTCAATGCAGCGGTTCGGGCTCGTCGACGAACATCTGGGTTTCCATCCAGGCATAGGCCGCTTCGGCGCCCGGCTGGTTGAACAGCACCATCAATACGACCCACTTGAGGTCGTCCAGGTCCAGTTCGTCCTGGTCCAGCGCCATCGCGCGGTCCAGGACCAGCTCGCGCTGGTCGGCGTCGAGGATGCCGTGCTGTTCCAGGAACAGCAGGAAGCCGCGGCTCTCCACGTCCAGCTTGTCCAGCTCGGGGCCATGGAAGATGCGCACCGGCCCGTCCACGCGCGCCTGGCCCACGGCGGGGCGCTGCTCGGCCAGCGCATCGAGCCAGTCGAACGCCTTGTTGATCTCGGTGGGGCTGAAACCGGCCTGGATCAGGCCGTTCTGCAGCGAATCGCGGTCTCTTATGAGATCGGCGTCCTCGCTGAAATAGTGTTCGAACAGATACAGCAGGACGTCCAGGATGCTCTCTTTCATTGCCCTCGGCCTGCGCCAAGCGGCGCTGTGGAGGTGAAGGAACCTCAGGTTCGGGTGTAGCAGCCGTATGCGGACGACACCTTTCCCTCCAGTTCCATGGCCAGCAGCATGGATGACAGCCTGCTGGCCGTCAATCCGGTGCGTCTGATCAGTGAATCCATACCGGTTGGGTCGTGGCCCAGCGCATTCCACAAGCGCTGGTAGTCCGGGTCCGGTGGGGCGAAGGCCGGGCAGGGGGCGCCCGGCGCATCCGGAATGGGGGTCGACAACCGGTTTTGCAAGGCGCCCGCCAGTTCGCCGGCCAGATTGGCCACGCCTTCAAGGATGTCGGCCGCCTGTGTCACCAGTGTTGCGCCGTCGCGTATCAGCCGGTGGCAGCCGCGCGCCATAGGATTGCGGATGGAGCCGGGTACCGCGAACACCTCGCGGCCGGCCTCGGCGGCCAGCCGCGCGGTGATCAGGGCGCCGGAGCGTTCGGCCGCCTCGATCACCACCGTGCCCAGCGACAGCGCGGCCAGCAGCCGGTTGCGGGCGGGGAACTGACCATTGCGCGGCGGCGTGCCGGGCGGGTATTCGCTGACCACCGCGCCGCTGGCCGCGACCTGTTCCTGCAGGAGGGCATGCCGGCGGGGATAGGCCAGGTCCGGGCCGGTGCCGATCACGGCGAAGGTGGCGCCACCGCCATCGAGCGCGGCGCGGTGCGCCGCCGCGTCGATGCCCGCGGCCAGCCCGCTGCCGATGCACAGGCCCGTCGCCGACAGCGCGCGTGCGAGATCGTAGGCGTTGTCGCGCCCGCCCGCGCTGGGGTTGCGGCTGCCGACGATGGCGATCGCGGGCTGCCAGAGACAGGCCGGGTCGCCATCGACGAACAGCGCCAGCGGGGGATTCGGGCTGCTGCGCAACAGCGGCGGGTAGTCGGCATCCTGCCAGCCGATCAGGTGGTGGCGCGGATGTTCCAGCCAGCGGCGGGCCTGTTCCACGCGCTCCGGCCCGGGGGCGGCAAGGGCGTTGGCCGGGCGTGGGCCGAGGCCGGTCGCGGCCCAGGCCGTGGGGCCTGCCGCCAGCGCATCCGCGGCGTTGCCGAAGCGGTCGAGCAGATCGCGGGCCGCACGGGCCGGGCCGCCGGCCATGACCAGCGCCAGCAGGGCGTCGACTTCAGCGCGGCGGCGGTCATCGTCAGCAGGAGTAGGCATGCCCGGCATGCTGGCGCCGAAACGGCGACGGCGCCCTCGGGCGCCGTCGTGGTGCAACGTCGGTTTCTGCCGCGACGGCTACTGCGCGTCGGGATGCTTGAGCTCGTAACCGACGCGCGCCGGCTTGGTGCCTTCCATCACCAGCGCATAGCTGACCTTGTCGAAGGTGCGGAACACCATGGCATGGGCGGCGTACTCGTCGGGCAGCGACACGCGGCCGGCACCCGGCTTCAGCGCGTCGTCCGTGCGCGAGGTCGCCATGCCGGTCACGCGGTCGTTGACGTGGCGCCCGCTGCGCCAGACCGAGAACACGGTGCCGTTGTCGATGCCGTCGCGGCTGCCGCCGGAAATGGCGATGACGTCGCGCGGGCCGCCGGAGGTAAGAGCGTCGGCTACAGCCAGCACGCGCAGGTGGCCGTCGGTGAACGACGCGGCCGGCGCATGCGGAACGAACTGGAGGTCGTAGGGATTGGCCTGCACCGGCACCAGGCGGTCGCCGGCGCGGACCTCGCGGCCACTGTCCTGCAACAGCAGGGTGGACGCCTCGCGCTCGCCGCTGCCGACATGGCTTACGGTGCCGACGGCGACCTGGGCCAGTTCGTAGCCGAGCAGTTCATGGCGGTCGCTGCTGGCGACATAGCTCTTCCACAGGTTGCCGGTGAGCGGCGTGGTGTCGCCACGGACGTCCAGGTCGTCGCTGGGCTTGGGCTGGCCGTAACGGACCGTGGGCCGCAGCAGCGCGTAGCGCTGGCCCGGCTGGGCGCCCTGCAGGCCGCGCACGTAGGCCTGCTGGCCGGCGCTGCCGCGCAGGCGGTTGTCCTCCAGGCCGACGACATAGGGCAGCTCCTTGAAGCTGTCCATGATGGACAGGTTCTTCAGGAACGGTTCAATCTCGGACAGCGGCACCGCGTTGATCGGCGCCTCGTCGCGCCTGCCCGGCTGGACCGTGGCCCGCGGGGTCACGCGGTCCAGGTAGGCCAGGCTCAGCACGTCGCCCGGATAGATCAGGTGCGGATTGCTGACCTGCGGGTTGGCCTGCCAGATTTCCGGCCAAAGCCACGGCTTCTTCAGGAAACGGGCGGCGATGTCCCACAGCGTGTCGCCCTTCCGCACCACATAGGTGTCGGGATGGGTGGCGCCCGATTCCACCGCCACGGCATAGGTCGTCACGGTCAGCAACGCGACGGCGGCGACCGTACGTAATTGTTTCAGCATGGCTGCGATCTGCCTGATTCCCCAACAGGTTCGCGCACTATAGTGCAGAACCCGGGGCGCCGGGCAAGCGCAGGCGCTAGAATTGGGACGTCCTGCCGGATTGCGCGGCATATCCCCTATCGGTGTACCCCATGGCCCTCCTGCCCATTCTCGAATTCCCCGACCCGCGGCTGCGTACCAAGGCCGCTGCCGTCGACGCCGCCGAAGTGACCACGCCGGCCTTCCAGCAGCTGCTCGACGACATGTTCCAGACCATGTACGACGCGCCCGGCATTGGACTGGCCGCCAGCCAGGTGGACGTGCACAAGCGCTTCATGGTCATCGACGTCAGCGAGGAGCACGACGCGCCGCAGGTGTTCATCAACCCGCGGATCGCCAGCGCCAGCGAAAGCGGCCGCGTCTACCAGGAAGGCTGCCTGTCGGTGCCCGGCATCTATGCCGACGTGACCCGCGCCGACAGCATCGTCGTGCATTTCCTCGACCGCGAGGGCAAGGAGCGCGAACTGGCCGCCGACGGCCTGCTGGCCACCTGCATCCAGCACGAGATGGACCACCTGGACGGCAAGCTGTTCATCGACTACCTCTCGCCGCTCAAGCGCGAGATGGTGCGCAAGAAGCTGGCCAAGCAGCGCAAGCACGTCGCCTGAGGCGGGCCGCCCGGCCTGTCCGGGCCTTCCGTCCGCGCATCGCACGGCGCCGTCCTCGGCGCCGTCGTTCTTTCCGGGAGTTGAATCGCATGAGAATCGTTTTTGCCGGTACGCCGGAATTCGCCGTCGCTTCGCTCGGGGCCGCCGCGCGCCACCATGAAGTGGTTGCCGTCTACACCCAGCCCGACCGCCCGGCCGGCCGCGGCCGCGGCCTGATGCCGTCGCCGGTCAAGCTCGAGGCCATCGCCCGCGGCATCCCGGTGTTCCAGCCGGAGAGCCTGAAGACCCCGGAAGCCCAGCAGCAGCTGCGCGACCTGCAGCCGGACCTGATGATCGTGGTCGCCTACGGGCTGATCCTGCCGCGGGCGGTGCTCGCCATTCCCACCCACGGCTGCTGGAACGTGCATGCCTCGCTGCTGCCGCGCTGGCGCGGCGCCGCGCCGATCCAGCGTGCGATCGAGGCCGGCGACAGCGAGACCGGCGTCTGCCTGATGCAGATGGAAGCCGGGCTGGATACCGGTCCGGTGCTGCTGAGCCAGCGCACCCCGATCGCCGACACCGATACCGGCGGCCTGCTGCACGACCGCCTCGCCGAGATGGGCGCGCGGGTGCTGGCCGATGGCCTGGGCCTGCTGCGCGCGGGCCTCAAGCCGGTGGCGCAGGCCCAGCCGGAGGCCGGGGTCACCTATGCGCACAAGCTCGACAAGGCCGAAGCCCGGCTGGACTGGAACCAGGACGCCGCCGCGCTGGCGCGGCGGGTGCGCGCGTTCAACCCATGGCCGGTGGCCGAGGCGACGCTGGCCGGCGAGCGCGTGCGCATCCATGGCGCCGTGGCCATCGACGGCGACCAGGGCAAGGCGCCCGGCACGGTGATCGGCGCGTCCCGCGACGGCATCGACATCGCCTGCGGACAGGGCGCGCTGCGCCTGCGCGTGGTGCAGCGCGAGGGCGGCAAGGCGATCACCGCCGCCGACTACCTCAACGCCCGGCGCGACCTGCCGGTCGGGGGCTGAGCCGATGGCGGTTTCGGCATCCGGTCCGTGGAAGGGCGGCGCAAAGCAGCAGCCGGGGGTGCAGACGCGCGTACTGGCGGCCAAGGTGCTGGCCGCGGTCATCGGCCGCGGCCGCTCGTTGAAGGCGGAGCTGGCGGCCACGTTGCCCAGGCTGGACGACAGCCGCGACCGCGCCCTGCTCGAGGCGATCAGCTTCGCCACGCTGCGCCGCCGTTCCGTCTACGAACAGGCGCTGCGGCAGTGGCTGCAGAAACCGCTGGGACCACGCGACGGCGAACTGAAGGGGCTGCTGCTGGCCGGCTTCGCCCAGCTCGACGCGCTGGAACTGCCGGCGCACGCTGCGTTGTCGGCCACGGTCGAGGCGGCGCGCGCGCTGGGACGCGAGCGCCAGGCCGGCCTGGTCAACGCGGTGCTGCGCCGCGCCCAGCGCGAAGGATTCCCCGCCGCCCGCGCCGAGGACGCCTGGCCGGATTGGTTGCTGGAGCAGGTGCGGCGGGACTGGCCCGCGCAGGCCGAGGCGGTGTTCGCCGCCAGCCTGCAGCCCGCGCCGCTGTGGCTGCGGGTCAACCGCCAACGCCATGCGCGCGACGCCTATCTGCAGCGCCTGCGGGAGGCGGGCATCGAGGGCGAGGCGTCGGCGCTGGCCGCCGATGCGATCCGCCTGCCGGTTGCGGTACCGGTCGCCAGCCTGCCGGATTTCGGCGAGGGCGGGGTATCGGTACAGGACCTGTCGGCGCAGCAGGTGGCCGATGCGCTGGCGCCGGCGCCCGGCGCCCGGGTGCTGGACGCCTGCGCCGCCCCGGGCGGCAAGTCCGCGCACCTGCTCGAACGTGATCCGGCCCTGCGCCTGCTGGCGCTGGACGTGGACGCGCGGCGTCTGCAGCGGATCCGCGAGACCTTCGCCCGCACCGGCGTGGGCGCGGCGGCGCAGGTACGCGCGGTGGATGCGGCCGACCTGGGCGCATGGTGGGACGGCGAGCCCTTCGACGCGGTGCTGCTGGACGCGCCGTGCTCGGCCACCGGTGTCGTCCGCCGCCAGCCCGACGTGCTGCTGCACCGCCGCCCTGGCGACATCGACGCGCTGGCCGCCCAGCAGGCGCGGCTGCTCGATGCCCTGTGGCGGGTGGTGGCGCCCGGCGGGGTGCTGCTGTACGCCACCTGCTCGATCCTGCGGCGCGAGAACCAGCAACAGATTGCCGCCTTCCTGGCGCGGACTCCGGACGCCCGTATCGACGCGTTGCCGGAGGCTTTCGGCCATGGCGACGCGGGCACGCGCCAGCGCCTGCCGGGACAGCAAGGCGGCGACGGTTTCTTCCAGGCGCGGCTGGTGAAGGCGGCAGCGGACGCCTGATCGACGCCTTCCCTGGCTGAATGGCGGCCTTGCGGCCGGGATTCCCGTTCACATGGGCGCACGGGTGCGTGTGCAATCCTTGTGAAAATTTCCGCCTGTACCGTGACGGTCCCGTCCCGCCAATCTTGGCGGTGGCCACACCGGGATATGCGATTGGGGACGGGGTTGTTCCGTCTCCGTCGGCAGGCGCGTCCCGCCATTCGTGCCTCACCAAACCCAGAAGTGTCCCGCATGCCTCGGCCCACGACCGAACTGCCGATCTACGTGATCAACCTGCCCGCTTCGACCGACCGACGGTCGTCGATGGAGCGCCAGGGGGCCGCTCTGGGACTGCGGTTGCAATTCTTCGAAGCGGTGAACGGGCGCCAGCCGCATCCGTTGTTCGGTCACGTGGCCGAGAAGAAGCGGCTGTTGCGCAAGGGCCGGCCGTTCCGCCCCGGCGAAATCGGCTGCTGGGCGAGCCACTACCTGCTCTGGCGGCGTTGCCTGGAAAGCGGGCAGCCCATGATCGTCCTGGAGGACGACATCGCAATCGATCCGGCGCTGCCCGCGTTGCTGGCCGACCTGCGGCAGTTGCCGGACGAGGTGGGGTATTTCCGCCTGCATGCGGCCGACAGGCCGAGCGAACCCTGGCTCTGTTTCGGCGACCATGTCCTCCACCGCTACTGGCGCAGCCCCCTGTGCACGTTCGGCTATTACCTCGCGCCGGAGGCGGCCGTGCGCTTTCTGCGGCATGCCGACGAATGGGTGGTGGCAGTCGACGACTACATGGACCTGGCCTGGCTGCACGGCGTGGAATGCCTGGGCCTGAAACGCGGCCTGGTGAGCAGCGACGAATCGTTCGATTCGATCATCCAGGCCCGCGAGGGGGAGAAGGAATCCGTCGGGCCGTGGCGCTGGCTGGCGCGGGAGGGCTACCGGTTGAGGCTCGACGTCCGCCGGCTCCTGCACGACCTGCCGGAGCGCTTCCGTACGCGGGCCGAGAGCTGCTCCTGACGCGCCGGCGCGCGCCGCGTCCCGTGGTGACGCTCTGCCGAGATCAGCCGCGCTTGCGCCCGAACAGGATGCTGACGGCGCGTTCGCAGCGCTTCCACCACGGGGCGTCGCCGCGCAGCGCCAACGACGCGTAGCGCTTCCGTTCCTTGCGCGTGGGCGCCGGCTTGGTGCGGTACTCGTTCTTGCTCAGCACGCAGCAACCGTCGTCCAGCCCGCTGCGCCATGCGTAATGGCGGACGATGCCGTAGTTGCGCAGGCCGTTGAGATGCAGTGAGGCCGCCTGTTGCCGGGTCGCCCACCAGCCGTTGCTGCCGTGGGTGCGGTACTCGACGCAGCCGGTGGGCAGGTAGAACTTGCGGGCTCCCAGGATGCTGGCGCCATGCACCACGCAGGCATCGGCGCACAGCTTCCACTGCCTGCGGAAGCTGTGCGGCAGGTCCAGCACGTTGTCCGCCCAGCGGCGGCGCAGGGACAGCGCCGAGGTCGGGGCGCCGTACCAGGTGACGAAGAAATAGGTGCTGATCGCGGTATAGCCCAGGTCGATCGGCGTCCTGCTGTCCTCGTAGAGGATGTCCTGGTTGTCGATGCCGAAGGTCCGCAGGTCGCTGAACACGAAATCGACGTCGCGCCGTTCGTCGTAGACGGTACCGACCTTCTCCAGGTACTGCGGCTTCCAGCGGTCGTCGGCGTCCAGGAAGCAGACCACGTCGGCCGTGGCGGCGCCTACGCCGCGCTGGAACGCCGCCAGCTGCCCTTCGTTCTCGCCGAACAGCAAGGTCACGCGCGGATCGGCGCCGTAGCGCTCCTGCAGCATGGCTGGCGAGCCATCGGTCGAACCGTCGTCCACCACGATGACCTGTGCGGCCGGCCGGGTCTGCGCGAGCGCGCTTTCCACGGCCTCGACGACGAACTGGAGGTAGTTGTAGCTGGTGATGACGACGGAGAAGGTGGTGGTTGCGGTGCTCATGCCGCCAGCACCTGGCGGAAGTAGGCGATGGTTTCCTTCAGTCCGTCGTCCAGCGCCACCTTCGGCTCCCAGTCCAGGGCCGAGCGGGCGAGCGCGATGTCCGGCTGCCGCTGCTTCGGGTCGTCCTCCGGCAGCGGCTGGAAGACCAGCCGCGAGCCGCCTCCGACCAGCGAGATCACCTTCTCGGCCAGTTCCAGCATGGTGAACTCGCCGGGATTGCCGATATTGACCGGCCCGGTGAAGCCGCGTTCGCTTTCCATCATGCGCACCATGGCCTCGATCAGGTCGTCCACGTAGCAGAAGCTGCGGGTCTGGCTGCCGTCGCCATAGATGGTGATGTCCTCGCCCTTGAGCGCCTGCACGATGAAGTTGCTGACCACCCGGCCGTCGCTGGGGTGCATGCGCGGCCCATAGGTGTTGAAGATGCGCACGACCTTGATGTCCAGCCCGTGCTGGCGGAAGTAATCGAAGAACAGCGTTTCCGCGCAGCGCTTGCCCTCGTCGTAGCAGCTGCGCAGGCCGATCGGGTTGACCCGGCCCCAATAGCCTTCCTGCTGCGGATGCACTTCCGGATCCCCGTATACCTCGCTGGTGGAGGCCTGCAGGATGCGTGCGTCCAGCCGCTTGGCCAGGCCCAGCATGTTGATCGCCCCGTGCACGCTGGTCTTGGTGGTCTGGACCGGATCGTGCTGGTAGTGGATGGGCGAGGCCGGACAGGCGAGATTGAAGATGCGGTCCACTTCGACGTACAGCGGGAAGGTGACGTCGTGGCGCATCAGCTCGAAGCCGGGATTGCCCAGCAGGTGCGCGACGTTGCGTTTGCTGCCGGTGAAGAAATTGTCGACGCAGAGCACGTCGTGGCCGTTTCCGACCAGGCGGTCGCACAGGTGCGAGCCGAGAAAGCCGGCGCCGCCGGTTACCAGGATGCGTTTCATGAGGAGGTGGGCGGTACGGGAGGCGGAGCAGAAAGAAATTATACAGGCGTGATATCGTCCGCCCGGTTGCCGCATCCGGCGGCCGTTTCCACAAGCCCGGGGGCCGACATACCCCGCCTCCGTGGTCTGTCTGGTAGGGAATGATTCATGGCTCCGGCCCCAGAGTTGCCACGATGGCACGCAATCTGACGTATACCGGGGCCGCCGGTCTCGAGCGGAACGACGCACTGGGCATGCTGGCTTCGGTGGGGTTGTTCCTGTTGCCGGCCGCGATGGTCAGTACGCCATACAACGTGCTTCCCTTTGCCGTGGTGCTGCTCGTGACCAGCGTTGTGGGCGTTTCAAGCCTGTGGCGGGCGCGGGAGCGCGCCGGTACCTTCGGTTACCTGCTGCTGGCGTTGGCGGTCGCGGTGCTGGTCTCTGCCGTGGTGTCGACGTGGCATTTCGAAAGCGCTTTCAGGGACGAGGGCTACCGCACCCGGTTCCTGGCCATGCCCTGGGCGCTGCTCTGGGTATGCGCGTTCCGTCCGCGCCTGGAAGCCCTGTGGTGGGGTGCGCTGGCCGGCCTGTTCGCCACGCTTGCCGTTGCCGGCTACCAGGTCGTCCAGGGCTGGCCGCGTGCGCAGGCCTGGACCAACTCCATCGTCCTGGCCGACGTCTCCCTGGTATTCATGGCGCTGCTGGTGTTCTGCCGTCCTCCCGGGCGCTGGGGCTGGATCGCGCTGGGCATGGCGGCCGGTGGTGGCGTGATCCTGCTCAGCGGCAGCCGTGGTGCATGGCCGGCATTGCTCGCGCTGCTGCTGGCGATGGCGTTGTCGATACGCCGCGGCAGCGGGCGCGTCCGCCTGGGCGCGCTGGCCGGCCTGGTGGTGGTGGCGGCCGCGCTGGTCCTGGCCGTTCCGCAGCTGCGCGAGCGCACCCGGTTGAGCGAACTGCACGAGGACGTGCAACGCATCGAGGTCGGCGATGTGGACTCCTCTGCCGGCGCACGCCTGGAGCGGTTGCAGGTGGCCTGGGATACGTTCCTGGAACGTCCATGGGCGGGCGTGGGCATCGGTCATTTCGATACCGCCATGCAGCGCCTGCCGGACTGCAGGAAACCGGGCGCGGTCGAGGAGCGCTGCCATCTGGGGCATGCGCACAACGACATCGCCGAGTGGGCCGCTACCCAGGGGATACCCGGCCTGTTGCTGCTGCTGTGCGTCTACGGGCTGCCATTGTGGATGTTCATCCATCTGCATCGCCGCAGCGGCGAAGGGGGATTCCGCGGGCCGGCGGCGGCCGGGGTGATGGTCGTGGTTGCCTATGTACTGTGCGGCGTGACCCAGTCGATGTTCGCCCATCAGATCACCGCGAGCACCTATGCCACGCTGGTCGGCGTGCTGGCCGGCCTGTCGCTGGTCGCCACGCCCGGGCGGCACCGGCCGCACCTGGCTCAGGACTGATCGCGGGGCGGATCGGCCACGTTCCGGCCGTTCTGCAGCAGCCACAGCATGATGGTCTTCTGCCGCACATAGTTGGCGCGCACATAGGCGTAGACCAGGCCGTGCCAGCCATCGCGGAAGCCGCCGCGCAGCAGCCAGCCGCGCCAGAAGCGCCAGGTCGGCGCCAGTACCAGCTTGCCCAGGGTCGCGCGTTTGCCGCGGGCGAATTCGTGTTCGGCCATCATGCGGGCATAGCGCTGGGTCTTGGCCAGCTGTTGTTCGAACGAGCGGTAGGGGTAGTGGATCAGGTCGCCCGCCAGCGTGCGGACGGCGCCGTCGACACTGGCCGCTTCGTGGATCTCGCGCGCGCCGCGCCAGCCACCGTGGCGGCGGTCGAACAGGCGCAGCACGCGGTCCGGATAGGCATTGCCATGGCGCAGGAACCGGCCGAAATACTCGGACAGGCGCGCGAAGCGGTAGCCGGCGGCACCGGAAAATCCCGCGTCGCGTGCCTGTTCGATGGCATGGCGCAGCTCCTGGCTCACACGCTCGTCGGCGTCCAGGCACAGCACCCAGTCGTGGCGCGCCTGCGCGACGCAGTACGCCTTCTGGCTGCGGAACCCGTCGAATGGCCGCTGCAGCACGCGCGCGCCTGCCGCCTCGGCGATCGCCACGGTGGCGTCCGTGGAATACGAATCCACCACCACGATCTCGTCGCAGAACGCCAGCGAGGCCAGGCAGTCGCCGATGCGCGCGGCTTCGTTGAACGCGATAATGCAGGCCGTGATGCGAGGCCGTTCGGTGGGAGCGGTCGAAGAGGACATGGTGATGGCCGGATACCTGCTGTTTGCGACGGAGCGCTATGCGCTGCCTATTCTCGCGCCTCTGGCGCAGGCGTTGCACGCGGGCGGCCACGAGGTCGCGGCCTGGTTCCAGGACGGCGCGGCCGGCGCCGTCCTGGAAGGCGTGCCGTCCATCGGACTGGAGCAGGCGCTGGCGATGCGCCCGCGTGCGGTGCTGAGCGCGGCCAACTGGGTGCCGCCGTTCGTCGCCGGCGCCAAGGTGCAGCTGTTCCATGGCTTCAACGTGCAGAAGCGCGAGGATGCGCGCGGGCACTTCCGGGTGCGTGGCCTGTTCGACCTGTACTGCACGCAGGGGCCGGCGACGACGCGTCCGTTCCAGGAACTGGCCGCGCGCGAAGGCCATTTCGCGGTGAAGGAAACCGGCTGGCCCAAGCTCGACCCGCTGTTCCGCGACGATGGCGGGCAGGCTGCCGCCCTGCGCGCGCCGGCCGGCGGCCGGCCGGTGGTGCTGTTCGGTTCCACCTTCACCGAGCGCCTGAGCGCGGCGCCACACCTGTACGACCGGATCGCCGCGGACATCGCCGGTGGCGGACGCTACTGGTTGCTGACCCTGCACCCCAAGTGCGCCCCGGACCTGTTCGAGCGCTACCGCGCGCTGGCTGGCGACAACGCCCGCTTCGTCGAGCCGGAACAGGTGATGGCCGCGCAGCGCGCCGCCGACGTGCTGGTTTCCGATACCTCGTCGATCGTTTCGGAGTTCATCGTCCAGCACAAACCGGTGGTGACCTTCCGCAACCGCGTACCGCAGCCGCATATGCTCGATTTCGACGATCCGGCCCGGCTGCCGGAGATGCTGGCGCGCGCGTTGTCGCCGGAGCCGGCGCTGATGGCGGAAATCGTGCGTTACGCCGATTCGATCCATCCCTACCGCGATGGGCGTTCGTCCGAGCGGGTGGTCGCCGCGACCGAGGACTTCATCGCCGGCCGCCTCGGAACGCTGTCGCGCAAGCCGCTGGGTGCGCTGTGGCGGGGGCTGCAGATCCGCCGCGATCTTGGCTATTGGGGACCGTCGCGGTCGTAGGAGCGCACCTTGGTGCGCGATGGAGCTTTCCCGGTGAAGCCTCATCGCGCACCAAGGTGCGCTCCTACCAGCGCAGCCGGCGCCGCGCCATTTCCCGTCCCAGCTGCGCCATCAGTTCGCGGGCGCGCGCTTCTTCGAGGAAGCGGAGCCGCAACGGCGGCGCGCCGAAGGCGCCGGCGGTGTCCAGCGTCAGCGTGGCGGTGCCGAAGTGGCGATCCAGCGGCGAGCGGTCCAGCCGCAGCGCCTGCAGCTTGTCCAGTTCGGCGACGCGCCACCAGCGGTTCCACCAGCCGCCGCGCATCGCCACCCGTTGCGGGTCGATGCTGTAGCCCATGCGCGAAACCTGTCGGTGCGCCTTGAATGCGGACCACGGCAGCCACAGCAGGGGCAGCAGGCCCCAGGCGCCGAACTTGTGCCAGCCCAGCGCCGTCGCCGCGGCCACGACGGGCAGCGCCGGCAGGCACAGCCGCCACCAGCCGCGCATGGACACGGCCTGCCACTGCGACGGCGGCCACTGCACGTCGGGCAGCAGGTGTTGCAGCAGGCGGTCGCAGTCGTCGGGCGTGGCCAGGGGCGCCAGCTCCTTCAGCGCGCGACCCTCCTGTTCCCGGCCACCGCCGGCGGCGATGTCCACACGCAGCTGGCGGCGTCGGAACAGGCGGTGCAGCACGCCTTCGCGCAGGGTCCAGGCCTGGATGCGGCGGTGCGCGACGCTGCTGCGCAGCCGCGTGAGCAGCCCACGCTCGACGGTGAGGCGCCGCTCGGCTTCGCCGAGGTGGAAACCGTGGTACTGCACGATCGCCAGGGCGATGGACGCCAGCCACATCAGCAGCAGCGCCAGCAGCAGGAGAACGAGCCCGGTGCCGATCCAGGTGGAGGCGCCCAGCTGCAGCTGGCTGGCATAGCCGAATACCTGGCGGCCCTGGTCGCGGACGAAATCCTCGGCCATGTCGCGCGGGAACATCTGCCAGAGCGCGCCCAGGGCGGCGGCGGCCACCACCAGCGCGCGGTTGGAGATCAGTCCCAGCCGTACCAGTTCCGGCAGCGGCAGCGTGAGCAGCGGGGACGCGCCGTCCTGCGGCTCCTGCCCGCCGGGAACGGTGTCGCCGCCCCGGTGGCGGATCAGCCGTTCCAGTTCGAGCGCCTGCGCCAGCCGCAGCACGCGCATCTGCGCTTCGGGCTTGTCGCCGGCGGCCGACTCCAGGCGCAGCTCGGCCACGCCGAACAGACGGTGCAGCAGGTTCTGGTGCACGACGACGTTGTGGATGCGCGCGAACGGGATCTCGCGGCGCGTGCGTTCGAGGATGCCGCTGCGGATGGTCAGCGCGTCGTCACCGATCCGGTAGCGGTAGGTGAGGTAGTGCAGCAGCGCGCTGGCCGCCATGGCCGCCAGCACGGCCAGGGTGATCAGGTGGAACAGCCACTCGTGGTCCTGGCGGCGGCTGCCGAAGAACAGCAGGGCCACCAGCGGCAGCAGGAACTGCTGCAGATGCTGCTGCAGCTCGAACAGCCACGACCAGGGATGCAGGCGCTGTTCCTGCGCTGGCGTCGGGAGATCGGGAAGGGTCACAGCGCGTCGTCGTGGTCGAGCTGGCGGGAGAGCCGGTCGCGCAGGCGCTCGGCGTCTTCATGGTCGAGGCCGGCGATGGCGACGGTGTTCATCCGCGTGCCGGCGGTATGCACGACCAGCGTCGCCAGCCCGGCGGCGCGCTGCAGCGGGCCGCGGCGCAGGTCCATGTGCTGCACGCGCGATACGGGGACATGGCTTTCGCTCCGCCACAGGTGCCCGCGGCGCACGCCCAGCGCCTGCGCGTCCAGCCGCCAGAAGGTGCGGCGATGGCGCCGCCAGCCGGTCCAGGCGCCGCCCAGCAGGCCCGCGCCGGCGGCGGCCAGCGTGGTCGCCAGCGTCCAGGGATTGTGCAGCGCCAGCGACAGCGCGCCACAGGCCAGCAGCAGGGTGAACATCGACGCCAGTCCGGTACCGATGGCGGCGAACGGCGCGCCGCGGCGCGGCAGCTGTCGCCAATCGCCGGTGGTGGCAGCGTCGGCAGTGGGAATGGAGAGAAGGCTTGGGGGCTCGGTCATGCCGCGACCTTACAGGGGCACCGGGAGTTCCGTCATCCGTGCCGCGTGCCCGCGATCACTGCGCCGACATGATCAGCGCATCGACATCCAGGTGGTGGCCGGCGCGCGCGGCCTTGGTGCGCAGGTACTGTTCGTTCTCGGCGGTGATCTCGCCGGTCACCGGGATGCTGCCCAGCACCTCGATGCCGGCATTGCGCAGGTGCTGCACCTTGGTGGGGTTGTTGGTCAGCAGCTGGATGCGCTCCACCCCCAGGCCGCGCAGCATGGCGATCGCGCTGCCGTAGCGGCGCTCGTCGGCGCCGAAACCCAGCTGCGTGTCGGCGTCGATGGTGTCCAGCCCTTCGTGCTGGTAGCCATAGGCGCGCATCTTGGCGGCGATGCCGGTGCCGCGCCCTTCCTGGTCCAGGTACAGCAGGATGCCGCCGCCCAGTTCCTTCAGCGCGCGCAGGCCGCGCCGCAGCTGGTCGCCGCAGTCGCACTTGAGCGAGCCGAACAGGTCGCCGGTCAGGCACGAGGAGTGCACGCGCACCGGCACCACGCCCTGCAGGTCGGGAGTGCCGACGATCACCGCCACCTGGTCGCGCTGCGCCACGCCGCCGCGGAACACGGCGAATTCGGTCATGCCGACCTCGCGCAGCGGCACCGGCGAACGCGTCACCAGTTCGTAGTCCTGGCCGGCCTGCGCCGCGCCGCAGCGCAGGTCGTCCAGCGTGAGGTGCAGGCAGCCGTCGAACGGGGTGGTGCCGGCCGGCAGGACCGCCGATACCAGCGCCGGCAACAGCAGGCCGAGCCGGGCGACTTCCACCGCGGCGGCATCCAGCGCGTCGCCTTCGGTGGGGATGCCGGCCGGTACCGGGGTGTCGCGCAGGTAGGCCAGCGCTGGCAGGTCATCGAAACCCTGCCCGGCCAAGGCGATGCGGATGCCGTGGGCGCTGTCGACGCCCAGCGTGCGTGCGCGCGGCGTGGTCAGGAACAGGTAGTGCCGCTCGTCCGCGGCCCGGGCGAAGGCGGCGAAGCCCGCCGGAGAGGCACTGTCCAGCGCCATCGTGGCCAGGCGGCGGCCGCCGTCGGCGATCACCACCGGCCGCCCCGCACGCAGTTCGGCGGCGGCACGTTCGCAGCGGATCGCCGCGGTTTCGCCGAAGCTGGGGGAAGCGGATGCAGGGGAGAGGGACATGGCGTTCATCGGCAAGCTAATGGGGCCGGCGGTCGCGGATTCAAACGACCGCCGGGGTGACGCAGTGTTGCGCAAAGGCGCGCGTTCAATGCGGGTGGCGTTCCGTCGCGTAGGGGTCGCCCTCGCCGCTGCCGGGCGGGCGCAGCGTATAGCGCTTGTAGGTCCACTGGTACTGCGCCGGGTCGCGCCGGGCGATGCGCTCGATGCCGGCGTTCAGCGCGCCGGCGGCGACCAGCGGGTCGGGATCTGCGATCCGCGCCGACGCCGGCTCAACGTGCAGGGCGAATTCGATGTCCGGGCCGGTCCGCTCGCACCAAGCATGGAGCACGGTGGCGCCGGTGCGCTCGGCCAGGCGGTTGACCAGGGTCATGGTCAGCGCCTGCACGCCGAAGAAGGGGACGAACACGCCATCGCCGTTCTTCGGCTGCTGGTCGGGCAGGATGCCGACCGCGCCGCCTTCCTTGAGCACCTTGAACAGCTGCCGCACCGCCGGGCCTTCGGCCCGCACCTGGCGCACGTTGTCGCCGCCGCGCACCAGCTGCAGGAATTCATCGCCGGCCGGATTCTCCGGCGGCGCGTAGACGATGGCGATCGGTCCGCGCGAGGCCAGCCACTGGTTCAGCAGTTCCCAGTTGCCGTAATGCGGGGCGACCACGATTACGCCCTTGCCGGCGGCCAGCGCCGCGTCGTACAGGTCCTGCCCGTGGCGCTCGCGCAGGTGGCCGGCCAGGTTGGTGGCCGGATCGTGGGTCCACAGGTACAGGGTCTCCATCGCCTGGCGGGCGGTGGCGCGCAGTACGTCGCGGTGCAGGCCGGCACGCTGCGCGGCGGGCAGTTCCGGGAAGGCCAGTTCGAGATTGCGGCGCGTCACCCGGCTCTCGCGGGCGTCCAGGCGCTGCCACAGGCGGGCCAGGGCGTCGGCCAGGGTCCGCTGCCAGGACCAGGGCAGCCGGGTCAGGGCGGTGGCGAGACGGTGGTACAGCTTGGCGGCGCGTTCCGGTTTCATCCGGGCAAGTTTAGTACGCCGGGGCGGACGGCTTCCCGGCGCATCCGCCCGCGGGTGCCGACCGGATACGGCGTCCCCGGTATATGGTGCGGCCTTCCATCCCTGCAGGAGTGCCCATGCTTTCCCTCATCCAGCGCGTCGCCCAGGCTTCGGTCACGGTGGAAGGGGAGGTGGTCGGCAAGATCGGCCCGGGCCTGCTGGCGCTGGTCGGGGTGGAGCCGGGCGATGACGAGGCCGGCTTGGCGCGCATGGCCGATCGCCTGCTCGGTTATCGTGTTTTCGCCGACGATGCCGGCAAAATGAACCGTTCGTTGCGCGATACCGAGGGCGGCCTGCTGCTGGTCAGCCAGTTCACCCTGGCCGCCGATACCCGCTCGGGCATGCGCCCGAGCTTCACCAGCGCGGCGCCGCCGGCCGAGGCTGAACGGCTTTTCAACCGTCTAGTGGCGATCTGCCGCGAAAAGCATGCCCAAGGGGTGGAAACCGGCCGCTTCGGGGCCCATATGATCGTCAGCCTGGTCAACGATGGACCGGTGACCTTCCTGCTCAGACCCTGACGCGCCGTGAAACCACCGCCCGGCAAGCGTTATGCTGCGCTGGTATAATAGTAGGTTCTCTATCTTTCCCCACGCCGGTGGCGCGAGCACTACATGGCCAACGAACGTCCTGCCCAGCAGTCCGATATCAAACAACTGATCAGCAAGGGCCTGGAACAGGGCTACCTGACCTACGCCGAAGTCAATGACCACCTGCCCGACGACATGGTCGACCCGGAGCAGATCGAGGACATCATCGGCCTGATCACCGGCATGGGCATCGATGTCCATGAGGTGGCGCCCGATGCCGACACGCTGATCCTGAGCGACGGCAACACCGGCAACCGCGAGGTGGATGATACCGCCGCCGAGGAAGCCGCGGCCGCGCTGACCGCGCTCGATACCGAAGGTGGCCGCACCACCGACCCGGTGCGCATGTACATGCGCGAGATGGGCACGGTCGAGTTGCTGACCCGCGAAGGCGAAATCGCCATCGCCAAGCGCATCGAGGAAGGCCTGGGCCAGGTGCAGGCCGCGCTCGGCACCTTCCCGCCGGCGGTCGAATCCGTGCTGGCCGATTACGAGCTGCACAAGGAAGGCAAGAAGCGCCTTGCCGAGATCATCGTCGGCTTCAACGACCTGGTCGAGGACGTGCCGGCGCCGGCCTCCGCCGAGAGCGACGACGCCTCGGACGACAGCGATGCCGAGGCCGACGAGGACGAGGACGACGTCGGCGGCGACGAGGATACCGGCCCGACCGGCCCGGATCCGGTCGAGGTCGCCAACCGCATGGAACAGCTGGCCAGCGACATGGCCAAGTTCAAGAAGGCCCATGCCAAGGGCGACACCAAGGCGCAGGCCAAGCTGCGCGAGGAACTGTCGGCGACCTTCGTGACCCTGAAGCTGCCGCTGCCGCTGACCGACGTGCTGGTCCGGCTGCTGCGCGACACCATGGGCCGGATCAAGGCCCAGGAGCGCCGCGTGCTGCACCTGGCCACGGTCACCGCGCGCATGCCGCGCAAGGACTTCATCCGTTCCTGGGAAGGCAACCAGACCAACCTGGAATGGGTCGAGGACGCGATCAAGCGCAAGCAGAAGTGGTCGTCGGCGCTGCGCGACGTCAAGGACCAGATCGTCGCCGAGCAGCAGGCCACGCTCGACGTGGAGAAGGATTCGCACCTGAGCCTGGACGAGCTGAAGGAAATCAGCCGCGTCATGGCCTATGGCGAAGCCAAGGCGCGCAAGGCCAAGAAGGAAATGGTCGAGGCCAACCTGCGCCTGGTGATCTCCATCGCCAAGAAGTATACCAACCGCGGCCTGCAGTTCCTGGACCTGATCCAGGAAGGCAACATCGGCCTGATGAAGGCCGTGGACAAGTTCGAATACCGCCGCGGCTACAAGTTCTCGACCTATGCCACCTGGTGGATCCGCCAGGCGATCACCCGCTCGATCGCCGACCAGGCGCGCACCATCCGCATCCCGGTGCACATGATCGAGACGATCAACAAGCTCAACCGCATTTCCCGCCAGATGCTCCAGCAGTACGGCCGCGAGGCCACGCCGGAGGAGCTGGCCAAGGAAATGGACATGCCGGAAGACAAGATCCGCAAGGTGATGAAGATCGCCAAGGAGCCGATCTCGATGGAAACCCCGATCGGCGACGACGAGGATTCGCATCTGGGCGACTTCATCGAGGACACCAACGTGGAGTCCCCGATCGACAACACCACCAACATCAACCTGTCCGAGACCGTGCGCGACGTGCTGGCCGGCCTCACCCCGAGGGAAGCCAAGGTGCTGCGCATGCGCTTCGGCATCGACATGAACACCGACCACACCCTGGAAGAGGTCGGCAAGCAGTTCGACGTCACCCGCGAGCGCATCCGCCAGATCGAGGCCAAGGCGCTGCGCAAGCTGCGCCACCCGAGCCGCTCCGAGCAGCTGCGCAGCTTCCTGGACATCGACTGACCGTTCCGCAGCGCCATCGCGGTACGGAAGAGAGGCCCCGCATCGCGGGGCCTTTTTGTTTTGCGGTGCCGCGCCATCCCCTGCGGCGACGGCGGGTGGTATTTTCGACGCCTGCATTGGATCGGTCCAAAGGGGCAGGCGATGGCGGTCGGACAGGCGAAGTGGATGATGGCGCTGGTGCTGCTGGCGGGCACCGCGGTGGCGGGCGAGAGCGTCGGCGAGCGCGCGGTGGCGGCGGTCGATCCGTTCATCGGCACCGGCGGCGAGGGCCACACCTATCCGGGGGCGACGGTGCCGCACGGCATGATCCAGCTCAGCCCTGACACCCAGATCAGGTCGCGCAAGGACGGCTACGGCTGGGCGGCCGGCTACCGCCACGACGACACCACCATCGCCGGCTTCTCGCACACCCACTTCTCCGGCACCGGCCATTCCGACCTCGGCGACGTGCTGCTGATGCCGATCGCCGGCGAGGTGAAGTACGAGCGCGGCGACATCGGCAAACCCGGCAGCGGCTACACCTCGCGCTTCCGCCACGAGGACGAGACGGCGCAGCCGGGCTATTACGCCGTCACCCTCGACGATTACGGCGTGCGCGCCGAACTGACCGCCAGCGCGCGCGTCGGCATGCACCGCTACGCCTTTCCCG
The DNA here is from genome assembly GCF_009496535.1 of Stenotrophomonas sp. MYb238. Taxonomy (GTDB): domain Bacteria; phylum Pseudomonadota; class Gammaproteobacteria; order Xanthomonadales; family Xanthomonadaceae; genus Stenotrophomonas. Next base: position 21,490 of record NZ_WIDL01000010.1, read on the forward strand.
CGAACCAACCGGCGCATGTGCTGATCGACCTGCGCACCAGCATGTACGACTACCCGGGCAAGATCCTGTGGTCGCGCCTGCGGCTGCGCGCGGACGGCACCGTGACCGGCTTCCGCGAAACACGCGGCTGGGCGCCCGGCCGCCAGCTGTATTTCGCCATGCGCTTCTCGCGGCCCGTCCGCGGGCATGCCTTCCACGACACCGAGACCGACGTCGTCTACCGCGGCTTCCCGCCGCCGGCGGAGAAGGCCCCCGGCGCACGTGCGCAGATCGAAGGACGGCAGCTCGTCGGCAGTTTCGATTTCGGCGCGGACGGGCGCGAGCCGCTGCTGGTGAAGGTGTCGATCTCGCCGGTCAGCGAGGACAACGCCCTCGCCAACCTCGACGCCGAAGCGCCCGGCTGGGACTTCGACGGCATGCGCGCCGCCGCAAGTGCGCAGTGGGTGCAGGCATTGGCTGCAGTGGACGTGGACGCGCCGCCGGCGCAGCGCACCGGTTTCTACACCGCGCTGTACCACAGCATGCTCGGCCCGACGCTGTTCATGGACAGCGATGGCCGCTACCGCGGCCCGGACAATGCCGTGCACCAGGCAAAGGGCTGGACCAACTACTCGACCTTCTCGCTGTGGGACACCTACCGTGCGCTGCATCCGCTGATGACCCTGCTGCAGCCGCCGCAGCGCAGCAGCGACATGGTCAACTCGCTGCTGGCTGCGCGCCGCGAAAGCCCGTACGGCATCCTGCCGGTGTGGTCGTTCCACGGCCTGGAGACGTGGTGCATGATCGGCTACCACGGCGTACCGGTAATCGCCGATGCCTACATGAAGGGCATCGGCGGCTTCGACGCGGACGAGGCGCTGCAGGCGATGGTCGCCAGCGCCGACTACGGCCCCTACGATGGCATCGCCGAGTACCGCGAACTCGGCTGGGTGCCGATCGACGAGGAAGGTGAGGCGGCGAGCAAGACGCTGGAATACGCCTACGACGACTGGAGCATCGCGCGCATGGCCAAGGCGATGGGGCGCGACGACATCGCTGCGGAATTCGCGAAGCGCTCCGGCAACTGGAAACACGCCTTCGATCCGTCCACCGGCTTCATGCGCGCCCGCAGGCGCGACGGCAGCTTCCGCGAACCGTTCGATCCCGCCGCCAGCGGCTACGGCAGCGACTACACCGAAGGCAATGCATGGCAGTACTCGTGGTACGTGCCGCAGGACGTGGCCGGCTTGGCCGCCGCGCACGGCGGCGCGGACAAGCTGCTGCAGCGGCTCGACCAGGTGTTCGAGGCGAAGGTGGATCCGGCGGTGTTCGAGCACATGGAAGACATCACCGGCCTGATCGGCTGGTACGCGCATGGCAACGAACCCAGCCACCACGTCGCCTATCTCTACGCCTACGCCGGCCAGCCGTGGCGTACACAGGCGCGGCTCAAGCGGATCATGGACACCCAGTACGCGCCGCGCCCGGACGGACTGGCCGGCAACGACGACCTGGGCCAGATGTCGGCGTGGTACGTGTTCACCGCGCTGGGGTTCTACCCGGTCACGCCGGGCAGCAACGAATACATCATCGGCCGCCCGTTCCTGCCGCGCGCCACCTTGAACCTGCCCAACGGCAAGCGTTTCACCATCGTCGCCGACGGCTTGGACGACGCCCATCCCTACATCGGCGGCGCCACCCTCGACGGCAAGCCGCTGGACCGCGCGTTCCTGCGTCACGAGCAGATCATGGCCGGTGGCGAACTGCGCTTCATCATGCAGGCCGAACCCAACCGCGAATGGGGCACGCGCCCCGACGCGAGGCCGTACTCGCAGTCGACGCACTGACGCGCCTGCGAGGGCGGAACCGGGCGGTGGCCGCCCGCGCCGGCCTCCACTACACTTGCGCACCGGCAGCGGGCCTATAGCTCAACGGTTAGAGCAGAGGACTCATAATCCTTTGGTTCCAGGTTCGAATCCTGGTGGGCCCACCATATGTATCAGCGGCTTGTGGCGGTTTCCTGCCCTTGCCGCGATGACTGCAAAATTCTTTGGTGTCCGTTTCGTTTTCTCGAAACGCGCAAACCTCGGCCGCGATCCAAGCTTGGATCGCGCTCATCAGCCAGAGGACCGCTTGCCGACATTGATCTGCCGGGGAAAGATCTTCTCCCAGATGCAGCGGGGAACCTGTGCGGCAAGAATGTTCGGGGCGTCGAGTGGACTCGGTCCGAACGAGACGAGGTAGTAGCCGTTACACGACAATGCAAAGCCAGCCCCCGCGGGGAGGGCTGGCTACCGAGCTATAGGGAATTTCAGGGGATGACACACCCTGAGCCTCTCATGCATCGAGAGTAGAGGCCATAGCAGTAGACATCGGTGTGTCCTTTGGCCAGGCAGTTCTGGTAGTTCGTAAAGCAGACATCACACGGCGTGTTGTCTTGAGCGGTTGCGGCTCCGATGCCAAGAGTCAGACCGAGGGTTGCGATAGCAGTAGCCAGCTTGAGCCGAATCTTCATGCCATTCCTCTATTGTTTGCCCTTCAATGGGCAGCCGTGACGCTACACATGCCTCCAGGGCCATTCAATGTGCGCTGCCGCAACCGGTGGAGATGGCGGGGCTTACCCAGCCTCACTCCGCCGACGGCTGTTCCGACGCGGCCTGCTCGCGGGCCAGCGTGGTGAGCAGGCGCACGTGCTGCTTGGCCCAGCGCGCGCCCCAGCGCATGCCGGCGCTGGCCGAACGGACGGCGATGATCGGCAACGGGCGCGAAGGCTCGTGCAGGTACACCTCGACGATCCATCCCTGGTGCCGCCGGCAGATCTCCAGCACCCGCACGCCGCCCAGGCACAGGCGTTTCCGCTCGGGCTCCTCGACCCAGTGGAAGGGCGGAGGCAGGCGGCTCGGGACGGCTTTGGGCATGGAAGGCTCCTTGTATGTCTGCCGGACGGAATCCCAGCGTTTCGTCCGGACCGGTTTGCAGGGTAACGACAGCGCGACCCTCGGATTGCTTCGGCCGAGCCCGTATCGCGCAGCCTTCTTGTGCGCGGTCGATCGCGTGGTCGCGCCGATGTCGCGGCGTGGGTCACGAACGGCGCTGTGGGACGCGCGCGTCAGCTGACGACCAGCACCCAGGACGCGTTCGAATCGTTGAACCGGTAACGCAAGCCTTCGTGGTCGATCTGGCGCGCGAGATTGCCGTGCTCGTCCACCAGGACATGCACGTCGACGAGCACGCCGGGCCGGCCATTGACCGCGCGGCTGACCAGCGTTTCCAGCGGAACCTGTTCGGTGGCCAGCACGGTGACGGCGCGCCGCTCCTGGCCGGGTCCCTGCAGGAACATGTTCACTTCTTTCAAGACCGCTCTCCTTGACGATGGTCCTACGGGGTGGAGCAACGACTCCGCTTCCCTTGCCACGCCGGCCAGGCGGCCGCGTCACGCCGGTCTCGAAGGCGCACCGCTGGAAACCCGGCACCCCTGTGATGGGTGCGGGTGTCGCATGTGTCCTGTCTCGACGCGCACCGGTCCCGCGCGGGCGTCCCCGGACGTGCCCGTGGAGGTCGGTGGCGGTTCCCGGTTGCCGTTGCCGGCGGTGGGCTTCTGGCCTGGCGCTTGCTTGTGCAGGCAGCGCGCAGGTCGCAGGGATGCTTCATCCTGCCGACGAGGTATACACCGGATGAAGTTAAGAGAAAGGGATGAACGCGGAACCCGTGGCGCGGTGCGCGTGCGCGGCGATCTGCGCCTGCGCGGTGCTGCAGTGCGGAATGCGCGAGGGTGCGGACCGGCTCAGGGTAGCGGGCCGGAACGGTGCGTAGAATCGTGGCGTTCCGCGGGTCATGGCTGCCGCATATATGGTTGTGGTGCGGCAGGGGGCCGTTCGTGATGCGCGTCGCCGGGGGCGTTGCTGCCGGCGGCAATCAGGGGACCGGATACAGGACATGGGCCGTATGGACGATGGTGGGGCGATGGCGGATCGGGCAACCATGACGGCGGCGGGAAACCGGCGGCGTGCCGTGGCCGCTGCCCGGGGATGCGTGCATGCAGCGTGAGCGCCCCGCCGCACCTGGCGACGGCGGCGTGCCGCGCTACATGTTCACCACGCCGCTCTGGGCCGTGCTGGTGCTGGTATCGGGCCTGCTGCTGACGGCGTGGATGGCGTGGGGCGAGTGGAAGAGCGAGCGCGACCGCGTGCAGTCCCTGCAGCGGTCGCTGGCCGACGCGGCGCCTGCGCGCCTGCGCGAACCGCTGGCCGGCGCCGCGCTGGGACTGCGCGCCATGCAGACCGTGCTGCTGGCCGGTACGGAGCAACTGGACCAGGCCACCTTCGACAGCTACCAGCGCAACCTGCGCTCGCAGGAATGGATCCACGGCTACGTGCTGATCGCCTTCGCGCAGCGGCGCGGCAACGCCGGCGACGACAGTGAGGCCACCTACCGCTACCAGTACGTCGCGCCGCTGGGCGGGAACGAGGTGCTGGTGGGCTTCGACATCGCCCGGCAGCCGGAGAACATGGAAGCGCTGCGGCGCGCGCGCGATGCCGACGCGCCGGCCATGTCCGCGCCGTTCCCGTTGCTGCAGTTCCGCGGCCAGCAGGGAGCGAGCGACATGGGCATCACCGTGCGGCTGCCCGCCTACGCGGCGGGCGCCATGCCGGCCACGGTGAACGAACGGCGCGCGCGCGAACTGGGGGCGCTGGCGGTCAGCGTGCGCCTGGAGCCGATGGTGCGCGAGGCGCTGTATGGAAGGATCCTGGACTACATGGACGTGGACATCCGCGACCTGGGCGCGCTGCCCGCGCACGCGCGGGTGTTCGCCAGCGCGCCGCTGCCGGCCGACGCCGGCCAGGTGCAGGTGCGCAGGATGGAGTTCGGCGGCAGGACCTGGGAGCTGCGCCTGTGGCCGCGTACGCCGATGGGCGCGTGGGGGCAGCTGCGGCTGATCGTCATCGGCGGCAGCTCGATCAGCGTGCTGCTGGCATTGTTCCTGTGGTCGCAGGCGACCCTGCACCGCCGCGCGGTCGAGCTCGGCCGCCGCATGAGCGCCCGCTTCGGCGAAAGCGAGGCGCGTTTCCAGGCATTGAACGAGATGCTGCCGGCGCTGGTGCTGGTGGCCGATGCGCGCGACGGGCGCATCACCTATGCCAACCGGGCCGCGCGGACGCAGCTGGGCGACGTGGCCGGCGAGCCGCTGGCGGAGCTGTTCGCCGACGCCGCGCTGGGCCGGGCGGCGGTCGCCGCCACGCTCGGGGAGGGCACGTGGAGCAGCCGGGAGGCGTTCGTGGTGCGTGGCGCTGGCGCTGCGCTCTGGGTGAACGCGTCGCTGGCGATGCTGGACATGGACCACGTACCGCACCTGCTGATGGTGGCCGGCGACACCAGCGCGCAGCGCGAGATGACCGAGCGGTTGCGCTACCAGGCCGCGCACGACGAGCTCACCGGGCTGTGCAACCGCCGCGAGTTCGAGCGCTGCCTGCGCCAGGCCCTGGCCGACGGCAGCGACGACGCCGGCGCCAGGCCGTTCGCGTTGATGTACATCGACCTGGACCAGTTCAAGCTCATCAACGATCTGTCCGGACACACCGCCGGCGACCAACTGCTGGTGCAGCTGTCGCAGGCGATGCGCCACCACATCCGCGACGGCGACCTGCTGGCGCGCCTGGGCGGCGACGAGTTCGGCCTGCTGGCGTTCGGCGTGGACCGTGAGCAGGCCGACCTGCTGGCCGAGCAGGTGCGCGCCTGCATCGAACGTTCGACCTTCTGCTGGCTGGGACGCAGCTACACGGTGAGCGCCAGCATCGGCCTGGTGCTGGTCGACCGCCACGGCTGCACGCTGAAGGACCTGCTGGCGTGGGCGGACAGCGCCTGTTACCAGGCCAAGGAGGACGGCCGCAACCGCGTGTGCGTGTACCGCGACGACGCCGACGCCACCCGCCGCATGGGCGAGATGGAATGGGCCAGCCACCTGCGCCGGGCGCTGGAACAGGACCGCCTGCTGCTGGACTACCAGGAGATCGTGCCGCTGTCGGCCGGCGCCAACCCGGTCACGCGCGTGGAACTGCTGCTGCGCATGCGCGCCGACGACGGCAGCGTGATCGCGCCGGGCGTGTTCCTGGTGGCGGCCGAGCGCTACGGGCTGATGCCCGCGGTGGACCGCTGGGTGATCCGCACCGCGCTGGCCAACTTCGCCCACCTGCATCCCTGCGGCGACCGCCTGCAGAGCTGCGCCATCAACCTGTCCGGCGCCAGCCTGGAGGACGAGGGACTGGCCGATTTCATCCTCGACGCCATCGCCCGCCATGGCGTGCCGCCGCAGCGGCTGTGCCTGGAGATCACCGAGACCGTGGCGGTGCGCGACCTGCTGCGCGTGGTGCGGGTGATCGAACGGCTGCGCGCGGTTGGCTGCCGCATCGCGCTGGACGATTTCGGCGCCGGCATGGCCTCGTTCGGTTACCTGAAGAACCTGCCGGTGGACGTGATCAAGATCGACGGCAGTTTCGTGCGCGACCTCGGCCGCGATCCGATGAGCCGGACCATCGTCGATGCCGTCACCCGCATCGGCCACCAGCGCGGCGCCAAGGTGGTGGCCGAATGGGTGGACGATCTGCGCACCCTGGACCTGCTGCGCGAGTTGGGCATCGACAGCGCGCAGGGCTTCGCCCTGCATCGTCCCGAGCGCGTGGTGTTCCAGCGCGGGGATGCGGAGCGGCCGGAAGGGCGCGGCGCCTAGCGCCGGTCAGCCGCGGACGGCGAATACCCCGTCCAGTTCCGGCCGCGCGCGGAAGCCCGCTTTTGCCAGGCGTGTGGCGACCTCGCGGGGAACGTCGCGGCCGCTGGTGAGTTTGTTGGGCGTGCCGGTGTAGTGGAACAACTGGCCGCCCCGGCGCAGCACGCGCGCCAGCTGGTCGTAGAACGCCTGCGAATACAGTTCGCCGGCGATGCCGAAGCGCGGCGGGTCGTGCAGCACGGCGTCGACCGAGGCGTCGGCGATGTCCGCGATGGCCAGCGAGACGTCGCCGTGGGTGAGCGTCAGGCGTCCGCCCGCGGCGTCCGATTCCGGGTCCGGCGACCAGGGATTGAGCGTGCGCAGCCACAGCACTTCCGGGCTCTTCTCGAACGAACGCACCGCCGCCACGCCGGCTTCCAGGCAGCAGGCGGCGAAGTAGCCCATGCCGCCGCAGGTGTCGAGCACCTGCTTGCCGTGCGGCGCGACCAGGGCGACCTTGCGGCGCGCGTCCTCCATCGGCGACAGCTGCGCGCTGACCAGCATCTTGATGCCGTCGATCTCGAAGGTCGGCACGCCCCACTCGGTCGGCACCAGCTTGTACAGGCCGGTGCCGAAGCGCGAGGCCGGCGCGAAATCCTCGCCGTCCCAGTAATAGACGGTGCGGTCCTTCAGCCGCTCCGGCCACGGGTAGTCGCTGCCGCGCCACCGCCAGTGACCCGCTTCCAGCAGCGCCTCATCCTCGCTGCGCCCCAGGTCGAACGAACCGGTCCAGGCCGGGCTGCCGCGCCGGTGCGCGTCGCGCATGGCGTCGAGCAGCGCGTGGGTGAGCAGGGGACCGGAGTAGTGGGTCATGCGCTGGGAGTGCCCGCGTGGGAGCATCGGTGTCGGAAAGGGCGGCCATCGTAACCCGGGCGTCCGCGCGCGACGGCGGCCATGGAACTCGCCGCGCCGGTTCCGGTCTAGTTGCCACGGTGCACCGCGGGGCTCCCGCCCGCGTGCAGGTCTGCGATGGAGAGGCATGCACGATTCCCGCGTCAGTGAACCCCTGTCCCACCGCATCGGCGCCGGCCTGGCGACCGCGGCGATCCTCTGTCTGGTCGGGCGCGTGCTGTGGCAGGTGCCCGAAACCGCCCCGGAGCAGCGGCAGCAGCGCCTGCAGGTACGCTGGCTGCCGCGCGAACCGGGTGCGCCGCCGCCGCCTCCACCGCTCCCGGTGCAGGCCCACGCTCCTGGGACCGCGCCCGTCGTTCCGCTCCTGCCGTCGCCGGCCGAGGCCATGCGCCCTTCCACACCGCCGCCGGCCGCATCCGCGCCGCCGGCTTCTTCCGCCGACTGGTCGCGCCGCCTCTATGCCGCCGATGGCGGGGTCGACCTGCCCGACGCCGTCGCGGGCGACGGGCGCATCCCCGGCAAGGACGAGCGGGTGTTCGAGCACCGCGACGAACTGGCGACGGGCGTGGGCGAGCGCGCCACCGCCGGCCTGTTCTCCAGGCGTGCAGCCGGGACGCGGCAGTCGCGCAAGGAGAAGTGGCTTTATGGCGAGGACATCCAGGCGGCCGAAGCGCGCCGCCCACCGGAGGTTGCGTTCAACCCGTCGCTGCACGAACGCGGGTCAGACCTGGGCAGCGAGGCGACCGGCGATGCCTACAAGGCCGCGCCGATCCGCCACGAGCCGCTGCCCGGCCTCGACGGCGAGGCCAGCCGCCGCCTCCGTGCCGCCATCGGCGAACTGGAGCGGCGCTATCCGCAGTGCGACGGGCAGGCGCGCCGCCGCTGGTTCGCCACCGCGCTGCAGCATCTGGACGCGCTGGAGCGGCTGGAATACCGCTACCGCCACGGCGCCGATCCGGTCGAGGCCGAACACACGCTGCCCTCAGCGGCCGACAGCGCCTATGACCTGGCGCGGCGCGCGTTGTGGGATGCCGAGCGACGCATGAAGACCTGCGGCTGAGCGCGGCCGCCAGCGCGGGGCAGGTCCGGGGCGCCGCGCCCGCGTCCGGCGGTCCGGCGATGTCCTCCGCGACGGGAGCGCCGGTGCGATGCGACAACGCGCCGACAGCCGCCGGGCAGGGCTGCCGGACATCGGCCGGACCGCCCGGGTCATTACCGGACAACTTCGCCAACATCATGTTCCGGAAGGGTTTTTCGCGCCGGCGCCTGTCTAGAATCGGGCTCCCCTCCACCGCATGGGATTGCGATGAAGCCGACCAGCCTGTTGTCGTGCGCGTTTGTCCTCCTCACCAGTTTCGGTTGCCAGGCCGTGCAGAAAGAACCCGCCGAACCGCGCGCCGGGGTGACGCCGGGCTACAGCCACCCGCTTCCGCGCCACGCGCTGGTCGGCTACCTGCACAACTTCGACAACGGCTCGGGCGTGCTGCCGCTCGGGCAGGTGGACGACAGCTGGGACGTGATCGTGCTGGCGTTCGCCGACGACATGGGCGAGGGCCGGATCGCGCTCAACCCCGCGCCGGGGCTGGACCGGGCCCGCCTGGTCGCCGACATCGCCGCCCGGCGCGCGCGCGGCGGGATCGTGGCGCTGTCCTTCGGCGGCGAACTGGGCACGGTGACCCTGCAGACGCAGCGCGACGAGGACAACTTCGTGCGCACCACCGCGCAGGCCATCGATGCCTACGGGCTGGATGGCATCGACATCGACCTGGAGAAGATCGCCGGCGTGGTGCACGGCGCGCCGGTGACCGGCCACCTCGTCTCCGCGGTCAAGCGCCTGCATGCCATGTACCCGAACCTGTACGTGTCGATGGCGCCGGAGCACCCCTACGTGCAGGGCGGCTGGGTGTCGATGGAAGGCATCTGGGGCGCCTACCTGCCGCTGCTCGACGGGCTGCGCGAGGAGCTGGACCTGCTGCACGTGCAGCTCTACAACAACGGCGGCCTGCCCACGCCCTACCGCGCGGACACGCTGCCGGCCGGCAGCGTGGACATGCTGGTGGGCTCGGCGAAGATGCTGATCGAAGGCTTCCAGCTCGCCGACGGCAAGGGCCGCTTCGATGGCCTGCGCCCGGACCAGGTGGCGCTGGCCCTGCCTTCCGGCCCGCGTGCGGCCGGCAACGGCTACGCCACGCCGGCCGACATCAACCGCGCCTTCGACTGCCTGACCCGCGCCACCGCCTGCGACAACGTGAAGCCGGCGCAACCGTATCCGGATTTCCGCGGCGTCATGACCTGGTCGATCAACTGGGACGTGGCCGATGGCGGTGCGTTCTCGGTGCCGGTCGGCACGCACCTGCGCCAGGCGCGCGCGAAGCGGTGACCGCGCGGGCGTGAGGGGTCGCCGAGCCGGGCCTGCACGCGTTCGGCCACGCTTGATGCCAGAAGCCTGCGGCAGGCGTCAGTCCGCCGCAGGCAGCACGCGCAGCGCCGGGAGCCCGACGTGGTGCAGCAGTTCGCGCACCACCAACAGCGCCGCGGCGAAGCGGGGTTGTCCAAGCAGGCCCAGGCTGCGCGCGGGAACGCCGGCCGCCACCTGTGCAAGGCGGTCGAAGACGTCCTCGACCTCGGCGATGGAAAGCGTGGCCGCCGCCAGGGGATCGCGTCCGGCCGCCGGCAGCAACGGCGCCAGCACCGGGTCCGCGCATTCCAGCAGCGTCGCCGGCCGATGGCGCAGGGCGGGGATGGCTGGCATCAGCGCATCCTCGACCTGCTGGATGGCCTGCTCGAGCGCCGCGCCACCCGGCGGAAAGCTCTCCAATCCCGCTGCCAGCAGGCCATCCAGCGACAGCGGCAGCACGACCGCCGCGCCCTGTGGCGGTTGCAGGCGGATCGGATCTTCTTCCAGGTGCAGTCGCAGGTCCATGGGGACTCCATTGGTGGCGGTGCCGGGTGCGGCGGGTGGGTCCGCGCCGGCCGGCGAGCGTCTATGGTGCCGGGTCCGCAACCGCTGGGATGTACATGGAACGCAGGCATTGGGTGATGGTCGTGGCGGCGCTGACGGCGGGCGCGCTGGCGGCCAGCTATCTGTGGGCGCCGCGGACGCCGCTGCCGCAGGCGCCGGCCGCCACGCCGCTGGGCTGGCGCGCGCAGGTCGACCTGCTGGCGGGCGATGGCATCGAAGGCGACAGCGTCGGCGCCGGTGCGCAGAGCCGCTTCAGCGATCCCTGGGGCGTGGCGATGGACGCCGGCGGCACGCTCTACGTGGCCGATGCGGGCGACAACAACCGCATCCTCTACCGCTGGCTGGACGGCGCGTTCCATGTACTGGCCGGCGGCCGCGAGGGCTTCGCCGACGGCCGCGGCGAAGCCGCCGCGTTCAATACGCCCTCGGGTCTCGCGCTGGACCGGCACGGCAACCTGTACGTCGCCGACACCGGCAACCATGCGATCCGCAAGGTCACCCCGCTGGGCGAGGTGAGCACCCTGGCCGGGGACGGCACGCCCGGTTTCGCCGACGGCATCGGGCGGCAGGCGCGCTTCGACGGCCCGATGGGCGTGGCGGTGGACGCGCAGGGGCGCGTCTACGTGGCAGATACCTGGAACGACCGCATCCGCGTGATCGAGCCGGACGGCCGGGTGTGGACGCTGGCCGGCGGCGACCGCCCAGGCTGGGTCGATGGCCAGGGCGGCGCGGCGCGCTTCGATACCCCGACCGACCTCAAGCTCGACGCCGACGGCGTGCTGTGGGTGGCGGACCTGCGCAACGACGCGCTGCGTACCGTCACCGCGTCGGGCCAGGTCGCCACGCGGATCGGCGGACCCGACGGCGAGCGGCGGCTGTGGGGACCGATGACCCTGGCGCTCACCCATGATGGCGTCGCCTACGTCGGCGAGCGCATCACCGGCCGCGTGGTGCAGGTCTCGCCGACGGGACACGTGATGGCCGTGGCCGGCGACGCGCAACGGTTCGCGCGGCCGGCGGGCATCGCGCTGGCGCCGGACGGAAGCCTGCTGCTCGGCGACGCCGATGCCTACCGCATCCACCACCTGCGGCCGCAGGCCGCCGGGACGGCGCAGGCGCAGGCGCAGGCGCAGGTCGGCCCGGCGATGGACAATCCGCTGCCGCGCAACGAAGGGCGCTGGCCGCTGGCGCCGCAGCTGGGCTGGCACGAAGTGGTGGGCACGCTGGGCGAGGTGCGCGGCAACTTCAGCGGCGAGAGCCGCCACCACTTGCACGGCGGCTTCGACATCCGCGGCGACGTCGGGCAGACGGTGCTGGCCGTCGCCGCCGCCAAGGTCGGCAGCCCGGTGGCGACCTGGAGCCTGGGCGGGCAGGCCGAAGGCCTGTCGCTGGACACGCTGGACTACATCCACATGAAGGTGGGCCGGGATGCGGCCGGCCGGCCGCTCGATCCCGCGCGCTTCCAGCTGGTGTACGACGAGGCCGGGCAGCTGGAACGCGTGCGCGTGCGCCGCGGCACGCGCTTCAACCCCGGCGACGCGCTGGGCAGCATCAACAGCCAGGCCCACGTGCACCTGGCGGTCGGGCCATCCGGCTACGAGCGCAACGCCGTGCGGCTGGGCTTCGCCAACTATGCCGACCATGTGCCGCCGCGCATCGACGACATCGCCCTGCTCGATGCCCAGGGCCAACGGCTGCGCGAAAGCCGCGACGGCCGCCTGGCGGTGCCGCGCGATGCCGGTGGGTTGCAACTGGTGGTCGAGGCCTGGGACCAGGTGGACGACAACCTGCCGCGCCGCCGGCTCGGCCTGTACGCGCTGGGCTACCAGATCCTCGATGCCGGCGGGCGGCCGCTGCCCGGCTACGAGCAGCCGCGCATGAACATCGAGTTCAACCGAATGCCGCCGCAGTCCGACGCGGCGAAGGTCGCCTACGCCGAGGACAGCGGCATCACCGTCCACGGCAGCGCGGTGACGCGGTTCCGCTACGTGCTCACCAACACCGTGCGCGATGGGCAGCTGGCGACCGGCGCGTTGCAGACCGAAGCGTTGCCGCCCGGGGAGTACGTGATTCGCATCACCGCCAGGGACTACAGCGGCAACGAGGCGGTCGCGCGCCGGGAGCTGCCGATCACCGTGTCCTGAGCGGTCGCGCGCCGGAGGCGGGTGCTCAGGCGTCCAGCCGCTCCCGCTCGGCCTGCAGGTCCTCGACCTCGCGCACCTCGATGCTGCCGTAGGCCGCCCATGGGAACTGGCGGGCGATGCGCATCGCCTCCTCGGCATTGGCGGCCTCGATCAGGTTGAAGCCGGCCAGGATCTCGCGGGTCTCGGCGAACGGGCCGTCGATGATGCGCGGCTGGCCGCCGCGCGTGCGTAGGGTGCGGGCGCTGGCCGGGGGCTGCAGCTTCTGCGACATCAGCAGGGTGCCCTGCGCCTGCAGGGCATCGGCGTGGACCAGGCACGAACGCATCTGCGCGTCGTACTCGTGCGGCGGCAGCGACTGCAGCAGTTCCGGGTCGATGTAGATCAGCAGCAGGAATTTCATGGAAGGGGCCGGTCGGAGTGAGCCGCCATGATGGCGCAGGGAGCCGGTCGCGCGGCGATCATTAACGCGTTCATGAAAAAGATCTGCCGCATTGTCGATTCCGCCGGCGCCGGTTCGTCGTACCGGGTGTGAAGCGGATCGTCCGGTCCGCAACCGGGAAACACGATGAAAGTGATGGTGATCGTGAAGGCGACGGCCGACAGCGAGGCCGGCGTCATGCCGACCCAGGCCGAACTGGCGGCGATGGGCGCCTACAACGAGCGGCTGGTGGAGGCCGGCATCATGCTGGCCGGCGAGGGCCTGCACCCGAGCCGGCGCGGCGCGCGGGTGCGCTTCGACGGCGCCCAGCGCCGGGTCATCGACGGCCCGTTCGCCGAGACCAGGGAACTCATCGCCGGCTTCTGGCTGTGGCAGGTCCGCTCCATGGACGAGGCGGTGGAGTGGCTCACCCGCGCCCCGTTCGATGCCGACGGCGCGGCGCCGGTGGAAGTGGAGATCCGCCCGCTGTTCGAGGCCGAGGATTTCGGCGAAGCCTTCACCCCCGAGCTGCGCGCGCAGGAGCAACGTCTGCGCGAACGCATCGAACGCAACGACTGATCCGACTACGAGGAGACGCACGATGAAACTGATTCCCTTCCTGGGCTTCAACGGCAATACCCACGAGGCGATGGCGTTCTACGCCAGGGCGCTGGGCGGCAAGGTGGTATCGGAAATGAAATACGGCGACATGCCGCCCGGCGACATGGACGGCGACGGCTGCGGCGGCTTCAGTCCCACGCCCGACCAGGTGGCGCACTGCCAGGTCGAGGCCGGCGGCGCGATCCTGATGGCGGCCGATGGCCCGCCGGCGGAAGGACCGTGCGCCACCACCATCAACGTCGACGTGGACAGCATCGAGGAAGCCGAACGCGTGTTCGCTGCGCTGGCCGAAGGCGGCCAGGTACAGATGCCGCTGGCCGAGACGTTCTGGGCCAGACGCTGGGGCATGCTGGTGGACCGCTACGGCAAGCCGTGGATGGTCAACTGCATGAAGCCGATGGACGGGGGGCAGTGACGATGGCCACGCCGCAGATGATCTTCGTCAACCTGCCGGTGCGCGACCTGGACGCGTCCAAGACGTTCTTCGCCGCGCTCGGCTATGCCTTCAACCCGCAGTTCACCAACCAGGACGCGGCCTGCATGGTCGTCAGCGAGAGCATCTACGTGATGCTGCTGATGGAGCCGTTCTTCCAGACCTTCACTCCGCAGCCGGTGTGCGACGCGCGCCGGCAGACCGAGGTCATCACCTGCCTGTCGGTGGCCGACCGTGCGGCGGTGGACGAGCTGGTGGACAAGGCGCTGGCCGCCGGCGCGAGCGAACCGATGCCGGCGCGCGACTACGGCTTCATGTACCAGCGCGGCTTCCAGGACCTGGACGGTCACCTGTGGGAAATCGCCTACATGGACGGCGAACCGCGCTGATCCGCCGGCGGCCGCGCCCCGCGCGGCCGCTTCCGTGTTCCCCATAGCCAGGAGACGACGATGAGTTACGTGGATGGTTTCGTACTGCCGGTGCCGCAGGCGCGGCTGGCCGAGTACCGGCGCATGGCCCGCCTGGGCGGCAAGGTGTGGAAGGAGCATGGCGCGCTGGCCTATCTGGAAGCGGTGGCCGACGACGTCAAGCCGGGCAAGCGCACCTCGTTCCCGCAGGCGGTCAAGCTCAAGCCCGGCGAAGTGGTGATCTTCGCCTACATCCTCTACCGCTCGCGCGCGCACCGCGACCGGGTCAACGCCAAGGCCATGGCCGATCCGCGCCTGGCCGGCATGGACGCCAAGACCGTGCCGTTCGACGGCAAGCGCATGTTCTGGGGTGGATTCAAGGCCTTCGTCGAGCTGTGACGCACGGCGCGCGCGCTTGCACGCGCCGTGGCGCGGTGGTGTGATCGCGGGTCGATGGAAACCCGCGAACTCCAGCGCAGGCTCGACACGGTGTGGCGCATGGAGTCGCCGCGTCTGATCGCGCGGCTGGCGCGCATGCTGGGCGACCTGGACAGCGCCGAGGAACTGGCCCAGGACGCGCTGGTCGCCGCGCTGGAACACTGGCCCTCGCACGGCGTGCCCGACAACCCCGCCGCGTGGCTGATGACCACCGCCCAGCGCCGGGCGATCGACCTGCTGCGCCAGCGCCGCCTGCATGCCGGCAAGCACGAGGCGATGGCGCAGGAACCGGACCATCGGGGGAGCGTGGTGCGCGACCACGAGCGCGAAGTGGAAGACGACATCGGCGACGACCTGCTGCGCCTGCTGTTCGTCGCCTGCCATCCCGCGCTGCCGGCCGACGCGCGCGTGGCGCTGACCCTGCGCCTGCTGTGCGGCCTGAGCACGGCCGAGATCGCGCGCGCGTTCCTGCTGCCGGAACCGACCATCGCCCAGCGCATCGTGCGCGCCAAGCGCACGCTGGCCGAGCGCGGCGTGGCATTCGAGGTGCCGCGGCGCAAGGCGCTGCCGCAGCGCCTGCGGTCGGTGCTGGAAGTGCTCTACCTGGTCTTCAACGAAGGCTATGCCGCCAGCCACGGCGACGACTGGATGCGCCCGGCGCTGTGCGGGGAAGCACTGCGCCTGGGGCGCGTGCTGGCCGGGCTGATGCCCGCCTCGGCGCCGGTGCTGGGGCTGCTGGCGCTGATGGAACTGCAGGCCTCGCGCATGAACGCGCGCACCGGCGCCGACGGCGCCGCGGTGCTGCTGATGGACCAGGACCGCGGCCGCTGGGACTGGCTGCAGATCGGCCGCGGCCAGGCCGCGCTGGAAAAGGCGCTGGCCCTGGGAGGCGAGGACGACGCCTACGTGCTGCAGGCGGCCATCGCCGGCTGCCATGCGCGGGCGCGCCGCGCCGCGCAGACCGACTGGCCGCGCATCGCGCAGCTATACGCGCAGCTGGCGGCGGTCATGCCCTCGCCGGTGGTCGAACTGAACCGCACCGTCGCGGTGGCGCGCGCGCAGGGGCCGCAGGCTGCATGGCCGCTGCTGGAAGCCCTGCAGGAAGACGGCCGGCTGGACGACTACGCGCCGCTGCAGGCCGTGCGCGGCGACCTGCTCGAACAGCTGGGCCGCCGCGACGAAGCGCGCGGCGCGTTCGAGCGCGCCGCCGGCCTGAGCGGCAATGCGCGCGAACGCGACGCCCTGCTGGCGCGCGCGGCGAACCTGTAATCGCGACACGCGGTTGCCGGTCCGCAGGTGCCGGGTTTGCCGGGCACGGCTTCTGCAAAGCTTCATGCGCGGGCAGGCGCTGCATCCAAGGAGCACGCAGGTTGCGGGAACGCGCCCGCAGGTGCCGTCTCGCCCGGCACGGGGCTTCGCGGGAAGGCCCATGCGGGGCGAGCCCCGCATCTGCGACCTGCAAAGCTCCATGCGGCACAAGCCCCGCCTCTACGGCGGCTGGTTTCCTCCTTGCCGACGCGGGCAACCGCCTGTGCTTTCCGGCACTGCCCGCCTGGCCGCGGTGCTGGCTACACTCCAGCGGTTGTTCGATCCCTTGGAGATGGATGTGAAACGAATCGTGATCAGCCTGCTGGCGATGTCGGTGTCCACCGCATTGATGGCCGCGCCGCCGAAGTTCGACGGCGCGCGCATTTCCGCCGACGTGAAGGAACTGGCTTCCGATGCCTATGAAGGCCGTTCGCCGGCCACCGCCGGCGAGGAGAAGACCGTCGCCTACCTGAGCCGGCAGTTCGCCGATGCCGGGCTGCAGCCCGGGGGCGACCTGCAGGACGGCAAGCGCCTGTGGACCCAGGCGGTGCCGCTGCTCAAGGGCGACATCGTCGGCAAGCCGCAGCTGTCGCTGTCCAGCAAGGGCAAGCCGCAGGCGCTGACCCAGGGCCAGGAGATCGCCGTGCGCGCGGCCATGAACGGCGACAGCGCGGTGGCGATCGAGGACGCGCCGCTGGTGTTCGTCGGCTATGGCGTCAAGGCGCCGGAGCGCGACTGGGACGACTTCAAGGGCGTGGACCTGAAGGGCAAGATCGCGGTGATGCTGATCAACGACCCGGACTTCGAGAGCGGCGTCGGCGATTTCGACGGCAAGGGCATGACCTACTACGGCCGCTGGACCTACAAGTACGAGGAAGGCGCGCGCCAGGGCGCGGCCGGCGTGCTGATCGTGCACGAGACCGCGCCGGCCTCCTACGGCTGGGCGACGGTGGCCGGTTCCAACACCAACACCATGTTCGACGTGGTGCGCGACGACCCGGCCGCGGCGCACCCGCCGCTGGAAGGCTGGATCCAGCGCGACCTGGCGGTGGACCTGTTCAAGCGCGCCGGCCTGGACTTCGAGGCGCTGAAGAAACAGGCGCAGTCGCGCGACTTCCGTCCGGTGGAGCTGAAGGGCGAGACCTTCTCGGCCAACTACGCGGTCAAGACCGAGGTCATCACCTCGCACAACGTGGTCGCGCGCCTGGAGGGCGGCAGCCATCCGGACGAGACCGTGCTCTATTCCGCGCACTGGGACCACATCGGCGTCGGCGAGCCGGACGCGCGCGGCGACCGCATCTTCAATGGCGCGCTGGACAACGCCAGCGGCACCGCCGCGCTGCTGGAACTGGCCCGCGGCTTCGCCAAGGCGCCGCGTCCGCAGCGTTCGGTGGTGTTCCTGGCGGTCACCGCCGAAGAGAAGGGTCTGCTCGGTTCGGAGTACTACGCCAGCCATCCGCTGTACCCGCTGGGCAAGACCGTGGCGCTGATCAACATGGACGGCATGGCGCCGTTCGGCCCGTCGCGCGATTTCGGCATCTACGGCTCGGCGCGTTTCGAGCTGCTGGACCAGCTCAAGGACGTGGCCAAGGGCTGGGACATCCGCTACACCCCGGATCCAAAGCCGGAAGCCGGCCTGTTCTTCCGCTCCGACCACTTCCCGTTCGCCAAGCGCGGCGTGCCGGCGCTGTCGTACTCGGCCGGGCAGGACTGGATCGACGGCGGCGTGACAGCCGGCAAGAAGGCCTCCGACGACTACACCGCCAAGCGCTACCACCAGCAGGGCGACGAATGGCAGGCCGACTGGACCTTCGCCGGCGCCGCGCGCGACCTGGAAGTGGTCTACACGCTGGGCGAGCAGCTGGCCAACTCCCGCGCCTGGCCGAACTGGAGCGCCGACGAGCCGTTCCGCGCCGTCCGCGACGCCAGCGCCGACGAGCGCCGCTGAAGGCGCCACTGGCCGCGCCCATCCCGTGGGGATGGGCGCGGCCACTCTCTGGACGCCGCCCGCAACGGGCGGCGTCCGCGTTTTGCGCCGGTGGATTCCGGCCGCCGGCAGCGGCATTCGTGCCCCCGATTCCTGCCTTCGTCACACACCGCTTGTAAGCCCCGGTCCAGCGCCTATGCTCGCCACCACTGTCCAGCCGGGAACGCCGCCATGATCGCCAGCCTGTGGTTCTGCTTCCGCATCCTCGTGGCCTGGGTGCTGGCGCTGATCGTGCTCGGCGTGCTCTGGTCCAACCTGTTCGGCGGCCCGGGCGCGGTGTTCGTGCTGCTGGTGGTCGGCCTGCTGGTGCTGGCGGTGGTGAACACCGCCAGCCACCTGCGTCGGGTCAAGCTGGTGGCCGGGCGCCTGGACCACGACAGCCTGTCCAGCCGCCAGCAGCGCCGGATCGAACTGCCGCTCGATGCCGGGCAGGCCTTCGCGTTGGTCGAGTCGGTCGTCGCCGGCCTGCCGCGGGTCATGAACATCGAAAGCTCGCCCGGCAGCCTGCAGGTGCGGGCGCGGATCGCGCGCGCCGATTCCCGCAGCGCGCCGCCGTCGCGCTGGAACCCGCTGGCGTGGCTGGCGGTCAAGCACGACCGGGTGCTGGCGACGGTTACGCCGGGCCAGGGCACCAGCAGCGTCGCGCTCCTGTTCGAGCCCGATGCCGGCGCGTGGGTGGACCTGCTGCTGGCCGACGAGGGCAGCAACCGCGAGAACGCCGAGGCGCTCAGCCGGGCGATGAGCCGCCGCGTGGCCGAGCAGCGCCGCGACGAGCGCGAGTCGGCCGCGCGCACCGAGGCCGAGAAGGAACTGAGCGTGGCGCGCCTGAACCTGCTGCACGCGCAGGTCGAGCCGCACTTCCTCTACAACACGCTGGCCAACGCGCAGGTGCTGACCCGCACCGATCCCGAACGCGCCGACCGCATGCTCGGCCACCTGATCCAGTACCTGCGCAGCTCGCTGCCGGGCATCGACCAGTCCGTGTCCACGCTCGGGCAGGAACTGGAGCGGGTGCAGGCCTACCTGGAAATCCTGCGCATCCGCATGGGCGCGCGGCTGGCGGTGCAGGTCGACGTGCCCGAATCGCTGCACGATGTCGCGCTGCCGTCGATGGCCCTGCAGACGCTGGTGGAGAACGCGATCAAGCATGGGCTGGAACCCAAGCCCGGCGGCGGCACGATCTGGCTGCTGGCGCGCGAATCGGACGGGCAGGTCAACCTCACCGTGGCCGACGACGGCCAGGGCTTCGGCGGCACCAGCAGTGGCACCGGCATCGGCCTGAAGAACCTGCGCGAACGCCTGCGCCTGACCTGCGGAGCGGACACCGCCTTCGCCCTGGTCTCCAACTTCCCCAGCGGCGCGGCCGCGACCCTCACCCTGCCGCGCAGGAGCGTCGCACCGCCGGCCGTTCCGCCCATGCTGGAGCCGCGCCATGCACCTTGATGCCCTGATCGCCGAAGACGAACCGCTGCTGCGCCAAGCGCTGGCCGCGCAGCTGCAGCGGCTGTGGCCGGAGCTGCGCATCGTGGCCGAGTGCGAGGACGGCGCCGCCGCGCTGGAAGCGCTGGAAACGCTGAAGCCGGACCTGGCCTTCCTCGACATCCGCATGCCCGGCGTCACCGGCATCGACGTTGCCCGCGCGCTGGAAACGCTCAGCCCGCAGACCCAGGTGGTGTTCATCACCGCCTACGACCAGTACGCCATCGACGCCTTCGAGCGCGGCGCGGTCGATTACCTGCTCAAGCCGGTGGCCGACGAGCGTCTGCTGGCCACGCGCCAGCGCCTGCTCGCGCGCCTGCAGGCCGGCGCGCCGGACCGGCGCCTGCTGGACCAGCTGCTGGAGCAGCTGGCGCGGCGGCCGGCCGGCAAGAGCGACGCGCCGCCGCTGGCCTGGATCACCGCCAGCAACGGCCGCGAGACGCGGCTGGTGATGCTGGAGGAGGTGCTGTATTTCCGCGCCGACAGCAAATACACCGCGGTGGTCACCGCCGGCGAGGAACTGCTGCTGCGCAGCTCGCTGCGCGAGCTGGCCGAAGCGCTCGACCCGCAGTGTTTCCGCCAGGTGCACCGCTCCACCATCGTCAACATGAAGGCGGTGGCGGCGGTGAGCCGCGACGACAGCGGGCGCGGCGTGCTGCGCCTGAAGGACCGCAGCGAGACGCTGGTGGTCAGCCAACCCTTCATGAGCCTGTTCCGCGGCATGTAAGTTCCGGCCGTGGCCGTACAAGGAGAAGTGCCATGCAGTACCTGACTTTCCTGCTCGGCAGCCTGCTGGCGATGCTGGGCTACCGCGAACCGCACGGACAGACCTCGATCGTCCGCGTCAGCGGCGAGCAGTCCGTGCTCAGCCGCACCACGGTGTCCGGCGGCCTGGCCCGCTTCCAGTGCCTGCAGAGCGACAGCGGCAACTGTTTCTACCGGCTCTACCGCGAGCAGTGCAGCGACGAGGCGGCCGGCGAACTGTGCCGGCGGCAACCGCTGGACGATTTCAGCGTGATGGTCGGCGGCGTGCGCGAAGTGCACGGGTTGCCGGCCGGTTTCGGCCAGCAGGTGCGCGCCCGGGAAGCGCAGCGCCGCGATTGAGATCTTCCTTCTCCCATCGGGAGACAGCCCGGCAGGACTGCCGGGCTGCACGGCGAAGCCGCCCGAAGGGTGAGGCACATGGATGTGCCGAATGCAGGTGCCCCGAAGGGGCGGATGTGAGGTACGGGGCCGCGTGCACCCTGCTCATTCAGGCGACGGCGCCCGATTGTTCTCCATCCGGGCGCATGGCGACGCGTTCATCATCGCAATTACCCGCGACTCTTACGGCACCTCACCGCGACCCCTCACCCCGGAGGGAGAGGGGCCTGGTTCCGCGTCAGAACGCCGGCTGCAGCCGCAGCCCGTCGTCGCCGATGTGGTTGAGCTTGCCGACCAGTTCCGAATGCTGCCGCATGCGGCCCAGCTCGCGCATGATTCGGATGTCCTCGTGGCGCAGTTCGCGCCGGGACGCCACCGCCTGCTTGTAATCCAGAACTTCCGGATAGTGCTGGGCCATTTCCAGCGCGTCGGCCACGGTTTCCACGCTGTCGGCGTCGGAACTGATGCGGGCGCGGCTGTTGAAGGCCTTCATCCAGCGCTCGAAGCCGGCGGTGTGGTCGAACATGTTGGCCATGAACCAGATCACGAACAGGATCGACACCCACGAGCCGAACACGATGACCACGCGGGTGAAGGTGATGTGGAAATCGTCGCGCCAGAGGTAGTTGGTGATCAGGCCCAGGATCAGCAGCGAGGACGCCTGCCAGAGCACGATCGACGCCATCAGCCACTGGCACTTGGCCTTGGCCAGCACGCCCACCTCGTCGCGTATCTGCTCGTCGCTCAGGTTCTTCCAGTGCTCGACCTGCTTCTCGAACGGACTGCTGTACAACTCATTGTCCTGCAGCAACAAACCCAAACCCTTGAACAGCGCGATCATGTGGAGCTCCTTGCAGATACCTGGCTGGAACGAGCGACGGATACGGCGTGGAACGATCTGGCGCTTCCAGTTCTAGCACTTTCGTCCGGCTTGGCAATGGGGGCGGCGCGAAGAACCGGCAGCCGTGCGCATGGGGGGCAGGGCGGTGTGGCGCGGCTTTTTGCGCTGCGTCATGGCGCAAGTGGCGGAATTGGAAATCGAAAACGCGCCTGCATGCTGCATGCGCACAAGGCGTGCGTGAATGCCGCGTATTTTCAGTTCGGACACAGGCAGGCGGGGCGATGCACGTCCCGCGCGGGGAGCATGCGCGGACGCTCCGCTAGGATGGCCTCCATGCCGCTCCTGCCCGGACCCGTTTCCGCCATCGCCACCGCCCGGATCCGGCGCTGGGTGCTCGATGCCTTCCCGCGCGACCGCAGCGGCATCGCGTACGACGCGCCGCCGGGCGACCCGGGCTGGTTCGGCCCGGACAGCGTGACCTGGCGCATCCATTCCGAATTCCCGGGCATGCTCGCCGGCGGCCTGTGCGCGCTGATGCTGCAGCTGCTGCACCCGCGCGCGCTGGCCGGCGTGCACGACCACTCCAATTTCCGCGAGGATCTGGTCGGGCGCCTGCGCCGCACCACCGGCTTCGTCGCCGGCACCAGCTACGCACCGGCGGCGGAAGTGGAAAAGCTGGTGGAGCGGGTGCGGCGCATCCATGCGCGCATCGCCGGCACGCTGCCCGACGGCCGCGGCTATGCCGCCGACGATCCGGAACTGCTCACCTGGGTGCACGTCACCGAGGCCTACGGTTTCCTCGAAGGCTGCCGCCGCTACTGCCGCGAGGTGCCGGCGGACATCGCCGACCGCTACTACGACGAATACCGGCGCGTGGCCGAGGCGCTGGGCGCGCGTGAGGTGCCGGCCAGCGAGGCGCAGGTGCGCGACTACTTCGCCGCGCAGCAGCCGCAGCTGTGCATGGATGCGCGCTCGCGCGACGTGCTGGAGGTGCTCGAGGCCATACGCCTGCCGGTGCCGCTGCCGGGCGTGTCGCGCGACCTGTTCCTGTCCGCCGGCGCGGCGCTGCTGCCGGAATGGGCGCAGCGGCTGCTCGGCCACAGCCGCGGCCAGCGCCTGCGCGCGAAGCTGGCCGCGCGCGTGCTGCGCGGGTCGGCGCCGCTGTTCCGCGCCGCGCTCGGCGACGGCATCGCCACCCGCGCCTGCCGGCGCATGGGGCGCGATCCATGCTCGTTGCTGCAGTGGCCGCCATAACGGGGCCTTCTGGCGGGGAAAAGAAAAACGGGCGCCGCGGCGCCCGTTTCCCGCCCGCCTGCCGGCGGCGCGTTACCAGACCTTGACCCGCTTCTCCGGCGTCAGGTACAGCTTCTGGCCTTGTTTGACCTCGAAGGCCGGATACCACGCATCGAGGTTGCGCACGGTCAGCGCGCGGAACTGGCCCGGCGCATGCACGTTGGTCAGCAGCGAGTTGCGCAGCGCCTGCTCGCGCATCTTGCTGCGCCAGGCCTGGGCGAAGCCGAGGAAGAAGCGCTGGTCCGGGGTGAAGCCTTCCAGGTCCTGCGCCGGCTTGCCCTGCTGCGCCATCCGATAGGCGTCGTGCGCGGTCGCCAGGCCGGCCACGTCGGCGATGTTCTCGCCCAGGGTCAGGCGGCCGTTGACGTGCACGCCCGGGAAAGGCTCGTAGCTGCCGAACTGCGCGGCCAGCGCGTCGCCGGCGGCGTTGAACTGCTTCAGGTCTTCGGCCGTCCACCAGTTGTGCAGCCTGCCGGTCTCGTCGAACAGCGCGCCGGCGTTGTCGAAGCCGTGGCTGATCTCGTGGCCGATCACCGCGCCGATGGCGCCGTAGTTGACCGCGTCGTCGGCCGCGCCGTCGAAGAACGGCGGCTGCAGGATCGCGGCCGGGAACACCAGGCGGTTTTCCAGCGGCACGTTCATCGCGTTGATGGTCTGCGGCAGCATCGCCCATTCGCCGTGGTCCACCGGCTGGCCGAGCTTGGCGATGTTGCGCCGGTATTCGAACAGCGCCGCGCGCTGCGCGTTGCCCAGCGCGTCGTCGCGCTTGACCTCCAGCGCGCCGTAGTCGCGCCACGTGTCGGGATAACCCATGCCGACCTTGAGCCCGGCGACCTTGGCCTTGGCGTGCGCCTTGGTCTCCGGCGACATCCATTCCAGCGCGTCGATGCGTCGGGCGAAGGCGGCGATGATGTTCTTCGCCATCTCGTCGGCGCGCGCCTTGGTGGCGGCGTCGAAGTGGCGCTCGACGTAGATCTTGCCGACCGCTTCGCCGATGGCGTTGTTGGTCTCGTTGACGGCGCGCTTCCAGCGCTCGCTCTGCTGCGGGGTGCCGCTCATCGCGGTGCCGTGGAAGGCGAAGTGCGCGTCGGCGAAGGCCTTGGGCAGGTAGGGCGCGGCCTCGTCCAGCGCGTGGAAGGCGAGGTAGTCCTTCCATGCGTCCAGCGGCTCGCTGGCGACCAGCTTCGACAGCCCGGCCACGGCCCTGGGCTGCCAGACGATGAAGTCCTGCTGCGCCGACAGGCCGGCCGCGTCGAGGAACGCGGTCCAGTCCATGCCCGGCGCCCTGGCCGCAAGGTCGGCCTGCTTCCAGGCGTTGGCGCCCTTCTCGACGTCGTTGGTCTCTTCCTGGGTGGCGTGGGCGCGGGCGATCTTCGTTTCCAGCGCGACGATGCGCGCGGCCTTGGCCGCGGCGTCGGCGTCGCCGGACAGTTCCAGCAGCCGCGCGACATAGCCTTCGTAGGCCTTGCGCAGCTCGGCCATGCGCCCGCCTTCCAGGTAGAAGTCGCGATCGGGCATGCCCAGGCCGCCCTGCACCAGATAGGGCGCGTTGCGCTCCGGCTGCAGCAGGTCCACCGACACCCATACGCCGAACAGGTGCGGCGTATAGAAATTGGTGGCGTTGAGCAGGTCCACGTCGGCGCGCAGGCTGGCGCCCAGCGCCGTGGCCAGCGCCTGCCGGTCGGCGATGCCGGCGATGGCCTGCAGCTGCGGCTGCACCGGCGCCGCCCCGCGCGCCTCGATGCCGGCCTCGTCCATGAACGCGGCGTAGTAGTCGCCGATCTTGCGCGCCTCGCCGTCGCCGCCCTTGCCGGCTTCCTCCATGATCGCGCGGGTGTCGGCCAGGGTCTTCTCGTAGATCACGTTGAAGCTGCCGAAGCTGGAACGGTCGGCCGGGATCTCGGTGCGCTGCACCCACTGGCCGTTGGCGAAGTCGAAGAAGTTGTCGCCGGCGGCCACGCTGCGGTCCATGCCGGAGACGTCGAAGCCGAAACTGCCCAGCTGCGCCTTGGCGGCGGCTTCGGCGGGCGCCTTGGCCGGTGTGCCGCCGCTGGCCGCGGGCTTGTCGCCTCCGCAGCCGCCCAGCGACAGCGCGGCACCGAGAGCGAGTGCAAGGATCGAACGTTGCAGGGCCATGACGGCTCCGGGATCGGGAAGGAAGGCGCAGTCTAGTCCCGCGGCCTGCGGCGCGCGCCCTCGATTCCGGCACTTGCCGCTCCTGCACGGATATGCCGCGCACGTCTTCCCGTCGGGGGCGTTTGTGCTGCATGCTGTGAAACGGACATCGATGGCGGCTCCGGGGGGACGGGGCGCATGCATGCTGCGCGCCTGCGCGGATCGCGCGCAGCGGCCGCGGCCTGTGGTTTCCGGTGGCAAGGCGACAAACGACGGAACGAGACCATGCATGCAGACCGACCGCTGACGCAGAGGGGATGCCGGTGCACCGGGCCATGACCCACCCGCTGCGCCAGGTCGTCGCGTTCGGGATCGTGATCGCGCTGCTGCTCGCGGCGGCGTTGGTGATCATGCTGTGGAACGACCGCGACAGCCGCCTGCAGGCGGCGCAGCGGCAGAGCATGGCGCTGGCGA
Source organism: Stenotrophomonas sp. MYb238 (assembly GCF_009496535.1). Lineage (GTDB taxonomy): Bacteria > Pseudomonadota > Gammaproteobacteria > Xanthomonadales > Xanthomonadaceae > Stenotrophomonas. The sequence continues at coordinate 47,144 of NZ_WIDL01000010.1, forward strand.
CCGGCAGCGACCGCCTGCTGCGCGCGGAACTGACCACGATGGAGCGCGCGCTGCGCGGCGCGGCCCGCGACGGACGCGAGTACTACCGGCAGGTGCCGGAGCAGGCGCCGGCGCTGCTGGCGGCCAGCCTCCGCGGCACGCTCGAGCGCAATACCGACCTGGCCGCGATCACCCTGGTCGACGACACCGGCACGCCGCTGTCCGAAGGCCGCGGCGATCCGACGCTGGCGCGGTGGACGGTGCCGCGCAACCGCGTGCTGGCCGGCGAGCTGTATGTCGGCGGACTGGAAGCCCAGGCCGGCGGCGGCATGGTGCTGGTGACGGCGGTGCCGGTGCAGCCGGGCCAATGGCTGCTGGCACGGGTACGGCTGGCAGTGTTCCAGCGCGTGGTCAGCGGCCTGGATACCGGCCGCCGCGGCGTGGTCTCCATCGGCAGCCGCCACGGCCAGCTGCTGGCGCACAGCCTGGATCCTTCGGCGGTGGAGCGCACGCTGCCGCGCCCGATGCACGTGCCGCGCCAGGCCGACACGGTCCAGGCGCTGGGGGTGGCGACCAGCCCGATGGACGGCGTGCGCCGCGTCGTGGCGGTGAGCGCACCGCGCGACTATCCGCTGATCCTGTTCGCCGGCCTGTCCTACGACGAGGTCATGGCGCCGTGGCGCACCTATTTCTACGTCGCCACCGGCATCTACCTGCTGTACCTGTGCGGGTTCGCCTACCTGTACGGCAGCATGCGCCGCAGCGCGTCGCGCCAGGCGCGGCTGGCCGAGGAACTGCGCACGGGCGCGGCCGAACTGGCGCTGGCCCACCAGGTCGGCAAGGTGGGCACCTGGTCGATCGACAGGAAGGGCGAGAGCGTGCGCTGGTCGGCGCTGACCCGGCGCATGTTCTCCCTGCCCGCGCGGCAGGCGCGCCTGGAGGAGTTCTACGCGCACGTGCACGAGGAGGACCGGCCGTGGCTGCGCCAGCAGGTGGAGCAGGCGACGAAGGCCGGGCGTGCGCTGAACGCGCTGTTCCGGCTGGTGCTGCACGACGGCACCGTGCGCTGGCTGTCGGCGCGCGGCGAGCGCGTGCACGGGCTGGGGCCGCAGCCGCGCATGACCGGTGCGGTGACCGACATCACCGAACGGGTGCGCAACGAGGCGCGCGTGCAGCGCGCCGAGCACCAGTTCCGCCTCGTGTTCGACCGCAATCCGGCGCCGTTCTGGATCTTCGACCTGGCCACGCTGCAGTTCCTGGAGGTGAACCAGGCCGCGATCGACCAGTACGGCTACAGCCGCGAGGAATTCCTGTCCATGACCATCCTCGACATCCGCCCGCGCGAGGGATGGGAGGAGATCCAGCGCACGCTGGAGGAATCCCGCGACGGCAGGATGCCGGCGCCGCAGGTGCGCATGCACCGGCGCCGCGACGGCACCGTGTTCGAGGCGCTGGGGCACCTGGCGCGGCTGGAGTTCGACGGACGCCCGGCCTGCCTGGTGCTGGCCGAGGACGTCAGCCAGCGGCTGGCCTACGAACGCGACCTGGCCTGGCGCGCCAGCCATCATCCCGGCACCGGCCTGCTGACCATAGAGGCGCTGGCCGAGCGGCTGGATGCCGGCGCGGCGGGCTACACCATCGTCCACGCGCAGCTGCGCGGCCTGCAGATGGTGGCCGATACGCTGGGCCGCGAGGCCGGCGACGAAGTGCTGCAGGCGATGGTCGCCCGGCTTGCCACGCTGGGCATGCGCTATGGCCTGCTGGCCTACCAGCCGGCGGAGGATTTCGTGCTGGCCGTCGCCGGCGGGCACGATCCGCAGCAGGCGCTGGAGGCGCTGCGCGAGGCCGTGTCCGAGCCGGTGCGCGGGCGCGATTCCTTCCACCAGCTGGAGCCGCGCATCGGCATGGCGGCCTGCCCGGGCGACGGCGAACGGGCCGACCTGGTGCTGGGGCGCGCGGCGCAGGCGGCCCACGCCGCACGCGAGAACGGCGTGGTCGTGCTGCGTTTCGACCATGCGCTGGCGCAGCGCCATGCCGACAGGCTGCAACTGGCCGGGCGCATCCACCTGGCCATCGAGCGCGACGAGTTCGAGCTCTACTTCCAGCCGATCCGCCACGCCGCCGACGGCTCGCCGGCCGTGCTGGAGGCGCTGCTGCGCTGGCCGCAGCCCGACGGCAGCTTCGTCCCGCCGTCGGATTTCATCCAGCTGTGCGAAGACACCGGCCAGATCATCGCGCTGGGGCGCTGGGTGATCCGCGCCGCCGCGCACGCCGCGCGCGCGCTGGCCGACGCCGGCTGGGACGAGCTGCCGGTCGCGGTCAACGTGTCGGCGGTGCAGTTGTTCAACAGCGACCTGGTGGGCGAATTCGCGGCCGCCTCGGCTGCCTTCGGGCTGCCCTCCGGCGCGCTGCAGATGGAACTGACCGAGAGCAGCCTGATGCGCAATCCCGTCCAGGCCATGCAGATGCTGGAGAGCCTGAGCGCCAGCGGCATCGCCGTGGCGCTGGACGACTTCGGCACCGGTTTCTCCAGCATGTCCTACCTGCAGCACCTGCCGCTGGATTCGCTGAAGATCGACCGCGCCTTCGTCGCCGACGTCGAGCGCAACCCGCGCAACGCCGCCATCTGCCGCGCGCTGCTGTCGCTGGGGCACAGCATGGGCCTGGTGGTGATCGCCGAGGGCGTGGAAACCGAAGGCCAGCTCGACTGGCTGGTCGCGCATGGCTGCGACCAGGTGCAGGGCTACCTGCTGGGCCGGCCGATGCCGCTGCGCGAACTGCTGGCGCTGTTGGCGCTGGCGCGCGATTCAGGGTGAGGGCGGGGCGGCGGCGTCCGTGCCGAGCTGCTCGACCAGGTAGTCGATGAAGCTGCGCACCTTCGGCGCCAGGTGGCTGCGGCTGGCATAGACCGCGTGGATGCCGACCGGCGGCAGGCGCCAGTCCGGCAGCACCGGCACCAGCCGGCCGTCGGACAGGGCCTGGCCGACGATGAAATCGGGCTGGGCGATGATGCCCATGCCGGCGATGGCCGCCTCGCGCAGCACCTCGCCGTTGTTGGCGCGCATGCGCGCCCTGACCGGAACGCTCACTTCTCCCTGTGGGCCCTGCAGCTGCCAGCTGTCGCCGCCGGCCCAGTAGCTGTAGGCCAGGCAGGCGTGCCGCGCCAGGTCGTCCGGTCGCGCCGGCGTGCCGTGGCGCGCCAGATAGGCCGGCGCCGCGCACAGCACGATCGCGGCCTCGGCCAGGCGGCGGGCGATCAGCGCCGGCGCCGGCTGGCGGGTGATGCGGATCGCCAGGTCGAAGCCCTCCTCGACCATGTCCACCTGCCGGTCGGACAGCGACAGGTCCAGCTCCACGTCCGGATGGCGCCCGGCGTAGCCGGGCAGCAGCGGCGCCAGCCGGGCGATGCCGTAGCTGACCGGCGCGTTGATCCGCAGCCGGCCCGAAGGCTGCAGCGCCTGCGCGCCGACCGAGGCCTCCAGCGCGTCGAATTCGGCCAGCAGCTGCACGCAGCGCTGGTAGTAGGCCGCGCCGATGCTGGTCGGGCTTACCCGCCGCGTGGTGCGGTTGAGCAGGCGCGCGGACAGGCGTTTTTCCAGTGCGGCGATCTGCCGGGTGACCGCGGCGGTGGACAGGTCCAGCGCGTCGGCCGCGGCGCTGAAGCCATTGCGCTCGACCACCGCGACGAACACCCGCATGGCATCGATGGTGTCCATTGTTTCGGCTTCGGCAATAAAACGTTGAGGGCGAGGTTATTTGTTGCCCCGCGCCGGGGCAATAACCTGAGCGGCATCGATCTTTACGCGTGGAGACCGCCATGCAATCCCTGCCTACCCTGTACATCTCCCATGGGTCGCCGATGACCGCGCTGCAGCCCGGCCCGATGGGGCCGCGCCTGGCCGAACTGGCCGCGGCGCTGCCGCGCCCGCGCGCCATCGTGATGGCCTCGGCGCACTGGCTGGGCCGCGCGCCGATGGTGTCGGCGGCGGTGCGGCCGGAGACCATCCACGATTTCGGCGGCTTCCCCGACGCGCTGTACCAGTTGCAATACCCGGCCCCCGGCGCGCCGGAACTGGCGCAGGACGTGGCCGCGCGGCTGGCCGCCGCCGGGCTGTCGCCGGCGGTCGATCCGCGGCGCGGGCTCGACCACGGTGCCTGGGTGCCGCTGCGTTTCCTCTATCCGCAGGCCGACGTCCCGGTGCTGCAGCTGTCGATCCAGCCATCGCTGGGGCCGGCGCACCAGTGGGCGATGGGCCGCGCGCTGGCGCCGCTGCGCGAGGACGGCGTGCTGCTGGTCGGCTCGGGCAGCATCACCCACAACCTGCACGACTGGCGCAGCTACGCGCAGGGCGGGGAGGCGCCGTACGTGCGTCCCTTCATCGAATGGGTGGAACGGAAACTGCAGGCCGACGACGTGCCGGCGCTGCTGGACTACCGCCGGCAGGCGCCGTTCGCCGCGCAGGCGCATCCCACCGACGAACACCTGCTGCCGCTGCATTTCGCCATGGGCGCGGCCGGCAGCGACCGGCTCGGCGCGCGGCGCATCGACGCCGGCATCGACATGGGCTTCCTGGCCATGGACATCTACCGCTTCGACGGCGCGGCCGCAGCCGCGTAGCGGATGCGGTGCATGGCGCGTCGATGGCGGCGTGCGGCGCTGTGGTAATTTCCCCGCGTTGTTCCAACCGTCGCTGCCCTGGTGGTGACTTCGCGGGGAAGCATGCACACGATCGAAGTCGTTCTGGCGATGCTGGTGGCCGTGGTCGCCAGCGGCTATCTGGTGAGGATCCTTCCGTTTTCCCTGCCGCTGCCGCTGGTGCAGATCGGCCTGGGCGCGCTGATCTCCGGCGTGTTCAAGCGCGGCCACGCGCTCGAGCCGGACATGTTCTTCCTGCTGTTCCTGCCGCCGCTGCTGTTCCTGGACGGCTGGCGCATTCCCAAGCAGGGCCTGTTCCGCGACAAGGGCGCGATCCTGGAGCTGGCCTTCGGCCTGGTGGTGTTCACCGTGGTCGGCGCCGGCCTGCTGCTGCACTGGCTGATTCCGGCCATGCCGCTGGCGGTGGCGTTCGCGCTGGCGGCGATCGTCTCGCCCACCGATCCGGTGGCGGTGGGCGCCATCGCCTCGCGCGCGCCGATCCCCAAGCGGCTGATGCACATCCTGGAAGGCGAGTCGCTGCTCAACGACGCCTCCGGCCTGGTCTGCTTCCGTTTCGCGGTGGCGGCGGTGATGACCGGCAGCTTCTCGCTGGCGCAGGCCTCGCTGACCTTCCTGTGGGTGGCCTTCGCCGGCCTGGCCATCGGCGTGGCGGTGACCCTGGGCGTGTCCACCTTCCAGCGCTGGCTGTGGCGCAGCTTCGGCGAGGAGCCGGGCGCGGCGCTGCTGGTCAACCTGCTGATTCCCTTCGCCGCCTACCTGCTGGCCGAGGAATTCAACGCGTCGGGCATCCTCGCCGCGGTCGCCGCCGGCATCGCCATGAGCTACGTGGAACTGACCGGCCGCATCAGCGGCAGCATGCGCGTGCAGCGCGCGGCGGTGTGGAACACGGTGCAGTTCAGCTTCAACGGCATCATGTTCGTGCTGCTGGGCGAGCAGCTGCCGGGCATCGTCCAGCGCGCGGTGGACACCATCGCGGTCACCGGCCACAGCCAATGGTGGTGGCTGGCGGTCTACGTGGTGGCGATCAACGCGATGCTGGTGGTGCTGCGCCTGGCCTGGGTATGGCTGTCGCTGCGCTGGAACCTGCTGCGCGCGCGCTGGCGCGGCGAGGAACGCGCCAGCGCGACCTCGTGGCGCGTGGTGCTGGCGATGTCGGTGGCCGGCGTGCGCGGCGCCATCACCCTGGCCGGCGTGCTGACCCTGCCGCTGATGGTGCCCGGCGGCGAGCCGTTCCCGGCGCGCGATCTGGTGATCTTCCTGGCCGCGTCGGTGATCCTGGTGTCGCTGGTCGGCGCCAGCCTGCTGCTGCCGCGGCTGCTGCGCGGGTTGGAACTGCCCAAGGACGACGACAGCCGGCGGGTGGAGGACCTGGCCCGCAAGCTGTCGTCCAAGGCCGCGCTGGCGGCGGTGGAGAAAACGCGCCAGCAGCTGGTGGACGGCCAGACCACCACCAACGTGCAGCTCTACAACGATGCCGCCGCGCGGGTCAGCCTGCTGTACCAGCGCAATCTGGAGAAGGGGCAGGGGCCGGACGAGGACCCGGAGAAGGTGCGGCGCATGGAACAGGCCTACCGCAGCCTGCGCTCGGCCGGGCTCACCGCCGAGCGCGAGGAACTGTTCCGGCTGACGCGGCACGGGCAGATACCCGACGAGGTCGCGCGCAAGCTGATCCGCAACCTGGACCTGCTGGAAAGCCGGCAGCGGGATTGAGGCAGGAACCGGGGAGCAGGAACCGGGAACCGGGAACCGAGGGAAGCGGCGGCGACGGCAGGAACCGCTGCGGTGACTGCTTCCGCTCCTGCCGTTGCCGGTTCCTGCCCTGAACCCCTTACTTGTTCAATTCGAGGAAATACGCCTCGACCGCGCCGTTGATCTTCAGCGTCATCGGGTTGCCGCGGCGGTCGCGGGCCTTGCCGGCCTGGACGCGGATCCAGCCTTCGCTGACCGAGTATTCCTCCACGTCATCGCGCTCGACGCCGTTGAAGCGGATGCCGACGCCGCGCTCGAGGATGGCCGGGTCGTGGAACGGGCTGGTGGGGTTGACCGCCAGGCGATCGGGAGGGGTATCGCTCATGTCACTGTTCGCTGAAGGCCACCGCGGCCCTCTTCAGGGCACAAGGATAACCGCTGCGGCTTCCGCTGCCGCGCGCGCGGCGGCAGAATGCGCGCCATCACGCAGTGGAGAGCCGCCATGCCCGACAACAGTGCCGACTACGAGGATTCCGACGAACTGCTGCCCACCTTCGACGAGGACGACCATCCGGCGCGGGTGTGGAACCTGCTGTGGCTGATCAATCCCGGCGACGAGGAGACGGCGCTGCAGCAGTTCGACGCCTGGCGCGAGGCGCGGGCCGGCGCCGAGGACGAAGCCGGCGACGAGCAGTGGCTGTGGGACCTGAAGGACGCCATCGATTGGCGCGCCGGTTTCTACGTGGACTGGAAGGACGTGGACGCGTTCGTGGCCGCGCTCGACGAACTGGCCGCGCGCTGGAACCTGCGCATCGACTGGGGCGGCGACCTGGACGACGAGGACTTCGCGCAGGACCTGGACGTGCCCGCGCTGATGGCGACCGCACACGACCGCCTGCGTGAGCATGGCTACACGCTGTGGAACTGGAACACCGGCGGCGACGGCTACGCCGGCTGGATCGCGCTCAGCCGCGACGACGAGGCGATGCTGGCGCTGTGCTCGCTGCTGGGCGTGGAAGTGCGGCCAGGCAGCGACCCGTTCTGAGCACCGCCGTAGGAGCGCACCTTGGTGCGCGATGGGGCTTTCCCGGTAGTGCCCCATCGCGCACCAAGGTGCGCTCCTACGGGGCGGCCCCACGGGAAGCGAGCCCCGCGTCTACGGGTGATATTGCGCCCGCGCGTTGGCGATGACCCGCCGCACCAGGTCGCGGTCGCCATGCCGCGAGATGGCGACCGCGCCCAGGGCGATGGCGGTTTCGCGCAGCGGCGCCGGCACGTCGTAGTGCGCGCCGCTGGCGCGGTTCTGGAACGCCCGCCGCGGAATCCCGAGCTGCTGCGCCATGGCGTGCAGCTCGGGCAGGGTGTCGGCCATCAGATGCGCCCAGCGCTCGCCGCGCCAGGGGTGTACCGCATCGTCGACATAGACCGTCACCGCGGGGCCGCCGCTCAGGCCTGCGGCTTGTCGCCGGCGTCGTCGGCCGCCGCTTCGGTACCGCCGGCTTCATCCGCGGTTTCGCCGCCTTCGGCCGGCGCCGCCGCTTCTTCGCCTTCGACGCCCTCGAACTCGGCGACCAGGCCGGCCAGGTAGTCGTCGGCGCTCTTGCCTTCGGCCGCGGCAGTGGCGTCGATCAGCTGCTGCAGGTGCTCCGAATACTCCAGGGCGACCTTGCGGCCTTCCTTCTCCTGCACGTTGGCCAGGTGCTTGAGCATGGCCAGCATCGGCACCGGGTTGTCGGCGTTGCCCATGGTCTGGCCGCCGATGGACAGCAGCCACTGCCGGCCCTGCAGGCCGATGGCGGCGACCACCTGGCCTTCCTCGTTCACCAGCACGGCGTGGTTCTGGACCTGCTGCTGCGCGTCCAGGCGCAGGAACGGGCGGCGGGGCTGCTGCTTCTTGCGCTGGTCGCGCTTGGCTTTGGACTGCTTGGACATGATCGTTCGGCAAAAGGAAACGGCCGCCATTGTAGGCGGCCGTTCCGGTCGTTGCCGAACCCGCGGCTCAGTGGGCGCCGACGCCCGGCGTGGCGCCCGCCTCGTCGTCGGCCGGGGGCGGTGCGGGCGGGGCGGCGGCCGGCAGCGGCAGCGCGGCGGTGGCCGACAGCGCGGCGGCCTCGGCGTCCTTGGTCATCACCACGATGCTGATGCGGCGGTTGATCGGGTTCTGCGGGTCGGTCTTGTCGAACAGCACCGAGGACGACAGCCCGATCACCCGCGCCACCTTGTCCTCGCTCATGCCGCCCTCCAGCAGGGCGCGGCGCGCGGCGTTGGCGCGGTCCGCGCTCAGTTCCCAGTTGCTGTAGCCCAGCTGCGTGGAATAGGCGGTGATGTCGGTGTGGCCGGTGATGCTGATGTGGTTGGGCACCTGGTTGATGAAGCGCGACAGCTCGCCCAGGATCTGGCGCGTGTACGGCATCAGCTTGGCGCTGCCCATGTCGAACATCGGCCGGTTCTGCTTGTCCACGATCTGGATGCGCAGCCCCTCGGGCGTGATGTCCAGCAGCAGCTGGTCCTTGAACGGTTCCAGCGCCTGGCTCTTGCTGATGGCTTCCTCCAGCTCCTGCTTCAGCGCCTCCAGCTGCTTCTTCTCGCGCTCGCGTTCGTCCACCGGCGTGGGGATGGACTCGCGCTGGTTCTGGAAGGGGTCGTTGCTGTCGCCGCGGGAGATGTCCGTGGCGCCGCCCAGCTTGATCATCGAGGTGCTGGCGCCGCCGGGGCCGGCCATGCCCGGCGCCGGGGTGCTGCTGGTGCCGCTGAGCGGGCTCGGGTTGCGGAAGTACTCGGAAATGGCCGCCCGCTCGGGCTTGGTGGTGGCGGCCATCAGCCACATCACCAGGAAGAAGGCCATCATCGCGGTGACGAAGTCGGCATAGGCCACCTTCCACGAACCGCCGTGGTGGCCGCCGCCCTGGATCTTCTTCACCCGCCGCACGATCACAGTGGGCTTGGCATCGTTGCTGGCCATGGCTTATTTGACCGACTTCAGGTGCTGCTCGAACTCGCTGAACCCCGGGCGCAGCGCCGACGGCACGGTCTTGCGCGCGAACTCCAGGGCGATCTTCGGGTTGTAGCCGCGCAGGCAGGCCAGCAGGGCGGTCTTGACCGATTCGTAGATGCGCGAGTCCTGTTCGGCGCGCGCTTCCACCGCGGCCGCCAGCGGGCCGATGAAGCCGTAGCCGAGCAGGATGCCGAGGAAGGTGCCGACCAGCGCGCCGGCCACGTGCGCGCCGACTTCCTTGATGTCGCCGCCGATCGAGCCCATGGTGACGACGATGCCCAGCACCGCCGCGACGATGCCGAAACCGGGCAGGCCGTCGGCGACCTTGGTCAGCACATGCGCCGGCTCCATCGCCTCGTGGTGGTGCTTTTCCAGCTCCAGTTCGAGCAGCGGTTCCAGCTCGTGCGGCTCGATGTTGGAGCCGATCATCAGCCGCAGGCAGTCGGTGATGAAGTCGATCAGGTGGTGATCGGCCTGGATCTTCGGGTAATTGGCGAAGATCGGGCTTGCGGCGGCGTTCTCCACGTGCTCCTCGAGCGACATGAAGCCCTCGCGGCGCGCCTTGTTGAGCAGTTCGTACAGCAGGCTGAGCACGTCCAGGTAGTCCTGCTGCTTGTAGCGCGGGCCCTTGAACACGGTGACCACGGCCTGCAGGGTCTTCTTCACCGTCTTGGCCGGGGTGCCGACCAGGAAGGCGCCCAGCGCCGCGCCGCCGATGATCACCAGTTCGTAGGGCTGCCACAGGGCGCCGAGTTTTCCGTGCGCGCCGATATAGCCGCCGAGCACGCTGAGGATGACGACAAGCAGACCGACGATGATGAGCATGGGACCGGGCACGGAGGGGGATAACCCGTTGTCGGCCGGCCCGGGCGAAACTGAAGCGGCAAAATGTGAACTCAGTCGGAGGCCGTCGATTCGGCGCCTCCGCGCCGCAGCGGGTCCGGCCAGGCGGCGCCGCGGTCGACGAAGGACAGCGAAACCGAGTTCAGGCAATGCCTTTCGAAGGTCGGCGGCGGGCCGTCCGGGAACACGTGGCCCAGGTGGCTGCCGCAGCGGGCGCAGGTGATTTCCGTGCGCACCATCCCGTGGCTGGTGTCGCGGATGCGGGCGATGTGCGCCGGGTCGAACGGGGCGAAGAAGCTGGGCCAGCCGGTGCCCGAGTCGAACTTGGTGCTGGAGCGGAACAGCGGCAGGCCGCACAGCCGGCAGCAGTAGGTGCCTTCGCGCTTGTTGTCCAGGAACACGCCGCAGAACGGCGCCTCGGTGCCGTGGTGCAACAGGACGCGGCGCTCGTCGTCGCCCAGGCCGGCGACCAGGGCATCGCGCTGGGCGGCATCGGGCGGGGTCAGGTCGAAAGCGGTCATGGGGCGCCTCCGTGGGGGATGGACCGCCATGGTAGGCGCCGGCCGGCGTGGCTCCAACCGGCGTGTTTACCGCGCCTGCAGCGCCGGCGGTGCATGATCGCCACACGGACCTGTGGGAGTGCCCGATGAAAAGGATTCCTCTGCTGCTGCTTGCGATGCTGGCGACAACCCCTGCCATGGCCCAGCTCAAGCCCGCGCCGCCACCGACCCAGACACGGCCGGTGAGCCTGCCTCCGCCCTCGAAGCCGGCCAGCGACGCATCCGGTCAGGCGGCCGACAACGAGCGCCTGCGCGAACGGCTGGAGCGGCCGGCGCCGGGCAGCAGACCGGCGGCCAAGCCCGCCGCGAAGCCGCAGCCGGCCCCGGTGCCGGTATACGACCATGACGGGCGACGGCTCAACGGCATGCGCCAGGCCGGCCCCGGCCGGGTGATGGATACCCGCACCGGCCGTTACCACGACACCGTGCCCAGTGGCGACGGCGTGCGCATCGTGCGCTGAGCGCAGGCGGCTTAACCGTCGGCAACGCGGCCCGCGCAGTCACCCAGGTCACGAGCGGAATCACGTTGCCTTGGCGCGTGCATAACCCGTCCCGGGCGCACTGTGCGCATGCGCAGTCGATGCGCGTCCACATGCCATACCGGAGTACCGAAATGTCCAACATGCACCACAACCAGCCGAACCAGGGACATGCCCCGCAGCGCAACGCCGGCCAGCCGGCGTCGCAGGAGCCGCAGCGGCCGTCGAAGACGGCCAGCGGCAGCGAAGCCGCCGGGAAATCGGACAAGCAGGCGCACAAGGCGCCGGAACGCGACCGCCGCTGAGCACGCGACGGGCAATGTGCGATGAGGAAGCGGCGGGCTTGTCCCGCCGCTTTGCCGTCAGGGGGGTCAATCGGCGATGGGCAGGCTGAGCGTCTCCTTCACTTCCTCCATCACGATGTAGCTCTTGGATTCGCGCACGTGCGGCAGGCTCAGCAGGGTGCTGCCGAGCAGCTTGCGGTACGAGGCCATCTCGTTGATGCGGGCCTTGAGCAGGTAGTCGAAATCGCCCGAGACCAGGTGGCATTCCAGCACGTTGGGCAGCTTGAGCGCGGCGCGGCGGAATTCCTCGAAGATGTCGCCGGACTTGTAGGCCAGGCTGATCTCCACGAACACCAGCAGCCCGGCCTTCACGTACTGCGGGTCCAGCCGCGCGTAGTAGCCGGTGATCACCCCCTCGCGCTCGAGCCGGCGCACGCGCTCGGTGCAGGGTGTGGTGGACAGGCCCACGCGCTCGCCCAGTTCGGTGAAGGAAATGCGGCCCTCGGCCTGCAGGATGCGCAGGATGCGGCGGTCGATCTTGTCCAGTTCGCGGCTGCGGGCGGCCATGACGCTCTGCTTTGCGTGAAGGAATCGGGAAATTACCCTGTTTTCTCGATCAATACGGGAAAAATCACTGGCACTGGCTGAATATACTGCGCCGTTCATGGCCCCCGCCCGATCCCGGGCAGGGAATTGATGCGGTCGGAACCTGCCGCCCTTCCCGCCGCCTTCGTGGCTGGCACGGCAGGTTCCCAGGAGAGAACGATGCGGGTTCTGATACTCGGCAGTGGTGTGATCGGCACGACCAGTGCCTGGTACCTGCGGCAGGCGGGTCACGAGGTGACGGTGGTGGACCGGCAGCCCGGCCCGGCGCTGGAAACCAGCTTCGCCAACGCCGGCCAGCTCTCCTTCGGCTACACCTCGCCGTGGGCCGCCCCGGGCGTGCCGCTGAAGGCGATCAAGTGGCTGTTCCAGGAACACGCGCCGCTGGCGATCCGTCCCACCGCCGACATGGCCCAGTACCGCTGGCTGTGGCAGATGCTGCGCAACTGCACCGCCGGCCGCTACGCGATCAACAAGGCGCGCATGGTGCGTATGTCCGACTACAGCCGCGACTGCATCAACGAGCTGCGCGCGGCCACCGGCATCGACTACGAAGGCCGCCAGCTGGGCACCACCCAGCTGTTCCGCACCCAGCAGCAGCTGGACGCCGCCGCCCAGGACATCGAGGTGCTGCGCCAGTACGGCGTGCCCTACGAGGTGCTGGACCGCCAGGGCATCGTGCGTGTGGAACCGGCGCTGGCCGGCAAGGCCGACACCCTGGTCGGCGCGCTGCGCCTGCCCGAGGACCAGACCGGCGACTGCCAGCTGTTCACCCGCCGGCTGGCCGCGCTGGCCGCCGCGGCCGGCGTCGAGTTCCGCTTCGACCAGGACGTGACGGGTCTGGAGCGCGACGGCGACCGCATCACCGGCGTGCGCATCGGCGGCCGGCTCGAGACCGCCGACCAGTACGTGGTGGCGCTGGGCAGCTACTCGCCGCCGCTGCTGGCGCCGCTGGGCATGCGCCTGCCGGTGTACCCGCTCAAGGGCTATTCGCTGACCCTGCCGATCACCGACGCGGCGATGGCGCCGACCTCGACCATCCTGGACGAGAGCTACAAGGTGGCGGTGACCCGCTTCGCCGACCGCATCCGCGTCGGCGGCATGGCCGAGGTGGCCGGCTTCGACCTGTCGCTGGACCCGCGCCGCCGCGCGACCCTGGAAAAGGTGGTGGGCGACCTCTACCCGCAGGGCGGCGATCTTTCCCGCGCCGAGTTCTGGACCGGTCTGCGCCCGGCCACGCCGGACGGCACCCCGGTCGTCGGCGCCACGCCGTACCGCAACCTGTTCCTCAATACCGGCCACGGCACCCTGGGCTGGACCATGGCCGCCGGCTCCGGCCGCTACCTGGCCGACCTGATGGACGGCCGCAAGCCGCAGATCAGCACCGAAGGCCTGGACATCTTCCGCTACGGCGGCCAGGGAGCGGGCTGATGCGCCCGGCACAGGCCCTGATCGACCTGGAGGCGCTGCGCCACAACTATCGGCTGGCCCGGCGGCTGGGCGGCGGCAAGGCGCTGGCGGTGATCAAGGCGGACGCCTACGGCCATGGCGCGGTGGCCTGCGCGCGCGCGCTGGAGGCCGAGGCCGACGGCTTCGGCGTGGCCTGCATCGAGGAGGCGCTGGAACTGCGCCAGGCCGGCATCGGCAAGCCGGTGCTGCTGCTGGAGGGCTTCTTCGACGCCGCCGAGCTGCCGCTGATCGTCGAGCACGACCTGTGGACCGCGGTGGCCTCGCCGTGGCAGGTCCAGGCGCTGGCCGCGTTCCGCACCGACGCCCCGTTGCAGGTCTGGCTGAAGCTGGACAGCGGCATGCACCGGCTGGGCCTGTCGGTGGACGAATTCCGCGCCGCGCATGCGCGGCTCTCGGCGCTGCCGCATCTGGCGCCGATGGTGCTGATGAGCCACATGGCGCGCGCCGACGAGCTGGACAGCCCGCGCACGCTGGACCAGCTGGAGACGTTCAATCGCGCCATCGACGGCCTGCAGGGCGAGACCAGCCTGTGCAACTCGCCGGCGCTGCTGGGCTGGCCGCAGGTGCGCAGCGACTGGGTGCGCCCGGGGCTGATGCTGTACGGCGCCGACCCGCTGTACCCGCAGCCGAGCGCGCATGCGGCGCAGCTGCGCCCGGTGATGACCCTGGAGTCGCGCGTGATCGCGGTGCGCGAGATCGGCCTTGGCGAACCGCTGGGCTACGGCGCGCGCTTCGTCGCCGAAAGGCCCACCCGCGTGGGCGTGGTGGCGATGGGCTACGCCGACGGCTACCCGCAGTTCGCGCCCAACGGCACCCCGGTGCAGATCGACGGCGTGCCGGGCCAGCTGATCGGGCGGGTGTCGATGGACATGCTCACCGTCGACCTCACCGACCACCCGCAGGCCGGGCTGGGCAGCATCGTGCAGCTGTGGGGGGCCGCGCCGACCATTTCCGAACTGGCGCCGCGCTGCAATACCAGCGCCTACCGGCTGCCCTGCAGCCTCAAGCGCACGCCGCGCGTCTACCTGTCGCAATAAGCAATAAGAAAGGGCCGCGTTCGCGGCCCTTTCCCTGTCCTTCCTGTTCATCGGCGCCGGCGCCGCGGCGTCAGAGCCCGGCGGTGGCGCGGTCGGTGCGCAGCTCGCGGCGCAGCCAGTCATCGAGCAGGCGCTTCTCGTAGCGCAGCGGATCGGTGTCCGACAGCCGGGTGTTGCCGTACAGGTAGGCGTTGTCCACCAGCTTGCGCTCGCCCTGGTCGATCACTTGGCCCTGCGCGTCGGTCAGGGTGAACTGCAGGCTGATCCGCGGCGGGTAGATGTCGCGCATGAAACGCACGTCGTCCATGCGCACGCCGTGCCAGGGCTCGTAATCGCCGGCGCGCTTGATGTCGGTGATGGTCACCGCCAGCTGCTGGCCCTCGGGCAGCTGGCTGGAGGCCTGCTTGCGCAGGTGCTCGGCCAGCTTGGCCACCCAGTCGCCGCGCTCGGCTTCCCAGCGGTTGTGGCTCTGGCGCAGTTCGGCGAATCCGGACGGGTCGTTCCACTGCACCTGCACGGGCCCTTCGCCGGCCAGGGCGCGCGGCGCCTGCGGATCGGTGACGGTGCGGGGGCCGGCCTGGGCGCTGCCGGCGGCGAGAAGGCCGGCCAGCACCACTCCGGCCAGGATCGTGGTTTTCATCGCAACCTCCGGTTTGGGGTGTCCCCTGCAGTGTGGGGCCGATCCGCAGGCCGGGCAATCGCCGGGCGCCGGGCGGTTGGAGCCGGGTTGCGGACGGTTCATCATCACGTGCCGTCGATAGCCGCATGCCCAGACTTTCCTTCCGCTGCCGCAACGCCGCAAAGACTTTGCCACCTTGACCATGCATCCGCCCGAACTGGAACCGTTCGTTCCGCCATCGGTTTCCCCGGTGGCCGGGAGCCTGGACAGCTCCCCGCTGTACCAGGAGGTGTTCGAGGCGGTCGGCACCGGTTTCTGCGTGATCGAGGTGCTGTTCGACGAGGCGCGCGCGGTGGATTTCGTCCACTGCAAGGTCAACGCCGCGTTCGAGCGCATCACCGGCCTGGCCGACGTGGCCGGGCGTCGCGCCACCGACGTGCTGCCGGGGCTGGACGAGTACTGGTTCCGGGTGTTCGGCCGGGTGGTCGGCGAGGGCCTGCCGGTGCAGTTCGAGCGCTACCTGCCGCAGCTCGGTCGCTGGTATTCGGTCGAGGCGGTGCGGCTGGGGCCGGCGGCCGAACGCCGGCTGGCGGTGCTGTTCTTCGACATCTCGCGGCGCAAGCAGGTCGAGACCGAGCTGGCCGAAAGCGAGGCGCGCTTCAGCGCGCTGGCCGACGGCCTGCCGATGCCGGTCTGGGTGCTGGACGACCTGGGCCACGTGCGCTTCGTCAACAACGCCTTCGGCAGCTTCTTCGGGCTGGCCGGGGACCATGCGTTCGGGCCGCGCTGGTGGGAAGGGCTGCTGCACCCGGAAGACCTGAAGGTCTTCGAGTACGCGCTGGCCGAGGCGCTGTCCAACGAGCGCGACCTGCACGTGAGCGCCCGCCTGCGCCGCCACGACGGACAATGGCGGTGGCTGGAGATGAAGGCCGCGCCGCGTTTCTCCGCCGACGGCCGGTTCATCGGCCTGGCCGGCAACAGCCCGGACATCACCGAGCGCCGCGAGATCGAGATGGCGCGCGAGGAGCTGCTCGAGGCCGAACGCGCCGCGCGCAACGCCGCCGAAGGCATGGCGCGGGTGAAGGACGAATTCCTCGCCACCCTGTCGCACGAACTGCGCACGCCGCTCACTACCATCCTGGGCTGGAGCGAACTGCTGCTGCAGCGCATGGAGGCCGAGCATCCCATGCGCCGCGGGGTGGAGGTCATCGCCAGCAGCGCGATGGCGCAGAAGCGGCTGATGTCGGACATGCTGGACCTGAGCAGCATGCTGCTGGGCAAGGTGCAGCTGGAAGTGGAAGTGCTGGACCTGGCCGAGCAGGTGCGCGAGGCCGTGCGCCTGCAGGAGCTGGTGGCGCAGGGCAAGGCGCAGGCGGTGGTGGTGAGCGTGCCGCCGTTGCCCTGTCCGGTGCTGGGCGATGCGACGCGGCTGCAGCAGGTGCTGTGGAACCTGCTGGCCAACGCCATCAAGTTCACCCCGGTCGAAGGCCAGGTCGACGTCGAGCTGCGCCAGGAGGACGGGCACTACGTGGTGGACGTGCGCGACAACGGCGACGGCATCGCGCCGGAGTTCCTCGCCCATCTGTTCAGCCGCTTCAGCCAGGCCGACGCCACCACCACCCGCCGCCACGGCGGCCTGGGCCTGGGCCTGGCGATCGTGCAGCAGCTGACCGAGCTGCACGGCGGTTCGGTTTCCGCGCACAGCGCCGGCGCCGGGCAGGGCGCCACCTTCAGCGTGCGCCTGCCGGTCTACCGCGTGGAGAACGCCGGCCGGCCGCGGCGCACGGTGCAGCGGGTCGCGGCCGGCGAGCAGGTGGTGGCCGCCCACGCGCTGGCCGGCACCCGCATCCTGGCGGTGGAGGACCAGCCCGAGGTGCTGGCCTATCTGCGGCGCGTGCTGGAGGAGCAGGGCGCCACGGTGGTGGCGGTGGCGTCCGCGGCCGAGGCGCTGGAGCTGCTCGACCTGCGTGGCCACGCCGCCTTCGACGTGCTGGTCAGCGACATCGGCATGCCCGGCATGGACGGTTATGGGCTGGTGCGCACGCTGCGCGAGACCATGGGCGTGTCCGCCGCCGAACTGCCGGCCGTCGCGGTGACCGCGCTGGCGCGCGGCGACGACCGCCGCCGCGCGCTGGCCGCCGGCTTCCAGCGGCATGTCGCCAAGCCGTACAGCGTGGCGCAGCTGGTCGGCGCGATCCGCGAGGCCTGCACCGGCGGCTGAACCCGTGGCTGCCGGCCGCCGGCCCGGTCCCGGGCGGGCCGCTAGAATGGCCGGCTACGTTCCGCTGGATACCCGCGATGGCCGCCCAAGACGCCCCGCTGCAGACGCTGTTCCTCCCGTTCGCCACCGGCGCCCTGCCATGGCCGCAGGGACCGGTGCTGTTCCTGCGCGCGCGCGAGGGCTGGCCGCTGCGCGAGCATGCCGCGCCCGGGCAACTGGTCTGCGTGCAGAGCTTCCGTCCCTTCGCGCAGGCGCTGGAACGCGGCGGCTGGGACGTGCGCGACGAGGCCGGGCTGGACGCGGCGGATGCGCGCTACCCGCTGGTGCTGGTGCTGCCGCCGCGCCAGCGCGACGAGGCGCGCGCGCTGCTGGCGCGGGCGCTGGAACGGGTGGCACCCGGTGGCGTGCTGGTGGCCTGCCAGTCCAACAACGAGGGTGCGCGCTCGGGCGAAAGCGACCTGCAGCAGCTGGCCGGACTGGGCGGCAAACTGACCAAGAACCATTGCCGCGTGTTCTGGACCGCGCCGCTCGACGGCGGCCACGACGAGGCGCTGCGCAGGCGCTGGGCGGCGCTGGATGCGCCGCGGGCCATCGTCGACGGGCGTTTCCAGAGCCGCCCCGGCGTGTTCGCCTGGGACCGCATCGACCCGGCCTCGGCGCTGCTGGTCGAACAGCTGCCGGCCGACCTCGCCGGCCGCGGCGCCGACCTCGGCGCCGGCTGGGGCTACCTGTCGGCCGAAGTGCTGGCGCGCTGCCCGAAGGTGACGGCGCTGGACCTGTACGAGGCCGAGTCGCGCGCGCTGGCGCTGGCCCGCCGCAATCTCGCCGGCAGCGCCGCGCAGCTGGATTTCCGCTGGCACGACGTCACCGCCGGCATCGACGGCCGCTACGACTTCATCGTCTCCAACCCGCCGTTCCACACGCCCGCGCGCGAGGACCGGCCGGACATCGGCCAGCGTTTCATCGCCGTGGCCGCGCAGGCGCTGCGCCCGGGCGGGCGCCTGTTCATGGTCGCCAACCGGCACCTGCCCTACGAGCAGATCCTCAACGACAGCTTCGGCCAGGTGCGCGTGGCGGCCGAGCGCGACGGCTTCAAGGTCATCGTCGGCACCCGCGGGGGCCGCGCATGAAGCTGGTCAAGCACATCGCCAACCTCGGCTACGGCAGCCGCAAGCAGGTGCAGTGGCTGTTCCGCGAAGGCCGCGTCACCGATGCCGACGGCGAGGTGCTGTACGCCGACGACAAGGTGGAGCACGACGCGATCCGCATCGACGGGCAGCCGCTGGACCCGCCGCCGGGCCTGACCCTGATGCTGCACAAGCCGGCCGGCTATACCTGCTCGACCAAGGACCAGGGACGGCTGGTCTACGACCTGCTCCCGGTCCGTTTCCGCGAGCGCTCGCCGCTGCTGTCCACGGTGGGCCGGCTGGACCGCGACACCAGCGGCCTGCTGCTGATGACCGACGACGGCGCGCTGCTGCACCGGATCGTGTCGCCCAAGTCGAAACTGGACAAGATCTACGAGGCGCGGCTGGCGCAGGACCTGCGCGGCGACGAGGCGGCGACCTTCGCCAGCGGCACGCTGCTGCTGGAATCGGACGACAAGCCGCTGCTGCCGGCCGAGCTCGACGTGCTCGGCCCGCGCCAGGCGCGGCTGACCCTGCATGAAGGCCGCTACCACCAGGTGCGGCGCATGTTCGCTGCCGTCGGCAACCATGTCGACGCGCTGCACCGCAGCCGCATCGGCGGGCTGGCGCTGGACGGCCTGGAAGAGGGGCAGTGGCGGCAGCTGTCGGCGGCCGACCTGCAGGTACTGTTCGGAGAGGCGCAGTGACGCGGTTGGCGGGACTGGCGACGTTGCCGCAGGCGGTGATCTTCGACATGGACGGGCTGATGCTCGACAGCGAGCGCGCCCTGCTCGGCTGCCTCGCGCAGGCCGGCAGCGCGGCCGGCCACGAATTGCCCGACGACTTCCTGCTGTCGCTGATCGGCTCCAGCGACACGTTCACCCGCCAGCGCATCGCCGCCCGGATCGGCGCCGGCGCGGTCGACGCCCTGCTGCAGGATTCCTATGCGCGCTACGACGGGCTGGTCGCCGCTGGCGTGCCGCACCGGCCGGGCATCGTCGACCTGCTCGACACCCTGGTCGCCCACGGCGTGCCGCGCGCGGTGGCGACCTCCACGCGGCGCCCGCTGGCGCTGCGCAAGCTCGAAAGCGCCGGCCTGCTGCCGTATTTCGAACACGTGGCGACTAGCAGCGATGTCGCCCACGCCAAGCCGGCGCCGGACATCTACTTGCTGGCCGCCGCGAAGCTCGGCGTCGAGCCGCGCCATTGCCTGGCGCTGGAGGATTCGCCCACCGGCGTGCGCGCCGCGCTGGCCGCTGGCATGACCGTGATCCAGGTGCCGGACCTGCTGGAACCGGACGCGGACGCACGCGCGCTGGGCCACGCGATTGTCGGCTCGCTGCACGAGGTGCGTGGGCTGCTGCAGCCGTTGCTGACGGCATGAATTGCCGGGCGACTGCTTGGTGGGTGATGGCAACGCCGGGCTTCCTGCGTCAGCCAGCCTGCGCGCTGCCTCCTGGTCGGCAAGCTCGATGCCGCCGTCGTAGGAGCGGCTTCAGCCGCGATGAGGCTTTCCCATTGAATCCGCGTGTGGGTCGCAGGAGCTGCGTGTAAAGCCCCATCGCGGCTGAAGCCGCTCCTACGCCGTTTCCCTGTATTTCGGGTAGCCAGCAGGGCCAACCCTATCGCTGCTGCATGCGCGTCATCGCGCCTGCGACACGCTGCACGAGGGCCGAAACGCCCAGATCGGTCAACTGCCCGAAATAAAGGCAGGACTTGTCCATCCTGTGTTTCCCGAGGTTGGCTGGCAGCGGCGTGTCGTCCTCGCCGCAATCCAGGTAAATGACAAGCTCGCGGCCGCGGCTGGCGAACCCGGCCAGCGGCGCTTCCCCGGTCCGTCCACTCTCGCAGGCATAGCGGTACGACCCGTGGCCGACGATGCCCGGCCCCACCATCGTCGGCGGTTGCCCGGTGAGCGTCTCGAACAGCGCCATCAGCGCATGGCCATCGGCCGCCTGATGGCCGTGGGTGTGCGAGGCGATGCACGCCTCCCCGCTGGCATCGGTGAACCGGGTCTTGTTTCCTGCCAATCGAGGGCTCTACGGGTCCTGCATAGGTATCAATCCCCGGCCAGCAGCGTGTTCCAGCCCTCCACGCCCAGTTTGTCCAGCGTGGCGATGTTGCGCTCGACGATCACGTCCGGGTCCGGGAACGCGGCCACCGCGCGCTCCACGCTGTCCTCGCGCAGCAGGTGCAGGGTCGGCCAGGGCGCGCGGTTGGTGTAGTTGCTGACGTCGTCCGGCGCGGCGCCGGCGAACTGGTACTGCGGGTGGAAGCTGGCCACCTGCAGGATGCCCTGCAGGTCCAGCGCCTCCACCGCCGCGTCGGCGTTGTCGAGGAAGTCGTTGTAGTCGAGGAAATCGGTGAGCACCTGCGGGTGCACGATCAGCGTGGTGTCGATCTGTTCGGCCGGCGTGTCGCGCAGGCGCAGCAGTTCCTCGGCCAGTTCCTCCAGCAGCGCCTCGGGCGTGGTGGCGTCGCTGAGCACGAAGCGCACCTGCTCCTTGACGTACACCGCCTTGGCGAACGGGCACAGGTTCAGCCCGATCACGGCCTTCTCCAGCCAGCGGCGGGGGTCGGCGATGGGGTCGTGGGCGGTGTCGTTCATGGCGGCCGGGCGGGAAACGGGGCGGCCATTCTAGGGGATGCCGGTCACCAAGGCGGCGATGGCCTGAAACGCCGTAGGAGCGGCTTCAGCCGCGATGGAGCTTTCCCGGGAAGGCCCCATCGCGGCTGAAGCCGCTCCTACGGTGACATGCAGCCGGTTGCGGGCCGGCGGGCTCAATCGCGGAAGTTGTCGAACTGCAGCGGCTGCTCGAACTCGGTCTTCTTCAGCAGCGCGATCGTTTCCTGCAGGTCGTCGCGCTTCTTGCCGTTCACGCGCAGCTTGTCGCCGTTGATCTGGGTGTCGACCTTGATCTTGGATTCCTTGATCTTCGCGGCGATCTGCTTGGCCAGTTTCTGCTCGATGCCCTGCTTGACCGTGACCTGCTGGCGCGCGCCGGCCAGGTTGGTCTCGACATCGCCGAACTCCATGCAGCGGAAGTCGATGCTGCGCGCGGCCAGGCGCTGCTTGAGGATGTCGGCCATCTGCTTGAGCTGGAAATCGCTGGGTGCGGCCAGCTTGATCAGCGTGTCGCCGTCCTGCTCGAACTTCGCGTCCACGCCTTTGAAATCGAAGCGCGTGGACAGCTCGCGGTTGGCCTGGTCGATGGCATTGGTCAGTTCGTGCTTGTCGACTTCGGACACGACGTCGAAGGAAGGCATGGGGAGGCTCCTGGCGGAAAAACAGCGGCCATTCTAGGCGATCGCCCCGTGGCGCCGCCGTCAGGGCGCGTCCTTCCACTGCGCATGCAGCAGGTTGGCCGCCGCGTAGCAGGCCGGGGCGTCCTTGTTGGACAGCACGATCACCGTCTCGCCGGTGTGTGGGTAGGTGCGCACGTCGGTGCAGATGCCGTCGGCGCTGCCGCCGTGGCCCCAGCGGAAATCGCGTTCGGGCACGCCCTCGCCGTAGCCGGTGGCGAAGAAGCCCAGGCCCATGAACTCGCGCTGCGGCGTGGTCGCTTCCATGAACAGCGGCAGGGGCAGCAGCCGGCCGTCGCGCAGCGCCTGCACGAAGCGCAGAAGGTCGCCGGCCGGCGCCACCTGCCCGCCGGCGGCGAAGCCGCGCGCCGGCAGCGTGGCGCAGTTGCGCACGCGCTTGCCTTCAACCTCGACATAGCCCGCCGCCAGGTCCGGCGCCGGATCGTCGCAGTCGACGAAGCCGGTGCGGAGCATCCCGGCCGGCTTCAGCACGTGGTCGCGGATGTAGGACTCGAAATCCTGCCCGGACAGCACCTCGACCATGCGTCCCAGCACCACGTAGCCGTAGTTGCCGTATTTCTGCTGCGTGCCCGGCGCGAACTCCGGCGGGCGGTTGCCGTGCAGGGCGATGATGTCGGCCGGCGTGCGCAGCCGCGCGCGCTCGGCCGCATGCTCGGCGCCGAACAGTTCGTCCACGTCGCCGGCGCCGGCGGTGTGGGTGAGCAGCTGGCGCACGGTCACCGTGTCGGCGAAGGCGCGGTTGGGATAGTCCTCCAGCACCTCGCCGACGTGGCTGTCCAGGGTGACGCGGCCGGCGGCGACCTGCTGCAGGATCGCCACGCTGGTGAACATCTTGCCGGCCGAGGCCAGGTTCAGGCGGTCGTCGGCGCGCAGCGGCGCCTCGCCGTTCTCGTCGCGCAGGCCATAGGCCTTCTCGAACACCACCTCGCCGTCGTGCGCGACCAGCACCACGCCGGAAAAGCGCCCGGCGGTCTCCAGCCCGAGGACGAAGCCGTCCAGCCGCGCCAGGTCGGTGGCCGAAGGCGCCTGCGCCGCGGCCGTCGCGCAGGCCACGGACAGGGCCAGCGCGGCCACGGGGCGAAGCAGGGTGGAAATGGCAGGCATGCGTCCGGCTCCGGCGGAAGGTGGGACGAGCATAGCGGCAGCGCGGCGGGCGCCGGCACGGCCTGCGATAATCGGGCCATGTCCGCTTCCCCCTCGCCCGTTCCGCGCTCTCCCGCCGCCGCCGTGGCGTGGATGCTGTCCGCCGTCGCCTTCTTCTCGCTGATGGACGCCGGCATGAAGCTGCTGGCGGCCAGCTACCCGACCCTGCAGGTGACCATGCTGCGCGGCGCCGCCTCGCTGCCGTTCGTGCTGGTGTGGGTGCTGGCCACCGCCGGGCCGCGCTCGCTGGTGCCGGTGCGCTGGGGCCTGCACCTGCTGCGCGGCGCGCTGGGCATGGCGATGATCGGCTGCTTCGTCTACGCGCTGCGCAGCCTGCCGCTGTCCACCGCCTATTCGATCTACTTCGTCGCGCCGCTGCTGGTGGCGGCGCTGTCGGTGCCGCTGCTGGGCGAACGGATCGGGCCGCGGCGCTGGGTCGCCATCGCCATCGGCCTGGTTGGCGTGCTGGTGGTGCTGCGCCCGGGCGTGGACGGCTTCCTCTCGCTGCCGGGGCTGATGGTGCTGCTGGCGGCCACTGCCTATGCCATCGCCGCGGTGACGGTGAGCCTGTTGACCCGCACCGATACGCCGCAGTCCATGGTGGTGTGGTTCCTGCTGATCATGGCGGTCGGCGCCGGGCTGCTGGCCTGGCCGCAGTGGCAGCCGCTGCAATGGAAGCACGCCGGGCTGATCGCCGGCATGGGTCTGGCCGGCGCGCTGGGGCAGATCGCGCTGACCCGCGCCTTCCAGCTGGGGCAGGCGTCGATGATCGCGCCGCTGGAATACACCGGCCTGGTCTGGGTGATCGGCTGGGACCTACTGCTGTGGGGCGTGCTGCCGGACCGCATGACCTGGATCGGCGCGGCGATCATCGTCGCCAGCGGCCTGTACCTGCTGCACCGCGAGCGCGTCCAGCACGCGCGGCGGGCCGGGCAGGTGGACCACCCCTGAGCGGTCCACCGGCTCCATAGAACCAAAAGGAATAAGATTCCCCCGGCCCGTGCGGGCGCCGCGGCCGCGGCGCTGCTAGGCTTGCCGCCCCCGTCGTCCGTCCACCCGCGCCCTGGCCGTGATCGAGTTCCAGAACCTGTACAAATCCTATGCCGTGGAAGGCCGCGCGATCACCGCGCTGCATCCGCTCGACCTGACCATCGGCGCCGGCGAGGTGTTCGGCATCATCGGCCATTCCGGCGCCGGCAAGTCGACCCTGATCCGCCTGATCAACCGGTTGGAGGCACCCAGCGGCGGCCGCGTGCTGATCGACGGCCAGGACGCCACCGCACTCGACGCCGAGGGCCTGCGCGCGCTGCGCCGGCGCATCGGCATGATCTTCCAGCACTTCAACCTGCTGTCGGCGCGTACCGTGGCCGGCAACGTCGCCTTCCCGCTGGAGCTTGCCGGCACGCCGAAGGCGAAGATCGACGCGCGCGTGGCCGAGCTGCTGCGCACCGTCGGCCTTGAAGCGCATGCGGCCAAGTACCCGGCGCAGCTGTCCGGCGGGCAGAAGCAGCGCGTGGGCATCGCCCGCGCGCTGGCCACCGAGCCGAAGATCCTGCTGTGCGACGAGGCCACCAGCGCGCTCGATCCGCAGACCACCGCCTCGGTGCTGGCGCTGCTGTCCAGGATCAACCGCGAACTGGGCCTGACCATCGTGCTGATCACCCACGAGATGGACGTGATCCGCCGCGTCTGCGACCGCGTGGCGGTGCTCGATGCCGGCCGCCTGGTCGAGAGCGGGCCGGTGAGCGAGGTGTTCCTGCATCCGCGGCACCCGACCACGCGCCGCTTCGTATCCGAATCCGAGCACGTGGACGAGGGCGAGCTGTACCGC
This sequence comes from Stenotrophomonas sp. MYb238, assembly GCF_009496535.1. GTDB lineage: Bacteria > Pseudomonadota > Gammaproteobacteria > Xanthomonadales > Xanthomonadaceae > Stenotrophomonas. Next base: position 72,005 of record NZ_WIDL01000010.1, read on the forward strand.
GACTTCGCCGCCGTGGGCGGGCGCATCGTGCGCCTGACCTTCCTCGGCGAGGGCACCTACGAACCGCTGCTGGGCCGCATCGCGCGGCAGACCGGGGTGGACTACAACATCCTGTCCGGACGCATCGACCGGATCAAGGACACGCCCTACGGACAGCTGACCGTGGCCCTGGTGGGCGGCGACCAGAACGCCGCCCAGGCCGGCTTCGTCGACGCCGGCGTGCACGTGGAGGAACTGCGCCGATGATCGTCGCGACCGCCGGCGGTTTCTTCCGCCATCTGGATGCCGGCAAGTGGGCCGATATCGGCCAGGCCACCGTCGACACCCTGCTGATGCTGGCCGGCTCGCTGCCGCTGACCATGGCGATTGGTCTTCCGCTGGGCGTGCTGCTGTTCCTGACCGGCTCACCGCAGCTGCGCCGCCGCCCGCTGCTGTACGGCGTGACCGCGTTGCTGGTGAACGTGCTGCGCTCGGTGCCCTTCATCATCCTGATGATCGTGCTGATCCCGGTGACGCTGGCGATGATGGGCACCTCGCTGGGCGTGCGCGGCGCGATCCTGCCGCTGGTGGTCGGCGCGGCGCCGTTCTACGCGCGCCTGGTCGAGACCGCGCTGCGCGAGGTGGACCGCGGCGTGATCGAAGCCAGCCAGGCGATGGGCGCCACCACCGCGCAGCTGGTGTTCAAGGTGCTGCTGCCCGAGGCGCGGCCCGGCCTGATCGCCGGCGCCACGGTCACCACCATCGCCCTGATCGGCTTCACCGCCATGGGCGGCGCGATCGGCTCCGGCGGCCTCGGCGACCTGGCCTTCCGCGACGGCTACCAGCGCTCGCACACTGACGTGGCCCTGGTCACCGTGGTGCTGCTGCTGGTCCTGGTGCAGCTGCTGCAGATGCTGGGCGACCGGCTGGTGCGCCACTACACTCGCCGTTGAGCCCGCGCTCGCCGTAGGAGCGGCTTCAGCCGCGAGGGGCTTTCGCATGAAAGCCTTCGCGGCTGAAGCCGCTCCTACAAGTACTACCTCACGTACTGGAATCCCCGATGAAGACTTCCCTGTTCCGTCCGCTGCTCGTTGCCGCCGCCGCGCTGGCGCTGTCGGCCTGCGGCAAGCCCGCCGCCGACGCGTCCAGGCTGGTGGTCGCCGCCACCGCCGTGCCGCACGCCGAGATCCTCGAGGTGGTCAAGCCGATCCTGGAGAAGGAAGGCGTCAAGCTGGACGTGCGCGTGTTCAACGACTACGTGCAGCCCAACGACCAGCTGGTGCAGAAGCAGGTCGACGCCAACTACTTCCAGACCGAGCCGTACCTGGATGCCTACAACCGCGACCGCAAGACCGGCCTGGTGACCGTGGTCGGCGTGCACATCGAACCGTTCGGCGCCTACTCGCGCCGCGTCAAGTCGCTGGCCGAGCTGCCCGACGGCGCCGACGTGGTCATTCCCAACGACCCGAGCAACAACAGCCGCGCGCTGATCCTGCTGGACAAGGCCGGCGTCATCAAGCTGAAGGACCCGACCAACGCGCTGTCCACCCAGCGCGACATCGTCGACAACCCGAAGCAGCTCAAGTTCCGCGAGCTGGACTCGGCGATGCTGCCGCGCGTGCTCGACCAGGTCGACCTAGCGCTGATCAACACCAACTACGCGCTGGACGCCGGCCTCGACCCGACCCGCGATGCGCTGGCGATCGAGAGCAAGGATTCGCCGTACGTGAACTTCCTGGTCGCGCGTCCGGACAACCGCGACGACGCCCGCGTGCAGAAGCTGGCCAGGGCGCTGACCGGCCCGGAAGTGAAGGCCTTCATCGAACAGAAGTACAAGGGCGCGGTGCTGCCGGCGTTCTGAGGCGGCCTTCGCACGAACGGGGCAACCCGCGCCCGCGGTTGCCCTCCGGTCCGGCGCTGCAGGAGCATTGTCGGTGACGGCCCGGGATCACAGGGATCAGCTCCTGCAGGTATGGAGCGGGGCGACGCGCCGCTGCGGCATCGCCGGACAGATCGGCGCCGGGCCATGCCGGCGCTGCATGGCGGGCGGTTGTGCACCCGCATCGGCGGGGGCTAGGCTTCCTCACACGCTTACGTGGAGGGGCATGGATGGGGTTGCTGCGTTTCGCCGGGCGCCGCATGGCGCATTTCCTGGCCCAGCCGCGGCGGCGGCAGGCACGCCCGCCGACCAGCGATCCGCACCTGCTGGCGCGCACCCTGAGGCGCGGCGACGTGCTGCTGGTGGAGGGCAACAGCCGCTTCTCCACCGCGATCAAATACCTCACCCAGTCCACCTGGTCGCATGCTGCGCTCTACATCGGGGAGGAGGCGTGGGAGCCGGGTGGGCCGCGCCGGCCGATGCTGATCGACGTGGACGTGGAAGCCGGCGTGCGGCGCGTGCCACTGGACGCCTTCGCCGAAGAACACACCCGCATCTGCCGGCCGCACGGCCTGCCGCCGACGGCCATCGACCAGCTGGTCGGTTTCATGCGCGCCCGCATCGGCTACAGCTACGACCTGAAGAACGTGTTCGACCTGGCGCGTTATCTGATCAGGCAACCGCCGGTGCCCGGGCACATGCGTCGGCGGCTGATCGCGCTGGGCAGCGGCGAGCCGACCAAGGCGATCTGCTCGACGTTGCTGGCGCAGGCGTTCGAGTCGGTCCGCTATCCGATCCTGCCCGAGATCGAGACCGTGCTCGGCCATGCCGGCGGCCGCGAGCAGCAGCGCGAGATCCTGCATATCCGCAACTACAGCCTGTACACGCCGCGCGATTTCGACGTGTCGCCGTTCTTCGAGATCGTCAAGCCGCGCCTGCAGCTGGGCTTCGATTACCGCGCGCTGCAGTGGAGCGAGGACGGCGATCCGTGATGGCGTGATTTCTCTGTTGCCGGCGGGGTCGCCCGGCATCAGGGCCAAGCCGCTCGACCAAGCGGCATGAAAGAGATGGCGCGAAGTGGATGAAAAGCAGGGCGAAAACCAGGCTGAGCCGTTGATAGGCGCATGGCTGTGCCCCGAACCTCGCCCAAACCCCTCTCCCGGAGGGAGAGGGGCTTTGTCAGGCGGAGCCCTGGATCAGAAGCGGGCGCCGATGCCGAAGCCCACGGTCCACGGATCCAGCTTCAGCTTCTCGCCGGTGTTGGAGCCGGCCACGCTCAGCTCCGGACGCGCATGCATGTAGCGCGCGTCGGCGCGGGCGAACCAGGTGGAGTTGATGTTCATGTCCACGCCGACGGTGCCGATCGCGCCCTTGGCGGTACGCAGGCCGACGTGGTCGCCGCTGGCGTCCAGGCCGTCGATCTTCTCGTTGCTGAAGTTGGACTCGTAGTAGCCGGCGCCCACGAACGGACGGAACACGTTGTCGGCGGCGCCGAAGTGGTACTGCGCGCTCAGCGCCAGCGGCTGCTGCTCGACGGTGCCGACCTTGCCGCCATTGGCGCGCACGCGATGGTTGAACTTGTCCGCGGCGCCCCACAGCTCGACGGCGACGTTGTCGTTGAAGTAGTAGCTGGCGCTCACGGTCGGCGCCGGGCCGCCATCGAACTTGTCGATGCCGTTGGCCGGGCCGCTCTTGGGCTGCAGCAGGGTCACGCCGCCGACGACGGCGAAGTGCTTGCCCGACGCGGTATCGGTGGACGCGGTGTCGGCGTCCTGCGCGAATGCGGCAGGCGAAAGCGCCAGGGCGCCAAGGACGGCAAGGCTCATGATCTTGGTGGTACGCATTGGGTGACTCCTCGTAGTGCTCTCGGGATTGCGTTGTTATCGAGGCCCTCGGTCGGGGCGGCCACATCCTCGCCGCGGCAGGATGAATCGATCCGCACGCACGGCGCGCCGCAGGCGCACGCGTTCAGGGAAAATGGCCGCGCGCCCTGTAGAACCTGCAAACGCCGGGGAAAGGACATTCATGGAGTTGTGTCGCGCGTGACGAACGAAACGGTGCTGCAGGGCCTGCCTGCGCAGGTGAATGGGCAATGCCGCGTGCTCGTGCTCGGCTCGATGCCGGGCATGGCCTCGCTGCAGGCGGCGCGTTACTACGCGCATCCGCGCAATCGTTTCTGGCCGCTGATGGGCGCGTTGTGCGGCTTCGATCCGCAGCTGGACTACGCGCAGCGCATGGCCCGCCTGCAGGCGGCCGGCATCGGGCTGTGGGACGTGATCGGCCGTTGCCGGCGGCGCGGCAGCCTGGATGCGGCCATCGTGCGCGGCAGCGAGACCGCCAATCCGCTGCCGGCGCTGGTTGCGGACCTGTCGCATCTGCGCGCCATCGCCTGCAACGGCGCCGCGGCGGCGCAGGCGTTCGCGCGCCACCTGCATCCTGCGCTGCCGGCCGGGCATGGGTTGACGCTGCTGGCGCTGCCGTCGACCAGCCCGGCCAACGCCGCCTGGTCGTTCGAGCGGCTGCTCGGCGAGTGGGCGCGGCTGTCGCCGTGGTTGCCGGCGGCGGAACACTCCGTCTCCTGAGCGACTGACCGTACCGGACAGGCCGGGACAGGCGGCAAGCCAGCGGGGCGCGGGGCAGGGCGCGCGCGCCCATGGACGGCGGGGCATGACGTGCCTTGTCCACGGACATACGTAGGCGAATCCAGCGGCGGCGGTTGGCGCTGCGGCGCGCTGGCGCCACAATAGCGGTTTCCCTCACTGTTGCTGGAGTTGTTTCATGGCCGAAATCAAGGAAGCAGTTGTCCCCGATATCGGTGACTACAGCGACATCCCGGTGATCGAGGTGCTGGTCGCCGTGGGCGACACGGTGGCCAAGGACCAGGGCCTGGTCACGCTGGAATCGGACAAGGCGACGATGGAAGTGCCGTCGGCCTTCGCCGGCGTGGTCAAGGAGATCAAGGTCAAGGTCGGCGACACCCTGTCCGAGGGCAAGGTGGTGGCGCTGATCGAAGTGGCCGCCGAGGGCGCCAAGCCCGCCTCCGCTGCCGCGCCGGCCGCTCCGGCCAAGGTCGAGCCGACCGCCGAGACCGGCGCCAAGGTCGAGCCGGTGGCCGTGGCCCCGGTGCCGGACAAGCTGGCCCAGCGCGAGATCGTGCAGGAAGCCGTGCTGGCCCCCGGCAAGCCGGCCAGCCCGCCGGTGCAGTTCAACGCCGAGGGCGTGCTGCCGTCCAACGTGCCCTACGCCAGCCCGGCGGTGCGCGTGTTCGCCCGCGAACTGGGCGTGGACCTGGCCCAGGTGGCCGGCACCGAGAGGGGCGGCCGCATCACCAAGGCCGACGTGCAGAAGTTCGTCAAGGGCGCGCTGAGCGGCGGCGCTGCCGCCGTGGCCGGCGCCCCGGTCGCCGCCGGTGGCCTGAACCTGCTGCCGTGGCCGAAGGTGGACTTCAGCAAGTTCGGCGAGACCGAAGTGCAGCCGCTGTCGCGCATCAAGAAGATTTCCGGTGCCAATCTGGCGCGCAACTGGGCGATGATCCCGCACGTCACCCAGTTCGACCAGGCCGACATCACCGACCTGGAAGCCCTGCGCGTGGCGCTGAACAAGGAGAACGAGAAGGCCGGCATCAAGCTGACCATGCTCGCCTTCCTGATCAAGGCCAGCGCCGCGGCGCTGAAGAAGTTCCCCGAGTTCAACGCCTCGCTCGATGCCAGCGGCGAGAACCTGACCCTGAAGAAGTACTTCCACATCGGCTTCGCCGCCGACACGCCGAATGGCCTGGTCGTGCCGGTGATCCGCGACGTGGACAAGAAGGGCGTGGTGCAGATCGCGCAGGAAACCGGCGAACTGGCCAAGAAGGCGCGCGACGGCAAGCTCGGCCCGGCCGACATGAGCGGCGGCTGTTTCTCGATCAGCTCGCTGGGCGGTATCGGCGGCACCGCGTTCACGCCGATCGTCAATGCCCCGGAAGTGGCGATCCTGGGCGTGTCCAAGTCGTCGATCCAGCCGGTCTGGAACGGCAAGGAGTTCGCGCCGAAGCTGCTGCTGCCGCTGTCGCTGAGCTACGACCACCGCGTCATCGACGGTGCGCTGGCCGCGCGCTTCACCACGTACCTGTCGCAGGTGCTGGCCGACATGCGCCGCGTGCTGCTCTGACCCGAGGACTTGAAAGATGGCGAACACGATTGAAGTCAAAGTCCCCGATATCGGCGATTACAGCGCGGTGCCGGTGATCGAGATCCTGGTGGCCGTGGGCGACACGGTGGCCAAGGACCAGGGCCTGGTCACGCTGGAGTCGGACAAGGCGACGCTGGAGGTGCCGTCCTCGGCCGCCGGCGTGGTCAAGGAGATCAAGGTCAAGCTCGACGACAAGCTGTCCGAGGGCGACGTGGTGGTGGTGCTGGAAGCCGAAGGTGCGGCAGCCGCGCCTGCGCCGGCTGCTGCCGCCGCCGCTCCGGCTCCGGCCGCGCAACCAGCCGCTGCGGCCGCTCCGGCGGCGACGAGCGCGCTGGCGGCCCCGGCCCCGGCCCCAACCGCGACCGGCCCGGTCGAGGTCAAGGTGCCGGACATCGGCGACTACAGCGGCGTGCCGGTGATCGAGATCCTGGTGGCCGTGGGCGACACGGTGGCCAAGGACCAGGGCCTGGTGACGCTGGAATCGGACAAGGCGACGCTGGAAGTGCCGTCCTCGGCCGCCGGCGTGGTCAAGGAGATCAAGGTCAAGCTCGACGACAAGCTGTCCGAGGGCGACGTGGTGGTGGTGCTGGAAGCCCAGGGCGCCGCGCCCGCGGCCGCCGCCGGCAACGTGGCGCCGGGCAGCAAACCGCCGGTGACGCCCTCGCACCGCGCGCCGGACCCGGCGGTCGCCGCGAAGGCGCTGCCGTCCACCGGTCGCACCGCCGACATCGAATGCCGCATGGTGGTGCTGGGCGCCGGCCCGGGCGGCTACACCGCCGCGTTCCGTTCGGCCGACCTGGGCATGGATACCGTGCTGGTCGAGCGCTATGCCAGCCTCGGCGGCGTCTGCCTCAACGTCGGCTGCATCCCGTCCAAGGCGCTGCTGCACGCGGCCGAGATCATCGACCATGCCGCGCATGCCGACGAACTGGGCATCGCCTTCGGCAAGCCGAAGATCGCCTTGGACAAGCTGCGCGAGTACAAGGAAAAGGTCGTCGGCCAGCTGACCAAGGGCCTGGCCGGCATGGCCAAGCAGCGCAAGGTGCGCACCGTGCAGGGCGTGGCGAAGTTCGTCTCGGCCAACGAGTTGGAGATCGCCGGCGACGACGGCAAGACCCAGCTGCTGCGCTTCGAGCAGTGCATCATCGCCGCCGGTTCGCAGGCGGTGAAGCTGCCGAACTTCCCGTGGGACGACAAGCGCGTGATGGACTCCACCGACGCGCTGGAACTGGCCGAAGTGCCGAAGTCACTGCTGGTCGTGGGCGGCGGCATCATCGGCCTGGAAATGGCCACCGTGTACAGCGCGCTGGGCGCGGCGGTGACCGTGGTCGAGTTCATGGACCAGCTGATGCCCGGCGCCGACAAGGACCTGGTCAAGCCGCTGGCCGATCGCCTGAAGAAGCAGGGCATCGAAGTCCACATCAAGACCAAGGCCGCCGGCGTCAGCGCCGACAAGAAGGGCATCACCGTGACCTTCGAGGCGGCCGCCGAAGGCGAGAAGCCGGCGCTGGAAAGCGCCACCTTCGACCGCGTGCTGGTGGCCGTGGGCCGGGCGCCGAACGGGAAGAAGATCGACGCCGACAAGGCCGGCGTGGAAGTGACCGACCGCGGCTTCATTCCGGTCGACCGGCAGATGCGCACCAACGTGCCGCACATCTTCGCCATCGGCGACGTCGTCGGCAACCCGATGCTGGCGCACAAGGCTACGCACGAGGGCAAGCTGGCCGCGGAAGTGGCCTTCGGCGAGAAGAAGGAATGGGTGGCGCGGGTGATCCCGTCGGTGGCCTATACCAACCCGGAAATCGCCTGGGTCGGCGTCACCGAGACCGAGGCCAAGGCCAAGGGGCTGAAGGTGGGCGTGGCCAAGTTCCCGTGGGCGGCCAGCGGCCGCGCCATCGGCATCGGCCGCACCGAAGGCTTCACCAAGCTGGTGTTCGACGAGGAAAGCCACCGCGTCATCGGCGGCGCCATCGTCGGCGTGCATGCCGGCGAACTGCTGGCGGAGATCGGCCTGGCCATCGAGATGGGCGCCGAGGCCGAGGACATCGGCCACACCATCCACGCCCACCCGACCCTGAGCGAGTCGGTGGCGATGGCCTCGGAGATCTACGACGGCACCATCACCGATCTGTACATCCCGAAGAAGAAGTGATCCACGCGACGCCCCTTCACCGGGGCGTCGTCGTTTCCGGCGTTTGAAGGAGGGCGGTAATGCGGCGAGCGATGGCGCTGATCGCGATGCTGGGCCTGGTGGGCAACGCCTGGGCCGGGGAGGACGATCCGGAGCTGGCCGCGGCGCTGGCGAAGTGCCCGGGCGCCGCGGCGTTCGTCAGGGCGGACGAGCAGCACCGGCAGGCGCTGGCGCAACGCCTGGCCGGCAGCGTGCCCACCGAGCCGCGGCTGCGGGAACGGCTGCTGGAGATGGAGCGCATCGACCAGCAGGCGCGCGACGGCGACTGGTCGCCGCCCATGATCGAGAAGATGCTTGCGGTGGACGCAGCAAACCTGCCGGAGATCAGGAGCATCGTCGCCGACCATGGCGGGCTGCCGCGCGCGCGGCAGGTCGGTGCCGACGGCGTGGCGGCGGCCTGGTTGCTGGTGCAGCATGCCGACGGCGATGCGGATTTCCAGCGTCAGGTACTGGACGGGATCATGCCGCTGGTGGAAAGCGGCGAGGTCTCCGCTCACGATTTCGTGCTGTTGACCGACCGGGTGCTGGTGAATGCCGGCAAGCCGCAGCGTTACGGCAGCCAGCTGGCGGCGGTCGGCGGGAAATGGCAGCCCAGGCCGATGGAGGCGCCGGAGCAGGTCGACCAGCGCCGCGCCGCCGTGGGGCAGATGCCGCTGGCCGACTATCTCTGCGTGGCGTCGCGCATGTTCCCGGCGCCGCCCGCCGACGCGGACGGCAACATCCGCTAGACCGGCGTGGCCGCGTCGCGCGCTGCATGCGCGGCGACCGCGCCGATACCGTGCAGCGTGAACCGAAGCGCGAACCGGCGCGGATCTCCGGCCGCGCTGGCGCAGGGCGGCGCGCCCAAGCGCGCACGACCAAGGCCGGGCGCCATCCGCGTCACGGATCGCGCCCGCCGCGCACCGCGTCCCGTGCAGGCGATCAGAACGACAGGCTCACGCCCGCCAGCGGTCCTTTGAACTCCTGCTTCAGGCCGATGACGCCATCGCTTCCCTTCTTGTCGGCGTCGAGCTTGAACCAGTCGTAGCCGGCGAAGATGCCGAAGTTCGGGTTGAAGTTGTACTGCACGATGGCATTGGCGCGGCTGAGGTCGCCCTTGTAGTCGTCGAAGCTGCCCCAGCGCGTATTGAGGTACTGGCCCTGCAGGTTGATCAGCCAGTGCTCGGACGGGGTGAAGGTCAACCGCGCGCCGACCACCGGTGCGATGCCGTCGGTCTTCTCGTCGAGGAAACGGCCCTGGTAGAGATCGCCGAGCTCGGCGTAGGCGTTCGCGTTGACCTTGGCGTACTCGGCGCCCAGCTGCAGGCCCAGGTCGAAGCGGTCGCCATCGACCACCGAGTAGTCGTAGACGAGGCTGGCGACCTGGTACTTCAGTTCGCCCTTGACGAAGCTGCCGGCCGGCACGGTGGTGCCGTCGAAGCTGACGCTGTCGCCGAGCACCTCGCGGCGGTCCTTGTCGTACTTGAAGTAATCGAATATCAGCCGCTGCCGGTCGCTGAGCCGGAACAGGCCGTCCACGCGCGGCTCCCACTCCTTGCCGCCAAGATCGAAGTCCTGGTTGAACGCGAAGTCCCGCCCATCGACGCTGGTGTTGCCGCGCAGGGTGTTGGACGAATCGATGTTCATCGCGCCCAGGCGCAGGGTGAAGCGCGGATCGCCGTCGGCGGCGCTGGCCGGCGCGGGGTGCAGGAGGGAGAAGGCGAGCGCGCAGGACGCGCAGGTCATCAGGTGAGGGGAAAATCGCATCGTTCGGGTTGCTCCGCGTGTTGGATCCGGAGCGGCTACCTTGGACGAGGCGGCGTACCACCTGCGTGACCGCAAGGTGCAGGGAATGTGTGCAAAGTGCGGCGAGGTGGCCCGGTTGCGGGCCACCTCGCCCGTTGCGCCCGCCGCGCACATCGACGAGGTAATGGCGGCGGACGTGGAACTGTGACCGCGCGCCGGCGCCGGAGTTCCCCATGTTGCGGCGCAAAAGAGCGGTTTCCGGCCGGCGCCCCGGCCCGGCTGAAAAATCCAGTAAATGCCGCAACTTGCGATCCGCCGGGGGCGGCTTGTGGCGGTTGTCTCGCAAAATGTCCCGCTGCTATACTTTGGCGGCTCGACGAGGCGCCCCCGGCGCCGCCCAGATCTCCTTGTTCCATGAAGCAGGACATTCCACGTGCTGAACTCCGTTGAAGCGGGTCGGCGGCTGATGCTGCGTGCCGCGGTCTACCCGCTGGCCGCGGTGGTTGTCCTGGCTCTGGCCTTCCTGCTGGTGGGGCCGAAGTACGCCCTCGGCGCGCTGGTTTCCGGCGTGGCGGTGGTGGCGGGAACGATCCTGGCGGCATGGGTGGGGCTCGGCGGCGGCGTACAGGCCGCCGGTTCGGCGATGATCCGCATGTTCCTGGGGTTCGCGCTGAAGATCGTGCTGATTGTCGCCGTGCTGGCAATGGCGTTCGTCTGGTGGCGGCTTCCTCCCTTGGCGCTGCTGGCGGCGATTCCAGTGGCGCTGATGTTCCAGGTTCTGGCTCTGGCCAGGCGTTGATCGAATTCATAAAAGGTTCCGGACTCATGGCGGGCGAGGCTCTAACCCCTACCACCTATATCCAGCATCACCTGCAGAACCTGACCGCCAAGGTCGGGGACGGCGGCAGCTTCTGGACCATCCACGTCGATACCATCGTCACCGCGGTGCTGCTGGGGCTGCTGATGGTGTTCGCCTTCTGGATGGCCACCCGCAAGGCGACCGCCGGCGTGCCGGGCAAGTGGCAGGCCTTCGTGGAGATCTGCCTGGAGTTCGTCGACCGCCAGGCCAAGGACACCTACCACGGCAAGAGCAAGCTGGTGACGCCGATCGCGATCACCATCTTCTTCTGGATCCTGTTGATGAACCTGGTCAAGATGATCCCGGCCGACTTCATCGCCAAGCCGCTGGAATGGGCTGGCATCCACTACTGGAAGCCGGTGCCGACCGCCGACGTCAATGCCACCCTGGGCATGTCGATCAGCGTGTTCTTCCTGATGCTGTTCTTCTCGCTCAGTTCCAAGGGCCTGGTCGGCTTCGTGAAGGAGTTCCTGACCGCCCCGTTCGGCAAGTGGATGATGCCGTTCAACCTGATCCTCAACATCGTCGAGTGGCTGAGCAAGCCGATCTCCCTGGCGATGCGACTGTTCGGCAACATGTTCGGCGGCGAGATCGTCTTCCTGCTGATCTGGGTGCTGGGCGGCGCCGGCTTGTTCGGTGCTGTTGCCGGTGGCGTGTTCGGCCTGGGCTGGATGCTGTTCCACCTGCTGGTGATTCCGCTGCAGGCCTTCATCTTCATGATGCTGTCGATCGTGTACCTGAGCCTGTCGGAAGACAGCCACTGAGTTGCAAGCTTCATCCAGTTCCAACCTTCATCCGTTTCATCACCCTTAGCTACCCATAGTTCTCGGAGAAAACCATGTACTTCGCCGTCCTGACCAATCTCGCCCAAGTTCAGAGCTCCACCGCCCTTGCCGTCGGCATCATGATCGGCCTGGCCGCGCTGGGCGCCGGTCTGGGTCTGGCCATCATGGCTGGTAAGTTCCTGGAATCGGCCGCCCGTCAGCCCGAGCTGATCCCGGTGCTGCAGGTCCGCATGTTCATCACCGCCGGCCTGATCGACGCCGCGTTCATCATCTCGGTCGCCGTCGGCCTGCTGCTGGCCTTCGCCAACCCGCTGGCCGCTGCCCTGCTGGCCGAAGCCGCCAAGCTGGCAGGCTGATCCAGCTGAAGTGAGACGGCCGGATGCCTGACGGCATCCGGCTTCGGATGAAGGTCCGGCTGCGCCGCCTGCGGCGGCGCAGCCACCCCGACACCAGCGATCGAGCTAACCATGAATATCAATCTCACCCTCTTTGCACAGGCCCTGGCCTTTGCCGCGCTGATCTGGATCATCGCGACCAAGATCTGGCCGCCGCTGATGAAGGCCATCGAAGAGCGCCAGCAGAAGATCGCCGAAGGCCTCGCCGCTGCCGACCGCAGCCAGAAAGATCTGGCCCAGGCGGAAGTGAAGGTCAACGAGGCGTTGAAGGAAGCCCGCGGCAAGGCCAACGAGATCATCGACCAGGCCCACGCCCGGGCGAACCAGATCGTCGAGGCCGCCAAGAACGAAGCCATCGCCGAGGCCAACCGCCAGAAAGAACTGGCCCAGGCCGAAATCGACGCTGCCGCCAACCGCGCCCGCGAAGACCTGCGCAAGCAGGTGTCCGCCCTGGCCGTGACCGGTGCCGAGAAGCTGCTCAAGCGCGAAATCGACGCCAACGCCCACAAGGCGCTGCTCGACGAGCTGGCCGCGGAGATCTGATAGATGAGCCAGGCCCTCACGCTTGCCCGCCCGTACGCCCGCGCCGCGTTCGCGATTGCGCGCGAGGACGGCAAGTTCGCGCCGTGGTCCGAAGCGCTTGCGTTCTCCGCCCGCGTTGCCGCCGATCCGCGCGTGTCGGCCCTGCTGTCCAATCCGGAGCTGGCCCGCGGCGATGCCGTCGCCCTGCTGGCCCCGGAAGCGGCGGGCGAAACCTACGGCCGCTTCCTGACCCTGCTGGCCGAGTCGCACCGCCTGCAGCAGCTGCCGGAGATCGCCGGCCTGTTCGACCAGCTGCGCGCGGAAGCCGAAAACGTGGTCAAGGCCACGGTGACCTCGGCGGCCGATCTGTCGGCCGACGAGCTGGAAAAGATCAAGGTCGCGCTGCGCAAGCGTTTCGGCCGCGACGTCGAGGTCTCGACCGCGGTGGACGCTTCGCTGATCGGCGGCGCCGTGATCGATGCCGGCGACGTGGTCATCGATGGTTCGCTCAAGGGCAAGCTGTCGCGCCTGCAGACCGCGCTCGCACACTGAATTCACTTATCGTCCGGCTTGATCGCCGGCACTAGGACTTGACGATGGCTACCACGCTCAACCCCTCCGAAATCAGCGAACTGATCAAGAACCGCATCGAGAAGGTCGCCCTGTCCGCGGAATCGCGCAACGAAGGCACCGTGACCTCGGTGTCCGACGGCATCGTGCGCATCTACGGCCTGGCCGACGTGATGCAGGGCGAAATGATCGAACTGCCGAACAACACCTACGCGCTGGCGCTGAACCTGGAGCGCGACTCGGTCGGCGCCGTGGTGCTGGGCGACTACGAGCACCTGCGCGAAGGCGACGTGGCCAAGACCACCGGCCGCATCCTGGAAGTGCCGGTCGGTCCGGAAATGCTCGGCCGCGTGGTGAACGCGCTGGGCGAGCCGATCGACGGCAAGGGCCCGCTGGGCACCTCGCTGACCGCGCCGGTGGAGCGCGTGGCCCCGGGCGTGATCTGGCGCAAGTCCGTCGACCAGCCGGTGCAGACCGGCTACAAGTCGGTCGACTCGATGATCCCGATCGGCCGCGGCCAGCGCGAGCTGATCATCGGCGACCGCCAGACCGGCAAGACCGCGATGGCCATCGATGCGGTGATCAACCAGAAGGGCACCGGCATCAAGTGCGTGTACGTCGCGATCGGCCAGAAGGCCTCGACCGTGGCCAACATCGTGCGCAAGCTGGAAGAGAACGGCGCGCTGGGCCACACCGTGGTCGTGGCCGCCACCGCCTCCGAGTCGGCCGCGATGCAGTACATCAGCGCCTACTCCGGCTGCACCATGGGCGAGTACTTCATGGATCGCGGCGAAGACGCCCTGATCGTGTACGACGACCTGTCCAAGCAGGCCGTGGCCTACCGCCAGATCTCGCTGCTGCTCAAGCGCCCGCCGGGCCGCGAAGCCTACCCGGGCGACGTGTTCTACCTGCACTCGCGCCTGCTGGAACGCGCTGCCCGCGTGTCCGAGGAATACGTCGAGAAGTTCACCGAAGGCAAGGTCACCGGCAAGACCGGTTCGCTGACCGCGCTGCCGATCATCGAGACCCAGGCCGGCGACGTGTCCGCGTTCGTGCCGACCAACGTGATCTCGATCACCGACGGCCAGATCTTCCTGGAAACCGACCTGTTCAACGCCGGCATCCGCCCGGCCGTGAACGCCGGCATCTCGGTGTCGCGCGTCGGCGGTTCGGCCCAGACCAAGATCATCAAGAAGCTGTCCGGCGGCATCCGCATCTCGCTGGCCCAGTACCGCGAGCTGGCTGCCTTCGCGCAGTTCGCCTCGGACCTGGACGAAGCGACCCGCAAGCAGCTCGAGCGCGGCCAGCGCGTCACCGAGCTGATGAAGCAGAAGCAGTACGCACCGATGTCCATCGCCGACCAGGCGCTGTCGATCTACGCCGTCAACGAGGGTTACCTGGACGACGTGCCGGTCAACAAGCTGCTGGCGTTCGAGGAGGGCCTGCACGCCCACTTCGCCAACACCGCCGGCGAGCTGACCGCCAAGATCAACGCCACCGGCGCCTGGAACGACGAGATCGAAGCCGCCTTCAAGAAGGGCATCTCCGAGTTCAAGACCACCGGCAGCTGGTAAGCCGCATGTAGAGCGGGGCGCACGCCCCGCTTCACTGTGACAAAGCGGGGGACAGCCCCCGCGCTACGGGAATAAGAGATGGCAAGCGGACGCGAAATCAAAACCAAGATCAAGAGCGTGCAGAACACCCGCAAGGTGACGCGTGCGCTCGAAATGGTCTCGGCCTCCAAGATCCGCAAGGCGCAGGATCGGATGAAGACCTCGCGTCCGTACGCGCAGGCGATGAAGCAGGTGATCGGCCACCTGGCCCAGGCCAGCACCGATTTCCAGCATCCGTTCCTGGTCGAGCGCGAGAACGTCAAGCGCGTGGGCTACATCGTGATCTCCTCCGATCGCGGTCTGGCCGGCGGCCTGAACAACAACCTGTTCCGCAAGGCCGTGGCCGAAATGCGCGGCTGGCAGGACAAGGGCGCCGAGATCGACATGGTGACCGTCGGCCAGAAGGCCAGTGTGTTCTTCCGCCGCGTCAACGTGAACATGGTCGGCAGCGTCACCCACATCGGCGACCAGCCGAAGCTGGAAACGCTGATCGGCGTGATCAAGGTCATGCTCGACGCCTTCACCGAAGGCAAGGTCGACCGCGTGTACCTGGTCTACAACCGCTTCATCAACACGATGACGCAGAAGGCGTCCTTCGACCAGCTGCTGCCGTTGCCGGCCAGCGAGACGCAGGTCGCCTCGCACGACTGGGACTACCTGTACGAACCTGATGCCGCGACCGTGCTCGAGCACGTGATCACGCGCTACATCGAGTCGCTGGTCTACCAGGCCGTGCTGGAGAACGTTGCTTCCGAGCATGCGGCACGCATGGTGGCGATGAAGGCGGCAAGCGACAACGCGAACAAGCTGATCGGAACCCTGCAGCTGGTCTACAACAAGGCCCGCCAGGCAGCGATCACCCAGGAAATCTCCGAAATCGTCGGCGGCGCGGCAGCAGTCTGACGCGCACAGTCAAAGCACACATTTAGAGGATGCAGCAATGAGTCAGGGCAAGATCGTTCAGATCATCGGCGCGGTCGTCGACGTCGAATTCCCGCGCAGCGACGTGCCGAAGGTGTACGACGCGCTGAAGGTCGAGAACACCGACATCACGCTGGAAGTCCAGCAGCAGCTGGGCGACGGCATCGTCCGCGCCATCGCGCTGGGCTCCACCGACGGCCTGAAGCGTGGCCTGGTCGCCAACAACACCGGTCGCGCCATCTCGGTGCCGGTCGGCGCCGGCACCCTGGGCCGCATCATGGACGTGCTGGGCCGCCCGATCGACGAGGCCGGCCCGGTCGCCGCTTCGGATTCGTGGGAAATCCACCGCGCCGCGCCGTCGTACGAAGACCAGTCCTCCTCGACCGAGCTGCTGGAAACCGGCATCAAGGTCATCGACCTGATGTGCCCGTTCGCCAAGGGCGGCAAGGTCGGCCTGTTCGGCGGCGCCGGCGTCGGCAAGACCGTCAACATGATGGAACTGATCAACAACATCGCCAAGGCGCACAGCGGCCTATCCGTGTTCGCCGGCGTGGGCGAGCGTACCCGCGAGGGCAACGACTTCTACCACGAGATGAAGGACTCCAACGTCCTGGACAAGGTGGCGATGGTCTACGGCCAGATGAACGAGCCGCCGGGCAACCGCCTGCGCGTCGCGCTGACCGGCCTGACCATGGCCGAGTACTTCCGCGACGAGAAGGACGCCAACGGCAAGGGCAAGGACGTGCTGCTGTTCGTGGACAACATCTACCGCTACACCCTGGCCGGTACCGAAGTGTCGGCGCTGCTGGGCCGCATGCCGTCGGCGGTGGGCTACCAGCCGACCCTGGCCGAGGAAATGGGCGTCCTGCAGGAACGCATCACCTCGACCAAGACCGGTTCGATCACCTCGATCCAGGCCGTGTACGTGCCCGCGGACGACCTGACCGACCCGTCGCCGGCCACCACCTTCGCCCACCTGGACTCGACCGTGACCCTGTCGCGCTCGATCGCCTCGCTGGGCATCTACCCGGCGGTCGATCCGCTGGACTCGACCTCGCGCCAGATGGACCCGCAGGTCATCGGTTCGGAGCACTACGACACCGCCCAGCGCGTCCAGCAGACCCTGCAGAAGTACAAGGAACTGAAGGACATCATCGCCATCCTGGGCATGGACGAGCTGTCCGAGGAAGACAAGCAGGCCGTGTCGCGCGCGCGCAAGATCGAGCGCTTCTTCAGCCAGCCGTTCCACGTGGCCGAAGTGTTCACCGGCTCGCCGGGCAAGTACGTGCCGCTGAAGGAAACCATCCGCGGCTTCAAGGGCATCGTCGACGGCGAGTACGACCACCTGCCGGAGCAGGCGTTCTACATGGTCGGCGGCATCGAAGAAGCGGTCGAGAAGGCCAAGAAGATGGCCGAAAAGGCCTGAGGAAGGCTGGAGCGGGAACGGGGAGACGGGAACAGGGAATGAAGTTTCCCTGTTCCGGACACCCTCCATCGCGGCGCCGCCGCCTTCCCCGTTCCCTGTTCCCCGTTCCCTGCTTTCGAGAACCAAACCATGAGCACCATCCGTTGCGACATCGTCAGTGCCGAGCAGCAGATCTTCAGCGGCGAAGCGACCCTGGTCGTGGCCACCGGTGAGCTGGGCGAGCTGGGCATCGCGCCCAAGCACGCGCCGCTGATCACCCGCCTGAAGCCGGGCAAGGTCGTGGTCACCACCGCCGCCGGCGAGCACCTGGATTTCGCCATCTCCGGCGGCATCCTGGAAGTGCAGCCGCAGGTCGTGACCGTGCTGGCCGACACCGCCATCCGCGCCACCGACATCGACGAAGCGGCGGTGCGCAAGGCCAAGGAAGAAGCCGAGCGCGTGCTGGCCAACCGTGGCGAAGCCATGGAGCTGGCCGAAGCGCAGCAGCGCCTGGCCGAGGTCACCGCGCAGCTGCAGGCGCTGGAGCGCCTGCGCCGCACCCTCAAGCACTGAGCGCGCGAGCGCGGTATCGCCGAAGAACGCCGGGCCAGCGCCCGGCGTTTTTCGTTGCGGCAGCCGGCGCCACGGTGCACGCGCCGACCCTCCCATCGCCCGCCATCCGGTAGGAGCGGCTTCAGCCGCGACCGGAGCCTGGCCGGGAAATCCCCGTTCGCGGCTGAAGCCGCTCCTACGGGATGGCGGGCAACGGTGCCGCATGCCGCTGCTCCAGCGCGATCAGGTTCAGCGGTAGACCACGTGCCGCAGCAGGAAGAAATTCAGCATCGCCAGCCCACCCTCCACCAGCGGCTTGGCCAGCCAGGCCATCTGCAGCCCGAGCGCGTGCGCGGCCCAGGCCAGCAGCCAGCTGCTGAGTGCGGTCATCAGCAGCCACAGGGCGAGGAAGCGCGCGAAGTGCTTCCAGCCGTGGCGGCGCCCGTCCTCGCGCGGGAAGGTGTAGCGGCCATTGAGCCAGAAGCCCAGCAGCGCGCCGCTGGCGCGGCCGAGCAGGTTGCCGGGCACGGTGGGCATGCCGGCGGCGGTGGCCGCGACGAACACCAGCCAGTCCAGCAGCAGCTGCATCAGGCCGGCGGCGACATAGCGGCCACCTTGTCGCAACAGGGTCATGGGAACGGGGCGGACCGGGAAAGGCGCCCATGCTACCCATTTCGGGCCGGCGCATGTCACGACCGATTGCCACGCATGCCGGGTGCGGGCGACGCAGGGGTGGCGATGCCAGCGTGCCATCCCCGCGCTGGTTTCCTTGGTGGTGGCGGGAAGGACGGGCAGGCGCAGCGTCGCGGTCCGCAGCGGCATGCGCCGCTTTTCAGCGCGCTTTCCTGCGCCGGTACGGTCCCCAGTGGTGCGCCGGCGAACCGGGCGCCGCACCGCGTGCGGCGGCATCGCGCTCGACGGTTCATGGGCGCGTTCTTAGAATCCGGACATCGATCCCAGGAAGCCTCCGATGAGCCAACCGCTGCACGTGATCATCCTCGCCGCCGGCGCCGGCAAGCGCATGAAGTCGGCCCTGCCCAAGGTGCTGCAACCGGTGGCGGGGCGGCCGATGCTGGCGCACGTGATCGAGACCGCGCGGCAGCTGCAGCCGAGCGGCATCCATGTGGTGCACGGCCACGGCGGCGAAGCGGTGCGTGCGGCCTTCGCCGGACAGGACGACCTGACTTGGGCCGAGCAGGTGCAGCAGCTGGGCACCGGCCATGCCGTGCTGCAGGCGATGCCGGACGTACCCGACACCGCGCAGGTGCTGGTGCTGTACGGCGACGTGCCGCTGATGCGCGCCGACACCCTGCGCGCGCTGCTGCACGGCGCGCCGCGGCTGGCGGTGCTGGTGGCCGAGCTCGACAACCCCGCCGGCTACGGCCGCATCGTGCGCGACGCCGAGGGCAAGGTCGCGGCCATCGTCGAGCAGAAGGACGCCGACGACGAGCAGAAGCGCATCCGCACGGTGAACACCGGGATCATCACCGCCGAATCCACCGCGCTGCGGCGCTGGCTGTCGGGCCTGTCCAACGCCAACGCGCAGGGCGAGTACTACCTGACCGACGTGTTCGCCGCGGCCGCGGCCGAATACACGCCGGCCACGCTGGTGCACGTGGCCGATCCGCAGGAAGCCGAAGGCGCCAACGATCCCTGGCAGCTGGCGCAGCTGGAGCGCGCCTGGCAGCTGCGCGCGGCCAAGGCGCTCTGCGAGCAGGGCGTGCGCCTGCTCGACCCCGCGCGCCTGGACCAGCGCGGCACGGTAAAGGCCGGCCGCGACGTGCAGATCGACGCCAACGTGGTGCTGGAAGGCCAGGTCGAGCTGGGCGACGGCGTGCGCATCGGCGCCTTCGTGCGGCTGAAGGACGTCCGCCTCGGCGCCGGTACCGAGGTGCGCCCGCACTGCGACCTGGAAGGCGTGGTGAGCGAGGGCGCGGCGCAGATCGGCCCGTTCGCGCGGCTGCGCCCGGGCACGGTGCTGGCCGACGGCGTGCACGTGGGCAACTTCGTGGAGACCAAGAAGGTCACGCTGGGCAAGGGCAGCAAGGCCAACCACCTCACCTACCTGGGCGACGCGGTGGTCGGCAGCGGCACCAACATCGGCGCCGGCACCATCACCTGCAACTACGACGGCGTGAACAAGTTCCAGACCACCATCGGCGACCGCGTGTTCGTCGGTTCCAACAGTTCGCTGGTGGCGCCGGTGACGCTCGGCGACGGCGCCACCATCGCCGCCGGTTCGGTGGTCACCCGCGACGCGCCCGCGGACCGGCTGACGGTGGCGCGCAGCCGCCAGCAGACCATCGACGGCTGGAAGCGGCCGCAGAAGAAATCCTGACCCGACGCCCAGGGACCACCGCACATGGATGGCTTTGACCAGCAACTGGCGGCATGCAGCGCGTTCTTCATCGCCACCGCGCAGATCGGCGGCGGCCTGCTCGGCCTGGTGTTCGTGGCGATGACCTTCGACCGCGACCGCCGCGGACTGGGCAGGGACGGCGCGATGCACGCCCTGGCCCAGCAGGTCTACCTGGATTTCCTCGGCGTGCTGGTGTGCTCGCTGCTGCTGATCGTGCCGGTGCTGGGGCGGGTCAACCATGGCGTGCTGCTGCTCGCCGTGGGCGGGGTGCTGGCGGTCCGCACCGTGCGCGGCATGCGCGCGCTGCGGCGCGAGCTGCGGTCGCGGCCGCTGCTGCTGCAGCGTTTCGGCCTGTCGATCATGGGGCAGCTGTTCTTCCTGGCCGCCGGCGCGCTGCTGGTGCTGTCGCGCGTGCCGGAGGCCTTCGTGCTGGCGATGTGCGCGGCGCTGGCGCTGCTGGTGGCGGGCAGCCGCAGCGCATGGCTGCTGGTGGCCACGGACGAGGCCGGGCCGCGGGCCTGAGCCGCGCCGGGCGCGCTTATGCCCTGGGTCAGTTGCCGGCCGGCAGCAGGATGGTCACGCACAGGCCGCCGTCGTTGCGGTTCTGCAGCGAGATGCGGCCGTCGTGCGCCTCGACGATCTCGCGGGTGAGCGCCAGGCCCAGCCCGGTGCCGTTGCGTTTGGTCGAATAGAACGGCATCAGCGCGTTCTGCAGCACCGCCTCGTTCATGCCGCCGCCGCGGTCCAGCACCTCGATGCGCAGCCAGTGCGGCAGGCGCGCCAGCCGGACTTCCACCGCGTCGTCTGTCACGCCGTTGTCGGTACTGGCCTCATGCGCGTTTTTGAGCAGGTTGAGCAGCGCCTGCGAGAACTGCGCCGGATCGATGCGGCTGCACAGGTCCTCGGGCGGCGGCACCATGCGGAACGGGATCTGCTGCTGCAGGCCGCCGAGGAACGGCGCCCAGACGATGGTCTGCAGCTGTGGCTGCGGCAGCTTGGCGAAGCGCGCGTAGCCGCGGATGAAGCCTTCCAGGTGACGCGCGCGTTCCTCGACCGTGCCGAAGATGTCCTCCAGCCGGTCGGTGCGGCCGCGCCGCACCAGTTCGGCGCCCGAATGCGCCAGCGAGGCGATCGGCGCCAGCGAGTTGTTGAGCTCGTGGCTGATGACGCGGATGACCTTCTTCCAGGTCTGCACTTCCTGCCGGCGCAGTTCGGCGGTCAGCAGGCGCAGCAGCAGCAGGTCGTGTGCGCGGCCGTTGAGGTGGAAGCTGCGCCGGGACAGGTGGTAGATCTGCTCGTCGTCCTCGTCGCCGTCGGCCTCGCGCACCGCGAACAGGCTGTCGCCGCCGCGGGCGATGGCGTTGCGCAGTTCCACCGGCATGTTCTCCAGCAGTTCGTGCATGCGCTTGCCTTCCAGCTTCCAGCCGCCGTGCAGCAGCTTGCGCGCGGAAACGTTGGAGAACGCCACGCGCTGGACGCCGTCGCCGCCGTCGGCCAGCAGCAGCATCGCCACCGGCGTGTTCTGCACCATGGTGTCCAGCAGCAGTTCGCGCTGCACCAGCGACTGGCGCTGCTCGCGCAGCACGTCGCCGAGTTCGGCGTGCGCCTTCACCAGCTGCGCCAGTTCGTCTTTGCCGCGCCAGTGCACGCCGAAGTTGTACTCGCCGTCGCGGTAGCTGCTGGTGATGCCGGCCAGCGAGCGCAGCAGCGAGCGGATCGGCGCGGTGGCGCGGCGCAGCGTCCACCACATCAGTACCAGCAGCAGGACCGTCGAAACCAGGGCGACCACCCAGCCGCGATCCATCCAGTAGGCCAGCAGCCACGGCAAGGCCGCGGCCAGCCCCAGCACCGGCAGCAGGCGCAGGAACAACTGGAAGGTGAAGGAGCGTGTCTTCAGCATGGCCGTTTCATTCGCGCGGGATGCCGTGGCGGTCCATGCGCCGGTACAGCGCCTGCCGGCTCAGGCCGAGGTCGGCCGCGGCCTGGGCGATGACGCCGCCGGCGCGTTCCAGCGCGGAGACGATCCGCGCGCGGTCCGGTTCGTCGGCCGGCGCTGCGGGACGCTGCGGCGCGCGCGGCAGGTTGAGGTCGGCCGCTTCGATGCGCGGCCCCTGCGCGAGCAGGCTGGCGCGCTGGATCACGTTGCGCAGCTCGCGCACGTTGCCCGGCCAGGTGTGCCGCTGCAGCGCCTGTGCGGCCTGTGGCGACAGCGGCTTGCCCTCGTTGCCGAGGAAGTGGCGTGCCAGCGGCAGGATGTCCTCGCGGCGCTCGGCCAGCGCCGGCAGGGTCAGTTCCACCGTATTGAGGCGGTAATAGAGATCCTCGCGGAAGCTGCCGTCGCGAATCATCGCCGGCAGGTCGGCGTTGGTGGCGCTGACCACGCGCACCTTCACCTGGCGCTCGCGGTTGGAGCCCAGGCGCTCGAAGCGGCCGGTCTCCAGCACGCGCAGCAGCTTCATCTGCCCGGTCAGCGACAGGTTGCCGATCTCGTCCAGGAACAGGGTGCCGCCATCGGCCGCCTCGAACTTGCCTTCGCGCGCCTTGTTGGCGCCGGTATAAGCGCCGGCCTCGGCGCCGAACAGCTCGGCCTCGATCAGCTCGGCGGGAATCGCGCCGCAGTTGAGCGCGACGAACGGGCCGCCGCGCTTGCCGGAGTTGGCCTGGATGATCTCGGCGATCTTCTCCTTGCCGGCGCCGTTGGGGCCGGTGATCAGCACCGGCAGGTCCGAACGCGCGACCTGGCAGGCCAGGCTGATGACGCGCTCGCTGGCGGGGTCGGCGAACACCACGCCGGCCAGGTCGTAGCGCTCGTGCAGGCTCTGCCGCTGCTTCAGTTCGCGCTGGCGGCGGCGGCTCAGTTCGCGGCGGGTCTCAGCCAGTTCCAGCAGGTTGTTGACCGTGGTCAGCAGGCGCCCGTCGTCCCACGGCTTGGCCAGGTAGTCGGCGGCGCCGGCCTTCACCAGCTCCACCGCGCTGTCCAGGTGGGTCCAGGCGGTGAGCAGGATCACCGGCAGGTCCGGCCAGTTGTCGCGGATCTGCCGGAACAGCACCTGGCCTTCCTCGCCGGAGGTGGTGTCGGCGGTGAAGTTCATGTCCTGGATCACCAGGTCGAACTCCTGTTCGGCGAGCATCGCCAGCCCCTGCGCGGGCGAGCACGCATGGCGCGTCTCGATGTCGTGCAGCGAGAACAGCACGTCCAGCGCGGTGGCCACGGCGGCGTTGTCGTCGATGATCAGAATCTGCGGCATCACGGTTCGGGCAAGCGGGAGGGAAAGGGAAGCGCAGACCTTACACGCTGCGCGTTGTATCCGCAGGTGGCGGATGCCATCTGGAAAGATGCATCGCGGGCGTCTTCCTGCATCATGCGCTGCGCGTGGCCACGGCCGGGGGAATCGCCGCCGCGCGGTGGGCCGGGCCGAACACCGCGAGCTGGCCGGTGAGCAGCAACGCCGCCGCACCGATCGGCAGCCATTGCAGCGGCAGGCGCGGCAGTTCGTGGTAGTGCATCAGCAGCTGGTTGATCGCCAGCGCCAGCGGCAGCCCGAGCGCCAGACCGGCGCAGGTCAGCAGCAGGTTTTCCCAGCGGAAATGGCCCAGGATCTGCCGGCGGGTAGCGCCCAGCGCGCGGCGGATACCGATCTGCCGGGTACGTTGCTCGATCCAGTAACCGCTGAGGCTGGCGATGCCGATCACGGTGATCAGCGTGACCACCACGCAGACGGTGCCGAGCAGCCAGACGGCCGCACGCCGTTGCGCGAAAGCGTCGCGCCGCTGGCTTTCGTAGTCGACGATGGCGGGCGGCACGCCGCGCATCAGACGCCCGCCGAACTGGCGTGCCAGCAGCGCGGGGATGGCCTTGGCCACTTCGTCCCGGCGCTGGGGATCGGTGCGCACCACGTAGGACATGACCGGCAGGTTGTCGAACTTGCGTGCCGGGTAGAGCATCGAATACTCGGCCTGGCCATCGTCCAGTTCGCCGAGCTGGTAGCGCAGCAGGTGGCGGACGGTGCCGACTACCACGTAGTAGCTGTCGTCGTCGGGGCCTTCGTCGCCGCCCAGCCGGCCACCGAGCGCGCCGCCATCGGGGAACAGGTGCCGGGCCAGCGCTTCGGTGATCACCACCGGCACGGTGTTGTTGCGGTTGCCATCGCCGAACAGCGCGCCGGTGGTGGCGTACTCTTCGTCGCTGAAATCCCGGCCCTGCACGATCTCAAGGCCCAGTGCCTGCACCAGCCCGTCGCCGGCATAGCCGGTGGCGGCTACCGCGACGCCGGCCTGGCTTTTCACCGGCAATTCGAAGGTCATCACCTGACGCATCGGCACGCCGGTGGTCGGCGCGACCGCGCGCACGCCGGGAAGCGCGCGCAGGGCTTCGCGGGTGGCCTGCACTTCGGCGGTGCTCCAGCGCCCCTTGCCCAGGATCAGCTGGTCCACCAGCAGGACCTCGTTGCGGACGATGCCATCGTCAACCAGCAGCGGCGCCAGCTGCCGTTGCAGCAGGAACAGGGCGTTGGTCAGGATGGCGCAGGCCAGGGCGATCTGGGCGATGACCAGCAGCGGCATCAGCCGATGGCGGCGCAGCCCCGAGACGATCGGGCCGATGGCAGGCAGGGTGAAGGCGGTTCCCATGGTCATTCCCGTCAGAGGCTCTTCACTTGCAGCGCCGGTTCGATCCGTGTCGCCCGCCATGCCGGCAGCGCGCCCACCAGCAGGCCGGCCAGCACCGCCAGCCCGAGCAGGGCGAGGAACAGCAGCGGGTTCAAATGAGCGAGCTCGGTGTAGCCGCGGTCCTGCAGGCGCACCACCCACAGCCCGAACAGGGTCAGCGGCAATGCCAGCAGGCCGCCGGCCAACCCGGCGATGCCAGCCTCGGCCAGGCATTGCAGGACGATGTCGCGGCGCGACGCGCCGAGCACGCGTCGCACGCCCAGTTCCGTGCCGCGGCGCAGGAAGCGCGCGGCCAGCAGCCCGGCGACGTTGACCATGCACAGGCCGAGCAGGCCTACCGCCAGCCACAGGTTCAGGTGCACGCTGGCCGGCACCGCGCGGTTGGCGGCGAGCCATTGCCGCACGCTGTACAGCCGCGACTGCGGGGGCCGCACGAAGACGCCTTCGGCATGGCGCTGGCGGCCGTAGCCATCCAGCAGGTCGTTGAACGCGCGCACCGCCCCGGGCGTGGTCAGTTCGGCCCACAGTTGCAGGAAGCGACAGGCGCCGACGTCGAGTTCGTTGAAGCGGAAGCCGCCATGTGTGCCGCGGTCGCAGTCCTGGCTGCTCGCCGGCGTCACCCCGGCGTCCAGCGCGCTTTCCAGCGGCAGATAGGCACGCACGGCGAACTGTTTGCCCCATGCGCTCTCGTTGCCCTGCAGCGCGTAGAAGTGCGGCTGCGGGTTCCAGTGGCCGCTGATGCCGATGACCTGGAACAGCGTTTTGCCGATGCGTATGTTCTGGCCGGCGCCATTGGCGGTGCCGAGCAGTTTCAGGCTGGTTTCACGGTCGATGATCGCCACCGGGGCATGTTCGCGTTCCTCCTGCGCGGTCCAGTAGCGGCCGTGCTGCAGCGGCACCGCGAACATCGACGGCATTGGCCCGGTGGCGAGGAGCGCGCGCACCGAAGCCTGTGTGCTGCCGTCCTCGTTGTCGAGCGACAGCGAGGTGGGTACCAGCGCCGTCTGCCGCGCCTGCGGCATGGCGGCGGCAAGCGCCTGCACGTCGGACAGTTTCAACAGCCGCGGCGGTGCGCTGCTCTCGTCGTCGAGCTTGTCGCCGGCGCTGGGCGCCTGCCGCGAGTCCACCCAGGCCAGGTACAGGTTGCGGCTCTGGCCCGGCAGCGGATCGGCCGAGAGCATCGCCAGCAGGGTCAGCATGGTCATCGTCGCAGCCAGGCCCAGCGCCATCGTGAACACCGCCAGCAGCATCGTGCGCGGGTGCCGGCGCAGCCCCTTCAGGCCCAGTTCCAGCGTGTAGTTCACGGCTGCGCCGCCGGAGGGTGTGCCGCG
Source organism: Stenotrophomonas sp. MYb238 (assembly GCF_009496535.1). Classification (GTDB taxonomy): domain Bacteria; phylum Pseudomonadota; class Gammaproteobacteria; order Xanthomonadales; family Xanthomonadaceae; genus Stenotrophomonas. The sequence continues at coordinate 97,932 of NZ_WIDL01000010.1, forward strand.
CGGTGCCCGTAGCTCAGCACGCGGGTGATGGACCACTGGCCGTCGTGCAGGCGCCAGAGCATGACGAAGTCGGCCAGTCCCTCGCACTTGCCGCTGGCGGTGTCGCAGAAGCGGTGGCTGCCCTGGGCGATGGCGCCGAAGTCCTTGACCGGGAATACCTGCAGGCTGCCGGGCACCAGTTCGCGGGTGTAGTGGCCGCAGGCGTACCGGCGGGTGTTGTCCAGCATCGCCTCGCGGGTCCAGGTGACGCCGCCGGTGTCGTGGTAGAACTCGACCGCCGGGTCGAAATAGCCGGCGTGCTTCTCGAGCTGGGCGGGGTCCTGGCAGCGGTTGAAGCTGTCGAACACCGCGTGGTCGAGCGCGGCGATGGTGGTGGTCAGGCCGTCGTCGGCCGATGCGGCGGCGACGGGCAGGATCAGCAGCAGGGGCAGCAGGGGCAGCAGGCGGATGGCGGATTTCATGGTGTCTCTCCTGCGCCTTCAGGCGCTGCGGGTGGCGACGGCCGGCGGGATCGCGGCCGCGCGCCGCGCCGGGCCGAATACGGCGATCTGGCCCAGCAGCCACAGCAGCAGCGCGCTGGCCGGGAGGTAGGCCAGCGGCAGGCGCGGCAGCTCGTACTGGCGCATCAGGGTCAGGTTCAGGGCATAGGCCAGCAGCACGCCGAGCACGATGCCGGTGGTGGTGAGCAGCAGGTTTTCCACCTGGAAGTAGCGCAGGATCTGCGCGCGGGTGGCGCCGAGCGCGCGGCGGATGCCGATCTGGCGGGTGCGCTGCTGCACCCAGAAGCTGGCCAGGCCGACGATGCCGAAGGCGGTCACCGCCAGCAGCGCCACGCAGACGCTCACCAGCAGCCAGATCACCGCGCGGTCGCGGCTGTAGAAGTCGCGGCGCATCGCGCTCACCGTGTTCTGCTGGTCGACGATGCGGTTCGGATCGGCGCGGACGAGCGCGGCCACGGCGGCCTTGAGCACTTCGTCGCGGCGCTCCGGGTCGGTGCGCAGCACGTAGCTGCCGTTGGACACCCACAGCGGGAAGATCATGGTGTGGAAACTGTCCTCGAAGGTACGGCCGCGTCCCGGCGCGATCAGCCGGTCGACCACGCCGACCACGCGGCTGGGCTGGTCGCCCCAGACGTAGATGTCCTGGCCGACCGCGCTCCTGCCCGGGAACAGCCGCGCGGCCAGCGGGCGGCTGAGCAGCACCGCGGGTACCTGCGGCGGGGTGCCGTCGGCTTCCAGCGCGTCATGGTCCTGGTATTCGTCGGGGTTGAAGCCGCGGCCCTCGACCACGCGCAGGCCCAGGGTGGGCAGCAGCCGGCCATCGTCCATGTAGTTGGACGCGGTGACCACGGCGTCGGCCTGGCCCGGGCGCAGGTTGATGCCCGACGCCCAGACGTTGTCGCCGTAGGGCAGCTGATTGACGCTGGTGACCGACTTGACCCCGGGTACCGCGGCCAGGGCGGCGGTGTCCTCGCGCCGCATCGCGTCGCGGTTGCGGTCCGGCTGCAGGCTGCTGGCGCTGATGTAGACCAGCTCGTCCTCGGCGATGCCGCTGTCGCGGCGCATCTCGTCGGTGCGGTAGCCGATGACGAAGACCGCGTTGCAGATGATCGCGCAGCTCAGCGCGATCTCCAGCACGATCAGCGCCGCGGCGGTCCTGTGCCGCATCAGGACGGAGAGGATGGGGCGGATTTCCATGGCATTTGTCTCCTTACTGGCTCTTGAGCTGCAATGCCGGCGGTACCTGCATCGCCCGCCAGGCCGGCAGCAGGCCGGCCAGCAGGCTGGCCAGCAGGGCCAGCGCGAAGGTCAGCAGCAGCGTGCCGATGTCCAGCTGCGCCAGGCGCGCATAGTCGTCCGGCTGCTGGCGGATCAGCCACAGCCCGAGCGCGGCGAAGCCGAGGCCGAGCAGGCCGCCGGCCAGGCCGATCGCGCCGGCCTCGGTCAGGCATTGCCGGAAGATGTCGCCGCGCGCGGCGCCGAGCGCACGGCGCACGCCGATCTCGCCGCTGCGGCGCAGGAACTTGGCCAGCAGCAGGCCGACGGTGTTGACTAGGCACACCAGCAGGAAGCCGAACGCCAGCCACATCTGCATGCGCACGTCGTTGGGCACCACGCGGTTGTAGTCGAGCCAGCCCATCACGTCGTCCAGGCGCACGTTGGTCGGGCGTTCGAAGCGGCCGGCGACGCGCTGCTGGTCCGAATAGTCGGCCAGGTACTTGCGGTAGTCGGCCGCCTGCTCCGGCGATTCCAGTTCCACCCAGTACTGCAGCCAGGTGCAGGGCGCGTTGAGGCCGCGCGCGCCTTCCGGGTCGCCGTTGCTGCTGCCCCAGCAGGTCATGCTGCCCTGGATGGGCAGGCGCATGTCGCGCGAGGTGGAGAACGGCAGGAACACCTGTTCGCCGCCGCCGAAGCGGCGGTTGCTCAGGTCGTAGAAGCGCGGGTTGAGATTCCATTCGTCCATCACCCCGATGACGCGCAGCGTGCCCTGCGTCAGGCGGATCTCGCGCCCGATCGGGTCGGCGTCGCCGAACAGCTTCCCGGCCAGCTTGGCGCCGATCACCGCCACGCGCGCGCGCGCCGCGTCGTCGTCCGCGTTCCAGGCATGCCCTGCGCGCAGCGGCGCGTCGAACATGGCGAAGAAATCGGCCGAGGCGTAGCGCGATTGCGCGCGGAACGGCTGCGCGGCGGTACCTTCGGGCAGGATCGTCACGGACCCGGCGCTCATCAGCGCCTGGCGCTTCCCGCGCTTCTGCCGCAGCAGTTCCTCGGCATCGAAGCGGGTCAGCTGCTCCATCGGTTCGGCGTCCAGGCTGGTATCGCGGCCGAGCGTGCGCGGCTCCAGCCGCGGGTAGAACAGGCGCGCGCTGCGGTCCGGGATCGGGTCGCCGGACAGCACCTTGTACAGCGTGAGCGTGGTCATCGCCGCGCCGATGCCGATGCCGATCGTCACCACCATCAGCGCGGTCAGCACCTTGTTGCGGCGGAAGCTGCGCAGTGCGAGCTGCAGGTAGTAGCCGAGCATGGGGGCTCCAGGATTTCCGTTTCCTTCTCCCCGCGGGACCGGCCTGCGGGGCGGAAGATGGCGCGAAGCGCCGGATGAGGGCGGGGAGCCGGGCCGGATCGGTTCCGGCGTACCCGCTCCCCGACCCCTCTCCCGGCGGGAGAGGGGGCTTTCAGGCAAGGGTCCGGGATCAGGTGCTGCGGGTGGCGACGGCCGGCGGGATCGCCGCGGCGCGGCGCGCCGGGCCGAACACCGCGAGCTGGCCCAGCAGCCACAGCGCGCCCGCGCCGACCGGCAGGTACAGCAGCGGCAGGCGCGGCAGTTCGTAGCGCCCCATCAGCCACTGGTTCAGCAGGTAGGCCAGCAGCATGCCGATGACGATGCCGATCGTGGCCAGCAGGAAGTTCTCGGTCAGGAAATAACGCAGGATCTGGCCCTTGGTCGCGCCGAGCGCGCGGCGGATGCCGATCTGCTTGGTGCGCTGCTGCACCCAGAAGCTGGCCAGGCCGACGATGCCCAGCGCGGTCACCAGCAGCAGCAGGCCGCTGACGATCAGCAGCAGGCCGATCATGTCGCGGTCGTTGGCAAAATACTTGGCGCGGCCTTCCTCGAAGGTCAGCTTGCGCCACACCAGGCGGTTGGGATCGTTCCTGTCCAGCGCGGCCAGCGCCTGCTCGAGCACCTCGGCGCGGCGCGACGGGTCGGCGACGCGGACCAGGTAGCGGCCGCCGTTGGAGAAGTTCATGCGGATCGGGAAGATCACCGAGAACGTGCGGTTGTTGCTCTGCATGTTCGGGCGCAGCAGGGTGTCGACCACGCCGACGATGGTCAGCGGGATGTTGGCCATGTACACGGTTTTGCCGACCGCGCCGCCTTGCGGGAACATCGCGTCGGCGGCCGGCTTGCTGACGATGATCGCCGAGCTCATGCCGCTGACGTCCTCGATCTCGCGCAGGGCATCGTTGCTCTTGTATTCGTCGGCGGTGAAGTCGCGGCCGGCGACCAGCTTCAGGCCCATGGTCGCCAGGGCGCCTTCGCTGACCATGTACTGGGTGGCGTTGAGGGTGGGCACTTCCTGTTCGGGGGTGAGCGAGAGCGAGGTGTTCCAGCTGCCGTTCTGGAACGGCAGCTGGTTGGTGATGGCCGCGCGCTCCACGCCGGGGATGGCGCGCAGCGTGGCCAGGTCCTCGGCGCTGCGCGCGTCGGCGTCGGTCTGCTGGCCGATGCCGCTCAGGGCGATCTCGATCAGGCGGTCGTCGTCGATGCCGCTGGCCAGGTTCAGGGTTTCCAGGCGCTGGGAGACGATGAACAGCGCGTTGCAGATGATGGCGCAGCTCAGCGCGATCTCCAGCACGATCAGCGCGGCCGCCATCTTGTGGCGCGCCAGCGTGGAGAGGATGGGGCGGATTTCCATGGGGTTCTCCGGAAGCGGAAATAAAAAACGAGGAGTGGGAAGTGAGCGGAGAGCCGGTTGTTTCGCCCGCTCCCACTCCTCCAGTTGTTCCAGCTTTATTGGCTCTTGAGCTGCAGCGCCGGCGTCACCTGCATCGCCCGCCACGCCGGCAGCATGCCGGCCAGCAGGCTGGCGGCGATGGCCATGGCGAAGGTGAGCAGCAGCATCGAGCCGTCCAGGTGCGCCAGCGACGCGTACTCGGCCGGGCGCTGGCGTACCGCCCACAACCCGCCGAGCGCGAACAGCAGGCCGAGCAGGCCGCCGGCCAGGCCGATCGTGCCGGCCTCGACCAGGCACTGCTTGAAGATCTCCATGCGGCTGGCGCCGAGCGCGCGGCGCACGCCGATCTCGCCGCTGCGGCGCAGGAACTTGGCCAGCAGCAGGCCGACGGTGTTGACCAGGCACACCAGCAGGAAGCCGAACGCCAGCCACATCTGCAGGCGCACGTCGCCGGGCACCACGCCGCGCTCGTCCAGCCATTGCATCACGTTGCGCAGGCGGGTATTGGCCGGGCGCTCGAAGCGACCGGCGGCGCGCTGCTGGTCGGAGTAGTTGTCCAGGTAGGCCTTGAACGCGGCGGCGTCGCCGGCCGAGTCCAGCTCCACCCAGTACTGCACCCAGGCGCAGGGCACGTTCAGTGCGGTCGCATCGTTGACGATCTCGCGGCCGAAGCAGTTCATGTTGCCGTTGCGGTCCAGCTGCAGGTCGCGCGAGGTGGAGAACGGCACGAACACCTCTTCCTGGCGGTCGTAGCGGCCGGAGAACAGGTCGTAGAACTGCGGGCGCGGCGACCAGGCGTCGAGCACGCCGACCACGCGCATGGGGTGGCCTTCGAACAGCACCTCGCGGCCGACGCTGTTGGCGCCCTTGAACAGCTTCTCGTTGAGCGTGCGGCTGATCACCGCCACCCGCGCGTGGCCGGTGTCCTCGGCGCCGCTCCAGCCCTGTCCGTACAGGAACGGCGTGTCGAACATCGGGAAGAAGTCGGCCGAGGTGTAGCGCGCGCCGACGCTGAAGGGCTTGAGCGCGTCGATGCGCGGATCGACGATGCCGCCGCCGCCGGTCATCATCGCCTGCCGCGGCGCCTTCTTCTGCCGCAGCAGTTCCTCGGCGTCGAAGCGGGTCAGCTGCCACTCCGGTTCCTCGCCGGGCTTGTAGCCGTCGCGGGTATAGGGGTCCAGCTGCACGTAGAACAGGCGGTCGCTCTTGTGCGGGATGGGATCGCCGGAAAGCACCTTGAACACGGTCAGGGTGGTCATCGCCGCGCCGATGCCCAGCGCGATGGCCAGGACCATCAGCGCGGTGAGCACCTTGTTGCGACGGAAGCTGCGCAGCGCCAGTTTGAAGTAGTAGGCGAACATGGTCGGATCCTTGCGGGCGGTCACTGACCGCGGGTGGCGACGATGGGCGGAACGGTGGCGGCGCGCAGCGCCGGGCCGATGACGGCGGCCTGGCCCAGCGCGAAAAGGGCGATCGCGCCGAGCGGCAGATAGAACAGCGGCAGCCGCGCGGTCTCGAAGTAATGCATCAGCAGCTGGTTGCCGGCGTAGGCCAGCAGCATGCCCAGCACGATGCCGGCGCCGCTCAGCAGCAGGTTCTCGGTCTGGAAATAGCCCACGACCTGGCGCCGGGTGGCGCCGAGCGCGCGGCGGATGCCGATCTGCTTGGTGCGCTGCTGCACCCAGAAGCTGGCCAGGCCGACGATGCCCAGCGCGGTGACCAGCAGCATCGCCAGGCAGACGCCCAGCAGCAGCCGGGTCATGGCGCGGTCCTGGGTGAAGTAGGCTTGGCGCAGTTCGCCCAGGGGGCGGCTGTACTCGCGGTTGAGGATCGCTTCGGGCACCAGCGTCGGCGCCGCGGCCACCGCGTTGCGGACGATGCCGGGCAGGTCGCGCGGATCGGCGCGCACCACGTAGGTGCCGCTCTGCGCGTCGGTGGTCACCGGCACGATCACCGACCACTGCGCCGCGACGATGCCGCCCTCGCTGCGACCGGGATTGGGCACGGCGAAGTGCTCGACGATGCCGGCCACGCTGAAGCGCGAACTGGCCATCCAGAACTCCTGGCCCAGCGGGTTCTCGCCGGGCCACAGGTGCTCGGCGAAATCGCGGGTGATCCACACCTGCGCGCTGGCCGGCAGGAAGTTGTCGATGGGCTGGTAGTCGGCGGCGTTGAAGGCGCGGCCCTGCACCGGTACCAGCTCCAGCGCCTGGATCGCGCCCGGGTCGAAGGTGTAGAAGTGCGGCACGCCGCCGAAACGCTTGCCCTCCTGATCCAGGGTGACGCCGGCGACGCCGGCGCGCTGCGCGAACGGCACGCTGTTGACCACGCCGGCGGCCTGCACGCCGGGCTGGCGGCGCAGCAGGTCCAGCCAGCGGCCGTTGATGTCGGCCGCGTTGCAGCCTTCGCAGTCGTTCAGCGACAGCGTGGCCAGCGCGGCTTCGTCCACGCCGCTGTCCAGGCCGACCAGGTCGATGCGCGCCATCGCCATGAACAGCGCGTTGCACAGCACCGCGCAGGCCAGGGCGATCTCCAGGGTGATCAGCAGCGCCGAGACGCGATGCCGCGTCAGGGTGGCCAGGATGGGTTTGATGTCCATGATCATGTTCACAGCGACTTGACCTGCAGTGCGGGGTCGATCCGGCTCGCGCGCAGCGCCGGCAGCAGGCCGGCGACGAGCGTGGTGGTCACGGCCAGGACGAAGGTGAGGGCCAGCATCGACAGGTCCAGGTGCACCATGTCGGCGTATTCCAGCGGTTGCTGGCGCACGTTCCACAGGCCCAGCAGGGTCAGGCCCAGACCGGCGATGCCGCCGGCCAGGCCGATCAGCGCGGCTTCGACCAGGCACTGCATGAACACCATCGAGCGGGTCGCGCCGAGCGCGCGCAGCACGCCGATCTCGCCGCTGCGGCGCAGGAACTTGGCCAGCAGCAGGCCGACGGTGTTGAACAGGCAGATGCCGAGGAAGGCCAGCGCCAGCCACGCCTGCAGGCGCGCGTCGCGCGGCACCGCGCCGTTGTAGTCCAGCCATTCCATCAGGCCGGGCAGGCGCGCGTTGCCGGTCTGGCGGATGCGGCCCAGCTCGTGCTGCTGGCGTACGTAGCCGTCCATGAACTGGCGGTAGGCGGCCACCTTGGCGCTGCTGTCCAGCTGCACCCACAGCTGCAGCCACACGCAGGGCGCGTTCTCCAGGTAACCCGGGCGCTCGGGCAGGCCCCAGCAGGTGAACTGGCGGAAATTGCCGGCGTTGATCTGCAGGCCGGTGAAGAACGGCACCATCACGTCCTCGGGTTTGGCGTAATACGACGCGGTATCGCCCTGGGAGAAACGGCCGCCGGCCACCGTGTAGAACTGCGGCGAGGGCCGCCACGGCGCCAGCACGCCGACGATGCGCACGTCGCTGCCGCGGATGCGCAGCATCCTGCCGGTGCTGTCCTGGCCGCCGAACAGGTGCTGGTTGAGGTCCCAGGAAATCACCGCCACGCGCGCGCGGCGCTCATCGTCCTCGGCCGACCAGCCGCTGCCCCAGGCCATAGGCACCTGGAACATCGGGAAGAAGTCGGCGGTGGTGGAAAGCATCGTGGTCATGCTCGCCGGCTCGCCGCTTTCCGGCGCCTGCAGCTTCACCGGGCTGTCCACCACCAGCGCCTGGCGGTCGGCCTTGGCGGCGCGCCACAGGTCCACGGCCGAGGTGTAGTCCAGCATGTCCGGCGGATTGGTGCGCGGCTCCGCGCCCGGCATCGCATCCAGCTGCGGGTAGTACAGGTGCTGGCTGCGGCCGGGCAGCGGGTCGCCGGAAAGCAGGTGGCGCACGGTCAGGGTCGTCATCGCCGCGCCGATGCCCATGGCGATGGACAGCACCATCAGCCCGGTGAGCACCGGCGTGCGGCGCAGACTGCGCAGGCCCTGTCCGAGGTAGTACGGGAGCAGCGACAGCATGTCCTTTCCTCAGTCCTGCGTGGCCGCTTCGGTGGCCGCCACGCCACGGCCCAGCGACGGATCGCGCAGCAGGTCGGTGGCCTGGCCGTCGACGATGTGCACGTTGCGCTGCGCGCGCGCGGCCAGTTCCGGATCGTGGGTCACCATGACGATGGTGGTGCCCTGGGAATTGATTTCCTCCAGCAGTTCCATGACGCCGCGCGCCATCTGCGTGTCCAGGTTGCCGGTCGGTTCGTCGGCCAGCAGCAGGCGCGGGCTGCCGGCCAGGGCGCGGGCGATGGCCGCGCGCTGCTGCTGGCCGCCGGACAGTTCGGCCGGGTAGTGCTTCATGCGCGAGCCCAGGCCGACGCTGCTCAGCGCCTTCTCGATGCGCTCGCGGCGCTCGGCCGACGGCATGCCGCGGTAGCGCAGCGGCACGTCGACGTTGTCGAACAGGTTCAGGTCGGGGATCAGGTTGAAGCCCTGGAAGATGAAGCCGATCTTCTGGTTGCGCAGGCGCGAGCGGGCGTCGTCGCCGAGGTGGCTGACGTCCTGGCCGTCGAGCAGGTACTGGCCGCTGGTGAAGGTCTCCAGCAGGCCGGCGATGTTGAGGAAGGTGGTCTTGCCCGAGCCCGACGGGCCGGTGACGGCGACGAACTCGCCCTCGCGCACATGCAGGTCGAGCGAACGCAACGCGTGGGTTTCGACCTGCTCGGTGCGGAAGACCTTGGAGACGGATTGCATCTGGAGCATGGGATGACCTCTGGGAAAGGAGAAACGGGAAGCGGGAAACAGGGAGCGGGGAATGCAGGATCAGGCGTGGCGGACAGGAAGCGTGGCGAAAGGGCGGGTGCCTGCTCTTGCAGGGGCCCGGACGACTGCAGTCACGTCCATTCCCCCTTCCCTGTTCCCCTTTCCCGGCTTTGCATCAATTGATGGAAACCCTTTCGGCATCGCCGAACAGGTCGGTACCGGAAACGACGACCTTCTCGCCCGGCTGCAGGCCGGAGACGATCTCGACCTCGCCCAGGCTGCTGACGCCGAACTGCACCGGGCGGCGGCTGGCGGTGCTGCCGTTGACCACCCAGGCGTAACGGCCGCCGGACTGCTCGACGAACGGACCGCGCTCGACCTTGATCACGTCCTTGCGGGTGTCGAGCAGGATGCGCGCGCTCATGCGCTGGCTCTGGCGCAGGCCCTCGGGCTGCTTGTCGGAGAAGCGGATGCGGGCCACGACCTCGCCGTTGACCACTTCCGGCGACACCGCCGAGATCTCGCCCGGGAACGGCTGGCCGGAACCGCTGGTGAGCTGGGACGGCATGCCGATCGCCAGGTCGCGGGCGAAGCTCTCCGGCACCTTGATCTCGATCTCGAAGCGCGACAGGTCGACCACGCCCAGGATCGGCGCGTTGGCCGCGACCTGGGTGTGCTGGGTGGCCTGCACCTGGCCGACCTGTCCGTCGAACGGCGCGCGCAGGGTCAGCGCGTCGACCTGGCGCTGCACTTCGTCCACCACCGCCTGCTGGCGGTTGGCGAGCAGGCGCTTGTTGCGCGCATCCAGGTCCGCGCCCTGGCTCTGCAGCGCGGCATCGCTCTTGGCGTGCTGCAGGGTGATCTCGGCCTTCTTCAGGTCGTCCTGCGCCTTGGCCAGGTTGACCTGCGGCACCGCGCCGCCGTCGAAACCGCGCTGGTAGCGCTCCAGGTCGCGCGCGGCGGCCTGGCGGTCGATCGCGGCCTGGTCGGTGACCTTGCTGGCGGTGGCGCGGGCCAGGGTGGCGTCGAGCGCGGCGCGGCCGGCCTCGGCTTCCAGGCCGGCCAGGGTGGCCTGTTCCTGCGCCAGCTTGCTGCGCAGTTCCGGGCTGTCGATCACCGCCAGCTCCTGGCCTTTCTTGACCACGTCGCCGGCCACCACCTTCAGGGTCACGGTGCCGGCGGAAATGGCGTACAGCACCGGGCTGTTGGCGGCGATCACGCGGCCGTCGGCGGCGATGTCGCGGACCAGGTCGCCGCGGCCGACCGTGGCGATGCGCAGGCGCGCGCCGTCGAACGAGCGCGAACCGCCGAGCCAGCCCTTGGCGACGAAACCGATGCCGGCCAGCACCACGACCGCGGCCACGGCCGGCCACAACCAGCGGCGCCACTGCGGCCGGGGGTGCTGGGAAAGGGTGTGGTCCTGTGCGGAGGTGTCGCGGATCATCGTCGGCATCGCTGGCGGAGTTGGTAACGATTAAGCAGGTGCCGTGCCAACTTTCAAGCCGATGAAAACAAAGGGATATTTTTCGTGGAATGGAGTGTCCGGGTGTCCGCGGACACCTGCGCGGACAGTGTCCGCGGGGGCGATGTCCGGCTGTTGTCCAGTGGATGTCCGAACCGGCTGACCTAGAATGTCCGTCTGTGATTCCAGACGGATGGACTATGTGCGGCATTGTGGGAGCGATCGCTGATCGCGACGTGGTACCGGTACTGATCGAAGGGCTGAAGCGGCTGGAATACCGGGGCTACGATTCCTCCGGCATCGCCGTGCTGGAAGACCGGGACATCCGCCGCGTGCGCCGCACCGGCCGCGTGGCCGAGATGGAGGGCGCCGCCGCCGCCGAAGGCTTCGCCGCCACGCTGGGCATCGGCCATACGCGCTGGGCCACCCATGGCGGCGTCACCGAATCCAACGCCCACCCGCACATCAGCCACGGCGTGGCGCTGGTGCACAACGGCATCATCGAGAACCACGAGGAACAGCGCGAGCGCCTGCGCGCGCTGGGCTACGCGTTCGAATCGCAGACCGACACCGAGGTCATCGCGCACCTGATCCACCATCACCTGCAGGCCGACCACGACGACCTGCTCGGCGCCCTGCAGCGTGCGGTGAAGGAACTGACCGGCGCCTACGCGCTGGCGGTGATCAGCCGCAAGGAGCCCGGGCGCATGGTGGTCGCGCGCATGGGCTGCCCGCTGCTGGTGGGCCTGGGCGAGGGCGAGAACTTCGTCGCCTCCGATGTCTCGGCGGTGATCTCGGCCACGCGCCGGGTGATGTTCCTGGAAGAGGGCGACACCGCCGAGCTGACCCGCGCCGGCGTGCGCGTGTTCGGCGCCGACGACGCGCCGGTGCGGCGCGAGGAACGCCTGTCCGACGTGTCGCTGGCCTCGCTGGAGCTCGGCCCGTACCGCCACTTCATGCAGAAGGAGATCCACGAGCAGCCGCGAGCGCTCGGCGACACCCTCGAGGCGGCGATCGACGCCGGCGGTTTCCCGGCCGCGCTGTTCGGCCGCGACGCCGGGGCGGTGCTGGCCGGCATCGAGGGTGTGCAGATCCTGGCCTGCGGCACCAGCTACTACGCCGGCCTCACCGCGCGCTACTGGATCGAGGCCATCGCCGGCCTGCCGTGCAGCGTGGAGATCGCCAGCGAGTACCGCTACCGCGCCGCCTACGCCAACCCGAAGCACTTGGTCGTCACCATCTCCCAGTCCGGCGAAACCCTGGACACGATGGAGGCGCTCAAGTACGCCAAGTCGCTGGGTCACGCGCACACGCTGTCGATCTGCAACGTGCCGGAAAGCGCGATTCCGCGCGCCAGCGAACTGGTCTGCTATACCCGCGCCGGCGCCGAGATCGGCGTGGCCTCGACCAAGGCCTTCACCACCCAGCTGGCGGCGCTGTTCCAGCTGGCGGTGGTGCTGGGCAAGCTGCATGGCCGCGTCGACGCCGCGCGGGAAGCGGACTACGTGGAGCAGCTGCGGCACCTGCCCGGCAGCGTGCAGCACGTGCTCAACCTGGAGCCGCAGATCATCGCCTGGGCCGAGCGTTTCGCCGGCAAGTCCAACGCGCTGTTCCTCGGCCGCGGCCTGCATTACCCGATCGCGCTGGAAGGCGCGCTCAAGCTCAAGGAAATCTCCTACATCCACGCCGAGGCCTACCCGGCCGGCGAGCTCAAGCACGGGCCGCTGGCACTGGTCGACGCGGAGATGCCGGTGGTGGTGATCGCGCCCAACGACAGCCTGCTGGAGAAGGTCAAATCCAACATGCAGGAAGTGCGCGCGCGCGGCGGCGAGCTGTTCGTGTTCGCCGACCAGGACAGCAACTTCACCGCCTCCGAGGGCGTGCACGTGATCCGCACCCCGCGCCACGCCGGCGTGCTCAGCCCGGTGGTGCACACCATCCCGGTGCAGCTGCTGGCCTACCACACCGCGCTGGCGCGCGGCACCGACGTGGACAAGCCGCGCAATCTGGCCAAGAGCGTCACCGTGGAATAAGCGCTGCGCACGGCACTGGAGAAAATGACGGCCGGGGCGGCATCCGCTCCGGCCGTTTTCGTTCTGACAGGCCGGCCATGCTCGACAGCGCGCCCGCGACGCGGCAGCCGATCGATACGCGCTGGCGGCAGCTTCCCGACGCGCCGGCGCGGTATTCCGCGGCGCAGGGAGGGCGCATGGTCCACGCAGGGGGTTGGAGCGCGGCGGCCATCGCGCCTGCCCGGGCGGCGCGGCGACGGCCTGCGGCATCGTTGCGGCGGCGACATCGGCGCACGTCGATGGCCGGCATGTTTCCGCTTCCCGGGACCGAGGCGGCCGTTGTCGGCGGTACGGCTAGCGGCCGGCCACCCCGGCAGGCGCGTTCAGCGGCGTCCAGCCGACATCGATGTTGTGCTCCAGCGGCAGCGAGGCATACAGCCAGCGGCCGGCGGCATCAACGCTGCTGGAGCCGGGCAGGGCGGCCTGGCCGGCGATCAGGCAGCGGCCGTCGGCCGCGGGGACATCTTCGCCCAGCCGACGCCAGGCGGTGCGGCAGCCCGCGACCGGTCCCTCGTAGTAGAGCGTCCCGCCGGCGGTGTGCCATTCGCGGTAATGGGCGGGATCGGGGAACCGGGTGTCGTGCGCGACGACCGAGCCCAGCCCGGCGTCGGCGCACCAGATGCCCGTGCGCGCCGGCCGGGTGAAGCAGACCCGCCGGCCGACGGCGTCGTAGCGCGCCACGGCCACGTCCTCCACCGCGGCGACGCGGTGCCAGTCCGGCAGGGAATAGAGCACCAACTGCAGCCTGCCCTGGCCGCCGTCGATGCCCACCAGCAGGCGGTCCGCCCGGTCGGTGTAGGCGGCGAACGCCGGCGATGGCGCCGGTACCGGCAGCGGCGTCACCGCATCGCTGCCGGCGTCCACCTCGAACAGGCGGTCGCCGCCGTCGCCGCGGCCAATCACCAGCAGCCGGCGGCCATCGTCCGACCAGACCGGCGGATGGCGCGGCACCGGCACGATGCCCGCCACCGCGCGCAGGGTTTCCGGATGCGCGGGCTGGCCGATCCACAGCTGTGCGTGCAGGCTGCGGTCCGACACGAAGGCCAGCGTGCCGCCGTCCGGGGAAATGCCCGGCGTCAGGTCCACGCCGCTGGACGCGAACACCGGCTCGGCGGCGCCGCGGCCGTCGGTGCGCAGGCGGAACATGCCGCTGCGCAGCCGGTCGATCTCGAACACCATCGACCAGTCGTCCGCGGCGACGTCCGGATGCACCGGGTTGCCGCCGGCCAGTACCGGCAGCGCGACCGGATCGCCGCCGGCCAGGTCGACGCGGTACAGCCGCACTTCCTCCTTGACCAGGCTGAAGACCACGCCGCGACTGTCCGGCAGCCAGGACCAGCCGCGGATGTCGCCACGCAGGGTGGTGATGCGGCGCGGCGTGCCGCCGGCGGCGGGCATCACCCACAGGTCGCCCAGGGTGGTGCCGCGACGGAAGCCCAGCCAGCGGCCGTCGGGGGAATGGCGCGGCAGCGCATCGACGGACTCGCGGTCGATCGCGTAGTCCAGCGCCTGCCAGCGTCCGCTGGCCAGGTCGAGCCGGCGCAGGGCGCCGCCCGTGTCCGCGCCCGCGCCGCTGGCGACGAGGCCGCGGCCATCGGGCGTCCAGTCGAACGGCAGCCCGTCCGATTCCGCGCAATCGCCCACCGCGCGCGCCTCGCCGCCGTCGGCGGGCGCCACCATGAACTGGCAGCGTCGGTCGCTGCTGCGGAGGAAGGCGATGCGCCGGCCGTCGCGGGACCACGCCGGCAGGCTGTCCTGCTCGCCCGGTCCGGGAGAGGCGAACGGCCGCGCATTGGCCTGCGACACGCGCTGGATGTGCAGCCGCTGCCTGCGCGTGCCGGGATCCTGGCGCGCGAACACCAGCTGCGTGCCGTCCGGCGACAACCGCGGCGTGGTCTCCTGTTCGGCGGTGGAAACGATGGCGTGGTACGGCGGCGCCGTTTCGCGCGCGGGCAGCGCCGCGGCGGATGGCGGCGGCGCGCGTTCGCCATTGCCATTGTCGTCGTGCGCGACGCCGGCATGCAGGAACGCCACCAGCGCCACGAGCAGCAGCGCCGCCGCCACCGCCACGGCCCATCGCCAGCGCGGCGCGCGCTGGACGGGCGGAGGATCCGGCGGCGGCGCCGCGTCGATGGCCGCGACCGGCATCGGCCGCCACGCGTGCGCGGCCAGCAGGCGATAGCCGCCCTTGGCGATGGTTTCGATGTAGCGCGGCGCCTCGCGGTCGTCGCCGAACGCCTTGCGCAACAGCGCGATGGCCTGGGTCAGCACGTCGTCGGTGGGCAGCGTGTCGGGCCAGACGCGCGCCAGCAGCGCGTCGCGGCTGACCACCTTGCCCGCCTCGTCCACCAGCGCCAGCAGCACCTGCAGCGACTTGAGGGTGAGCCGCCGCGAGGTGCCGTCCACGCGCGAGACCACGGTGCGCCGCGACAGGTCGATGTCGTGGTCGCCCACGCGCAGGATGCCGTCCGGAACCGCCTGCGCTCCCGCGGCGTTGCCGGTACGACGACCGCCAGTGACTGCCCGTTCTTCCATTACGCCGGTCTGCCCGAGTGCAGGCTTGGCCAGCACGCCCCGCCCTGATCATGGAGACGGCGCGCCCTGCATGCGCCGCACGCGTCGCCGTCCGTTGGGTGCGATGGAGCGCCATCGGCGTTCCATCACCGCGCCGAGGATGCTGGCGGCGCGGAGGCGGCGGCATGTGCCTTTGGTCAGGTCGCGCGGATGCGTTCAGGCGGGCGTCGCTTTCGGCGTGCTCCGGCTGCGCCGGCGGCTGCGTTGTTTGCATTCCTTGGCCTCACGCCCGGCCCTTGGTCATCGCGACTTCAAGCAGATTCCGTCGCCGCGCGCGCTGCCTAGCCTTGTATCCGTGCCCAACCCCCGGCACGGAACGAAGAAGGAAAACGCCATGTACCGATGTCTGTTGATCGTCCTGTCCCTGGGCGCCGCCGCGATGCTGCCCGTGGATGCCGCGGCGGCGGGAAAGAGCGGCGACGCGCCGCCGACCTGCGTCACCCTGTCCGGCCAGCACAAGGCCGCGCGCGTGGGCACCGACGGCATGGTCATCGCCGACGGCGACAACCACCTGCGCCTGGACTTCGGGCACTACTGCGACGCGATGATGAAGAACTCGAGCGTGGTGCTCGCCACCGATGGACGGGAGAACGTCGTCTGCACCCAGGGCAGCGTGTTGACCTCGCGCGCCGGTTCCTGCCCGGTCCGCGCCATGTATCCGATCGACGAGGCCGAATACCAGCGCCGCGCCCGCCGCCGCAACTGACGCGGCGGTCTTCCGCCATCGACGAAGGCCCGCACCGGCATGCCGTGCGGGCCTTCGCGTCTATGTGTCCGCCGCGGACGGTGGAAACGCCGCCGAGGCAGCAGCGACGCCGTGTGTCCGCCTGTCCGGCTGTCCGCGCCGCGGACACATGGCGTCGCCGGAGGCGCGGATTTCGGAAAGATTTCGGCCGCATTTCCGGCATTTCGGAGGCCGCGCGGTCAAACAGGAGGCCAGTCCGACGAAGGAAGTGGTCATGCAGGTGCAAGTGCAGGTGCTGTGGCTCGATCGCGGCGACAGCCAGGAACTGGAACGCGAGGTGGAACGGCGGGCGCCGCTGCTGGCGACGGTCGCGCGCGGCGCTAGCCTGGCGCTCGGTCCGGCCGAGGCGTCGCTGTGGCTGGTGCTCCGGGGAGGGCTGGACATCGCCGCGCGCACCGGCGCGTTCCGGCTCGACGCCGGCCAGTGGATCCATTTCGATCGCGGCGCCCAGCCGGTGCTGCACGCCGGCGAGCGCACCGTGGCGATCGGCATGGTCGTACCGGCCGACATGCAGCAGCTGCTGCTGCGCTCGCCGCAGCTGGCGCTCTTCCCCGGTCGCGGCGTGGTGCCGGCGCCGGCGCGGCGGTCGCTGGTGCGGCGCTGGCGCGCGGTGATCGGTACCCCGGCCCGCGGCGACCAGGCCATCGCCGCCGACCGCTGGCAGGTGGACCGGTTGCTGCGCGCGCTCGCCGGCCTGCAGCAGGGCCAGCAGGCGTTGATCGCGCGCTGCCCGGGGCGCTCGCTGATGCACCGGCGCCAGGTCTACGCGCGCATGCAGCGCGCGCTGCAGCACATACAGGGCCATACCGGCCGCGTGGTCCGGATCGGCGAACTGGCCGAGCTGAGCAGTATGTCGGTCTGGTATTTCACCAAGACCTTCCGCGCGGTCTACGGCGAATGCCCGCAGGCCATCTCGGTGCGCCTGCGCCTGGCCAACAGCGCGCGGCTGATCCGCGAGACGCCGCTGTCCATCACCGAGATAGGCGCGGCCAGCGGCTTCGAGAACAACTGCAGTTTCTCGCGCGCGTTCCGCACCCACTTCGGGGTGTCGCCCTCGCTGTACCGCAGCGGCCAGCCCGCGGTGTCGACAGATCGTGCAAACCCAGTGGACAGGGCATGCGGCGCGGTGGCGTGAGCCGCTCTTTAACGTCGTCTGGGCGTTAACGCATCCCTAACATCATCAGGAGAGAAACCCGTGAAACATCGTTGTCCGACGCCGGCCGCCCGGCTGGCCGCGCTCCCGCTGGGAATCGCCGCCGCACTGGTTCCGTTCGTTTCCCTGGCGCAGTCGCAGCCCGACGTGCACAGCCTGGACCGGATCGAAGTGACCGGCTCGCGCATCAAGCGCGCCGACATCGAAGGCGCCGTGCCGGTGACGGTGATCGACCGCGCCGCGATCGACGCCAGCGGCCACGTCTCCGTCGCCGACGTGCTGCGCGACACCACCTTCGCCTCGTTCGGCAATTTCAGCCCGCGCTCGGGCAGCAGCGCACAGGCGGTGGCCGACGTCGACCTGCGCGGCATCGGCTCGGACCGCACCCTGGTGCTGGTCGACGGCCGGCGCGCGCCCTATGCGCCCTCGCTGGGCAGCAACGCCGACCTCAACACCATCCCGCTGGCCGCGGTGGAGCGGATCGAGGTCCTGTCCGACGGCGCGTCGGCGCTGTACGGCTCCGACGCCATCGGCGGCGTGGTCAACATCATCCTGCGCAAGGACTTCGATGGCGCCGAGCTGCGCATCGGCAAGGGCTCGCCGCGCGTGGCCGGCGGCGACACCGAGGAGGGCGCGGTGCTGTTCGGCACCTCGGGCGAGCGCGGCAACCTGATGTTCGGGGCCTCCTACACGTCGCGCGGCATCGTGTTCACGCGCGACCAGCTGGGCGGGGACACCCGCGGCGGTTCCCCGTACGGCAACAACTTCTATCTGGAAAGCGCGGCCACCCCGGGCGAGGAAGGCGATGCCGGCGGCGTGCTGCCCGGTTACGCCTGCAACGATCCGAACTTCTGGATGAACGGCAGCAACTGCGTCTACGACTACAACGCGGTGGCCGCCAACGAGGCCTCGATCAAGAACAAGTCGCTGTTCGCGCGCGGCACCGTGCAGCTCGACGACGCGGTGTCGCTGTACGCCGCCGCCAGCTACAGCCATGCCAGCAGCTTCGGCCGCTACGCGCCGACGCCGGGCGTGCTGTACGTGGCGGAGAACTCGCCCAACGACCCGGTGCCGGGCGACGGGCTGGGCGCCTTCATCTACCACCGCTATGCGGCAGCCGGCAACCGCGACAACTTCATCGACAACACGGTGCTGGACATCAACCTGGGCATGAACTGGCAGGTCAACGACCGGCTCAGCATCGATGCCGGCGTGCGCCGCAGCGACGCGCGGCTCAAGGACCAGGGCCGCGGCTACATCGTCACGCCGCTGGCCGAGGCGGCGGCCGCCGACGGCCGCTACGACCTGCGCGATCCGTTCGGCAACCCGGAGGAGGTCATCAAGGGCTTCACCACCACCACCAGCCGCGAGGGCAAGTTCGTCATCGACGAGCTGTACGCCAACGCCAGCCTGGACCTGTTCGACATGGCCGGCGGGCGCTCGGCCGTGGCCTTCGGCGTGGAAGCCCGCCGCGAGGACTATGCCGACGTCTACGATTCGCTGTCCGAGGCCGGCGTGGTCGCCGGATCGGCCGGCAACTCGGCCGCCGGCGACCGCCGCGTGCAGGCGGCCTACGCCGAATGGCTGCTGCCGGTCATGCAGGACTTCGACTTCACCCTGGCGGCGCGCTACGACCGCTACAGCGACTACGGCGGCGACCTCTCGCCCAAGGTCTCGCTGCGCTGGCAGCCGCTGCCCAACCTGACCCTGCGCGGCTCGGCCGGCAAGGGCTTCCGCGCGCCCGACCTGAACAGCATCCACGCCAAGCGCTCGTTCTCGGCCGAGGACGTGCAGGATTACCGCAGCTGCGTGGCCGTGGGCTACTCGGCGGCCGACTGCGGCGGCGATACCAACAACGACGGCATCGCCGACGGTCCGGTGAGCCGGGACGTGAGCTACCAGGTCGACACCTGGTCCAGCGGCAACCCGGCGCTCGGCTCCGAGCACTCGCGGCAGTACAGCCTGGGCCTGGCCTGGGATCCGCTGGACTGGCTGAACCTGACCCTGGACTACTACCACATCCGGATCGACGACCGGATCCGCCTGATCGAGTACCAGGAGCTGGTGGATTTCGACAACCGCGGGCTGCCGCTTCCCGCCGGCACCTCGGTGCAGCGCCGTTCCAACGGCTCCATCCGCGAGATCAACACCGCCTACGCCAACGAGGGCGACCTGGATACCCGCGGCCTGGACCTGAACCTGCGCGGCCGCTTCGACGCCGGCGGCTGGGGCCGGCTGGAGAGCTGGCTGCAGGTGGCGCGCGTGCTGGAGTTCACGCTCACCGACGGCAGCACGGTCAAGGACCGGCTGGGCTGGGCGGCGGCCCCGGAACTGCGCGGCACCCTGCGCAACACCTGGAGCAGGGGCGACTGGAGCGCCAGCTGGAACGTCAACTACATCGGCGACCAGCGCAATCCCGACGCCGCGCCCGCCTTCGGCTTCCTCGCCGGCGATCCGGGCACGCGCGTGGCCAGCTACGTCACCCATGACCTCGGCCTGACCTACACGACCCCCTGGCGCGCCGGCATCACCCTGGGCGCCAACAACGTGGCCGACCGCTACCCGCAGCTGATCGAAACCGACGGCCGTCCCTGGAACTTCAACCTGTACGACGCCTACGGCCGCATCGTCTACCTGCGCTACACGCAGAAGTTCTGATCCGCCGGCAAGGCCGGTTCCCGCGACGGGCGCCCCTGCGGCGCCCGTCGTCGTGGCGGCGCCGCAGGCCCGCCCGCCGGGGCCGCCGGCGGCGGCGATATGCCACAATCGCCGCCGCACGGCAGGAAGCTGCAGGACCCCGACGTTTTGACCACGACCACCCCCACGACCACGCCGCCGCTGTTCTCGGTCGTGCCCGCCGGCATCTTCGGCCCGCTGGCCTCGGCCAACCGCCAGAACTACTGGTCGCTGCTGTGCCGGATGTTCGACGAGTTCTTCGGCCCGGACGCGCCGGTGCCGCCCAGCCACGGCTTCCCGCGCCGCGAGATCACCGCCGCGATCGAGCGCTACCTGCTCACCGACGACCCGTGGGAGGACGAGGACGGCCAGGCCCCGGACGCGCCGCTGAACGTGCGCGCCAACGCCATCCACGACCGCTTCCGCGCCGCCGGCTGGCTGCGCCAGGAGCGCATCGGCGCGCGCGAGATGGTGACCATGCCGCCGATGGTGGCGCAGCTGCTGTCCACCCTGGTGGAGTTCAGCGAGCACGGCCCGACCTTCGTCTCGGCCAAGATGCGCTCGGTGGAGCTGCAGCTGCAGCAGGTGGCCGAAGGCCGCATGGACGGCGGCATCCTCGACGAGGCCGCCGACCAGGCGCGTCGGCTGCTGGTGTCGCTGGCCTCGATGAGCCTGCAGGTGCGCGATCTGATGCCGGAACTGAGCAAGGCCGAGACCACCGCGCAGTTCGCCCGGCAGTGGTTCGAGCGCTACGTCGGCCAGCTGTTCATCGGCGACTACGCCGAACTGCACCGCGCCGACCACCCGATGGCGCGGCGCAGTTCGATCCTGGCGATGGTGCAGCAGCTCGACGCCGGCGCGCCGCGCGAAACCCTGGTGGCCTGGTACCGCGAGCACGTCACCGGCGGCGACGAGGCGCGCGCGCAGCTGCGGCTGTCGCGCAGCCTGGGCCGGCTGCGCGAGCTCGAACGCATCGACGAATACCTGACCCGCCTGGACGAGGACATCCGCCAGGCCAACCGCCGCGCGCTGGCCTTCCTCGACTACCGCCTGCGCGCGCCCGACAGGCTCGACGTGCTGCTGCGCCGCGCCTGCCGCGGCGTGCTCTCGGCGCCGGAGGACGCGCTGCGCCTGCCGGTGGCGCCCGGCCCGCTGATGGACGAGGCGCGGCTGCGCCCGCCGCACCGCAAGCCGGCGCCGATCCCGCGCAGCGCCAACGCCACCACCCCGCCCACGCCCGAGCAGCT
The DNA here is from genome assembly GCF_009496535.1 of Stenotrophomonas sp. MYb238. Classification (GTDB taxonomy): domain Bacteria; phylum Pseudomonadota; class Gammaproteobacteria; order Xanthomonadales; family Xanthomonadaceae; genus Stenotrophomonas. Next base: position 118,988 of record NZ_WIDL01000010.1, read on the forward strand.
GGCGCGGCTGTCGCTGCTGCGGCGGATGAAACGCGCGCGCCTGGTCAACGCCGAGGACATGGCGCGCTACGTCGGCCGCCACCTGCAGCAGGGCGCGGCGATCGACTCGGCGCGGCTGGACATCGCCAGCATCGAGGACCTGCGCGCCTACCAGACCCTGCTCACGCTCGCCCTGCGCGGCAACCGCATCGGCGGCCTGCGCCGCGAAGACCCGCTCGGCCGGCTGCTGCGCGGCTTCCGCGTCGAACTGCTCGATGCCGGCAATGGCGACGACAACGATTACCTGCGCGGCCCGCGTTTCCGCATCCTGCGGGTGGCGGGGAATGCGGGAACGGGGAACAGGCAATGATGGAACACCGACCCTCCGCATTTCACCGCGCGCCCCCGCACCCGGCCATGCCCGATCCCCGCGACATCGCTTCATTCCCTGTTCCCCGTTCCCCATTCCCGGCTTTTTCCCGATGAAACGCAGCTGGAACACCCTCAGCCAGATGTCCAACGGCATCTATACGGTGCAAGACTTCGAGCGCACCGCCTATCGCCTGGCCACCGAGCAGGTGCTGTACGCCGCCGACCAGCGTTCGCGCGTGGCCTTCAACCTGGTCGAAGACCACTACGCCGATTTCGTCGCCGCACTGGAGCCGCTGGGCATCCGCCTGGAGCGCAACGCGCACTACCGCTACGTGGTGGCACTGCCGGCGCATGGCGAGGGCGCGCCGGTGACGCTGGACGAAACCCTGGCCCTGCTGGTGCTGCGCCAGCGCTACGACGAGGCCATGCGCCAGGGCCTGATCGAGGACCACGGCGAAGTGGTGGTGGAACTGCCCGAGCTGCAGGAAAGCTGGCAGGCGTTGACCGGCCGCGCGATGCCCGACGTCGGCGCGCTGCGTGCGCTGGCGCGTACGCTCAAGCGCTGGGGCGTATGCCGGCTGGTGGAATCGGAAGGCGACGACCCGCAGCCGTTCCACCTGCGCGTGCGCCCGGCCATCGTCGAGATCGTCGGCGAGCAGTGGCTGCAACGGCTGGACCAGCACAACCGCGACGAGGCGGACGACGCGGACGCGGAGGACGACGATGCAGCAGCTTGAACGCATCCACCTGGTCCAGTTCTTCCTGTTCGAGGCGCAGACCCTGCAGCTGGACGCGACCAGCGCCATCATCGCGCCCAACGGCGCCGGCAAGAGCGCCCTGCTCGACGCCCTGCAGATCGTGCTGCTGGGCGGCGACCGCAGCCGCATCCGCTTCAACGCGCAGGCCGGCGGCAGCCACCGCGCGCGCACCATCCGCGACTACTGCCTGGGCGTGTTCCGCAGCGGCGAGGAAGGGCGCAAGCGCCGCACCGCCACCACCTATGTCTCGCTGGTGTTCCGCGACACCGAGACCGGCGTGCCGCTGACCGCCGGCATCGCGCTCGGCGCCTCGGTCGACGAACCCGAGCACCGCACGCACGGCCTGTACCTGCTGCCGGGCGTGGCGCTGGAACTGGACGAACACCTGGAGCGGGTCAAGGGCAAGGAACTGCCGCTGGCCTGGACTACCTTCAAGGAGCACGCTGCCCGGCGCTGCAAGGAGGCCGGCGAGACCCTGCAGCTGCATCCCAACGCCGAGCGCTTCCTGCGCGACCTGCTGCTGCGCCTGCGCGCCAGCCCGTCGGCCAGCCCCGACCTCAACGCCTACCGCAAGGCCTTCCTCAACGCGCTGAACCTGCAGCGGGTCGAGGACGTGGACCTGTTCGTGCGCACCCTGGTGGCCGAAGACCGGCCCACCGACATCGCCCGCTTCCGCGCGCTGCTGGAGAGCTTCCGCCAGATCAAGGAGAAGATCGAGCAGGTCAAACAGCGCATCGACGCCGCCGAAGGCGTGGAGCGCCAGTACGGGAAGATCGCCGGCCAGGCGACCCGCGCCGCGTCCGCGCGCGCGCTGGCCGCCGAATACGCGCGCGACCTGTACAGCGAGCAGCTCGACCAGGCCGGGGACGCGGTGGCGCGCGCGGAAGGCACGCTGGCCGATACCCGGCGCCTGCTGGTCGATACCCGCGTCGAACGCGACACCCTGCGCGAGGAGCACGCCCGCGCCAATGCCCGCCTGCAGGGCAGCGCCGGCTATGGCGAACAGGCGCAGCTGGACGAACTGTCCGGCCGCGACCGCGAGCGCCTGGCGCAGCTGAAGAAAGACCTGCTGCGCGAAGTCGGCTTCATCGGCCAGCAGTTCCGCCAGCTCGATGCCCTGGCGCTGGACGACCTCGACGCCAGGGCGCTGGCCGCCGCCCGCGCCGACTGGGATGAATGGCACGCCAGCCTGTCCACGCTGTCGCCCGAAGACGCGCTGCCATGGACGCCGGAAGAACTGTTCGCCGGTGCCCGCCAGGCCCTGCGCGCCGCCGCGCCGCTGCGCGAGCGGGTCGACCGCCATGCCCGCCAGCTGCACGCCGCCCACGACAAGGCGCGCGATGCGCTGGAAACCGCGCGCCAGAACCAGAAGCGCCTGGCCGCCGGCCAGGCCGAGCTGCATCCGGACACGGTGCGGCTGATGAGCTACCTGCGCGATGCCGGCATCGACGCGCGCCCGGTCTGCGACCTGGTGCGCGTCACCGATGCTTCCTGGCAGCACGCCATCGAAGGCTATCTGCGCAGCAACGTCGAAGCGCTGCTGATCCCGGACAAGGACGAGGAGCGCGCGGTCAAGCTGTACCGCGGCCTGTCCGGCGGACGCTCGGTGTATGGCGTCAAGCTGGCGCTGTCCAGCCATGCGCGCAAGTCGCGTGGCGCCGAGGAACCGGAGGCCGGCAGCGTCGCCGCGTTGCTGGAGGGCGTCAATGCCGACGCACTGGCGTTCCTGCGCCGCCAGCTCGGCGAGCTGCGCTGCGTGGAAACCGAGGCAGACCTGGTGCGCAGCCGCCAGGGCCTGACCCGCGACGGCCTGCTGGCACGGGGCGGCAGCATCGAACGCCTGCGCCTGCCGGCGGCGGGCGACCTGCGCATCGGCGCATCCGACAACCGCGCGCGCATGCGCGTGCTGCACGAGGAAATCGAGAAGGCCGAGGCCGAGGTGCGCCGCATCGAGCCCAACCTGCGCCGCGCCGACGACTGCCAGCGCGGGCTGGCACGGCTGGCCGACGCCGATGCGGTGGCGCAGGCGCTGCACGAGCGCGTGCTCGAGCACCGCCAGGTGGCCGAGCGTTATCGCGCCGCGCAGGAAAGCCGCCACGCCTCGCTCGATCCGGATCTGCTGCGGCTGTCCGAGCAGGTGCGCGAACTGGGACTGCACCTGGCCGACTGCGAGAAACGCGCCGACGACCTGCTGCGCAAGGAGGCGGTGGCCGAGTCCAACCTTGCCGGCACCCGCGGCCTGCTCGATGGCCTGCGCCAGCAGGAGGAACTGGTGGCGCGGCGCGCGGTGGAGGCCTTCGCCGATCCGGACGTCGATCCCAACCGGGTCGAACGCCAGCGCGAGGAACTGGACGAGAAGTATCCGTCGCTGGAAGAGCGCGCACGCCGCTGCGAGGAACGCGCCAAGGACAGCGACGCGCAGCTGGCGCGGCTGCTGCCCGAGGCATGGAGCGGGCTGGCGCAGTACGCGCGCGACCACGCCATCGAACTCGACTTCGACGCCAGCGCCTGGCGCCCGGCACGCAGCCTGCTGCAGCGCGAGCTGACCCAGCTGCGCGACACCGAGCTGGTGCAGTACGAGGCCGAGGCGCAGCAGGCCTACAGCACCGCAGTGGATACCTTCCGCACCGGCGTGGCGTCCACGCTGTACGACAACTTCACCCGGCTCAAGACCCAGATCGCCACGCTCAACCGTACCCTGCGCGCCAGCCCGGCGTTCTCCAACAACGAGCGCTACCAGTTCCATTACGAGGTGGTGCCGGAGTTCCGCGAGCTGCACCGTTTCATCCAGCGCGCCGCCGACATCGGCGGCGAGGACACGCTGTTCGAAAGCGCCGGCCAGGTGCCCGAGGCGTTCCGCGCGCTGGTCGAGGACAAGGCCGCCGCCCACGTGGCCAACTCGCCGCTGGACGACTACCGCCGCTTCTTCCGCTTCGAGGTGCAGATCCGTCAGGAAGATCGGGTGATCGGTAGCCTCAGCGAGCGCATGCGCTCGGGCTCCGGTGGCGAACACCGCGCGCCGCTGTACGTGATCGCCGGCGCCGCGCTGGCCGCGGCTTATGGCAAGAGCGAGGCGCATCCGGGCGGGCTGGGGCTGATCCTGCTCGACGAGTTCGGCGACAAGATCGACGCGCAGAACGCGCGCGCCATCACCGGCTACCTGCGCTCGCTGGGGCTGCAACTGGTGCTGGCCGCGCCGGACACCGCGCAGGGCACGCTGTCCGGCGTGCTGGACAGCTACATCGAACTGTTCCGCGACGGCGACCTGCTGCAGGCCGAGCGCATCGAGGTCACCGAGGCCGCGCGCACCCTGCTGCTGTCCGACCAGTTCGATCTGCACCCGGAACTGCTGGCGGCCGAGACCGAACGCATCGAACGCGAGCAGGCGGCGACATGACGCCGGCGGCGCAGCCGGAGGACGATACGCCCGCAAGGCGGGTACTCGAACGCCTGCTGCGCCGCGCCGAAGCCGCTTCGTTGAAAGGCGATGCACAGCCGGCATCGTTGCCGATGACCGGCAACCGCGATGGCGCCGAATACCGTGCATTGAGCGGCGTAGCCGATTTCGACGAATTCCACGCCCGCATCGCGCTGGCCGAGCGCGCCGGTGCGATCACGGTTGAACGCGACCGCCATCGCGACGACGGCGAACGCCTGCTGCGCCTGACCGTGCGCGATCTGTCCGCACTGGCCCGGGACCTGCGCATCGCGCTGCTGGGCGAGCGCGTGGCGCAAGCCGGAATCCTGCTGGCGCGCTGGCAACCATCCGCCTTTTGCCGAAGCGAGGCGAGTGGCGGCCGGGCTTTGCCGGGAGAACCCGGTCGCGACTCGCCTTGCTCCGGAAAAAACCAGGCGGAAAGCAGTTCCGGTTTCCCGGTCATCGGCGAAGTCATCCAGGCTTGGTGCGCCGGCCGCAAGGTACGCGGCTGCGGCCCGGAAGCCGCCGCCCCTCTCGCCGACGCCGCGCAGGCGGTGAGTGCCTTGCTGGCCGACGCACGCGGCGAGCGCATCCTGCGCAAGGCCAGCGTCACCCTGTTCGGCGACAGCAAGCGGCTGGAAAAACTCACGCCCTGGCTGGACGTGCTGGTGACGGGCGAACTGGCGCCGAGCGGGCTGGAAGAGGAGCAGTTGTGGGCGGCGCTGGGCCTGCGCAGGGAGCCGCAGCCGCTGCGGTTGGCCGGACCGGGCGCGGTGCAGCTGGACGACGGCAGCTGCCACCGGTTGCCGCGCAGTTGGCTGGGTTTCCCGGTGAACGAGATACGGGGAATAAACACCGACGCACGCGTGCTGCTGAGCATCGAGAACCTCGCAAGCTTCCACGAGGCGGCGGCGATGCGTGGTGAGGCCCCGGTGCTGCTGCTCTATACCGGCGGCATGCCGTCGCCGACGTGGCGCCAGGCCTACGCGCGGCTGCTGGCCGGGTTGCCGGCCGATGCGGCGCTCTACCACTGGGGCGACATCGACCGCGGCGGCTTCCGCATCGCCGCGAAGCTGGCCGAAACCGTGCGGCAGAGTGGTCGCACCTTGCGCCCGTGGTTGATGACGCCGGACGAACTGTCTGCGGCCGTCATCGCCGCCGCCGAGCCGCCATCGCCGGCGGTACTGGACAGCATGTGCGACCTGGCCCGCCGCGCGGGTTGGGACGAAGCCGCATCGGCGTTGCAGCGCACCCCGCTGCTGCTGGAGCAAGAGCGCCTGCACCCCTGCCTGCCTTCGTAGGAGCGGCTTCAGCCGCGATGAGGCTTGCGCCGAAACCCGCTTCGGCAAGGATGCCGGGAAAGCGCCATCGCGGCTGAAGCCGCTCCTGCGAAAGGAAGAGGTCGGCGCCCTTTAACGGTTGCCGATGATCTCCACCCAGTAGCCGTCCGGGTCCTTGATGAAGCCCAGGTGCTTCATGCGCCCGTCCTGCAGGCGCTTCTGGAACGGCACGCCCAGTTCCTCGAAGCGCACGCACGCCGCTTCCAGGTCTGCCTTCGTAGGAGCGGCTTCAGCCGCGATGGAGCTTGCGCCGAAATCCGGTTCGGCGAGGATGCCGGGAAAGCGCCATCGCGGCTGAAGCCGCTCCTACGAAAGGCAAAAGAGATCGGCGCCCTTTAGCGGTTGCCGATGATCTCCACCCAGTAGCCGTCAGGGTCCTTGATGAAGGCCAGATGCTTCATGCGTCCGTCCTGCAGGCGCTTCTGGAACGGCACGCCCAGTTCCTCGAAGCGGGCGCATGCCGCTTCCAGTTCCGGCACCGACACGCAGATGTGGCCGAAGCCGCGCGGCTCGCTGTTGCCGTCGTGGTAGACCGGGCCGTCCTGGTTCTCGGTGCCGTGGTTGTGGGTCAGTTCCAGCACGCCGGGAATGCCGGCCATCCACAGCCGGCGCTGTGCGTCGTCCTCGGGCACCTGCGTGCCCTCCGGCACGTAGGCCAGGAAGTACAGGCTGAACGCGGCTTCGGGGAAATCGCGCTTGTCGATCAGGCGGAAGCCGAGCACGCGGGTGTAGAAATCCAGCGAGGCGGCGATGTCCTTGACCCGCAGCATGGTGTGGTTGAAGACGAAGCCGTTGGTTTCGGCCGGCGGCTGCGTGGCCACGCCGGGCTGCTGGTGGAGAGCGTTCAGGCTCATGGCGTTGCTCCTGGGTGTGGGGGAAGGGCGATTCTAGAGGGCCGGGCGTGTCGGCACCGGGAACGCGGTGGCCGCGCTCCCGGATGGACCCGGGTGGCTCAGGGGTGCCGGGAGTACGGCTGCAGCGCGCCATCCTTGCCGAGCAGCGCGACGGTGAACGCGTCGCGGCGGCCGTCGGGCGACTCCATGCCGGGCGAACCGACGGGCATGCCCGGCAGCACCAGGCCGCGCGCGGCCGGCTTCTCGCGCAGCAGGCGCTGCACGTCCGCGGCCGGGACGTGGCCTTCCAGCACGTAGCCGCCCACTTCGGCGGTATGGCAGGAGGCCTGCGCCAGCGGAATGCCCAGGCGCTGCTTGACCGCCACCATGTCGGCGCTGTCGTGGGCCATCACGGTGAAGCCGGCCGCGCGCATGTGCGCGATCCAGCCATTGCAGCAGCCGCAGTTCGCATCCTTGTGGACGTGCACGACCTGCGCCGCGTGCCCGGCTGCCGCCTGCGGGTCCGCAGCCCGCGGCGGGGCGGCATCGCAGGCGGAGATGGCGAAGACGGAAGCGGTGGCGAGCAGCAGCGACGCCATCCTGTGCGGGAATACATTCATTGGAGTCTCCTTGGAGAAATGGCGGAAGGCCGTGGCCTTCCGCCGTGGGGAGGGCGGTCAGAACCAGAAGCGCACGCCGGCGACCCAGCGCGAATCGCGTCGGCTTTCGCCGGCATCGCGGTGCAGGCCGGCGGTGCGGCCGAAACGGCGTTCGTGCACGAAGCCGACATAGGGCGCGAAGCGGCGGGTGATCTCGTAGCGCAGGCGCAGGCCGGCCTCCACGTGGCCCAGCCCGCTGCCGACGCCGCGGCGCGGGTCGTCCTCGGCGGCCACGCTGGCTTCCAGCGTCGGCTGCAGGATCAACCGGTTGCTCAGCAGCAGCGAGTACTCCGCTTCCACCGCCAGTTCGGCCCTGCGCGGCCCGCCCAGGTAGGCGGTGGCGGCGAACTCGAACTTGTACGGCGCCAGGCCCTGCACGCCGATGGCCGCGCGGGTCAGGCCGGGCGCGTCGCCGCCGTCGTGGCGGACGCCGGCGACCACGTCCCACCAGGGCGAGATGGCGTGGCCGTGGAGCGCGTCCAGCGACCACTCGCCGAGCCGGCCCCCGCTGCGCTGTCCCTCGCTGCGCAGCCACAGGCGGTCGATGTCGCCGCCGAACCAGCCCTTGGCGGCCCACGCCTGGCCGCTGCCATGGGCGTTGTTCCAGGCTTCCAGGTGGTCGAACAGCACCAGGCTGTTGAAGCCGGGCGCGTGTTTCATCGCATGCGGCTTGAGCGTGGGGAACGCGGCGGCCAGGTCGGCGGCGGTCGGTTCGGGGACGGGCTCGCGCGGCGCCTGCATGGCCGCGGCGCCATGGCCGGCGTGTTCGTCGTGTGCCCCATGCGCGCCGTGCGTGCCAGCGCCGGAAGGGATAGATGGTGTGTCCGGTGCGTGGCCACCATGCATGGCGTGTCCGGCATGGGCGTCATGGGATTCGGCGGGCTTGCCGGCTGGCGCCTCCATCGCATGGCCCGCGTGCGGGCCGGTCGCCATGACATTACTTCCCTGCTCGGCATGACCGGCGTGCGGGTCGTTCTCCACGGCTTTGGTGGCAGCCGATGCATGACGCGCGTGTGGATTCGCAGGTTGCGGTATCGCTTGGGACGCATGGTTCATGTGCGCGGCGTGGTCGGCCGGCATGCCCGGCTGATCGGAGGTGCTGGCCGGCGAATCATGGCCTGCATGTGGGTCGTTCGCCATGACAGCACCGGTCTGCTGGGCATGTCCGGCATGCGGATCGTTCTCCGTAGCCTTGGCGGTGGTGGCGGATGCATGGCCCGCGTGCGGATCCACAGGTTGCGGCATCGCATGGGACGCAGGGTCCATGTGCATGGCGTGGTCGGCCGGCATGTCCGGCTGCTCGGAGATGCTGGCCGGTGTGTCGTGGCCTGCATGCATGTCGTTCGCCATGACAGCACCGGTCTGCTGGGCATGTCCGGCGTGCGGATCGTTCTCCGCGGCCTTGGCGGCGGCAGCCGATGCATGGCCCGCGTGTGGATCCGCAGGTTGCGGCATCGCATGGGACGCAGGGTCCATGTGCATGGCGTGGTCGGCCGGCATGTCCGGCTGATCCGAGGTGCTGGCCGGTGCATCGTGGCCTGCATGCGGGTCGTTCGCCATGACAGCACCGGTCTGCTGGGCATGGCCGGCGTGCGGGTCGCTCTCCGCGGCCTTGGTTACGGCGGCCGATGCATGGCCCGCATGTGGATCCGATTTCGCGGTGGTCCCATGGCCGTGATGGCCCGCATGCGCGTCCTGCGCGGCGGCGTTGCCGGTGGCCGCGGCCAGGGCGACGAACAGCAGGGATCGGGTCGTCGTCTTCATGCCTCGATCCTCACTTCGCGCATCATGCCCGCTTCCATGTGGTACAGCAGATGGCAGTGGAAGGCCCAGCGGCCCAGCGCGTCGGCGCGCACGCGGTAGCTGCGGCGCGTGCCCGGCGGCATGTCGATGGTGTGCTTGCGTACCTGGAATTGGCCGTCGGCGTCCTCCAGGTCGCTCCACACGCCATGCAGGTGGATGGGGTGGGTCATCATGGTGTCGTTGACCAGCACGATGCGCATGCGCTCGCCGTAGTTCAGCCGCAGCGGTTCGGCGCCGGCGAAGGGGACGCCGTCGAAATTCCAGGCGAACTTCTCCATGTGCCCGGTCAGGTGCAGTTCGATCTCGCGGCCGGGATCGCGTCCGTCGGGGTCGTCGAACAGCGAACGCAGGTCGGCGTAGGCGAGCACCTTGCGGCCGTTGTCGCGCAGGCCGATGCCGGGGTCGTCCAGCCGCGGCGAACTGGCCGCGCTCTGCATGTCCACCAGCGGGTTGCCGCGTTCGCCGGGAGGATGCTTCGGTGCGCTGCCGCCACCACCGTGTCCGCCGTGGCCGGCGTGCGCATCGTGCCCGCCGTGCGCCATCTGCATGGCGTCGTGGCCGCCGCCGTGGGCCATGTCGGCCATGGTCAGCAGTGGCCGCGGGTCCAGCGCCGGTACCGGCGCCTGCAGGCCGTGGCGCACCGCCAGCGTGCCGCAGGCGTGGCCGGTGCGGCCCATGTCCTGGGCGAAGACCGTGAACGCGTCCTGCCCGGAGGGCTCGACGATCACGTCGAAGGTCTCGGCCACGGCGATGCGGAACTCGTCCACGCTCACCGGGTGGATGTACTGGCCGTCGGCGGCCACCACGGTCATCTTCAGCCCGGGGATGCGCACGTCGAAGTAGGTCATCGCCGAGCCGTTGATGAAGCGCAGCAGCACTTTTTCGCCGCTGCGGAACAGCCCGGTCCAGTTGCCGGCCGGCGCGGTGCCGTTCATCAGGTAGGTGTAGGTGTGGGCGTTGATGTCGGACAGGTCCGACGGCGTCATCCGCATCCGCCCCCACATGCCGCGGTCGGCCAGCGTGGCGCGCAGGCCGTCGCGGCGGGTGTCGCGCATGAAATCGCCCACCGTGCGCTGGTAGGTGTTGTCGTGCATCGGCATCTTCTTCATGCGCCGGTACAGCGCGGCCGGGTCCAGGTCGGTCCAGTCCGACAGCAGGATCACGTGCTCGCGGTCGAAGCGGTATGGCGGCGGCTCCAGCGGGTCGATCACCAGCGCGCCGTACAGGCCGGCCTGTTCCTGGAACAGTGAATGGCTGTGGTACCAGTAGGTGCCGGACTGGCGCAGCTGGAAACGGTACTGGAAGGCCTCGCCCGGCGCGATGCCGTCGAAGCTCAGCCCCGGCACGCCGTCCATGTTGGCCGGCAGCAGGATGCCGTGCCAGTGGATCGAGGTCATCTCGTCGGCGAGCGTATTGGCCACGCGGATGCTGACCGTATCGCCCTCGCGCCAGCGCAGGATCGGCGCCGGCAGCGATCCGTTGACGGTGACCGCGCTGCGCGCGCAGCCGGTGAAATCGACCGTGGAGCGGCCGATGGCCAGGCTCAGGTCGGTGCCGCGCAGTTCGGTGGCGGCCATCGCCCGGGCGGGCGCGGCGAAGGCGTCGGAGGCGCGCCACAGCCCGCTGCCGGCGACGACGCCGCCCAGGGCCAGGCCCTGCACGAAGCGTCGCCGCGACAGCATCGAGCGCGGGTCGGAAAGAAAATCGGTTTTCATGGGAACTCCATCGGCCATCCGCCGGGGAGGGCGGGCGGCAGGTGTGGATTGCTCTGGATGCGCATCAAGCGCATGGCGCACGACGGGAAGCGACGCGTCGCCCGCGCAGCGTGCTGCGCGCCTGCGGGATGGCCGCCAACGGCGATATGACTACGCGCCGGCGGTCACGGCCGGATCAGGCGATGGGAGGTCGGTTGAGCTCGGCCGGACGCACGTCGTAGCGCGCCAAGGTGGGTGCCATGGGCTCCGGGGAGCGTGCGATCTCGCCGATCGGCGAGGCCACCGGCATGGGCAGCATGTTGCAGTGCTGGGTGCAGTCGCAATGCTTGCCGTCGCCGCAGGGCGAGGCCGGAGGCTGCGGCTGCCTGGCCGCGTCGTGTCCGCCGCCGTCATGACAGCAGGTGTGGTCCATCTCCATGTCCATGTCCGCCATTGCCGCGGTACCGGCCGGCATCGCCATCGCCGTGGCCGACCACACCGACCCGACCGCACCGGCGATCAGGGACAGGCACAGCAGCAGGGGCAGCAGGATGCGCGGCACGCGGAAGGGGATTGAGGCAGGGATGGAGTGCGCACCATACCATCGCGCGGCGTGGGCCGCCGCTGCCGGCGGCGATCCGGCGTGTCCGCAGTAGAATCGGCTTCAGTTTTCATCGAGTGTGCGATCCATGTCCCAGCGCGCCTGGGTGGCGGCGGCCATCCGCAAGATCGAAGCCGATTTCAACCGGTCGGCCGATACCCACCTGATCCCGATCGGCCTGCCCGGCTTCCCTGGCATCGACGTCTACCTGAAGGACGAGTCCAGCCACCCGACCGGCAGCCTCAAGCACCGCCTGGCGCGCTCGCTGTTCCTGTATGCGCTGGCCAACGGCTGGCTGCGCGAGGGCTGCCCGGTGATCGAGGCGTCCAGCGGCTCGACCGCGGTATCCGAAGCCTATTTCGCCCGCCTGCTCGGCCTGCCGTTCATCGCGGTGATCCCGGCCAGCACCTCGCCGGAGAAGATCGCCGCCATCGAATTCCATGGCGGCCGCTGCCACCTGGTGCAGCGCGCCTGCGACCTGAACTGCGAGTCGGAGCGGCTGGCGCGCGAGACCGGCGGCCACTTCATGGACCAGTTCACCTACGCCGAACGCGCCACCGACTGGCGCGCCAACAACAACATCGCCGAGTCGATCTTCAAGCAGATGGCCGAGGAACCGCATCCGGTGCCGGAATGGATCGTCTGCAGCCCCGGCACCGGCGGCACCGCGGCCACGCTCGGGCGCTACGTCAGCTACCGCCGCCACGACACGCTGATCCTGTGCGCGGACCCGGAAGTATCGGTGTTCTACGACGGCTACTGCGCGGCCCTGGCCGGCGCGGACTGGCGCGGGATGACCTGCGAGGGCGGTTCGCGCGTGGAGGGCATCGGCCGCCCGCGCGTGGAGCGCAGCTTCATCCCCACCTGCGTCGATGCGATGGTCAAGGTGCCCGATGCCTTGAGCCTGGCCGCCATGCGCCACGTCAGCGCCACGCTCGGGCGCCGCGTCGGCGGTTCCACCGGCACCAACTTCATCGGCGTGCTGCAGGCGGCGCAGCTGATGCGCGACGCCGGCCGCGACGGGTCCATCGTCACCATCCTCTGCGACGCCGGCGAGCGCTACGCGCACAGCTATTACGACACCGCCTGGTACGCGCGGCAGGGCATCGACGTGGCCGGCGCCGATGCCGCCATCGCCGCCGCGGTGGCGGGGCAGGGGTTGCCGGCATTGCCTTGTGCGTGGCTGGAGCCGTCGCCATATCAGCGGTGATGCCGGCCGCGCCGGCGCCGTTTCCAGGACATCCATGAACGCCAATCCCCTGCTCGACTTCTCCGGCCTGCCGCGTTTCGACGAGATCCGCCCCGCGCACGTCGCCCCGGCCATCGACGCCCTGCTGGCCGAGGCCGAAGCCGCGGTGAAGGCGGCCGAGACCGTGGCGCCGGTGAGCTGGGAGACCTTCGTGGTGCCGCTGGACGACGCCACCGAGCGGCTGTACCGCGCCTGGGGCCAGGTCGCGCACCTGCAGGCGGTGGCCGACACCCCGGAGCTGCGCGAGGCCTACAACGCCAACCTGCCGAAGATCAGCCGTTTCGGCAGTGCGGTGGCGCAGAACCCGGCGCTGTACGCGCAGTACAAGGCTCTGGCCGCCTCGCCCGAGGCCGCCGGTTTCGACGAGGCGCGGCGCAAGGTGCTGGACAACGCATTGCGCGATTTCCGCCTCGGCGGCGCCGAACTGGGCGAAGCCGACAAGGCGCGCTTCGCGCAGATCCAGCAGGAGCTGTCGGCGCTGTCGGCGACGTTCTCGCAGAACGTGCTCGACGCCACCGATGCCTTCGCCCTGCATGTCGAGGACGAGGCCGAACTGTCGGGCCTGCCGGCCGATGTGCTCGCCAATGCCCGCGCCGCGGCGCAGAAGGAAGGGCGCGCCGGCTGGAAGTTGACCCTGCACATGCCCTGCTACCTGCCGGTGCAGACCTACGCGGACAACCGCGCGCTGCGCGAAACGCTCTACCGCGCCCATGCCGTGCGTGCCTCCGAGTTCGGCGACGCCGCCCTCGACAACGGCGGCAACATCGACCGCATCCTGGCCCTGCGCGCCGAACTGGCCGCGCTGCTGGGCTTCGACAGCTACGCGGAATACTCCATCGCCACCAAGATGGCGGCCGATGCCGTGCAGGTGCTGGATTTCCTGCGCGATCTGGCCGCGCGCGCCAGGCCGTATGCGCAGCGCGACCGCGCCGAGCTGGAGGCCTTCGCCCGCGACGAACTCGGCCTGGATGACCTGCAGGCCTGGGACCTGGCCTATGTCGGCGAGAAGCTCAAGCAGGCGCGCTACAGCTATTCCGAGCAGGAGGTGAAGCAGTACTTCACCGAACCCAAGGTGCTGGCCGGCCTGTTCGGCGTGATCGAGCGCCTGTACGGGCTGAAGGTGCAGCCGGACGACGCGCCGGTCTGGCACGAGGATGTGCGCTTCTACCGGTTGGTCGACGCCGACGGCGCGCTGATCGGCCAGTTCTACATGGACCTGTATGCGCGTGAGGGCAAGCGCGGCGGCGCCTGGATGGACGATTGCCGCAACCGCCGCGTCACCGCCGCCGGCGTGCAGACGCCCTTGGTCTATCTGGTCTGCAACTTCGGCCGCGGCAACGACGGCAGGCCCGCCACCTTCAGCCACGACGAGGTCACCACCGTCTTCCACGAGATGGGGCATGGGCTGCATCAACTGCTCACCCGCGTCGGCGAACTGGCCGTGGCCGGCATCAACGGCGTGGAATGGGACGCGGTGGAGCTGCCCAGCCAGTTCATGGAGAACTTCTGCTGGGAATGGGAACAGGTGCAGGCGATGACCGCGCATGTCGACACCGGTGCGCCGCTGCCGCGCGCGTTGTTCGACAGGATGCTGGCGGCGAAGAACTACCAGAGCGGCATGTTCACCGTGCGCCAGCTGGAGTTCGGCCTGTTCGACATGCTGCTGCACAGCCGGTACCAGCCGGCGCAGGAGAACGTGCTGCAGCTGCTGGAACGCGTGCGCGCCGAAGTGGCGGTGAACTTCCCGCCGGAGTGGAACCGTTTCCCCAACCAGTTCAGCCACATCTTCGCCGGCGGCTACGCGGCCGGCTACTACAGCTACAAGTGGGCCGAAGTGCTCAGCGCCGACGCCTACGCCGCGTTCGAGGAGGCGCCCGGCCAGGTCGCCGAGACCGGGGCGCGCTTCCGCGACGAGGTGCTGTCGCGCGGCGGCAGCCGTAGCGCGGCGGAAAACTTCCGCGCGTTCCGCGGCCGCGAACCGCGGATCGACGCCTTGCTGCGCCACAGCGGCATGGCGGCCTGACGCGCGCCGGCATCGCCCTGGCGGGTTCAGCCGGGGTGATGCCGGCGCACGGTATTGATGCACGATCCTTCCCGCAGGCACCGGCCATGCCCCGTCTCATCCCGCGCCTTGCCGCCGCCGCCGCCGTCATCGCGGTGGTCCTGTGGTTCCAGCCCCGGATCGTCGAGCCGCCGGCCAAGGTCGGCGGCAGCGGTTTGAACCTGCGCAGCGCGCCGGACACGCGCGCCGGGCGCGTGGCGGTGCTGCCAGTGGGCACCACCGTGGAAGTGCAGCGCTGCCTGGACGACCTGAGCTGGTGCAATGTCCGCCATGGCGCGCAGAGCGGCTGGGTGGCGGCGGACTACCTGATCGCCCGCGCGGACGGCAAACGCGTCAAGGTCGCGGAAGCGGGCAAGGAGCTGGGCGTGGTCATCGAGACCGCGAAGCCGGGAGGCTGAATCGGTCTCGTTGTCTCCGGCCTGTGGCATGGGAATGCACGCTATGCGTTTTGCCTCTTCCCAAATCAGCGGGCAAGTCGCATACTCTCGCTCCTTCGCCGCCGGCCCCGGTTGGCAGCGAAGGAAGCAGTTGAAGTCGCCCTCCTCGAGGTGTTGACGTCAACGAAAAGCCTGCCATAATAGGCGGCTCGCTTCGCCGGAAGCCCTTCGGGGTTGAGGATGAAGGAGCGGAGTCGGCCTCGAAAGAGGTGTTGACGAAGCGGAAAAGCCGGCTATAATGGGCGGCTCGCTGGACGGAAACGTCGCAGCCTACGAAGAAGGC
>NZ_WIDL01000011.1 GCF_009496535.1 Stenotrophomonas sp. MYb238
TGCTGTCGCCCCGCGCACGGCGCCGTCGCCCGCGCCCGCCGCGAAACCGGTGGCCGCTGACAGGATCGCCGCCAAGGCCCGTGTCCAGGAGCCGGCACCGGTCGCGATGCCTCCCCCCTCGCCGGCGCGCGCGACGATCACCCCGCCAGCGCCCCCGGCCCCGGCGGCGCCGGCCGCCTATGTGCTCGAACCGATGCCCGCGGTCGTTGACCAGGCAGCACCGCCACCGGCGTCCGCGGCCCTGCGCCTGCGCTCGGCCGCAGGGCCGACGCTGGAAGTGGACGGGCAGGTCACGGTGACGGCGCAGACGGCGGAGGCGGCCGTCGACGAGGACGCCAAGCTCCCGCTCCGGCAGTGGCTGGCGCGCATCCGCGCGCATCGCGACGGCGGCGACTTCGATACCGCGCGCGCCAGCCTGCGGCGTTTCGTGCAGGCCCATCCGGAAGCGCGCATTCCGCGCGATCTGCGGCCACTGCTCGCCGACTGAGTGGTTCCGCAGGCGCGCCGACGACCGCACCGGTCGGCCAGCGGCGTTGCCTCCGGCAAATAGCGGCCGCGCCCCATAGAATGGGCGCGATGCCCGATACCCTCGCCGCGCCCGCCAGCCACGTGCTGGAAATCAAGCACAGCCGTTTCCTCGCCCAGGCCACCCCGATCGGCAGCGCGGCCGACGCGCTGTCCTTCGTCGCGGACGTGTCGGTGGCCGACGCCACCCACAACTGCTGGGCCTACCGCTGCGGCAACGAGTACCGCTCCAGCGACGACGGCGAGCCGGCCGGCACCGCCGGGCGCCCGATCCTGGCCGCGATCGACGGCCAGGGCTACGACCGCATCGCCGTGGTCGTGACCCGCTGGTATGGCGGCATCAAGCTCGGCGCCGGCGGCCTGGTGCGCGCCTACGGTGGGACCGCGGCCGAATGCCTGCGGCTGGCGCCGCGCCTGCCGCTGGTGGCCACGCGCAGGCTGCGCCTGGCCTGCCCGTTCGACGAGCTCGGCACCGTATACACGCAGCTGGCCGCGCACGCGGCGGACAAGCTGGGCGAGGAATTCGACGAGCATGGCGCGCAGCTGTCCCTCGAACTGCCCGCCGACCGCGCGGAAGGCTTGAAAACCCAGCTGCGCGACGCCACCCGTGACAGGGTGCGATGGCTCGGGGAGTGAGGGAAAGAAGCGGACAGGGACCGCAGGCTCCCCCGCTCCCCATGCATCAGCCGGACCTGCTCCACCGCGGTTTTCCGCGTCTCCTTCCTCTCCACTCACTTCTGGCGCCATGACCGACACCTCCACCGAATCCACTCCCGCCCGCGGCAAGGCCAGACTCGGCACTTTGCGCGCGCTGTGGCCGTTCGTGCGCCGCCACATGGGCCTGTTCACCGCCTGGCTGGTGGCGCTGGCGGTGGCGTCGGCGGCCACGCTCAGCTTCCCGGTCGCGTTCCGGCGCATGATCGACGACGGCTTCAGCAACGGCAGCAACATCGACCAGGTGTTCCTGCTGGTGTTCGTGGTGGTGGTGGTGCTGGCCGCGGCCAGCGCGGCGCGTTTCTTCTTCGTCTCGCTGCTGGGCGAAAAGGTCGTGGCCGACCTGCGCCGGCAGCTGTACGCGCACCTGATCGCCCTGGACGCGCAGTTCCACGACCGCAACCGCAGCGGCGAACTGGTCTCGCGCCTGTCCGCCGACAGCGAGCTGCTGCGCAGCGTGGTCGGCAGCAGCATGTCGGTGGCGCTGCGCAGCACCGTCACCGTGGTCGGCAGCCTGGCGATGCTGTTCGTCACCAGCCCGCGCCTGGCCGCCTTCACCCTGGTCGGCATCCCGCTGGCGGTGCTGCCGATCATCCTGGGCGCGCGCCGTCTGGAAAAGGCCTCGCGCGCCAGCCAGGACCGCGTCGCCGACGCCAACAACCTCGCCAGCGAGACCCTCGGCGCGGTGCGCACCGTGCAGGCGCACGCGCGCGAAGGCTACGAGAGCGGCCGCTTCGCCGAGGCGGTGCGGGTGGCGGTGGCGACCGCGCGCGGCCGCATCCGCACCCAGTCGCTGGTCACCGCCATCGTCATCACCCTGGTGTTCGGCGCGGTGGTGCTGGTGCTGTGGTCCGGCGCGCACGACGTGATCGCCGGGCGCATCAGCAAGGGCGAGCTGGGCCAGTTCGTGTTCTACGCGCTGATCGGCGGCGGCTCGGTCGGCGCGCTCGCCGAGGTATGGAACGAACTGCAGCGCGCGGCCGGCGGCATGGGCCGCATCGCCGAACTGCTGCAGGAGCGCGCGGGCGTGCGTGCGCCGGACGCGCCGCTCGCCCTGCCCGTGCCGCTGCGCGGCGACATCCGTTTCGACGACGTGGTCTTCCACTATCCGCAGCGGCCCGGCCATCCCGCGCTGGACGGTTTCACCCTGCACGTGCGGCCGGGCGAGACCGTGGCCCTGGTCGGCCCGTCCGGCGCCGGCAAGAGCACCGTGCTGTCGCTGCTGCTGCGCTTCCACGATCCCGAATCGGGCGCGGTGAGCATCGACGGCATCGACCTGCGCCAGGCCGAACCGGGCGCGCTGCGCGAGCAGATCGCGCTGGTGCCGCAGCAGCCGGCGCTGTTCGCCTCCAGCGCGGCCGAGAACATCCGCTACGGCCGCTTGCAGGCCAGCGACGAGGACGTGCACGCCGCGGCGCGCGCCGCCGAGGCCGACGACTTCATCCGCGCCCTGCCCGAAGGCTATGCCAGCGAACTAGGCGAGCGCGGCGCACGCCTGTCCGGCGGCCAGCAGCAGCGCATCGCCATCGCCCGCGCCCTGCTCAAGGACGCGCCGATCCTGCTGCTGGACGAAGCCACCAGCGCGCTGGACGCGCAGAGCGAACGCGCGGTGCAGCAGGCGCTGGAGCGGCTGATGGCCGGCCGCACCACGCTGGTGATCGCGCACCGTCTTGCCACCGTGCTCAAGGCCGACCGCATCGTGGTGATGGACCAGGGCCGCATCGTCGCGCAGGGCACACACGAGCAGCTGCTGCGCGAAGGCGGGCTGTACGCGGAGCTGGCGCGGCTGCAGTTCATCGACTGAGGGCCGCTCGACACGTGGCGGTGCATGGCTGCACGCCATGCGCGGCGGGCAACCATGCATGGCGATGCCGGGGTCCATCTGCATCAGTCGTGGCGCTGCGCACCGGCGCAGTGAGACGAACGTCCTCGCGACGCCGCGCTAACGCGCGGCGATGCAGGCTTGCCCGGCCGAACCGGGTTGCATGCCACGCAGGAGGTCGCCATGTCGTTCCGCCAGTTCCCCGCCACCGACAGCAACGGCGAAAGCCGCATCATCATCGAGTTCACGCCCGAACCGGACAGCGCGCCGGACCACAACGACGCATCCCCGCGCTACGAACTGGACGACGGCCGCCACCTGCAGCGCAACGCGCGCGAGTTCACCACCCTCGATGGCGAACTGCGGCTGACGATCTGAAAAATCAGCCCTGTGTAGGAGCGACTTCAGTCGCGATGGGGCTTTCCTCTTGAAGGCCCCGTTCGCGACTGAAGTCGCTCCTACGGGTTTGCGACGCCATGCGGAACATGGCTGGCGAAGAATTCGCCAGCCATCTTGACAGCCTTGCGCCGCAAGGGCTGCCGGCGTTCATCCACAGGCTTGTGCGCAGGTCATCCACACCCGCTGTGGATGAATGCGCGCTCAGCGGTCCAGCACCCGGCCGATACCGCTGCGGTCGATCTCGCGCGCGGCCGCTTCCAGCACCTCCGGCGCGTAGCGCTGCACGAAGCCCATGCGGAAATGCACTTCGCCGCCGGGCGTACGCGAGGAATGGATCGAGGACAGGCTGATGCCGTGACGTTCGAACACATGCAGCAGTTCGCGCAGCGAGCCGGCGCGGTCCTCGGGCAGGTGCACGCTCATCGTGCGCGTATCGGTCAGGTCGGCCAGCAGGTAACCCAGGCGCTCGAAACTGTAGTTGCCGTCGCGCAGCGTCTGCTCGTCCACCGCCTCGCGGTTGTCGTCCAGGAACCGGCGCCGGAACGCCGCGCGCGCCGCATCGCTGCCGTCGGCCAGCAGCGCGCGCAGCTGCCGCAGCTGTTCCAGCAGGTGGTCCAGCACCTCGCCCGCGTGCGGGTTGCCGAACTGGATGTCTTCGTAGATCGCCGGATTGAGCGACAGGATGCGCGAGATCACCGCCGCGTCCAGTTCGAACGCGGTCGAGCGGTATGGCATCAACGCCTGCAGTTCGCCGAGCAGCGGCGCATAGCCGCGCAGCACGCCGGCCTGGGCCAGGTGGGTGGCGTGCACCATCGCCTGCACCAGCGCCATCACCCGGTCGTGGTGTTCCGGCGTGGCGCGCACGCACTCGGCCTCCAGCGCGGCGTACAGCCCTTCCAGCCAGGGGCGCCAGCGCGCCTCCACGCGCGCCTCGCACACCACCATCACCCTGCCCTTGAGCGTGGGCGCCTTGGGCGGGGCGGTCATCGGGTGCAGTCCGGCGACGCTGGCCTGCGAGCCCAGCATCGCCGCCACCGGCGCGCTCTTGATCGAGGTCACGTCCAGCCACAGCCTGCCGCGCTCGCGGCCGGCCGCGCACCGCACGTAATCGGCGATCAACGCCGGCGTATGCCGGATCGGCGCGGAGAACAGCAGCACGTCGGCGCGTTCCAGCAACTGCTCCGGCGTCTGCGAGGCGGCATCGACCGGGTCGTGGCCGATCACCTCCAGGCCCATGCGCGACTGGAAGAAGCGGCGCAGCCAGCGACCGTAGGCGCCGCCGCTGCCGACGATGCCGATGACCGGCGTCGCCGGCGCCTGCGCCACGCTCACGCCAGCCGCTCGGCGCGGAAGCGGTACGGCGTGCCCAGCGCGGCCGGCGCCGCCGCCAGCACGTCGAATTCCTCCACGCCCTGGGCCAGCGTCGCTTCCAGCGCGGCGTGGACGCCGGCGATGGCGCGGCTCACCGCGTCCTCGAAACGATGGCCCTTGAGCAGGAACGCCACCAGCAGCGACATCAGCACGTCGCCGGTGCCGGCCACGTCCACCGGCAGGTGCGGCGAGGTCCAGCGCCAGATTTCGTCGCGGCCGATCGCCAGCGTGACCAGCTCGCCCGGCACGCCGGACACCGAATGCGCGATCACCCACTGCGGGCCGCGCTCGAGCAGCACGCGCGAGGCGGCGATGGCCTCGTCCTGCTCCAGCGCGGGCATGCCGGTCAGTCGTCCCAGTTCGAAGGCGTTGGGCGTGACCAGCCAGGCGTGCGGCAGCAGGCGCTCGGCGAAGATGCGTTCCAGCCCGGGTTCGACATAGGGGCCGGTGTGGGTGTCGCCGATCACCGGGTCCAGGCAGTAGCGCAGGTCCGGGCACGACGGCAGTACCGCGTCCAGCCAGTCGGCGAAGGCCGCGCCGTTGGCGACGCTGCCGAAATAACCGGACACCAGCGCGCCGGCGCGCTGCGGCAGGCCGCGCTCGCTGGCGCCCTGCAGCAGTTCGGCGAACCAGTCCGCCGGCAGCACGCGCCCGCGCAGCGTCGCGTAGAACGGCGCGTTGCTGAGCAGCGTGGTGGGGATCTCCGCCACGCGCAGGCCCAGCGCGCGCAGCGGCGGCACCGCCGCGCTGTTGCCGGCATGGCCGTAGACCAGCTGCGACTGTACGGAGATCACGTCCACCGGCGAAGGCCCGTCCGGGCGCTGCCGGCGACCGTGCACGAGATGGCTGTGGTCGACGTCGTTCATCGCCGCATTCTACGCCGGCGGCCACGGCGGCCGACGGCATGGATGCGCACGCAACCAAACGCCGGAAACGACGAGGCCGCAGCAGGCTGCGGCCTCCGACATTCCCGTAGGAGCGACTTCAGTCGCGATGGGGCTTCACCGGGAAAGCCATCGCGACTGAAGTCGCTCCTACGGACGGGCGCAGGACTCAGGGCGAAGTCATGCGGTCCCAGAAGCCCTTGACGCCGTCCAGGAAGGTGGCCGACTTGGGCGAGTGCTTGCGCGCTTCCTCGCCGACGAAGGTCGCCTCGAACTGCTCCAGCAGCTTGCGCTGCTCGGCAGTCAGGTTGACCGGCGTCTCCACCACGATGCGGCAGTACAGGTCGCCTTCGGCGCGGCTGCGCACCGACCTGACGCCCTTGCCGCGCAGGCGGAACAGCTTGCCGGTCTGGGTCTCGGCGGGAATGCGGATCTCCGCCTCGCCGCCCAGCGTCGCCACGCGCACGGCATCGCCCAGCGCCGCCTGCGAAATGCGGATCGGCACCTCGCAGTGTAGGTCGTCGCCGTCGCGGGTGAAGATCGGGTGCTCGCGCACGCGCACTTCCACGTACAGGTCGCCCGGCGTGCCGGCTGGACCCGCCTCGCCCTCGCCCTGCAGGCGGATGCGGTCGCCGGTATCGACGCCGGCCGGCACCTTCACCGACAGCACCTTGTCTTCCTCGACGCGGCCGTTGCCGTGGCAGGTCTTGCACGGCCTGGCGACGATCTGGCCACGGCCGCCGCAGTTGTGGCAGGCCTGCTGCATGGCGAAGATGCCGCGCTGCATGCGCACCTGGCCACGGCCGCCGCAGACATTGCAGGTCTCGACCTTGCCGTCCTCCGAGCCGCTGCCGTCGCAGTCGCCGCATTCGACCAGGGTCGGGATCTCGACACGGCGCTCCACGCCGGCGACGGCCTCTTCCAGGTCCAGCTCCATCACGTAGCCGATGTCGGCGCCGCGCCGCGCCTGGCGCGCGCCACCGCCGCCGAAGATGTTGCCGAAGATGTCGCCGAAGATGTCGCCCATGTCCGGGCCGCCCGGGCCGCCGCCCATGCCGCCCATGCCGTGCTCGAAGGCGGCGTGGCCGTGGGCGTCGTACAGGCGCCGCTTGTTGCCGTCGGACAGGACCTCGTAGGCCTCCTTGCACTCCTTGAAAGCCACCTCGGCCGCGGCGTCGCCCGGATTGCGGTCCGGATGGTGCTTCATCGCGCAGCGGCGATAGGCCTTCTTCAGTTCCTCGTCACCGGCGTCGCGGGAGACGCCCAGTACTTCGTAGTAATCGCGCTTGCTCATGCTCTACCTCTCCCTCCCCCTCCGGGGGAGGGCTGGGGTGGGGGTTCGTTGATGCGACAAGGGTCCGGGACCGCAATACGGCCCCGAACCCTCACCCCGACCCCTCTCCCGAAGGAGAGGGGCAATGGACACCGTCAGGACTTCTTGTCGTCCTTGACCTCGGTGAACTCAGCATCGACCACGTCGTCGTGCGACGGGCCGGCCGCGTCTGCGCCCGGGGCCGGGCCACCCTGCTCGCCGGCCGAGGCGGCGGCGTACAGCGACTGGCCGGCCTCCTCCAGCGCCTTCGACCGCGCCTCGATCTGCGCCTTGTCGTCGCCCTTCATCGCGGTTTCCAGGTCGGCCAGCGCCGCTTCCACCTTGCCGATGACATCGCCGCCGACCTTGCTGCCGTGCTCGGTGATGGCGCTGCGGGTGGCGTGGATCAGGCCGTCGGCCTGGTTGCGGGCCTGCACCAGTTCCTGGAACTTCTTGTCTTCCTCGCGGTGCGTCTCGGCGTCGGCCACCATGCGGTTGATCTCGTCCTCGGACAGGCCCGAGCCGGCCTTGATCTCGACCTTCTGCTCCTTGTTGGTCTTCTTGTCCTTGGCCGACACGTGCAGGATGCCGTTGGCGTCGATGTCGAAGGACACCTCCACCTGCGGCAGGCCGCGCGGCGCCGGCTCGATGCCGGTCAGGTCGAACTTGGCCAGCGACTTGTTGTAGCGGGCCTGCTCACGCTCGCCCTGCAGCACGTGCACGGTCACGGCCGACTGGTTGTCCTCGGCGGTGGAGAACACCTGCGAAGCCTTGGTCGGGATGGTGGTGTTCTTCTCGATGATCTTGGTGAACACGCCGCCCAGGGTCTCGATGCCCAGCGACAGCGGGGTCACGTCCAGCAGCAGCACGTCCTTGACGTCGCCGCCCAGCACGCCGCCCTGGATCGCCGCGCCCAGCGCCACGGCCTCGTCCGGGTTGACGTCCTTGCGCGGCTCCTTGCCGAAGAACTCGCTGACCGCCTGCTGCACCTTCGGCATGCGGGTCTGGCCGCCGACCAGGATCACCTCGTTGATGTCGCTCGAGCGCAGGCCGGCATCGTTGAGCGCGGTGCGGCACGGCTCGATCGACTTCTTGATCAGGTCTTCCACCAGCGCTTCGAGCTTGGCGCGGGTCAGCTTGATGTTCAGGTGCTTCGGACCGGACGCGTCGGCGGTGACGTACGGCAGGTTGACTTCGGTCTGCTGCGCGCTGGACAGCTCGATCTTGGCGCGCTCGGCGGCGTCCTTCAGGCGCTGCAGGGCCAGCGGATCCTTGCGCAGGTCGATGCCCTGGTCCTTGTTGAACTCGTCCACCAGGTACTCGATGACGCGGTTGTCGAAGTCCTCACCGCCCAAGAAAGTGTCGCCATTGGTGGCCAGCACCTCGAACTGCTTCTCGCCGTCGACGTTGGCGATCTCGATGATCGACACGTCGAAGGTGCCGCCACCCAGGTCGTAGACGACGATCTTGCGATCCTTGTTGTCGCCCTTGTCCAGGCCGTAGGCCAGCGCGGCGGCGGTCGGCTCGTTGATGATGCGCTTGACGTCCAGGCCGGCGATGCGGCCGGCGTCCTTGGTCGCCTGGCGCTGGCTGTCGTTGAAGTAGGCCGGCACGGTGATGACCGCCTCGGTGACCTTCTCGCCGAGGAAGTCCTCGGCGGTCTTCTTCATCTTCTCCAGCACCTTGGCCGAGATTTCCTGCGGCGCCATCTTGCGGCCGTCGCTGGTGGCCACCCAGGCATCGCCGTTGTCGTGGGCCAGGATGCTGTACGGGACGTGGGCGATGTCCTTCTGCACTTCGGCGTCGGTGAACTTGCGGCCGATCAGGCGCTTCACCGCGTAGAAGGTGTTCTTCGGATTGGTGACGGCCTGGCGCTTGGCCGAGGCGCCCACCAGCACTTCGCCGTCCTTGGTGTAGGCGACGATGGAGGGCGTGGTGCGGTCGCCTTCCGAGTTCTCGATGACGCGGGCCTTGCCGCCGTCCATGATCGCCACGCACGAGTTGGTGGTGCCGAGGTCGATACCAATGATCTTGCCCATGGGGGACTCCTAGAGGATTCGTGTGCCGGCAGCCGCCGGGTATGAACGGGATGTGGGGGACGGCCGGACGACATTCAAGCCACCCCCGGAACGCTGTTTGCCGCCGGCCGCCCGCGTTAAGGCGGCGGCCAGCCGGCCGGGATCAGTCGACCCGGGCCACCACCACCAGCGCCGGCCGCAGCAGGCGCTCGTTGAGCAGGTAGCCCTTCTGGAACACGGTCACCACCGCGCCCGGGGCGATGCCGGCGGGGGCCTCGACCTGGCTGATGGCCTGGTGGTGTTCCGGATTGAAGGCCTGGCCGACCGGGTCGAGCAGGGTCAGGCCGTTGTCGGCGGCGACCTTGAGCAGCTGCTTGTAGGTCAGCTCCAGCCCTTCCCGCAGCGGGCTGGGCTCGCTGCCGGCCGCGGTCAGGCCCGCATCCAGGCTGTCGAACACCGGCAGCAGCTCGCCCAGCAGCTTCTCGTTGGCGAACTTGCGCGCCTGTTCGATGTCGCGCGCCACGCGCTTGCGCTGGTTCTCCAGGTCGGCGCGCTCGCGCAGCGACTCGCCCTTGAGCTGCTCGATCTCCGCGCGCAGCGCCTGGAGCTGGGCGTCCTGCGCCGCGGCCGCGCCGCCGGCGGTGTTCTCGGTCTCGAATTCGGGGTGGTCTTGGTTCATTTCCGGTTCCCTGGCGGTCGTTCTGCCGCCTGCCTGCTCCCCCGTATGTGGGCTGCCCCACCGGTTTCAAGGTTCCGGCTCATCCGGTGCGACCGCCGCGCATTAATGTGACCGGCGATGCGCCTTTCCCGGATTGACCTGCCGCATGCGCATGCTAGCTTTGCGCGGCCCCAACCTCTGCCGACCATGCTCAGACATCTTTCGATCAAGGATTTCGCCGTCGTCCGCGCCACCGAACTGGAATTCGGGCCGGGCATGACCGTGGTTTCCGGCGAAACCGGTGCCGGCAAGTCGCTGATGGTCGACGCGCTGGGCTTCCTGTCCGGCCTGCGCGCCGACAGCGGCGTGGTCCGCCACGGCGCCGCCCGGGCCGAGCTTTCGGCCGAATTCGACCTCGCCGACGACGCCCCCGCCCGCCGCTGGCTGCGCGACAACGAGCTCGACGACGAGGAGCAGTGCCAGCTGCGGCGGGTGATCCGCGCCGACGGCGGCTCGCGCGCCTTCATCAACGGCCGCCCGGTGCCGGTCTCGCAGCTGGCCGAGCTGGCCGCCTTCCTGGTCGAGATCCATGGCCAGCACGAACAGCAGGCGCTGCTGTCGCGCCCCAGCCAGCTGGCCCTGCTCGACGCCTACGCCCGCAACGAGGCCGAACGCGCCGCGGTGCGTGCCGCCAGCGGCCAGTGGCAGGCGCTGATCGACGAGCGCGACGCGCTGTCGCAGCAGGGCGACGTCTCCGACCGCATCGCCTTCCTCGAACACCAGCTCGGCGAGCTGCGGCGCGAGGAGCTGGAGCCGGCGGCCGTGGCGGCGTTGACCGCCAGCCACCGCCGCCAGGCGCATTCGGCCGCGCTGATCGAGGCCTGCCAGTACGCCGGCAACGCGCTCAACGGCGACGACGGCCCTGCCCTGCTCGGCCTGCTGCAGCAGGTGCGGCACGAGCTGTCGCGGGTCAGCCAGCACGATGCGCGGCTGGGCGAGATCGACGGCATGCTCGACGCCGCCGGCATCCAGCTGCACGAAGCCCTGGCCCAGCTGGACCGGGTGCAGGACGACCTGGACAGCGACCCGGAGGCCTTCGAGGAGATCGAGCGCCGGCTCGGCCGCCTGCACGACCTGGCGCGCAAGCACCGCGTGCCCATGGAGGAGCTGGCCACCACCGGCGACCGCATCGAAACGGAGCTGGAACAGCTGCGCGGCGCCGACGAGCGCCTGTCGCGGCTGGCCGGCGAGATCGACAAGGCCGCCGCGCACTGGCAGGCGCAGGCCGCTGTCCTCAGCGCCAGCCGCACCGTCGCGGCCAAGGCCCTGTCGGACACCACCACCGCGCTGATCGGCGAGCTGGGCATGGGCGGCGGGCAGTTCCTGATCGAACTGGAACCCCAGCCGCAGCCGCGCCCGGACCCCAATGGCGCCGAACGGGTCGAATTCCTGGTTGCCGCCAATGCGGGGCAACCGCCGCGCGCGCTGCGCAAGGTCGCTTCCGGCGGCGAACTCTCGCGCATCTCGCTGGCCATCGAAGTGGCCGCGCTGGGCCTGGATGCCGTGCCGACCATGGTGTTCGACGAGGTGGACTCGGGCATCGGCGGCGCCGTGGCCGACATCGTCGGCAAGAAACTGCGCGCGCTGGGCGAGCGCCGCCAGGTGCTGTGCGTGACCCACCTGCCGCAGGTCGCCTCCAAGGGCCACGCCCACTACCGGGTCAGCAAGGCGCCGGTGGAAGGCATGACCCAGAGCGCGGTGGAGCTGCTCGACGCCAAGGGCCGCGAGGAAGAGCTGGCGCGCATGCTCGGCGGCGCCGAGGTCAGCAGGGAAGCCCGCGCCGCTGCCCGCAAGCTGCTGGCCGAAGTCTGAAACAAGCCCCTGCGGGGCTTGGCAAGGTTTGCGCGCCACTGGCGCGCCTGCGGTGGAGCCTCATGCCGCAGGCCCGGGCGCAGGCGGGACTGGGCAGAAAGCAGGCGGCAGAATTCCACGCCTCGAATTACCGCGGGGCCTCGCCTCCGCCTCTCGTCCAGCACCCGCGCGCCGTTCTCCCGTTGGGAGAAGAGAGATTGCCGCCCGGGCGAACTCACGGCGGCGGCATCGAACCCACCCCATGAACGACGACACCGGCCCAAGGCCGGTGTCTTCTTCTTGCCTGCACGGGAATGAAAACCGGCCTCAGCGCCGCTTCTTGCGCACGTACAGCACCAAGGAATGCTCTTCAAGCTCGTAGCCGTGCTCGGCCGCGATCTTCTTCTGCAGTTCCTCGATCTCACGGCTCTCGAACTCGATGATCTTGCCGGTATCCACGTCCACCATGTGGTCGTGGTGGCCGCCTCGGTCCAGTTCGTAGACCGCCTGCCCGCCTTCGAAATTGTGCTTGAGCACCAGGCCGGCTGCCTCGAACTGGGTCAGCACGCGGTAGACCGTCGCCAGGCCGATCTCGTCGCCGCAGTCGAGCAGCTGGCGGTAGATGTCCTCGGCGGTCATGTGGTGCTGGGGCGTGTTCTGCTCGAGCAACGCCAGGATGCGCATCCGCGGATGCGTCACCTTCAGGCCGACTTTGCGCAGGTCGTTGGATTCCATGGCCATCGTGTTCATTGGCGGTTTAACGCCAGTTGCCTCCGGTCAGATCGCGCTGGGTGCCGGGGAGTGTATCATCGCCGGGATTTCCTCAATCGCCTGTCCCAATGCGCAACCTCCTGCTGATCGCCGTTGTCGCCCTGTCCACCGCCGGCTGCGGCATCATCTACAAGCAGCCCATCTACCAGGGCAACCTGCTGCAAGAAAAGTCCGTCGCGCAACTGCAGGCCGGCCAGAGCAAGCAGCAGGTCAACGCGCTGCTGGGGACGCCGTCCATTCCCGACCCGTTCCATGCCCAGCGCTGGGACTACACATCCAGCCAGCGCGTGAACCGCCTGGGCAAGACCGAGGTGAAGAATTTCACCGTGTTCTTCGAGAACGACCGCGTCACCCGTTGGGAAGGCGACTACTTCCCCAACCAGGATGCGGAACTGGCCCAGAAGAGCGTGCGCCAGTTCGGCCGCAACCTGGCCAAGGACAAGAAGAAGCGCGGTGGCCGCTGAGGCCGGGCGCCACGCACCGGATCAATCGCCGCCGCGCGCCCGCCGGCGGCGATTTTCTTTGGGGTCGGCCAGCAACGGCCTGAGCAGTTCGACGCGATCCCCGTCATGCAGCGCCTGCTGTGGCCGCGCGAGCACGCCATGCACGGCCGTGGCCACGGAATCGCCACCGGCATCGAGCGCCGCGGCCTCCACCGCGTCGGCGACGGTGCACCCCTCCGGCAGGAGCAGTTCCTGGCGCAGGTAACGCTCCGGCCAGGCCAGCACCACTTCCACGCGCATGGCTCAGCCCTCCTGCTCGGCCACACGCACGAAATCGTTGACCATGCGGTCGGCCAGCCCCTGGAAGCCCAGCGCCAGCGCCGGCCCGAGCAGGCGCGAGGTGGGCTCGAACTCGAGCTCGAGACTCACCTTGCACGCGGCATCGGACAACGGCTGGAACTGCCAGCGGCCGTGCAGGCGCTTGAACGGGCCATCCTTCAGCTGCATGTCGATGCTGCCGGGGCGCTGCAGCGTGTTCTCGGTCATGAACCAGGTGCGGAACGAACCCAGCCCCAGATCCAGGCGCGCCACAAGGCGCTCCGGCCCTTCCTCCAGGATCTGCGCCGCCTCGCACCAGCGGAAACGCCGCGGATAGGCGGCGACGTCGTTGACCAGGTCGAACATGCGCTCGGCCGGCTGTTCGACCAGGGCGCTGCGGCGGATGGTAGGCATGCGGGATACGGATGGATGTTCGGAATGCCCCCGAATCGGAGACAATACGGAAATGAGCAAGAAACCCGGTAAGGATAAAGCAAAGAACGCGCAGGCCGACAAAACCATCGCGCTCAACAAGCGTGCCCGCCACGAATACCACCTGGAAGAACGCTTCGAGGCCGGCCTGGTGCTGCAGGGCTGGGAGATCAAGGCCATCCGCGCCGGACGCGGCAACATGACCGATGCCTACGCCTACGTGAAGGACGGCGAGATCTTCCTGATCGGCGCGCAGATCACGCCGCTGATCCAGGCATCCACCCACACCGTTCCCGAGGACCGCCGCCAGCGCAAGCTGCTGCTGCATCGGCGCGAGATCGACAAGCTCATCGGGCGGGTGGAACGCGACGGCTACACGCTGGTGCCGACCGCGATGTACTGGAGCAAGAACCGCATCAAGCTGGAAATCGCGCTGGCCAAGGGCAAGCAGGCCCACGACAAGCGCGATGCGGCCAAGGACCGCGACTGGGCCCGCGAGAAGCAGCGCGCCCTGCGCGCCCACAACCGCAACGCCTGAGTGGCGTGGCGGGGTTCGCCCGCCGCCTCACCTTCAGCCCTGCAGCAGCGCCCGCCTGCCGTACACATGGGCATCGCACCTGCGCTGCGCGACATGCAGCGCCGCGAGCCGCACCGCCAACGCGAGTCGCCCGGCATCACAGCCGGCGCCGGCCATCCAGCGCTGCGCCTCCTCCGCCGCGTCCGCTGGCAACAACGCCAGCAGTTCGACATTCTCCAGGGAATCGACGACCGCCTGGAGACGCACGGAAAGGCCGACGACACGTGCCGTATAGCCACCCGCCTGCACCACGGCAATCACGACCGCCAGCCCTGCCGCGCCTCTGGAATCCCACATGCCCATGGCGACGCCCAAGGCCGACAACGACGCCAGCAGCAGCATTGCGGCAAACCCGGAATGCCTGAGCGGAACCATCGCACGCCGCCGGAACGCCCGGTGACAGAGCAACGCAAGCGCCAGGACGGCCAACGCCTGTACGCCCGGCTGCGCGGCCATGAGCGCAGCGCCCGCCGCCGATGCCAACCCCAGGCAGATCCACGAAGATGGCATCGCTCGCCTGCGGAAATCCGCGCCAACGGTCGCTGCCAATCCACTCAGGCGATACGGACAAGGAGAGTGCATCTGGTCATGCGATCACGGAAACATGACAGCCATGGTGGACAGCCCCATGTCGCAGATCGGTCGCAGCGCCGTTAAGCCATTCCGCCATGCTTCCAGCACGCTGCACACCGACTGCGGCCCGTGCATCCAGGCAAAAGAAAAGCCCAGCCGGTGAAGGCTGGGCTTTATAGATGGTGGAGGTGGGCGGAATTGAACCGCCGTCCGAAGGCACTCCATCCCCGGTACTACATGCTTAGCTCGCCGTTGTATCTCGTCCCGGAACAGCACGGCGCGCAAAGCGCATCCCGGAACCAGCCCGCTTCATCTAGCCTGGAGCTGACGGGCAGCCACCCCATGCGATTCCGTGATGATGACCCTACGCAGCGAGCACGGACACAAGCTGTTTCGGGGCTTAGGCCTTAAGCGGCCAGAGCGTAGTTGTCGTCGTTGGCAACTATGAGTTTTGCAGCTGGATTTACGAGGAAAGCTACCCCCTCGGCATGCACCAAGCGACTTCACAACCCCCGTCGAAACCAGTGCACCCCCGATTTCTTCAAGAATCTTCAGTCTTCAGCGTCCGGATCCGCGGCGCGGTCCGAACGATGCTCGACAACCGCCATGGTACGCGATGCAGCCCAATGCGTCACCTGCGCACATCGCCGTGGACATCCCGCAGTCATGCGTTACCCGCGTCTCCGCGCAACGATGCACTCCATGTCCCTGAAATGAAAAACGTCCACAAACCCGAGGTCTGCAGACGTTCTTCAACTGGCGGAGTGAGAGGGATTCGAACCCTCGATAGAGCTTTTGACCCTATACTCCCTTAGCAGGGGAGCCCCTTCGGCCTCTCGGGCATCACTCCGTTTTCTTTCGTCCTGCCGCGTGTTCCGTGGCAGGGCGCGAAGAATACCGTTTAACGGGGTGAAAGGTAAACCCTTATTCGGAAGTTTCTTCGCTTCCCGGGGCAGCCGGCTCGTCGCCGCGCTGGATACGCTGGAAAATTTCCTCGCGGTGCACCGCCACGTCCTTCGGCGCGGTGATACCGATACGGACCTGGTTGCCCTTGACGCCGAGCACGGTCACGCTGACCGAGTCACCAATCATCAGGGTTTCGCCTACACGGCGAGTCAGGATCAACATTGTGCGAATCTCCATGGAACCGGCGGGGGCTTCCCGCCGGCATTGGCGCGCTGGATACCTGCGCCCCACGACAAAGGGAAAAGACTCCCAATGTTAACGGCAGGGCGCCGGCGCCTTCAAGGCGCGCGACTGTGTATGTTCATGCCAAGTGTGGCTTGACCCATTCCATCACCCCGTCGAGTGCGGCGACCAGCTTGGGGCCGTCTTCGCCACCACCCTGCGCCAGATCGGGTCGACCACCACCCTTGCCACCGATCTGACCGGCGACGTGGGACAGCAGTTCCCCGGCCTTCACCTTGCCCGTTGCCGAGCCGTTCACACCGGCCACCAGAGACGCCTTGCCGTCCTGCGTGCCGGCCAGCAGGATCACCGCGTCTCCCAGCTGCTGCTTGAGCCGGTCCATCGCGTCGCGCAGCGCCTTGGCGTCGAAGCCCTCCAGACGTGCCGCCAGCACCTTCACGCCGCCGATCTCGACCGCGGAGGCGCCCAGGTCGGCGGTAGCACCCGAGGCCAGCTTGGCCTTGAGCGCTTCCAGCTCGCGCTCGAGCTTCTTCTGCCGCTCGCCGAGCTGGCGGATCTTCTCGACCACGTCGGTCGCCGCGCCGCCCAGCAGGCTCGCGGCCTCGGCCAAGCGGGCCTCCTCGGCGTCCACGTGGTCCAGCGCACCCTGCCCGGTCACCGCCTCGATGCGGCGCACACCGGAGGAGACGCCGCCTTCGGAGGTGATCTTGAACAGGCCGATGTCGCCGGTGCGCGACACATGGGTGCCGCCGCATAGCTCGGTGGAGTACTCGCCCATCTTCAGCACGCGGACGTTCTCGCCGTACTTCTCGCCGAACAGCGCCATCGCGCCGAAATCCAGCGCCTGCTGCATGCCCATGTGGTGCACTTCGGCGGAATTGTTGGCGCGCACCTGCTCGTTGACCTTGCGCTCGATGACCGCCAGTTCGTCCGCGGTGATCGGCTGGAAATGCGAGAAGTCGAAGCGCAGGCGGTCCGGCGCCACCAGCGAGCCCTTCTGCTGCACGTGGGTGCCGAGCACCTCGCGCAGGGCGGCATGCAGCAGATGGGTGGCGGAGTGGTTGAGAATGGTGGCGCTGCGACGGGCGGTATCGATCGCACCGGACAGCACGTCGCCCAGCCTGATCGTTCCCTGCTTCACGCTGCCGACATGACCGTGGAACTGGCCGGCAAACTTCTGCGTGTCGGAAACCGCCACGTCCACGCCACTGCCGGACAGCGCGCCGGTGTCGCCGACCTGGCCGCCCGACTCGGCGTAGAACGGGGTCTTGTCGGTGAACAGGATCACCTCGTCGCCAGCCTGCACGGCGTCCACCGGGCGGCCGTCCTTGAGCAGCGCGACCACCTTCAGGCCGTCGGCCTGCAGCTGCTCGTAGCCCAGGAAGGCGGTCGGCGACAGCGTGGCGACCAGTTCGGCCGGCAGCTGCACGCCGCCACCGAACTTGCCGGCGGCACGCGCCATTTCGCGCTGGTGCTCCATAGCGGTGTCGAAGCCGGCCATGTCCACCGTCATGCCGCGCTCGCGGGCGATGTCGGCGGTCAGGTCGACCGGGAAGCCGTAGGTGTCGTACAAGCGGAACGCATCGGCGCCGGGAATGACGCCGTCGCCGACCTTGGCCGCAACGTCGTCGAAGATCTTCATGCCGGCATCCAGCGTCTCGGCGAAGCGCTCTTCCTCGGCCAGCAGCGCCTTCTGCACCGTCGCGGCGGCGGCCGGCAGCTCCGGATAGGCCTCGCCCATCAGCTCGACCAGGGTCGGCACCAGCTTGTGGAAGAACGGCTGGCGCACGCCCAGCATCCAGCCGTGGCGCAGGGCGCGGCGGATGATCCGGCGCAGCACGTAGCCGCGGCCTTCGTTGGACGGCAGCACGCCATCGACGATGAGGAAAGAGCAGGCGCGGATGTGGTCGGCGATCACGCGCAGCGACTTGTTCTCCAGGTCGGCGGTGCCGGTCAGCCCGGCAGCGTGGCGGATCAGCGCCTGGAACAGGTCGATCTCGTAGTTGGTGTGCACATGCTGCAGGATCGCCGCCAGGCGCTCCAGGCCCATGCCCGTGTCCACGCATGGCGCCGGCAGCGGCACCAGGGTGCCGTCGGGCTGGCGGTCGAACTGCATGAACACCAGGTTCCAGATTTCGATGAAGCGGTCGCCATCCTCGTCCGGCGAGCCCGGGGGACCGCCGGCGATGTGCTCGCCGTGGTCGAAGAAAATCTCGGTGCATGGGCCGCACGGACCGGTATCGGCCATCTGCCAGAAATTATCCGAGGCATACGGCGCGCCCTTGTTGTCGCCGATGCGCACGATGCGGTCTTCCGGCACGCCGACCATGTCGCGCCACAGCGCATAGGCCTCGTCGTCGTTGTGGTAGACGGTGACCAGCAGGCGTTCGGCCGGCAGCTTCCAGACCTGGGTCAGCAGTTCCCAGGCCCAGGCGATGGCGTCCTTCTTGAAGTAGTCGCCGAAGGACCAGTTGCCCAGCATCTCGAAGAAGGTGTGGTGGCGGGCGGTATAGCCGACCGAATCGAGGTCGTTGTGCTTGCCGCCGGCGCGCAGGCAGCGCTGGACATCGGCCGCGCGCACGTAGCTGCGCTTCTCCGCGCCCAGGAACACATCCTTGAACTGCACCATGCCGGAGTTGGTGAACAGCAGGGTCGGGTCGTTGCCCGGCACCAGCGGCGCCGACGGCACGATGGTATGGCCCTTCCCCCTGAAGAACTCGAGGAAGTCGGCGCGGATCTGTGAGGTGGTGAACTTTACGGGTGTATTCATGGAGGACTGGCGATAGGCGGGCTGGCGGCCGCCGGCTCCCACGCGGCGCGTGGATCCGGAAAGGCCGAAACCCTGAAAGGGTATCAGGCCCGGTCCATTCAGTCCTCCGGGTCGTAGCGGGTGGCGCTGCGGATGCAGCTCCCGTCGAAGCCGCGCCGGGCCAGCATGTCCGCCGCCTTGCGCCGCTGCGCCAGGTCCTGGGGGCCATCGGGGCCGAAACGGCGGCGGACCAGTTCCCGGGCCAGTTCCGCCCAGTCGCCCTCGAAGGTGGCCATCGCGGCCTCGATCCGTTCGCTGTCTAGGCCATGGGTGCCCAGTTCGGCACGGATATGCAGCGGGCCATAACCGCCTCCGGTGCGGTTGCGCACCAGCGCCTCGGCGAACCGGGCGTCGTCCTGCCACCCGTCTTCGGCCAGCCGGGCCACGGCCGCCGCCGCCTCATCGGCGTCGACGCCGCGCGCGATGAGCTTGCGCCCCAGCTCCTTGCGCGAGTGCTCGCGCCGTACCAGCAGCCCAAGGGCGCGCTGCACAGGGGTCTGCTCACGCTGGCGCTTGCGGCGGGTGGGCGGGTCTTCGCGGGTATTCATGCCGACGGGATGCTCCTGCGGCCGTACTGGATCAAACAGCATGCCGGGATTGCCGGCCAGCGTGCGGAGGTGGAATTTCTTCCAGCGGGAAAGAAGATGGCCTGCAAATCGCCGGGGCGCCGGACGGGGTGCAATTCATGCATCAGAAGGCTTACTCATCCCCCGACCTGTTTCGTACTTTGGCCCGCGCCGGGAGGGGGGCTGGGCCATGGCATGGGCTCCATTGGCAATGGAGCCCCAGACAGCCTCCCCGGCAAACACGGGAGCTTCAACCGCAAAGATCCTGACAACCGGAAAATCGCAGGGGCGGACGACGTCACTGACGATGCGCCGCCCGCCCCTGCGGGAAAATCATTCCTCGTCTTCGTCGTTGCCCGCATCGCGGGCGGCGTCGGCAGGCTGGAATTTCTCGCGCAGTTCGGCCTCGAGCCGGGCAGCCACCTGCGGGTTGTCGCGCAGGTAGCCGCGGGCGTTGTCCTTGCCCTGGCCGATGCGCTCGTCGCCGTAGCTGTACCAGGCGCCGGCCTTCTCCACGAGCTTGGCGTCCACGCCCATGTCGATCAGTTCGCCCTCGCGGCTGATGCCTTCGCCATACAGGATCTCGGTGATGACCTGCTTGAACGGAGGCGCCAGCTTGTTCTTGACGACCTTGATCTTGGTCTGGTTGCCGATGATCTCGTCGCCCTTCTTGATCGCGCCGATGCGGCGGATGTCCAGGCGTACCGAGGCGTAGAACTTCAGCGCGTTGCCGCCGGTGGTGGTTTCCGGGCTCTGGCCCGGCATCATCACGCCGATCTTCATGCGCAGCTGGTTGATGAAGACCACCAGCGTGTTGGAGCGCTTGATGTTGCCGGTCAGCTTGCGCAGCGCCTGGCTCATCAGGCGGGCCTGCAGGCCCGGCAGCTGGTCGCCCATCTCGCCTTCGATTTCGGCCTTCGGGGTCAGCGCGGCGACCGAGTCGATCACCAGGATGTCCACCGAGCCCGAGCGCACCAGCATGTCGGCGATTTCCAGCGCCTGCTCGCCAGTATCCGGCTGCGACAGCAGCAGGTCGTCCACGTTCACGCCCAGCTTGGCGGCGTAGATCGGGTCCAGCGCGTGCTCGGCGTCGATGAAGGCGGCGGTGCCGCCCTGCTTCTGGCACTGCGCGATGGCCTGCAGGGTCAGGGTGGTCTTGCCCGAGGACTCGGGACCGTAGATCTCGACCACGCGCCCCTTGGGCAGGCCGCCGATGCCCAAGGCGATGTCCAGCATCAGCGAGCCGGTCGGGATGGCTTCGACGGGTTCGACCACGCGGTCGCCCATGCGCATCACCGAGCCCTTGCCGAACTGCTTTTCGATCTGGCCCAGCGCCGCAGCAAGAGCACGCTTCTTGTTATCGTCCATCGGGGTCTTCCTCGTCGTTGATGTCATGGATTTCGTCATGGGTCCACTGTAGCGGGGCCGTATCGCACAGGCTGAGACTGTTTGCGACGTGGCCAGATTATTGGGATGGGAAGGATACCGGCAGCAGCCCTGCCTCCCATTACCCGTAGGAAAACCTCGCGGCGGCGCTGGGAAACGCCATCGTCACCGGTTGGGACGGAGCAGGCCGCAGTACAGCCCCTCGATGGCGAAATCCTGGTCCGGCAGAACTTCGATGGGGGCGTAGTCGGGATTGCGCGGCAGCAAGCGGATGCGGTCCTTGCCCACCTTGAGCAGCTTCACCGTGATCTCGTCGTCGATGCGCGCCACCACGATCTGCCCGGAGCGCGCATCGCGGGTGCGATGAACGCCGATCAGGTCACCGTCGAAAATGCCCTCGTCGATCATCGAATCGCCCTGCACCTTCAGCAGGTAGTCGGGCGCGGGCGAGAAGAACACCTTGTCCAGCACCACGAAGTCGTCCGATCCCGCCCCGATGTCCGCCCCGATCGGCAGGCCGGCGGCGACCCGCCCCAGCACCGGCAAGCGCAGCACGTGTTCCTCGACCTTCGTGTCCGCCGGCATGACGGCTTCGTCGTCGCCGGCCGGCCGCACCAGGCGGATGCCGCGCGCCCTGCCCGGCACGCGCTCGATGGCGCCGGCAGCCTCCAGGGCATCCAGGTGGTATTGCGCCGAGCGCACCCCCTTGAAGCCGAAGGCACGGGCGATCTCGGTCTGCGACGGCGGCACGCCCTCGCTGTCGATGCGCTCGGCGATCAACTGCAGGATCGCCTGCTGGGTCTGGGTCAGGTCCATGGTTAGTAGTATTACTACTAACTAACATCATCGCAAGTATCTGGGACCGATCAGGCGACCTCTTGGGTCGATTGGCTCATCGGCAGTAACAGAGAGGCCGGGGGGCCGCATCCGGCTCCCCGCATCCGCTGCGGAAAGTAGCCGGCTGGTGACCGGCCCTGCACCGGAATCCCTGCGGAATCCAGCGGCCGGCAAGCGCCTACGGCCGCTTCCCGCTGCGCCAGATCGAGAACAGGATCCACACGCCGCACAGTCCGGCGCCGAGGAAGCCGGCCACGCCCAGCGTCAGCAGCCAGCGGTTGGCGCCGCTGCCGATGCTGTTCATGACGATGGACGAGCCGATGATCAGCGCGGCGGTGACGATGCCAACGGTAAGCCGGTTGGCGGCGCGATTGACCTGGTCGCCGAAGCCTTTCAGCGCCGGGGTGTCCACCATCAGCCGCATGCGCCCGCGGCGGGCCGCCTGCAGCAGGCGGCGCAGGTCGCGCGGCAGGTCGCCGGCCAGGTCCAGCGCGCCCATCAGGCTGCGACGGCTGCGCCGCAGCACCGCGCGCGGCGCGTAGCGGCGGCGCATGATCCGCTCCAGGAAGGGGCGCGCGGCGCCGGCCATGTCGAAATCCGGGTCCAGTTGCCGGCCCATGCCTTCCAGGGTCAGGAAGGTCTTGATCATCAGCGCCAGGTCGGCCGGCAGGGTCAGGCCGTACTGCCGCAGCAGCGCGGTCACGTCGCCCAGCATCAGGCCGATGCGCAGGTCCTTGAGCGGCACGCCGCGGTACTGGTCGACGAAACTGCCCAGGTCCTGCTGCAGGCGCGATTCGTCCACTTCCACGCCGCCGGCCCATTCCAGCAGCACGTCGGTCACCGCTTCCGGATCCTGCGACACCAGCCCGTGCAGCAGCCGCGCGACCTGGAACCGGCGCTGCTCGGACAGGCGCCCGACCATGCCGAAGTCGATGATGCCGATGCGGCCGTCGCGCATGTAGAAGATGTTGCCCGGGTGCGGATCGGCGTGGAAACAGCCGTCGTCGAGCACCATCTTGAGGATGATCGCCGCGCCGGTGTGGGCCAGCGCCACGCGGTCCAGGCCGGCGGCGTCGACGGCGTCCAGGTCGCGCCCGGGAATGCCATCGACGAAGTCCTGCACGTTGAGGCTCTCGCAGGTCCATTGCCAGTGCACGCGCGGGATCAGCACCTCCGCATGGCCGGCGAAGTTGCCGGCGATGCGCTCGGCGTTGCGGCATTCGGCGGCGAAATCCAGTTCGCGGCGCAGCGACTGGGTGAACTGCTGCACCACTTCCGAGGGCCGGTAGCGGCGCAGGTCCGGCAGGCGCGCCTCGATGATCTCGGCCAGCCTTGCCAGCAGGCGCAGGTCGGCCTCGACCACGTCGCGGATGCCGGGCCGGCGGACCTTCAGCACCACCGTGGTGCCGTCGTGCAGCCAGGCGCGGTGCGCCTGCGCCAACGAGGCGGCGGCCATCGGCCGCTCCTCCAGGCGGGCGAAGGCCTGCTCCGGCGGCTCGCCCAGGTCGGCCTCGAGCTGCCCGCGCACCTGCTCGTACGGCAGCGCCGGCACCGCGTTCTGCAGTTCGCTGAACTCGGCGATCCATTCCGGCGGGAACAAGTCCACGCGCGTGGCCAACACCTGTCCCAGCTTGACGAAGGTGGGGCCGAGATCCTCCATCGCGCGCCGCACCCGCACCGGGGCCGACATCTTCAGGATCTGGCCGGGATCGTTCCAGTGCAGCAGGCGCCCGGCGCGCTGCAGCACCTCGGCCATGCCGATGCGGCGGACCACGTCGCCGAAGCCGTAGCGGATCAGGACCGCGGCGATTTCCTGCAGCCGGCCCAGATCGCGCACAGTGCCCAGGGCTTCCCACATCAGCCGCGCCCTCCGCGTCCGCGCTGGCGGCGGGGCGTCACAGCAGGGCCTCCAGCCCCTCCAGCGCGCACGCCACGGTCTGCCGCCGCACCGCGTCGCGGTCGCCGTCGAAATGGAACAGTTCGGCATGGGTGTAGCCGCCGCGCCGCTTCCAGCCGATCCATACCGTGCCGACCGGCTTGTCGGCGCTGCCGCCGCCCGGCCCGGCGATGCCGGTGACCGCGACGGCGACGCTGGCGCCCGAATGCACCAGCGCGCCGGACACCATCTCGATCACCGTCTCGCGGCTCACCGCGCCCTGGCTTTCCAGCGTCTGCGGGCGCACACCCAGCAGCGCCTGCTTGGCCTCGTAGCTGTAGGCCACCATGCCGCTGTCGAACCAGTCCGAGGAGCCGGCCACGCCGGTCATCGCCTTGGCGATCCAGCCGCCGGTGCAGCTCTCGGCGGTAACCACCCGGTCGCGGGCGGCGCGCAGGCGCTCGCCGATGCGGGCGGCGAGCCGCTCCAGTTCGGTGTCGTCGGGAAGGGGCATGTCGGCGTCTGCGCGGAACGGTCACCCGTTGTAACGCAAAAGCGCGCAGCGGCGAAACCGCCGCAGCCGCGCGCCATCGCTCAGCGGCCGCAGCCTTCCAGCTTCAGCGTCTGGCCCGGCTTGAGCGCATAGGCCGGCGCACGCAGGCCGTTGGCGCGCGCCAGGGCCGGCACGTCGCACTGGAAGCGCGCGGCGATGCGGCCGAGCGTGTCGCCCTTGGCGACCTTGTAGCTGCGCGCGGCCGGACGCGGCGCCGGTCGCGCCGGCGCGGCCGGCACGACCGCGGCGGCGGCAACCGCCGACTGCATCGACTGCACGTCGCCCACCGCCACGTTGCCAGTATAGGCCGCGGCCTGCGGCCGCTTGATGGCCGCGTTGAGGTCGGCGGTGATCAGCGCCCGCGCCAGGTCCGCGCGCGGCCCGCTGACGCATTCGCGGTTGTACAGCCCGGCGATGCGGGTGGTCGCGTTGATCGTGGTACCTGCCGGGATCCAGCCATCGGCCTCGTAGCGCGGGTTGAGGTTGCGCAGCACGCGCATGTAGCCGTCGCGGGTACCGGCGCTGCCCAGGCAGATGGTCAGTTCGTAGATCGTGGTGGAGCGGGCCAGGCGGATCGTCGCCGGCTGCGCGTTGACCTTCGGGAACTCGACGCCGTATTGCCGCGGGTGCAGGAAGATCCAGGCCGCGGCGATCACCATCGGCACGTAGTCCTTGGTCTCGCCGGGGAACTGGTTGTAGACCGAATCGGTCCAGAAACCCTGGCCCGCGCTCTGGTTGAACACCCGCAGCGCCCTGCCCTCGCCGCCGTTGTAGGCGGCCAGCGCCAGTTCGATGTTGCGGTTGAGCTGGCCCATGCGCTCGTTCATGTAGGCGGCGCTGGCCTCGGCGGCGCTGCGCGCGTCGAAACGGGTGTCGAAACCGGTGCCATCCGGGCCGAGGCCGAAGCGGCGGCCGGTGGCGGGCATGAACTGCATCAGCCCGGCCGCGCCGGCGCGCGAGGAGGCATGCACGCGGCCGTTGGACTCCTTGGCCAGGATGCCGAACAGCAGGGCCTCGGGCAGGCCGCGCTTCTCCCATTCCGGCCACATCACCGCGCGCAGGTTCATGTAGTTCTCGTAGCTGGTCAGCAGCGCCGGGCGCATGTCGGTCAGCCAGCGGCGGATGCCGGCCTGGATCGCCGGGTTGTATTCGACCATCTCGTCGAAGGCGTGGCGGGGGTCGTTGAGCAGCGCCGCCGCGCGCGCGGCCTCCGGGACGTCGGCGACCAGCGGGCCGACGTGGTCCGGGTCGGCCTCCAGGGTGTCGCCGGCCTCGTCGGCGGCGTCGCCGGCGCTGTCGTCGGCGCGCTTCTTCAGCAGCCGCTTGTAGGTGGCCAGCAGGGTGCCGACCTGGCAGCCCTTCTGGCCGATGCAGGCGTCGATCACGTCCTCCATGTCCTCCAGCGCCGCGTCGCCCTCGGCAGAGCCCTTGGGGTCGGCGTTGGCCACCAGCAGCAGCGCGTCGGTGTAGCGCTTCTCCGCTGCCGCCATGCGCTGCTCGATCGCATCGACCCTGGCCTTGTCGCGGGCGGACACGC
This sequence comes from Stenotrophomonas sp. MYb238, assembly GCF_009496535.1. GTDB lineage: Bacteria > Pseudomonadota > Gammaproteobacteria > Xanthomonadales > Xanthomonadaceae > Stenotrophomonas. The sequence continues at coordinate 25,382 of NZ_WIDL01000011.1, forward strand.
GCTGCGCGTAGGCGGAGGGAACGGCGACCAGCAGCGAAACGGCGACCAGCAGCGAGCAACGACGGACGGACGGAACGGAAGCGGGCATCAGCGGCATTACAGGCGGAAAGGCTGGCAGGGTAGCCGCCGGCCTCGCCCGGCGGCAACCGGCGCATGGAGGCGATACAGTCGGCCGTTAGAATCCTTCCCAGTCCCTCCAAGAGCTCCCCATGGATCCCATCCTGATCGGCAAAGGCGTAACCGACGACATCGCCGTCACCCTGCTCCCGCGCTTCGGCAACCGCCACGGGCTGGTGGCCGGCGCCACCGGCACCGGCAAGACGGTGACCCTGATGACCCTGGCCGAGGGTTTCTCGCGGCTGGGCGTGCCGGTGTTCCTGGCCGACGTGAAGGGCGACGTGGCCGGCCTGGCCGTGGCCGGCGACGGCGGCGAGAAGCTGGCCCAGCGCGCCGCCGACATCGGCGTGGCCGACTACGCGCCGGCCGCCAGCCCGGTGGCGTTCTGGGACCTGTACGGCCAGCTCGGCCATCCGGTGCGCACCACGGTCAGCGAGATGGGGCCGACCCTGCTGGCGCGCATCCTCGAGCTCAACGACACCCAGGCCGGCGTGCTCGACATCGTGTTCAAGCTGGCCGACGACCGCGGCCTGCTGCTGCTCGACCTGGACGACCTGCGCGCGCTGCTCAACCTGGTGGCCGAGGAGCGCAAGGACGTGTCCACTGAATACGGCCTGGTCAGCGCGCCGTCGGTGGCGGCGATCCAGCGCGCGCTGCTGCGCCTGTCGCAGGACGGCGGCGAAAAGTTCTTCGGCGAACCGGCGCTGGAACTGGCCGACATCATGCGCGTCAACCACGACGGCCGCGGCGTGATCGGCATCCTCGCCGCCGCGCAGCTGATCCTCAAGCCGCGCCTGTACTCGACCTTCCTGCTGTGGCTGCTGTCCGAGCTGTTCGAGAAGCTGCCGGAAGTGGGCGACCTGGAGAAGCCCAAGCTGGTCTTCATCTTCGACGAGGCGCACCTGCTGTTCGACGACGCCCCGGCCGCGCTGGTGCAGCGCATCGAGCAGGTAGTGCGGCTGATCCGCTCCAAGGGCGTGGGCGTGTACTTCTGCTCGCAGTTCCCCGACGACGTGCCGGCCAACATCCTCGGCCAGCTCGGCAACCGCGTGCAGCACGCGCTGCGCGCCTTCACCCCGCGCGACCAGAAGGCGGTGAAGACCGCGGCCGAGACCTTCGTCCCGAATCCGAAGCTGGACGTGGTCGCCACGCTGTCGCAGCTGGGTACCGGCGAGGCGCTGGTCTCCACCCTGCAGGACAAGGGCATCCCCTCGCCCGTGCAGAAGACGCTGGTGGCGCCGCCGCGCTGCCGCATGGGTTCGATCACCGACGCCGAACGCGCGCAGGTGCGTGCCGGCAGCCCCGTCGGCGCCCGCTACGACACCGCGGTCAACCGCGAATCGGCGGCGGAGATCCTGGCCCGGCGCACGCAGCAGGCCGCCGAGCAGGCCAAGGCCCCGGCCGCGCGCACCCGCGAGCAGGACGAGAGCCAGGAAGGCGGCTTCGGCCAGGCCATCAAGGACGCCATCTTCGGCACCAAACGGCGCCAGGGCATGATCGAGACCATGGCCAAGCAGACCACGCGCACGGTCGGTACCAAGCTGGGCAACCAGATCGTGCGCGGCATCCTCGGCGGCATCTTCGGCGGCAAGCGCTGAGCGCGGCATGCGCGGAGCCGGCCGTTGCCGGCTCCGCGCACCTCCCCCACAATCGCGGCAGCACATCACGGGGGATGTCATGGAAGACCGCAGGCGCAACCGCACCCACACGCAACCGCAGCCGTTCTGGCAGCGGCTGCGCGCCATCACCTTCTATCCGCTGCACGGCCCGGCGCTGTATTCGCTGGTCGCGCTGACGCTGTGCACCCTGCTGGGCCTGCTGCCGGGCATCGGCTGGATCCTCAACCTCGTCACCTGGGTCGCGATCTACCGCTACGCGTTCGAGATCCTGCGCGAAACCGCCAATGGCCGCATGCGCTCGCCCGAGCACACGCTGGGCAGCAGCGACGGCACCGTGGTCCGCCTGCTCGGCCTGATGATCCTGATGGGCCTGTTCGTGGTCGCGGCGGCGGTGTTCCTCGGCCCGGTCGTCGGCCTGGTGGCGCTGGCGGCGGTGGTGTTCCTGCAACCGGGCTGCGTGATTTCGCTGGCGATGGACGGCAGCCTGCGCACCGCAGCCAACCCGGCCACCCCGATCACCCTGGCCGTCCGCATCGGCTGGCCGTATCTGGCCGCGTTCGGGCTGCTGTTCGTCATCCAGGCCAGCGCGCTGACCGCCGGCAAGTGGCTGCACGCGTGGATGCCGCCGGTCGTCGGCGAGCTGGCGTTGACCTTCTTCGCCATCTGGGGGCTGTTCTCGGCGTTCCACCTGCTGGGCTATCTGGTCTACCAGTATCACGTCGAACTCGGCTTCGATCCGGAAGGCGCCGCCGAGCCGCTGTCGCGCCACGAACCGGACCGCGCGCTGCTGGACGAGGCCGAACACTACGTCCGCGAAGGCCATCCGGACGCGGCGATGGACACCCTGCGCGGCGCCATCCGCACCCGCGCGGTGGGCCTGCCCGTGCACGAGCTCTACCAGCGGCTGCTGCTGCGCAGCGGCGCTCCCGACGCGCTGCGCGACCATGGCCGCCAGTACATCAGCCGGTTGCTGATGGAAAATCAGGAACGCACGGCGATGAACGTGCTGCGCGAAACGCTGGAACGCGCCCCGGACTTCACGCCCGCCGAGGCGCAGCAGGCCGAACTGCTGGCCGCGCGCGCCGGCATGGGCGGCCAGTTCCAGCTGCAGGTGGATGCCCTGCGCGCCATGCTGCGGGCCTGGCCGCGCGCCGCGCAGGCGCCGCAATGGGCGCTGCAGGCGGCCATGCTGCTGGGCGAACGCTACAACCGCGACGACGAAGCGCTGCAGCTGCTGGACGAGGCGCTGGCCCGCTGCGATGAGGAGGAACAACGGCGCAGGCTCGATGCCGCGCGCCGTGCCTTGCAGCCCCAGCCGATCCGGGAAACGGCGCGCGATCGGTCGTGAGCGCCGCCGCATGACCGCCGGCAGCGTGCACGCACGACGGGCACGGGAAAGGGCCTAGTCGTTCTCCAGCAGAAACCGCGCCTTTGCCGCCTGGGGCGCCTGCGGATAACGCTGTTCCAGCACGGCCAGCAGGCGTCGCTGTTGTTCGCGGGCGTGTAGTTCGCCGTGGCGCAGCGCCAGCCGCAGCCACGCCTGCGCCGGCTCCCCGCCCGGCTCCGCGGCAACCCGTTCCAGCGCGGCCTCGGCTTCCTGCAGCCATCCCGCCTTGAGGCAGCGTTCGAACAGCAGGCGCGCGGCTTCCGCCGTTGGCGGCATGCCGGCCGCCAGCCCCTTCTTTGCGATCTCCTGCTGCGCGGCCAGGCCGGCGGCGTCGCCCCCGGCATCCAGCCGCAGCAGGTCCAGCGCCCTGGCCTGCATGTCGGCGGGCCTGCCGGCGTTGCAGGCCACCCGGTAACGCGCGACCGCCACGTCCAGCCGGTGCGGCTGTTCGCCGGCGAGTTCGACCAGCAGGCGTTCGGCCGCGGCGTTCTCCAGCCGCCCCATGTGCTGCAGCGCCTGCTCCCAGCGTCCATCGACGGCCGCCGCGCCTGCATCGTCGGCCATGTAATCCCCGCGGACCTGGCGCGTCAGCACCAGCAGGCCGCCCAGCGCCGCACCGGCCATCAACCCGCCGGCGTGGGCATCGAAGCCGATCCCGGCTTCGGCATTGGCCAGCAGGTTGTATACCTCCCAGCCCAGCCACAGCGGCAACAGCCAGATCGCCGGTGCCCGCACGTAATCGAACACCACCCCGAACCAATAGAAGAAACGCACCGGGCGCGTCCCCCAGACCACGCAGAACGCGCCCATCACCGCGGCGATCGCCCCCGACGCGCCCAGCCCGCTGCCGCTCTCTCCCCAGCGCCACCACAGGCTGGCCAGGCTGGCGCCGAACGCGCCCAGCAGGTAGACGCCGAGAAAGCGCCAGCGGCCCAGCGCGCCCTCCAGCAACAGCCCCAGGATCACCAGGAACACCATGTTGCCCAGCAGGTGCATGAAACCGCCATGCAGGAACGCCGAGGACAACATGCGCGCCGGCGACCATTCGGAACTGCGCATGACGTGGCGCAGGGTGAACACCTCGTCCAGCCGTGCCTGGTACGGCCGGCGCAATGCCTGCCAGGCGCCATGCTGCTGCGCCGATTCGAACAGCCGCCCTTCCTCCAGCGCGGCAAGGAACGCCACGTCGCCCAGGGTGGACATGCCCACGAAGCCGGCGCGCTGCGCTTCCGGCACCGCTTCGAGGTTTGCCAGCGCATCGCGCCGCGTGGTCAGCCGCAGGTGCTTCTCATAGGCCGGCACTTCGTACTCGCCCAGCCCCGATTGCCGGTACCACGCCTGCGCCGCCTCGATCCTGCGTTCGTCGCCCAGCTGCCAGCCGAAGTAGACCATCACGTTGGCCACGACCAGCAGCACCGTCACCAGCGGCAGCGTCGCCAGGTTGAGCGGCTTGTGCAGCGGCAGGATCAGCATCGTCGGGCATCCGTGTCGAGCGCCGCAGCTTCAGCCATCGGTTGGCCCGGCGCAAGCGTCCACGGCTACCATGCGTCCCTTCTTTCCGATGTTCCACCGCGATGAGCCGCTGGCGTCCCCCCGCAGAAAAGAGCACCGCCCTGATCACCGCGCAGGGCCACGCACGGCTGAAGGCCGAACTGGACGAACTGTGGCGGCAGCGCCGGCCCGAAGTGGTCAAGGCACTGGCGGCCGCCGCGGCCGAAGGCGACCGTTCGGAAAACGCCGAGTACACCTACCGCAAGAAGCAGCTGGGCGAGATCGACCGACGCGTGCGCTACCTGAGCAAGCGCCTGGAGGTGCTGCGCGTGGTGGACACCCGCCCGAGCGACCCGGATGCGGTGTTCTTCGGCGCGACGGTGGAACTGGAGAACGTCCAGTCCGGCCAGACCCACGTCTACCGCATCGTCGGCCCGGACGAGACCGACGCGACGGCCGGCTGGATCAGCATCGACTCGCCGCTGGCCCGCGCCCTGCTGAAGAAACGCATCGACGACGCGTTCGACGTGGAACTGCCCAGCGGGAAACAGGGCTTCGCCATCGTCGCCATCGACTACGCGGCCGGCCCGCAGGATCCGTCGGGCGCCGATGCCTGAGCGTCCGCCGCGCCTTGGTCGCGGCGACGATCCGCGCACCCGGCACATACGCCAGCGCATGCGATCAGCCCGCCCGCATCGTGGAATCAAGCCACTAGCCAGCGCCGTCCGGAACATACCCGGACGTATTTGACGCGCCTTCGCCGGCCTGTGTATTGCTCTGCGGTTGCCCATGTCACGGAAGAAGCATGCACGCGCCCGACACCATCGCCCCCGCCCTCGAACAAGACGTCGCCAGCCAACGCCGGCAGGCGCGTACCGGCATCGTCATCGACGCCTCGTGCGACGTGTCGGCCGATTTCATCGCCCATCCCGACGCGGCGGTGATTCCCATCCCGATCCGCATCGGCCCGGTCACCTATGTCGACCAGCACGACGCCGACGCGACCAGCCGCTACATGCGCGAGAACGCCAACGGCGAGGGCGTGTCCGGCCAGTCGATCCCGCTGGACGCGGCGCAGATGAGCGCGTTCTTCCTCGAGCGCTTCGCGCTGGAATACGACTCGGTGTTCTGCCTGACGATCACCGCCAGCCGCAGCCCGATCCACGATGCCGCCCGCCACGGCAGTACCCTGGCGATGAACGCCATCCGTGCCGCGCGCCAGGCCTCGGGCATCACCCGGCCGTTCCAGTTCCGGGTCATCGACACCCGCAACATGTTCGCCGGCTCCGGCGTCCCGGCCATGGCCTTGATGGACATGCTGCGCGCGCAGGTGCCGCCCAAGGACATCCGCGATCCCCTGCAGCGCATCATCGACACCACCCACACCTATTACGTCCCGGACAACCTGGGCTACGCGCGCACCCGTTCGCGCGTGCGCGGCGACCGCAGCATCAAGCTGCTCAACGTGCTGCTCGGCAGCGCGCTGGACATCAAGCCGATCATCCTCGGCCGCAACGGCGACACCCATCCGGTCGCACGCTTCCGTGGCCGCGACGAAGCCTGGAGCCGCCTGTTCGCCCACGCCGGAACACGGGTGCGGCGTGGGCTGCATGCCCCGCACCTGGTCGTTTCCTACGCAGGTCCAGTGCAGGAAGTGCTGCAGCTCGAGGCGCTCGCCCAGTTGCGCCATACCTGCGAGGCGGAAGGCGTGCGCCTGCACGTGCTGCCGATGAGCATCACCGGGATGATGAACATCGGCCCCGGCGGGCTCACCCTGGCCTTCGCCGGCGAGCCGCAGAACGACCGTTTCTGAAGCCGGCCGCAGGAGCGCATCGTAGGAGCGCCTGTAGGAGCGCACTTCAGTGCGCGACGGGCTTTACCGGGAAGGCCTCATCGCGCACTGAAGTGCGCTCCTACAGGTGCCCCTACATGCGCTCCTGCGCTTCATGCAGCGGCGGCGGATACCGGCGGCCTGCGCGCAGCGGCCGGAAGTAGTCGGCCCGCGCGTGGAAGGCGGCGTCCTGCCGCGGGTGCCAGCCCGGCACGCCGGCCAGCGGCAGCGGCCGCAGCTGCAGCGGGTCGTCGAGGATTTCGCCGGCCGCCATCGCTTCGGCCACGCGCGCCACGCAGGCTGCGTCGTCCCCGCCCTGCGCCACCACGCACCGCCCGACCAGCAGGCGCCCGGGCGCCAGCGCCTGCTCCATCAACGCGTGCCCGATCACCGCGGCAACGGCGATGCCGCCGTCCTGCCAGCGCGACGCGTGCGTAGCGAACAGTTCGTACCAGCGATGGCCGTCCCACAGTGGCAGCAGGGCCGGATCGGCGATGCGCACGATCACCCCGCATTCGTCGAACTGGGTCAGCGCCTGCTGCGCGCGGTTGCGCCGCTGCGGCCCCAACGCGGCGATGTGCAGGCACTGGCGCGTGTTGAGCGCCAACTTGATCGCCGGATGGCGCGCCCAGACCAGCGCATTGAACAGGTCGTGCCAGTTCTCCATGCGGGTGGCGATATGGCCATGCGTGGCGATGCGCGTCTCGTAATGCAGGCCATCGGCGAGCAGCGCCGCATCCTGCGCGACGAAGCGCCGCCCCGGCAGCGGCAGCGCCGTGTTGAGCGCGTCGATGCCGGGCCACGCCGCCGAGGTCAGCAGCGCCCGGTGCCCGGCATAGGCCTCGAACAGCGGATGCCGGAAACATGCCGGATCGACCTGCGCCCGCGGCGGCGCGACGAAGCGGCGCCGACCGGATGCGGCATCGGCACCGGCATCGTCCGGCGCGGCGCGGCCGTCCCTGTCGCCCGGCTGGCCGGTCACAGCACCTTGAGATCGAACGGCCTGGCGGCCTGCGTGACGAGGGCATCGCCGAACAGGTCGTGCTCGTCGCTGTCGGTGATCTCCACATCGACGAAATCGCCCACGCGCAGCCCGGCCTCGGCGGCGTTCTGCACATGCACCAGGCCGTCGATTTCCGGCGCATCGGCCTTGGAGCGCGCCACCGCGATGCCGTCCTCGATGGCATCCACCAGGCACTGCTGCACGCTGCCGATCTTCGCTTCGAGCTTGGCTGCGGAAATGGCGGCCTGCTTCTCCATGAAGCGCGCCAGGCGCTCCTGCTTCACTTCTTCCGGCACCGGATCGGGCAGGTCGTTGGCGGTGGCGCCGTCCACCGGCGAATAGGCGAACGCGCCGACGCGGTCGAGCTGGGCGGCGTCGAGGAAATCGAGCAGCTGCTCGAACTCGGCCTCGGTCTCGCCCGGGAAGCCGACGATGAAGGTCGAGCGCACGGTGATGTCCGGGCTGATCTGCCGCCAGCGCAACACGCGCTCCAGGGTCTTGTCGACCGCGCCCGGGCGCTTCATCAGCTTGAGGATGCGTGGGCTGGCGTGCTGGAACGGGATGTCCAGGTACGGCAGGATCCGGCCCTGCGCCATCAGCGGCACCACGTCGTCCACGTGGGGATAGGGGTAGACGTAGTGCAGGCGGGTCCATGCGTCCAGTTCGGACAGGCCCTCGCACAGCGCCTTCATACGGGTCGCGTATTCCTTGCCGCGCCAGGTCCCCGGCGCATACTTCCGGTCCACGCCGTAGGCCGAGGTGTCCTGCGACACCACCAGCAGTTCGCGCACGCCGCCCTTCACCAGGCGCTCGGCCTCGCGCAGCACGTCCTCGACCGGGCGCGACACCAGGTCGCCGCGCATCGACGGGATGATGCAGAAGCTGCAGCGATGGTTGCAGCCTTCGGAGATCTTCAGGTAGGCGTAGTGGCGCGGGGTCAGCTTGATGCCGTAGTCCGGCACCAGGTCGACGAACGGATCGTGCTTCGGCGGCAGCGCGGCGTGCACCGCGTCCATCACGCTGGTGTAGTCCTGCGGCCCGGACACCGACAGCACGTCCGGGTACTGCTCGCGGATCATCTCCGACTTCTTGCCCAGGCAACCGGTGACGATGACCTTCCCGTTCTCGTTCATCGCCTCGCCGATGGCGTCCAGCGATTCGGCCACGGCCGAGTCGATGAAGCCGCAGGTGTTGACCACCACCACGTCGGCCGAGTCGTAGGACGGCACAATGTCGTAGCCCTCCACCCGCAGCTGGGTGAGGATGCGCTCGGAATCGACGAGGGCCTTCGGGCAGCCAAGGCTGACGAAGCCGACTTTGGGGTTCAGCTGGGACATGGGGTCTGCGGTTCTGGGGGCCGGGGATCGGAATGACCTGGGGCCGGAAGCGCGGCGATTATACCGGGCCGGCCATGAACTCCTCGCCCCGCCTCGGTTCCCCCGCCCCTGTAGGAGCGACTTCAGTCGCGATGGGGCTTTCCCCGTGAAGGGATCGTCGGAAAAGCCCCATCGCGACTGAAGTCGCTCCTACGGAAGGGGTGCGCCACGCGTGCCGGGCGCGATAATCCCGGCACACCCCCTTGGAGTCCCGCCATGTCCCAGTGGATCACCCTCGACACCGCCCACGGCCCGGTACGCGCCTGGCAGGCCCTGCCCGATGGCCCCGCGCGCGCCGCGCTGGTGGTGATACAGGAAATCTTCGGGGCCAACGCCCACATCCGCCGCGTCGCCGACCAGTACGCCGCCGACGGCTATGCGGTGCTGGCGCCGGCGTTCTTCGACCCGCTCGAACCGGGGCTGGAGCTGGACTACGACGCCGCCGGCACCGCCCGCGGCAAGGCGCTGGTGGACGAGCTGGGCGTGGACCGCGCGGTGGACATCGTGGACGCCGCCGCCCGCGCACTGGCCGGCCATGGCAGGGTCGGCACCGTGGGCTATTGCTGGGGCGGCACCATCGCCATGCTCGCCGCGCAGCGGTTGGGCCTGCCCTCGGCCAGCTACTACGGCGCGCGCAACGTGCCGTTCCTGGACATCCCGTTCAAGGCCCCGGCGATCTTCCATTTCGGCGCGCAGGACCCCTCGATCCCCGCGGCCGCCGTTGCAGCGCATCGTGAAAAGCAACCATCGATGCAGGTATACGTGTACCCCGCCGACCACGCCTTCAACCGCGAGGTCGGCGCGCACTACCACGCTCCGAGCGCCGCACTGGCGCGCGAACGCACCTTGGCCTTCTTCAGCGAGACCCTGCGATGACCGAAGTTGTGACGTCCGATTTCGAGCTTGACACCCGCCTTGCCGCCGACAGCGTCCTGATCGCCGACGGCCCGCTGTCCCAGATCCGCCTGATGAACGACGACCGCTTTCCGTGGGTCGTGCTGGTCCCGCGCGTTCCCGGCGCCAGCGAGTGGATCGACCTGGACGGGAACCAGCAGCGCCTGCTGCTGGCCGAGATCAACCAGATCTCCCGCCACCTGAAGCAGAAACCCAACGTCACCAAGCTCAACATCGGCGCGCTGGGCAACATCGTGCCGCAGCTGCACATCCACCTGGTCGGCCGCCACGAAGGCGATGCCGCCTGGCCCGGCCCGGTCTGGGGCAGCGGTCCGGCGCAGCGCTTCGACCCGGCCGTGCTGGCCGAGCGTGTCGAAATCTGGCGCCAGCGGCTACGATAGCCGCCACCTCAACCAAGGACCTGCAAGTCGATGCGCTCCAATCTGATCGCCGCCCTGATCCTGATCGTCGTCGGCCTGTTCTTCCTGGCCAAGAACCTGGGCTGGATCAACGGCAACATCGGCTCGATGCTGGCCACGTGGTGGCCGGCCATCCTGGTGGCCGTGGGCATCGGCATGCTATTCGGGCGCGGCAAGTAACCCCAACCGCCGCTGGAAACGAAAAGGGCGCGGATTCCGCGCCCTTTTCATTGCTGCGACCGCAGCGGCGGCTCAGGTGCGCGGCAGGGTCACGCCGGTCTGGCCCTGGTACTTGCCACCGCGGTCGCGGTAGGAAGTCTCGCAGACGTCGTCCTTGTCGGCCTGGAAGAACAGCATCTGCGCCACGCCCTCGTTGGCGTAGATGCGCGCCGGCAGCGGCGTGGTGTTGGAGAACTCCAGCGTCACGTGGCCCTCCCATTCCGGCTCCAGCGGCGTCACGTTGACGATGATGCCGCAGCGCGCGTAGGTGCTCTTGCCCAGGCACACCACCAGCGTGTCGCGCGGGATGCGGAAGTACTCCACCGTGCGCGCCAGCGCGAAGGAATTCGGCGGGATGATGCACTCGTCGGCCTCGATGTCGACGAAGCTCTTCGGATCGAAGTGCTTGGGATCGACGATGGTCGAGTTGATGTTGGTGAACACCTTGAACTCGCGCGAGCAGCGCACGTCGTAACCGTAGCTGGACGTGCCGTAGCTGACGATGCGCTGGCCCGCGACCTGCTTGATTTGCCCGGCCTCGTACGGCTCGATCATGCCGTGCTGCTCGGACATGCGGCGGATCCAGCGGTCGCTCTTGATGCTCATTCGGGGTCCTGACGGATCGGGTGGAAAGCGGAATTCTAGCCGGTAGCGCCGGCCACGGGCCGGTACACGCCATCGCGGCGCGCCATCGTCCCATGATCTGCGCAACAACCGCGGGCCCCGGCGGCGCCAGCCAGGCTCCGCGCCTTTGGGGCGCCCCGGACTCGGGGGACGCAACACTCCATGCCGGTCGCTGGCCGGCATCTGCGCCGATGCCCGGGATGCGGGGGCGCCGGCCGCCGGCACTACCCCGCGAATTCAGACCAGCGAGGAAACGATGGGAATCCCGGCGCGCGGGCGCTTGCCCAGTTCCTCGATCATCCGCTGCGCCGCGGCCACATAGGCCTGGGACGCCGCCGATTCCGGCACCGCCGCCACGATCGGCGTGCCGGCGTCGCCCTGTTCGCGGATGCCAATCTCCAGCGGCAGCGAGCCCAGCAACGGCACACCGTACTGCGCCGCCATGCGCTGGCCGCCGCCCTCGCCGAATAGGTGCTCGACGTGGCCGCAGCTCGAGCAGGTATGCACCGCCATGTTCTCGACGATGCCCAGCACCGGCACCTCGACCTTCTCGAACATCTTCAACGCCTTGCGCGCATCCAGGGTGGCGATGTCCTGCGGCGTGGTCACGACCACCGCCCCGGCCACCGGGATCTTCTGCGCCAGGGTCAGCTGGATGTCGCCGGTGCCCGGCGGCAGGTCGACCAGCAGGTAGTCCAGGTCGTCCCAGCGGGTGTCGTTGAACAGCTGGGTCAGCGCCGACGTCGCCATCGGCCCGCGCCAGATCATCGGCGAGTCCTGCTCGACCAGGAACCCGATCGACATGGTCTCCACCCCGAACGCCCGCATCGGCTCGATCGACTTGTTGTCCGGGCTCTCCGGCCGCCCGCTCAGCCCCAGCATCGCCGGCACGCTCGGCCCGTAGATGTCGGCGTCCAGCACCCCCACCCGCGCCCCCAGCCGCTGCAGCGCCACGGCCAGGTTCACCGCCGTCGTCGACTTGCCCACCCCGCCCTTGCCGGACCCCACGGCGATGACATTGCGGATGCGGGGATGGGGGGAGAGGCCCTTTTGCACCTGATGGGCGCCACCCCGTGGAACAGACCGACTCACGTGGAACCTCTACATTTCCAAAGGTGGAACTATAACCGGTGCGATATGCGAGATGGACCGGCAGGCGGCAAGCAGGCAATGGCACCCGGCGAAATGTGTGGCCAATCGCGCCGGCGGACACCAGGCGAAGAGAAGCGCGCCGCCTTCAACGCCCCCAGAGCCAATCGACTGGAAGCCGCATTTCCGTCGATCCAAGCACTTCTGCAGTCTTTCTGCCGGCATGTTGCCGTCTTTGCCCCGAATTCTTGCCGATCCTGGCGGCGACCTTGCCAGATCCGTGCTTTATGACTTTGGAGTGAACAGTTGACCCCAAAGATTAACTGTGTGTTAACTTCACACTATCGGCAATTGAAACGATTTCGCCTGTAACAAAAGCATGCCACTTCACGGCTTCCCTTCCTCTCTCGCCGATCAAGGGGAAGCCTTGGATTCCATACAACGTAAGGGGACATTGATGACTTACCGGAATTCGCTCAGCCGCAACCCGCTGAGCTTCGCCTTGATATCCGCACTGGCGTTCACCGCCACGGCGCCGGCCTTCGCGCAGGAAGCCGCGGAACAGGCAACCACCAATTCGGGCCACCGTGCCACGACCGAACTGGACAAGGTCACGGTGACCGGTTCGCGCATCAAGCGCACCGAAGTCGAAGGCCCCGCACCCGTCACGATCGTGACCGCCGCAGACATCGAGAAGCAGGGCTTCAGCACCGTCTACGACGCGCTCAACACCTTGAGCCAGTTCACCGGCTCGGTTCAGAACGAGCTCAATGCCAACGGCTTCACGCCGAACGGCAGCTTCCTGAACCTGCGTGGCCTGGGCCCGGGTTACCAGCTCGTCCTGATCAACGGTCGCCGCGCAGCCGACTATCCGCTGCCCTACAACGGCCAGTCCAATGCGGTGAACCTGGCCAACATCCCGGCCGCCGCCATCGACCGAATCGAAGTCCTGGCCGGCGGCGCATCCGCCATCTACGGCTCCGATGCCGTTGCCGGCGTGGTCAACATCATCATGAAGACCAACTTCGACGGCGACCTGTTCAGCGTGCGCGCGGGCACCACGACGCGTGGCGGCGGCGACACCGGTCGCTTCCAGTGGGTCGGCGGCAAGACCAGCGAACGCGCCAGCCTGACCTATGCGTTCGAATTCCTTGGCCGCGAAGCGATCTACGCGCGTCAGCGCAAGTTCATGGATTCCACACTCGACGATCCGTCCCTCACCGATCCGGCCCAGGCCACTTCCTACCCCGGTATCCGCTATACCGCCTGGGTGGATGCCAACGGCAATCCGACCGCCAACCCGAATGCCCCGGGCCGCAAGCTCGGTTGGCTGATGGCCGACAATCTCAGCGAGACCTGCGGCCGCTTCGCCGAGTTCGATCCGGTGACCGCCAGTGGCCAGGCCTATTGCGGCTATTTCGGCTATCCGGCCGGCCAGTCGATCCGCAATTCCGACAAGACCTACAACACCTACGCATACGGTACGTATGACGTGACCGACTCGACCCAGGCATGGGCGCAGTTGAGTTACAGCAACAGCCAGGCCACCGTTGCCTCCAGCTCCCGCTTCTTCAGCAGCGCCGCGGTGCTCGGCAGCAACAACTTCTATGATCCGAACATCGGCGGCGTCGTCGGCAACGTCTATCGCTTCATCACGCCGAGCGAAATCGGTGGCGGCGGCGGCCAGCCCAGCAAGTACAAGGAACAGTCGCTGGACGTCGCCGCGGGCCTGCGCGGCTCGATGCTCGATGGCCGCTTCGACTGGGATGCCACCGTTTCCCATTCCCGCTACGAAGCCGACGAAGAGTACAACTGGCTGGTGCAGTCGAAGGTCCGCGACCTGTTCTTCGGCCCGCGCCTGGGCACCCACGCCGGCACCGGTTACGGCATCTATGCGATGAACATGGACCGCCTGCTCAAGCCGCTCAGCTCGGCCGATGTCAAGGCCATCAGCTCGTCCTACAAGAACGAGTCGTCCTCCCAGGTCACCCAGGGCTCGCTGGTCATCAGCGGCGACCTGTTCGAGATGCCGGCCGGCAGCCTGTCCATGGCCGCGGTGCTTGAAGCGGCTGGCCAGAAGTACGACGTCAGCCCCGATGCCCGCGCGCGCCTCGACTACGAAGGCGACGATGCTCCGATGGGCCTGACTTCGACGGGCGGTACCGGTACGCGCGATCGCTACTCGGCAGGCCTGGAGTTCAGCATTCCGCTGCTTTCCTCGCTGAAGGCCAACCTCGCGGGCCGTTACGACAAGTTCGACGACGCCAGCGACGTCAACGGCGCGTTCACCTGGTCCTCGGGCCTGGAGTGGCGTCCGATCAACAGCCTGCTGCTGCGCGGCTCCTACGCCACCAGCTTCAAGGCGCCGGACATGCACTATATCTACGCCGGCGAATCGGGCTTCTACACCTATGCGTTCGACGAATACGCCTGCCGTGCGGCCGGCCTGAACCCCACCAGCACCGCGGACTGCGGCGGCTCGCTGTACCACCCGCAGGTCTTCGGCACCCGCAAGGGCGATCCGCGCCTGAAGGCAGAAGAAGGCAAGTCCTTCACCGCTGGCGTGGTGTGGGACATCATGGATGACCTCTCGCTGACCGTCGATTACTACAACATCGAACTGGAAGGTGCGATCAGCGACCTGACCGGCCGGCTCTACCGCGACGAAGCGGCCTGCCGTCTGGGCACCAACCGCGATGGCTCGCCGATCGACGCGAACTCCGACCGCTGCGTCGAAGTGCTGGATCGCGTGATGCGCGACAGCAACGGTGACATCGTCGAGATCGCGACCTACCCGCAGAACCAGGCCATGACCAAGACCGCGGGCATCGATGCCTCCGCGGACTACAAGCTCACCACCGATCGCATGGGCAAGTTCGGCGCCAAGGTGGCATGGACCCACGTCCTGAAGCTGGATGTGCAGCAGTACGACGGCGAGGTGTTCGAGAATCGCCGCGACCACAAGCAGTACTTCAACTTCCGCAGCCGCCTCAACTGGGAAGTCAACTGGGAACGTGACGACTGGGCTGCCAGCGTCTACGGCTACCGTTGGGGTTCGCTGCCGAACTGGGCCGAAACCGGCCGCATCGCGCCGCACATCATCTGGAACACCAACATCCGCAAGAAGATCACCAACAAGGCCACGGTGGGTCTGTACGTGAACAACGTATTCGACAAGATCCACCCGAGGGACGATACCTACAACTCGTATCCGTACTTCTTCTACACCTTCAGCCCGGTTGGCCGCGAAGTCTTCATCCAGTTCGACTACAAGTTCAACTGATAGGCGACGCAGCATCGGAAAGCCCGGCTCCGGCCGGGCTTTCCTTTGTTGCTCCACCGATACCCGTTCAACTCCTGGAGAACACTCTTGAAATGCATTCTGCCCCTGCTGGCAGTGGCCATGTCCGGCGCCATCGCCGATGCACATGCCGCCACTTCGCAGCCGATCAAGGATTTCGTGGGCCATGCCACGTATGGCACCGTCAAGATCTCCCCGACCGGCGAGTACCTCGCCATCACCGTCGACCAGGGCGACCAGGACGTACTGACCGTCCTGCGCACCAGCGACCTGAAGGTCCTGAAGATCAACCAGCTTCCCGAAAAGAAGAGCATCGGCTCCTTCTACTGGACCAGCCCCGAGCGGCTGATGTTCAATTCCGTGAAGAAGATGGGCGGCTACGCCCAGCCCAGCCCCACCGGTGAGTGGTATGCGGTCAATGCCGACGGCAGCCAGCCGCGGCCCCTGATCCATTACGGCGCGCAGGACAGCACCCAGCGTGGCAAGACCGTCGGCAACCAGGGATTCTCGCTGCTGGATACGCTCCGGGATGACGACCAGAACGTCATCATGCAGTCGATCTCCTACCGCTCTTCGGAAGGCGGCAATACCGAAGTAGTGAAGATGGACACGCTGACCGGCCGCCGCACCTCGCTTGGCCGCGCGCCCAAGGAGAACTGCAGCATCGCCCTGGATGCGGAAAAAATGCCGCGCTTCGCGATCTGCTCCTCCAGCAAGAACGAGGACGGCGAATACGAGGAACGCAGCGAACTGTATCGACGCGACGGCAGCAGCTGGACGCTGCTCAATTCGTCGAAGTCCGACGGCAAGCATCTGGACGTGGTCCGCACCACGCACGAAGGAACGGTCTACGCCAGCGAGGACGACGAAAAGGCACCTGCGGCCATCGGCACGCTCGATGTCACGACCGGCACGTTCAACAAGCTGTTCCAGGACCCTGTCGCCGAAGTCTCGGACATGATCTGGTCCACGGACGACAACACCCTCATCGGCGTGGTCACTGAAGCCGGCACGCCCGCGGTCAAGCTGCTGAACGAGGATCATCCCGACGCCGAGATCTACGCCTCGCTGGCGTCGGCGTTCGAAGGCCAGATGGTGGACTTCTCCAGCTATACGCAGGATGGCAAGAAGATCATCGTAAGCGTCTACAGCGACAACAATCCGGGCGAGCTCTATCTCTACGACCGCGATACCGGGAAGGCCCGCTTCCTGATGGCAAGGCGCCCCCAGCTCAACAAGGCGCAGATGGCGTCCATCCGGTCGTTCAGCTTGACGACCAAGGACGGGAAGCGGATCTACGGCTACCTGACCATTCCCCACGGCTCCGACGGCAAGAACCTGCCGCTGATCGTCAATCCGCACGGCGGTCCCATCGGCCCCCGCGACAACTGGGGCTTCAATCCGGAGACCCAGCTGTTCGCCAGCCGCGGCTACGCGACGCTGCAGGTGAACTTCCGCGGCTCCAGCGGATATGGCAAGGCTTTCCAGGACGCCGGCCACCGCCAGTGGGACCAGGGAATCCAGAACGACATCCTGGAAGCCACGCATTGGGCCATCGACAACGGCTACGTCAATCGCGATCGCATCTGCATCTACGGCGGCAGCTTCGGCGGCTACTCGGCGCTGATGGCCCCGATCCGCGAACCGGGACTGTTCCAATGTGCATTCGGCTATGTCGGCGTCTACGACGTGGACATGCTGTTCAAGAAGGGCGACATCCCGCAGCGGGATTCGGGCCTGCGCTACCTGCGCAGGACCCATGGTTCCGACCGCGCCGACTGGAACCGCGCCTCGCCGGCACTGCGTGCGGGCGAGGTCAAGATTCCGGTCTACCTCGCCGCGGGCGCACGCGACGAGCGTGCCGTCCCCGAACAGACGGAGCTGATGAACAAGGCGTTGATCGCCGCTGGCAACAAACCTGAAGGGATGATCATCCAGTCGGGCGAGATGCACGGTTTCTACGGCGAGGAAGCCCGGGTGAACCTCTACACCGAAATGCTGAACTTCTTCCAGCGCCATATCGGCGATGGCAAGGGCAGCGTGGGCAACTCGACGCCGGTTTCCGAGGCGAAGTAAATCCCGGTCACATCGGCCACGCCGATGCGTCCTGGCAGCATGGCAATGGAGGCTACGGCCTCCATTGCCTTTTCGGCCAATGACTTCTGGCCGTTCACGCCCCTTCCGCTTTCACCGACCATGTCGCCAAGACATGGAATGCACAAGGACCCCGCATGATTCGCAAGACCCCCATCGCCCTGGCCGCGCTGCTCGTGTTCGCCACCGCCGCGCCGGTAGTGGCGGGCAACAATGCTGCGGCGCCGGCCGATCCCACCGAGGATCAGCTGATGATCACGGCCGGCTTCCTGAATGGCCACCCGGACCTGCGCTTCCGCCTGCTGGGCCTGGAGAAGCACAAGGCAGGCGACCGCGAAAAGGCTTTCCAGTATTTCCAGTACGCCTCGTTCTATGGAGACAAGCCCTCGCAGGGGATGGTCGCCGAAATGCTCTGGACCGGCGTGGGCACCGCCGAGGATCGCGCGTTGGCCTATGCCTGGATGGACCTCGCCGCCGAGCGCGGATACGAAGGGTTCGCGGGGTTGCGCGAACGTTATTGGGCGGAGCTGTCCGAAAGCGAGCGCACCAGGGCGATAAGCCTGGGACAGGACATCTACGCGCGCTATGGCGATGCCGCCGCGCTGCCGCGCATCGCCACCAAGCTGCGCCGCGAGCGCCGGGCGTTGACCGGCAGCCGCACGGGCTTTGCCGGGAACGTCAAGATCATCGTTCCTACGGCCAGTGGCACCACCCAGATCGATGGCACCAAGTTCTATGACGACCGCTACTGGGATCCCGCCAAGTACCAGGCGTGGCAGGACTCGGTGTGGATGAAACCGCGTATCGCCACGGTCAACGTCGGTTCTGCCCAACAGATCCCCGCCGATGCACAGCCGCCCCGTATACCCGCGGTCGCGCCGCTGCAGGACGTTTCGGAACCGGATGCGGGCAATGAAATGCCCCGCATTGAAGGCATCGGCGACAAGCCCTGAGGGACAGAGGCATCGCCCGCCGTCAGCGAGCGATGCCTCAACTGCAGGGCGACGCCGGCAAACGCTGATGGCCGCCTGGCAATAACCCACAACAGCCGCTCTTAGCGGCTGTTGTTTTTTAGAATCGCCCGCGCCGCGTTGTGCCCCGGCGCTCCAGTCACACCGCCCCCCGGATGCGTGCCCGAACCACACAGGTACAACCCGGGGATCGCGCCGCGGTAGTCGGCCTGGCCCAGCATGGGCCGGGCGCTGAACAGCTGGTTGAGGCTCAGCGCGCCGTGGAAGATGTCGCCGCCGATCAGGCCGAAGGTCCGCTCCAGATCGAGCGGACTGAGGATCTGCCGGCCCAGTACCGAGGCGGCGAAGCCGGGGGCGTGGCGCTCGACGGTGGCGATCATCAGGTCGGCCACTTCCTCGCGGTGGTCGTCCCAGCTGCGTCCGTCCGGCAGCTGCGGGGCGACGTGCTGGCAGAACAGGCTGGCGACATGCTGGCCCGGGGGCGCCAATGAATCGTCCAGCGTGCTGGGAATCAGCATTTCCACCACCGGTTCGCGCGACCAGCCGTGGCGGCGCGCGTCCTGCCAGGCGCGGTCCATGTAGTCCAGGCTGGGGGCGATGATGATGCCGGCGGTGAGGTGGTCGCCCTGCCCCGGCAATACGCTGAAATCCGGCAGGCGCGACAGCGCCACGTTCATGCGGAAGGTGCCCGAGCCGCAGCGCCAGTTCGCCATGCGCTCGCGGGTAGCAGCCGGCACATCCGCCGGCGCCAGCAACCGCTCGTACAGCAGTTTCGGGTTCACGTTCGCGACCACCGCGCGGGCATGGATGATCTCGCCGGCATCGGTCACCACGCCCGTCGCCCGGCCGCCTTCCACCAGCACGCGCTCCACCCCCGCGCCGGTGCGGATGACAGCGCCCGATTCGATCGCCGAACGCGCCATGGCCTGGGTGATCGCGCCCATCCCGCCGATCGCGTGCCCCCACGCGCCCTTGACGCCGTTGCTCTGCCCGAACACGTGGTGCAGCAGCACGTAGGCAGTACCCGGCGCATACGGGCTGGCGTAGTTGCCGACGATGCCGTCGAAGCCGAACAGCGCCTTGATCGGTTCGCTTTCGAACCAGCGGTCCAGGTACTCTGCCGCGGAGATGGTGAACAGGTCCAGCAGTTCCTGCTTCAGGCCGGCGTCCAGCCCCTGCAGGCGCCGCCCCAGCTGGCCAGCCTTCCACAGTTCCGGCAGCGCGCGCAGCCAGCCCCCGTCGGTCACGTTCGGCGGGGGCTGCAGCGCCACCGCGCGCAGCACGTCGGCGAACATTTCCAGGCGCTGCTCGTAGGCGGGCAGGCGCTCGGCGTCGCGGGCGGAGAACTTCGCCACCTCCCGGCGGGTGCGCCCGCCGCCGGCCAGCAGGTAGCGGCCTCCGGGCAGCGGCAGGAAGTTGTTGATCCGCCGCGGCACCACGCGCAGGCCGTGGCGTTCGAGCGCAAGGTCCTCGATCACCCTGGGCTGCAGCAGGGACACGGTGTAGGACGCCACCGAGTTGCGGAAACCGGGGTGGAATTCCTCGGTGACCGCGGCGCCGCCGACCACGTCGCGCCGCTCCAGCACCAGCACCCGTTTGCCGGCCCTGGCCAGGTAGGCCGCGCAGACCAGTCCGTTGTGGCCGCCGCCCACCAGCACCGCATCCCACTGCCGCGAAGAGTTGTCTGCCATGGGGACCTGTATATCACCCGCCGCCCGCCGCCGGCCCCGGCAACCGGCATGACCTTCGACACCCTTTCGGCGACGGTTACAGGCGTATCTTCTGCGCACGCCCCTGTGATCGGGGTCTCACCCCATGCACCGAATCCGGCCTGGAGGCCTCCTGTGATCGTTCGCAAACCCCAGATTCTCCTGCTGACCCTGGCCGTCTCGGCCGCGCTGGTCGGCTGCAAGAAAGAAGAAACCCCGGCCGCGGCCGTCGCCACGCCGGCGCCCGAGGCCGCCGCCGAACTGAAGCTGGACGAGTCCAAGCTGCCGGCCTACAACGCCTTCACCGCGGCCGACCTGGACCCGAGCAAGGACGCCTGCACCGACTTCGGCGGCTACGTCAACGACAAGTGGCTGAGCGCCAACGAGATCCCGGCCGACCGCACCAGCTGGGGTGCCTTCACCATCCTGGACGAGCGCTCGGTCGCCGTGCAGCACCAGCTGGCCGAGCAGGCCGCGGCGATCAAGAACGCCACCGGCGTGGAGAAGATCGTCGGCGACTTCTGGGCCTCGGGCATGGATGAAGCCAAGATCAATGCGCTGGGCATCACCCCGCTGAAGGCCGACCTGGACGCCATCGACGCCCTGCAGGACAAGGACGCCATCGCCAACTACCTGCGCACCAGCGCGGCCAAGGGCGAGAACGTGCTGTTCGGCTTCGGTCCGGAAGCGGACTTCAAGAATTCGTCGGTGAACATGGCCTACGCCAGCCAGGGCGGCCTGGGCCTGCCGGACACCACCTACTACACCGACGCCAAGAAGGCCGACAAGCTCAAGGCCTACCAGGCGCACGTGGCCAAGGTGCTGGAACTGTCCGGCGTGGCCGCGGCCGATGCCGCCAAACAGGCCGAGGACGTGGTCAAGTTCGAGACCCGCCTGGCCAAGGCCTCCAAGTCCAGCGTCGAGCTCTCGCGCGACGTGTCGCTGTACTACAACCCGGTCACCGTCGCCGACGCCGATAAGCTCACCCCGAACTTCAGCTGGAGCAAGTTCTTCGAGGCGCAGGGCGTGGCCACGCCGGAGAAGTTCTCGCTGGCGATCCCGGGCTTCCACCAGGAAGTGAGCAAGATGCTGGGCGACACCGACCCGGCCATGTGGCGCACCTACCTGCGCTTCCACACCGTCGACGGCGCCTCGCCGTACCTGAGCGATGCCTTCGTACAGGAGAACTACGCGTTCTACGGCAAGGAGCTCAACGGCCAGAAGGAAATCAAACCGCGCTGGAAGCGCGTGCTGGGCACCATCGAGAACGACGCCGGCGAAGCCTTCGGCCAGATGTACGTCAAGGTCGCCTTCTCGCCGGAAGCCAAGGCCAAGATGGAAGAACTGGTGAAGAACCTGGCCGCCGCGCTGAAGGACCGCATCCAGAACCTGCCGTGGATGAGCGAGGAGACCAAGGCCAAGGCCATCGCCAAGTGGGAGACCTTCACCCCGAAGATCGGCTACCCGGACAAGTGGCGCGACTGGAGCGGCCTGCAGACCTCGCATGACGACTACCTGGGCAACATCCGCGCCGCGAACGCGTTCAACTACAAGTTCGCGCTGTCCAAGATCGGCCAGCCGGTGGACAAGACCGAGTGGGGCATGACCCCGCAGACGGTCAACGCCTACTACAACCCGCTGCAGAACGAGATCGTGTTCCCGGCCGCCATCCTGCAGCCGCCGTTCTTCGACCCGAACGCCGACGACGCGCTGAACTACGGCGGCATCGGCGCGGTGATCGGCCACGAGATGACCCACGGTTACGACGACCAGGGCAGCCGCTTCGGGCCGACCGGCAACTTCGAGAACTGGTGGAGCGAGGCCGACGCCAAGGGCTTCTCCGGCCTGACCGGCAAGCTGGTCAAGCAGTTCGACGCGTACAAGGTCGGCGACCAGAACGTCAACGGCTCGCTGACCCTGGGCGAGAACATCGCCGACCTGGGCGGCCTGGCCACGGCCTACGACGCCCTGCAGAAGGCCAGCGCCGGCAAGGAAGACCCGAAGGTCGACGGCTTCACCCGCGACCAGCGCTTCTTCTTCAACTGGGCCACCGTGTGGCGTACCAAGTACACCCCGGAGAACGCCAAGGTCCGCCTGGCCACCGACCCGCACGCACCGGCGCAGTTCCGCGCCATGGGCGCGCCGTCGAACCTGCCGACCTTCGCCGCCGCCTTCCAGTGCAAGGCCGGCGCGCCGATGGCCCGTACCGGCGACAAGCAGGTGGTGATCTGGTAAGCCGCGGCTGAAACCACGGTACCGACGAAGGCCCGGAGCGATCCGGGCCTTCGCTTTTTCCGGTGCGTGTTCCCGTGTCCGGCAGTGCGCGGCGGCGGTTCCGCCCACGGCCGGCGCGGCATGGCCGGGGCGCTGCACGAGGTAAATGTACGGCAGCGCCGTCCCGCACCGCGGCCGACGGCACGACGACACCCGCGCCGGTGCCGGCTTGTTAAACTCCGCCCACTTTCAATCCATGATGGATTCGCTGCACATGCCCACTCTCCGTCCGCTTTCCCTGGCACTGGCCTTCGGCCTGGCCGCCGCGCTGTCCGCGCCAGGCGCCGATGCCGCGCGCAAGAAGGCCGCGCCCCGCGCGCCAGCGGTCAGCCCCGCCTGTACCGATTTCTACGAGCAGGCCAACGCGGACTGGCTCAAGGCCAATCCGGTGCCGCAGGTCGGCGCGGTGACGGCGCTGGGGCAGCTGGCGGAGAACGCGCGCGACCAGCAGCGCCAGCTGCTGGACCGCGCGATGACGGCGCCACAGGGCAACGTGCAGAAACTGCTGGGCGACTTCTGGGCCAGCGGCCTGGACGAGGCGGCGGTGGAGGCCGACGGCTCCAAGCCGATCGCGCCGCTGCTGGGCCGCATCAACGCGATCAAGAAGGCCAAGGACATCCCCGCCTCGATCGCCGCGCTGCACCAGGTCGGCATCCCGGTGGCGTTCAACTTCGCCCCGGACGTGGACCTGAAGGCGCTGGACCGCCACATCGGCTACTTCATGCAGGGCGGCATGGGCCTGCCCGACCCGGCCTTCTACACCCGTACCGATGCCGACACCGTCGCGCTGATGGGCCGCTACCGCGCCTACGTCAAGCAGATCCTGGCGCTGACCGGCACCGCGGCCAACAGGCTCGACGCCGAATCGGCGCTGGTGATCCAGCTGGAGACCGAACTGGCGCGCAGCGCGCAGCCGCTGGCCGGCATCAACAACCCGTTCAACAACTATGCGCCGGTGTCCACCAAGGACCTGACCGGCCGCTACAAGAACCTGCAGCTGGACGCTTTCCTCAAGGCGCAGGGCGTCAACGACGACCTGGTGTCGCTGTCCGATCCGGCGTTGTTCCAGCAGCTCAACGGCCTGATCACGCGCCTGCCCGCCGAGCAGTGGAAGGCCTACCTGCGCTGGCGCGTGGGCGATGCGATGGCACCGTACCTGTCCAAGGCCTACCGCGACGCCGAATTCGAGTTCCGCGGCCGCGTGCTGCGCGGGCAGACGATCGCCCCGGCGCGCAGGGAGCAGGTGCTCGACGCCATCAACGTCGCCGCCGGCCCGATGCTGGGCCACGAGTACGCCGCCGCCTACGTCAGCCGCGACGCGCTGCGCCAGGCCGGGCTGATGGTCGACCAGATCCGCGAGGCGCAGATCGCCGCGGTCAAGCGCAGCACGTGGATGAGCGCCGAGGCCAAGGCCGAGGCCGAGGCCAAGCTGGCCGCGCTGAAGATCGAGATCGGCAAGCCGCTGCGCGACCTGGACTACACCGTGCAGCCGATGGGCCGCGGCAGCTTCGGCGGCAACATGCTGATCGCCTCGACCTGGCGCCACGCCCAGGAAATGAAGCGCATCGGCAAGGGCAACGCCGACCGCCGCTGGGACGTGCTGCCGCAGCAGCCGGCGCTGGCCTACGACCTGGCGCAGAACCGCCTGATCGTCACCGCCGCCGCGCTGCAGGGCCCGATCTTCACCGATGCCGCCGGACTGCCCGGCAAGTTCGGCGCCTACGGCGCGCTGGTCGCCCACGAGATCAGCCGCGCGATCGACGCCAAGGGCGCGCTGGTCGACGCCAAGGGCGAACTGCGCAGCTGGTGGACCCCGGCCGACAAGAGCGCCTGGACCCTGATCGGCAACCGCGTCGCCGCGCAGTACGCCGGCTACGCGTTCCCGGGGGTGAAGGACGCCAAGGTCAACGGCGAGCTGACCCGCGACGAGAACATGGCCGACATCTCCGGCATGGAGATCGCCTGGGAGGCCTTCGCCGCCGCGCAGCCCGAGGCCAAGCCGGCCGACCAGCAGGCCTTCTTCCGCGCCTGGGCCTCGCTGTGGCCGCAGCAGCTCTCGCCCAACGCGGCAGTGCAGCGGCTGACCGCCGAGGCCCGCGCGCCGGGCCGCTGGCGCACCAACGGCCCGCTGGCCAACCTGCCGGCCTTCGGCACGGCGTTCCAGTGCAAGCCGGGCCAGCCGATGCAGCGCACCGAGGCCGAGCAGATCAAGGTCTGGCGCTGACCGGCCGCGCCGCCACGCACCACGAAAAAGGCGCGGAATCCCGCGCCTTTTTCGTTCTCTGTCTTCGTAGGAGCGCAGCTTGCTGCGCGATGGAGACTTCTCGGTAAAGCCTCATCGCGCAGCAAGCTGCGCTCCTACGTGACGCGCGTTGCGCGTCACTTCACCCGGCGCAGGTGGTTCGGCCGCCCGCCACCGCCGCGCCGGTTGAACGGCGGCTGCCCGCGCCAGTAGCGGATCAGCAGCCAGCCGAACAGCATGCCGCCCAGGTGCGCGAAGTGCGCCACGCCCGGCTGCCAGCCGGTGAAACCCAGCATCAGTTCGATCGCACCGAACACGATCACGAAGGTGCGCGCCTTCATCGGGATCGGCGGGAACAGCAGCATCACCCGCTGGTTCGGGAACAGCATGCCGTAGGCCAGCAGCAGGCCGAACACGCCGCCGGAGGCGCCCAGCACCGGGCCGCCCTCGCCCACCAGCGCCGCCACCAGCAGCTGGCACAGGCCGGCGCCGGCCACGCACGCCAGGTAGTAAATGGCGAAGCGCTTCTCGCCCCAGGTCAGTTCCAGCGGCGCGCCGAACATGAACAATGCCAGCATGTTGAAGAACAGATGGCTGAAACCGCCGTGCAGGAAGCCGTAGGTCAGCAGCTGCCAGGGCTGGAAGTTCTGACCCGGCGAGAACGGATCGAAGCCACCGGAACTGATCGGCCACAGCATGAACGGCTCGAACGTTTCCAGCCCCAGCAGGAACGGCTGCTGGAGGACGAACAGGACGACGTTGGCGATCAGCAGCGCCTTGGTGACGGTGGGCAGTCGGGGAAACATGGCGGCATCCTTGGGAACTGCTGCCATGATAGCCGGGGATGCGTCATGGCCTTCGCCGATGCGTCATCGCTTCGGCAAGGTAAACCGCGGGTCCCATCTCGCGCTCCCATACCCCCACCGCTTCCCGCCGCCCTCCCCCTGGACTCAGGGGGAATGCGTCATCGCCTCCGCGCTGACGCCCCACGGTTTGCCGCGCAAACCGTGGGCCCCATCTCGTGCTTCCATACCCCGCCGCTTCGCGGCCGCCCCCTGACCCAGGGGGAATGCATCATCGCCTTCGCGCTGACGCCCCACGGTTTGCGGCGCAAACCGCGGGCTCCATCTCATGCTTCCATACCCCCGCCGCTTCGCGGCCGCCCCCTGACTCAGGGGGGAATGCGTCATCGCCTTCGCGCTGACGCCCCACGGTTTGCGGCGCAAACCGCAGGCCCCATCTCGTGCTTCCATACCCCCGCCGCTTCGCGGCCGCCCCCTGACTCAGGGGGCTTTCCTCCGGACACATCCGCGGGTGCCGGCTGTCAGCCGCACTCTCGATCCGCTCACTTGAAACCCGCGGGCGCGGTGTCCCCCTTTCGTTCCCCGCTCCTCTTCATTCGCTCCTGCTTCAGGCAGGTCCCCAGATCTGGGCATCCAGGTCACGCGCCGGGCGCTCGCGCTTGACCCGGCCGTTTTCGACCTGGACACCCTCGGCGCGCAGCCGCTGGCCCTGCTCGCGCCAGCCGGCCGAGCCCTCGGGCATGGCGATGCGCCCGTCCGAGCGCAGCACCCGGTGCCACGGCAGGCTCCGGTCCTCGTTGGCGCCGAGCAGCTTCGCCACCAGCCGCGCGCGGCCCGGCAATCCGGCCTTGGCCGCGACTTCGCCATAACCCATCACCTGCCCGCGCGGGATGGCGCGGATCACCGCCAGGATGCGCGCGTGCGTGGTGCCGGCAGCGTCGGCCGCACTCATCGCTTCCTGGCCACGCCGCTGCCCACCAGCAACACGCCCAGCAGCACCAGCACGGTGCCGGCGGTCTGCCACGGGCCCATCGGTTCGTCGAGCAGCCATACGCTCAGCACAATCGTGGATACCGGGCCCAGCATACTCACCTGCGCCGCCAGCGAGGAGCCGATGCGCTTGACCCCGACCATGATCGCCAGCACCGGCAGCACCGTGCACACGGTGCCGTTGAGCAGCGACAGCCAGTACACCGGCGCCGGCTGTTCCGCGAGCGCGGCCAGCGGCTGCAGCAGCAGGTACTGGCCGATGCACAGCGCGCAGGCCACGGTGCTGGCGTAGGCGGTCAGGCGCACCGCGCCGATCCGCGCCACCGCCTGCCCGCTGCCGAACAGATAGACCGCGTAGCTGAGCGCGCTGGCGAACACCAGCGCCGAGCCGATCAGCGTGCGCCGGCCGTCGAGCTGGATGTCGTGCCCGAACGCCAGCAGCACGCCGAGGTAGCTGACCAGCAGCGCGGCCACCTGCAGCCGCGTCGGCCGCTGCCGCAGCACCGCCAGCGCGATCAGCACCACCAGGGTCGGGCTGAGGTAGAGGATCAGCCGTTCCAGCGTCGCGCTGATGTACTGCAGTCCGAGGAAATCCAGGTAGCTGGACAGGTAGTAGCCGCTGAAGCCCAGCACCGCCACCCGCCACAGGTCGCCGCGCGACAGCGGCTGCGCCCGGCGCGTGGCCCACGCGCCCATCGCCACGAAGAACGGCAGCGCGACCAGCATGCGCAGCGCCAGCAGCGTGGTGGCGTCGGCGCCGTGGCGGTAGGCGAGCTTGACGATCACCGCCTTGCCGGAGGCGGCGATGGCGCCGAGGGCGGCCAGCAGCAGCCCGCCGGCGAGCAGGCGGCGCGAGGTGGTCGGCAGCGGCGAAGGAACGGGCGCCGGCGGCGCCGCGGCGGCGCGCCTGGAAGGAGCATTCACGGGATGACGGCATCGGGGGGAGATGGCCCCGGCATTATCCCGCCAGCGGCGCGCTCAGCGCATCAACACTACCTCCTCGGCCGAGGTCGGGTGGATCGCGACCGTGTCCGCCATCTGCCGGCGGGTCACCCCGGCCTTCAGCGCCACCGCGAACCCCTGCAGGATCTCCTCGGCGCCATCGCCCAAGAGGTGGAGGCCGACGACCCGCTCGTCCTCGCCGGCGCAGACCATCTTGAACAGCGTGCGCGTCCGTCCGTCGCCGAGCGCCTGCAGCATCGGCCGGAACCGGCTGTGGTACGTGCTGACCGTGTCGAAGCGGTCGCGCGCCTGTTCCTCGCTCAGCCCGACGCTGCCCAGCGGCGGGTGCGAGAACACCACGCTGGGCACGTTGTCGTAGTCCAGCCGCGCGTCCGGCTGGCCGCCGTACAGGCGATCCATCAGCCGGCGCGCGGCGGCGACCGCCACCGGCGTCAGCATCGCCTGCGCGGTCACATCGCCCACCGCGCTGATGCCGGGCACGGAGGTGTCCTGGAACGCATCGACCACGATGGCGCCCTGGTCGTCGAGCGCCACGCCCGCCGCTTCCAGCCCCAGCCCGCGCGTGCTCGGCGCGCGGCCGGTGGCGAACAGCACGGTATCGAACACGGCATCGGCCGGGCCGTCCCGCAGGTGCGCGTGGATGCCGTCCCCGCGCCGCTGCAGCGCCTGCACCTGGCATCCGAAGCGCACGACGATGCCCTGCTGGCGCAGGTTCTCCGCCAGCTGCGCGGTCATCTCCGCATCGAACTGCGACAGCAGTTCCCCGCCGCGCACCAGCAGCGTCACATCGCTACCCAGTCCATGCAGCACGCCGGCCAGTTCGACCGCGATATAGCCGCCGCCGACGATGGCCACCCGCGCCGGCGCGGCCTGCAGGGCGAAAAAATCGTCCGAGACGCCGCCCAGCCCGGCGCCGGGCAGGTCCGGCTTCAGCGCATGCGAGCCGGTGGCGATGACGATGTGCCGGGCATGCAGCCGGGTGCCGTCGCCGCATTCCACGGTGCGCGCGTCGAGCAGGCGGCCGCGCTGGGCGATGTGCGCCACGCCGGTGTCCTGCAGCCGCTGGCGGTAGCTGGCGTGGATGCCGTCGATGTACGCCTGCCGGCGCTGCAGCAATCGCGGCCAGGCCACCTGCGGCGCCGCCGGCACGTCGAACCCCAGCTGCGAGGCGAGCGCGATGCGTTCGGCCAGGTCGGCCGCCAGCCACATCGCCTTCTTCGGCACGCAGCCGACGTTGACGCAGGTGCCGCCCAGCAGCGCCGGTTCCAGCATCGCCACCGTCGCGCCGTGGGAGGCCGCGCGGAACGCCGCCGCCAGGCCGCCGGAGCCGCCGCCGAGCACCACCACGTCGAACGACTGCGGGCTCACCGGCAACACGCCAAGCGGCGGCGGAAAGGGTCGATCATCGGCGCATGCCCGGTGATGAATTCGGCCATCGGTTGTCCACTCCTGTTGCCCATGCTGATGGCGAGCATGCCATGTCCGGCTGTAGCGGGCCTGCAAATGCTTCCAGGGCCCGAAGCGGCAAGACCGGACGTTTCCTTCTCACTCCGGAGCGATCGGGCGGGCGATGCCCCTCTCCCGCTGGGAGAAGGCTTCTTGCTGCAGGTCGACGGCGCCTTGCTATTGCGCGCCCGCTTCGCCGCGGCGCAGCGGCGGCAGCCGCCAGTAGGTGATCGCCCGCCACAGCCACTCCACCGGCCCGAAGCGGAAACGGCGCAGCCAGAACCGGCTGAGCGCCACCTGCGCGGCGAACAGCGCCACCGCGAACAGCAGCTGCCAGGCGCGTCCCATCTGTTCGAACCCTCCCAGCCCGTAGCCGTAGAACAACAGCGTGCACACCAGCGACTGCCCGAGGTAATTGCTCAAGGCCATGCGGCCGGCCGGCGCCAGCCACCTCAGCGCGTGGCTCCAGCGCACGCCCCAGGCCAGATAGCCCAGGCACATCAGCAGGCCCGCGACCGAGCCGGCGGCATACGCCACGGCCGAGCGCAGGTCGAAACGGCCCGGCGCCAGCCAGGGCTGGTACCACGCGCTGGCCAGCATCAGCGCCAGGCCCAGCGGCAAGGCGCCCCGGCGCAGCCAGGCGAACAGGCGCGCATGCTGGTCGGGCCGGGCGATGGCACCGCTGCGCGCGAACCAGCTGCCGATCAGGAACATGCCCAGCACCTGCGGCCCCACCACCAGCAGCGCGCCCAGCGACGCGCCGAAATCGTGCAGGCGCTGCAGCACCGCCTGCGCATAGGTGCCATGCCCGTAGGCCTGGCGTTGCGCCTCGATCGCCGCCTGCGCGCTGGCCGCCTGCGCGGCATCGGCCGGCATCAGCATCACCATCGCGCCCAGCAGCAGCATCAATCCGACCGCTGCCAGCCAGGCCAGCACGCCCATCGCCGGCAACCAGGCGCGCGGCGCCTCGCGGAAGGCCAGCAGCAGGAAGGACAGCAGCGCATAGGCGACCAGGATGTCGCCGGACCACAGCAGCAGCGCATGCGCCAGGCCGATGCTCAGCAGGCCCAGGCTGCGGCGCAGGTAGAAACCGGTGAAGTCGCGCCCGGCGGCCTCGGCGCGCTGCGCCATCACCGCGAAGCCGGCGCCGAACAGCAGCGAGAACAGGGTGAAGAACTTGCCCTGCACGAAGACGTAGACGAAGGCGTCCGCCCAGCGGTCCACGCCCTGCCAGTGCGGGTCGATGCCAGTGGTGGACAGGTCCAGCGGGCCGACGAAGCCCTCCATGTTCATCAGCAGGATGCCCAGCAGCGCCAGGCCGCGCAGCACGTCGAGCGTGGCGATGCGCTCGTCCGGGGCGATGGGCTGGAATGCGGGGGTGGACAAGACGACGGGCTCCTGCGGCGGTGCACGCGATTATGGGGGAGCGGCGCGGTCGTTCCCTGCGCGGCCGCCGGGCTTGCCCGCCCGGAAAACGGAACGGCCCGCGCAGGGCGGGCCGTTCGCGGCGGCGTCTGCCGGTCGGGCGGTCAGTGGTGGTGGCCGCCGTCGCCGTGCACGTGGCCGTGCTGCACTTCTTCCTCGCTGGCCTCGCGGACCTCGACGATCTCCACGTCGAAGTACAGGTCCTTGCCGGCCATCGGGTGGTTGAGATCGACGTCGACCACGGTCATGCCGACCTTCTCGACGGTGACCGCGCGCGGGCCGAAGTTGGTCTGCAGGATCACCTGCTGGCCCGGGACCAGGCGGGTGTTGCCGAAATGCTTCTTGGGCACGCGCTGGCTCAGGCCCTCGCGGCGCTCGCCGTAGGCGTCGGCCGACTTCACGTCCACGCCGAAGCTCTCGCCGGCTTCCTTGTCCATCATCGCCGTCTCCAGGCCCGGGATGATGTTGCCATGGCCGATCAGGATCGCCAGCGGCTCGCCACGCTCGCGGGAGCTTTCGATCGGCTCCTGGCCGGCTTCGGAAACGGTGTAGTGGAAACGGACGACGCGGTCTTTTTCGATCTTCATGCGCAACTCTTCAGTGGCTGCCCGCTGGCAGACGTTGGGACGGCCTTGCCGGCCGACGGGGAGGCGGCCATCATGGCGGCCGTCTTGAGGTGGCGCATTATCCGGGCTCCATGCACATCACGCCAGTTTTCCGCGGCCGCCGCTGGCGGCTGCCGGCCCTGCTCGCCGCGGTCGCCATCCTGGCCGCCTGCGGCCATGCTCCGGCCAGGCGCACGCCCCCTCCCGCCGCCGCGCATGCCTGGCCGCAGGTGACGCCGGCCGACCCGGCCGCCGCCGCGTCGGTGCTGATGCGCGCCCTGGGCCTGGTCGGCACGCCCTACCGCTACGGCGGCAACACGCCCGAATCCGGCTTCGACTGCAGCGGCCTGGTCAACTACGTCTACCGCGACATGCTGGCGCTGAACCTGCCGCGCACCTCGCGGGAGCTGGCCGCGCTCCAGGGTCCGCGCATCGAGCCGCGCCAGCTGGCCGCCGGCGACCTGGTGTTCTTCGGCGACAGGGGCAATGTCTGGCATGTCGGCATCTATGTCGGCGAGGGCCGTTTCGTGCATGCGCCGAGCACCGGCGGCACGGTCCGGCTGGACCTGCTGGACGGCCCCTATTGGCGCGACCACTACACCGGCGCCAAGCGCGTGCTGCGCTGAAGTGCGGACCGCGTCACATCGAATAATGAAAAATTAACGAAATTTGTACCTATACAAGCTCTTCACAGGGCATGATCGCCCATCGAATTTTTCCGTGACTGCCGCGTGACGAACGAAAATCCGTCCCATCCGGGTCAACCCGGTCACCGAATTCCCGCGTTCCGCCGGCTGCTGTGCGCCGCGGCGCTGACCATCGCCGCCGTTCCGGCCTTCGCCCAGAGCACAGCCGAAGCCGATCCGGCCGCCGCCAGGCCCGCCGCCGCCAAACCCGATACCACCCAGCGCAGCAAGGCCGACGCCGCCGCTACCGCCACCCTGGCCGCCCTGCTCCCGCACTTGGCCGCCAACGACACCATTCCGCTGATGGACCGCTCGGCCATGTTCGCCGGCGACCTCAGCCGCCTGCTCTCGGCCTACGACGCCTCCAAGAGCGTGGCCGGCGCGACCGACACCGCGCTGGCCAACGACAGCGACGGCAAGGTGCAGTCGATCCTGCGCCGCGCCATGACCCTGCTGGGCACACCGTACCGCTGGGGCGGCACCTCGCCGGACGCCGGCTTCGACTGCAGCGGCCTGGTCGGCTACGTGTTCCGCACCGCGCTGGGCATCGAGCTGCCGCGCGTCTCGCGCGAGATGGCCAGCCAGGCCAGCAACGAACTGATCAAGGACCGCTCGGCGCTGGTCGCTGGCGACCTGGTGTTCTTCGGCCGCAAGGGCCGCGTCGACCACGTCGGCATCTACGTCGGCGAAGGCCGCTTCCTGCACGCGCCGAGCACCGGCAAGGACGTGCGCACCGACACCCTGCTCAGCGGCTACTGGGGCGACAAGTTCATGCAGGCGCGCCGCCTGGACCTGTAACCGGTCCGCGTCCGGATCCACGAAAAGCCGCGGCCCCGCCGCGGCTTTTCCGTTCCTGGCCGGATGAATGCACGGCGCCCTGTTTTTGCGGCCCATTCAGGCATGCATTTCGTTTTCCACGGCATTTCCCGCGGTTCACGAAAGGTATAAGTTGGCCGCTTGCAGCAAGGTGACCGCCATGCCCGCAACGCCTGCTCCCTCCCGCCGGTGCGTGATCTGGTTCGGGATGCCCTGTTCGATGGAACGAGCCCTGCTGGCTTCCAGCGGCTGGCATCTGCGCGCGGTATCGCTGTCGGAAGCCGGCGGGGTGGGCATGCGCAGCGAGGACATCGTGATCGGCGTGCTGGATTTCAGGACTTGCGCGGCCGGCGAGCTCGCCTCCGCCGCCGAGGTGGCCGTCGCCTACCGCCACCTTCCCCTGTTCGCCCTGCTGCCGGCGCTGCCGGACGAGAGCGACCCGCAGCTCCAGCATGTCCTGTCGCACTGCCGGCACCGGTTCCCGCATCCGCTGGACCATGCCGACCTGCTGCGGCAACTGGCGGCGCTGCAGGAAACCTCCGCGCCGGACGCATCGGGCGACGCGCTCGCCTGCCTGATGGGCGAGAGCAGCGCGATGCTCGCCATGCGCGCGACCCTGCGCAAGTTCGCGCCCGTGGACCTGCCGGTCCTGATCACCGGCGAAACCGGTACCGGCAAGGAAGCGGCCGCCCACGCGCTGCACCGCCTGTCGCCGCGCAGCGGCCATCCCTTCCATGCGGTCAACTGCGGCGCGATCGCCCCGACCCTGCTGCAGTCCGAACTGTTCGGCCACGAGCGCGGCGCCTTCACCGGCGCCACCACGCGACGCGCCGGACTGTTCGAGAGCGCCCATCGCGGCACCGTGTTCCTGGACGAGGTCGGCGACCTGCCCATGGAGGCGCAGACCAGCCTGCTGCGCGTGCTGCAGGAAGGCACGGTCGAGCGGATCGGCAGCAACCAGTCCATCCACGTGGACGTGCGCGTGCTGGCCGCGACCCACGTGGACCTGGAGCAGGCGATGGAACAGGGCCGCTTCCGCAGCGACCTGTATTACCGGCTCAACGTGCTGCGCCTGACCATGCCGGCGCTGCGCCGGCGCGAGGGCGACGTCGAGCTGCTCGCCCTGCATTTCCTGCACGAGTTCCGCGCGCGCCACCTCATCCGCGCGCGCGGGTACACCCCGGCCGCGCGCAGGGCGATGGCCGAATTCCACTGGCCCGGCAACGTCCGCGAACTGCTCAACCGCGTGCAGCGCGCCGCCATCACCACCGACAACGAACTGATCGACTGCGTGGACCTGGAACTGGCCGCGCCGGCGGAAACCCGGGAGCGCCTGCAGGATGCGCGCCTGCGCGACGAGCGCGAGACGCTGGTGGCCTGCCTGACGCGCAGCCACTACAACGTCAGCGCCTGCGCGCGGCTGATGAAGGTCTCGCGCGTCACCGTCTACCGGCTGTGCCGCAAGCACCACCTGCAGCTGGAAAGCCTGCGCTGAGGAGCCGCCGGCGCCGGCCAGCCGCGGCTAGAGCATGTAGGGCACCTTGAAGGCCAGGGTGAAATCGGGGGCATCGGGCGTCAGGCCGATGCCCAGCATGCTCACCAGCGTCGCCTTCGGCGTGAGCGCGTAGGTCACGCCCAGGTTGAGGGTACCGGCGTTGGCGTCGCTGCCGATCACCTTGACCCACTGCCCGCCCTTGTAGCGGGTCGATGCGCGGGCGCTGAGCTTGTCGCTGAAGGAGATGCTCAGACTGGTGCGCTCGTTGAACGCGAACGCCACGCCGGCGCCGAAGTAGTAGGCGTCGCCCAGCTGCACCTGTCCCGGGTTGACCGTGTCCGGATTGGAATCGATGTCGTCGAAGCTGCGCTTAAAGGAACGCACGTAGCCGATGTTGCCGAACAGGATGGCCGGATCGGCGGTCTTCACCGCCGACAGGCCGATGCTCGCCTGCCACAGCCCGTTGCCGGTGGGCTGTTCGGCCGGCACCGCGAACCGGATGAAGTCGTCGTCGTCGCGTTCGATCACCGTCCAGTCCAGCCCGTACGGCTCGCGGCCGGTGGGCGCGGTGACGCCCAGCGTCAGCACCGTCTCCGGGCGCCGGCGCCCTTCCTGGAACAGGCGGTAGTTCGCGCTGGCGGTGACGTCGCCGATGCCGGCTCCATGGGTTTCCTCCTGCGCCACGGCCGCGGCCGAACCGCCGGCGCCGCCCTTCTGGTAGATCGTCTTGCGCGCGATGTACGGTACGTCGAGGTTGAGCGTCAGCTTCGGATCGACGCCCCAGCGCGCGGCGAAATCGTAGGTCAGCGAATCCGATTCCACGTTCTCGATGGCGATGTTGCCCAGGAAGATCGCATCCAGCGCGAGGAATCCGTTGAGG
Source organism: Stenotrophomonas sp. MYb238 (assembly GCF_009496535.1). Classification (GTDB taxonomy): domain Bacteria; phylum Pseudomonadota; class Gammaproteobacteria; order Xanthomonadales; family Xanthomonadaceae; genus Stenotrophomonas. Next base: position 60,151 of record NZ_WIDL01000011.1, read on the forward strand.
GTGAGCTGCTTGCGGTCGTAACGCGCGTAGGTGAGGCTGTTCTCCAGCGTCAGCCGGCGGTTGAAGAGCGCCGACTGCTGCTGTTTCACGTCGTCCACGCTGCGCCGCGCCGATTCCTTCGCCGCGCGCGCCTCGCTGGCCGAACTGGCGTATCCCTCGCCGTAGGCGGGCGCCGTCGCCGGTGGTGGCGGCGCGGCCGCGGCGGGTGCGGCCGTCGCGGTGCGGCCGTTGAGGCGCGCCTGCATCGCCTGCACCTGCATGTCCAGTTCGCGCAGCCTGCGCACCTCCTGCGCGTAACTGGCCTTGAGCGTCTCCAGTTGCGCCATCAGCGCCCTGACATGCGCCTCGTCATCGGCGGCCTGCGCCTGCGCCGCCGCTTCCGGCGAGAACACCACAAGGCCCACCAGCGCCGCCATCGCCAGCTGTTTCATTGTCCCACTCCTCGATCGATGCCCACATTGCCGGTGCCGGCCGTGCCGGCTCAGTACCCCGCGCCGACGCCGCCTGCGCGGATCAGCGTGATGGCCTGGGCCACGTTCTGCGCCAGCGGCAGGTTGCCGGCCGGTCCCTGCCGCACCAGGTCGATCCGCAGGCGGTTGGCCGCCTGCTGCCCGTCGCCCGCCAGGGCGATGCGCTGGCCCACGCTGCCGCTGCGCAGCCACTGCTCGACCGCGCCCTGGCCGTCGATCTGCAGCAGCACGCGCGCCGCCTCGCCGTCGAAACCGGCCACCGCGCTGGCGCCGTCCATCCGCTGCGCCGCCTGGCCGCCGGACGCGTCGCCGCCATCGCCAGGCGACGCTCCCGCGTCGCGCACGGTCAGCTGCATGGCGTTGCTGGCCTGGTTGCCGTCGCCGGCCACCTGCACGCTCTGCACCAGTCCGGCCACGTTGCGCAGGCCGCTGCCGCCGATGCTGCGCCCGCCGGTGTCCGGCAGCGGCGCGTCGACCGCGGTGATGCTCACGCTGGGCGTGAAGCTGATCCGCGGGACCTTGCCGTCGCCGAAATCCATCGCCAGCGTCAGCGCGCCCTGCAGCTGCTGGCCGGACGCCGTCTGCCAGGTGGAGATCATCGTCACCCCGAACCAGGCCACCGCGTTCCCGCCCACGGTGTAGCGGCCGCGCATCAGGCTCAGTTCCGAGTCCGGTATTTCCTGTGGTTTGCGGCCCGGCGCGCCGTCGGCGCCGTGGGCCGGGAAGGCCATTGCAAATGCCAGCGCCAGGCCGGCGCATATCGCGATGTTCATGATCCGGTTCCTTCAAAACAGATCGGCATGGGTGAACCCGAAATCCACCAGCTCGGCCTCGGTGAGGGTTCCCGCCCCCTGCCGCGCGTACAGCGCGCGGGCGCTGGGTTTCTCGCTGGGCAGCAGCAGCACGGTGTCGCGGTCGAAATCGCTGCCGATGACGATGAACACCGCGCGCGATGGCCATGCGGCCAGGAAGTCCTGCAGCGGCACCACGCGGTTGCCCAGGATCGGGTCGGCCAGTTCGGCCATGTCCTCGCGCACCTGCTTGAGCACAACGAAATGGCGGAAGCCACGCACGTCCATCAGCACCAGTCCGGGCACGCGCAGCGAGCGCAGCCGTTCCTCGCTGATCCGGTAGCCGCGGCCGCGCATGCCCAGTGCTTCGACGTAGCGCTTGATGTCCAGCAGCGAGAAGCCGCGCTGGTGGACCAGCGCCGGGTCCGACACACCCATCATTCCCTCGATCACGGTCGATTCGTCGGCATCGAGGTGGTAGGCATAGCGCAGGATCGTGGCCAGCGCCGCCGCCCCGCAGCTGTAGTCGGTGTGCTGCCGCACCAGGTTGCGGAAGCGCCGCTCCTGCATGCTCTCCACCGGCTGCCGGTAGACCGCGCCGTTGGGCAGCACGCCGCTGAAGGCGACGTCCGCGGCAGCGCACGGCCATGCCGCGGTCGCGACGCAGGCCAGCAGCAACATCCTGCAGTACATGGCGGTCTCCGATACGGGTCCGGCAGGTGGGAGCCCTTGCCCGCGAGGGGTACGGGGACAAGGGCTCCCGGGATCGCCCGGTCATTGGCGGATGGCCGGGCGTACCGCTTGCGTCAGGGCCCGCCGCTCACCGGCGGACCGCGACTGTCACTGGCCGCCTTCGCCGCCACCGCCTCCGCCACCGCCGCCGGTGGAGGGCTGCGCCACCGCGAGCGCCAGGCTGTTGGCCTGCAGGTTGCCGGTGCCGGCGGAGACGTTCACGCCGATGTTGCCCGACGCCCCGCTGAAGGCGCTGCCGGACAGGCTGGCGGTGTTGGTGGCATTGACCGCGATCCAGTCCACGTCCACCACCTGGCCGCTCAGGCTCGCCACCAGATCGGCGGTGCCCATTTCCGAGAACGACAGGTTGCCGTGCTCATCCGTATCCCAGGCCATGCCGCCCACGCCCGGACGGTTGGGGTTGGCCACGGCGCCCTGGGTCTGGAAGTCCCAGTCGCTGTGCCCGGTCTGGTCGCCGGCCGGATGCGTGTCGCCGGTCCAGTTGTCCGGGTAGAAGTTGGTCTTCTGGTAGGAATTGCCGGTGCCGTTGTAGCTGCCGGTCCCGCTGCCGCGGGTGGTGCCTGCAACCCTGCCGCCCAGGCTGAGCGCGTAGGTGTTCACCACGTAGTCGTAGTACCCGTTGTTCTCCACGTTGTTGCCGGTGGAGACCTGGTTGGAACTGATGCTCGACTGCGCGTAGGCGGAGGTGGCCACGGAGGCGGCGAGCGCGTTCTTCTGCTCGTTGTTGTTGCCCGAGGTGACGTTGACGCCGATGTTGCCGGCGGCGTTGGCGAAGGCGTTGCCGCCGATGCCCGCGTCGTTGGTCACGCCGTGGTTCATCGTCATGTTGTTCATGCCGCTCTGGTTGACGAATACCTCGGCGTCGGCCATGCCGAAGCTGAAGGACGCATCGGCCGCGGAGAGCGAGGCGGCATTGTCCTGGGCGTTGTTGTCGCCGGCGGCGGCGTTGAAGCCCAGGTTGCCCGAGGCGTTGGAGCCCACGTCGTCGGCGATGGACGCCGAGTTCTCCAGCAGGCCGTTCTCGGCGTTGTTGCCGGAGATCGACTGGCGGTTGTCGACCACGGCGATGGCCGCCGAATCGATGGTGATGTCGCCGCTGATGGTCGGGTCGCCGGAGAACTGGATGTCCGAGCCCAGGCGCAGGTCCTTCTCCAGGTTCACGTCCACGCCGTGGTTGTTCTTCTCCCTGCGCTCGTCGGAACTGACGCTGGACGTCCTCTGCACGTCCTCGCGCACCTCGGTGTTGGAGCGCGAATCCAGGTAGCGCAGCGTCGCGGCGGCATCCAGCTTCAGGTCCACGTCGGTATCGACCGTGGTGTTCTGGGTGTTGTTGCGGATGTCGCTGGTGCTGGTGTTGGTACTGGTATTGGTGCTGGTGTTCGTGCGGGTGTTGGTGTCGTTGTTCGTATTGGTGTTGGTATTGGTATTGGTGTTCGTGTTGGTACGGGTTTCGGTCACGTTGTGCTGGTGATCGATGTCGGCGCTGGCGTTCTGGTCGTCGTCGGCCGCATTGGCTGCGGTGCTGGCGACCAGCGCGGCAACCGCCATGGCGAGTACCGTCCATTTGACATTCGCTTTCATGGTGCCCTCTTCAGGTTTTCTGATGCATCGGGTGGATGGAACCTTGTTTACGGGATGCCTTGCACGGAAATGCCGATCCGGTTTTCCACGGCATTGCCTGATCCCGCGATCTGATTGAGTTGCAGCACACCACCGAAGCCGCGCAACGCGGTTGCCTCCACCGCCACCTTGCGGATGGCGCGTGGATCGCCGGCAACGAACCGCTCCCCTGCCGACGCGAACGCGGACGGCGAGGCCATCGCTTCGTCCCCCGCTTCGCGTATGCCCTGTGCGGCCAGCGAAACGGCCACGGAGTTGAGCTCCGCATTGCCGCCGCCACTGGCCTGGTTGATCGAAACGACGCCGCCGGCGCCGGCCAGCGCATTGCCGCCGATGCTGGCCGATGCGGCCAACGGCGCGGTGGCCTGGCTGTCGGCCTGCGCTTGGCGCGCGTGGATGCCGGCATCGGCACGGCGTCCGACCGCCACGCTGTGCAGGTTGGCCTGCAGATTGAGATCGCCCGCCGCCTGGTTGATGCGGATCGCCCCCTGGCTGCCGGCCAGCGCGTTGCCGTCGATGCGGCTGCTCTGCAGGTAGGTCAGCATCGGCGCGTAGGGATCGGCCTGCTGCGCCCAGGCCGCGGCGCTGCCCGACAGCAGCACGAACAGCAGCGGCAGGCGACCGGCGGGAGCGCGCGCGCTCATGTTCAGCGGCCTCCCGGCGCGGCCGGCTGGCCGAGTGGGAACTGCGCCAGCGCCCCGCGCACCTGGTCGCCGATGCCGCGGGTGGCCCCGCCGACCGCGCCCATCGGTCCGCCGATGGTGCGCGCGAGCTGGGCGCCGGACAGCATGCCGCCCTCGCCCATGGCATGGCCCAGCGTCGTGCCGACCATGCCGCTGGTGACGCGTTCGACCGTGGTCTGCCCGGCATGCGCGGACGCTGGCCGTTCCATCGCCGAGTCGATGGACGCATAGGCGTCTTCGTCCAGTTCGTCGATGCCGTCGCCGCCTCCCAGCGCGGCGGCCAGTTCCCGGCGTGGCGACGGATCGACGATCAGCGCCATTCCCGGCGGGTGCATGCGGTATGCCGGACGCGCGGGAACGTCGCGCAGCAGGACGATCTCGCCCGGGCGCGCCTTCACGCCCTGGCGCGCGCCCGAGGCCTGGGCGATGCCGCTGGCGCCCAGCGTCAGCAGCAATCCGATCAGGATCGGAAACGGATATGAGGTCCTACCAGCCATCGCCCTGCCTCCCCGGTCAACGCGGGAGTCGGAGCAGCATCCATGCCAGGTCTATTTTCCCTTTCGGTACAATGGGTTGCATGTGAAACCCGGATGTCGTGTCTGTATCGCGCGTTACACCCCACAACGCGCGCCACGGGCGGCCGGAACAGGTGGCGACGCACCGCCGGGGCATCGCGCCGCGGTGTAACGGTCCGTTTACAGGGGGCGCTACAGCGTGTTACACCGCGTCGCTTCGGCGGGAAGCGGACGGGCAGACGCGTCCTGCCGGCGCCGCGGCAGCGGCCCTGTTCCTCGATCCATGCGGGAGACGGCGCGCCGAGCGGCGCATGCCAATGCGGGCGGGCCATCGATGCCGCCGCGCTCCGGGCCGGAAACGCTCCGGCCCGGAGACGGCGGCTTCAGCGTTCCTCGACGCCGAAGGTGCCGAACGGCGCCAGCTGCGGCGCCACCGCGTCGCGGTCGCCGACCACGATCACCGACTGCGCGTCCGGCGCGTAGTAGCGCGCGGCCACCGCCTGCAGTTGCGCCGCATCGACCGCGCGGATCCGGCCCACGTACTGGCCCAGGAACTCGGCCGGCAACCCGGCCAGCCAGTTGGTCGCAAGGGTCGCGGCCACCGTGCCCTGCAGCTGGTTGCCGATCAGGTAGCCGCCGGCGACGTAGCGCTTGGTCGACTCCAGTTCCGCGGCCGGCACCGGCTCCTTGCCCAGGCGATCGAATTCCCCGAAGAACTCCTTCAAGGACGCGCCGGTGACCTCGTTGCGCACGTCGGCCGATGCCACCAGGTTGCCGCCGGCACGCAGCGCCGCCAATCGTGCGCCGGCACCATAGGTGTAGCCCTTTTCCTCGCGCAGGTTCTGGTTGAGGCGGCTGCTGATGCCGCTGCCCAGCACGGTGCTGGCCAACTGCAAAGGCACGTAGTCCGGGTCGGTGGCGGCGATGGCCGGGCGGCCGATCCGGAAGGTGGACTGCACGCTGCCCGGCCGCGGCAGGATCGTGCGTTTGGCCGCCGCCTGCCGCGGTGCCGGCGCCGTGTCCGCCACCGCCTCGCCCTGCCCCTGCCAGTCGCCGAAGGCACGTTCGGCCTCGGCGAAGGCGGTGGCCGCATCGATCTTGCCGGTGATCACCAGCAGGCCATGTCCCGGACGGAAGCGGCGCGCGTGTTCGTGTTTCAGCGCCGCCGGGGTCAGTGCCGGCAAGGTGGCGTGGTCCAGTTGCGTGCGCGCATACGGATGGTCGCCGTAGACCGCCTGCAGCAGCGCGCGCGAGGCGCGGAAACCCGGCTGCGCTTCAGCCGCCTTCAGTTCCTCGGCGGCGTTGGCGCGGGCCAGCTCCACCTCGTCGTCGGCGAAGGACGGCGTGCGCGCGACCTCGGCGAGCAGGGCCAGCATCGGCTTGGCCTGCGAGGCCAGCGCCTGGCCGCTGACCAGCACGCCGTCGACGCTGGCACTGGCGCCGACGCTGCCGCCCATGCCCTGGGCCAGCTCGGCGATCTGGCGCGCGTCGCGCGCCGCGGTGCCCGCGGTGAGCAGCTGCGCCAGCACGCTGGCGAAACCGGGCGTGGCGGCGGCATCGGCGGCCAGCCCGGCGTCGCGCATGGCCAGCACGTAGTCCACGCGCGGCAGTCCGTCGCGCGGCACGACCCAGACCTCCAGGCCGTTGCCCAGCGTTTTGCGCGAGATGTCCGGCACCGGCAGCGGCTTGTCGGCCGCATAACCCGGCAGGCCGGCGGGCAGCGCCGGTGTGGCGGCATTGGCGCCAGCGGAGGCGAGCGAAAGGGCCAGGCCCATCGCGAGCAGGCACGGCATTGTCTTGATCATGGCGGTGTCCTCACTTCTGCTCGGCGGGGGCCAGCATCGCCGCCGGCTTGCGGTCGATGACGGTGCGGTTGGCGGTGGTCAGGTAGGTGCGCGCGGCGCGCTGCACGTCGGCGGCGTCGACCGCCTCGATCCAGCCCGGGATCCGGTTGACCACGTTGGCGTCACCCCACAGGGTCTGCAGCTTGGCCAGGGCGTCGGCGCGATCCAGGAACATCTCCAGGCCGTCGTACCACTGCGCCAGCAGCTGGGTCTTGACCCGCGCCAGGGTGGCCGCGTCCACGCCTTCGCTGGCGACCCGGGCGATTTCCGCGTCGATGCCGGACAGCACCGCGTCGGCATCGTGGTCGGGCTTGTACATCGCGAACACCACGAACAGGGTCGGGCCGTCGTATTCCCAGGCGCTGGTCAGGCCGTAGAGCGACTCGACGTTCAAGGCCAGCTGGCGGCCCTTGACCAGTCCCTGGTGCAGGCGCGAGGCATCGCCTTCGGCCAGCAGCGCGCCCAGCACCGCCATCGGCGCCTGGTCGCGGCTGCCGCGGTCGGGCATCATCCAGCCCACCGCCAGCGCCGGCACCTGCGCCAGCGCGTCGGACTGCTGCAGGCGGATCTCCTTCGTGTTCAGCCCTTCGGCGTAGTCCGGGCGCGGCGGCGTCGGCCGCGCCGGGATGTCGCCGAAGTAGCGTCTGGCCAGGGCGAAGCCCTGCTCCGGGGTGACGTCGCCGGCGATGGACAGCACCGCGTTGTTGGGGCCGTAGAAATCGCGGTGGAAACCGCGCACGTCGTCGAGGCTGGCGTTCTCCAGGTCGTGGAAGCTGCCGTAGCCGTCGTGGTTGTTCTCCCACTTGGAGAACGCGTGCTGGCCGATGTCGATCCACATGAACCCGCCGTAGGGCTGGTTCTGCACGTTGTTGCGGATCTCCTCCTTGACCACGTCCTGCTGGTTCCTCAGCGTCTCCGGGTTGAAGTCCAGCGTGCGCATGCGGTCCGCTTCCAGCCACAGCATCGGCTCCAGCGCCGATACCGGCGCGGTCTCGATGTAGTTGGTGAAGTCGGCGCGGGTGGAGCCGTTGTTGCGGCCGCCGCCGCCGGTGATCACGCTGTCGAACACGCCCTTGCGCGCCTGCGGCGTGCCCTGGAACATCAGGTGCTCGAACAGGTGCGCAAAGCCGGTGCGGTTGCGCGGCTCCAGGCGCATCCCGACGTGGTAGACCACGCTGATGCCGACCACCGGCGCGCTGTGGTCCTCGGACACCACCACGGTCAGGCCGTTGTCGAGTTTCTCGACCGCCACCGGCCCCCGCCACTGGTCGGCGTCGGCGGCAGCCGCCGTGCCGGCCAGCGCGCAGCCGGCCAGCAGGAGCATGCGTTGCAGCATCATGGAGCGACTCCTTTCGTTGTCATGGGCAGGCCGGACGGCCGCCGCTATGATGCGCCGGGGGTAATTGGGATATCCACAGGACTTCCGACACCCCTGCGATAGTCGCTCGGTTCAGCGGTTCAACAATCCCGCGCTCTCCCGCCACTGCGGCTCCGGTGGCTGCGGCAACAACTCGTTGAAAGCGCGCCAGAGCATGGTCGTGGCATTTTCTGCCTGCGCATTGCAATTACGGCTGCGTGCCGCATAGCGGCCATTGACGCAGGCTTCAAGAAATACCGGATTCCCATCGAGGCAAGCAAAGGCAGCCGCATCCTGAGGCGCATGCCAGAGTGCTTCATCACTCCAGAGTTTCCTGATTTTTTCCAGCTCGATGCGTGACTTCCGCACATGGGCGACGGGAACGACAAGGTCGCCAGACCGCGCAGCGACGATCTTGCCCGCGGAGGGAGGGGGCGGTGGCGGGATGGCGCCGCCGTGACTCCATGCGATATCGACGTGATCCCGCTCCACATCGATGACGATCTTCCACGTCGGCCCCCACGCATCCTTGCCGATGCGTGCGACATAGCGTTCCTTGTTGCCGCGAAAATCGTTTCGTTCCGGATTACCGCATTGCCAGGCAAGCGCCTCGGAGCGCCCTGCCTGACTCCAATCCCCCCAATTGACCACTTGGCGGGTGGGCAACTCCGACGCATCCATTCCACTACGCGGAAACTCGATCCACGGCGCCGCATCGAGGTCGACGGGAGCAGGAGAACCACGGCCGCCAATACCCACAACAGCAGCGCCGGCCAGACCCAGCAGCGTGCTCCACACGGCGACCCGGGTCAGATTCAGCGGTGTTCCCATGGCCATCCCCTGCGGATGAGAAGCAGCCCTGCGGTCAGTCCACCCCGACGCCGGCGTGCACCGGAGCGTCGTAGACCTGCCGGTCCAGCAGCCCGGTTTCCTTGGCCACGATCACCGGCACCACCATCTGCCCGGTGACGTTGGTCATGGTGCGCATCATGTCCAGCACGCGGTCGATGGCGTACAGGTAGCCGATGGTTTCCAGCGGCAGGTTGGCCGCGCTCAGCACCACGGTGGCCATCACCACCGCCGTGCCCGGCACGCCGGCGGTGCCGAAGCTGCCCAGCACCGAGGCGATCAGCACTACCACGTACTGCTCCGGCGTCAGCGGCACGCCGGTGTACTGGGCGATGAACACCGCGCACAGCGCCGGGTAGATCGCGCCGCAGCCGTCCATCTTGATGCTCGCGCCCAGCGGCACGGCGAAGGAAGCGTAGTCCTTGTTGACGCCGAGGTTGGCGGTGATCGAACGCATCGCCACCGGCATCGCCGCAAAGCTCGAGGAGGCCACGAACGCCACCTGCATGCCCGGCGCGGCGCCGCGGAAGAACTTGACCGGGTTCAGCCCGTGCGCCAGCAGCAGGCCGCTGTAGACCACCAGGATGTGCAGCGCGCAGGCCACGTACAGCGCCAGCACGAAGCTGCCCAGCGGCAGCAGCTTCTCGAAGCCGTAGCTACCGACCAGGCCGGCGATCAGGCCGAAGGTGCCCAGCGGGGTCATCTCCAGCACGAAGCGGGTGACCTGGATCATGACCTCGCTCATCTGCCCGGCCAGCTTGCGCGCCTCGCCCACCTTGTCGCCGAGCTTGACCATCGCAAAGCCGAGCAGGCCGGCGAAGAAGATCACCGGCAGGATCGAGCCGCGCCCGGCCGCCAGCACGGTCTCGCCGGCGGCGTTGACCGCCGTGCCGATGCCGGTCAGCGCGTAGAACACGTTGGCCGGCACCACGTCCATCAGCACCTTGGCCACCGACGGCACGTCGCGCGGGGTATAGGCGCCGTCCATCGCCAGGCTCAGCCCGCCGGTGCCCGGCTGCATCAGCGTGCCCACGCCCAGGCCGACGCACACCGCCAGCGCGGCGGTGACGATGAACCACAGGAAGGTGCGTCCCCCCAGCGCGGCCACCGACTTCTGCCCGTGCAGCGAGCCGATGGCGCTGATCACCGCGAAGAACACCAGCGGCACGGCGATCATCTTGATCAGGGTGACGTACAGCTCGCCCAGCGGGCCGAACCAGGTGTCGGCGAGCGGACCCAGCACCCAGCCGGCGAGCGCGCCGAGCACGAAGCCGCCAGCCACGCGCTGCCAGAACGGAATCCGCAACCAGGCAGAAACCAGCTTCATAGAGGGGATCCGGGAACGTTTTCAGGGACCGGCACGATAGCGCAAGCCCGGTGACGGCACGATCCCCGTGCGGAAAAGCTGCGTGTCATCGGCATGCCTTTTCGGGATCGTCATAATGGCCGCCTGTTCCGGATTCATGGTCGATCGCATGCGCCACGCCACACCCCTGCTCGCCGCCCTGTCCACCCTGCTGCTCGGCGCCTGCGCCAGCACCGCCGCCCCCAGGGCGCCGCAGGCCTTCGCCGTCGAGGTACCGGCGGTCAGCCACCCGCAGGGCGAGACCCCGCAATGGTGGTACCGCAACGGCGCCGCGCAGGCCGCCGCCAACGGCGCGATGGCCGGCAGGGCGAAGAACGTGATCCTGTTCCTGGGCGACGGCATGAGCCTGACCACGGTGGCCGCCGCGCGCATCCTGGAGGGCCAGCGCCACGGCAGCCCGGGCGAGGAGAACCTGCTGTCCTGGGAGCGCTTCCCGGCCACCGCCTTCAGCAAGACCTACAACACCGACTCGCAGACGCCCGATTCGGCCGGCACCATGACCGCCATCACCACCGGCGTGAAGACCCACATGGGCGCCATCGGCGTCAGCGCCGGCAGCCGCAGCGACTGCGCCGACAGCCTGGGCAAGCACGCCCTGACCTGGCTGCAGCTGGCCGACAGCGCCGGCATGGCCACCGGCGTGGTCTCCACCGCGCGCCTGACCCACGCCACCCCGGCCGCGACGTACGCCCATTCGCCCGACCGCAACTGGGAGAACGACACCGACCTGCCCGAAAGCGCGCGCGCCGCCGGCTGCCGGGACATCGCCCAGCAGCTGCTGTCGACCTCCCGCTACGGGCGCGGCCCGCTGGTGGCCCTGGGCGGCGGCCGCGGCCAGTTCACCACCGTCAACGAGCAGGACCCGGAATACGCCGACAAGGTCGGCCTGCGCCTGGACGGCCGCAACCTGGTGGCCGAATGGCAGGCCGCGCATCCGCAGGGCGCCTACGTGTGGAACGCCGAACAGCTCAAGGCCGCGGCCGGCGCGCCGGCGCTGCTGGGCCTGTTCGAGCCCGACCACATGCAGTACGAGCAGGACCGCACCAGGGACCCGGCCGGCGAACCGTCGCTGGCCGAGCTGACCCGCGCCGCCATCGCCAACCTGTCCAGGCATCCGGAAGGCTACGTGCTGATGGTGGAAGGCGCGCGCATCGACCACGCCAACCACAGCGGCAACGCCGCGCGCGCGCTGGGCGACACCATCGCCATGTCCGACGCGGTGCGCGCGGCGGTGGAGGCGACCTCGACCGAGGACACCCTGATCATCGTCACCGCCGACCACTCGCATACGCTCAACTTCGTCGGCTATCCGGCGCGCGGCAACCCGATCCTGGGCAAGGTCAAGGACAAGGGCGGCGAGGACGGCGCCGGCGGCCTGGACCTGGCCCGCGACGCCACCGGCCTGCCCTACACCACGCTCAGCTACGCCAACGGCCCGGGCTACACCGGCGCCAGCAACCGCCAGCCGGCCGGCCCCAAGACCTACCCGCACACGCCCAGCAGCTACGAGCCGGCGCAGGGCCGCCCGGACCTGACCCACGTCGACACCGAGCACCCGGACTACATGCAGGAAGCGCTGGTCCCGGCCAAGGCCGAATCGCACGGCGGCGAGGACGTCGGCATCTGGGCGCGCGGCCCGGGCAGCGTGGCGGTGCGCGGCACGCTGGAGCAGAACACGATCTACCACCTGATCGTGCAGGCCACTCCGCGCCTGCGCGAGCGCCTGTGCGCGCAGGGCACCTGCGACGCGCAGGGCGTGCCGGTGGAACTGCCGCAGCCGGCGAAGTTCGAACGCAAGGCGCCGTGAGCCACGCGCGGCGGCATGCGTCCGGGCCGGCGGCGCCACTGCTGTCGCTGGCCCTGCTGCCCGCCCGGGCCTGCGCCAGAGAACGCTGCCATCGCCGCGACACCGACCGCTTCGAGATACTGTCCGGCTGCTGGCAGACCGCGCCGGGCACGCTCGCCATCGGCGCCGGGGCACTGGCGCGGCTTCGGCTCGATGAAAAAACCGCAGGACGGCCGTTTTTCACTGCGAAGCCGCCCGAAGGGTGACGCACAGGGATGTGCGTCATGAAAACGGGCTGGCCGCGCTGCAGGCCGGCCGGCAGTACTACTACGTGCGCCGCGACGGCGCCTACCTGCCGGTGATCACCTACGACAACGGCCCGGACTACTTCGCCGACTGCCTGGTCCAGGCGCCGGATGGACGGCCGGATCGGCTCACGACACTCGCCTGCAGCCGGCCTTCGCCGCGCGTTTCGACTGGGGCTTCCCGTTCCAGCACGGCAGCGCCGAGGTCTGCAACGGCTGCCGCGAAAGCACGCCCGACGCCGACGGCCATGCCGGCATCGTCGGCGGCACGCGTTTGCGTATCGATCGGCAGGGCAACGTGTTGCCAGATTCCCCGTAACGGAGGGGCTTGCCCCTCCGCAGCTTCGGCGCGCCAGGAACGCATGGAAGAAGGGGGTTACTTGCCCCACCTTGGCCGCCGATGCGGGGAAGAAGAATCCGCCTGCATGCTCCTCGCGGCTGAAGCCGCTCCTACAATGCGGCGATGGAATCGTGCCTGCCACCGCTGACTGACGTCGCCGCGCCGGTAATGGCCGGTTTCAGCGGCGGGCTGGACTCGACCGTGCTGCTGCACCTGCTGGCGAACGCCCCGACGGCGCGCGAACGCGGCCTGCGCGCCGTGCACGTGCACCATGGGCTGCAGCCGGCCGCCGACGACTGGGCCGCGCACTGCCAGCAGGTCTGCGATCAATGGCAGGTGCCACTGCAGATCGTGCGCGTACGGGTGGACGCCGGAACCGGCGAAGGCCCGGAGGCCGCCGCGCGCCACGCCCGCCATGCCGCGTTCGCCGAGCTGCTGCGGCCGGGCGAATGGCTGGCGCTGGCGCATCATCGCGACGACCAGGCCGAAACCTTCCTGCTGCGCGCCCTGCGCGGTTCCGGCGTGGACGGACTGGCGGCGATGCGCGCGCGCCGCGCCTTCGCCGGCGGGCAACTGTGGCGGCCGCTGCTGCACGCCCCGCGCGCCGCGCTGGAAGCGCATGCGCGCCAGCACGGCCTGCGCTGGATCGAGGATCCCAGCAACGGCGAAGACGCCTTCGACCGCAATTTCCTGCGCAACGCGGTGATGCCGTTGCTGGCCACGCGCTGGCCCGACGCGGCCGCCCAGTTCGCACGCAGCGCCGCGCTCGCCGGCGAGACCGCGGCACTGCTGCAGGCGCAGGACGAACAGTGGCTGCAGGCCTGCGACGATGGCGACGGCGCGCTGTCGGCCGCCGCGCTGTCGGCATTGCCGGAGCCGGCCTGCGCCCGCGTGCTGCGCCTGTGGGCGCGGCAACGCGGCCTGCCGCCGCTGCCGGGCAACGGCGTGGCGCGCATCCGGCACGACCTGCTGGGCGCCGGCCACGACCGGCAGGCGGAATTCCGCTGGCGCGATGCGCGCATCGTGCGTTGGCGCGACCGCCTGCATGCCGTCGCCGGACTGCGCCCCTGGCCCAGCGGCTGGCAGGCCGCATGGGACGGCCGCGCGCCGCTGCCGCTGCCCGATGGCGGTGTGCTGGCGCTGCGCGGCGCGCCCGCCTTCGACGCGCCGCTGCAGGTACGCCAGCGCCAGGGCGGCGAACGCATCCGCCTGCCCGGCCGCACGCATTCGCACCTGCTCAAGCACCGGCTGCAGGCCGCGGACATCGCGCCGTGGCTGCGCCCGCACCTGCCGTTGCTGTGCGACGCCGCGCAGGTGCTCGCCGCCGGCGACCGCATCGTCGCCGCGCCGCTGCGGGAGTGGCTGCAGGCCCGCGGCGCGCAACTGCGCTGGCAGGCGCCGGGCCACACGAATTGACCCTTTCCCGCCCGCCGCTCACACTTCCCGCCATGTCCAAGAAGTCCCCCAACGAGGCCTCCCCGGTCGCCCGCTTCGAGCATTCGCTGGAAGAACTTGAGCAACTGGTGGAGAAGATGGAAACCGGCGAGCTCAGCCTGGAGCAGTCGCTGAGCGCCTACGAACGCGGCGTCGGCCTGTACCGGCAATGCCAGCAGGCGCTGGAACAGGCCGAACTGCGCGTGCGGCTGCTCACCGATCCGGCGCAGCCGGAGAAATCCGAACCGTTCCAACAGGCCGGCGATGTCGACTGAGGCCCTGTTCGCCGGCTGGATCGAACGCACCGAGCAGCACCTGCAGGCCGCATTGCCCGACCCCGACACCGCGCCGCAGCGCCTGCACCAGGCCATGCGCTACGCCGCGCTGGGCGGCGGCAAGCGCATGCGGCCGCTGCTGGTGCGCGCCGCCGGCCACCTGTTCGGCGCCGACCCGGCACAGCTCGATGCGCCGGCCAGCGCGGTCGAACTGGTCCACGCCTATTCGCTGGTGCACGATGACCTGCCGGCGATGGACGACGACGACCTGCGCCGCGGCCGCCCCACCACCCACGTCGCCTTCGACGAGGCCACCGCGATCCTGGCCGGCGACGCGCTGCAGACTCGCGCCTTCGAACTGCTCGCCGGAGCGCCGCTGCCGCCGGCGCTGGCCGTGGCCTGCCTGCGCACCCTGGCGGCCGCTTCCGGCGCGGCCGGCATGTGCGGCGGGCAGGCGCTGGACATCGACGCTACCGGCCGCCAGCAACCGCTGTCCGGCCTTGAACGCATGCACGCGCTCAAGACCGCCGCGCTGATCCGCGCGGCGGTGCGCATGGGCGCGCTGTGCGGCGGCGCCGGCGACGCCGAACTGGCGCGGCTGGACGGCTTCGCCGCCGCGCTCGGCCTGGCCTTCCAGGTGCGCGACGACATCCTCGATGTCGAGGCCAGTTCCGAGCAGCTGGGCAAGACCGCCGGCAAGGACGCGGCGCAGGACAAATCCACCTTCCCGGCGCTGCTGGGCATGGACGGGGCCAAGGCGCGGCTGGAAGCGCTGGCCGTCGACATGCGCGACGCGCTGGCGCCGTTCGGCACGCGCGCCGGGGCGCTGGCGACATTGGCCGAACTGGCGATCCGCCGCACGCATTGACGCCCCTGCTCCCGCAGGAATGCACCTTTGCGCTCCGGCGCGTTCCAGACGACGCAACAGATAAAGGCCCATCGCCGGTTGCCGGGCCTCGGCCCGGACAGTGAGCGCGCGCCCGCAGGTGCCGGACTCGCCGGCTGCGTCACCGGAAGGCTTCGTGCGGGGCAAGCCCCGCATCTGCGAGGTGGCTGGGCCCTGTAGCGCCGGGTAACGCCGACGAAGCCGGGCGGGCAATGCCCGGCGGGGCGATGCTCCGCACTACGGGAGAGGGATTCCTGCGCCAGCCGATCTGCCGGCAAGTGGCGATAGACCAAAAAAAAAAGCCCGGGAAACCCGGGCTTTTTTCGTCGCGCCTACGCCGGATTACTTGATCAGGCGGATCGCGAACGGATAGCGGTAGGCCTGGCCCTTGTTGGCCGCCAGACCGGCGACGATGCTGAGCACGATGCAGGCGATCCAGGCGATCAGGTTGATCAGCGCGCCGATCAGGATGATCGAGAGGATGGTGCCGATGATGTAGACGCCCAGCAGCGTGAGCTGGAAGTTCAGCGCTTCCTTGGACTGGTCGGTGAGGAACGACTTCTGCGGGTTGTCCTTGTTCACCAGCCACATGATCAGCGGCACGATGAAGCCCAGGATGATGCCCGACAGGTGCACCAGCATGGCAATGGTGTTGTCGTCGGACCCGTTGCCTGCCGCCGGCGGAGTGCTGTTCTCGTAATCGCTCATGGTGTTTCCCTTTACCCTTGGTCTTATGGAATGAGTGGGATGGCTGTCATCGGCGGTCCCCTGGATGCCCCGCGGCGGCGGCTGCCGAAGAATACGTCAATCGTCGCCCGCGACCGTCATTCTCCCGACAAGGATCGATCCTGTCGAGACGTGCGAACGCGTATCGACGTCGCTGCCCACCGCCTCGATGGTGGCGAACATCTGTTTCAGATTGCCTGCGATGGTGATGCCATCCACCGGCCAGGCGATCTGCCCGTTCTCGATCCAGAAGCCGCCGGCGCCGCGCGAGTAGTCGCCGGTCACGCCGTTGACGCCCTGCCCCATCAGTTCGGTGACCAGCAAGCCGGTGCCCATACCCGACAGCATGGACGGCAGGTCGCCGGCATTGGCCGCGACCTTGAGGTTGTGCACGCCGCCGGCGTTGGCGGTGGTCTGCAGGCCCAGCCGGCGCGCCGAGTAGCTGCCCAGGACGTAGCGCTGCAGCACGCCGCCGCTCACCAGCGCCGAATCGCGCGTGGCCACGCCCTCGCCGTCGAACGCGCAGGAGCGCAGGCCGTGGCGCAGCAGCGGCCGCTCGTCGATGGCGAACCAGTCGGGGAACAGCTGCGTGCCGGCGCTGTCGAGCAGGAAGCTGGCGCGCCGGTACAGCGCGCCGCCGGAAACGGCCGACAGCAGGTGGCCGATCAGCGAGCGCGCTACTTCCGCGGCGAACAGCACCGGCACCTGCCCGGTCGGCAGCGAGCGCGGCTGCAGGCGGGCCACGGTGCGTTCGGCCGCGCGCCGGCCGATGGCCTCCGGGTCCTGCAGGTCGGCCCGCGCGATCGCGCTGCTGTACCAGCCGTCGCGCTGCATGCCGTCGCCCTGCCCGGCGATCAGCGCGCAGCCGATGGAATGGTGGCTGCTGCGCTCACGGCCGATGAAGCCGTGCGAGTTGGCGTAGACCGACAGGCTCTGCGCGGTGGCCACCGAGGCGCCATCGGAATTGGCGATGCGGGCATCGGCGCGCCCGGCCGCTTCGCAGGCCAGGGCCAGGTCCACGGCGTGGTGGGCTTCCAGCGCCCAGGGATGCCAGGTGTCCAGGTCGGGGAAATCGCGCGCCATCAGCGCGGCATCGGCCAGGCCGGCGGCCGCGTCGTCCTCGGTATGGCGGGCGATGGCGCAGGCCTGGGCCACGGTCGCCTCCAGGCTGCTTTCCTGCAGGTCGGCGGTGCTGGCGCTGCCCTTGCGCTGGCCGAAGTACACGGTGACGGCGATGCCGCGGTCGTGGGTGGACTCGACCGTCTCCACCTCGCCCAGGCGCACGTTCACGTCCAGGCCGCGGTCCTCGCTGCAGCTGACCTCGGCCTGGCTGGCGCCCAGCGCGCGGGCCTTTTCCAGCAGCCGCTGCGAGATGCCGGCCAGCTGTTCCAGCCGCTGCAGGCTGTCGTCGGCGGCGAAGGTTCCGGTGGTGATGGTGTTCAATGCTTTATCCTTTCAGGTCTTCAGCCATGCCTGCCGTTCCCTTCTCCCCTCGGGAGAAGGTGGCGCGAAGCGCCGGATGAGGGGCGAACGGAACCAGCGATGCTTGAAGCATCCGGACTCCATTGCCCCTCACTCCAACCCCGCTCCCGGCGGGAGAGGGGCTTTCCGCGGCAGCTGGCGGGTACACACGAACTTTAATCGAGTAACAGGGCAATGCGCGGACGCGACGAAGATACCGGCGAATTTTTCAGCGAGAGCCGCAGCCAGAACCGGCGCGAGGCGCTGGAAATATTGGCGCTGGGCGAGAAGCTGGTGGAACTGACGGCCGCGCAGCTCGCGCGCCTGCCCATTCCCGAAGACCTGCTCGGGCATATCGAGTACAGCAAGCGCATCACCTCGCACGGCGCGCGCAAGCGCCAGCTGGCGTTCCTGGCCAAGCAGATGCGCCGCGAGGACGACGCCGTGCTGGACGCCATCCGCGATGCGCTAGAAGCCAACAGCGAGACCTCCAAGCGCGCGGTGGCGCTGATGCACCGCGTCGAGCACTGGCGCGAGCGCCTGCTGGCCGAGGGCGACGCCGCGCTGGCCGAACTGCTCGACGAATACCCCGGCGCCGACCGCCAGCAGCTGCGCACGCTGGTGCGCAACGCGCTGGCCGAGAAGGCGAAGAACAAGCCGCCGCGCGCGTTCCGCGAGATCTACCAGGTCCTGCGCGAGCTGGTGATACCGGCGCAATCGGCGGCCGCGGGCGACCCGGACGAGGAGGCCGACGGCCTGCCCGACGGCATCGATGACGCCAACGAGGACGACGGGCGCGATTGACCCGCGCGCCCACAGCAGCCGCTTCGGCCGGGCGCCGACGCATGGCGGCATGCCGCCGCTCCCCTTCCCGCAGCCCGGAGGCAGCATGCCCACACGACGATCGCTCCTGCTGGCCGCCCTCGCCGGCTCCGCCCTGCACCTGCCGACCGTGCGCGCCGGCATCTCCCGCGGCAACCCGCCCGGGGAGGCGGGCTACGTCGATTTGATGCCCGATTTCTGGAAGGCCTACACGCGGGCCGAAGGCGCGGCCGACCGCGCGCAGGCGTTGCAGGACGGCTTCTTCGCCCCGCACCACGCCATCTATGCCGCGGCCGGACTGAAACCCCGCACCGAACGCATCGCCCGCTGGCTGCCCGACTTCGACGCGATGGCCGCCGACGTGCGGCGGATCGTCGCCGGCTTCCCTGACCTTTACGCGGCGCACGCCCGGCGCTTCGCCGACGCCTTCCCGGATTTCGACCGTACCCGCGCCCCGATCTACCTGCTGCCATCGCTGTTCGCCTTCGACGGCCACCTCGAACCCGGCGACGGGCAGCTGCCGCTGTTCATCGGCGCCGACGGGCTGGTGCGCTACCACGGCACCTCGCCGGACCTGGCGGTATTCCTGGACCACGAATCCTTCCATCTCTACCAGTCCCAGATCGCGCCGGAGGCGATGCTGGACCCGGCGCCCCCGGTGTACGCGATGCTGTGGACCGAAGGCGTGGCGAGCTACGTGAGCGAACGCCTCAATCCCGACGCGGCGCTGCTGCACGTGCTGCTCGACGACGTCCATCTGGCCGGCGCCGACGCGGCCACGCGCCGCGAACTGGCCGCTGCGATCCTTGCCGTACTGGATTCCACCCGGGAAGCCGATGCGCTGCGTTTCTTCAGCGCAGGCGCCACCGGGCCGTGGCCGGCGCGCGGCGGCTACCTCGTCGGCCTGGAAGTCGCGCGCCGGATCGGCCGCGAGCTGCCGTTGGCGCAGCTGCCCAGGCTGCAGGGCGCGGCGCTGCGCGAGCGCTTGGCCCACGAACTGGCCGCGCTGGCGGCAGGCGAGGATTGAGCCCCACAGCACCTGCCTGCCGGGCGCACGCGGCTCAGGCCTGCGTGCCGCCCACGGTGAGCCCGTCGATCAGCAGCGACGGCTGGCCCACGCCGACCGGGACGCTCTGCCCATCCTTGCCGCAGATGCCCACGCCTTCGTCCAGCGCCAGGTCGTTGCCGACCATGCGCACCTTCTGCATGGTTTCCGGGCCGTTGCCGATCAGCGTGGCGCCCTTCACCGGCGCGGTGATCCTGCCGTCCTCGATCAGGTAGGCCTCGGTCGCCGAGAACACGTACTTGCCGCTGGTGATGTCGACCTGGCCGCCGCCGAAGTTGACCGCGTACAGGCCCTTCTTCACCGAGCGGATCATTTCCTGCGGGTCGTGGCTGCCGGCGCGCATGTAGGTGTTGGTCATGCGCGGCATGGTCATGTGCGCGAACGACTCGCGGCGGCCGTTGCCGGTCGGCGCCACGCCCATCAGCCGCGCGTTGAGCGTGTCCTGCATGTAGCCAACCAGGATGCCGTCCTCGATCAGCGGGGTGCACTGGGTCGGCGTGCCTTCGTCGTCGATGTTGAGCGAACCGCGGCGGCCGTCGAGGGTGCCGTCGTCGACGATGGTCACGCCCTTCGATGCCACGCGCTCGCCGATGCGGCCGGCGTAGACGCTGGTGCCCTTGCGGTTGAAGTCGCCTTCCAGGCCGTGGCCAACCGCCTCGTGCAGCAGTACGCCGGGCCAGCCCGGGCCAAGCACCACCGGCATCACCCCGGCCGGGGCCGGGATCGCCTCCAGGTTCACCAGCGCCTGCCGCAGCGCCTCGCGGGCGAAGGCCTCGGGGCGGCCGTCGGCGAACAGTTCCTCGTAGCCGTAGCGCCCGCCGCCGCCGGCGTAGCCGGATTCGCGGCGGCCGTCCTGCTTGACGATCACCTGCACGTTCAGCCGCACCAGCGGGCGCACGTCCGCGCCCAGCACGCCGTCGCTGCGCGCGACCAGCACCGTGTCCACGCCGCCGGACAGGCTCACCATCACCTGCTGCACGCGCGGGTCGGCCGCGCGCAGGTAGCGGTCCAGGCGCTTGAGCACGTCCACCTTGGCCTCGTTGCCGAGGCTGTCCACCGGATCGAGCGCCGGGTACAGCGCGCGCGCGCCGCCCCGCACCAGCGCGCTGGCGTTGCAGGTGCCGCCGTCGCGCGAGATCGCCCGCGCCGACTGCGCCGCGGCCAGCAGCGCCGCCGGCTGGATGTCGTCGGAATAGGCGAAGCCGGTCTTCTCGCCGGCGATGGCGCGCACGCCCACGCCCTGTTCGATGGAGTGGGCGCCGTCCTTGACGATGCCGTCCTCCACGCTCCAGCTCTCGCGCCGCGAATGCTGGAAATACAGGTCGCCGAAATCGATGCCCGGGCCCAGCAGGGTGCCGAAGGTGCGGTCGAGGCGGTTGGCGTCCAGCCCGGCCGGCAGCAGCAGGCGGGATTCGGCGAGCATCAGGGCGGTGTCGGTCATGGCTTTCCAGATGGGGGCAGGCCTGCGGTTCGCAAGCATGCGGCAGAAACGGTCAGGGCGTGCCGGCGGGTGCCGGGCTCACCGCCGGCGGCGGCAGGCGCGGGGCGTCGCGGTCGATCACTTCCACCTTGGGGTCGGACCATGGCCCGGTGACGCGGTAGGTCTTGGCGCCGATCTCGCCCAGCGGCTTGCCCAGCACCGCGTTGGCGGCCGCGCCCACCGCCGCGCCGACCGGGCCGCCGGCGACGGCGCCGACCACCGCCAGCAGGTTGCCCGAACGCGGGTTGACCTCGATGGTCTGGTCGAAACGCTGCGCGCGCAGGTCGGCCTGGCCGCGGATGGCGATGTCCGCCGCCGGGCCCTGCATGCCGATCCTGTCGGTGCGGGCCAGGCCGTCGCCGAACATCACCTGCCCTTCGGCCTGGTTGAACGCCAGGCCCTTGGAGAAGAAATCGCGGAAATCCAGCATCAGCCGGCGCGGCAGCTGGGCGACGCTGAGCAGGCCCAGCACCCGCCCCGCGCCCGGTTCGACTTCGAGGATCTGGCCGTTGCGCAGGTTGATGTCCAGCGTGCCTTCCAGCCCGGCCAGGTTGAAGGCGGCCGGCGCGCCGTCCCAGCCGGCGTTGAACTGCAGCTGCCCCTGCCCGCCGCGCAGCTGCCCGCCGTAGCCCAGGTTGTCCAGCAGCCCGCCCAGGTTCTCGCTGTGCACGGCCGCCTCGAACCGCGTGCGCGCCTGCGCGCCGGTGCCGCGCCATTGCCCGGTCACGTCGATGGCCTGCTTGGGCGAACGGAACTGCAGCTGCGACACCTGCAGGCCATCGGCCAGCGGGCGGGTGCGCACGGTGGCCTGGCCCAGCACGACCTTGCCGAAGGTCAGGTCGCCGATGTCCAGCGCCAGCGGCGGGATCTTCGCCGGGTTCACCGGGTCGGCCGGATGGTCGCCGGCCTCGCCGGCCACGGCCGTCGCCGCCTGCCAGTGCACGCGCGCCAGCGTGCCGCTGACAGTGCCGCCCGCGGCCTCGGGCACCACCAGGTCGCCAGCCAGCGCCGGCCCTTCCAGCTGCACCGCGACCGCGCCGTTGCCCGGCCGCAGGCGCAGGCGGGTCTGCTCGAAGCGGCCGCCGACCAGCAGCAGCTGGTCGGCCAGTACGTCCACCTGTTTCAGCGCAAGCCCGTCGTCGCCCCCGCCTTCGCCCGCGCTGCCGCCGCGCGCCAGCGCGATCCATTCCAGCGCATCCAGCGACGGCGTGCGGCCGTCCATCACCAGCCCGTCGGCCGGCGGCTCGCGGCTCACCCGGTCGCTGCCCATGGTCACCTGCACCCCGGTCCTGCCGTTCTGCACGCGCGCGGCCAGCGCCATGCGCCGGCCGAAGGCGACCTCGGTGGTGCCGCTGCCCAGCGGCAGGCTGGCGGTCACCCGGGTCGGCAGGACGTCGGCGGCCGGCTTGTCCAGCGGCGCCGGCAGCTGCAGGCGCGTGCCCTGCAGGTCCGAGCGCAGGCTGAGCGTGGTCGGCGGTTCGCTGCGGCTGCCCTCGGGCACCTTGGGCAGGGTCACGCCGATGGTCCAGCGCGAGGTGCCGTGCATGTAGGGCTGCAGCCACTGCAGCTCCGGTGCGCGCTGCAGCAGGTCGGCCGCGCCCAGCGTCGCGGTCAGTTCGGCCTCGAAGGCATTGCGCGGATCGGCCACCGGCGTGCCCGCGCCCAGCGCCAGCACGCCATCGTGTTCCTTGTACCGGACCTGCAACGCCGGCGCGCGGAACCCGCCGCTGCCGTACTCGGCCTTGCCGCGCACGTTGTCCAGGCGCAGGTCCCAGCGGCTGTCGGCCAGGGTGGCGCCGCGCAGTTCGACATCGCCGCTGACCTGCCCGGCACCGCCGTGCAACGGCAGCGACAGCCCGAAGTTGACCGCCGCCGGCCCGCTGGCGCTGAGCGCGTCCAAGGTCGGGCCGTAGTCGGCCTGCAGCGGGCTCTGCCGCAGCAGCGCCAGCAGGTGCCTGCTGTCGTCCACGGTGCGCGCGTCCACGGTCAGGCGCGATTCGTGGAAATCGGCGATGCCGGCGCGGAAGGCGTCGACCTTGACCCCGCCGAGGTTGCCCCTGCCCTGCAGCGCGAAGCCGTTGGCGATGAAGGCCACGTCGGCATCGACGCCGGTCATGGCCGGCCAGCCGTGCGAGAAGCGCAGGGTGCCCTGGTCGATGCGGCCGCCGGCCTCGAAGCGGCCGTCGTTGCCGTCGAAGGGCCAGTCGTCCAGGTCGCCCACCGCCAGGCCGAAGCCATCGCGCAGGTGCCCGTCCACCAGCGCCTCGTCCAGCCACCGCACCGCCGCCACGCTCATGTGCGAGCGCACCCAGAAGCCCTTGGCCGCGGCGATCGGCACGTCGTCCAGCTGCGCGGCCAGGCTGATCCACGGCCGCGTGCCGTCGCCCTGGAACCACAGCCCGCCGCGCACGTCGGCCGCGTAGTCGTTGCCCTGCACGCGCATCGCCGGCGTGGCGACGCGCCAGCCGGCGCCTTCGCGCCAGGCCACGGCCTGGCCGTCCAGCTGCAGGTCGTGGACCACGCCGAAACCGCTCGGCCAGTCGAAACGCAGCGGCTGGCCCGGGCGCAGCCGCAGCGCCACCGCCTGCCCGTCGCCCTCGAAATGCCCGCGCAGGCCGCTCAGGCCCGGGCTGCCGTCCACCGGCGTGAACGCGGCTTCCTCCAGTTCGCCGGCGCCGCGCACGGCACCGCCCAGGCGACCGGCGATGTCCACGTCGGCCAGGCGCAGGACCGGCGCGGCGCGGTACAGCCATTGCCGCAGCCCCGGCTCCACCGCATCGCTGAGCGCGGCCACCCGCAGCAGCGGGGTCGCGTCGATGCGTCGTCCGCGCAGCGCGAAGTCGCGGCCGCCGCCCAGATGCAGGCCGTCGAGTACCTGCGTGCCGCCGTTCCCGGTGGCGACCCGCAGCTGCGGTGCGTCCATGCGCCAATCGTCGCCGTCATGCCGCCAGCGCGCGCGCAGGCGCAGGCTGTCGAAGCCGGCGGTCGGCGCGGTGCCGCCGGTGGCGAAAGGCGCGCCCGCCAGTTCCACCTTCTCCAGCGTGGCGTCGGCGATGACCGAGGCCACGCGGTGATCGCTCACCGCCACCCAGCTGCGGATCGTGCCGGTCCCGTGGCGCACGTCGATGCCGCCGAAGTGCAGCAGCGGGCTCCATGCGGACAGGTCGGCCGGCGCGGCGGCGATCCAGGCGGTGCCGTCGCCGCGCTGGCGCTGGAAATCCAGCACCGCGGTCAGCGGCGCGGCCTCGGTGTCGATCCAGGCGCGGGCGCCGGCGCGCACCCGTTCGCCGTCCACGCGCAGGCGCAGATCGATCCGCGGCAGCTCCGCCTCCAGTCCCAGCGAAGGCGCGTGCAGCCGCAGGCGGCCGCCGATCACCTGCAGCTCGCCGAGCCGGCGCAGGGTTTCCAGCGGGTCGCCAGCGTCGCCGGCACTGGGCAGGCCGCGCACCGACCAGCGGCCGTCGTCGGCCCGCTGCAGGGTCAGCGCCAGCCCGCGCAGGCGCAGCTCGGTCAGCGGCGCGCCCGGCAGCAGTCCGGAATACAGCGACACCAGCACCTCGGCCTGGCCGATGCGCACGCCGTCGCCCTGGCCGATACGCAGGCCGTCCAGCCGCAGCAGCGGGCCGCGCCGGGTCCAGGCGGTGTCCATGCGGTCGAACGCCACCGGCTGGCCGGCGCGTTCGCTCAGCCAGGCAGCCACCTTTTCCGGGTGCCGCTCGACCAGCGGCAACAGCTGGTTGAGGCTGCCCACCAGCACGGCCACGACCACCAGCACCACGGCCAGCGCGTAGATCGCATGGCGGCGCAGGTGGCGGAGGCGGTAGCGCGACAGCACGGGCATCGGGAAACGGGACCGGAGGACGAAGATCGGGACGGAAGTGGGAAAGAATGCCTGTGGCAGCCGGAATCGCAATGCAACGGCCGGCCTCCCCGCCACCGCGGGCCGCCGTCAGCGGCCGGCGGCCTCCGGCGCAGCGCTACAGCAGCACGACGTCGAACTGTTCCTGCAGGTACTGGTCGTCGGCCTGGAAACGGATGCTCTTGCCGAGGAACTCCTCCAGCTCGGCCACCGCCGCCGACTCCTCGTCGGTGATGCGCGCCACCACCTTGGTCGAGGCGATCACCAGCAGCCGCGCGGCGTCGAACTGGCGCACCGCGCGGGTGATCTCGCGGAAGATCTCGTAGGTCACCGTCTCGGTGGTCTTGATGCTGCCGCGCCCGCTGCACTCCGGGCAGGGCTCGGACAGCTGCCGCTCCAGGCTCTCGACCGTGCGCTTGCGGGTCATTTCCACCAGGCCCAGCGGCGAGAAGTCGTAGACGGTGGTCTTGGCGTGGTCGCGCGCCAGCGATTTCTCCAGCGTGCGCAGCACCTGGCGGCGGTGCTCGGGATCGACCATGTCGATGAAGTCGATGATGATGATGCCGCCGAGGTTGCGCAGCCGCAGCTGCCGCGCCACCGCCTGCGCCGCCTCCAGGTTGGTGCGGAACACGGTTTCTTCCAGGTTGCGCTGGCCGAGGAAGGAACCGGTGTTGACGTCGATGGTGGTCATCGCCTCGGTCTGGTCGATGACCAGGTAGCCGCCGGACTTGAGCGGCACCTGCTTGTCCAGCGCGCGGCCGATCTCGTCCTCCACGCCGTACAGGTCGAAGATCGGGCGGTCGCCGGTGTACAGCTCCAGCTTCTCGGCCAGCACCGGCATGTACTTGGCGACGAAGGCCTGCAGCTGGGCGAAGGTTTCCTTCGAGTCGACCTTCACCTTCTCCACGTCCTTGCGGATCAGGTCGCGCACCGAGCGCAGCGGCAGGCTCAGGTCCTCGTAGATGATGCTGCGCGGCGGCGCCTCGCGGCCGCGGCGCTCGACCACGTTCCACACCCGCGACAGGTAGGAGATGTCCTCGGCCAGCGCCTCGGCCGGCTGGCCCTCGGCGTTGGTGCGCACGATGTAGCCGTAGCCGCCGTGCTGGGCGGAGATCTCGGTCACCAGCGCCTTGAGCCGGGCGCGCTCGGCCTCGTCCTCGATCCGCGCCGACACCCCGACCATCTTCGACTGCGGCAGCAGCACCAGGTAGCGCGAGGGAATGCTGACCTGGGTGGTCAGGCGCGCGCCCTTGCTGCCGATCGGGTCCTTGACCACCTGCACCACCACGTCCTGGCCGTCGCGCAGCAGCTCGACGATCGGCACCGACGAGGGCAGCGGCAGGCTGGGCGCGGTCTCCTCGGTGTCGGCGGCCACCGGCGCCGGCCGCACCACGTCGTTGGCGTGCAGGAACGCGGCGCGCTCCAGCCCGACCTCGACGAAGGCCGCCTGCATGCCCGGCATCACCCGCTGCACCCGCCCCTTGTAGATGTTGCCGACCACGCCGCGGCGCCAGCCGCGCTCGATGTGCAGCTCCTGCAGCATGCCGTTCTCGATCACCGCCACGCGGGTTTCGCGCGGGGTGACGTTCACCAGTATTTCTTCGGACATCCGTTCAATCCTTCCCTGCGCCGAAACCGCGCAGCAGCGCGGCGGTCTGCTGCAACGGCAGCCCCATCACGCCCGAATAGCTGCCCGCGAGCCGGCTGATCCAGCGTTCGGCGCCGCCCTGTATGGCGTAGGCGCCGGCCTTGCCCATCGGCTCGCCGCTGGCGACGTAGGCGGCGATCTCGTCCTCGGCCATCGCCGCGAACGTCACCTCCGATTCGACGACAACCAGTTCCTCGCGCCCCGGCGCCACCAGCGCCACCGCGGTGACGACCTGGTGGCTGCGCCCGGCCAGCGAACGCAGCATGGCCGCGGCGTCGGCGGCGTCGGCGGGCTTGCCATAGACGCGGTCGCCCAGCACCACTTCGGTGTCCGAACCGAGCACCATGGCCTGCGGGTCGGCGGCGGCCAGCGCCAGGCCGGCGCGCGCCTTGTCCAGCGCGACACGGCGCACGTAGGCCGCCGGCGCTTCGTCGGCGCCGCGGATTTCTGGTACGTCCAGGTCCAGCGTGCGGAACGGAATGTCCAGGCGTGCGAGCAGTTCGTTGCGGCGGGGAGAGCGGGAAGCGAGATAGAGCATCGGCGAAGCATAACCCGCGCCCGTTGCGGCCGGCGCCTGCCGCAGGCGCGCCGCTCGCCACGGACCGCCATTCCCGCCTACGCTTCGCCCGTTCCCGGCTGAACCGCGGGCAAAGCCGGCGCCGCGTCCTCGACCCCGGCCGGCCTCACCGCCCGTTCATCGCTCCCGAACCAACCTCGCATCCATCCAAGGAGGATCCACATGCGCCATTCCGCACTCGCCCCGCTGCTGCTCGCCCTGTCCTTCGCCTCGGGAGCCCCGATGACCGCCCACGCCCAGAACGCACCGGCCATCGTGGCCAGCGACGCCACCCTGCTCAACATCTCCGCCCAGGCCGAGGCGCGGCGCGTGCCGGACGTGGCCACGCTGTCGGCCGGGGTGGTCACCCAGGCCGTCGACGGCAATACCGCCATGCGCGAGAACGCGGTGCAGATGGACAAGGTGATGGCCGCGGTCAAGGCCGCCGGCATCGCCGAGCGCGACATCCAGACCAGCGGCATCAACCTCAGCCCGCAGTACCGCTACGCCGACAACGAGGCGCCGAAGATCACCGGCTACCAGGCCAGCAACACCGTCAGCCTGAAGGTGCGCGACATCGCCAAGCTGGGCAAGGTGCTCGACAGCCTGGCCGCGCAGGGCGCCAACCAGATCAACGGCCCGAGCTTCGAGATCGACCAGCCCGAGCCGGTGTACGACGAGGCGCGCGTGGCCGCGCTGAAGAAGGCCCAGGCCCGCGCCGAGACCTATGCCAAGTCGCTGGGCCTGCGCGTGCGCCGCATCGTCAGCATCTCCGAAGGCGGCAACGGCGGCTTCCGCCCGCCGATGCCGATGATGGCGATGGCGCGTTCGGCCAAGGCCGAAATGGACACGGCGGTGTCGCCGGGCGAGACCACGCTGTCGGTGAACCTGGACGTGGTGTTCGAACTGGGCCGCTGATCCTCGCCGACATCCCGATCCCTGGAAACGGCGCCTGCGGGCGCCGTTTTCCTGTCTGGCGGCTGACCGGGAAATCCGGCCCCGCTTGCCGGATCGCCGCTTTGCAGGCGCACTGGCCGCACGCGGGCCGGAACCATCGCAACCCCGGCCGGCGTCACCGAGCGTTGTTCTCCAGCACACACCCACGCAGGAGGTGGCACATGGTCCGCACGCAGCCCGGCATTTCCCCGATCCGTTTCGATACCTCGCGTATCCTCGCCTACAGCACGGCCATCGCCCTGCACGCGCTGGCGGCCGGATTGCTGCTGATCCCGTTGTCGCAGGTTCCCATCCGCAGCGACGCCGTCGTCCCGGAACCGCGCTGGCAGCTGCCGGACATCGTCCCGGTGGTACCGACGCCTCCGCCGCCGACGCCGGTCCCGGTGGTGAAGCACGCGCCACCGCCCACGCCCCACGCCCTGCCCGCGCCGGTGGAGAACGCGCCGATGCCGGTCTTCGCCACCGAGGCGGTCATCCCGCAGCCGGCCGAATCCGGCACGCCCACCGATACCGGCCCGGTCGCCGATTCGATCGCAGCGCCCGCGCCGCTGGTGGGCGTGCAGCTGCGCTACCTGCACGCGCCCGCTCCGGCCTATCCGCGCGATGCCCTTCGCGTCGGCGCGCAGGGCACGGTGACCCTGCGCGTGCTGGTCGGCGTCGACGGCAAGCCGCTGGAAGTGAGCGTCGAACGCAGCAGCGGCAACCGCAGCCTGGACAATGCCGCACGCAGCCAGGTGCTGCGCCAGTGGACGTTCCAGCCGGCCACCGACAACGGACGCGCGGTGCAGGCCTATGGCCTGGTGCCGGTCGATTTCAAGCTGAATTGAGGCCCATGCGGTCCGCAGGGAAGCGCAGCTGAACGCTTCCTTGCGGACCCTCTGCGCAACCGCGCCTATTAATCGATTTTTCACCGTTGTCTCACCCCGGGAAAACCTAGATTCGCGGCCGTCGATGTCCCCCGGCCGCCTATCGGCGGCCTCTTCGCCGCAGTTCCCCTGGAGAGAAGACCGTGAAACATCCGACCCAACATCGGCGGCCCGCGTGCCGCCACACCGCCCTCTGCGAATCCCTCTCGACCGGCCTTGCGCGCCTGCTGCTGGTTCCAGCCGCATTCGGCCTGGCCGCCCCCGCGGCCATGGCGCAGGCGCAGCAGGAGAAGCCGACCACGCTCGACCGCGTCACCGTCACCGGCTCCAACATCCCCCGCACCGACACCGAGACGCCCTCGCCGGTCCAGGTCATCACCCGCCAGGAGATCGACCGCACCGGCAAGAACAACGTTGGCGAATACCTGCAGACCCTGACCGCCGACGGCTCCGGCTCCATTCCCAAGACCTTCGGCAACGGCTTCGCCGGCGGTGGCGCCGGCATCTCGCTGCGCGGCCTCGGCGCCGGCTCCACCCTGATCCTGTTGAACGGCCGGCGCATGGCCACCTACGGCCTGGCCGACGACGGCCAGAAGGTGTTCACCGACCTGAGCACCATCCCGCTGGACGCGGTGGAGCGCATCGACGTGCTCAAGGACGGCGCCTCGGCCATCTACGGTTCGGACGCCATCGCCGGCGTGGTCAACATCATCCTGCGCTCGGACTTCACCGGCGCCATCCTGCGCGGCTCCTACGGCCTGTCCGGCGACAGCGACGGCGACCAGCGCAAAGCCACCCTCACCGCCGGCACCGGCAGCCTGGCCGAGGACGGCTGGAACGCCTTCTTCAGCCTGGACGTGGGCAAGAGCGATGCGATCCGCACCTCCGACCGCCGCGACCGCAAGTGGATCGGCACCGGCGACCTGCGCCGCTGGGGCTACGACATCGACGGCAGCCAGTTCCTCGCCGGCGCCTTCAACGGCACCGCCGGGCAGGGTTCCTCGCCCACCGGCAGCGTCTACTCGCCCGACGACAGCACCATCACCAGCCTGCCGGGCTGCGCGGCGCTGTCGTCGGTGTCGCCGCAGGACCCGCGCGGCGGCTGCGTGTGGGACGCCACCCGCTTCCGCGACCTCGCGCCGGAGGAGAAGTACGCCAATGTGTTCGGCCGCGCCACGTTCGCCTTCGGCGACAGCTCCGAGGTCTACGTGGAGATGGGCTACTCCAAGAAGAGCACCACCTTCCGCAACACGCCCTCGAACATTTCCGGCAGCTGGGGCTACCCCGGCGGCCCGGTCAACGCCAACAGCGGGCCGGACGCGATCATGCTGGGCGCCGACCATCCGGACAATCCCTATGGCGTCCCGGTACGCGTGCGCTATTCGGCGTTCGACGTCGGCCCGCGCGTGACCAACAACACCAACGAGTTCATCCGCTTCCTGGCCGGGGTCAAGGGCATCTGGGGCGACTGGGACTACGACACCGCCTACCTGCACTCGAGCACCAGCCTGTTGAACGAGCGCACCGGATTCCTGCGCTACAGCGCGGTGAAATGCGTGCTGTCCGATCCGGACTGCGCGGCCGGCGTGTGGAACCTGGGCCAGGGCGCGGAGGGCAACCCGCAGAGCCTGTACGACTACATCTCCCCGACCATCAGCGCCCGCGCCAAGAGCGAACTGGACATGTTCGACTTCAAGGTATCGCGCGTGCTGGCCGACCTGGCGGGCGGCCCGCTGGGTCTGGCGCTGGGCACCGAGTGGCGCAAGACCAGCAACTCGCTGACCCCGCAGACCTATACCGACCAGGGCGACATCATCGGCCTGGGCTACTCGGCCTACGACGGCACGCAGAACGTGTACGCCGCCTACGCCGAACTATCCGCGCCGGTGCTCGAGCAGCTGGAACTCAACGCCGCGGTCCGCTACGACAAGTACGAAAGCGGCGACGACGCGGTCAAGCCCAAGGTCGGCTTCAAATGGACGCCGGCCGAATGGTTCGCCCTGCGCGGTACCTATGCCGAAGGCTTCCGCGCCCCCAACCCGGCCGAGAACGGCGACGGCGGACTGGCCGCGTTCTCGCGCGCCAATGATCCGGTGCGCTGCCCCGACGGCACCCCCGCACCGGGCGCCACCCAGGCCGACTGCGGCCTGCAGCCGGTGGCGATCATCACCAAGCCCAACCCCGACCTGGAGCCGGAAGAGTCCAAGAGCTATTCGCTGGGCATCGTGCTGCAACCCACCCGCACCACCTCGGTCACGATCGACGCGTGGCGCATCGAGCGCACCAACGAAATCGCGCAGGGCGACACCGACGCGGCCATAGCCGCCGGCGACGTGCTGCGCGACTCCAACCTGCTCAACGGCGTCGCGGGCACCGGCTCGATCCTGGCGGTGAACACCTCCTACGTGAACGCCGCCCAGTCGCAGGTGGAAGGCGTCGACGTGGATCTGCGCCAGGACATCGCGCTGGGCGAGGCCGGCGACCTGCGCCTGGACGCGCAGTGGAGCCACACCCGCAAGTTCGAGCGTACCGACGGCGGCGTCACCCACGAATACGCCGGCACCCACGGCAACTGCGACGTGACCAACTGCATCGGCACCCCCAAGGACAGGGCCAACTTCGGCGCCACCTGGAGCCACGATGCCTGGTCGCTCAGCGGCATCGTCAACTACATCGGCAAGATGGACAACAAGGACGAGCGCGGCGGCGACTACCTGTCCTTCTACGCCGACGGCACGCCGGTGGAGACGATCCCCTCCTTCACCACCTTCGACCTGTCCGGGCGCTGGAACGTCACCGACGCGCTGGAACTGAGCGCCTCGGTGCAGAACGTGTTCGACCGCATCGCCCCGCTCGACCCGGCCACCTATGGCGCGGTCAACTACAACCCGCTGCACTACAGCGGCGCCATCGGCCGCTACTTCACCGTCGGCGCCAAGTACACCTTCAACTGATCCGCTCCCGGATCATGTCGGCCGCGGAAGCCCGCTCATCCCGGGCTTCCGCGGTGCGGATGCGGCGCACGCCCCGGGCGCGACGGGATCGGCCACGCGCGATTGCTACGGCATGCGCACGCAGACCGCATGGAAGGGAAACCGTCGCATGCGGCAGGCACCGCCGGTGTTGAAAGCGGCTTCCCGATCCGGCCAGGCCGCGGCGCGATGCCGGTAGCAAGCGCGGCGTTTCCGCTCTCCTTGCCGGAACCGCAGAATCTCCCCGGCGGTTTTCCGGGACAACAAAAAAGGCCTGCATCGTGCGATGCAGGCCTTCGAATTCTGGCGCCCGAAGTTGGACTCGAACCAACGACCCCCTGATTAACAGTCAAGTGCTCTAACCGGCTGAGCTATTCGGGCGGGGACGCGCATTCTATACGCTTGTCATGCCCGATGGTAGGGGTGATTGGCCAGCATCGCGGCCGCCCGGTACAGCTGCTCGGCGACCACCAGCCGCACCAGCATGTGCGGCAGGGTCAGCGGGCCGATCGACCAGGTCTCGTCGGCGATCGCCGACACCTCGGGCGAATGCCCTTCCGGGCCGCCGATCAGGAACGCGAGGTCGCGGCCCTGCGCGCGCCAGTGTTCCAGGCGCTGGGCGAGCCGTTCGGAGCTGAGCTGGCGGCCGGGCACGTCCAGCGCCACCACGTAGGGATTCTTCGGCAGCGCCGACAGCACGCGCCGGCCCTCGTCCTCGATGGCCCGCTTCGGGTCGCGGCCCTTGCCGCGCAGGCCCGGCTCGATCTCCACCAGTTCCAGCGGCAGCCAGTGCGACAGGCGCTTCTGGTATTCGGCGAACCCCTGCGCCACCCATGACGGCGCGCGTTCCCCGGTGGCGATCAGTCTGGCTTTCATGGCGCCTCTCCCGGCACGGCGTCGAAACGAAGACGGCGCCCTGCGGCGCCGTCGCGAGGCAATCGCCGGATAGGTCAGCCGGCTTCCTGCTCTTCCCCGTCGGACGACGGTGGCTGGTCGCCCACCGTCCACAGGCGCTCGAGCGCGTAGAACTCGCGCACGCGCGGCAGCATCACGTGCACGATCACGTCGCCCAGGTCCACCAGCACCCATTCGGCCTCGCGCTCGCCTTCCACGCCCAGCGGCATCACGCCCAAGTCCTTGGCGAAACGCACCACTTCATCGCCGATGGACTTGACGTGGCGGGTCGAGGTGCCCGAAGCGATGACCAGGTAATCGGCGACGCTGGACTTGCCGCGGACGTCGATCTCCACGGCGTCCTTGGCCTTGAGCTCTTCCAGCGCCGCGTGCACGGAGGCCAGCAGGGCGGGAACGGACGGCGGCGGATTGGGCAACTGGGTCTTGATGACTTGGGCTTCGGTGGTCAAAGCGGCGGAACTCGATGAATGAAGGGGCGATTATAGAGAACCCGGCCCCGCCCGGCATTCACGCCGCGGCGCAGCCGTAGAGGTGATGGGCGGCGATGTAGCCGGCGACCGCGGCCGGCACCAGGCCGCGCCAGTGCCCGCCGGCGGCGATCAGGCCGCGCACGGCGGTGGCCGATTCGGCCTGCAGCGGCTGGCGCAGGCGCCAGACCCGGCCGGCCGGCCGCGCGCGCAGGCATGCCGGCGCGTCGGCCCAGGCATCGCGCAGCCGCGTGGCCAGCACCCCGGGCAACTGCCCGTCCAGCGCATTGCCGGGGCGCTCGGCCACGACGATATGCGCCAGCTCGAGCAGGTGTTCCCATTCATGCCAGGTCGGCAGGCCCAGCAGGCTGTCGGCGCCCATCAGCAGCGCCACCGGCGCATCGGCTCCGGTCTCGTTGCGGATCTCGCGCAGCGTATCCACGGTCCACGACGGTACGCCCGGCTGGCGGGCGGCGCGGCGCAGCTCGCGGGTATCGAGCTGCAGGCCGTCTTCGCCGGCGATCGCCAGTTCCAGCATGCGCGTGCGCTGCGCGGCGTCGGCGCCCGGCGGCGGGCGATGCGGCGGGTCGGCGGCGGGCATCATCCGCACCGGCGTGTGCAGTTCGTCGCGGGCGCGGCGGGCGATGGCCAGGTGGCCGTTGTGGACCGGGTCGAAGGTGCCGCCGTAGATCAGCAGCAGTTCGGAAGCAGGCCGCGTTCGGCGTGGCCCCGGCGCGGGGAGCACGGTCAGCGCGTCCCGCGGGCCAGCAGGCGCACCGCCTGCGCTTCGGCCACGGCCAGCAGCAGGCGTTCCAGCGCCAGCCAGGGGTCGCCCTCGGCGCGGCCCTTGGCCATGCGGTCGACCTGCCCGGCCTCGGCCACGAAACGTTCCCAGCGCTGTGGCGCCGGGTGCCGCTGCAGCGCGCGCTTGAACGGCGCCTGCCGCGATTCCCAGATGCCACGCGCCTTCATCTCGCCGGCGAGGTTGCCGCCGCCGGCCTGCACCCGCGCCAGTCCGGCGGTGAGCAGCAGCTCGCGGATCAGGATCGGGGTCAGCGCGGCCACCGCCTCGCCCTCGGCGCGCAGCCCGGCGAGCATGCGGATGACCGCCGGCGGCTGCCCGGAGAACGCCGCCTCGACCAGGCGGAACACGTCGTAGCGCGCGGCGTCGGCGACCAGCGCTTCCATCTTCGCCACGTCCAGGGTCTGGCCCTCGGCCAGCAGCGCGAGCTTGTCGATTTCCTGCGCGGCGGCGAGCAGGTTGCCTTCCACGCGCTCGCTCAAGCGCTGCACCGCGGCCGGCTCGGCACGCAGCCCCCTGGCGCGCAGGCGGCGCTCGATCCAGTCGCCCAGTTCGTGCGGCTTGATCGCCCACGCCACCGACAGCACGCCGGTGCGCGCCACCGCGTCGGCCCACTTGCCATGGTGCGACTTGCTCCACTCGCCGGCGGTGATCAGCAGCACCACGTCGGCCGGCGGCCGCGCGCAGAACTCGCTGATGACCTCGGCCCCCTCCTTGCCCGGCTTGCCGCCGGGCAGGCGCAGCTCGACCAGCCGCCGCGCGCTGAACAGGCTCGGCGCGTTGAAGCTGGAGGCCAGCTGGCCCCAGTCGAAATCGCGTCCGTCGGCGTCGAACACCTCGCGCTCGCCGATGCCTTCGGCGCGCGCCCTGGCGCGCACCGCGTCGGCCGCTTCCAGCACGCGCAGCAGTTCGGGGCCGGCGATCAGGTAGACCGGCGCCAGCGGCTGCGCGCCGGCCTGGCTGGCGAGCTGTTCGGGACGCAGTTCCATCGCTCAGCGCCCGCGCGCCTGGGCCGCCATCGTCGGCATGCGTCAGTCGTCCTTGCCGGTCGCCGGAGCGGCGGTGCGTTCCTTCTCCATCTGCGCGCGCACCACGCTGTCGATGCGGCGCAGGATCGAGGCGGACATCTCGCGGCGCAGCTCGTCGGCGAGGATCTCGCGTTCGGTGGTGGTGCCGGTGGCGTCGGTCGGTTCGGACACGTAGTCGCGCGACAGTTCGATCACCTGTTCCGGCACCAGCACGCTGCCGTCCGGACGCAGGAAAGCGAAGATGACCGCGTAGCGCATGCTGTATTCCTGCGTGCGGCCCTGCGCGTCGATGGCGATCGGCAGGTCGCCCCAGCGCTCGGAGCGGACCTGCAGCCGGGCCGCGCCCTTGCCGGGCTCGTCCTCGCCGACGACGATCGCGCCGGAGGCATGCAGCCCGCGTCCCAGCAGCTTGACCAGCTCGCTGTAGCGCACCGTGGATTCGACCTTCACCGCCGGCGTGTCGTCCGGCAGGGTGAGCTTGTTGCGCAGGTGGAAGCCGCAACCGGTCAGGCTCACGGCGAGGACGAGGGCGGTCAGGTATCGGGTCATGGGCACAGTCTGGCGGAGCCGGCCGGGAGCGGCAACAGAAAACGGCCCGCATCATCGCCCATCGGGTGTGAGCGGGGATGAAACCGGCATCGCTGATTCATTGTTCGGAAACGCACACCGAGCGTGCGGAGGCAACGCGGAGCCTAACGCTCACGCGCTCCTGGTCCGGAGGCATTCGCGAAAACCGGTTGCCAAGGCCCAGCCCCCCAAGTTGGGGGGCGATCCGCGCATAGCGCGGATGGGGGGATGGAAGCTCAAGGCGCGGGGCCCAAAGTTCCGCAGGCGGAACTTTGGGGGGTGACCGCCGCAGGCGGATCACCCCGCCACGATATTCACGATCTTGCCCGGGACGATGATGACCTTGCGCACGGTCAGCCCTTCCAGGAACTTGGCCGCGTTGGGCTCTTCCTTCGCGGCGGCCTCGATCAGCTCGCGGCCGGCGTCGGCGGCGACGTCGATGGTGCCGCGCAGCTTGCCGTTGACCTGCACCGCCAGGGTCAGCGCGTCCTTGACCAGCGCCGCGGCGTCGACCTGCGGGAACGGCTGGTCTTCCAGCAGCGTCTCGGCGTTGCCCAGCAGCTGCCACATCGCATGGCAGGCGTGCGGGGTGATCGGGTTCAGCAGCAGCACGGTGGCCTGCAGCGCCTCCTGGCGCACCGCGCGGCCCTGCGCGCTGGCGTCGTCGAACTTGCCCAGCGCGTTGAGCAGTTCCATCACCGCGGCGATGGCGGTGTTGAAGGCGTGGCGGCGGCCATAGTCGTCGCCGACCTTGCCGATGGTCTCGTGGGTCTTGCGGCGGATGGCCTTCTGCCCGGCGTCCAGCGCGGCCACGTCCAGCGCCGGCGCCTGGCCGTCGGCGACGTGCTTGTGCACCATCGCCCACAAGCGGCGCAGGAAGCGGGCCATGCCGTCCACGCCGGCCTCGTTCCACTCCAGCGACTGTTCCGGCGGCGCGGCGAACATCGAGAACAGGCGGACGGTGTCGGCGCCGTACTTGGCGACCATCGCCTGCGGGTCGACGCCGTTGTTCTTGGACTTGGACATCTTCTCGGTGCCGCCGATCACCACCGGCTGGCCGTCGCCGCGCAGGGTGGCGCCGGTGATGCGGCCGCGCTCGTCGCGCACCACGTCCACGTCGGCCGGGTTGAACCAGTCCTTGGAGCCATCGGCGTTCTGGCGGTAGAAGGTCTCGGCGATGACCATGCCCTGGCACAGCAGGTTCTGCGCCGGCTCGTTGCTCTCCACCATGCGCGCGTCGCGCAGCAGCTTGTGGAAGAAGCGGAAGTACATCAGGTGCAGGATGGCGTGCTCGATGCCGCCGATGTACTGGTCCACCGGCAGCCAGTAGTTGCCGCGCTTGTCCACGGCCTCGCGCGCGCCCGGCGAGGTGTAGCGGGCGTAGTACCAGCTCGACTCCATGAAGGTGTCGAAGGTGTCGGTCTCGCGCTCGGCCGCGCCGCCGCAGTCCGGGCAGGTGGTCTTGCGCCATTCCAGGTCGGCCTTGAGCGGCGAACCGGTGCCGTTGAGCGTCACGTCCTCCGGCAGCACCACCGGCAGCTGGTCTTCCGGCACCGGCACCGCGCCGCACTTGTCGCAGTAGATCACCGGGATCGGGCAGCCCCAGTAGCGCTGGCGGCTCACGCCCCAGTCGCGCAGGCGGTAATTG
This sequence comes from Stenotrophomonas sp. MYb238, assembly GCF_009496535.1. Classification (GTDB taxonomy): domain Bacteria; phylum Pseudomonadota; class Gammaproteobacteria; order Xanthomonadales; family Xanthomonadaceae; genus Stenotrophomonas. The sequence goes on from NZ_WIDL01000011.1 coordinate 97,265, forward strand.
ACGCGGCGCTGGCCCTGGGCCTTGCGCTCGAAGCGCTCGGCCAGCGCCTCGAAGGCGCCCTGGAAGTCCAGCCCGTCGAACTCGGCCGAATTGACCAGTTCGGTCTCGCGGGTCTTGTCGCCGTACCAGTCCTGCCAGCGGGCCGGATCGTAGCTGCGCTCGTCGTCGTTCTTCGGGTGCTTCAGCGCGATGACCTGCTTCTTCGGCAGACCGTACTTGGTCGCGAACTCGAAATCGCGCTGGTCGTGGCCGGGCACCGCCATCACCGCGCCGGTGCCGTAGCCCATCAGCACGAAGTTGGCGACCCAGATCGGCACCTGCTCGCCGCTGACCGGATGGATGGCCTTCAGGCCGGTGTCCATGCCGCGCTTTTCCTGGGTTTCCAGCTCGGCCTCGGAGACGCCGCCCTGCTTCAGCTCGGCCAGCATCGCGGCCAGCGCCGGATTGGCCTTGGCCGCATGCAGCGCCAGCGGGTGCTCGCCGGCGATGGAGACGAAGCTCACGCCCATCACCGTGTCCGGGCGGGTGGTGAACACGCGCAGCGGGTCCAGCGCGGCGCCGTCCACGTCGCGCACGTCGAACTGGATCTCCAGGCCTTCGGAGCGGCCGATCCAGTTGCGCTGCATGGTCTTGACCGAATCCGGCCAGCCCGGCAGTTCGTCCAGGCCGTCCAGCAGTTCCTGGGCGTAATCGGTGATGCGCAGGAACCACTGCGGGATCTCGCGCTTCTCCACCAGCGCGCCGGAGCGCCAGCCGCGGCCGTCGATGACCTGCTCGTTGGCCAGCACGGTGTTGTCGACCGGGTCCCAGTTCACCACCGAGTTGCGGCGGTAGGCCAGGCCCTTGCGCATCAGCCGGGTGAACATGCGCTGCTCGTGCACGTAGTAGTCCGGCGTGCAGGTGGCGAACTCGCGCGACCAGTCGATCGCATAGCCCAGCGACTTGAGCTGGCTGCGCATGTGGTCGATGTTGGCGTAGGTCCACTTGGCCGGCGCGGTCCTGTTCTTGATCGCGGCATTCTCGGCCGGCAGGCCGAACGCGTCCCAGCCCATCGGCTGCAGCACGTTGTGGCCGGTCATGCGCTTGTAGCGGCTGATGACGTCGCCGATGGTGTAGTTGCGCACGTGGCCCATGTGCAGCGCGCCGGACGGATACGGCAGCATCGACAGGCAGTAGTACTTGGGCTTGTCCGAGGTCTCGTCGACCTCGAAGGCACGGGTGGTTTCCCAGTACTTCTGGGCAGCGGTTTCGACCGGCTGGGGATCGTAGATGTTGGTTTCGACGCTGGACATGAACGCGTTGGGACGGCGGCAAAGCGGGACAGCGTACCGCAGTGCACCAGAGTGCTCCAATCCAGCCCACCCCGACACCCCCGGGAAAAACCTGTTTCCCGCAATATCAATCGCTTGCGCGCCCCTGCCCGGCACCGCCCGCGGCGCCCACAGACGCCGCGCCGGTTTCCCGCGCCGGCTCGCTATGCTGCCGTCTCCGCCCCTGGGGAACAGACCGATGCCGATCCGCCGCCACCTCGCCGCTCTCCTGCTGCTGGCCTGCGCGCCGGCCTGGGCCGAACCCGTCGCCGTGCGCTGCGGCCGCCTGTTCGACGCGCGCAGCGGCCAGCTCAAGGGGCCGCACACGCTGGTGGTGGCCGACGGCCGCATCCAGCAGGTAGTGAGCGGCGCCGATGCAGAGACCGGCGGCGCGCGCCAGGTCGACCTGCGCGACAAGGTCTGCCTGCCCGGCTGGACCGACCTGCACGTGCACCTGGGCAGCCAGTCCAGCCCGCAGAGCTATTCCGAGGGCTTCCGCCTGGACCCGGTGGACCATGCCTTCCGCGCGGTCGGCTATGCCGAAAAGACGCTGATGGCCGGCTTCACCAGCGTGCGCGACCTCGGCGGCGAGGTCGGCCCGCACCTGCGCGACGCGATCAACCAGGGGCTGCTGAAAGGGCCGCGCATCTTCGCCGCCGGCAAGTCCATCGCCACCACCGGCGGCCATGCCGATCCGACCAATGGCTGGAACGACCAGCTCTCGCACCTGGTCGGCCCGCCCGGCCCCACCGAGGGCGTGATCAATTCGGTGGACCAGGCGCGCCAGGCGGTGCGCCAGCGCTACAAGGACGGCAGCGACGTCATCAAGATCACCGCCACCGGCGGCGTGCTCAGCTACGCGCGCTCCGGCGACGCGCCGCAGTTCACCGTGGACGAGATCAAGGCCATCGTCGACACCGCGCACGACTACGGCTTCCGCGTGGCCGCCCACGCCCATGGCACCGAGGGCATGAAACGCGCGGTGCTGGGCGGGGTCACCAGCATCGAGCACGGCACCTACATGGACGAGGAGATCATGGGGCTGATGAAGCAGCGCGGCACCTGGTACATCCCCACCTTCTACGCCGGGCGCTTCGTCACCGAGAAGGCGGCGATCGACGGCTATTTCCCCGAGGTGGTGCGCCCCAAGGCGGCGCGCATCGGCGCGCTGATCAGCCAGACCGCGGCCAGGGCCTACCGCAGCGGGGTCAGGATCGCCTTCGGCACCGACCAGGGCGTGGGCCCGCACGGCGACAACGCGCGCGAGTTCATCTACATGGTCGAGGCCGGCATCCCCGCCGCGTACGCGCTGCAGGCCGCCACCGTGCACGCCGCGCAGGTGCTGGGCGTGGACGACCAGGGCGTGCTGGAAGCGGGCAAGCGCGCCGACGTGATCGCCCTGGCCGCCAACCCGCTGGAAGACATCAACGCGGTGATGGACGTGCGCTTCGTGATGAAGGACGGGGTGATCTACAGGCAGTGACGGCCGCGCGCGCTCCGCCGTGGGGAGCGCGCGCCGTGCAGGTTCAGCGCGGCGCGAGCCGCGCCAGCAGCGCCAGCCACAGCGCCCAGCCCAGGAAGGCCAGCCGCTGCGCCATCGCCACCGGCATGACGCTGCCGAACACGAAGGCGCTGCACAGCATCCACACCGCGCAGGCCACGGCCAGGGTCGCGACCGGGCGCCACGCCGCATCCCGCGCCGCGCCCACGCGCAGCATCGCCGCGCCGGCGCAGAACGCCACCAGCCACAGCAGCCAGACGCTGGCATGCGCCTGGCTGGCGCGGTTCTCGATGTCGTCCACGTCCAGCGGGAACACCCCCATCGCCGCGAACGCCAGCCCGGCCAGCAGCAGCATCTGCCCGGCCACACGCAGTGGGCGCGAGGCGGCGGCGGGCATGCGCAGCAGCAGGCCGAGCGCGGCCAGCGCCGCCAGCAGGCCCGGCAGCACGAAGCCCACCGCATTGAACGTCCCCGCGCCGGGAACGCCGGTCGCGCCCAGCAGCGAAACCGGGTGGCGCATCTGATCGTAGAACGGCAGGCGCGCACCGAAGACCGCCAGCGCCACCAGCCACACCACCACCGACGCCGGTCCGGCCCAGCGCAGCATCTGTTTCCACACCATCGGCATCCGATCCCTTCGACGCCGGCGCGCGCGGGCGCCAGCCAACGCCGGCGATTGTGAGGGTTGCGCCGCCGGCGCGCACGCCGGCGCGGCGCGCGCACGGCTCAAGCGCCGGCTCCGGCGATCTCCACGCGGCGGTTGGGCGCTAGGCAGCGCACGCGCTCGGCGCGCGGCGCCTTGCCGCAGTCCACCAGCGGCTGCGCGCTGCCGCGTCCTTCCGCGCGCACCGACCCGGCGGGAATGCCGCGCGCCAGCAGGTAATCGCGCACGGCTTCGGCGCGGCGCTGCGAGAGCCGCAGGTTGTAGGCGTCGCTGCCGATCTCGTCGGTGAAGCCGACCACGGTCAGCTGCGCCGTGCCGGCGCGCGCGCCCAGGCGGGCGACCACCTCGTCCAGTTGCGTCCTGCCCGCCGCGGACAGCTCCGCGCTGTCGAAGGCGAACAGCGCATCGGCGGAAATGCGCAGCGGCGGTGGCGGAGCGGGCGGCGGCGGCGGCGCGGCCGCCACCGGCGCCGGCTCCAGCAGCGCCGCGCAGGTGGCCGGTTTCCACGACTGGCCCACGGCCACGCCCTTGCCGTCGAAATGGATCTGGAACTGGCACTGCACCGGCGGCGCGCCCACCGAGCGGCGGAAGTTGAACAGGTAGTTCCATTCGCGCACGCCCCACAGGCCCTCGCCGAAATGCGGCGTGCCGAGCAGCGCATACAGCTGCTGCTTGTTCATGCCCGGCGCATACTGGCGCAGGCCCTCCAGGCTCACGTAGGTCCCGCCCGCCGGATGGGCGCGCGCCGGGTCGGGGAAATCCCCGCGTACCTGCGCGCCGCCGCACCCGGCCAGCAATGCCGCCATCGCCATCGTCGTCCACTTCATGTCCATGCCAGCCCCCGTTGCGTTCGTCGCTCATGTGCGCGGCGGCACCGGCCACGCCGGTGCGCGCCGGGCGCTCACCACTGGAAACCGGCGCCTACCGTGACGCCGCCGTCGCCGCGCGTATTGGCCGAACCGCTCAGCTTGTAGATCCAGCGCCCGCCGTCGGTGACGCCGGAGATGCCCACCGCCATGCTGGACTCGCCGTGGAAGGTGCTGGCCGAGAACGAGGCCATGCGCCTGCCCGCCTCGGTGGGCTGCGGCAACCCGGCCATCGCCATGGCCGAGGCGATGCCGGCCGAGGCGCGGTTGTCGACGCGGTTGATGTCGCGGCCGATGTCGCCGAAACGTTGATCGGTGTAGTTCTTCGACCAGTCCATGATGTCCCCCAGCCCTTTGTTGAGTTGCGCCACGTTCACCGCGTCCGTATCGGCCACGCCGGTGGCGACGTTGTGCATCACCACGCCCCTGCCCGCCTGGCCCAGGGTCACGCTGCCGTAGTTGGTACTGCCGTCGCCGTTCTGGTCGTAGCGCACCGTGCCCTGCTGCGAGGCCTGCAACTGGCGCAGGTTGACCGCGTCGGTGTCCTGGCTGGCGTCAGCCACGTGGGTGATCTGCCGCTCCTGCCCGGCGCTGCCCACCGACACCGTGTCGGCGCGGTCGGCGACCGAGCCGGCACCCAGCGCGACGCTGCGGTCGGCGGTGGCGGTGGCGCCATCGCCCAGGGCGACGGACTGCGCGCCCGACGCCGTGGATTGCGGGCCGGCGGCCATGCTGTCCTGGCCGGTGGCCGATGCCGCGGCCTTGCTCGAGTTCACCGCGAAATACGCATTGCCGGCGCCACCGGACTGGATGTTGTCGATGCGACGGTTGACGTTGACGATGGAGCCATCCAGCGCTTCCAGCGCGTCACCGACGTTGTCCAGCACCTGCTGCCGGGTGGCGCCGGCCGCATTGATGTCGGTGATCGTGAAACTCGGCCCGGTCCACTGCCCGGATGCGCTGTCATAGGCCATCGCCCCGCCCATCGCCGTCGCCAGCGCGGCGTTGGTGCCCGCCAGCTGCCCGCCGTTGACCGCATCGGTGCTGCCGGCCGCGACGCTGCCTGCAGCGACGTTGCGCAGTGCCACCGCGGCGCCGTCGCCTGCGCCCTGCAGCGTGACCTCGTTGGTGGGCAGGCCGTCGGCGTCGGCGGTATAGCGCACTGCCAGGAGATCGGGGTTGCCATTGGCCGGCGTTCCGGGAACCACCAGGCCACGCAGATGCGCCAGCGAATTGCTGATCGAGCCGAAGGCCGCGCCGAGCCCGGCGTACTGGTTCAGCGACAGCTGGCCGTTGGCGCCGATGGCGTTCAGCGCATAGGACGGCATGGACAGCGTGCCGTTGCCGTTCAGCGTCGCGCCGCCGCCGATCAGCGCCGCCAGCGAATTGCCGAAGCCGTACAGCTGGCCGCCGTTGATCGCCTGCATGCTGCCGGCCGCCACCGCGCCGGCGGCGAGATTGCCCACCACCGTCCCCTGCGGCGCGTTGCCGCCGCCCAGGGTCACGCGGCCATAGTCGGGATTGCCCTGCGCATCGTCGTCATAGGTGACCGCCGACTGGCTCACGCCAGAGATCAGCGACAGCGCGCCCTTGAGCTGGGCCACGTTCACCGCGTCGGTCAGTTCCAGGCCGGCGGCGACATGGGTGATCTGCCGCTCGCGTCCGGCCGAGCCCACCGCCACTTCGCCGATCGAGTTCTGCGGCGCGGACAGGCCGAACGCCGCATAGCCGTTCCGGCCGCCGCGGTCGGCGTTGGACTTGTAGCCCAGCGCCACGCTGTTGGCCTTGTCCGAGGTAGCGCCCGCGCCGATCAGGGTCTGGCCGTTGGCCGAGCCCGACGCGCTGTCGCCGATCACCACCGAATGGCCCAGCCGCGCGTCGTAGTCGGCCGTGGGCACGCCGGTCGGGCCGGTGCCGCCGCCGGGGAAGACCACGTCCGCGTCCTGCCGCGCCAGGCGGTGCTCGGCATTGGTGCCGATCACCACCTCCTTGGAGCCGTTGGCATAGGCGCCGTCGCCGATCAGCACCTGGTAGTCCTGCGCCGCGTTGATGCCCCAGCACTGAACCGTGGCCAAGCCCAGGCCCAGCGGATCGGCGCAGGTGTCCGCCCACGCCGGCGCGCTGTCCGGCAGCAACAGGCCCAGCAGCCCGTTGGGCCTGCCGTTGTTGATGTTGTAGATGTAGTTGTCCGAGGTGACACCGCCGATCAGCGTCATGTGCGAGTTGCCGCCGGTGGCCAGGCCGCCCAGGCCGTCGAGCACCTGCCCGACCGGGCTGAGGTTGACCACCGGCAGGCCAGCCACCGTGGTCACCGCGTACGCCTGCGCGATGTTGGCGTTGCTCATCGCCAGGCCGCCGTTGCGGACATAGCCGTCGCCGCCGAACAGGGTCGCCAGCGACGGACCGGCCAGTTGATCGACGGTGCCGACCAGCCCGCCGTTGCCGACCACCAGGCCGGTCGGGCGCGCCACGGCTGCCGCGCCGCCCGCGGCAGCCACCGGCTGCCCGGTCAATTGACCGACCACGTTGGACACACCGCCGGTCAACCCGCCGGCGATGTCGTCGATCACCTGCTGCAGTCCGCCCAGCCCGGACGCGGAGCCGGTGACGCCCGACAGCGTGCCGGTGACGGTTCCGGTCGCCGTGGACACCGTCCCGCCGACGGTGCCCAGCAGGGAGTGCACGGCACCGCCCACATCGCCCTGGCCCAGCGCGCCGGTCGTCGCCTGCAGTCCCTGCGTGGCGGTGGCCACGGTCTGCGACAGGCCGGTGCCGAGCGCGGCCGAGCCGGTGAGCTGGCCGACCAGGGCGCCGGTGGTGTCGCCGACGCCGTCGAGCACCGGCGCGACCCCATCGACCACGCCGTCGAGCACCGCACCCGCATGACTTCCCTTGACCAGTCCGCCGGTCAGTTCCTCCACCGCGCCCACGGTCGAAACCAGGGTGCCGCGCAGGGGATTGCCGCCGTTTTCGTCCTTGCCCGGCGACAGCACGTTGCCCAGTGCCTGCAGGGCCGCGCGCGCGGTGCCCGCGATGCCGCCCGCCACTGCATCCTCCTTGAGCACCAGCGCCTGCGGCAGCTTGCCGGCGATGCCCGGCAACGCCGTCACCGCCTTGCCGGCGCCGGTGACCGCATGCGCCACGGGCTTGACCCGCGTGGCCTGGACCGTGGCCGCGACCTGCGGCCGCACCGTGGATGCGGCGACCGCCTTCACCGATGCGGCCACCCCGCCGAGCGCCTGCGGAAGTGCCGGCGCTGCCTGTCCGGAATGGCCGGCGATCCGCACGGACGCATCGGCGCTGGACACCACCGCCGCGCCCGCGATGGACGGGACCGGCACGGGAAGCGCCGGCGCGGACGCTTCCTGCGCGGCGTACTTGGCGACCAGCGCCTGCAGATCGTCTAGGCGCGCGTCGCCGGCCTGCGCCGGTGGCGCCATCGCGAGCATCAGCATGCCGCCCATGCCCAGCAGCGCGCCCGCCTGCCCTGCATGTAGGCGCCTGGCGGCGCAGCGCTTCCCGCCTGCGCTTGCCAGCTCCGACCCCACGACGAAAGCATTCAGGGCGTGGTTCCATACCAGTCTGTAGATGCGATTCATGACGTGTCCCCGTGCAATGCGAGCGTCCCGCCCCGATGGCGGACTTCATCGCTTGGATCGCACTTCATCAGGAACCGGCGGCTGTCTTTGCCTGTATCCGGCACATCGCTATGGCTATCCGGCAAATCTGTGCGCACTCCCGGCAAGCCCATGCACGGAATCGGCAAATGCGCCGGATCCCGCTGGTTTCAGGAGTCGGGGAAGGTGCCGCGCATCAGGGTTTCGCTCGGCAGCTCGCCGAACACCCGGCGGTAGTTGTCGGCGAACCGCGACAGGTCCCACAGACCGCAGCTCAGCGCGATGGACTTGACCGACTTGCGCCCGGCGTCGGCGGAGGACAGCGTGCGGCAGGCCTCGCACAGCCGCAGCATCGACAGGTAGCGCACCGGCGATATGCCGACCAGTTCCTCGAAGGCATAGCGCAGCGCGCGCTCGCTCACGCCTGCCGCGTCGCACAGCTCCTGCATGTAGATGTGCCGGCGGATGTTGGTACGCATCAGGTCCTCCGCGCGACGCAGGATCAGGTAGCGCGCGCGGCGGTTGCGGCTGCAGACCCGGCGTTCGGCCGGGCCGTTGGCGAACAGTTCGCCGGCGTGCGCATCGAGCAGCGCGTCGATCTCGTTGGCGGTGACTTCGCCGCGGCGGATGCGCTGCTGCAGGCCCTGGTAATAGTCCTGCAGCGGCGGCAGTTCGCGGCCGCTGACCAGGGGAACGTCGACGCTGCCCGTGTCCAGGCCACCCAGGCTGCGGCTGGCGGTGCGCTCCTGGAAGCGCCGCAGCGGCACCAGCACGAAGGTCACCCGGCTGTTCGCTCCCAGCGCGAACTCGGTGACGCCTTCGGGCATCACCGAAATGATCCCGCCCGGCGACAGCGGCACGCCGTGGCACCAGCTGGTTTCCGGATCCACCGCTTCCATCCAGCCCAGCAGGCACCAGTCGACCGGCAGCAGGAAGCGCCCGCGCGTGCGCGCGGCGATCTCCAGCGTGCACAGCAGCGCCTGGTCGTGGACGAACGAGGTCACCGAGGCCATCGGCGGCTGTCCGTCGAGCAATACCAGTTCGACATGGCAGACGCGGAGGACGCTCCCCAGCGTGGACAGGTCGAATGACCTCAAATGCCGATCGCAGATCATCGCATCCATGTGAACGTCCATGCCCGGACGGTTTTCCCGTCGTAAGCCCTCGGATGCGGCCGGCAACCAGGCGCATCCCCCCTTGATCCGCCGCGGACCGGAAACCGGATGGAATAACCGCACCCGGTTCCTTTCCGCCCGCATTACATAACCGGCACGCCGGGACGAGCATGTGTACGCCGGGTGCGCGAATAGAGAAATACATCACACATGCGCACTTCCGCAATATCTTGCCGAATATGTGTATGCGCACCGAATTCGAATTGAAATGATCCTCCCCGGGCATGCCTGCCATGCCACAGGGGGAATACAGGAATATCGCCGGAGGATTATCCGGCGACTCCGGACCAACCGCACCCTCTCCCTTGGCCAGGCCGCATGCCCGAGACAATCCCCGCGGGTGTCGCCACCCGCGTTCGCCCGGTGTACTCCGGCGCGTTGCCGGCCCGGGCTTTCATGGAGAGCATCATGAACGCCAAGATCCGCAGGTTTTTCGCAGAAGAAGACGGTGTCACCGCGCTGGAATACGGCCTGCTCGCCGCGGTAGTGGCCGGCGCGCTGGTGGTCGTCGCCGGCCCCGCGCTGCGCGGTTTCTTCACCGCGCTGTTCGCCCAGCTGACGGCGGCCGTCACCGCCGCATTCGCTTGACGGACAAGCGGCCGTGCCCCCGCTGTCGGCAGCCATTGCGGTGATGCTGGGCCTGCAGGTCGTCTGCACCGACCTGTATGCCCGGCGCGTTCCCAACCGCGGGTTGCTGGCGGCGGCGGTCGCCGGGAGCGTGGCGATGCTGATGCTGCCGGGGGTTTCCACCGGTTTTCCCGACGCGATGGCCGGGCTGCTGCTCGGCCTGGTCCTCCTGCTTCCTTTCCACCTGATCGGCTGGATGGGCGCCGGCGACGTGAAACTGTTTTCGGTGCTGGGCCTGCTGCTCGGCGGCGGTGCGCTCCTGCCCCTGTGGATAATCGCCAGCTTGCTCGCGGGCGCACACGCGGCGATTTTGATCGCGGCAAGGAACGGCCTCGCCAAGGGGTTTATCACCCAGTATCCGCCGGCGTTCCGCGTATATACCTTCGTGAATGAAAGCGGTTTTCTCGACAGAATGAAAGCGTCGCGCGAGGGGCGAAAAGGAATTCCCTATGCCGCCTATCTCGGTATCGCCACCCTGCTGGTTGTTTTCACCGGGGTTTCACATGGATAAACAAATACGCCACCGCCCCAATATCAAAAGGCAGCGCGGCGCAGTCAGCATCGAATATGCGCTGCTGCTGATGCTGGGGATATTGCCGCTGCTGCTGGTCACCTTCACCGGGGTGATGGTCTTCGCCGCGCAGCAGTCGCTGACCCTGGCCGCCAGCGAAGGCGCCCGCGCCGCGCTGCGCTATGGGGATGTACCGGCGCGCCGCAACAGCGCCTGCCAAGCCTCGGCCCGCTCGATGCAGTGGCTGCTCAATTTCTCCGGCGAGGCGCCCAACTGCCCTGCGGCGGCGGCCGCGCCCATCGTCGTGTCCGACGCCTACCCCTGCGCCAGCGACGGCACGACCCGCTGTATGCAGGTCAGCGTCTCCTACGACTACGACCGCCACCCGTTCATTCCCGGGACCGGCCGGCTGCTGGGCTGGACGCTCGGCGAACGGATGCGCAGCAGCGCCATCGTGCAGTTGGACAACGGCAACTGAATCCATACGCCTTCACGGAGGACCACCATGCCCAAGGCCATACGAATCACGGCGGTACTGCTCCTGGCGATCGCCGTGCTGCTGGCGGTCGTCGCCATCGGCATCGGCCGTCGTTCGTCGCATGCCACGCCGGTCGCGTCGCCGGGGGCGGCGTCCGCCCCGCGGTACGACGTGGTCGTGGCGGCGCGGGCGCTGACGGCCGGCATGCCGTTGTCGGCCAACGACCTGACCGTCGCCACGCTGGCCGAACGGCCCGCCGGCACCTTCGTCTACATAGGCGAGGCGACCGGCGGCATCCTGCTGCAGGACGTCGCCGCCGGACAGCCGGTGCCGCGCAGCGGCGTGTCGCGCGGCATCGCCCTGGCGCTGAATCCCGGCGAACGGGCCGTGGCGGTGCCGGTGGACGAACTGGCCAGCGCCGGCAACCGGGTCTCGCCGGGCGACCACGTGGATGTGTTCATGAGCCTGCCCGGCGTGGCCGAAACCGCCGGCACCCGCCAGGGCGGCATGCAGGCGCGCCTGCTGCTGTCGCGCCTGCGCGTGCTGGGCTACGGCGACCGCGACATGCTGTCCGCCGCGCCCGCCACCGCTGCCGCCACGCAGGCGCATGAAGAAACCAAGGCGCCGGAACCGGGCGGCCGTGCCGCCTCCATCATGGGACAGGGCAGCGGCGGCGCCAGCGCCGCGAGCCAGGCCACGACGCCGGCCAGAACGGCGGTGCTGGCGGTGCCGGTGGAGATGATCGGGCGCCTGCTGCTCGGCGCGCAGAGCGGCAAGCTGTTCCTGGCCCTGCGCAATCCGATCGACACGGCAGTGGCCGACAACACGCTTTTCGCGGCGCCTGCGCCGGTGCTGCCCCTGCGCAGCGGGCTGGACGGCATGGCGACCGAGGAAGCGCAGCGGCCGGAGAACCAGGCCTTCGCCGGCGTCGACCTGGGCGGCCTGGCCGGAACGAAGAGCGCCGTGCCGGCGCCCGCCGCCGCACCACCGCAGCGCACGTTCCGGCGCGCGCACACCGGCGGCGGCATCGAGGTCGTGCGCGGCTCCAACCCCGCCACCCCGCTGTCCTCGCCATGAAAGGGAGTTCGACCATGGCCAAGCCCGCCCGTCTTCCGCCGCGCCTCCCGGTCCTGCTGTTCCTGGCCGCGGCAACGCTGGCCGCCGGCCTGCCGGCCCTCTGCCTGGCGCAGGCGGCGGCGACCGACGCCGTGCAGCTGGAGCTCCACGAGCAGCGGCCCTGGGCGCTGCCCGAGGACGTGGAGCGGATCGCCATCGCCGATCCGGAGATCGCCGACGTCACCTCCCTGCGCGACAAACGCCACGTGCTGCTGGTCGGGAAGAATGCCGGCAGCACCACGCTGATGCTGTGGCAGCGCCGCCAGCCCACGCCGACCCGCATCCGCGTCGATGTCCGCAGCGCGGTGCAGCGCGGCCTGCTCGACGCCCGCTCTCCCGCCGTCGCCGTGCAGGACGGGCAGGCGCTGCTGCAGGGACAGACGCCTTCGCTGCTGACGCATGAAGCCGCGCGCAAGGCCGCCGCCAGCGCGGTGGGCGAAAAGGGCGTGGTCAACGACGTATCCACCATCGCCAGCGGCGGCGTGGTGCAGGTGGAAGTGAAGGTGGTGGAGTTCAACCGCAGCGTGCTGCGCCAGATCGGCCTGAACTTCAGGAACACCAACGGTGGCTTCAGCTACGGCGTCGCCTCGCCCACCTCGGCCAGCAGCGGCGCGCTGTCCTCGGCATTCAAGCTGGTCGCCAGTTCCCTCCCCCACAACTGGAACGCCAGCATCGACCTGCTGCAGAGCAACGGCATGGCGCGCGTGCTGGCCGAGCCCACGCTGGTGGCGCTGTCCGGCCAGAGCGCGAGTTTCCTGGCCGGCGGCGAACTGCCCATCCTCGAACCGCAGGGCCTGGGCACCACGACGGTGACGTTCAAGCCGTTCGGCATCGGCCTGACGGTCACCCCCACGGTGCTGGCGCCCGACCGCATCGCGCTGAAGGTGGCGCCCGAAGCCAGCGACCTGGACTACACGCGCGGCATCACCCTGGACGGCGTGCAGATTCCCGCCATCTCCACCCGGCGCGCGGACACAACCGTCGAACTGGGCGATGGCGAGAGCTTCGTCATCGGCGGGCTGGTGAGCAGCCAGCTGTCGTCGATGGTCAACAAGATCCCGCTGCTGGGCGACATCCCGGTGATCGGCGCGTTCTTCCGCAACCTGGACTACAAACGCGAGGACAAGGAACTGGTGATCGTGGTCACCCCGCGCCTGGTGCGGCCGCTGGCCAGGGGCACGGACATCCCGCTACCGGGCCAGCGTGAATCCGAACCGCGCCTGCCGGTGTGGGGCTCGTGGCTGCTGCATCCGGCCTCCCCCGACCAGTTGCCGGGCTTCTCCCGCTGAAGAACCGCCATGCCCTCGCCCATGCCCCTGCCGCCCATGCACCAGAACCCGAAGCTGCAACTGGTGCTCTACGCCCCGGACAACCGCCACATGGCGCGGCTGGGCGCGGCGCTGTCCGGCCATGCGCGGCTGGCATGGGTGGACAGCCGCGACGTGCCGCCGCCGCAGCTGGCCGCGACCGCCGCCGGCGCGCCGCTGGTCCTGCTGGACTACTGCGGCGGCAACGCCAGCTATTCGTCCGAGCTGGCGCGGCAGCTGCTCGCCAGCGGATGCCCGCTGCCGATGGTCGGGGTGGGCAGCGAAGGACCGGAACAGGCCCACCACCTGCTGGTGGCGATGCGCGCCGGCGTGCGCGATTTCATCGACATCGACAATGACGCCGCGCAGATGCTCGAGGTATTCGACCGCGTCGCCACGCAGTCCGTGCCGTCGCCGGCGGTCGCGGCCACGCCCGCCGCACCGGCCGCCGCGCCTGACGGACGCCTGGTCCTGCTGCACGGTGTGCGCCCCGGCGTCGGCGCCAGCATGCTCGCGGTCCATCTCGGCGCGCAGCTGGCCGCGCAGCTCGGCCATCCCGGCAGCGGCGGCCAGCGCGCCAACCAGGTCCTGCTGCTGGACCTGGGCCAGCCCCACGGCGACGGCGCGCTCTACCTGGGCATGGAAAGCCATTTCGGCTACGAGGAAGCGCTGCGCCACGTCGAACGCATCGACGCCACCTTCGCCACCACCGCGCTGGCCCACCACGCCAGCGGCCTGGCGCTGCTGGGCATGGCCCGCACCGCGCTGCCGCCCGTGCACGAGCCGACGGCGCTGCTGAAGCAGTTGCGCGGCATCTTCCCGTTCGCCCTCGCCGATAGCGGCGGCCTGCCGATGTCGCAGGTCCCCAGCGCGCTGCTGAGGCAGGCCCATGAGATCTGGCTGGTCGCCGACCAGGGCATCGGCACCCTGGTCTCGCTGGACCAGGCGGTGCGCGACCTGGAGCAGCGCGAGCTGCGCGACGACCGCCTGCACCTGGTGGTCAACCGCTACGACCCGGACGGCGGCCTGAGCGACCGGCAGATCGCCGAGCGCTTCGGCCTGCCGCTGCTGGCCACCGTGCCCGAGCGCAGCCGGGCGCTGCGTTCCAGCACCGGGCTCGGCCGCCTGCTGACCGAAAGCGCGCCGCGCGACCCCTACGTGCGCGCGCTGCAACCGCTGCTGCAGCACCTGGCCGGCGGCCGCGACGCGGCGCCGATCGTCTCCCCCATCGCCCGCCTCGCCTCTCTCCTGGGTCGCTAACCATGGAAGACAAAGTCACTCCCCTGCCGCAACGCCTGCAGCCCGCCACCGAGGCGCAGGCGCCGCCGCCGGGCGTGCCGTTCGAGCAGACCGAGCAGTTCCAGAGCATGCTCTCGGCCGCGCACGAGTACCTGCTCAACCACATCGAGGACGAGCGCGTCGACATCGACGCCTGGTCGCCGTCGACCATCGCCCGGTTCGTGCAGGCGCAGACCGCCGCCTTCGTCAAGGAGTGGCGGATCCCGGTCAACGCGCAGGAGATGGAAACCGTCGCCACCGCCCTGCAGAAGGAGCTGATCGGCTTCGGCCCGCTGGACGACCTGCTGCACGATCCCGAGATCGAGGACATCCTGATCAACGGCTACAAGGACGTGCACGTCTCCAGCGGCGGCGTGCTGCAACGTGCGCCGCAGCGCTTCAGCGACGACCGCCACCTGCTGCGCATCCTGCGCCGCATCATCGCCCCGCTCGGACGCCGCCTGGACGATTCCAACCCCATGGTCGACGCGCGCCTGCCCAATGGCGGCCGCCTCAACGTGATCATCTCGCCGCTGGCCGTCGACGGGCCGATGGTCTCGATCCGCAAGTTCCGCAAGGACCCGTTCACGCCCGACGAGCTGCTCGGCCGCGGCGCGTTCGACAAGCCCATCTACGCCCTGCTCAACGCGATGGTGCGCGGGCGCTGCAACATCCTGATCTCCGGCGGCACCAGCTCCGGCAAGACCTCGCTGCTCAACGCGCTGGCCACCTTCATCCCGCACAACGAGCGGGTCATCACCATCGAGGACACCGCCGAGCTCTCGCTCAACCATCCGCACGTGGTGCGCCTGGAAAGCCGGCTGGGTGGCTTCGACGGCAGCGGTGCGGTCGGCATCCGCGACCTGGTGCGCAACAGCCTGCGCATGCGCCCGGACCGCATCGTGGTGGGCGAGGTGCGCGGCGCCGAGGTGCTGGAGATGCTGCAGGCGATGAACACCGGCCACGACGGTTCGATGGCCACCATCCACGCCAACTCGCCGCGCGACTGCCTGTACCGGCTGGAGATGCTGGCCGGATTCGCCGGGTTCCAGGGCAGCGAGGAAAGCCTACGCCGGCAGATCGCCAGCGCCATCGACTTCATCGTGCAGATCTCGCGCCTGGGCAACGGCCGCCGCGTGATCCTGTCCATCACCGAGATCACCGGCGTCAGCGACAACATCATCAGCAGCCAGGAGCTGTTCAAGCACGAGAGCTGGATCGACAACGACAGCCGCGAGCGCGACCGCTGGCTCGGCCTGGGCTTCCACCCGCATTGCCACAAGCTCGAGCCGTTCCGCATGGAGCTGCGCCAGGCCACGCTGGGGGAACTGCCATGACCCTGGCCCTGCTGATGGCCAGCATCGCCTTGCTGCTGGCGGCCGGCGCCCTCCACCTGTGGTGGAGCGTGGCCGCGCGCCAGCAGCAGCGCGCCGCCGCCCTGCATGCGGAAACCCGGCTGGCGCCGGCCGCCGCCGGCAAACCGGGCAATGCGTCGCCGGCCGTTGTCGCGGTGCCGCGGCAGCGCTGGGCCGAACTGCTGCGGCGCGCCGGGCTGGACGACGGCCGGCGCATGCTGGTCGTGCTGGCCTTGCCCGGTTTCGTCCTGCCGGTCGCCGCGGGCATGCGCCTGGGCTCGGCGTGGTTCGGCGTGCTCACGCTGCTGCTGTACGCGCTTGGCCTGGGCCTGTGGCTGCAGCGCCGCATCGAGAAGACCCGCCAGCGGCTGGTCGCGCAGATGCCGGACTTCCTGGAAAACATGGTGCGCATGGCCGGCATCGGCAACAGCCTGTCGATGGCGTTCCAGAGCGCGACGCAGAACGTCACCCCGCCGTTGCGCCCGATCCTCGACAGCGCGCTGGGCTACACCCGCGCCGGCATGGACCTGGACCGCGCGCTGCTGCAGGCGGCGCAGGCCTGGCGGCTGCAGCCGCTGGAAATGCTGTCGGTGATCCTGGGCACCAGCATCCGCATCGGCGGCCGCAGCGACCAGATCCTGCAGCGCATGAGCGATTTCATGCGCGACATGGAGGAGGTGCAGCGCGAACTGCAGGCCACCACCTCCGAGACGCGCATGTCCGCCTGGGTACTGGGCCTGCTGCCGGTGCTCTCGGCGCTGTTCATGGCCCTGCTCAATCCCGATTTCTTCCAGCCCATGTTCCATGAGCCGCTGGGGCGGAAGATCCTGTTGCTGGCGGTCGCGCTGGAGGCGGTTGGCGCGTTCGTGCTGTACCGGCTGGCGAAGTCGATATGAGCCGATGCCCGCCCGCGCTCCGCCCCATCCGGGAGGCCGACGCATGAACCTGCTCTTCGCCCTCGCCGTCGCCTGCCTGGCACTGGCGCTGCTGCTGGCCGCCGCAGGGCTGCTGTTCCAGGACCGGCGTGCGCAGCAGGTCAAGGCGACGCTGCAGCATGCGCTGGACCATGCGCAGAAGGCGCCCGCTCCGGTACCCGCACCTGCGCCGCGTGGTCGCTGGCAGGCGCTGCTGGCCGAGCTCAGCGCCATCGGCGACCACTTCGAGGGCAGCCGGCTGCAGAAGGCCCTGCTGGCGCCGGAGGACAGGCTGCTGCTCGAGCAGGTCGGCTGGAACCACCGTTCCGGCGCCGCGGCGTTCCTGGCGCTGCGGGTGCTGCTGGCGGCGCTGCTGCCGGTTCTGGGCCTGATGCTGATGCAGCCCCACGGCATCCGGGCCGGCGCCGTCGTGGTCTGTGGATGCGCGCTGGGCATCCTGCTGCCCAAGCTGGCGCTGCGCGCCTGGGCCGGCCGCCTGCGGCGCAGGGTCGACGAGGAACTGCCGCTGCTGATCGACCTGCTGCGCCTGCTGCAGGGCGTTGGTTTCAGCATCGACCAGAGCCTGCAGATGATCGGCGACAAGCTGCAGGTGGCGATCCCGACGCTGGGCGGCGAGATCCAGCAGGCCAACGCGGCCTACACCCGCGGCCGCAGCCGCACGCAGTCGCTGCGCCGCCTGTCCGAGGATTTCGGCAACGACGACCTGCGCAGCCTGGTGCAGATGGTGCTGCAGGTGCACCAGCACGGCGGCGCGGTGCAGGAGCCGCTCAAGCAGTTCGGCATGCGGCTGCGCGAACAGCGGCGGATGAAGATGAAGGAGAAGGTGGGGAAACTGTCGGTGAAGATGACCGTGGTGATGATGCTGACCCTGCTGCCGGCGCTGATGCTGGTGCTGTCCGGCCCCGCCATCCTGGCCCTGGCGAGCGCGCTCGCCGGGATGGGCAAATCGTGAACCGCCTGGCGCCGGCATCGCTGTGCGTCCTGCTGCTGTCGGCCTGCGCGCACGGTGGAATGGCCTATCGCCCGCCGCCGGTGGAGCCGGTGGGGGAACCTTCGCCGCAGGACGACCGCGCCATGTACCTGGCGCTGATCCGGCAGATGCAGGACCAGGGCGCCTACTACGCATCGCTGGCGCACGTGGACGCCTTCCGCAGGCGCTTCGGCGACACGCCCGAGCTGCGCCTGCTGGAAGCCGATGCGCTGCGCGAAACCGGCAACGGCGACGCGGCGGCCGCGCTCTACCGCGGCCTGCTGCGCGGCCCGCAGGCCGCGCCTGCGTGGCATGGACTGGGCCGGGTCGCGGCCGCCGCCGGCAAGCGCGAGGACGCGTGGCAGGCGCTGGCCAGCGCGGTGCGACTGGAACCGCTGGAACCGCGTTATCTCGGCGACCTCGGCTTCGCGCTGCTGCAGGCCGGGCGCGTGGCCGAGGCCCGCGCGCCGCTGGCCAAGGCCGCCGAACTCGCGCCGGACAACATACGCGCGGTCGCCAACCTGGCGCTGTGGGCGCTGCTGTCGGACCAGCCGGATGTCGCCGACGCGATCATGCGCCGGGCCCGCCTCTCCGAACCGGTGCGCGGCGAAATCATGCGTCTGTACGCTGCGCTGCGCACGCCGGCAAGCGCGCCGGCGGCCGCATCGCCGGCCCCGCCGGTGGCCGCGGGCGACGCCGCGTCCCGCCCGCCGGGTTCCATGCTCGAACGTTTCGTCCCTTCCTCCGACCGCCCCGATGAGGTACTGCCATGACACGCCCCGTCTTCGTGCTGTGCCTGCTGCTGGCCACGCCCTGGACGCCCGCACGCGCCCAGCATCCGCCGCTCACCGCGCGTACCGACATGCCGGCCGCCGCACCGCAACCGGCGGCCACGCCGGAACCGCCGCTCCCGCCAGCGGCGGCAGGAGCGCCGACCCAGCGTTCCTCGATCGGCCACACCACCCGGGCGCTGCTGCGGCTGCAGGCCGGGGGCATGCAGGCCGGCAACGCGCTGCCGATGCTGGGCGAGGCGGGCAGCCGCAGTTACCAGCGCTATCTGGACAGCTTCGAGCATCCGGTTCCCGAGTACTTCGACGCCGCGCTGCCCACCTCGGGAAGCGGCCGGTCCAGCCGCTGAGGCCGCGGCCATGATCCTGCCGCGCCTTCGCCCACAACCCGCCCATGCCGGCGGCGCGCGCCTGCCCCACGTCCAGCGCGGCGGCGGCTCGGTGATGATGATGTTGCTGCTGCTCGGCCTGGTGGCGATCCTCGGCCTGGTGGAGATCGGCCATCTCTACTGGGCCAAGCGCGAGGCGCAGAAGGTCGCCGACCTGGCCGCGCTCGCCGGCGCGCAGCGGCTGGAACTGTGCAGCGCCGACAACCAGGACAACCGCGCCGCACGCCAGAACGCGATAGAGGAAAACCGCTTCGCCGGCAGCATCACCATCCGCTGCGGCAACTGGGGCACCGGCAATCCGGCGGCCGACCACTTCGGCGAAACGATCGACGGCGACCATCCGCTCAACGCGGTGAAGATCACCGCGCGCCGGACCGCGGTTCCGTTCTTCGGCCAGAACGCCGGGCTTCCGGCCGTGCAGGCCCAGGCCGTCGCCAAGCGCACACCGCCGAGCGCGGTGTTCACCGTCGGCTCGCAGCTGCTGCGGGTCAACGGCAACTCGCCGCTGGGCAATGTGCTGCGCCTGGTCGGCGTCAACGTCGACACCGCCACCGTGCTCGCCTACGACGGCCTGGCCCAGGCCAACGTCACCCCGGCCGGCCTGCTGGAGGCGCTGGGGTTGCCGGTGGACGTCAACATGAGCGTGGCCGATTTCAACCAGTTCCTGGCCGCGCACCGGGTCTCGCTGGGCGCGCTGCTCGACGCCACCACCACCGTGCTCGAACGCAACGGCGCGGCCGGGCTGCGCCTGGACGCGCTGGCCAACCGCATCGGCACGCAGCTGGACCTGCACAGCCTGCGCATCCCGCTCGGGGGTTCCGATCCGGCCGGCGGCCTGTTCGCGACGGTGGTCGCGCCCGACGGCACCATCGGCAGCGCACTGCAGGCCGACGTCAACGCGATGGACCTGGTCACCACCGCCATCGCCATCGCCTCGGATGGCCACGGCGTGGCGGTGGACAACCTCGGCCTGCTCGGCGGAGGCAGCGTGCGCGCCGGCATCGTCGAACCGCCATCGATCGCCATCGGCGGCGTGGGCGCGCGCGCCTACAACGCGCAGGTGCGGCTGGCGATCGACATCGACAGCCAGGACATTCCCGTGCTGGGGCCCGCCCTGTCCGCGCTCGGGACGCGGTTGAAACTGCCGATCTACACCGACGTCACCAATGCCATGGGCACGCTGACCTCGCTGCAGTGCGGGCAGGCGCCGCCGACGGCCACCGTGCGCGTCGACGCCTCGGTGCTGCGCACCTGCGTGGGCAAGGTGGCCGCCGCCGACGTGTTCTCGCGCAGCGAGGTCTGCGACACCGGCCTGCAGGACGAGCAGCTGCTGACCCTGCTCGGCGCGCCGCTGATCAACGACAGGATCAGCATCAACGCGCTGACCGACAGCCAGAGCCTCACCCTGGCCGCGGGCCAGACCGGTTCGACGCAGGTCAACCCGCTGGCGATCGGCAGCACGGTCGAACACCTGGTGGACGAACTGCTGCGGGTCCTGTCGCACACGCTCGATCCCCGCGGCGAGGGCATGAACCAGCCATCGGCCGCCGCCAACCTCGCCGACCGGTTCCTGAAGGCCGCCAATCCCGGCGGCGGCCGCTACGACGTGGACCGCACCATCGCCCTGCTGCGCACCGGAAGCGAAGGGCTGCCGCCGCTCGACTGGAACGTCGCCAAGGGCGTGCCCTACGCCTGCCCGCCGCTCAACCTCACCACCTGTTTCCGCGACGGCTCGATCTGGGAAGGCTACCGCGCCACGGCCACCGGCCAGGGTCTGGGCCTGCTCAGCGGCCTGCTCGGCAGCCTGCTGGGCGGCCTGGCCATCGAGCGCTGCAACAGCCTGCTCGGCAACCTGGACTACAACAACTGCCTCAAGCGCAACCTGACCTCCTACCTCCAGACCGCACCCGATGGCCTGCTCGATGCCTACAGCGGCAGCGGCGTGACCAGTCCGGGCAACGGCCCGGTCACCTGCAACGGTCTGTTGTGCCTGGTCCTCAAGCCTGCGCTCGATTTCCTCAAGCCCCTCCTCAACAGCGTCGGCACCCTGCTTACCCAGACACTGGCCGAAGTACTGGGGCTGGAACTGGGGCGTACCGACGTGCAGGTGCAGTCGATCCAGTGCACCCCGGCGCAGCTGGTCTACTGATGGCGGCAGGCGCACGAATGACAGCAACCGGCGAGGGATTTCCGGCCGTTTTCCGCATGCTAGACTCGGTGCCAGTCACCGCGGGCATGGACAGTCCGGCGGTCGTCGCGATCCGGGGGATTCGAGGACTATGAGAACGATGGATACGTTGCCTGCGTGGCTGTGCGCCGCCCTGTTTTTCCTCGCTGGCCTGGGCCTTGCGCCCGACGCGCACGCCGGACGCTGGCAGCGCGGCGAAGCCGAGGTTCCCGCCGCGCCCGCGCGCAGCGAGGACACGGTCATCGGCAATACGGTCAGCGACCTGCAGCGGCTGATGGGCAACCGCGAACTGACCGAGATGCGCACCACCTACAACGGCAACTACGGCGCCAGCCTGCTGTTCCATGCCGAGTCGCTGAACTACTACGTCGCCCTGTTCCACGAAAAGGAATTCTGGCGCGTGATCCGCACCGAGTCGGCCGAGAACGCCGAATCGGTGTACCAGACCTTCGTCGACCAGACCCGGGAACTGGCGCAGGTATACCTGGACACGATCCGCCTGCAGGCGGGCAAGGCCTACAGCGAGAAGCTGGTCGCGCTTAACGAGCGCCGCCTGCGCGGCCTGCAGCAGGAAGCCGAACAGCAGCGCCAGCAGTCGCTGCAGGTCAGCAACGCGCTCCAGGAGCGCAAGCAGCAGGCGGTCGCGCTCAGTTCGGACCTACGCGCCACCAACACCCAGCTGGAAGCGTTGAACCAGCAGATCAAGGCGCTGCAGGCCCAGCAGGTCAATCCCGAGCTCTCGCTGCCGGCCACCAGCGCGGCGCCCGCGCCGGCAGGCGCCCCGGCCACGGCGATACCGGAACAGCCGGCGCACCCGTGACCTCGCGCAACGGCCCGCCCTGCGGCGGGCCGTTCCACATCCGCGGCCGGAAGCCTGCAACACACGGCCAGCTCAGTCCTGCCAGCGGAACACATCCTCCACGCCGACGCCGAACGCGCGCGCGATGCGGAACGCCAGCTCCAGCGAAGGCGCGTACCGCCCCGCCTCCAGGGCGATGATGGTCTGCCGGGTCACGCCGCAAGCGTCGGCCAGCACCTGCTGGGTCATTTCGCCGCGCTCGAAGCGCAGCCGGCGGATGTCATTGCCGATCGGCGTGCCGCTCATCGGCGGTCGCGCCAGTAGTGCCAGACCATGACCGCCGCATGCAGGCTGACGGACAGGCAGACCAGCCAGAGGAGGAAGTTCGCCAGCCAATAGCCGGTGCGCGAAGCGACGAAATCCCCATAGCCTTCGGCCAGCACCGAAACGACCACCAGCATCAGCGCCAAGGCGGTATAGCCGGCCCGCACGCCATGCGCCTGGATGATCCTGTCGCGCTCGTCGGCCACCGGCGTCCTGTCCTTGCGGACGAAGAAAAAGTATCCGACCCAGAACAGGCACCAGGCCGGATAGCCGACATTCTTTTCCAGGGCAGTGTCGGAGAAGAACAGCCGCCACCCCACCAGGCCCGCCGACAGGCCGAACGCGGCCAGCAGCAGCCATGCCGTCTTCTCCTGCCGGTTCATCGCCGCCAGCATCTCTCTTCCCTTCACCCGCTCTTCCTCCATGACCTGTCCGGCGTCCTGCGGTCGCTTCATGCCCCGACCCCGCGCCGGTCGCGCCAGTACTGGAGCGCCGTCGCCGCGTACTCGACCAGGCAGCTGGCCATCAACGCGCACACCAGCAGGTTGGCGACGACGAAAGGCCGGGCCCAGTGCAGTTTTTCCGCCGGCGACAGGCCCAGCATCAGGGCGATGCCGATCACGCCGGCGACCAGCGCGCCGCGGCCCCACGCCGCGGCGGCCTGTTCGATGCCCCGGTCGCGTTCGTCGCCGCGCACGGCGCCCTTCCAGCGCGAATCCAGCACCTGCGACAACACGGTCCACGCGACCAGCAGCATCACCAGGTTGCGCGCGACCGCGCCGGCATCGGGATCGTTCCAGCGCGTCATGTGCAGGAACAGCGGCGCCTTGGCCAGGCCATAGACGACGGCCAGCGACATGAAGCCCAGCCCCAGCCACGCCTTCCACTCGCCCGGCGAACCGGCCCCTTCCAGATCCTCGCGCGTGGCCCGACCGAGGCCATGCAGGGCCGCCCACATCGCGCCCATCAGCAGCAGCACGCCGACGTTGCCGCCGTCCAGGCCCAGCACCCGCGCCGGCCCGGCCAGCAACAGCCACATCGCCAGCGCCGCCACGACCATCAATCCCGCGATCTTCCCCTTGCCCACGATGTCACCCAAGGCGTACGAAATGTAATGTGGACATTACATCTGCCCCAGGCGATGTCAAATATTTTTTACATCGACTTGCATCCGCGCGCTCTGCCACCATCTCGGGCGTGAACTTTCCTGCGAGCGCTGCGATGTCCGACCTGCCCCACGTTTTCGACGCCACGACCGAGACCTTCGAGACCGAAGTCCTGCAGAAATCGCTGCAGACCCCGGTGCTGGTGGACTTCTGGGCGACCTGGTGCGGGCCGTGCAAGACGCTGGGGCCGATCCTGGAGAAGCTGGCCGGCGAATACCACGGCGCCTTCGAACTGGCCAAGGTCGACGTGGACAAGGAGCAGCAGATCGCCGCGGCGTTCCAGATCCGCTCGGTGCCCACCGTGTTCCTGGTCAAGGACGGCCAGATCGTCGACGGCTTCCCGGGCGCCCTGCCCGAAGGCCAGCTGCGCGAGTTCCTGGCCCAGCACGGCGTCACCCCCGCCGACGCGCCGGCCGATATCGACGCCGAGGCCGAGGCCGCGCCGCTGGATCCGCTGTCGCAGGTCGCCGCGCTGCGCGAGGCCATCGCCGCCGACCCGGACAAGGCCGAGCTGAAACTGGACCTGGCGCTGGCCCTGATCAAGACCGGCGCCATCGCCGAGGCCGGCCCGCTGCTCGATTCCCTGCCGGCCAACCTGGCCACCGACGACCGCGCCGTGCGCGCCCGCGCCCGCCTGGACTTCCACACCGCGCTGGCCGATGCGCCGCCGGCCGACACCCTGGCCGCGCGCGTGCAGGCCGACGGCAACGACCTGGACGCCCGCCACCTGCTCGGCATCCACCGCCTGCTGGCGGGCCAGGACGAGGCCGCGCTGGAGCAGTTCCTGGAGATGCTGCGGATCGACCGCGGCTACCGCGAAGGGCTGCCGCGCAAGGCGCTGATCGATGCGTTCCGCGTCGTCGAGGATGAAGACCTCGTCGGCCGCTACCGCCGACGCATGTCCTCGCTGCTGTTCTGACGACGTCATTGCGCGTTCAGGCAGTCGAAACGCGGCCTGCCCGATAATGCGCCGTTCATCGTAGTGATGACGCGCGGCACTCCCGCCGTGCCATCTGGGGGATGGAGGACGCCGGGCAGTGTCGGGCTCCGGTTCCCGCGACTGAAGGACCGATTGCCCATGATGTTGTCCAAGCTGCGTGCGCTGCGCCTGACCGCCCTGTTCCAGATCGCGCTGGCGACGCTGCCGTTGACGTGTTCGGCCGCGGCCAGCGCGCAGGACTGGACCTACCGCGTGCGCCCGGGCGACACCCTGTGGGACCTGGGCACGCGCTACCTCAAGCCCACGGTGTCGTGGGAAGAACTGCAGAACCACAACGCCGTCCCCAATCCCTACCGGCTGCCGCCGGGCCAGGTGCTGCGCTTCCCCATCGCCTGGCTGCGGGTAGAACCGGCGCCGGCCCGCATCGTGGCCGTGCGCGGCCAGGTCGACATCAGCGGCGGCGACGGCGCCGCCGCTCCCGCCCGCGAGGGCATGCAGCTGCCCATCGGCAGCCGCATCCGCACCGGCGCGGACGCCAGCATCACCCTGGCCTTCGCCGACGACTCGCGGCTGTTGCTGCGCGAGAACTCCGAACTGCGCCTGGACCAGCTCAGCAGCTACGGCGCCACCGGCATGGTGGACACGCGCCTGCGCCTGCAGCGCGGCCGCAGCAGCAACCGGGTGACCCCGGCGCAGGGGCCGGCGTCGCGTTACATGATCACCGCGCCCACCGCCACCAGCAGCGTGCGCGGCACCGTGTTCCGCGTCAGCGCCGGCCAGGGCGACGACCCGGCCGCGACGGAAGTGGTCGAAGGCCGCGTCCATGTCGGCAACCGCCACGGCCAGCGCATGGTCGAGCCGGGCCAGGCCACGCTGAGCGCCTCCGCCGGACGGGCGCCGGCGCCGGTCCAGCCGCTGCCCGCCGCGCCGCGCATCGACGAGGCCAGCCTGCGGCTGGAGCCGTTGCCGCTGCTGGCCGCCTGGCAGGCGCTGCCGCAGGCGCGCGGCTACCGGGTCGAGGTGGTGCGCGCCGATGCGCCGGACATCCTTCTGTTCGCACGCGACACCGCGGACACGCGCATCCGCATCGACGACCTGCCGCCGGGGCAGCTGCGGCTGCTCGTACGCGCGGTCGGCGCCGATGGCGTCGAAGGCCACGACAGCGCCCGCGACTTCCGCGTGCCTGATGGCCTGCCGCCGCCGCTGACCACCGCTCCCGTGCATGGCCAGGCCCTCGCCCAGGCGCATCCGCGCTTCGCCTGGGCGCAGGTGCCCGGCGCCGCCGGCAGCATGCTGCAGATCGCGCGCGAGCCGGATTTCCTGGAGCCGCTGGCCGAACGCCGGACCGATGCCACCCGCCTGCGCTCGCCGGTCGCGCTTGCCCCGGGCGAGTACTACTGGCGGGTCGCGTCGGTGGACGCGCAGGGGCTCGCCGGCCGCTACGGGCAGCCACTGCCGCTGCGCATCAGCGACGCCCCGGCCGATGCCGGCCTGCAGCCGGCGCAGGCCGCCAGGGGCCAGCTGACGCTGCGCTGGCAAGCGGGCGCGGACGGCCAGCGCTACCGCGTGCAGGTGGACCGCCGCGGCGATTTCAGCGCGCCGCTGCTCGACCGCGAAACCGCCACGCCGGAAATCTCGATGAAGCAGCCCTGGCGCGGCGGCACCCTGCACGTGCGCGTGCAGTACATCGACGACGACGGCTACGCCGGGCCGTTCTCCCAGGCCCAGCAGATCCAGTTGCCGTGCAAGCTCTGCTACGGCGTCGGGGCCGGCGCGCTGCTGCTGTTGGCGCTATGAAGACGCTGCTGCTGTCCTGGCCGCAACGGCTGCTGCTGGTCGTCGCCCTCGCCGCGCTGGCCGGATGGGCCAGCCAGGCGCGCCTGCTCTGGCAGCAGGACGAACGCGTCTACGACTACATAGTCGGCGACTGGGAGTATCCGGCCGACGAACGCCTGGCCATCGTCGCCATCGACGAGCGCAGCCTGCAGCAGCTAGGGCAATGGCCCTGGCCGCGCGGCACCCATGCGCGCCTGCTCGACCGCCTGCACGAGGCCGGCGCGCGCCGCGTCGCGCTGGACCTGATGTTTCCCGAGCCCGACCGCAAGGACGCCACCCAGGACGTCGAACTGGCCGCGGCGATCAAGCGCAGCGGCAACGTCGTGCTGCCGGTGCTGGCGGCGTCGGCCAGCGACGAGGCGGTGCCCGAGGAACTGCTGCCGGTGCCGGTGCTGGCCTCGGCCGCCACCGCGCTGGCGCACACCGACATCGAGGTCGATGGCGACGGCATCGCCCGCGGCCTGTACCTGAAGGCCGGCGTGGGCTCGGCGTACTGGCCGGCGCTGGGCCTGGCGCTCAGCGGCATGGACGGCCCGATCCCGGGGCTGGGCGATCCCGCCCCGGACACCGCCTCGCCCTACCAGTGGCGGCGCGACAACTACGTGCGCCTGCGCTACGCCGGGCCGCCGGGCACCTTCCCGCAGGTGTCCTACATCGACGTGCTCGAGGGCCGCCTGCCGCCCGGGCTGCTGCACGGCCGGCTGGTGATCGTCGGCATGACCGCCAGCGGCATCGCCCCGCGCTTGCTCACGCCGACCTCGCGCGAGAGCTGGATGAGCGGCACCGAGTACCAGGCCGACGTCGCCTCCATGCTGCTCGGTGGGCACGTGATCCTGCCCCTGTCCCCCGCCGTCCAGGTGGCCCTGGTCGCCCTGCTGGTGGTGCTGTGCGCGCTGGCCATGACCCAGCCTCGGTTGCCGCCGTGGCTGGTCGCGGTGGTGTCGCTGCCGCTGCCGCTGCTGCTCAGCCTGGTCCTGCTGCGCGGCTTCAACCTGTGGTTCGCGCCAGCGGCGGCCATCGCCGGCGTGCTGCTGATGCTGCTGGGCTGGGGCCTGTGGCAGATGCGCTACTGGCGCCGCCAGGCCCATCGCGACCCGCTGACCGGCCTGGCCAACCGCATGCGCTTCGAGGAGGCGCTGCGCCTGGAGTACGAAGCGGCGCGGCGCGGCGGCCGCCCGCTGAGCCTGGTGCTGATCGACCTGGACAACTTCAAGCACTACAACGACACCTTCGGCCACCACGTCGGCGACCTGGTGCTGCAGCAGACCGCACGCATGATCGGCGAACTGGCGCGGCGGCCGCGCGACCTGGCCGCGCGCTTCGGCGGCGACGAATTCGCGCTGATCCTGCCCGACACCGGCAGCGAAGGCGCGGTCCAGCTGATCGAGGCCCTCATCGGCCGCGTCCGCCGCGCCGGCATCGCCGTGGGCAAGGGGCGCCAGGCCCGGATCAGCATCACCGCAGGCATAGGCACCCTCGTACCCGGTGCCGATGGCCTGCCAGCGGATCTGTTCCGCGACACCGACGCGGCGCTCTACCAGGCCAAGGCGGCCGGCCGCGACGGTTTCCGGGTAGCGGCAACCGGGTGACCGCAGGCAGGACCATACGGGTGCGAATGCTAGACTCGGCATCCCGCCCGCCACCCGCCACGCCATGAAAGCCAGCACGTTCCGCCTCGGCATCAACCTCTGGCCGCCCTTCCTGTTCACAGGCATCCACGTCACCGCCATCGGCGCCGACTACCGCTACGTGCGGGTCGAGCTGCGCCAGCGGCCCTGGAACGTCAACTACGTGCGCACCCACTTCGGCGGCAGCCTGTTCGCGATGACCGACCCGTTCTGGATGCTGTGCCTGCTGCAGAACCTCGGGCGCGACTACTACGTGTGGGACAAGGCCGGCGAGATCGAATTCGTCAAACCCGGCAAGGGCACGGTTGCCACCGAATTCCACCTCGACGAGGCCACGCTGGACGAGGTGCGCGCGGCCACCGCCGATGGCGGCAAGTACCTGCGCTGGTTCGCCAACGACATCCGCGACGCGCAGGGCGAAGTTGTCGCGCGCGTGCGCAAGCAGGTCTACGTGCGACTCAAGCCGGAAGCGCGCCAGCCCGGCACGTAGGAGCGACTTCAGTCGCGACCGCGGCTTTACCGATGCCGCTCGATCGCGACCGGAACCGCTGCGGCAACGGCCCGGTGTCAGTGGCCGGACACGGCCTGCGGCAAAGGCATCCGCAGCATCTGCCCCTCCCCGCCATAGGCAGGCGTTTCCAGTGCGATGCCGTCGGCCGATACGGTGATCGGTCGATGCGCGCTGCGCAGTCCGGCCGGTAGACCGTCCAGGCGCCCGGCCAGCGGCGTGGCCGCGTCCTGTCCGGCATACTCGCGCAGCCACAGCACGGCGCTCAGCAGGCGCAGCTGCGCCGCGGTGTCCTGCTGCCGGCTGGCGTATCCGCGGTAGGCGGGCGCGGCGATGTTGCCCAGGATGCAGCCGATGGAATTGGTCAGGCATTGCGGATGCCACCATGCCAGCACCCGCGCCGGCGGCGCGGACAGCCTGCGATCCTCGGCGATGGCCTGCCGCGTCTCCGGCAGGCAGGCATCGCCCAGTGTCTGCGCCGTATACGCCAGGGTCTTGCTGCTGCTGTAGAACAGCGCCCCTCCTCGCTGGGCCTGCTCGATCCTCGTGTCCATCAGCATCGCCAGCTCACGTTGCATCGCGAACTCCCCGCGCATGCCGTTGCAGATGCCGGCCTCGTCGGCCGACAAGGGCGCAAGCGCCGTGGCGCAAGCGGCCGGCAACGGCGCGTCCAGTGGCAGTTCGGCCAGCACCGCGGCGAACACCGTTGCATTGGTCGCCAGCATCCGGCTTCCCGTCATCGTCGTCAGCAGGTTGTCGCCCTGCGCCATCAGCATGCGGCCGATGCCGGCATCGCGGCACAGGCCGGCCAGGGCACGCGCGCTGTCGCCGCGCACGTGGGCCAATGCGTGCGCGCTCAACGGCACTCCCAGACGGCGCAGCGACGGCCACGGCGTCGCCCCGGTCTGCGCCAGCG
Source organism: Stenotrophomonas sp. MYb238 (assembly GCF_009496535.1). Classification (GTDB taxonomy): domain Bacteria; phylum Pseudomonadota; class Gammaproteobacteria; order Xanthomonadales; family Xanthomonadaceae; genus Stenotrophomonas. The sequence goes on from NZ_WIDL01000011.1 coordinate 126,457, forward strand.
GCGAGCGGTAGTGCCCGTGCGCCGCCAGTTCGTCCATGCGCGCCAGCAGCGTGGCGTGCGGCGCCAGCGCGGCGGCGACGGCCTGCGGCTGGCGGCGCACCGCGTCCACGCAGGCGGCCGCCTCGTTGAAGCCGCACAGCACCGCATCCACGTCCGGCGGCGGCGCGTCTTCGCCCGGCAACGGCGGCGGCGTGCCCGCCTCGCCTTCGGCTTGGCCGCGGATGAAAGCCGGGACGTACCGGTCGGCGTACCACTGCTGGAACTGCCGGGTGTGTTCTTCCACCGCCGCCTGCCGCTGCGCCAGCGCGCCTTCCATCCCCAGCGTGGCCAGGGTGACGTAGACATTGCTGCCGGGCAGGTCGCGCGGCGTCTCCAGCGCGGCCAGCGCGCGCTTCTGCGCCGCCGACAGCGGCCACAGCCAGGAGACCAGCAGGACGATGGCCAGCAGCAGCACCAACCCGATCGCTCCAACCACCACGCGCTGCAACGTCCTGCCCATCGTCCTCTCCCTGGCGTCGTGCCACGTCCAGGTGGAGGCGGCGAAGGACCGTTACATATACGGCAACACAGCGGCGCACAACCGCCATGCCCGGCAACATGCCGCGACGCTACAATCGGCGCATGTCTTCCGACGCCTCCCCCGCCCCCCACCGCCCTTCCCTGCAGCGGCTGTTCCTGACCGGCCTGCTGACCCTGCTGCCGATCTGGCTGACCTGGGTGGTGATCAAGTTCGTGTTCGTGCTCCTGTCCGGCATCAGCAGCCCGCTGGTGGTGCCGCTGTCCGAGCGCATCGCCGCCTCCTTCCCCCATTACCTGGGCTGGGTGCGGGTGGAATGGATGCAGGACGTGTTCGCCCTGCTCGCCACGCTGCTGGTGATCCTGCTGGTGGGCATGCTCAGCCGCCGGGTGATCGGCCAGCGCCTGCTGCGCTGGTTCGGCGCGGTGATACGCCGCATCCCGCTGGCCAGCGTCATCTACGACAGCGCCAAGAAGCTGCTGGACATCCTGCAGACCCAGCCCGGCAGCACCCAGCGCGTGGTGCTGATCGACTTCCCGCATCGCGACATGAAGTCGGTAGGCCTGGTGACGCGGGTCATCCGCGAGCACGGTACCGGCCGCGAACTGGCCGCGGTGTACGTGCCGACCACGCCCAACCCGACCTCCGGCTACCTGGAGATCGTGCCGGTGGAACTGCTGACCCCGACCGACTGGAGCGTGGACCAGGCCATGAGCTTCATCATCTCCGGCGGCGCGGTGGCCCCGGACAGCGTGCCGTTCACCCGCGCCGGCGAGCGCTGAAAGCCGCACTCGGCCCATAAACCGGGCCGGTTTCACCAGCGCAGGGGATCCATGGCCAATGGACCTCCCGGACGCTGTGCCTTCCCCGATGAATATCTCCACGCTATGGTTGCGCCGGAAGTCCGGATTCCATGACGGAATCCGACAGGCGACACGACGCAGGGAGATGCCATGGAAGTTGCATGCGTACAGGCGGCAAGATGGACGTTGTTGGCGTGCGGGTTGGTTTTCGGACTGAATGCGGCGGCGCAGACGCCCCCCGAGCTTCCCCCGGAAGAACGCGAAACGCACGCGGAGAAAACCGCGGCATCGCCGCCTCCCCTGTTTCCCTGGGACGAGTACGACAAGCGCGTAGAGTCCGCCAGGCAAGCGGCCGCACTGAAATCCGATCTTTTGGGCGACCAGATCAACATCGCCAATGGCGCCTTGTCGTTTTCGGCGACCGACGTGGCGATCGCTGGCAACAATGCCCTGCCTGTCGCTTTCACGCGCTCGTATACGGTGCAGAACCGGTACTCCAGTCCCTATTCCTCTCCTGTCACCGACCTGATGCTGGCCGACTGGGACCTGGACCTGCCGAGCATCAGCGGGTCCTTCGCGCCGGATTGGAACAGTAGGGTTCCCGGGAATCCTGGACGCCGCTGTTCAGCCCCCTCCAATCAGGTAACGCCTCCCTCGCCCGTATGGGACATAAACGTCTGGGATTTCTGGCAGGGCAATACGCTCAATGTCCCGGGCGCAGGCGGCGAACTGCTGCAGGTGCTGGCGGGCGCCCAGCAGCCAGCGTCCGGAGGCCCGTATTACTGGATGACGAGCGGCCAGGCCTATGTTTCCTGCCTGCCGAGCATCAAGAACACCACCGGCGAGGGATTCCTGGCGGTCACGCCGGACGGGACGAAATACTGGTTCGACTGGATGGCGCAGTACCGCGAACCCAACCTGAGCAGCGCAAACGGCGGCAACAACATTACCCGTCGCAGGAACGTGCTGTATGCAACCAAGGTGCAGGACCGTTTCGGCAATACCGTCGAATACACATATACGAACGCCTGGAACGCGCCCGCGCGGCTGACAGGCATCGTTTCCAGCGACGGTCGCCAGCTCGGCATCACCTACAACGCGCTGGGGCATGTGGCCAGCGTGACCCAGGGAACCAGAAGCTGGACCTACCAGTACGTCGCGCTGGGAAGCAGGAGAAGCCTGTCGGCGGTCGTGCAACCGGACGGCACGCAATGGACGATCGGGTTTTCCCCATTTACGTCCGCGGAAATCTACTATCCCATCGGAACCCCCAGCGAACCTGCGCGCAACTGCTTCCTACGCCTCACCGAGCCCATCGGCCCCACCCAGGTGACCGGCACCATCCAGCACCCGTCGGGCGCGTCGGGAACGTTCACGGTGGACTGGCTGCGACATGGCCGGAGCAACGTACCGGTCGCCTGTCATAACTACGACTGGGGTGGCGCGACTATTTCCGACACCAACGACGACACCAACCAATGGGCGATCGCCTACGAGGCGTACTCGCTCACGAAGAAACGCATCACCGGGCCCGGCTTGACCGCACTGGAATGGAATTATTCCTACACGCCCAACATCAGCCACCAGTTCTACCCGGGGGGATCGATGATGACGCCGTGTCCGACAGGCGTCGTCTGCGGCTCCCCCATCTGCATGTCGGATGCCTGTGCCAAGAGTTCCGAAACCCTGGTGTTGGGTCCCAATGGGGAACGCACAAAGTACTTCCATGGCAACAGCTACCGCTACAACGAGGGAAAGCTGCTGAGGATCGAGAGGGGCAGTGCTGCCGTGCCGCTGGCGGAGGTTGAAGTATCCACCTACGACCTGAGCATGGCGCCACAGGCATATCCCGAGCGGTTCGGATACAGCCTGCGCGAGAACCACGACGGATTCACCTCGGAATATCACCGCCCCCTGCAGATGGCGAAGACGAGCCGCGACGGCGTCGACTTCACCTACCAGGTGGACCTGTTCGACGCGCTGGCCCGTCCGTTAAACGTCACGCAGTCCAGCGCCCCGTCTCCCTGAAGGACCAGGACATGAGCAAACAAAGGATCTGTCCTCGCCCGCTCCCTCTTCTGGCTTCGCTGCTGGCGACGTTGTTACCTGTGACTGCCTCGGCGCAGAGCTACAGCCGCACAGAAGTCATCACCTACCACGACAACACGTCGAAGTGGGTGCTGGGCCAGGTAGCCAGCCGCACGGTCAATGGCACGGTGGTTGAGTCGACGACCTTCAGTGCTTCCACCGCGCAGCCGCTGACGTATTCGTCTTTCGGCAAGCTGCAGCAGACGCTGACCTACAACGCCGACGGCACGGTAGCCACGGTCAAGGACGGCAACAACAACCAGACCACGCTGTCCTCGTGGAAACGGGGCATCCCGCAGTCCATCGGGTATCCGGACGGCAAGAGCCGCTCGGCGGTGGTCAACGACAGCGGCTGGATCACCCAGGTCACCGACGAGAACGGCTACGCGACCAGCTACAGCTACGACGCGATGGGGCGTCTGGCCAGCATCGCCTA
>NZ_WIDL01000012.1 GCF_009496535.1 Stenotrophomonas sp. MYb238
CAGGTAACAACGTCGCCAGCAGCGAAGCCAGAAGAGGGAGCGGGCGAGGACAGATCCTTTGTTTGCTCATGTCCTGGATCCTTCAGGGAGATGGGGCGCTGGACTGCGTGACATTTATCGGACGGGCTAAACTGTCGAAGTTCTGATTAAGTGTCCGGAAGATCACGCCATCACGCGAAGTAGTTGTCTCGACGACGGGGCGAAGGTACTCCGCGATATAACCAGCAGCACGCGGTTGCTGCGTACTACCCAGGCGAGTGGCAAACTGGGTTCCGGGCAGGGGCCACTGGTACCGATGCCGGGTAGTTTGCAGGATTTGCTGCGGGCCGCTTCCCTTCTCCACAGTGAGCAGCTTGCCTTCGTTATAACGGTAGCTGTTGCCATAGGTGTATCGCGTCCAGCGGCCTTCCGGCTCTGTGATAGTGGCAACTGCAATGCCGGCACAGTTGTCGTCCAGACAGATGGGTGCCGCACAGTCACCACTGGTGCACACCGGACCAGTTCCCGGCGCCCAGGAAATCGTACCGCCATAGCTGTAGTTCCACTCGGCCGGTTCCATGCCAGGGCCAGAAAGCACTTTCTTACGTAGTACCACGCTATGGTAGGCCAGTGGATACTGCGCAACGTCGTCGTTCGGGTTGTTATAAGGCGTGGTATAGCCGCTGCACACCTTGGGCACGTTGCTTCTGCCCCGCAGACCATAACCCACGGTGAATTGCCCCACTGCACCGGACGGATGCACAAGGCGGGCCGTCGCGCCGGGTTCGTTCACCATTGGGCCGGGATATCCGCAGGTGCGCAGAACGTCCTCGGGGCCGGATGAGCGTTCATACTGGAACTCAATATGGCTCATCGCATAGGCATCGATAGACCAGCTGCTTCCATCGGGCAAATCCACGCCGATCAAAGTGCCCTTCCCAGCAGCCGGATAGGCATAACGATACCGCCATGTTCGTGTGCCGTTGCTGATCTGTGTGACATGCCCTTGAGTGTTGTAGCTGAAAGACAGCGATCTGCCATCGCTGGCCGTGATCGCCTCCAGTCGCACTGGCATGTTGGCTGCATTGCTGTAGCGGTAGGCAATCCAGTTTCCAAAGTGATCTTCGACGCGAGTGGCATACAGTTCGGCTCGGCGTCGGGGCTCGGTTATGGTATCCAGCGTGTTGGACCAAGCTACCGCGGGCTCGAAGAAGCCAGCCTCCCAGTCGAAGGTGTAGCGCTTGCCGTCCGGCGCATGTGCTACGAATCCTTCGCCGGTGCTGTTCTGTCGCGATGACTTACAGGAGAACCAGGTCAGATCCTGGGTCAGCCATGGATAGGGGCCACCTGTACCAGGCCTTGGTACGTTATTGGCTTCCGCCACCAGCATGTCCTGACTTCCACTGCCGGGCAGGATCATTCGATTGCCTTGCCAATAGTCAGAAGATCGGAAGGTATGTCCACTGACGACAACCGGTGGCGGCGCACCCAACCCATTGTTGTTGCAGGTGCTGGCCCAGCCTGTACTGGCCAAGAAAATACCCGACAGGCGAGGTAATTCCAAATTCCAGTCGGCCATGGGCAGGTCGTCGTAGCGGTATTCGGCCCTGTTGCCAACCGACATCGTGCGCGACAACTCAATGGACATGCCAATGCCGGGCAAAATGATGTCGGCAGTGGAAAACCCAGGGGCTCCGGTATACAAATCCACACTATCACCGAACAGGTCCGCATCCATGGCGGTGAGATCAACCTGCCGCTTGATGAGTTTGTCGTACTCCTCCCAGGGATAGCGAAATGTTTGGGAGTTGCACACTACAGGCATCAACATGGTGAAAAGAACAAAGATCCGCAAGAACATGTTCACTCCATTGATAGCGGGCAGATCATAGGCCCCGCAATGCCGAAAGCAACGAGGCCATACTCATGGAAACGCTTTTTTCGCAAGAAGCCAAAAACCGGGAATCTCTTCAACTCCCGTTCTACGGCATGCCATTTCCCCCAGAGGCATGCCTTGTTGAGTATCGCCATATGATCTGGCCCCCGTCAATTCTTTAGCTCAATGATTCGTAGAGCGCCGATCTGGCCCGTCGAAGGCCAAACAGGCTTGCGCTTGCGGCAACGGTCATACTGCTCCGCGAAACACATGAAGCCGGGCACAGGTCTGGGGCATTCAAAATCGAAAGCTCGCTGCATCGCACGCTGTAGCGACCAACCTGAGCCACATCAAGTTGGGATTGTCCAATTTCTTCATCAAGTGGATATCTCCAATAGCAACCGATGAGGAGGTGGCGATGGAACTTGATCGGAGCTTGCTCCGCGCCCAGACCTACTGACTGGATCGAACGGTGATGCAGCTTGAAGAGGCAGGCCATCACTTCGACGCCATTAGCGGGCCCACTCGACAACTTCGCCAGATGCTAAAGATCAACAACGGGTTCGACCTTATTCTACGGATTAGGGCCTGAAGCTGTCCGTTCCCACCAGATGCCTTAGCTTCGAGGTGAAAGCAGGTGGCATCACACAACGTCAGGAGGGAATGGGGAGTCAGCGTACTAAGTAGCGGCAGGCGTGGGCGTCGGCTCCCTGATCATGTGCTCGAGGCTCTCAGGCTTCCGCCAGGCAGCGCGAAGAGTTAAGTGCGCACTCCGGTTTGATGCCGCTCATACAGGCCACGATCTCTTAGCCGTCGTTGAAAATCTTAGTTAAAAAAGAATAGCGAATCTATTTGATATGAAATCAATAACACGCATGGGATCGTTGACTGAAGATCATCCCAAACATGGACGTAATGGGTCAATTTCTATCCGGTTCGATCAGGCAGCCACAAGCACACGCCTGCCGCACCTTGAATAGCTAAGACCTTGGACAAGAATCTTCCCTGACAGTTTCCATTTTGAGTGTCAGCAAGGATGGCACGAACTGCTGGACATGTTTTTTGACCGCCCACACACACGGACTGATCTGCACGGAGACCCACAGGTCACCGCTCAGCAAATGAAGGAGAAGTACGGCACGCTGCGGTTCTACATGGGCGCAGCCAACGATGAGCAATTCGCCTTGATTAACAAAGCGGAAGAAAACTCAGTTCGGGCCTGCGATGTCTGCGGCGTACGAGGCAATTGCACCGTTTCAATGGCGACCGACGCCATGGTATGGCACCGCTCGCTGAATAATCCGTCTGCCGCGACGAGGCGTGAAAACTCAGCGCCTGCCGAACAACTGCCCCCGCTCCTCCTCGCTCAACGGCTTGCCCGCATCCGGGTTGACGGTCGGGCCCAGCGCGTAGGCGCGCTGGGTGGCCGGGCGCATGGCGATGGCCTGGTGCCAGCGGTGCAGGTGCGGGAAGGCGTCGAAGTCGGCCGGCAGCTTGCTGTAGGCGCCGATCCACGGGTAGCTGGCCATGTCGGCGATGCCGTATTCGTCGCCGGCCAGGTACTGCGATTCGGACAGGCGCTTGTCCATCACCCGGTGCAGGCGCCGCACCTCGCTGTCGTAGCGCTCGATGGCGTAGGGGATGCGCTCGGGCGCGTAGACGTTGAAGTGGCCCATCTGCCCGCTCATCGGCCCCAGCCCGCCCATCTGCCAGAACAGCCACTCCAGCGTGGCGGCGCGGCCGCGCAGGTCGGCGGGCAGGAAGCGGCCGGTCTTCTCGGCCAGGTACAGCAGGATCGCGCCGGACTCGAACACGCTCAGCGGCGCGCCGCCGTCGGCCGGGGCGTGGTCGACGATGGCCGGCATCTTGTTGTTGGGCGAGATGGCCAGGAAATCGGGCTGGAACTGGTCGCCCTTGCCGATGTTGACCGGATGGATGCGGTACGCCAGCTCCGCCTCCTCCAGGAACAGGGTGATCTTGTGGCCGTTGGGGGTGGGCCAGTAGTAGAGGTCGATCATGAATGCGTCTCCGTGGGGACCGTCACCGGGGACCGATACGGTAGCGCTTGGCAGCCTACCGGACGACCGTTAACCTGCCGCCTTTCCGCAACGCAGCATCCCTGCCATGTCCGAACACAAACCGCTCAGCCCCCTCCCGGCCCTGATCTTCGCCTCGCGCTGGCTGCAGTTGCCGCTCTACCTGGGGCTGATCGTCGCCCAGGGCGTCTACGTCTATCTGTTCGGCCACGAGCTGTGGCACCTGATCACCCATGCCGCCAGCTGGACCGAGCAGCAGATCATGCTGATCGTGCTCGGCCTGATCGACGTGGTGATGATCTCCAACCTCCTGGTGATGGTCATCGTCGGCGGCTACGAGACCTTCGTCTCGCGCCTGGGCCTGCAGGGCCACCCGGACCAGCCGGAGTGGCTCAGCCACGTCAATGCCTCGGTGCTGAAGGTGAAGCTGGCGATGGCGATCATCGGCATCTCCTCGATCCACCTGCTCAAGACCTTCATCGAGGCCGGCCAGCTGGGGCTGCCGCTGTGCGGGCCGGACGTGGCCGCGGGCGCGACCTGCACCAAGTTCACCTCCACCGGCGTGATGTGGCAGACCATCATCCACTGCGTGTTCATCCTGTCGGCGGTCGGCATCGCCTGGACCGACAAGCTGATGTCCAACGGCCATTCGAAGCCGAACGCGCATTGACCCGGCCGATGGCCGCCGTACCCCGGCGGCCATCGGCTTTCGCCGCCGCCCTCGCCCCGACCTCGTGCTGGCGCGGCGGCAATGCTAGATTCGCCCTTCGCCCCGGGTCCGGCCGGCGTCGGGAAACGCCGCGCATCATGACGGCCCGGGCGAGCAACCATTCGCGTTCGTCGATTCAAGGGGAAGATTGATGTCGTACGTCACGATCCACGGCAAGACACGCCTGCTGGCGCCCGCCCTGCTGGCCGTCGCGCTGGCCGCCTGTTCGGGCAAGGACGATTCCGCCCCGGCCGCCGCCGGCACCCCGGCCACGCCCGCGGCGCAGGCGCCGGCTCCCGCGGTTTCGGCCAAGGTGCAGTCGATGGGCACCGACCAGCTGCGCGATTCGGCCAGCACCGCGCTGCGCGAGAACCGCATGTACGCGCCGGCCGGCGACAACGCCATGGAGTACTACCTGGCCCTGCGCGACAAGCTGCCCGACGACGCGGCGGTCAAGAGCGCGCTGACCGACCTGCAGCCCTACACGCTGATCGCCGCCGAGCAGAGCCTGGCGCGCGAGGACTTCCCCGAGGCCCAGCGCCTGGTCGCGCTGATCGAGAAGGTGGACCCGACGGCGCCGGCGCTGCCGCGGCTCAAGCAGGGCATCTCCCGCGGCATGGAAGTGGCGGTCAAGCGCACCCAGGAGGAGACCGACAAGGTCAAGAAGGACGCCGAGAACCGCGCCAAGCAGCTGGTCGAACAGCAGCGCCTGGCCCAGCAGCAGGCGGCCGAGGCCACCGCCGCGCAGCAGCTGGCCGCGCGCCAGGAAGCGGCGCGCAAGGAAAGCGAGCGCCTGGAGGCCGAGCGCCAAGCCGCCGCCAAGCGCGAGGCCGACGCCCGCGCCGCCGCGCAGCAGGTCGCCGCTGCGCCGAAGCCGGCCGCGGCCGCGCCGACCCTGCGCGCGGTGAGCACGCCCGCCCCGCGCTACCCGGCCGACGCGCTGCGTTCGGGCACCTCCGGCGAGGTACTGGTGGAACTGACCGTCGGCACCGACGGTTCGGTCACCGAGGCCCGCGTACTGCGCGCCAACCCGCCCCGCGTGTTCGACCGCGAGGCATTGAACGCAGTCAGGCGCTGGCGCTTCGAGCCGATCTCCAGCCCGACCACTACGCGCCGCACGCTGGCGTTCCAGCCGAACCAGTAGATGCGGGGCTAGGCCGGCGAAAGCGTGCGCGGCAAGCCGCGCACCTGCGACGACGGAAGGCCCGGAGCGCTCCGGGCCTTTGTTTTTGTTGCAGCTGCGGGTTTTTCCCCTCTGAAGCCATGTTGACGGGGTCCTGCGCCGGGCAAGCCCGGCACCTGCGGATGCATTGGCCCAGTCCGACCAATATCTGCCGCACGCTGGCGCTCCAGCCGAATCCGTAGCGGCGAGGCTCGCCTCGCAGAGGGCTTGTCGGCGAAAGTGTGTCCGGCGAAGCGTGCGCAGCACGCTACGCATCTGCAAAGACGAAAGGCCCGGATCGCTCCGGGCCTTCGTTTCCCATGCGGCAATGCGAGCTCAGCCCGAGATCGCCAGCTTCTCCTGCCTGTAGCGCCACACCGCCACCGCCCACAGCAGCACCGCCAGCAGCAGCGACGCCGCCAGGTAGACGCCCCATTGCTCGGCACCCGGCATCTCGCCGCGGGTCACCTTCACCAGCATCTGGTTCTGCGACAGGAACGGCACCGCGTACTGCCACAGCTGGGTGTCCTTCAGCGGGTAGGCCATCAGCGCGTAGCCGGGCATCATCGCCAGCATCATCAGCCAGACGATGTGGCTCTGTGCCTCCTTCATGCTCCTGGCGCCGGCCGCCAGGCAGGTCAGCAGCGCGGTGCCGAGCAGCACCAGCGGCAGCAGCACCAGCAGCAGCTTGCCCATCGCCATGAAGCTCACGTCCAGCGAAGCGCCCACGCCACGGCCGATGCTGGCGCTGAACTTGAACGACAGCAGGATCAGCAGGATCGCCGTCAGCCCGACCAGCGTCGACGCCAGCATCTTGCCGCTGACCAGGGCGCCGCGCGGGGCCGGGGTGGCCAGCAGCGGTTCCAGCGACTGCCGCTCGCGCTCGCCGGCGGTGGTGTCCATGACCAGGTGCGAACCGCCGATGAAGGCGAACATCATCAGCAGCATCGGCAGGATGACGGACAGGAAGATGCCGCGTTTGGCTTCGGCGGTGGCCAGGTCGCGCGTGCCCACGCTCACCGGCGCGGCCACCATCGGGTTGACCCCGCGCGCCAGCAGCCGCAGCGCACCCACCGACTGCCCGTAGGCCGTCAGCACCGAACGCACGCGCGCCACCTGCACGTCGCTGGTGCGGCGCGTGGTGTCGGCGACGATCTCGACCTTGGCCGGCTTGCCGGCATGCCAGGCATCGGCGAAGTCCGGCGCGATCACCAGCGCCACGTCCTCGCGCTGGGCGCGGATGCGGGCCTCGTAGTCGTCCGGCGCGGCGCTGGCGGTGATGCCGTGGCTGGCCAGGAACGCCACCAGGTTGGGCGCGCGCTCGATGCCCACCACCGGCAGCGCCATGTCCTTCTCCAGCTGGTTCTCCACCCGCAGGTTGCTGAGCTTGTCGATGCCCAGGAACAGCAGCGGGTACAGCAGCGGCGCGGTGAACAGGGTCAGCAGGAAGGTGCGGCGGTCGCGGGCGAAGTCGCGCAGCTCCTTGCGCATCACCGTGAGCATGCTGCCAATGAATCCGGTCTTGTTCATGCGTGCAGGCCCTCCTCGCTGCCGATCAGCTTGACGAACGCGTCTTCCAGGTTGGTTTCTCCGGCGTGTGCGCGCAGTTCGTCGGGCGTGCCCTGCGCCACCACGCGGCCGTGCGCGACGATGACGATGCGGTCGCACAGCGCCGCCACCTCCTGCATGATGTGGCTGGAGAAGATCACGCAGCGGCCTTCGGCGCGCAGTTCCTTGAGGAAGCCGCGCAGGCCGCGGGTGGTCATCACGTCCAGGCCGTTGGTGGGCTCGTCGAGGATCACGTTCTTCGGGTCGTGCACCAGCGCGCGGGCGATGGCGGTCTTGGTGCGCTGGCCCTGGCTGAAGCCTTCGGTCGGGCGGTCGAGGAAATCCTCCATCTGCAGCGCCGCGGCCAGGCGCGCGATGCGCGCGGCGATCGTCGCCGCGTCCATGCCGTGCAGCTGGCCGAAGTACTCGATGTTCTCGCGCGCGGTCAGGCGCTTGTACACGCCACGCGCGTCGGGCAGCACGCCCAGGCTGCGGCGGACCGTGTCGGGGTCGGCCGCGGCGTCCACGCCATCGACCAGGACCTTGCCGGTCTCGGGCGTCATCAGCGTGTAGAGCATGCGCAGCGTGGTGGTCTTGCCGGCACCGTTGGGGCCGAGCAGACCGGTGATCTGGCTGTCGTGGGCGGTGAAGCCCACTTCGTCCACGGCGATCACCGGCGTCTTGTCCCTGCCCTTGCCGGGAAAGGTCTTGCGGAGTCGTTCTGCGACGATCATGGAAGCGGATTCCTCAGTGATGCGTGGACGGTCACGGTTCCCAGCCATTGAAGCTGGTGAACGGCGGCACGTAGTTCAGTTTTTCCAGGCAGGCGCCGTCGAGCTTGGCGGCGTCGGTGTTGTCGATGAACTGGGCGAACAGCTTGGGCATGCAGCCGGCGCCGATCACCGCGTGGCCCTGGCCGCGCAGCACGAACAGGCGGCCGTTGCGCAGGCCCTTGACCACTTCCTCGCCGTAGCGCGGCGGCGTGACCGGGTCGAACTCGCCTTCCAGCACCAGCGCCGGCACGGCGCTGGACAGCGCGGCGTGGAAGTCGGCCGGCACCTGGCCCTTCGGCCATGCCCTGCACATCGCCGCCAGCCCCTCGGCCATGCGGTTGCCGAGCACGGTGCCCTCGTCCTCGTCGCGCGCGGTCATGCCGGTGTCGTCCTCGCTGCAGATCACCGACAGCTGCATGCCCATGGCCATGGCGTCCTTCATGTCGCCCTGCATCATCCGCGCCAGCGCCATCAGGTCGCCGTAGCGTCCGTTGCGCGCCTCGTGGATCAGCTTGGGTAGCAGCGCCGCGGCCTGCGGCATGTAGGCGTACATGCGCACCAGGCCGGCGACGGTGTCGGCGCGCAGCACGTCCTCGCGCTCCTGCCCGGTGTTGGCGTCGCGGTAGCGCACCGTCACCGGGTTGGCGCGCAGCGTGGCCAGCAGCGCGTCCAGCTCGGCGCGCGGATCGCCCAGCGCCGCCTTGCATGCGGCGTTGCCGGTGCACTGGGCGAACTGCAGCGCCAGCGCGTCGTCCAGGTTGCGGGCGAAGATGTTGCCCAGCTGCAGGGTGTTGGGCACCACCGAGTCGAGCACGATGCTGCGCGTGCTCTGCGGATGGCGCATGGCGTACTGCTGCGCCACGCGGGTGCCGTAGCTGACCCCGAGCAGGTTGATCTTCTCCGCGCCGATGGCCTGGCGCACGGCATCCAGGTCGGCGACGGCATCGGTGGTGGTGTAGTGGCGCAGGTCGGCCTTCTTGGACAGCGTCGCCGCGCAGGCGGCGGCCGCGGCCTCCATCGCCTCGACGCCGGCCTCCTCGCCCTCGGGCGCCTCGCAGGACAGCAGGTTCGATTTGCCGGTGCCGCGCTGGTCCAGGAGGATCACGTTGCGGCGCTTGCGCACGTCGGCGAAGGCGGCGTCGATCTGCGGATAGCTTTCCACCGCCGACTGGCCGGGGCCGCCGGCGAGGAAGAACACCGGATCGGGCAGCACGCCGTCGGGCTTGTCCGGCGCCAGCAGCGCGATGTTCAGCGCGATCTTGCGGCCCTGCGGGTTGCCGCGGTCCTCGGGCACCTCGAAGGTGGTGCACTGCGCTTCCAGGCTGTCACGGCTGAACGGCGAGTCCAGCGAGCACGGGCGGAACGCCAGGCTGCCGAGCATCAGCGGCCTGGCCTGCACGGCGGTCGCCGGAACGGGGGCCGTGTCGGCCTTGGCCTCGTCGGGCGCGGGCTTGAATGCGCGGTAGCCGAGCACCGCGACGAGCGCGGCCACCGCCAGGAGGGTACGGGTCTTGCGGGACATCATCGGAACAGCCCCTTGTGGTTGATGGAACGGATCTGGATCTGCCAACCCATGACGCGGCTGGCGGCGTTATGTGACGTCGGGAAAGAAGATGTCCTCGATCCTGGCGTCGAACAGGCGGGCGATGCGGAACGCCAGCGGCAGGCTGGGATCGTACTTGCCGGTCTCCAGCGCGTTGACGGTCTGCCGGGAGACTTCCAGCCGTTCGGCCAGTTCCCCCTGCGACCAGCCCCGGGCTTCGCGCAGATCGCGCAGGCGGTTGTCCATGCGTGCGCGCTCAGCTGTAGCGGCGCGAAACGACGGTCTTGGCCAGGCCGTAGGCCAGGCATACCAGCGGGAAGACCCAGATCATCGCCGCGCTGGCCGGTACGTCCAGCACCTTGGCGGCCTGCAGCAGGCCGGCGGTGAGGTAGAGCAGCGACACGAAGGCCGCGGCGAAACTGACCGCCTGCAGTTCGATGCGCTGCTGCAGCTCGTCCACGTCGCGGATGTAGCGGATCATCGCGCGCAGGGTCATCGCGATCGGCGGCACCGGCAGCAGGGCGATGCAGGCGCGCAGCGCGGTGCCGTCCACGCGCTTGAGCAGCGTGATCGACAGCACCAGCAGCACCACGTAGGCGCCCATCGCGATCATCATTTCGCGGCTGTAGCGCCGGCGCAGCGCCAACGGCGCGGTATCGCAGGCGTTGGGCAGCTGCCGGCGCAGCAGCGACACGAACGACAGGCCGATGGCCACCCCGATGCAGATGCCGCCCAGCATTCCGGCGCTGTCGCCCGGCATCAGCCGCAGCAGCGCCAGCCCGGTCGCGCCGCTGGCGAGGACGCCGCCGACGATCCAGCGGTCCAGTGCGCGCGCCATGGCTCAGGAACCCCTGCGCGAACGCGCCAGGGAGACGCGGCCCGGCGCGGGGAAGGCCGCGTCCGCGCCGGCTGCCCTGCAGTCGGCACCGTTACCCGGCCGGGCGGTGCCGGCACGGAGCTGGTTTCGCGCTTCGTTCATGACTCTCCCCTGTCAAGCAAGCTTTACAGGAGGATGCAGCGGCCGACCACCAGCTGTCAAGCGAGCTTTACAGCCATGCGCCGTCCGGGAGCCACGGCGTGCATCCCGGCCCTGATGGGCGGAACGCCACCGGCCATTCAGGCAACCGGTCCCGGCTCCACCGCCAGGTCGCAGGCGACGCGGTTGCGGCCAGCGGCCTTGGCCCGGTACAGCGCCGCATCGGCGTGTGCCAGCAGGCGCTCCAGGTCCGGCGTGGCATCGGCGATGGCCACGCCGATGCTGGTGGTGATGACGATCGCGCCGCCGTCCCGATCCAGCGGGCTGGCCTCCAGCGCGGCGCGCAGGCGTTCGGCCAGGGCCAGCGCCTGCTCCATGCCGACGCCCGGCAGCAGCAGCACGAACTCCTCGCCGCCGTAGCGCCCAAGCAGCCAGTCGCGCCCGCGCAGGTTGCGCTGCAGGGTGCGCGCGGTGTGGTGCAACACCTCGTCGCCGGCCTGGTGGCCGCGGGTGTCGTTGATCCGCTTGAAGTGGTCCAGGTCCAGCAGCATCGCCGCGAACGGCTGCTGCAGGCGCACGCACTGCTCCAGCTGCTGGCCGCCGTCGCCAAGCAGCGCGGTGCGGTTGAGCAGGCCGGTCAGGCCGTCGCGGCGCGCCAGCCGGCGCAGGTCCACCATCTGCCGTTCGACGATCAGCAGCACCAGCGCGAAGGTGTGGCCGAGCATCACGAACATGCCGCCGATGTAAGTGACGCTCATCGGCAGGCCGGCACGCAGGATGTCGCCGCCGGCGACCGGCGCGACCGGGAGCAGCGCCCGCACCAGGAACAGCGCCGCATCCAGCAGGAACACCGTGGCCGCCAGCCGGCAGCTGCGGCGGACGTCGGCCGGGGCATGGCGCAGCAGCAGCCAGGCCTCCCAGATCTTCCAGATGATGATCAGCACGCTGTACAGCGCCAGCCGGATGCCGAGGTCAGGCCTGGCGATGGCGAACCAGGCGATGGCCAGCAGGTAGGCGACAGCCAGCGCGGACGCGGGCCGTACCGGCGCGCGGCGGCCCACATGCAGGGCCACGCCGGACAGCAGCAATATGCTGCCCAGCACGGCGAAGGCGTTGCGTACCAGGATGCCCACCGGCTCGGGCAGCGGCAGCGGCACGCTGACCAGCACCGTGCTCACCGCGCCGGCCCACAGGCTGGCGGCCCACAGCCGGGGCACGGGCTGGCTGCGCAGCACCAGCAGGATCAGCGAGAAACCGACCGCCAGCCCGATGTGCAGCAACAGGCCGATGACGGCGATGGTGGGGAAGTCCAGCGAAGCCAAGCCCGGGGGTCCTTGCGTCGAGCGGCGCCGCCACGCGCGGGACGCCTGGCCGAATCATGCAGCATGCGGGGCCGCCCGCGTATGCGCCGTGGGTTTACTTGCTGCTGACGTACTTCTCGCGGCGCACCTGCGGCGGCGCCAGGCCGGCGGCCTTCAGCGCCTCGAAGCAGGCATCGACCATGACCGGGTTGCCGCACAGGTAGGCGATGTCGCGCGCCGGGTCCGGCGCGATCTCGGCCAGCTGCTGCTGCACGTAACCGCTGCGCACGTCCGGATGCGGATCGGCCGGCAGTTCGCGCGACAGGCAGGGCATGTAGCGGAAGCCGGGGTGGGCATCGGCGAAGGCGCGGAAATCGTCGGCGTACAGCAGCTCGGCCGGGGTGCGCGCGCCCTGCAGCAGCACCACCTCGACGCCTCGTTCTTCCATGGCCGTGGCCAGCAACGGCAGCATCGAGCGGTACGGGGTGACGCCGGTGCCGGTGGCGATCAGCAGGTAACGGCCGTTGCGGTCGCCCGGCTGCAGGCAGAAGCGCCCGAACGGGCCGCTGCCGGTGACGTGCTGGCCGATCTCCAGCCCCTCGAACAGCGCGGTGGCGGCGCCGCCGGGCACGAAGCTGACCGCGATCTCCACCGCATCGCCCGGGCCGAGCACGTGGTCGTGGATGGTCGCCAGCGAATAGCTGCGCTTGGCGGCGGTGCCGTCGGCGTACGCGAAGTGCACCTGGATGAACTGCCCGGGCTGGAAATCCAGCGGCTGGCCGTCGTCGCGGACGAACTGGTAGTGGCCGACGGTGGGCGCCAGCATGCGGCGACCGGCCAGTCTGAGGGGGAATTGTGCAGGCACGAGCAACAGTGTGTAACCGGGCCGGGGCCGCGGGGGCACCTATAATACCGGCTCGCACTCATCCGGCGCCGTCACCCCGGCGCGAAGGCCCCGAGCTTGGACTCCCGAATCACTCCCGTCGCGCCCGCGCTGCGCGTGCACGACCTCCGCAAGACCTACGACAACGGCGTGGAAGCGCTCAAGGGCGTCTCGCTCGAGGTCGCCCCCGGCGACTTCTTCGCCCTGCTCGGCCCCAACGGCGCCGGCAAATCCACCCTGATCGGCATCGTCTCCTCGCTGGTGAACCTGAGCGATGGCCAGGTGCAGGTGTTCGGCTCGGACCTGGTGGCCGAGCGCAGCGCGACCATGCGCCTGATCGGCCTGGTGCCGCAGGAGATCAACTTCAACCTGTTCGAGAAGCCCTTCGACATCCTGGTCAACTACGCCGGCTTCTACGGCATCCCGCGCGCCGAGGCCGAGGCCCGCGCCGAGGAGGAACTCAAGCGCGCGCACCTGTGGAACAAGGCGCAGATGATGAGCCGCACGCTGTCCGGCGGCATGAAGCGGCGGCTGATGATCGCCCGCGCGATGATGACCCGCCCGCGCCTGCTGATCCTGGACGAGCCCACCGCCGGCGTGGACATCGAGATCCGCCGCGACATGTGGAAGACGCTGCAGGAGATCAACGCCGCCGGCACCACCATCATCCTGACCACGCACTACCTGGAAGAAGCCGAGCAGCTGTGCCGCAACCTGGCCATCATCAACCATGGCCGCATCGTCGAGCGCGGGCCGATGCGCACGCTGCTGGCCAAGCTCGACGTCGAGGGCTTCCTGCTCGACATCGACGGCGAACTGCCGCCGCAGCTGCCGCGCATCGAGGGCGCGCAGCTGGCCGCGGTCGACGCGCACACCCTGGACCTGGACATGCCGCGCGCGATGGACCTGAACCGCGTGTTCGACACGCTGGGCGCCGCCGGCATCCGCGTGCGCTCGATGCGCACCAAGAGCAACCGCCTGGAGGAGCTGTTCGTGCGCCTCACCGGCAACCTGGAGAACACCGCCGCATGAGCACGCCCGCGCCCGTGAACAACGTCCCCATGACCGACGGCGCCCGCAACCGGGTGGCGCTGGGCACCATCGTCCGCCGCGAGGTCAACCGCATCCTGCGCATCTGGGGCCAGACCCTGGTGCCGCCGGCGATCACCATGACCCTGTACTTCCTGATCTTCGGCGGCCTGATCGGCTCGAAGATCGGCGACATGGGCGGCTACAGCTACATGCAGTTCATCGTGCCCGGGCTGGTGATGATGAGCGTGATCCAGAACAGCTACGGCAACATCAGCTCCTCGTTCTTCGGCGCCAAGTTCGGCCGCCACGTCGAGGAGTTGCTGGTCAGCCCGATGCCGAACTGGGTGATCCTGTGGGGCTACGTCGCCGGCGCGGTGCTGCGCGGGCTGATGGTCGGCGCCATCGTGCTGCTGATCGCGCTGTTCTTCACCCGCGTGCACGTGCCGCACCCGCTGGTGACGCTGAGCACGGTGCTGCTGGGCTCGACGATCTTCTCGCTGGCCGGCTTCATCAACGCGGTGTACGCCAAGAAGTTCGACGATGTCGCCATCGTGCCGACCTTCATCCTGACCCCGCTGACCTACCTGGGCGGCGTGTTCTACTCGGTCACGTTGCTGCCGGCGTGGGCGCAGGCGCTGACCAAGGCCAACCCGATCTTCTACATGGTCAACGCGTTCCGCTACGGCCTGCTCGGCAGCAGCGACGTGCCGCTGTGGGTGTCCTACGCGCTGATGCTGGGCTTCGTCGCCGCGCTCACCGCGCTGTCGCTGTGGCTGCTGCGGCGTGGCGTCGGCCTGCGCAGCTGATGGCGGGCGCGACCCTGCCCCCTTGAGATAAATGGAGCCGGCAACATGCGCATCCTGATCCTCGGCGCCGGCGGTACCGGCGGCTATTTCGGCGGACGCCTGGCGCAGGCCGGCGTCGACGTGACCTTCCTGGTGCGGCCGGCGCGCGCGGCGCAGCTGCAGCGCGATGGCCTGGTGATCCGCAGCCCGCTCGGCGACGCCGCGTTCCCGGTGGCGCACGTCACCGCCGACGCGCTGCCGGCGCTGGCCGCGGCGCGGCCGTTCGACCTGGCGATGCTCAGCTGCAAGGCCTACGACCTGGACGGCTCGATCGACGCCATCGCGCCGGCGGTGGGACCAGGCACGACAGTGCTGCCGATCCTCAACGGCCTGCGCCACTATGGCGCGCTGGATACGCGCTTCGGCCGCGACGCGGTGCTCGGCGGGCTGTGCTTCATCAGCGCGACCAAGGCCGACGACGGCGCCGTCGTGCATCTGGACAAGCCCGCGCGCCTCACCTTCGGCGAACGCTACGGCGCCGCCAGCGCGCGCGTCGCCGCGCTCGCCGCTGCCTGCGAAACCGCGGGCATCGACCACGTCGCCTCGGACGACATCGCCGGCGAGCAGTGGATCAAGTACACCTTCCTGGCCACGCTGGCGGCGGGTACCTGCCTGATGCGCGCCGATGTCGGCCACATCGTCGCCACTGACCATGGCATAGCGCTCATGCGCGCGCTGTACGACGAATGCCTGGCCGCTGCCGCGCACGCCGGCCAGCCGATCCCGGCGAAGGCGCAGGACATCGCCCTGTCCGCGCTGACCAGGGCCGGCTCGCCGATCAAGGCCTCGATGCTGCGCGACCTGGAAGCCGGGCAGCGCGTGGAGGCGGAGCATATCGTCGGCGACATGCTCGAGCGCGCGCAGGCCGCCGGCCAGGCGGCGCCGCTGCTGCGCGCCGCGTACTGCCACCTGCAGGCCTACGAAGCGCAACGCGGCGCATGACCGCCGCCGGCGTCCTGCCGCGGCGGGTGCTGATACTGGGGCTGGGCTACGCCGGACGCGCACTTGCGCTGCACCTCCGGTCGCTGGGCGTCGTCGTGGAGGGCAGCGTGCGCGATCCCGCGGCCACGCCCGGCGACGGCATCGCACGCCATCGCCTGCACCCCGACCATGCCCCCGATGCGGCACTGCTGGCCGCCATCGCGGAGGCCGACGCCGTGCTGTGCAGCGTGCCGCCCGATGCCGACGGCGATCCCGCGTTGCGCCTGCTCGCGCCTGCCCTGCGCGCCAGCCCGGCGCTGCGCTGGGTCGGCTACCTGTCCTCGACCGCCATATACGGCGACCGCGATGGCGGATGGATCGACGAACGCTCCAATGCCGATGCCACCGGCGACACCGCGGTGCGGCGGCTCCTGGCCGAAACCCGGTGGCGCGCGCTGGCGCGCGAACGCGGCATCGCCGCGGCCGTGTTCCGCCTGCCCGGCCTGTACGGGCGCGGCCGCAATGCGCTGGTGCAGCTGGCGCAGGGCCGCGCGCGCCACATCGTGCGGCCCGGCCTGATGTTCAACCGCCTGCATGTCGCGGACCTGGCCACGGCAGTGGCCGCGGCGATGCGCCTGCCCACGCGCGACGCCCTGTACCTGCCCGCCGACGACGAGCCCGCGCCGCCCCAGCAGGTATTGGCCCACGCCGCGCACCTCGGCGGGTTCGCGATGCCGCCGGCGATGGCCTGGGACGATCCCGCGCTCGCGCCGTCGCTGCGGCGCTTCTACGCGGCCAGCAAGCGCATCGACAGCCGCGGTACACGCGCGGCACTGCAATGGCAGCCGCGTTTCCGCACCTATCGCGAAGGACTGGCCGACGCCTGGGCCGCGGGCGACGGCGCGGCACACCCCCGCTAGCGCGCCGGCGGCCCGGAGCGGGCGATGCGACGGAGCGCACGGCGACGCAACGCGTCTCCGTTATGCTCGGCGCTCCCCGACCCAGGAGATCAGCGTGCGCAGGAACTGCAAGGTATTGGGCTACGGCATGGCAGCGCTGCTGCTGGCCGGATGTGGCGCGGCGCCCGAGGGTGGCGAAGCCTCTTCCGCCGCCGGCAATGCGCCGGAGGCCGCCACGCCGGCCGGCGACACCGCGCCGGCAGCGACGGCAACACCGCAGGATGCAGGCGCCATCCACGACCGCGACGGCAAGCCGGTGGCGGTGCTGCCGTTCGACATCGCCGGCGTCCCGCCCAGCCAGGCCACGCTCGGCGCGATGCCGTTCTTCGGCCTGCCGCAGGGCTACGCGCCGCAGAACACCCCGCATCCGCGCGCATGGGCGCGCTTTCCGTTCCGCATCGGCGACGGCATCCACTGGGTGGAAGGCCCGAGCTGGTCGGCGCACATCGTCGCCGAGGGCGACAAGAGCTTTTCCGCGCTGGAACTGCAGCGCAACCTGGAAAACCTGATCGACGCGGCCGGTGGGAAAAAGGTGTTCGAGGGGCCGCTGCACCGCGACATCTACTACGGCCCGCAGCTGGAGGACGAGATCGGCGGCGGCTTCATCGACGCGGTGAACATGGAGCAGGACGCGCCGACCACGGTGTACGTGGTGCGCCAGGCGCAGCGCAACGTCTGGGTGCAGCTGACGATCGACGCCGGCGGCGCGGGCCTGGCGGTGCTGGAGGAAGTGCCGTTCCAGCCCAGCGCGCGCTGGAGCGACGCGTTCCCGCACCTGTCCCTGCCGGCCGGCTACCGCGACCGCAACAAGCCGCAGCAGCGCGACTTCGACCGTTTCCCGTTCTGGACCGGCAACGGCTTCGAGCAGGTCGAAGGCCGCACCTGGGCCGCCGACTTCGGCAAGGACGAGCGCGAGTACTCGATGCACGAGGTGCGCCGCAATCTCGAAGCGATGATGGCCACGGTCAACGCCACCAAGGTGTTCGAGGGCCGCATCCCGAAGGAGCAGGCGGAAACCGTGCCCAAGGCGCTGCTTTCGGCCTATTCGCAGGCGGCCGGCTTCAGCTGGGACGATGCCGACCTGGTCGTCTACCGCGCCGATCTGCCCGATGGCCGCCAGGTCTGGGTACACGCGCGGCTGGAATATCTCAGCGCCGGCTGGGTGGTGGCCGAGCGCACCGGCTTCGTGCAGACCGCCACGCTGCTGCCGGCCGCGGCATTGAAGCAGAAGCTGGACAGCGACGGCCGCGTCGCCATCCAGGTCAACTTCGCCACCGACAAGGCCGACATCCTGCCCAGCTCCGAGCCGCAGCTGGCGCAGGTGCTCGACCTGCTGCGCGCCGATCCGGCATTGAAGCTGTCGGTCGAGGGCCACACCGACAACACCGGCGACACCGCGCACAACCGCACGCTGTCCGAAGCGCGCGCACGCGCCGTGGTCGCGGCGCTGGCCGGCAAGGGCATCGATGCCGCGCGCCTGCAATCGGCCGGCTTCGGTGCCGACAGGCCGGTGGCCGACAACGCCGGCGAGGAAGGCCGCGCGCGCAACCGCCGGGTGGAACTGGTCAAGCGCTGATGCGTTGCCCGCGGCCCGGCCCGGGCCGGGCCGCGACGGCGCCGCCGCTCAGGCGGCGGGATCGGGCAGGCCGAAGAACGCGCGCGTGGCGGCGGTGGCGTTGGCGGCGGTGAGCGCCACCTCCTCGCCGCGGTCGCGCGCCAGCTCTTCGACGATGTGCGACAGGAACGCCGGTTCGTTGCGGCGGTCCCTGGGCAGCGGCCGCAACGTGCGCGGCAGCAGGTAGGGCGCGTCGGTCTCGATCATCAGCCGCCCGGCCGGGATGTGCTTCACCAGCTCGCGCAGGTGCGCGCCGCGGCGCTCGTCGCACAGCCAGCCGGTGATGCCGATGTGCCAGTCGCGGTCCAGGTAGTCGAACAGCTCGCGGCGCTCGGCGGTGAAGCAATGCACCACCGCCGGGCCCAGCCGGCCGTCGAAGTTCTTCATCATCGCCAGGAAGTCGTCGTGCGCGTCGCGCTGGTGCAGGAACAGCGGCTTGCCCACGCCGTCGACGGCGAGATCGGCGGCGATCTGCAGCTGGCGCTCGAACGCCCTGCGCTGCGCCGGGCGCGGCGAGAAATCGCGGTTGTAGTCCAGCCCGCACTCGCCCACCGCCACCACTTCCGGGTGGGCATGCAGCGCGCGCATTTCCGCGTCGCACTCGTCGGTGTATTCGACCGCGTGGTGCGGATGCACGCCGGCGGTGGCGTACAGGAAGCCGGGATGGCGCCGCGCCAGCTCCAGCGCCAGCGGCGAGTGTTCGCGGCTGGCGCCGGTCACCACCATCTGCGCCACGCCGGCGGCGCGGGCGCGTTCCAGCACCGCGTCCAGGTCGCGCGCGAAGGATTCGTGGGTGAGGTTGGCGCCGATGTCGATCAGTTGCATGGTGCGGGGAACGAGGAACGGGGAGGCGGGAATTGTAGGAGTGGCGCGAGCGGCGACCAAATGCGGGGTCGGGCGCGCCGGCTGGCAGCCGTGCCGGACGGCCCCGCACCTACAATGTCGCGATGCGAACCGCCTTTCCCATCACCCCGCTGCTGCCGGCCATCGCCGACAGCCTGGCCGCGCATCCGCGCCTGGTGCTCGAAGCCCCGCCCGGCGCCGGCAAGACCACCCAGGTGCCGCTGGCGCTGCTCGACGCGCCGTGGCTGCAGGGCGGCAGGATCGTGATGCTGGAACCGCGCCGGGTCGCCGCGCGCAGCGCCGCGCAGTTCATGGCCCGGCAGCTGGGCGAACCGGTCGGCGAGACCGTCGGCTACCGCATCCGCTTCGAGAACAGGGTTTCCGCCCGCACCCGCATCGAGGTCGTCACCGAAGGCATCCTCACCCGCATGCTGCAGGACGACCCCTTGCTCGAAGGCGTGGGCGCGCTGCTGTTCGACGAATTCCACGAGCGCCACCTGTCGGCCGACCTCGGCCTGGCGCTGGCGCTGGATGTACAGGCGGGACTGCGCGAGGACCTGCGCATCGTGGTGATGTCGGCCACGCTCGACGGCGAGCGGCTGGCGGGCTTCCTCGATGCGCCGCGCCTGTCCAGCGAGGGCCGCAGCTTCCCGGTGGACGTGAGCCATTTCCCGGCACGGCGCGACGAGGCGCTGGAGGCGCAGGCGCGGCGCGCGGTCGAACTTGCGCTGGCGACGCATCCGGGCGACGTGCTGGTGTTCCTGCCGGGGCAGCGCGAGATCGCGCGCGTGCAGGCCGCGCTGGAGCCGGTGCTTCCCGCCGACACCGATGTCCTGCCGCTGCACGGCGAACTCCCCGTCGAACAGCAGTCGCGCGTGCTGCAGCCCGATCCGGACGGCCGCCGCCGCGTGGTGCTGGCCACCAACGTGGCCGAATCCTCGGTGACCCTGCCCGGGGTGCGCGTGGTGGTCGACGCCGGCCTGGCGCGCGAGCCGCGCTATGACCCCAACAGCGGTTTCTCGCGGCTGGACGCGGTGGCGATCTCGCAGGCCTCGGCCGACCAGCGCGCCGGCCGCGCCGGCCGCGTGGCCGCCGGCTGGGCACTGCGGCTGTGGCAGCAATCGCAGCGGCTGGAACCGCAGCGGCGACCGGAAATGGCGCAGGTGGAACTGGCCGCGCTGGCGCTGGAACTGGCCGCCTGGGGCAGCGACGACCTGCGTTTCGTCGACCCGCCGCCGGCCGGCGCGCTGGCCGCCGCGCGCGAACTGCTGCAGCGGCTCGGCGCGCTCGACGGCAACACGATCACCGCCACCGGCCGGCGCATGCTCGCGCTGGGCACGCACCCACGGCTGGCGGCGATGCTGATCGCCGCGGCCAGCACGCGCGAACAGGCCCTGGCCGCCGACCTGGCCGCCCTGCTGGAAGCGCGCGATCCGCTGCGCCAGGGCGGCGATGCGCTGGCCGCGCGCTGGCGTGCCCTGGCCGCCTTCCGCAACGGGCGCGCGCCGCACGATGCCAGCCGCAGCGCGCTGGCCGCCATCGACGCGGCCGCCCGGCAGTGGCGGCGGCGCCTGCGCTGCGATGCGGCGCCGCCGGCCGACATCGAGGCGCACGAACTCGGCGACCTGCTCGCCCACGCCTTTCCCGACCGCATCGCCGCGCGCCATCCAACCGACCTCCTCCGCTACCAGCTGGCCAATGGCCGCAGCGCGCGCCTGTTCGACACCAGCGACCTGCGCGGCGAACCCTGGCTGGTGGTCAGCGAACTGCGCTTCGAGGCGCGCGACGCCCTGCTGCTGCGCGCCGCGCCGGTGGACGAGGCGCGCCTGCGCGCCGATTTCCCGCGGCGTTTCCACCAGCGCGACGTGGTGCGCTGGAACGGCGAGCGCCGCGCGCTGGAAGCGCGCCGCGAATCCAGCTTCGACCGCATCGTGCTGGACAGCCGCCCGGCCGGGAAGGTCGATCCGGCGCAGGCCGCGCGCGCGCTCACCGATGCCGTGCGCGAACTGGGCCTGGACGCGCTGCCCTGGACCGACGCGCTGCGGCAATGGCGCCACCGCGTGCAGGGCCTGCGCCACTGGATGCCGGAACTGGAGCTGCCCGACCTGTCCGAGGCGGCGCTGCTGGCCGCGCTCGACGACTGGCTGCTGCCGGCCTTCGCCGGCAAGACCCGCCTCGACGCCTTGGGCGAACAGGAACTGGGCGAGGCGTTGAAGTCGGGCATCGACTGGAGCGCGCGCCAGCTGGTCGACCGCCACGCGCCGGTGCGCATCGGCGTGCCCTCCGGCCTGGACCGGGCCATCGACTACGCGATGGACGACGACGGCATCACCCCGCGCCCACCGGTGCTGGCGGTGAAGCTGCAGGAACTGTTCGGCCTGGCCGACACCCCGCGCATCGCCGACGGCCGCGTGCCGCTGCTGCTGCACCTGCTCTCCCCCGGCGGCAAGCCGCTGCAGGTCACTGGCGACCTGCGCAACTTCTGGGAGAACACCTATGCGGAGGTGAAGAAGGAGATGAAGGGCAGGTATCCCCGGCATCCGTGGCCGGACGATCCTTGGAGCGCGACCGCCACGCATCGCGCGAAACCACGAGGGACGTAAATGCCCCGCATCCGCGGGTGAGGGCTGGCTGGACCGCGCCGTGATGCATGGCGTGGCCCGGCAACCCGCAGCATCGTGGCCAGATATCGGCCCGGACCGTGCGGGGCCAGAAGCAGGTGGAACCGTGCGGACCGAAGTCTCCCAGCCGCGATCCGTCCGGCGTGGCGGCCCAATGCCGCGCAGGCATACGAGCGCCCCTGCATCGCAGGGACACGGAGCACCTGCGCCCAGGCAGCCTCATGGCCCGGGATCGTTCTTCAGAAAAGGAGGAGGCTCCCCGCCCGCGAGTAGCGCGGCAAGCGCCTGGTCCGCTTCCACCCGGGGAATGCCTCGTTCCTGGTACCAGCCGGGGTTGTAGTAGCTGTGTGTATAGCGATCGCCGGTATCGCAAAGGATCGTGACGATCGATCCGCGCAGGCCTTCGACCCGCATCCGGTGGGCAGCAGCCAGCACCCCGATGAAGTTGGTGCCGGTCGAGCCGCCGACACGGCGCCCCAGGACCCCGCCGACGTGGCGCATGGCCGCGAACGAGAGTGCATCGGGCACCTTGATCATCGCGTCGATGCAATCGGGCAAGAAGCTGGATTCGACCCGTGGCCTGCCGATGCCCTCCACCCGGCTGCCGCCGCAGGCGGTGACGTCGCGATAGCTTCCGCCGGCCATCGCGGCGCGGTAGCCATCGAAGAACGCGGAAATTTCCGGATCGGCGCACAGGATGCGCGTATCGTGCCCCCGGTAGCGGACGTATCGCCCCAAGGTCGCGGCGGTGCCGCCGGTCCCCGGGCTGCAGACTATCCAGGCCGGTATCGGATACGGCTCCGCTTCCATCTGGCGGAAGATGGATTCGGCGATGTTGTTGTTCGCCCGCCAATCCGTGGCCCGCTCCGCATAGGTGAACTGGTCCATGAAGTGACCGCCCGTCTGGCGCGCCAGCAATACCGAAGTGGCATGAAGATCGGAGGCGTTTTCCACAAGGTGGCAGCGGCCGCCGTGGAACTGGATGGCGGCGATCTTCTCGGGCGATGTGCCGCTGGGCATCACCGCGATGAACGGCAGCCCCAGCAGGCGGGCGAAGTACGCCTCCGAAATCGCCGTCGAACCGCTGGACGCCTCGATGACCGTGCAGCCTTCGTGGAGCCAGCCGTTGGCCAGCGCATACAGGAACAGCGAGCGCGCCAGCCGGTGCTTGAGGCTGCCGGTGGGATGGCTGGATTCATCCTTGAGATACAGATCGACGCCCGGGAAGCCTGGCAGCGGCAACGGGATCAGATGGGTATCGGCCGACCGGTTGAAATCGGCCTCGACGACCATAACCGCATGCTTCGTCCATTCGCGCCTGCTCGATTTCATGCTCTTGCCTCCCGGCATGGCGGGGCACCACGTTGCACGGCGGGCCGTTCCCGGCCATCGCGCCCCGGTGGCGATGGCGCGTCATGGAGCCACGGAACGACTTCCGCCCGGTCGGGCGATCCTTCGGATGCGGCTCCGGCAACCGCCGATGCGGGGCGCGCATGAAGCCCTCCGTTCCCACCGGACCGACGTCCCGCAGCAGCACGTATCAACGCAACTGCCGCTCCAGCTGGTGCAACACGCGATAGCACGGCATCACCTGCGCCACGCTCCCGCTGGGCTCCCTGCCTTCGGCGATTGCGGCGAAGAACTCGCGGTCCTGCAGCTCGATGCCGTTCATCGACACCGCGACCCTGCTCACGTCCACCGCCGTTTCCGGCGCGTTGGCATGGGTGCGCACCAGGTCGTCGTAGCGGGCCAGGTAGGTGCCGGTGTCGCCGATGTAGCGGAAGAACGTGCCCAGCGGGCCATCGTTGTTGAACGACAGCGACAGCGTGCAGATCGCGCCGTTGGCAGCCTGCAGCTGAATGCTCATGTCCATGGCGATGCCCAGTTCCGGGTGCGGCGGCCCCTGCACCGCGTTGGCCTTCACGATCGGGCTGCCGGTCTGCCAGGCGAACAGGTCGACCGTGTGCGCGGCGTGGTGCCACAGCAGGTGGTCGGTCCATGAGCGCGGCTGGCCCAGTGCGTTGATGTTGCTGCGACGGAAGAAATAGGTCTGCACGTCCATCTGCTGGATATTGAATCGGCCGGCGGCGATCTTTTCGTGCAGGTACTGGTGGCTGGGGTTGAAACGGCGGGTATGGCCGACCATTGCCACCTTGCCGGTCCGCCGTTGCAGCGCCAGCACGTCCTCGCCGTCGGCGAGCAGGTCGCACAGCGGGATTTCCACCTGCACGTGCTTGCCCGCCAGTAGGCAGGCCTTGGCCTGCGCGGCGTGCATCTGCGTGGGCGTGCACAGGATGACCGCGTCCACTTCGGGCAGCGCCAGCGTCTGCTCCAGGTCGGTGGTGACATGCCCGATGCCATATCGCACGGCCACCTCGCGGGTCGCCTCCAGTTCGCGCCCGACCAGCGAGACGACCTCGACCCCGGGGATGTTCCTGATGCCGTCCAGATGCTTGATGCCGAAAGCGCCGGCTCCGGCAAGCGCGATTTTCAGGGTCATTGCGGGTTCTCCAGAATGAGGTGGCCGACGGCGGTGTTGGACGCCGGTACGTGATGGAAACGGTGCGCCACCGTGGGCGCGGGGCCGCCGGCGACGTCGGCCATCGCGCCGCGCGCGATCAGCCACATCACCAGCTCGATGCCCTCGCTGCCGGCTTCGCGCACGTAGTCGATGTGCGGCAGGTCGGCCAGCCCGGCCGGGTCGGCGATCAGACGGTCGAGGAAGCGGTTGTCCCACTCGGCATTGATCAGGCCGGCGCGTGCGCCCTGCAACTGGTGGCTCATGCCGCCGGTGCCCCAGATCTGCACGTTCAAGTCCTCGTCGAAGCTCTCCACCGCCTTGCGGATGGCCTGCCCCAGCTGGAAGCAACGCCGGCCGCTGGGTACCGGGTACTGCACCACGTTGACCGCGAACGGAATCACCAGACATGGCCACGCACCCGCCTGCGGGTCCTTCTCACCGCACATCAGCGACAGCGGCACGGTCAGGCCGTGGTCCACGTCCATCCTGTTGACGATGGTCAGGTCGAAATCCTGCTGGATCACGCTGTGCGCAATGTGGCTGGCCAAAGCCGGATGGCCGACCACGCCCGGTACCGGGCGCGGCCCCCAGCCTTCGTCGGCTACCTGGTACCCGGCGGCAGTGCCGATGGCGAAGGTGGGAATCATCTCCAGGCTGAAGGCGGTGGCGTGGTCGTTGAACACCAGAAAGACCACGTCCGGGGTGTTGTCCCGCATCCACTGCCGGGAGAATTCGTAGCCGGCGAACACCGGCTTCCAGTAGTCGTCCTGCGTTCTGCCCGTATCCATCGCCACGCCGATGGCCGGCACGTGCGAGGTATAGACCGATGCGGTGATGCGGGCCATCTTCAATCCTCCTTCCCGTGCGCGGGGCGCGCACCCTGCGGTTGCCGGTGCGGCTGCGCGTCGCCTTCCTCGCCCAGATGGCGGTTGCCGTCGATGCGGCGCCCGCCGGCCAGCATCATGTCGCGGTACTCCTGCTCGCTCATGCCGGTCATGCTGCCGGCCATCTGCTGGAAGCTGCGGCCATCGGTGGCGCCTATCTTGGCGAGGAAATAGATGTTGCCGCCGGCGCGGATGCAGCGGTTCAGGTCACGCGCCAGCACCGCCTGCTTCTGTTCCTCGTCCATCGGCCACCGGTCGAGGTAAGCGCGCTCGTCGGCCTTGAAGCGCTCGCGGTTTTCCGCGCGCATCAGGCTCATGCAGAACTGGTTGAGCCAATAGCCCTTGCGGCTCTGTTCGGCATCGAAAATGGTCGTTCCGGGGATGTCGAGATAGGGTTTTTCCAGCGCCATGGCGTTACCTGCTTACCTTGTTTCCTCAGGCCAATACAGCCGCATCGGGTTGTCCACCAGCAGCTTCCGCTGCAGCTCGGCGGTGGGCGCGATGTGCGGGATGAAATCCACCAGCAGGCCGTCGTCGGGCATGTGGTCCTTCAGGTTCGGGTGCGGCCAGTCGCTTCCCCACAGCACGCGGTCGGGGAACGCCTCGACGATGCGCCGCGCGAACGGCACCACGTCGCGGTAGGCGCGCTGCTCGCCCGCCAACGCGGGGGGGCCGGACAAGGACAGGCGCTCGGGGCAACTGACCTTGCTCCAGACGTTCGGGTGCTCGTGCATGAAACGCTCGAACAGCGCGAACTCCGCGCCCCCCAGCGGTTTGCCCACGTCGGGCCGGCCCATGTGGTCCACCACCACCGTGGTCGGCAGCGCGGTGAAGAAATCCCACAGTTCAGGCAGGTCGGCCGCCTCGAAGTAGATCACCACGTGCCACCCCAGCACGGCGATGCGGCCGGCGATCTCCAGCAACTCGTCCTTCGGGGTGAAGTCCACCAGGCGCTTGACGAAATTGAAGCGCACGCCACGCACGCCGGCCTCGTGCAAGGCCCGCAACTGCGCATCGGTGATGCCGCGCCTGACCGTGGCCACGCCGCGCGCCTTGCCGGCCGCAGCGTGCAGGGCATCGACCAGCGCGCGGTTGTCGTCGCCGTGGCAGGTGGCCTGCACGATCACGTTGCAGGCAAAGCCCAGGTGGTCGCGCAGGGCGAACAACTGCGCCTTACCCGCGTCGCACGGTGTGTACTTGCGTTCGGGCGCATACGGGAACTGCGCGCCGGGGCCGAATACGTGGCAATGCGCATCCACTGCGCCGGCGGGTGGCGTGAAGCGCGGCACGCTGGGGCCTTCGTACCAGTCCAGCCAGCCGGCCGTTTTCATGAAATCGCCTGTCGTCGGCTTGCCCATGTGCGGCCTCAATCGACGTAGCGCAGGCCGGCGACGGCCAGCGGTTCGCGCATGCCATACATGTCCAGCCCCAGCTCGCCGCTGGCGAAGCGTTCGCGCTTGGCTTCCTCGTTGGCCTCGCGCTTCCGCGCCGTTTCCAGCACTTGTGCGGCGCGCGCACGCGGCACGCAAGCTACGCCGTCGTCGTCGGCAACGATCACATCACCCGGCGTCACCCACATGCCGGCGCACACCACCGGAATGTTGACCGAGCCCAGCGTGGCCTTGATGCAGCCCTTGCTGCTGATCGCCTTGCTCCAGACCGGGAAGCCCATCGCGTGCAGGCTGCGCACGTCGCGCACGCCGCCGTCTATCACCAGCGCACGCGCACCGCGCGCCTGGAAACTGGTGGCCAGCAGATCGCCGAAATAGCCATCGCTACATTCGGCGGTGACCGCCGCCACCACGATGTCGCCCGGCTGAATCTGCTCGGCCACCACGTGCATCATCCAGTTGTCGCCCGGATGCAGCAGCACGGTGACGGCGCTGCCGGACACCTGCGCGCCGGGGTAGATCGGGCGCATCCAGGGCTTGAGCAGCCCCACCCGGCCCATCGCCTCGTGCACGGTAGCCGAGCCCAGCGCTGCCATTGCGTCGGCAACGGCGCGGTCGACGCGCTCGATGTTGCGGTGGACCACTCCCAATTCGTACATCGTCATACTCCGGTGTCGTTGCCTGCGGCAGGAAGAAGCTCACCGCCCCTGCGCTTTCAATGCCGCGTCCAGGCGCGGGTACACGCGCCGCGCATTGGCTTCGAAAATCCTGTGCCGGTCGCTCTGGCTGAAGCGCGGGGAGGCATCGACGTACCGCCTGGTGTCGTCGAAGGGATGGCCGCTGTCCGGGTCGATGCCGCGCACCGCGCCGATCATTTCCGAGGCGAAAAGAATGTTGTCCACCGGAATCACCGTGCCCAGCAGGTCGATACCCGGCTGGTGATAGACGCAGGTGTCGAAGAACACGTTGTGCAGCAGCGCCTGGCGCGGCTCGGGCTTGTCCAGCATTTGCGCCAGGCCCCGGAAACGGCCCCAGTGGTACGGCACCGCGCCACCGCCATGCGGTATCACCATGCGCAGTGTCGGGAAATCCTTGAACAGGTCGCCGGTCAGCAACTGCATGAACGCGGTGGTGTCGGCGTTGAGGTAGTGCGCGCCGGTGGTGTGGAAGCAGGCATTGCAACTGGTGGATACATGCACCATCGCCGGGATGTCGTACTCCACCAGCGTTTCGTAGATGGGGTACCAGTGGCGGTCGGTCAGCGGCGGCTCGCGCCAGTGGCCGCCGGACGGGTCCGGGTTGAGGTTCACCGCGACGAAGCCGTATTCCTCCACGCAGCGGCGGATTTCCGGGATGCAGCTGGCCGGGGCCACGCCCGGCGACTGCGGCAGCATCGCCGCACCGATGAAGTTCTGCGGGTACAAGCGCGCCACCCGGTGGCACAACTCGTTGCAGATTGCCGCCCAGGTACTGCTGACCTGGAAATCGCCGATGTGGTGGGCCATGAAGCTGGCGCGCGGGCTGAACACGGTCAGGTCCAGGCCGCGTTCGCGCATCAACCGCAGCTGGTTGTTCTCGATCGACTCGCGCAACTCGTCGTCGCCGATCTTCAGCTCGGACGCCTTCGGCATCAGTGCCGGGTTGGCGATGCCGGCGATCTGGCGGTTGCGCCAGGCCTCGAGCGCGGCGGGCGCGGTGGTGTAGTGGCCGTGGATGTCGATGATCATGTCGTCTCCGATGCGTTCAGGCCGGTTCCATGCCGTGCCCGCGTTTCACCGCGTCATTGGCCGACAGGGCCATGAATGCCAGCAGTGCGCGCGCATGCGCCGGCTGGCGGCTGCACGCGCACACCGCGCCAGCGAACGTCGTCGTCTTGGCGATGGCCGCCGGCAATGGGCCAGCCGCGTCGACGCCTTCGATGCCCTCGATTTCGCTGCGCTGCTGGAACCCCAGTTCAATCTCGCCGCGCGCGATCAACGTCGCCACCGGCATGCCCGGCGGCGCTTGCACGATGCGCGGGGCCACGTGTCCGGCGATGCCCCAACGCTCCAGCAGGGCGTTGATGTGCGCGCCGCTCGGCCCGGTCGAATGGCCCAGCGTCTTTGCACGCAACACGGCCTCGCGCACGGCTGCCTCACTGCCGATATCTGGTCGCGCCGCGCCTTTGCGCACGGCGACCCATGTTTCCGAACGCAATAGCTCCACACGGCTGTCGGCGATGATGCGGCCGGAAGCGGCCAGCTTTTCCAGCGCATCGCTGGCCAGCCACACCACATCGAACGCCTCGCCGGCAGCCACGCGTCTGGCCGCCTCGACGCCGCCGCACGATTCGACCTCGACGTGGATGCCGGTTTCATGCGCGCAGCGCGCAGCCAGCGCGGCCAGCACCTGCCGCGTGGCCATAGACGAGATGCCGGTCAGCATCGGGGCCTGCGTCATCGCATGGCCTCCGTATCTCCTTCGTGACCCGGCCGCTGAAGGTTCATGGCCGCACCGTGCAATAGCCGGTGGTATCCGTGGCGGGAAACGCCTGCGCGCGATCAAGCAGGCGCATCAGGTTGCCGCCCCAGATGCCGGCGATCTGCGCCTCGCTGTAGCCAGCCTGCATCAGCCGTTCGGTGATGCGCGGCAACTGCGCCACGTCCTCCACCCCGACCACCCCACCGCCGCCATCCCAGTCCGAACCGATGCCGACGTGCTCGGGGCCGACCAGTTCCAGCACGTGCAGCAGATGCGTCGTGAAATCGTCGAGGCTGGCCTTGGCCTTGGGATAGCGCCGCTCGACCTCGCCGATCTGCGCGGCCAGCGCCTTGTATTCTTCGGGTTGCAGCGCGGCCATGCGGCGCAGCGGCACGTACAGCGGTTGCAAGGCCGCGGCGCGGCGCGGGTCGTCCTTCTCGAGCGAGAGGTAGCTGCTGTAGAGCGTCACGTTCACCACCCCGCCCTTGCGCGCCAGGCGCAGCAGGCGCTCGTCGTCGAGGTTGCGGGGGTGGTTGGTGATCGCGCGACTGGAAGTATGCGAGAGCACGATCGGCACCGGCGAAATTTCCAGCAACTGGTCGAACACTTCATCCGACGCATGCGAGGCATCGACCAGCACGCCCAGGCAGTTGGCCCGATGCACCAGCTGCCGGCCGGCCGGGCTCAGGCCATGCCATTGGGGCGTATCGGTGGACGAATCGGCCAGGTCGTTGTTGCGCGCATGCACCAGCCCGAGCATGCGCAGGCCTTGGCGCTGGTATGTGTCCAGCAACGCCAGATCGGATGCCAGCGGTTCGGCGTTTTCCATGCTGATGAACACCGCATGGCGTCCTTCCGCGGCCAGGTGCCGGGCGTCCTCGCTGCCCAGGGCCAGACCCAATTGCCGCGGGTGACGCGCCACCATGTCGCGCAGGCGCATCAACTGCGCCAACCCATGTTCGACGGCAGCCGCGCGCCCTTCCAGATCGCGGCTGCCCTGCGGGGTGTAGATCGCCCAGAACGCGCCATCCAGGCCGCCTTCGCGCAGGCGTGGCCAATCCAGTTGCGACAGGTCGCGGGCCGCGTCGTGGCGTTCCAGGACGTTCCAGCCGGGCTGTTCCAGGAACCGCGCGGTATCGATGTGGCTATCCAGCACCAGCACGCGCCGATGCAGCGCCATTGCGGCCTCGGACACTGGCGCGGCGTGCGACGGCATGCCCGCCAGCACCCCAATCGCCACCACGACGGCGCGCAGGTTCATGGTGTTTCTCCGGGTGTGGCAGGTGCGTGCGCCGATGCGGTGTCGATACCGAAGAAATCACGCATCAAGGGAAGTTGATGCGCGGCGATCGTATTGCCGTCGAGCGTCGCGTGACCGGCCTTGCGGCACGCCGCGACCCAGCGCGTCGCGCTCGCGGAGGTCACCGCATCCACGACGATGGCCTGCGGCTGCAGCTGTTCGACCGGCACGGGCAAGGCGTCCTCGGCGCCCATGCCCAGCGGGGAAGCGTTGATTACGACATCGCAGCCGCGCGCGTCCGCCCCAAGTTCGATCTGGCAATCGGCAAAACGCAGGCGCAGCGCGGCGGCCAGTTGCCGGGCGGATTCGGGCCGCACGTCATGCAGGCGCAGGCGGCGCACGCCCTCGCCGCAGGCGCTGAAGGCCATTGCCGAACCCGCACCGCCGCAGCCGGTCAGGTAGACGCTGCGGCCTGCCAGCACAACGCCCATCGTGTGCAGGCCCTGCACCATCGCTGCGCCGTCCAGCATGTCGCCGAACAACTGGCCGTCGGCAC
This sequence comes from Stenotrophomonas sp. MYb238, assembly GCF_009496535.1. Taxonomy (GTDB): domain Bacteria; phylum Pseudomonadota; class Gammaproteobacteria; order Xanthomonadales; family Xanthomonadaceae; genus Stenotrophomonas. The sequence goes on from NZ_WIDL01000012.1 coordinate 30,675, forward strand.
AGCGTTTCACGACATTGACGGTCTGCAGCGCGGCGGCCACCGGCGAGGCCGCATGCACGAACGGATAGAGCTTGGCCTTCAGCGGAATGGTCACCACGCAGCCCAGCACATTGCCGGCCTCGCCGAGCAGGCGCGCGAGCGCTGGCACGGCGCTGTCGGGCAGTTCCAGCGGCACGAGCGCGAGGTTCTTGCCGTGTTCACCGAACCATGCATTCAGCAGCGCCGGCGTCCTGGTCTGCGCGACCGGGCGGCCGACCATGAAGATCACCTGCGTGGCGGCATCGACCTTCATGCGCGGCGCTCGTCCTGCTCGCTGGCGATCAGCTCCTGTTCGGCCAACGCCGTGGTGGTCAATGCGCCGCAGACTTCGGCCACGTAGTCCAGGGTGATCTCATGGTCGCGCAGCGAGTAGTCGGCGACGGCGTCCACCACCAGGCTGACCTTGATGTTGCGCATGTAGGCATCGGCGGCGGTCAGCAACACGCCGTGGTGTCCGAAAACACCGGTCAGCAGGATGTGCTTGCGGTTGGTGCGCTGGAGGATGTCGTCCAGGTCCGTCTTGAAAAAGCCGCTGTAGCGGGGCTTGCGGACGACGTAGTCGTCCTCGGCCGGTGCCAGCGCGCTGCAGATGGCGCGGTCATCGTCGCTCAGATGGCCGGCGGCCATGCCCGGTCCCCACATCTCCAGCCCCAACGCCCGTTCGGCCAGTGCCTTGGGCTTTTCGGCCTGGGTGTAGACGACCGGCATGCCGTATTGCTTGCACAGCGCACGCAGCCGCGCCACGTTGGCCAGCAGGATCGAGCAGTCTTCGTAGAAGCCCAGCCAGAAGTTCTGCATGTCGTGGATCACCAGCGCGCAGTCCTGCGCCCGTACCGGCCAGTTGACCTTGTTGCGGGCCAGCGCGCTGGCATCGGGCAGCGCATAACGGGCAATGCGGCGCTTGGTGAGGCGATCTTCCGCGTTCATGTTCATGGTGAAATCCGTCAGCTCTGGAACAACAGGGAAGCGCCGCGCTCCGGCTCGCGCACGAACGCCAGCAGCCGCGCGACCAAGGGCGGTGGACACAGCGCGCCGAGCTTGGCCTCGAACAACGCCTGGCGACCCGCCGCATCCAACCCGTCCTGCGGGCCTTCGCAGGCTTGGGCATCGATTTCGCGGTCGCCCTGGAACAGCCGGACCACGGCGGGAAAACCGCCGGTGGCCCGTTGCTGCGCGCTCAGTTCGGGGCTGGCGTACAACTCCACGCGCTGCATGCAGGCCTGCACCGCCGGGTCGCCCAGCGCCGGCATTTCGAAATCGGCCAGGCCCGAGCGGGCACGCACCAGCGCGCCGCTCACCGCATAAGGCAGGCTGAAGCGCGCGGCCAGCGAGTTGCCGACGTTGCGCGTGGAAAGCGAACTGGCGCTGCCTTGGTTTACCTCGACACGAATCCTGTCGATCTGCGCCAGCGGCACCCGCTCGGCCAGCATCAAGGCGGCGCGGATCGCCGACTGGCAGCCGAAGCAGGCCGGATACGGTTTGATCGCATAGCTGCCCAGGTCGGCCGCGAAGGCGTCGCCGAGCAAGGCCTGCGGCTGCTCGCCGCCGAAGCCGAAGCTGGCCAGCCAGCCATGCTCGCCGGTCAGCGATTGCCGTGGCCCATCGGCACCGGCTTCGGCCAGTTGCAGGGCCTGCACGGCATGGCGCGCGGCGAAGCCGACGGCCAGGTCCTTGTCTATGCTGTAGCTGCCCACCTGCGGCGACAGCCCCGCCAGCAAGCCGGCGTTCAACGCGCTGGCGCAAAGCGCCACGCTGTTCAATGCCAATTCGGCCTCGTCGCTGACCAGTGCCGCCGCACCCAACGCGGCGGCAACCGGCGCGACCACCGAGGTGGTGCGGAAACCGGGGTTCCCGGCGCGATGCCCGCGGCCCAGCGCTTCAGCCAGGCGGATGTTGCCGGCGAAGGCCACCCACAGCGCATGCAGCAAGCGTTCGCCGCCGATGGCGCGTTGCTCGGCCAGTGCCAGCAGCGCCGGCACGATCACCACCGCGGCATGGCCATTGTTGCGCGGATTTATCAGCACTTCCTGAAAATCCAGCGCCTCGGCGGCGCAGCCGTTGAGAAACGCCGCATCGGCCGGAGCGGCGCGGTAGTCCGCGCCCCATACCGCACAACCGCGCGGCTGCGCGGCGACCAGCACGCGGTCGACCTGGGTGCCGCCGATGCCTTCGCGACGGGCATGGCTGGCGATGGCCAGGGTATCGGCGACCAGTATGCCGAGCACCTCGCGCACGCTTTCGGGGAGAGGGGCCCGCAGCAAGGCCAGGTGGTTGTCGATCCACTGCCGTTCCAGCGTCGTCATCACTCCACCCCGTTGGCCATGATGCCGCCGTCGATCACGAAGTCGCAGCCATTGGCGTAGCCCAGCGCCGGCTCGGCCAGCGTGCGGATCGCCCGGCCGATCTCCGACGGTTCTGCCAGGCGCCGTGCCGGTATGCGCGCCAGCAGGCGCTGCTCGTCCAGGCGCCCGGCCTGCAACGCCCGCTCCACCATCGCGGTGCGGGTATAGCCGGGGCTTACCGAGATGGCGCGCACGCCGTGCTCGGCGAAGTCCAGCGCCAGCACCTCGGTCAGCGCCACCACGCCGGCCTTGCTCGCCACGTAGCTGGCGCGGCCGGGGCCGGAACGATGGGCGACGAAGGAGGCGACATTGATGATCAGCCCCGCGCCGGAAGCCTTCAGCGCCGGGAACGCGGCCTGGCAACAGTAGAAGGTGCCGCTGAGGTTGGTGTCGATCACCGCGCGCCAGTCCTCCGCCGCCAGGCTGGCGGCATGGCCGCGGCGGGCGATGCCGGCGCAGTTGACCAGCAGGTCCAGCGGCGGCAACTGCGCGGCGACGGCGTGCACCGCGGCCGGGTCGCGGATGTCCACCGCATGGATGGGGAACGCCTGCCCGGCATCGGCGTGCAGGTCCCAGCCGATTACCCGGTCGCCGCTTTCGTGGAACGCCTGCGCCACGGCCTGGCCGATGCCGCTGGCGGCGCCGGTGACCAGGACGCACCGGGGCGGCGGAGGGGAAGAAGGGGGATTCACAGCAAGGCTCCCTGTTCGATCAAGGTGTGTTGCACCGCCTGCAACGGTGCGCGGCGGCCGGGGGACGACAGCGCGGCGGCCACGCCGGCGGCATGGCCGGTGGCGAAGGCGCAGCCCATTACCCGGACCGACCCGAAGGCGACGTCGTCGGCACCGATGCTGCTGCCGGCCAGCCAGAGGTTGCCGTCGGCGTCGGGTTGCAACGCGCCGTAGGGCACGTGGAACCAGTCGTCGCCGGCGATCGGGTGGTATTCGGTGACGCCCGCGCGCGGATGCAGTTCGCCGGGCCAGCCGGAGCGGGCGATGCCGTCGGCGTGGCGGCGCGCCTGCAACACGTCGTCGATGACGGCATCGCGCTGCGAAACGATGTGCTGGGTGGCGCGTATGCCCAGCGCCGGCCCGGTGGTTTCCAGCTGCACGCGGGCGAAGCCGGGCACGCAGCGGCGCAGCGACAGCAGGTAGTCGTGGGCGATCCCCCGCGCCTGCATTTCGGCGCGCGCCAGGCTGGGGCTGGTGCAGTCTGGCAACTCGACGTCGACCATCATCGCCCAGCAGGCATCGCTCCATGGCAGGGGCACGAAATAGCCGCCATTGCCGCGGGCCAAGGGCATGCCGGTGCGCTGCTGGTAGTCGGCAGCCGCCCGGCGCAGATCGTCCCGGCCATAGGCGCGAGCCGGGTCCAGCCCGGACAGGCGCGCCGTCAGTGTCGCCGCCTGCCGCCGCGGGCGCATGCGCCCGGGCCAGGCCAGCGCAGCCAGGTTGGCGTTGCCGGTGGCATCCACCATCTGCGCCGCATGCACTTCGAACATCCCCTGCGGATCGACGCAAAGCAGGCGGTCGAAGCGATTGCCCCGCCCTTCCACCGCGGCCACCCGGCAATGCAGCAGCGGCTGCACGCCAGCGGCCGACACCAGCCCATCGAGCGCGCGCTTGAGCAGCTCCGGGTCGAGCAGGATGATCCAGTTGCCCGAGCTCTGCGCGATGGGCACCACGTCGTGGCCTAGTGCCTGCAAGGCATCGAGCACGCGCTGGCCGACGCCGGCGACCACCTGGCGCGGCTGCTCGCCGCGCGTATGAAAGCCGCAGTAGGACTGGACGCCCGCCACCGTGGCGGTACCGCCGAAAAAGCCGTAAGCCTCTATCAGCGCCACCCGCGCGCCACACGCGGCAGCGCCCAGCGCGGCGGCCACGCCGGCCGCGCCGCCGCCGACCACCGCCACGTCCACATGCAGCGGTGGACGCCCGATGCTCACAGCACCTTCTCCAGAAAGGCGCGCGTGCGCGCATCGGCCGGCGCATCGAACACCTGTCCGGCGATACCGTGCTCGACCACTTTGCCGTGGTCCATGAAATACAGGTAGTCGGCCGCCTCGCGGGCGAAGCGCATCTCGTGGGTGACCAGCAGGCAGGTCATGCCTTCGGCGGCGATCTCCTGGATCACACCCAGCACTTCCTTGACCGTTTCCGGGTCCAGCGCCGCGGTCACCTCGTCGAACAGCATCACCTCCGGCTGCATGCACAGGCTGCGGGCGATGGCCACGCGCTGCTGCTGGCCGCCGGAAAGCTCGCCCGGGTACGCATGCTCCTTGCCGGCCAGATGCACCTTGGCCAGCAGCGCGCGGGCCTGCACCTCGACCTCGTCGCGCGGCCGGCGCAGCACCTGGATCGGCGCCATCATCACGTTCTGCAACACAGTGCAGTGCGGGAACAGGTTGTAGCCCTGGAACACGATGCCTACCCGGCGGTGCAGCGCCTGCGCGTCCAGGCGCGGGTCGTCGACGCGGGTATCGCCCACCCGCACGCTGCCGCCGTCGATGCGGGTCAGCGCGTTGATGCAGCGCAGGACCGTGCTCTTGCCGGAACCGGAGGGGCCGATGATGCAGGCAACCTCCGAGCGCGCCACGGTCAGGTCCACGCCATTGAGCACGGCGGTATTGCCAAAGGACTTGCGCACGTCCTTGAGTTCGATGAAAGGTGATTTCAGATCGCGGATGCTCACGGGCTACCTACCTGACTGCCCAGCGGCGCTCGAGGGCGCGCGCCAGCAGGGAAATGGGGAAGATGTAGAAGAAGAACGCCAGCAGCACGAAGCCATGCACGGGCAGCAGCAGGTCGGTGCGCGCCTCGGCGGCCAGCACCTCGCGGGCCACGCTCAGGCCCTCGCTGACGCCGACCAGACTGGCCAGCGCGGTCGACATGGTGACCACGCAGTACAGCCCGATCGTCAGCGGCAGCATCAGCCGCGCCGCCTGCGGCAGGATCACCCGCCGCAGCCGCGCCAGCGGGCCGTAGCCCAGCGCGGTGGCCGCCTCCCATTGCGCCAGCGGCACCGCGCGCAGGCCGCCGCGCACGATCTCCGAGAAATTGCCGGCGGCCGGCAAGGTCAACGCCAACACCGCCTTGAACCAGGCCGGCAGCGGCCAGCCCGCGCCAATGGGCAACTCGTAGGGCAGCAGTTGCATGACGAAGAACATCACCACCAGCCACGGCGCATTGCGCAGCAACTGGGTCAGCCAGTACGCCGGCCGGTTCAGCAGCCTGGACGGGGCCAGTTGCGCAGCGCCCAGCACGGTGCCGAACAGACAGGCCAGCAGCATCGCCAGCGCGCCCATGCCCAGGTTGACCAGCAAGCCGCGGCCGAGCAGCGGCAGCCACGGCCAGAGAACGTCGATGCCGCTCACAGGCTCACCCCCGGCAGCCGCAGGCGACGCTCCAGGCGCGCCAGGCCCGCGGCCAGCACGGCCATCAGCGCGAGGTAGGTCAGCAGGACCAGCACCATCATCTCCACCACGTTGTTGAGCTCGCTCCAGATTTCCTGGGAGCTGTAGAGCACCTCCGGCACCGCTACCGCATAGGCGATGGACGTGCCCTTGATCAGTTGCACGAGGTTGTTGCCCAGCGCCGGCAGGCTGGCGCGCAGCGCCAGCGGCAACTCGACGTGGCGCAACCGGCCCCAGCGCCCGTAGCCCAGCGCCAGCGCGGCCTCGCGGGTGGCCTTGGGCACCGCCTGGAAGCCGGCGCGGAACACTTCCACGGCAAATGCGCCGTAATGCAAGCTGATGCACATCGCGGCGATGAAGAACGCATCGGTGTACCAGGGCGCGGCATCCGGACCGGTGTTGAGCAACAGCGAGCCGATGCCGAAATACAGGAAGTACAGCTGCGCCAGGCTCGGGGTGTTGCGCAGCAACTCGACATAACCCAGCACCAGCCAGCGCAGCGGGCGCGGCCCGCGGGTGGCGAGCGCGCCGGCCAAGCCGATGACGCAAGACACGACCATGCACAACACCGCCAGGCGCAGCGTGGTCAGCACGCCCTCGAAGAACAGACGGGCGGACCAGCCATCGTGGAACACGCTGAAGTTCCAGCCGCTGCCTTGCGAGAGCCGCGCGAAGAATCCCGCCACCTGCTTCAGCACGCGCGGCACGCCCGCCTCGTCAAGCCCGCCGCGCGGCGTGGCCGCCACCTCCAGCACCGGCTTGTGCGGCAGTTCGTAGCGCGTCTCCAGACTTTCCAATACGCCTTCGCTGCGCCATTGCCGCGAATAGCGCTCGAGCAACGCGCGCAGTTCCGGGTCGCCGTGGGCGATCGCGATGCTCCACGGCGCCTCGAAGATCGGGGGCAGCACGATGTCGAAGTCGGCCCACTGCGCCGAATCCTTCAACCGCAGGCGCGCCACCGCCTCGTCCATCAGCTGCCCCACGCAACGGCCATCGCGCAGCGCCTGCGCGCTCTCGGTGAGCCCGGCGAAGGCGAGGATGCGCACGCCATAGCGCTCGGCGACGGCGTGGTTGTAGGTGGAACCGTGGCTGCTGCACAACGCCTTGCCGCGCAGGCCGTCCCAGCTGTCCGGCGGATTGTCGCGGCGGGCCAGCAGCACTGCGCCGGAGCTGTAAAAATTGGGCGAGATGAAGTCCACCAGGCGCTGGCGCTCGGGGGTGACGCTGAACCCGGTGATGATCAGGTCGCACTTGCCCTGGTCGAGGAACACCACGCGGTTGGCGCCGCTGGTGGCAATGGTCTGCCGCCGCAGCGGCTGGCCGAGTTCGCCCGACAGACGGCGGCGGATGTCCTCGGCCAGGTCGATGTTGAAGCCGACCGCCTCGCCGTTCGGGCTGAGGTAGGCGAACGGCCGGTTCTCGACGTTGGTGCAGACGTTGAGCACGCCCTTGGCGGCGATGCGCTGCAACACCGGCCCGGCCTCGGCGCTGCCGCCAGCGGCCAGCGCGACGATGCCCGCCAAGGCCAGCAGCCAGTTTCTCACCACCGGAAGGTCGCCTTCAGGTAGTAGAAGGCGCCGTTCATGCCGAACGGCGAATAGGAAATGTATTTGACGTTCTGGTACCCCGGGTTGTTCAGGCTGTTGCGCTTGTCCGGGTAGACGTTGCCGACGTTGTCGCCGCCGGCGGTGAACTCCCAGCTCCCCAGCCGGTAGCTGGCGGACAGGTCGAGCAGCCATTTGCCGTCGTAGCGCTGGTCGTAGTCCGGGCCGGTGTTGCTGACGGCGACGAAGCTTCCGTAGCGCACCAGGTTGCCGTGCAGTCCCCAGTTGCCGACGTTGTAGTCGGTGCCCAGCGACAGCTTCGAACGCGGCGTGCTGTCGGTGAGCACGCCGTACTGGTCGCGGCGGTCGATGCGCTGCAGCGTCAGCCCGTTCTGGTCGAGCACCGCCGGGTTGGGCTTCACGTCGGTGACCCGGGTGTGCGCGTAGGAATAGCCGACGGAACTGTTCAAGCGGCTGCCATTGCCGAAGCGGTGGTGGTACTGGGCCACCGCGTCGATGCCGGTGGTGGTGGTATCCACCGCGTTGGTGAAATAGCGCACCGACTGGTAAAGCCCGCTGGGGATGCCGTTGGCCGCCAGGTAAGCCTGCGCCGCGGGGGTCTGGACGTTGAGCGTGCTGGACAGGGTGATGCGGTCGTCGATATGGATGCGGTACGCGTCGATGGTCGTGCTGAAGGAATCGCTGGGCTGCAACACCAGGCCGGCGCTGATGTTCTGCGACTTCTCGGCCTTCAGGTCCTCCGCACCGAGCAGGCGCGCCACCGGGTCGTCCACCGGCGCGGTGCGCTGATCCTGGAAGACATTGATGGTCGTGTTCAACGCGCTGGCGGTGGCCGCGTAATGCTGCTGCGCCAGCGCGGGGGCGCGGAAGCCCGTGGAGACGCTGCCGCGCACCGCCACCTTCGGCGTGAAGTCATAACGGCTGGAGAAAGAGCCGGTGGTGGCGCCGCCGAAATCGCTGTAGCGGTCATGGCGCAGCGCCAGCGAAGAACGCCACTTGTCGGTGAAGTTGGTTTCCATGTCCAGGTACAGGCCGTACAGGTCGCGCCGGAAGCTGCCGCTGTCGCCCGCCTTGAAACCGGAGAATCCCTCGACGCCGGTGCCGTAGTAGGAATTCGCCTCGCCGGCGCTTTCCTCGTAGGTCTGGTGCTGGTATTCCACGCCCGTGGCCAGCGACACCGGGTTGGCCAAACCGGGCACGTCCAGCGAGTTGCTCAGGGCGAACTGGTACACCGCCAGCCCGCTCTTGAGCGTGCCGTCGTAGAAGTTCGGCTGCCGGTTGCCGGTGTCGCGGAACAGATAACGGTTGAGCGAGTCGCGGGTGAAGAAGTCGATCTCGTTCTGCCCGTAATCGACGCTGGCGTCCCACATCCAGCCACCGGAGAAATCGCCCTTCAGGCCCAGCACGATGGAACGGTCCTGGCTTTCGGCGTGCAGCCGCGGCCGATAGCCGTCGGGGTAGGCCTGGGCGTCGTAGGTGGAGGCGCGACCATTGCGGAACGCATCCCAGGTATCGCCGTCGGCGCGGTTCCAGGAGACGAAGCCATAGGCGCTGACGCGGTCGCCGAGGGCATAGTCGCCGTTCACCAGCACCTTGGCGTTCTTCACCTGCGGGTCGCCCAGGCGATAGGTGACCTCGCCGTAACCCGGCGCGCCGACATTGCGCAGGTCCAGGCCGGCGCGGTTGGTGAAGTCGTTGGCGTTGCCCTCGAAGCTCACGTGCACCGCACCGTTTTCGCCCAGCGCAAAACCGGCATCGCTGTCGAGGTGGCGCTGGATGCCGTCGCCCTTGCCGTATTGGCCCAGGCTCAGGGTGACCTGGCCGCTCTCGGCGTCGCCCTTCAGGATGATGTTGATCACCCCGGCGATGGCATCCGAGCCATAGCGCGCCGAGGCGCCGTCGCTGAGCACTTCGACGTGGTCGATGGCGGAGATGGGAATGGTGTTCAGGTCCACCGGCGCCGAACCGCGGCCCTGGGTCACGTTGGTGTTGAGGAAGGCGCTGGTATGGCGGCGCTTGCCGTTGACCAGCACCAGCACCTGGTCCGGCCCCAAGCCGCGCATCTGCGCCGGGCGGATGATGCCGGTGAAGCCGGAACTGGCCGGCCGCGGGAAATTCAGCGACGGCACCACGCGCGAGAGCGCCTCGCCCAGTTCGCTGCTGCCGCTGCCTTCGAGGGCTTGCGCCGAAACCACCTGGATCGGTTGCAGCGACTCGGCCGCCGTGCGGTTCTCGGCACGGGTGCCGGTGACCACCACCGGGCTGAGCGTCTTGGCCGCATCGTCCTCCTGGGCGGCCCATGCGCCGCCGGCGCAGATGACGTTGAAGATGGCGAAAGCGAGCTGCCGCACCGCGAACCTGTTGCCTGACTGCATGGGAAAACCCCTACGAGACGCGGCTTGCTCACGGGCGACCGGCCATGGGTGAGCAGTCCGGGAGTTGACGATGACGACGGGCTGCATGCCTCGCCGAGCGTGGATTCCCGGCCTGTCGCACAACGCAATCAGCCCGGCAGGAACAAGCTAATTGCAATCCCCGCCGATGAACATTGAATTTTTCAAGGCGAACCTTCACTTTTCGTCATGTCGTCATGAGCGCCGATGCAGGCGGTCTCCGGCGCCGCGAAAAGCGGTGTTTGGCGAGCATCGCAACCCGATGCCACGCCATGCCGTTACGGCCAGCCGCGGCAGCGGTGACGATCGTCCACGACACGGGCGGAAGGCGCTCCCGTCGGCACCGGAGGAAAATTTACCTGTACAGGCAATCGACGTAGGCTACGAATTCCTGCACCTCGCCCGGACAGACCTCATGAATCTTCGCCAGATGGAAGTCTTCCGCGCGATCATGCTCACCGGCAGCGTCACCGGCGCAGCCGAGCTCCTGCACCTGTCCCAGTCGGCGGTCAGCAAGATGCTCAGCCATACCCAGCAGCGCAGCGGGTTGAAACTCTTCGAACTGGTCAAGGGCCGGCTGGTGCCCACCAGTGCGGCAAAGCAGTTGTACGAGGAAGTAGAGCGGCTGTGGCGCAACGTCGAGAAGGTGCACACCTTGTCGAAGGAACTGGCCGACCCGACCCGCGGCAACCTGTACGTTGCCGCCTCGCTGAGCCTGGGAACGACCGTGGTGCCCTTGAGCGTGGCCGACACGATCAAGGAGCATTCGGAGCTCCAGGTCAAGGTGATCCTGCCGCTGCCCAACCAGCTGATCGACGTCGTCGCCGACAAGATCGTGGATATCGGCATCAGCACTTTCGCGGCGAATCATCCGAGCATCGATGTCCATGCCCGCTTCACCTGCCCGCTGGTGTGCATCATGGCGCCCAACCACCCACTGGCCACGCTCAGGCGGATCCGTCCCCGCGACCTGGTCGGCCATCGGCTGATTTCCGTTCCTTTCCAGGAGTTGTATGGCCTGAGCGAGGAGAAGGTCTATGGCGAGGCACTGGAAGACCTGAACAAGGGTCTGGAAGTGCGTTCGAGCTTGATCGCAAGCCTGTTCAGCCGCGCCACGGGCGAAGTGGCCGTGGTGGATGCGCTCGCCATTTCCGACACTCTGGTTCCACCACTGGAAATCCGTCCATTGGTTACCGACGAGAGCATCGACATCAACGTCATCCATAACCGTTACAAGCCGCTGTCCCCGCAGGCGCTTTTGTTCCAGGAACTGCTTGTCTTCCGCCTTCAGCAATACTGCGGCGGCATGCAGGGACAGATGGCTTGAGCCGCTTCGGCCCGATGCATGGATCGCGCGGCGAGCGTGACCGGACGGGCCCGCAGGAGGCGCTCATGGCCGGTGCCACCCGGATGCCCCTTCAACGCGCATCCGCATCGGTCTCCGCCCGGCCAGGGTCATGAAAACGGGGCCTCGTATCCTGGCTAACATTTCCTGCACGCCGCTGCACCGACACTTGGCATCTCCCCCCGCGGACCTTTGAGGACTTCCCCATGAGCAAGTTCAGCGACATCACCGGATCGGCCCTGGAACGGGCCATGGAACTGGCCAGCCACGCTGGCGACAGCCTCAAGAGCGGAGGTTCCAACGCCGCCGACTGGCTCAAGGCCGGCGCCGCGATCGGTGCGATGAAGACCGGCAGCCGCGCAGTGGGCCGCGTGGCGCGGCGCAATCCCACCGCCACCATCGCCATGGCGGCGGTCGGCCTGGGCCTGATCGGCTACGCGGTCTACCGCAGGAACAAGCGCGACAACGCCGCCCTGGAAGCGAAATCGCAGCAGATCGCCCAACGCCGCCGCGCCGAGACCACGGTGGACGAGACCAGCGACATCGGCAGCGACGCCTGATGTCCACGGGAGCGCACCCTGGTGCGCTCCTACCCCTGCACCACCCGCCACTGCCCGGGTTGCAGGCCGTCCAGTGCATGCGCGCCCATCGAGGCCCGCACCAGCCGCAGCGTCGGCAGGCCCACCGCGGCGGTCATGCGCCGCACCTGGCGGTTGCGCCCCTCGCGCAGGGTGATCGCCAGCCAAGCATCGGGCACGGTCTTGCGGAACCGCACCGGCGGATCACGCGGCCACAGCGCCGGCGCCGTTTCCAGCAGCTGCACGCACGCCGGAAGGGTCGGTCCGTCGTTGAGCAGCACGCCGTCGCGCAGCGCCTGCAGCTTCTCCGCGGCCGGCACGCCTTCCACCTGTACCCAATAGGTCTTGTCCTGCTTGTGGCGCGGATCGGTCAGCCGGTGCGCCAGGCCGCCATCGTCGGTGAGCAGCAGCAGGCCTTCGCTGTCGTAGTCCAGGCGGCCTGCCGCGTACACATCCCTGGGCAGGCCGAACCCGGCCAGCGTCGCCCGCGGCGGCTGGCTGCGGTCGGTGAACTGGCACAGGACGTTGAAGGGTTTGTTGAAGGCTACGAGCATGGGAACGGGGAAAAGGAAAAGGGGAAACGGCCGTAGGCGCGGACGTCATGCACCTGCGCTTGGGTGCGGCAGGAACGGTAGACCACGCGATCCGCCGGCACCGCGCACCGCACGACCCTCCCCGTTCCCGGTTCCCCCTTCCCCGCCTTTCAAGGCTTCACGAAGCGCAGCGTCATGCGGTCGCTTTCGCCGATCGCCTTGTATTTGGCCGCGTCGGCGGCGTCGTGGTTGTTGGACGGCGGCAGCGTCCACACGCCGTTGGGATGATCCTTGGTGTCGCGCGGGTTGGCGTTGACCTCGCTGCTGTCCTGCAGCTTGAAGCCTGCCGCCTCGGCCATGGCGATCACCTGCGCCTGGCCGACGTAGCCGCTCTTGTCCTCGGCCGGGACATCGACCTTGGCGCGGTGTTCCACCACACCCAGCGTGCCGCCCGGCTTGAGCACCGCGAAGAACGCGCGGAACATGCCTTCGGCCTGGCCGGCGGCGCGCCAGTTGTGCACGTTGCGGAAGGTCAGCACCACGTCGGCCGAACCCGGCTTGCCGAGCACCGGCGCGGCCGGGTCGTAGGCGACGACGGTGGCCTTGTCGAACAATGCCGGCGCTGCGGCGAACTTCTTTTCCAGGCCGTCGCGGGCGCGCTGCTGGTAGTCGCGGCCGCCGCCGGCCGGCAGCGCCATCGGGTCGACCACCGCGGCCACGTAATGGCCCTGGCCGCGCAGGTAGGGCGCGAGGATCTCGGCGTACCAGCCGCCGCCCGGGGTGATCTCGACCACGGTCTGCTGCGGCTGCAGGCCGAAGAACTCCAGCGTCTGCTGCGGATGCCGGTAGGCATCGCGCGCGGTGTTGGCGGCGCTGCGCCAGTCGCCGGACACGGCGGCCTGCAGCGGGGCCGGAGCGGCGGCGCCATGCATGGCGGCGTGATCGTGGCCGGCATGCGCAGGGTCCTGCGCGGCGGCAGGCAGGGCGGCGAACAGCAGGCAGGCGGCAACCAGCGGGGCGGACGTCTTCATCGGGAGGTTCCACGGTTGGAGTGAGGCGAGCCTAGCATGCGCGCACGGCGCCTTCGCCCCGCACGCAGGCCGGGGCGCGCCGGCTTCCGGATCCGCGCGGAACGCTGTTTTCACCCCGGTGCAACGGAAACGGCATATGCGGCGTCTATGCTGTCGTGCCGATTCCAAGGAGGTGCGCATGACCCGGTTACGCGAACTCGGCCGTTCCGGCCTGCAGGTCGGCCCCATCGCGTTGGGCGGCAACGTCTTCGGCTGGAGCGTGGACGAGAAGACCGCCTTCGCCCTGCTCGACGCCTTCGTCGAGGCCGGCTTCAACCTGGTCGACACCGCCGACGTATATCCGGCGTGGGTGCCCGGCAACAAGGGCGGCGAGTCGGAAACCCTCATCGGGCGCTGGCTCGGGCAAGGCGGCAGGCGCGACAAGGTGGTGCTCGCCACCAAGGTCGCCAAGTGGGCCGAGCGCCCCGGCCTGTCGGCCGACAACATCGACGCCGCCGTCGACGATTCGCTGCGGCGCCTGCGCACCGACGTGATCGACCTGTACCAGGCGCACGAGGACGACGAGTCGGTGCCGCTGGAGGAAACCCTGGGCGCCTTCGCGCGGCTGATCGAAGCGGGCAAAGTGCGCGCGATCGGCGCGTCCAACTACAGCGCCGCGCGCCTGCGCGACGCGCTGAAGGTATCGGCCGACTACCACCTGCCGCGCTACGAGAGCCTGCAGCCGGAGTACAACCTCTACGACCGCGCCGGCTACGAGGCCGAACTGGAGCCGCTGGCGCGTGAGCAGGGCCTGGGCGTGATCGGCTACTACGCGCTGGCCAGCGGCTTCCTCAGCGGCAAGTACCGCAGCGCCGCGGATGCCGGCAAGAGCGGCGCGCGCGGCGCCAAGGTGGTGGAGCGGTACCTCAATCCGCGCGGGCTGCGCATCCTCGCCGCGCTCGACGATGTCGCCGCCGCGCACGCGGCGACGCCGGCGCAGGTCGCGCTGGCCTGGCTGATCGCGCGTCCCGGCATCACCGCACCGATCGTCAGCGCCACCGGCGTGGCGCAGCTGCACGAGGTGCTCGCCGCCGCGCGGCTGTCGCTGTCGGCGCAGGACGTCGCCCAGCTCGACGACGCCAGCGCCGAAGCCTGAATACGGCGCGGGTTGAACCCCGCGCCGTCCCGGTCGTAGCATCCGGCCTACAGGGGGCGGACCGCGAACGGAGACCGCTCATGCAGAACCCGCACACTGCAAGCCGTCGCACTCTCGACCTGGACGCCGAAATGGCCTACTGGCGCAGCGTCCACGCCATCGGCCGCCTCGGCCATCACGACTTCGACCAGTACCGGCGCCTGCTGCGGATGGGCTTCGAGGTCTACATGGCATGGCCGCGGGCCAGCGAGGAACAGCTCTACCGCGTGCTGCAGGACAGCTACCACCGGCATGCGCCGGCGCTGGCCGTGCCGTGGGACGAGGCGCGCTGGCTGGTACGCCATGCCTGGCACCACGCCGAGCAGGCGCAGTCCATGCATTGAGGCGCGCGATGGTTCAGGCCGGCGCCTGCAGCCACGCGCGCAGCGCCGCGCTGACCTCGGCCGGCTTTTCCATCGGCGCCAGGTGACCGCAGCCGGGCAGCGCCACCAGCCGCGAATGCGGCGCCAGCGCATGCATTTCCTCGCTGACCGCCAGCGGGGTGATGCGGTCGTTGGCGCCGCATACGATCAGCAGCGGATCGTGGCAGGCGGCCAGCACCGCATGGCCGTCGGGCCGCTCCAGCGCGCTCTGCCGCAGGAAGACGTCGGCGCCCAGGCGCGCGGTCATCGCGCGCACGCGCTGCACGAGATCGTGGTCGTCCAGGCGCGAGGCATCGATGTAGCTGCGCATCAGCCTGTCGCCGAAACCGTGGAAGGCGCCGGGCAGGCGCGCGCTGACCCGCTGCGCGTGGCGCAGCGCGGCGCGTTCGGGCGAATCGGGATGGATCGAGGTGCCGATCAACGCCAGCCGCCGCACCCGCTCCGGGGCGACGCGCAGGATCTGCTGGGCGACTAAGCCGCCCAGCGAGAAGCCGGCCAGCGCGAACCGCGGCGGCGCCTGCGCCAGCACGTCCAGGGCTACCGCCTCCAGGGTGTCGCCGCGGGTCTGGTCGCCGACGATGCAGTCGGCGATGTCGGACAGGTCGGCGATCTGCGCGCGCCACAACTCCGCATCGTTGAGCAGGCCGGGCAGCAACAGCAGCGGAATCTTTGCGGGCGCGTTCCCGGCGGCAGCGGTGTGCATGGCGCCATTGTCGCGCCCGCGGGCAGCGACCGGTAGCGGCTGCGGAGGGTATCAGGCGCTTCCGGCGTCCGTGGCGTCCAGCGCCAGCAGGCCCAGGCAGATCTCCAGTTCGCCGTCGCCCACGCTGGCGCCCAGCACCAGCAGGGCGAGCCTGTCGCCGTGCCGCCAGCAGGCGATGCGGTGGCGTTCGAACGCATTCAGCAGCGCGTCCGGCACGCCGCTGCCGGCAGGCGCGCAATCCTCGACGCAGCACGACGGCACGCCCAGGGTGCCGGTCAACGACCGCATCATCGTGTCCTGGCTGCCGCGATAGTCGTTCCAGAGGGTTTCCAGTTCCTGGTGCAGGTCGCCGCCACCGGCATCGCAGTCCGCGTAGTCGATGCCGATCACCGCGGCGAGCCGGCCGGGCGCCTGGCCCAGCCACAGCGCGTGCTGCTCGAACGCGCAGCCGTCCTCGGGGACCTCGTCGCGCGGGAACGGCTGCGCCAGCAGCGCCGCGAGGGTGTCGGGCGCGGCATGCACGCGCTCCTGGAAACTAGACATCTGGATTCCTTCGTTCGGATCAGGCCGCGCCCGCCGGCTGCACCGGCAGGGTGACGTTCATGATGGTCGGGTCGTCCGGGTCGGGCTTGACCTTGAAGCCCAGCGTGCGGCACATCGCCAGCATGGTGATGTTCTCGCGCAGCACCTGGCCCTCGACCACGTTCAGGCCCTGCCAGCCGGCGTACTCGATCATGATCTGCATCAGCTTCCAGCCGATGCCGTGGCCCTTGAGGTCGGAGCGGATCAGGATGCCGTACTCGCCGCGGTCGTAGTCGGCGTCGGCATGCAGGCGCACCGCGCCGAGCATCTCGCCGTTCCTGGGGTCGATGGCGACCAGCGCGATCGACCGCGCGTAGTCGAGCTGGGTCAGGCGCGCGATGAACTCGTGGCTGAAATGCTTGACCGACTGGAAGAAGCGCAGGCGCAGGTCGTCGTCGCTGACGCGGGCGAAGAACGCGCGGAACAGCGCGTCGTCCTCCGGCCGCACCGGGCGCACGAAGGCCTTGCCGCCGTCGGACAGCACGATGCTGCGTTCCCATTCGGTCGGATACGGGAAGATCGCGAAGCGCGGGTGGCCGCGGCCCTTGTGCAGGCGCCGCACCGGGGCGATGGCGATGCGCGCGTCCAGCGCCATCACCCCGTCGCGGTCGGCCAGCAGCGGGTTGAGGTCCAGGCCGCGGATCTCGGGAATGTCGGCGGCCAGCTGCGCCAGCTTGACCAGCACCAGCGCCACCGCGCGCTCGTCGGCGGCCGGCACGTCGCCATAGGCCTTGAGGATGCGCGCCACGCGGGTGCGGCCGATCACCTCGTGCGCCAAGCGCAGGTCCAGCGGCGGCAGCGCCAGGGTCTTGTCGTCGATCACCTCTACCGCGGTGCCGCCGCGGCCGAACACCAGCACCGGACCAAACACGGGGTCGTCGGCGATGCCGGCGATCAGCTCGCGCGCCTTGGGCCGCACCAGCGTCGGCTGCACCAGCACGCCCTCGATGCGCGCCTGCGGGCGCAGCTCGCGCGCGCGCTGCAGGATCGAGGTCGCCGCCATGTGCACCGCCTGCAGCGTGCCCAGGTTCAGGCGCACGCCATCGACGTCGGACTTGTGCGGGATGTCCGGCGAGAACACCTTCACCGCCACCGTGGCGCCCTGTTCCAGCAGCGGCTGCGCCAGTTCCATCGCCTCGTGCGCGTCGCCCGCGACCATCACCGCCAGCGAGGGAATGCCGTAGGCCTGCAGCAGCGCGTGCGTGGCCACCGGGTCCAGCCACTGCTGGCCATCGGCCAGCGCCGCCTCCACCAGCGCGCGCGCGGCCGTCGCGTCCACCACGAAATCGGCGGGCAGGCTCGGCGGGGTCTCCATCAACGCGGCCTGCGCCTGGCGGTAGCGCACCAGGTGCTGGAAGCCGCGCACCGCCTCGGCCTCGCTGGGATAGGTCGGCACCCGCGCGGTGTTGAGCGTGGCCGTGGCCTGTTCGTCGTTGCCCAGCCACACCGCGAACACCGGCTTGTCGCGCAGCTGCCGCGGGCGCAGCCCGAGCGTGCGGGTCAGCGCCTGCGCCGCGTCGGCCGAGGAGGTGAAGGCGGTCGGCACGTTGACCACCAGCAGCGCGTCGTTGGCCTCGTCGGCCAGCAGCGCCTCCACCGCGGTGGCGTAGCGCTCGCCGCCGGCGTCGACCACGATGTCCACCGGGTTGTCGCGCGACCAGCCGCTCGGCAGCGCCTGGTCCAGCCGTTCCAGGGTGGCCGGCGACAGCGCCGCCAGCGTGCCGCCCAGCGCCTGCAGCTGGTCCACCGCCAGCCGGCCGATGCCGCCGCCGTTGCTGAGGATCGCCAGCCGGTGGCCGGGGAACGTGCCGAGCCGGCCCAGCGTCTCGGCGGCGGTGAACAGCTCGTCCAGCGCGTTGACCCGCAGCAGGCCGGCGCGGTTGAACGCCGCGCCATACACCGCGTCGGCCGCGGCCAGCGTCTGCGAATGGGTTTCGGCGCGCGCCCCGGCGGTGCGCGGCTGGCGCCCGGACTTGACCACCACCACCGGCTTGGCGCGGGCGGCCGCGCGCGCAGCGGACATGAACTTGCGCGCGTCGCTGATCTGGTCGACATAGAGCAGGATCGCGCGGGTGCGGTAGTCGGCGGCGAAGTAATCGAGCAGGTCGCCGAAATCCACGTCCAGCGCGTCGCCCAGCGACACCACCGCGGAGAAGCCGATCGAGCGCGCCACGCCCCATTCCACCAGCGCGGCCGCTATCGCGCTGGATTCGGAGATCAGCGCCAGGTCGCCGGCCTGCGGCGTGTGCGCGGCGATGGAGGCGTTGAGCCGCGCATGCGGGGCGATCACGCCCAGACAGTGCGGGCCGAGGATGCGCATGCCCTTGGGCCGCGCCGCCGCTTCCACCTGCGCGAGCAGCGAACCGGGCCCCTGCCCCAGCCCGGCGGTGAGCAGGATGGCCGCGGCCACGCCCAGTTCGGCGGCGGCGGCCACCACCTGCGGCACCATCGCCGCCGGCGTGGTGACGACCACCAGGTCCGGTATCCACGGCAGGTCCTTGAGCCGCTTGACCGTGCGCATGCCGTCGATCTCGCCGTGGCGCGGGTTGACCCAGCCGATCTGCCCGGCGAAACCGGCCGCGCGCAGGTTGCGCACCACCGCGCGCCCGGCCGAGCGCTCGCGCGGGCTGCCGCCGATGACGGCCACGGAACGGGGACGGAACACCGTCTGCAGGTGATAGATGCTCATCGCGACGCCGACAACGGGAACGCGATCAAAGGTACACGCCTGCGGGCGCCGGTGGCATGAGCAGGATCAAGCGCCACCGGCGGCGGACCGCAACGCCGATCACTTCCTGAGCGAATACCCCAGCACGCCGATGGACACCAGCACGATCGCGCCATAGTCCACGATCCGCGGCGCGCCCAGCGTGGTGCCGGCGGCGAACGCCAGCACGCCGGCAAGGACCGGCAGCATCCATGGATTCCAGCGGACCGCGGCGGTCGGCCCGGGACCGCCCTCCATGATCGCGCTGACGTCGGTGTCCAGCGCCGCCGCCAGGCAGACCCGCGTCTCGCGCGAGGCGGCGCCTTCGGTTTCCACCCGCTGCACGGTCCGCAGGCTCAGGCCGGCGGCGGCGGCCAGCTGTTCCTGCGACCAGTGCCTGGCCTCACGCAGGCGGCGGATGACCGTCGGGTTCAACTTCATGTCCTGCTCCATGCGGCGGCTCCTGTATGGGGAGTCACCACGATAGGTTCCGCCGCCGATCATGCCACGCCAGGCCGGCGACAGCGGCCCGCCAACCGGCCGCCACCGCCGCTACAGCAGCGTCCCGCCGAGGATCGCCGCGGCAATGCTGAAGTAGATGACCAGGCCGGTCACGTCCACCAGCGTGGCCACGAACGGCGCCGACGCGCTGGCCGGGTCGAAGCCCAGGCGCTTGAGCACGAACGGCAGCATCGAACCGGACAGCGAGCCGAAGGTGACGATGCCCACCAGCGCCGCGCCGATGGTCGCCGCCAGCAGCTTCCAGTGCGCGCCGTAGTCGTGCAGCCCGGCCAGCTGCCAGATGGTGATGCGCACCACGGCCAGCAGGCCGAGGATGCCGCCCAGCACCACGCCGGTGGGCAGCTCGCGCAGCGCCACCTTCCACCAGTCGCGCAGGCGCAGCTCCTGCAGCGCCAGCGAGCGGATCAGCAGCGAGGTCGCCTGCGAGCCGGAATTGCCGCCCGAGCTCATGATCAGCGGGATGAACAGCGTCAGCACCACCGCGCGCGCCAGTTCATCCTCGTAGTGCTGCATGGCGCTGGCGGTGAGCATCTCGCCCAGGAACAGCACGCTCAGCCAGCCGGCGCGCTTCCTGATCATGGCGAAAAAGCCGATCTGCATGTACGGCCGGTCCAGCGCCTCGACGCCGCCGAACTTGTGCACGTCCTCGGTGGATTCGTCGATCAGCGCGTCGAGGATGTCGTCCACGGTGACGATGCCGAGCATGCGCTGCTGCGCGTCCACCACCGGGATCGCCAGCAGGTCGTGGCGGCGGATCAGCTGCGCCACCTCCTCCTGGTCCAGCAGCGGGCCGACGCTGACCGGCGGGTTGACCTGGGCCACGTCGAGGATCGAGTCCTCCGGCGCGCCGGTGATCAGCCGGCGCATGGTCACCACCTGCCGCAGCTGCCGGGTCTGCGGGTCGAGCACGTAGATCGCGTAGACCGTCTCGCGGGTGCGCTCGACCTCGCGGATGTGCTGCAGGGTCCGGGCGACGCTCCAGTCGGCCGGGACGCTGACGAACTCGGTGGTCATCAGCGCGCCGGCGGTGTGCGCCGGGTAGCCGAGCAGCAGTTGGATCGAGCGCCGCGCTCCCGGCTCGAGCAGCGGGATCAGCCGCGCGCGCTCGTCCTCGTCCAGTTCGTGCACGATGTCGGTGGCGCGGTCGTCGGCCATCAGCCCGAGCAGCGCGGCGGCGCGGGCCGGCGGCAACGCGGCGACCAGTTCGCCGGCCCGCTGCAGTTCCGGCGCTTCCAGCAGCTTGACCGCGCGCGGCAACGGCAGCGCGGCCAGCACCGTGGCGGCCTGGGCGCGGTCGAGCTGATTGAGGTGGACCACCGCGTCGGCGGTGTTGAACTGCGCCAGCGGCGCGCCGAGGGTGCTGGCGTCCGCGGCCGGACGCAGGAGCTGTTTCTGGTTCATCGTGGTTCGCCTTGCCGGCCCCGTGGCCGGCTGCAGGGTTGCGAGCGCAACGCCGGCGGCGGCGAACCGGCCCGCTAGGCGTTCACCGTCTCCGGCGTCGAACGAGGTCGACGTCTACTGTCGCTGGACATGGTGTGGGACTCCGAAGGATTGCCGCGCGGCACGGCCGGCGGCTGCGCGAGTCTGCGTCCGTCGCGCAGCGGGGTCAAGCGCGCGCGGCGGGATTTTCCAAGCCGGCGGGCGCGCGCTACTCTTTCCGGCGGCACGCACGTGCGCCCGATCCGGCTGCCGCGCGGCCCTTCCTTCTCTTCCTTCGAGCGTGAACCCCGATGCATGGCGGCGGTCTGGAGCTGGCCCTGGTACTGCTGCTCGCGGCGGTGATCGCCGTGCCCGTGTTCAAGCGTTTCGGGCTGGGCGCGGTGCTGGGCTACCTCGCCGCCGGCGTGGCGCTGGGGCCGCACGTGCTGGCCTTCGTGCAGGATGCCGACCGCATCCTCAACGCCGCCGAGATCGGCGTGGTGATGCTGCTGTTCCTGATCGGGCTGGAACTGTCGCCGGCGCGGCTGATGGTGATGCGGCGCCCGGTGTTCGGCGGCGGCACGGCGCAGGTGCTGCTCACCGCCGGCGTGCTCGGCGGACTGTTGCTGCTGTACCACTTCCACTGGAAGAGCGCGCTGGTGGTCGGCACCGCGCTGGCGCTGTCCTCCACCGCGGTCGGGCTGCAGCTGCTGTCCGAGCACAAGGCGCTCAACAGCGACTACGGCCGCTTCGGCTTCGCCATCCTGCTGTTCCAGGACCTGGTCGCCATCCCGCTGCTGGCGGCGATCCCGCTGCTGGGCGGCATCCGCAACGAGACCCTGACCTGGCACAACGTGGCCACCGCGGTGGGCACGCTGGCGGTGGTGATCCTGCTCGGCCGGCCGCTGCTGCGCTACCTGTTCGGCATGGTCGCACGCACGCGCATGCCGGAGGTGTTCACCGCCAGCGCGCTGCTGGTGGTGCTGGGCACGGCCTGGCTGATGCAGCAGGCCGGGCTGAGCCCCAGCCTGGGCGCGTTCCTGGCCGGCGTGCTGCTGGCCGACTCGGAATTCCGCCACGAGATCGAATCGCAGATCGAGCCGTTCAAGAGCCTGCTGCTGGGACTGTTCTTCATCGCCGTGGGCATGAGCATCGACCTGGCGCGCATCGCCGCCGAACCGACGGTGATCGCCGTCGGCGTCGCCGCGCTGCTGGCGGTCAAGTTCGGCCTGCTGGTGCTGATCGGCCTGGGCGCGCGCATGCCGCTGCGCAGCGCGCTGATGCTCGGCAGCGTGCTGTGGCTGGGCGGCGAGTTCGCCTTCGTCGTGTTCAACGAAGCCGAACGCGCCGGCCTGCTCGGGCGCATCAACCACGACCGCCTGGTCGCCATCGTCAGCCTGTCGATGGCGTTGACGCCGCTGCTGATGATCGGCCTGAAGCATCTGCTGAAGACGCATGCGCCCGCCAAGGGGCCCGAGCGCGCGCCGGACAGCCTGAGCGACGCCCAGGCCCAGCACCCGCAGGTGCTGATCGCCGGCATGGGCCGCTTCGGCCAGATCGTCGCGCGCCTGCTGACCGCGCAGCGCATCCCGTTCGTAGCGCTGGAGGCCGACCCGGACACGGTGGAAGACCTGCGCCGCTTCGGCAACCACCTCTACTACGGCGATCCCACCCGGCCGGACCTGCTGCGCGCGGCCGGCAGCGACCAGATCGGCGTGTTCGTGATGGCCATGGACGACCCGGACACCAACCTGCGCGCGGTGCGGCTGGTGCGGCGCCTGTACCCGCAGGCGCGGGTGCTGGCGCGCGCGCGCAACCGCCAGCATGCGTGGAAGCTGATGGACATGTCGGCCGAACCGTTCCGCGAGGTCTTCGGCTCCAGCCTGGAGATCGGCGAACGCGTGCTGACCTCGCTGGGCATCGCCGAGGCCACCGCGCGCGAACACGTGCGCCGCTTCCGCGAGCACGACGAGAAGCTGCTCAAGGCCCAGCACCTGGTCTACGACGACGAGGCGGCGGTGATCCAGACCTCGCGCGACGCCCGCGCCGACCTGATGCACCTGTTCGAGGCCGACGTCGGCGACGCCGAGGTCGCACCCGAAAGGCCGGTATCGGGCGGCGAGTAACCCGCGACCCCGGCGCTCCGTAGGAGCGGCTTCAGCCGCGAAGAGGCTCTACCGGGGAATGCCCCATCGCGGCTGAAGCCGCTCCTACGCAAGCGCGGTGTTCGGCTGTAGGGCGTTGCTGTCGAAAAACTGCCGCCGCAGGGAACATTCGCTCCCAGCCATTCCCGCATTCCCTCGCAGGAGCGGAGACGCGGCTGCGCTCAGCCGCGGTCGCGCAGGAACCGCGCCATCGACGAGACGCCCGGCACCGCCGGTTCGAACTCGCCGGCCACGTCGATGAAGCCGCGCATGACCGCGATCTCGCGCGGGCTGCGGCCCAGCGCGTCGCGCAGGTCGGGGTCGGCGCCGGCGCGCAGCAGGCGCTGCACCAGCAGCGGCAGGCCGTGCAGCGCGGCCAGGTGCAGCGGGCCGAAGCCGCGCGGGTCGCGCACGTCCAGCGCCACGTCCTCGTCGAGCAGGCGTTCGACCGCGGCCAGCACTACCTGTTCGTCGCAGGCGGTCCCCGGTTCGGCGCGCGCGCCCAGCAGCAACAGCAGCGGGGTGACGGTGCCGGCCGAGGGCTGGTCGGCTTCGGCGCCGGCCAGCAGCAGGGTGTCCAGCAGCGCCAGCAGGCGCGACCGGTCGCGCGCGGTGAAGCCGTAGAGCGCGGCGCAGTGCAGCGGCGCCAGCTGCTGGTCGTCACCGGCGTGCACGTCGGCGCCGGCGGTCAGCAGCCTGGCGACGATGTCCGGCAGGCCCAGTGCCGCGGCCAGCATCAGCACGGTGACGCCGCCGGGCAGGCGGTGGTCGATGCGCGCGCCGGCGTCGAGCAGGGCGGTGACGATGCCGGCCTGGCGCATGCTCACCGCCGCCGACAACGGCGTGGCGCCGCTGGCGGCCGCGTGCTGCGGATCGGCGCCGCGCGCCAGCAGCAGGTCCACGGCCGCGACATGGCCGCCACCGGCCGCGCGCAGCAGGCCGGTGCAGCCCTGCGCGTCGACCGCGTCCACCGGCAGCCCCAGGTCGATCAGGCGGCGCACCGCGTCGGCGTCGCCGGCCATCGCCGCGGCGGGCACGTCGGCCTCGCGCAGCGCACGCAGCGGCAGCGGCCAGCCGCGCCAGTCCAGCCAGTCGGCCAGGTCGCGGCGGCCGCTGGACAGGGCCACGCCGAGCGGCGTCTGCCCGTCGGCGGCGCGCGCGTCGGGGCAGGCGCCCTGCATCACCAGCAGTTTCAGCGAGGCCTCGCGCGCCAGCGCGGTGGCCAGGTGCAGCGCGGTCATGCCGTGGCTGTCGCGCGCCTCGCGGTCCACGCCGTGCGCCAGCAGCCAGTGCTGCACCTTCAGCCAGCCCAGGCGCACCGCCAGCGCCAGCGGCGGATCGCCGGCCGGCGACGCGCCGAACGGGTCGGCGCCGCGTTCGAGCAGTTCCAGCACGAACTGTTCGGTGCCGCGCGAGCCCTGGTCGTGCTGCGCGCAGGCGGCGAGCAGGCGGCCCAGGCCGCCGCGGCCGGCCGGCGACACGCCATGCCGCAGCAGCACCTGCAGGGTCGGGATGGCGTCCACCCCGCGCGCCAGCAGCGCGAACATCGGCGTGTCGCCGCAGGCGTCCGCCACTTCGGTGTCGGCGCCGTGCGCCAGCAGCCAGTCCACCACGCGCGGCTGCAGCGCCAGTTCCACGTCGTGCAGCAGGCCGCCCAGTTCCGGCGCCGCGCACAGCCGCGCCAGCGGCGCCATGCCGTCGGTGTTGCCGAAAACCAGCGCCTCGCGCAGCAGCGCCAGCGGCGCGCGGTCGTTGAGCTGGGCCGGCGTCGCGCCGGCGTCGCCGGCATCGCCGCCGGCGAGCGCGTCGCTGACCGCCGCCGGCAGCGGATAGGCCGGGTCCAGCAGCGAGACGATGCTCCAGCGGCCGGCGGCGGCGGCGTGGTCGATGGCGCGGCGGCCGTCGCTGGCGGCGGCATCGGCGGCGATGCCCAGGTCCAGCAGGCGCCGGACCAGCGCCGCGGTCACGGTGTCGGCGCGGCAGGCCAGCAGCACGGCGTTGCAGCCTTCGCCGTCCACCGCCTCGACGTCGGGCTTGTGCGCGAGCAGGCGTTCCAGCACCCCGGCATGGGCCTGCGCGGCCGCGTCCAGCCACGGCGTGCGGCCGTCGGCGTCGCGCGGTTCGATGTTGGCGCCGGCGGCGAGCAGCGCCTCGACGATGTCCACGTGCCCGGCTGCGGCGGCTTCGTGCAGCGCGCTGCGCCGGCGGCGGTCGCGCGCGTCCAGCCGCGCCTTGTGCTTGAGCAGCAGCTGCACGCCGGCCGGATCGTCGTCCTCGGTCGCGGCGGCGGGAATCAATACCGGCACGCCGTCGGCCGGTTCGACCTTGGCGCCGCGCTCGAGCAGGAACCGCGCCAGCCGCCAGTTGCCGGCCTGGCAGGCCACCGCCAGCGGGCTGTGGCCCTCCTGGTTGAGCGCGTCGATCTGCGCGGCGGCGTCGCGCAGCAGCGCGGCCACGCCCGGGTCGGAACTGCGCGCGGCGTGGTGCAGCGGGGTGTTGCCGTCGGCGTCGGTGGCGCGCGGGTCGGCGCCGTTGGCCAGCAGGGTCATCACCGCCTCGGGACGGCCGTGCCAGCTGTCGCGGGTGGCGGCCAGCAGCGGGGTCATGCCGCGGTGGGCCAGGTTCACGTCCACGCCGCGGCCGATCAGCGCGCGCAGCAGGCGCAGGTCGGGCAGCACCGCGGCCAGCACCGCCAGGCTGCGCTGGTCGCGCGAGTCCGCCGGCGGCAGCGCATGCGGGTCGGCGCCGGCGTCGAGCAGTTGCAGCGCGCGGTCGACGCGACCCACGCGCGCGGCCTCGTACAGCTGCGGCGCCAGTTCGTGCGGCGCCAGCGGCTCCAACGGCGCCGGTTCGGCCTGCGCCTCGGCGAACGGATCGAACGTCGGTGCGGCCGGTACCGCGGCCGCGGCCTGCGCGGCGGCGGGCAATGCCTGCAGCGCAACGTGCAGCAGCGGCGAAAGCAGCGCGGTGGCGATCGCCAGCGGCCAGCGCAGGCCGTCGCCGACCAGGCCGGGCCAGGCCGGCGCGATCACGGCCGCGCACAGCAGCCACAGCGCCAGCGCCGCGCCCACGCCATGCCAGGAATCCATGCCGCGCGCCGACAGCGCCTGCCAATGCGCGCGCAAGGTGCCGCCGCCGCGCTCCAGCGCCTGCCACAGCGGCCAGGTGCGCCACAGCGCGGCCACCGCGAGGCTTACTGCCACGCACAGCGCCAGCACCGCCTGCAGGCTGCCGCTGTCGTGCAGCGCCGCCAGCGGCCAGGCCACCAGCAGCGCCAGCGCCAGCGCGCCGCCGGCCCACACCGCCAGCAGGCCCGGCAGGTCCTGGCGGCACTGGACGGCCAGCGGCGCGGCGGCGCGCGTGCGCCGCCACCACGACACGCCCAGCGCGAACGCCGGCTGCGCCAGCAGGCCGCATACGGCCGCCGCGGCGCCGCCGGACGCGGTGGCGAGCGCGAGCAGCGCGCCGGCCGCCAGCGCGCCGAGGGCACGGGTACGCAGGACGTCAGTCATCGCGGCCGTCGATGCGGGCGATCTTCACCGGCGCCAGGGGCTGCGGCGGCAGCTGCAGGTGGAACCCGTGCGCGTCCAGGTTGGCGCGCACCAGCGCGGCGTCGGCCTGCGCCAGGCGCCGTTCCGGGGTCAGGGCGATTTCCAGCACGAACGCGAACGGCGCCAGGGCGGCGCCGAGCGTGGCCGGGATCGCGTCGAAGTCATCGCGCTTGGCAAGGTAGACATAGGTGTCCGGCTTGCGTTGGCTTTTGTATACGTAGGCTTGCATGCCCGCGGGCTTTGCCCTGCTTGGGAATGCAAGGGATTGTGTCGGAAACCCGACGCCGGTGAAAGGCATGGACTTACGCCGATGCCGGCTTTTTCGCCGGAGCTTCATTCATTTTCATCAAGAAACGCGCACGCCATCACCCTGGGCGAAAACCGTGCGCTGCGCGGCGCCCCGATATACTCGCGCCCCGTCCAAGCCCCGGAAGACCGCGTGACCGCCGCAACGCCACCGCGCCAGCTGCCGCTGAACATCCTCGCGCACAGCGCCACCACCGCGCTGGGCGCGGGGCTGGAGGCGCAGCGCCAGGCGCTGGCGCAACGCCGCAGCGGCCTGCGCCGCAACGATTTCGGCGCCGACCCGCTGGACTGCTGGATCGGCCGCGTCGACGGCGTGGAGGACGTGGCGCTGCCGCCGGCCCTGGCCGGGTTCGCCTGCCGCAACAACGCGCTGGCCTGGCTGGCGCTGCAGCAGGACGACCTGCTCGACGCGCTGGCCGGCGTCGTCGCCCGCCACGGCGCCGGCCGCGTGGCGGTGGTGATGGGCACTTCCACCTCGGCCATCGGCGCCACCGAGGAGGCCTACGCGCGCCTGCATGTCGACACCGAGGGCGTGGCGCATTTCCCGCCGGACCTGCAGCGCCCGCGCATCCATACCCCGCACGCGCTGGGCGATTTCGTCCAGGCCGCCACCGGCCTGCGCGGCCCCTGCGTGACCGTGGCCACGGCCTGTTCGTCCAGCGCCAAGGTGTTCGCGCAGGCCGCGCGGCTGATCCATGCCGGCTTCGCCGATGCCGCCCTGGTCGGCGGCGTCGATACGTTGTGCGGCAGCGTGCTGTTCGGCTTCCATTCGCTGCAGCTGGTCGCCAGCGCGCCGTGCCAGCCGTTCGACGCGCGCCGCAGCGGACTGTCGCTGGGCGAGGCCGGCGGCTACGCGGTGCTGGAGCGCGCCGGCGCCGGTCCACGGACCGCGCTGCAGCTGTGCGGCCATGGCGAATCCAGCGACGCCCACCACATGTCGGCCCCGCATCCGCAGGGACTGGGCGCGCGCCTGGCGATGCAGCAGGCGCTGCACGGCGCCGGGCTGGAACCGGCGCAACTGGGCTACCTCAACCTGCACGGCACCTCGACCCCGGCCAACGACAGCATCGAGGCCGCCGCGGTGGCCGCGCTGTTCCCGCCGTCGCTGCACGCCAGTTCAACCAAGGGCTGGACCGGGCACACCCTGGGCGCGGCCGGCATCGTCGAATCGGTGTTCGCGCTGCTGGCCTTGTCCGACGGGCTGCTGCCGGGCACGCTCAACAGCGAGGTACCCGACCCGGCCTGCGGCCCGCAGATCCGTTTCGACAACGCGCGGGCGGATATCCGCCATGCGATGAACAACTCCTTCGGCTTCGGCGGCAACAACTGTTCGCTGGTGTTCGGCAGGGCGGAATGAGGCATATGCGCGAAGCGATCGTCGAAGGCATCGGTTTCTGGGGCAGCGGCCTGCCCGACTGGGACGCGGCCTGCGCCTGGGCGCGCACCGGCCAGCGTCCGGCGCAGGCGCCGGCGCGCCCGGCGCCCACGCTGCTGGCCGCCAACGAGCGCCGCCGCGCCCCGGCCACCGTGGCGGTGGCGCTGGAAGCCGCGCAGGCCGCCTGCGAGGCGGCCGGGCGCGAGGCGACGGCGCTGCCGTCGGTGTTCGCGTCCACCCATGGCGAGATGTCGATCACCGACTACATGTGCGCGACGCTGGCCAGCGACCCGCGCGCGGTGTCGCCCACCCGCTTCCACAACTCGGTGCACAACGCCGCCGCCGGCTACTGGACCATCGGCACCGGCGCGCACGTGCCGGCCACCGCGATCAGCGCCGGTCCCGGCAGCTTCGCCCAGGGCCTGGTCGAAGCGATGGCGCAGCTGGCCGCCGGCAGCGAGGCGGTGCTGCTGGTCGCCTACGATGGCCCGTCCTGCGGGCCGCTGGGCGAGGTCGCGCCCAGCGAAGGCCTGCTCGGCGTCGCCCTGGTGCTGTCGCGCGTGCCCTGCCCCGGGCTGCCGGTGCTGCGCATGGAACTGGCGCCGTGCGCCGGCGCGGATGCCGGCGACGAGCCCGGGCCGCTGTCGCGGCTGCTGGCCGGCAACGCCATGCAGCCGGCGCTGCCGCTGCTCGAAGCGCTCGCGCTGGAACACGAACAGGTGCTGCTGCCGGCCGGCGCGGACCAGTGGCTGCGGATCGGCATCGGCCATGGCTGATCCGCGCATGCTGCGCCCGGACGACGTGGCGGTGGTGATCCCGGCGCTCAACGAAGCGCTGCGCATCCGCGAGGTGGTGAGCGGCGCGCTCGAATTCTTCCCGCACGTGATCGTGGTCGACGACGGTTCGGACGACGGCACCGCCGACCTCGTCGCCGACCTGCCGGTCACCGTGCTGCGCCATGCGCAGCGCAGCGGCAAGGGCCAGGCCCTGCGCAGCGGCTTCGCCGAAGCCGCGCGGCGCGGCCTGCACGGAGTGCTGACCATGGACGGCGACGGCCAGCATGCGGCCGCCGACCTGCCGCGGCTGCTGGCCAGCGCCAACCGCCACCCCGGCTGCATCGTCATCGGCGCGCGCCTGCGCAAGCGCGCCTCGCAGCCGCTGTTGCGGCGGCTGGCCAACGAGTTCGGCGACTGGGGCGTGGCCTGGGGCACGCATTACCAGGTCGCCGACAGCCAGAGCGGGCAGCGCTTCTACCCGGCCGACGTGATCGCGATGCGCGAGGTGCCCGGCGAGGATTTCGTGTTCGAGGCGCAGGTGCTGATCTCGGCCGCGCGGCAACTGGGCACGCGCTGCGTCTCGGTGCCGATCGAGTCGCGCTACCGCGCCCCCGGCAGCGACGAATGCTTCCGCCCCAGCCATTTCCGCCCGCTGCGCGACCTGACCCGCATCACCACGCACATCGTGCGGCTGGCGCTGCGCCACGGCCACGTGCGGCAGGTGCACCGTACGATCCGCGCGCATCCGCCGGTCATCGACGAACGGTAGGTGCGCTCTCCGGCGTACGAAGAAGCCCCGGCGGACTGACCCGCTGTTCGCTTCCCATTTCGGCAGCCCGGCAGGACTCTCGGCTGCACGGCGAAGCCGCCGCAGGAACGTGCCGTATGCGGGTGCCCTGGCCGACGAGGCGGATCAGGGCATGGGCGAAGCCCCATGCCCTCTCTCCCAATCCCGAGAGGGACTTTGAGGTCGCGCCGCAGGCGGCGTTCCTATCCCATGCCGCCGTTGATGCCGATCACCTGGCCGTTGATGTAGCCGGCGTCGTCGCCGCACAGGAAGGCGACCAGCGCCGCCACTTCCTCCGGCCGGCCGGCGCGCGCGGCGGGCACGGTCTGCTTGATCAGCTCCGGCGGGAACGCCTCGGCCGCCGTCCGTCCTTCGATCACGCCCGGCGCGACGACATTGACGCTGATGCCGCGGCTGGCCATTTCCCGCGCCAGCGATTTCGAGGCGCCGTGCAGCGCGGCCTTGGCGGCGGCGTAGTTGGTCTGGCCGCGGTTGCCGAGCACCGCCGCCACCGACGAGACGCTGACGATGCGGCCCCAGCGCGTGCGCGCCATCGGCAGCAGCAGCGGCTGGGTGACGTGGAAGAAGCCGTGCAGCGATACGTCGATCACCCGCCGCCACCGCGCCGCGTCCATGCCGGCCATCGGCGCGTCGTCGTGCACGCCGGCGTTGTTGACCACGATCTGGATCGGGCCGTCGGCCAGCAGTCCGTCCAGCGCCGCGGCGGTCGCCTCGCCGTCGGCCACGTCGAACGCCACCGCCTGCGCGCTGCCGCCGGCGGCGATGATGTCCGCGGCCACCGCCTGCGCACGGGCCAGGTTGCCGTTGGCATGCACGATCACGTGCGCGCCGCCGGCAGCCAGGCGCCGGCAGATCGCCCCGCCCAGGTCGCCGCTGCCGCCGGTGACCAATGCGCGTCGTTTCGTATTCATTGCCGGTCTCCCTGCATGTCGTCTCCATCGCTGTCCGGTTGCAGCATCACCGCCGCCCGGCCTTCGGCCAGCACGCGCGCGCCATGGGTGATGCGGAAGCTGTACTGCTGGCTGGTCTCCGCTTCGGCCAGCACCTGCGCGGTCGCCTCGATGGCGCCGTCCAGATCGTCGATGCGCGCGACATGCAGCCGCACGTCGCGCAGCGCCACCAGCACGCCGGGCACCACCGCGCCGCCGCGTTGCTGCACGCGCAGGCCGCCGTGCACCGCCATCGCCTGCGCGCCGTATTCGCACAGGTGGATGGCGCGCAGCTGCCCGTCGCCGCGCAGCGGATGCGCCGGGTCGCGATGGCTGAACGCGCGCAGCGCGATGTCCGTCGCGCTCCAGGCGCTCACCTCGTCCCACAGGCACATGCCGCCCTGGTGCGGCACCAGCCGCAGGATGTCCTCACGCGCCAGCATCGGCGGCCTCCCGCCAGGGATGGCGCGAGACCAGCAGCGCCAGCACGAAGTTGCACACCACGCCCAGCGCCACCGTGCCGCCGATCGCGCGCAGCACCGGGATCGACGACAGCCCCAGCAGGCTGAACACCAGCAGCGTCATCGCGCTGCACACCAGCAGGCCGTGCAGGGTCCGCAGCTGGTCGGCATGGCTGTCGCCGGCATGCTCGAAGAACAGGCCGTAGTCCAGGCCCAGGCCGGCGGCGAGGATCAGCCCGATCAGGTGGAACAGGTTCAGCTCCACGCTGCTGGCGCGGAGCAGCGCCAGCACCACCAGCGTGGTCAGCGCCATCGGCAGCAGCACGCGCAGCACCCGGCGCGGCGAGCGCAGCGCCGCCCACACCGTGGCCGACAGCAGCAGCACCGCCACCGCCAGCGCCAGCAGCACGCGGCCGCGGTACTCGGCCACCAGCGATTCGGACGCGTGCTTGAGGTCCAGCAGCTCGGCGCCGTGCAGGCGCGCGCTGGTCGCCACCGCGGCCACGTCGTGCAGGCCGCTTAACGACACCAGCGCCGTGGCATGGCCGGCGCCCTGCAGCAGCAGGCCGCCAACCGCGGTCGCCAGCGGCGTGCCGTGCAGGTCCTGCGGCTGCAGCGCGGGCGCGCCGCGGGCGCGCTGCACGTCGGCGACGAAGGGTTCGAAGGCGTCGTCGCGGAACGGCGTCCGCGCCACCGCCGCGGCCAGCGCGTCGCGCAGCGTGGCCTCGTCCGGCAGCCGCTGCTGGCGCTGGCGCTGCAGCGCCGCGCTGGGCAGGTAGCGCGCGGCCATGTCGTAGCGGTCCAGCGCGCCGTCGGCGACGAGCTGGTCCAGTACCGGCCGCAACCGTTCGCTCGCGGCCAGCGCCG
Organism: Stenotrophomonas sp. MYb238; assembly: GCF_009496535.1. GTDB lineage: Bacteria > Pseudomonadota > Gammaproteobacteria > Xanthomonadales > Xanthomonadaceae > Stenotrophomonas. Next base: position 62,620 of record NZ_WIDL01000012.1, read on the forward strand.
CCTGCGCGTCGCCGCCGCGCACGGTGATGACGTAACGCACGTCCGGCGCGCCGAGTTCGCTGCGCAGCTGCGCGTCGCGCTGCAGGTCGGCCGGGTCCACCGGCGTCAGCTTGCCCAGGTCGTTCTGCCAGAACGGCCCCGGCGCCCACACCAACACCGCCAGCGCGGCGGCCGCCAGCGCCGCCAGCGACCAGCGCGGGCGCGGCAGCCGCCGGGTGTGGCGCCACAGCCGGGCCAGCCATGCCGAATCGGCGAAGTCGCGGGTCGCCGGGTCCACCAGCGCCGGCAGCAGGTAGCGCGTGGCCAGCGCCGCGGTCGCCAGCGCGGTGATGGTGAACACCGACAGCTGCTTCAGCCCGTCCACGCCGGAGAACAGGAAGGTGAGGTAGGCGATGCAGGTGGCGACCACGCCGGTGCCCAGCGTCGGCCACAGCGCGCGCACGTTGTCCCACGGCGAGCGGCCGGGGCGTTCGTGGCTGAAGAAGTGGATCGGGTAGTCCTGCACCACGCCGATCAGGGTGAAACCGAAGGCGATGGTGATGCCGTGCACGCCGTCGAAGGCCAGCGCCACCGCCGACAGCCCGGCCAGCCCCGCGCTGGCCAGCGGCAGGAAGCCCAGGATCGGCATCTTCCAGCTGCGGTAGGCGATCCACAGCAGCAGGATCATGCCGATCGTGTCGATGGTGCCGATGGTGCCGGCCTCGCGCGCGGTGCGGTTGCCGATCTTCACCGAGAACGCGCCCGGCCCGCTCATCTCCAGGCGGCTGCCGCTGTCGCCGGCGACGCGTGCGAACGCGGCTGCGATGGTGTCCACCGCCTGCTGCTGCGCGCCGGGATCGAAGCCGGCCGCGCGGGTCTGCACCAGCAGCAGCGCCTGCCGTCCGCCGCGGTCGAACCAGACCTCGTCGATGCGCTGCGGCGCATCGGCCGGCTGCAGCGCATCGGCCACGCGCAGCACCTGCAGGGTGGGATCGGACGGCAGCAACGGCTCGACCAGCGCGCCGGCGGGCGAGCCCAGGTCCTGCAGCCGCGCCTGCAGTTCGTCGTGCAGGTTGGCGGCGCTGAACGCATCGCCGGGCAGGTCGTCGATCAGGTAGCGGTAGGGCAACAGGCGTTCGGGGAATGCGTCCAGCCCGGCCTGCCCGCCATTGGCGACCAGTTCGAACTGCGGATCGGCCGCCAGCGCGTCGTGCAGTTGCCGCGACTGTTCGGCCAGCCGCTCCGGCGCCGCGCCGGACAGCGCCAGCAGCAACAGCCGCGCGCCGGGGCCTTCGCCCAGTTCGTCGAGCAGCAGCTTCTGCGCCGGGGTGCGCGCGTCGGGCATGAACCTGCGCAGGTCGCCGCTGACCTGCATGCGCGCGCTTACCCAGGCGGTGAGCAGGCCCAGCAGCAGCATCCAGCCGATCGCCAGGCCGATGCGCCGGCGCGGGGTGAGCTTCAACGGCGGCTCCCGTCCTGGCCTGGCCTGGACGGCGCGGAACCAGCGCGCGCGCCGTCATGGCACAGCGCGGCCAGGGCATCGGCCTGGCGCACGCCGCTGGCGGCGCCGGCCGCGCCACCGAGCAGGGTGCGCTGCAGGTCGCCGCGCGCCGGCTGCGTCTCGATGCAGCGCAGCTCGCCCTCGCGCCCGCGCAACGTCACCGCGCGCACCCGCGCGGCCAGCGCCTGCGCCTTGGGCGTGAGCACCAGCTGCCAGCGCTGCGCGGTGCCGGACGCCTGCAGGCGATAGGCCTGTTCCAGCGCCGCCAGGTCGCCGGACAGCAGCGCGCCGAAGCTGGCCTGCAGGTCCGACAGCTCGGGCACGCGCTGCAGCGCGAACACGCGCGGCGGCTTGCCGGCGCGGGCGATGCTGACCTTGCCGTCGGCGATCGTGGTGGTTTCGGCATAGGGCGCGCGCACCTCGCGCACCAGCGTGGCCGTGTCCGGGCGGCGGTACTGCCCTTCCACCCGCAGCGGTTCCTTCAGCAGCGCCGAGCCGCGCAGTTCGACGAAGCCGGTCTGGCTCGGCGCCGGCTGCGCCAGCTGGCGCAGGATCCACGCCGCATCAACGTCGGCCGCCATCGCCGGCGCGCTGCCGCAGGCGGCCAGGCATGCCGCCAGCATCCAGCGGCGCGGGGAGGGAAGCTTCGGAATGCCAGAAATCATAGAAATTGAACCAGTTCCAGGGAGCGTCGCGCAGATGGTGTTCCAGCCTGGCGGCATAACGGTGAACCAGCGCCGACAAGGCCTCGGCGCGCTGCGCGCGCGGCACCTCGAGCGCCGGCGCGAACGGCTCGAACAGCAGATCGTAGCGGTTGCCGCCGCGGTACAGGCCGAAGGCCAGCATCACCGGCGCCTTCAGCACGCTGGCGATCAGCCACGGCGCGGTGGGAAACGGCGCCGGCGCGCCGAGCAGCGGCGCCTGCAGCGCGGTTTCGCCCGGCCGCGCGCGGTCCACCAGCAGCGCCACCATCGCGCCTTCCTCCAGCGCCTGCTGGATGGCCAGCACGACCGCCGGCCCGCCCTGCCCGGCATCGATGATGCCCGCGGCCAGGCCCGGGTCGAGCTCGGCCAGCAGGTCGGTGATGGCGGCGTTGTGGGCGCGGTCCAGCAGCACCCGCAGCTTCAGGTCCGGCCGCTGCCGGCCCAGCGCGCGCAACGCGTCGAAGCTGCCCAGGTGCGAGCCGAACAGCAGCACGCCGCGGCCTTCGTCCAGCTGGGCGAGCAGCTGCTGCGTGCCGTCGGTGCGGATGTCGAACAGGCCCATGCGCCCGCCGAGCAGGAACACCCGGTCCAGGATGGTCGCGGCGAAGGTGTGGATGTGGCGCGCCACGTCCCACAGGCCGGCGCGGCGGCCCAGCGCGCGGCCGAGGTAGGCGCGCGAGGCGCGGCGCTCGGCCCCGCGCACCAGCAGGAAGTAGGCGGTGATCGGATACAGGCAGAGCCGGGCGATGCCGCGCCCGCCGTGGTGGGCGATGCCGGCGATCAGGCGGATCGCGGCGCGGCCGCCGCCTTCGGGCCGGCGCTTCCAGTCGGCCTCGCTCATGCCGCCGCGCCTTCGGCATCGGCCACCAGTTCGCCGCGCGCCAGCAGTTCGTCGCCGCGCCATACCCGGAATTTCCAGCGCGGCGCCTGGCCGTCCAGTTCGACACTCGCGGTCTGCCCGGGCAGCAGCGGCGCCATGAACTTCACCTGCGGCAGGCGCAGCGCCGCCAACGGCATGCCGGCCTGCGCCTCGGCGGCGCGCAGCACCTGCTCGAGCACCACCACGCCCGGCACCAGCGGCCGTCCCGGGAAATGGCCGGGCAGGCAGGGATGGTCGTGGGCAACGGTGAACTGCATGGCGTGGCGGGCGGCGGCGGCGGCGGCGGCCACAGGATACCCGCGGCCCACGGCATTCAGCGCAGCAGGTCGCGCCAGAACGCCGGGCCGAGCTGGCCCATCTGCCGCACGAACTGGCCGGCGCTGCGGTACGGGCGCTGCGGGAACAGCCGGCAGCGCAGGGCGTATTCGGCGACGAGGAAGCCGCCGATCAGGCCCCAGTCGGCGACGTTCGCGCACCACGACCACTGCGTGTGGCTCAGCGGCCAGCGCGGTTGCCAGCCGAACGCGGCCAGCAGGCCGTCGGGCACCGCGCTCATCGCCAGCGCCAGGTTGATCGCCGCCAGCAGCGCCAGCAGCAGTGCCCAGGCCGCGGTCAGGCGCCGCGTATAACGTTCCAGCCGCGCGTCGACCGGCACCCCGGCGCGCGCGTGCAGGGCCTGCACGATGCGCGTGATCAGCGCGGTGCGGCCCGGCCGCAGCGAGCGCGCGAAGCCCCAGGCCACCAGCAGCGGGAACACCACCGGCGGCGCCAGCAGCAGCATCCACGCCCACGGCGAGCGCCCCAGCCAGGCCAGCAGCAGCGCCGACGCCAGCAGCGCGGCCCAGGCCGCGGTGCGGCGCCGCGCCAGCGCGTCGAGCAGGCACAGCAGCACCAGCCCGAACAGCGCCAGCGCCGCCCAGCCGCCCTCGTTGCGCACGCTGGCCACGTGCGAAAGCACCGGATAGGCCAGCAGCAGCGCGATCCGCAGGACGCTCGCCGCCGATCCGTGGCCGGGCGCGTGGCCGGCCTCGTCCATGGCGGTCAGGCGGTCCGGTTGGCCTGCACGTGCGCCGACAGCGCGCGCAGCGAGGCGAAGATGCGGCGGTTTTCGTCGTTGTCCGAACGCAGCTGGAAGCCGTAGCGCTTGCCGATGGCCAGGGCCAGTTCCAGCGCGTCGATCGAATCCAGGCCCAGCCCGTCGTTGAACAGCGCCGCCTCCGGGTCGATCGCCGCCGGGTCCACGTCTTCCAGGTTCAGGCTCTGGACCAGCAGTTGCGCCAGCTCACGCTCGGCCTCGGTTTGTTGCGACATTGCCACTTCCATGAAGAGAGGATGCGCAACGATCCGGCATCGCCGCCCGCGGCGCAACCGTGGTCTCCACGGCGCGCGCGGTATCATGCCGCTTTCTGCAGCACCGATCCGCCCGCGCGATGACGTTCCCGTTCCCCAGTCTTCCCTCCGTCTCCCCGCTTCCGTCCCCTGCCGGCCGCCGCGCCTGCGGGAGCGCGCGATGAACGCGGTTTCCGGGTTCGCGCCCGCCGCCGGGCTGGAGGTGGACTACGCCGATCCGGCGCGGCTGCCGGCCCTGCTGGCCGATCCGCAGGTGCTGGCGGTGATCGGTTTCCAGGCCGGCGACGCGGCCCCCGCCAGCGACGACCCGCGCTACCTGCAGGTCGGGCTGCAGCCGGAAGGCGAGCCGCGGCTGGAAGTCTGGCGCGGCACCGGCACAGTGCGCAGCGGCCGCGAGGCCGACGGCCTGGCCTGGGCCTGCGACGGCGCGCTGATGTTCGGCGCGCTGCAGATCGACGAATCCCGCCACGGCGGCATCCTGGAGGCCGCCGCCCACGCCTATGCGCGGCTGCTGGCGGCGCTGCCGCGGCAGGGCTATCCGCACCTGCTGCGGATCTGGAACTACCTGGACGCGATCACCGAGGGCGAAGGCGACGACGAGCGCTACCGCCAGTTCTGCATCGGCCGCGCGCGCGGCATCGGCACCATCGACGCCGGCACCCTGCCCGCGGCCACCGCCATCGGCCGCCTGGATGGCGTGCGCGTGCTGCAGGTCTACTGGCTGGCCGCGCGCGAGCCCGGCACGCCGCTGGAAAATCCCCGCCAGGTCAGCGCCTGGCGGTATCCGCGCCAGTACGGCCCGCAGTCGCCCAGCTTCGCCCGCGGCATGCTCGCCGCGCCGGGCAGCGCGCTGCCGCTGCTGCTGTCGGGCACGGCCAGCGTGGTCGGCCACGCCACGCTGCATGGCGAGGACACGCTGCGCCAGCTGGAGGAAACCTTCGCCAACCTCGACGCGCTGGTGGGCACGGCGCGCGCGCGCCTGCCGGCGCTGCCGGCGCATTTCGGCGCGGGTAGCCGGCTGAAGGTCTACGTGCGCGACGCGGCGGATATCCCGGCGATACGGCAGGCGCTGGCGCGGCATCTGCCGCCGGAGGTGCCTTATATCGTGCTGCACGCGGAAGTGTGCCGGCGCGATCTGCGGGTGGAGATCGACGGGGTGCACGGCGCCTGACTGCGGTTGCGGTTGCGGTTGCGGTTGCGGTTGCGGTTGCGGTTGCGGTTGCGGTTGCGGTTGCGGTTGCCCGTGATTTTGCCGTTGCTCCTGATTCTGCTGTTGCCCTGGCTTTTGACTTCCGGGGTCCCCTTCCGCAGCGACGGAGCCGGCGGGGAAAACCCGAAGGGCGGCGTGCATGGATGCACGCCGTTTTTCTACGCGACATGGATGTCGCGTAGAAAAATCCCGTCGGCGGAGTGGACCCGGAGTGCCGCAGGCACGGAGGGCGCGGAGGCAGGGGCGTGCTTTCTCTTGGTTACTTCTCTTTGCACGAGCAAAGAGAAGTAACTCGCTCCTACGAAGCAGGGGCGAAAGCTCTGCTTTCAAACTTCCGCTTTCATGCTTGGCCTCTGCCTCGGTCTCTGCCGACCTGCCATACCGGCAGCACCAGTTGTTTCGGCGACGCGCCGGGACATTTCCTGGCCCTTTGCCTATCGCTTTGGCACAAACATTTAGGAGAAGCCAGAGCAAGGGCAGAAACAGGATCAAAGGCTTTCGCTCCCCCTTCGGGGGCGCGAGCCACCTTTCTTTGCTCGTGCAAAGAAACGTGGCCCAAAGAAACACGCCCCTGCCTACGCGCCCAGCCCGCTGCGCGGGCTGGGTCCACTCCGCCGCCGGGATTTTTCGACACGACATCCCTGTCGTGTCGAAAAACGACGTGCGTCCCTGCACGTCGCCCCTGCGGGGTCTTGTCCGTCGGCTCCGTCGCTGCGGAAGGGGACACGGAAGTCAAAAGCCAGGGCAAAAGCAAAATCACTGCAACAGCAACAGCAACGGAACGGCTGGGTTAGCCCTCGCCCCGCAACAACGCCAACACCGCATCCCTCGGCAACTTCCCCGTCTCATTGCGCGGCAGGCATTCCACCCTGCGCAACGGACGCGGCAGGAACACCGGGTCCATGCCCGCGCGCAGTTCGCGCAGGATGTCCGCCTCCTCGCGCTCCGGCGCCACCACCAGCGCCGCGATGCGGCCCACCGCCTGGCCCGGCTCCGGGTCCAGCTGCACCATCACCGCGTCGCGCACGCCGGGCACCGCCAGCAGGCGCCGCGTCAGGTCGCCCAGCGAGGCGCGCTTGCCGGCGATCTCCAGCAGGTCGGCGCGGCGGCCGCGCAGCAGGAAACGGCCTTCCGGCAACAGCTCGACCAGGTCGGCCAGCAGCACCGCCTCGGGCAGGTGCGGCGCGTGGACCAGGGTGCCGTCTTCCTGCGGTTCCAGGCGCACGCCCGGCAGCAGCGTCCAGGCCTGCTCGCAGGCAGTGCGGCGGCGGGCGAAGATGCAGGTCTCGGTGGAACCGAACACCTCGCGCACTTCCGTGGCGAAACGCGCTTCGGCCGCTTCGGCCAGCGGCGGCGGCAGCGGCGCGGTGGCGGTGACGATGCCGGCCAGCGATGGCAATGCCACGCCCGATTCCACCAGCGCCTTCAGGTGCACCGGCGTGGTGACCAGCAGCCGCGGCGCGGGCACGTCGGCCAGCGCCTGCGCCACGTCCTGCGGGAAGAACGGCCGGCCGGCATGCAGCACCGCCGGCGCCAGCAGCGGCAGCAGCACCGACATCTCCATGCCGTACATGTGCTGCGGCGGCACCGTGGCGACCACCGAGGGCGTGCGCTCGCCCCACAGGTCGGCCAGCGCCTGCAGGTTCTGCGCGGTGCTGGTCACGAACGCGCCCCAGGTCTTGGGATTGGCCGCCGGCGCGCCGGTGCTGCCGGAGGTGAAGCCGATGGCGACCAGCTGCGCCGCATCGAGCGCCGGGATTTCACCCGGCAGCCGCGGCAGTTCCTCCGGCAGCGCGAACCAGCCGGCCGGCAGCGGATCGGGCGCGGTGTCGCCCAGGCACCACGCCTGCGCATGGCGCTGCTGCACCTCGGCCACCACCGCCGGCGCGCGCGAGGGCGGCAGCAGGTTCACCTGGCCGCGCAGGGCGACCGCGCAGAAGCCGACCAGGAAGCGGTAGCGGTCCTCGCACAGGTTGACCGCGTGGCGGCCCGGCGGCAGCAGCGCCGCCACGCCGCGCACGTGCTCCACGAAGGTGGCCAGGTCCACCCGCCACGCGGCCGATGCTGCCAGCGGGCGCGCGGGTGCGCCGACGGCCAGGGGATGCAGGGAAGAAGAAAGCGGATGGACGGCGGGCACGCGGGACGACCTTCAGGGAAAACCGCCGCGGTACGAAGGCGCGGCCGGCGCCCAGCATAGCCGCTGGCGGAAGCCCGGCAACGCCGCGGCGGCACCGGGCACCCGCGCGCCACGCCTTGCCAGCGCTTTGCCGGCCTGCCCATGACCAGTGGCCCAGCCGTTCGCGGGAGCGGGCTGCTAGGCTTTGCCGGTTTTCTCCACCGGTGCCCGCGATGTCCAGACTCCTGCCCCTGTCCCTGCTGCTGTTGACCGCCGTCGGCGGCGTCCATGCCGCGCCCACGCCGATCACCATCGAACAGGCGATGGCCGACCCGGACTGGATCGGGCCGCCGGTGGAGTCGGCCTGGTGGTCGTGGAACGGCCAGCAGGTCGAGTACACGCTCAAGCGCAAGGGCAGCCCGGTGCGCGACACCTTCCGCCAGCCGGTGGCCGGCGGCGCGGCCGCGCAGGTCGCCGACGACCAGCGCGGCACCCTGGACGCGGCCAACCGCGTCTACGACCGGCAGCGCCAGCGCATGGCCTTCGTGCGCAACGGCGACGTGTTCGTGCGCGACCTGCGCAGCGGCGCGCTGACCCAGCTCACCCGCGGCAACGAGCGCGCCACCGGCGTGGATTTCGCCACCGACGGCGGCCTGGTCTGGAACGTCGGCAACAACTGGTACCACTGGAACGCCGACAGCGGCGCGATCGCCCTGGTCGCCCAGCTCAAGGCCGAGAAGAACCCCGCGGAGGCGCCCAAGGCCGACGTGCTGCGCGACCAGCAGATGCGCACGCTGGAAACCCTGCGTCGCGATCGCGCCCAGCGCGAGGCGCTGCGCGAGCAGGGCGAGCGCTGGCGCCAGGCCGACCCGACCCGCGCGCCGGGCCCGGTCTACCTGGGCGCGGACGTGGAGATCGTGGACAGCGCGCTCTCGCCCGACGCCACCCACCTGATCGTGGCGACCAAGCCGAAGAACTTCGAGGACGGCCGCGGCGGCAAGATGCCGCTGTACGTGACCGAGTCCGGCTACGAGGAAACCGAGGACACCCGCACCCGCGTCGGCCGCAACGGTTCGGCGCCGCATGCGCTGTGGTTCGTCGACGCGGCCAGCGGCCAGGTGCGCCCGCTGGCGCTGGATGCCCTGCCCGGTATCGGCGCCGACCCGCTGGCTGCGCTGCGCAAGGCCGCCGGCAAGGAACCGCTCAAGGGCGACCGCACCGTGCAGGTGATGAGCGACTTCATGGGCGGCGGCATCCGCTGGAGCGCCGACGGCAAACAGGCGGCGGTGATGCTGCGCGCCAACGACAACAAGGACCGCTGGATCGTCAGCGTCGGCGACGACGGCCGCATGCAGAACCGCCACCGCCTCACCGATCCGGGCTGGATCAACTGGGGCTTCAACGATTTCGGCTGGATGGCCGACGGCCGCACGCTGTGGCTGCTGTCCGAGGAATCGGGCTTCTCGCACCTGTATACCCAGGCCGGCACCGGCAAGCCGCGCGCGCTGACCAGCGGCAGGTGGGAGACCTCCGCGCCGGTGCCCTCGGCCGACGGCAAGGGCTTCTACGTGCTGTGCAACCAGCAGGCGCCGCACGACTACGAGGTCTGCGGCGTGGATGCCGCCAGCGGCCAGGTGCGCGAGCTGACCGACCTCAACGGCGTGGAGGATTTCTCGCTCTCGCCCGACGGCAGCCAGCTGCTGGTGCGTTATTCCGGCGCCTACCTGCCGCCGCAGCTGGCGGTGGTGCCGGCCACCGGCGGCAGCGCGCGCGTGCTCACCGACACCCGCAGCGCCGAATTCAAGGCGCGCGAATGGATCCAGCCGCAACTCGTCGCGGTGCCCTCCAAACACGGCGCCGGCGTGATCTGGGCCAAGTTCTACGGCCCCGCGCAGAAGGAGCCGGGCAGGAAGTATCCGGTGGTGATGTTCGTGCACGGCGCCGGCTACCTGCAGAACGTGCACCAGCGCTACCCCACCTACTTCCGCGAGCAGATGTTCCACAACCTGCTGGTGCAGAAGGGCTACATCGTGCTGGACATGGACTACCGCGGCAGCGAGGGCTACGGCCGCGACTGGCGCACGGCCATCTACCGCAACATGGGCCACCCGGAGCTTGAGGACTACCAGGACGGCCTGGAATGGCTGGTGCGCGAGCAGCAGGGCGACCGCGACCACGCAGGCATCTACGGCGGCTCCTACGGCGGCTTCATGACCTACATGGCGCTGTACCGCGCGCCGGGCACGTTCAAGGCCGGCGCCGCGCTGCGTCCGGTCGGCGACTGGCACCAGTACAACCACGGCTACACCAGCAACATCCTCAACACCCCGGACATCGACCCGGAGGCCTATCGCGTGTCCTCGCCCATCGAGTACGCCGACGGCCTGCAGGACCACCTGCTGATCGCCCACGGCATGATGGACGACAACGTGTTCTTCCAGGACTCGGTCAACATGACCCAGCGCCTGATCGAACTGCACAAGGACAACTGGTCGATCGCGCCGTACCCGCTGGAACGCCACGGCTTCACCCGTGCCGATTCCTGGCTGGACGAGTACAAGCGCATCCTCAAGCTGTTCGAGGAACAGCTGAAGTAAGCGACAAGGGCGGCCACTGGCCGCCCTTCGGCTTGTCCACGCACGCACCCTACCCGTAGGAGCGACTTCAGTCGCGACGGAGCTTTCCCCGGCAAGTCCCATCGCGACTGAAGTCGCTCCTACCGCAAGGCACGCGACGCATCGCGAGGCTGTTCCGCCCGCAGCACTTCCGGAAGGCCACTTCGCTTCACCCGTCCCTCGTAGGAGCGACTTCAGTCGCGACGGAGCCTTCCCCGGCAAGTCCCCATCGCGACTGAAGTCGCTCCTACCGCAAGGCACGCAGCACATCGCAGGGCTGTTCCGCCCACAGCACTTCCGGAAGGCCGCTCCGCTTCACCCGTCCCTCGTAGGAGCGACTTCAGTCGCGACGGGGCTTTCCCCAGCAAGTCCCCATCGCGACTGAAGTCGCTCCTACCGCAAGGCACGCGGCGCATCGCGGAGCTGTTCCGCCCGCGGCACTTCCGGAAAGCCGCGCGGCACGCCCCCTTCTTCCCCGGACGCCCCGCATGACCTCCCCCATCCGCATCGTCACCGCCGTGATCCTCGACGACGCCGGCCGCGTGCTGGTGGTGCGCAAGCGCGGCTCGCAGACCTTCATCCAGCCCGGCGGCAAGCGCGAGCCCGGCGAGGACGCGCTGCGCACGCTGGGCCGCGAACTGCATGAGGAGCTGGGCGTGACCCCGCGCACCGGAAGCGCTCTGGCCCTGGGCACCTTCGAGGACGAGGCGGTCAACGAAGCGGGACGGCGCGTGCAGGGCGAGTCGTTCCTGGTGCGGGTGGATGGCACGCCGCGCGCGCAGGCGGAGATCGCCGAGCTGGCCTAGATTCCGCTGCACCCGCCGCATGGGGTGACGCTGGCGCCGCTGAGCGAACGCCACGTGCTGCCGGCGGCGGTGCGGCTTCTGCGCTCGGCTACTCCCCGGGAGCAGCCGCCCCACCTCCATGGCGATGCCGGTGGGGCTGGGAAAGTCCCGCGAAGCCGGCGATAGTGCGCTCCACCGTTTCCCGCAGCCTGCCCGCGTGATCCAGCCATCCCTCCCTCCGCTCCGTCCCCCGCGCCCGACGGCCGCCGCCTTCGTCGATGTCACCGCCAGGCTGTCGCTGGTGATGGCCGGCCTGTCCGTCGCCTGGAGCCTGTTCCAGCTGCTGCTGGTGGCGGCACTGGGCCGGCTCGACCCGGTGGGCTGGCTGCAGCGGCAGGGCTTGCCGGTGCCGTCGGCGATGCAATGGGCCGCGCACCACGCGCTGTCGCTGACCCTGCTGATGCTGCTGCTGTCCGTCGCCCTGCTCGCGGTGTCGTGGGGGCTGCTGCGGCGCCACGAGTGGGGGCGGATCGGCTTCATTGTGTTCCTGGTCGTGGTGGCGCTGGCCAACTTCGCCATGCTGCCGCTGGTCGACGGCATGTTCGCGGCGATGCAGTCCATCCTGCCGGCCGGCTTCCTGGACTCGCCCGATGGCAGGGAAGCGCTGGCGCAGATGCAGGCCAGCCGCTGGACCGCATTGATCAGCGCCGGCGTCACCGCGCTGGCCTTCGCCGCCCTGCATGGCTGGCTGGTGATCAAGCTGTGCCGCGACGAGGTGCGCGCGCTGTTCCGCTGAACGCCTGCGCTACAGTACGCGCCATGGACGAATTCGAACGCGTACGCGACTACCTCACCGGCCTGCAGGACCGCATCTGCCAGGCCATCGAATCGGCCGACGGCCGGGCCCGCTTCGTCGAGGACCGCTGGCAGCGCGCCGAAGGCGGCAGTCACTCCCGGCCTCCTGCCTCCCGTGACACGGACCCATCCCTGGGTGGCGGCGGCCGTACCCGCGTGCTGCGTGACGGCGCGGTGTTCGAGCAGGCCGGCATCGGTTTCTCCGACGTCGCCGGTACCCGCCTGCCGCCCTCGGCCTCGGCGCACCGCCCGGAACTGGCCGGCGCCTCGTGGCGCGCCTGCGGCGTATCGCTGGTGTTCCACCCGCTCAATCCCTATGTGCCGACCACCCACGCCAACGTGCGCTACTTCCAGGCCGAACGCGACGGCGAGGCGGTGGCGGCCTGGTTCGGCGGCGGTTTCGACCTGACCCCGTTCTATCCGTTCGACGAGGACGTGCGCCACTGGCACGAAGTCGCGCGCGGGCTGTGCGCGCCGTTCGGCGCGGAGCGCTACGACGCGCACAAGCGCTGGTGCGACGAATACTTCTTCCTCAAGCACCGCAACGAGACGCGCGGCGTCGGCGGCCTGTTCTTCGACGACCTGCATGGCGATTTCGAGCGCGACTTCGCCTACCTGCGCGCGGTCGGCGACGGCTTCCTCGACGCCTACCTGCCCATCGTCGCGCGCCGCAAGGACACGCCCTACGGCGAGCGCGAGCGCGAGTTCCAGCTGTACCGGCGCGGCCGCTACGTCGAATTCAACCTGGTCTACGACCGCGGCACCCTGTTCGGGCTGCAGAGCGGCGGGCGCAGCGAAAGCATCCTGATGAGCCTGCCGCCGCGCGTGCGCTGGGAATACGGCTACCAGCCCGAGGCCGGCAGCGACGAGGCGCGGCTGGCCGGCTACCTCGTCCCGCGCGAGTGGCTGTGACGGAAGCGCGGCCGGACGTCACCCGGCCGCTTCCGTAACCGGCCGGCGGGGCATAGCCAGCGGACGCGACTGTCGCTATTGCCCCCTGGACTGCGTGTCCCGACGCGGCACGATGGTGATGTGGCCGTTGATCTCCAGCAGCGCCAGCTCCACTTCCTCGACGCCGCGGCATCCCTGCTGGCGCAGGGCCGCGTCGAAGTCGGCCTGGGTGATCAGCTCGCGGCGCAGCACCGAGTCCAGCAGGCGGCCGTCGCGCGCGACCAGCACCGGTTCGCCTTCGATCAGCCGCTCCATGCGCCGGCTGCGGGTGGTAAGCCAGCCCACCCCGTAGTTGAGCGCGATCAGGGTCGCCGCCAGCAGCAGCCCGCCGGCCAGCGAGGTGTCCTGCCCGAGCAGCGCGTTCTGTACCGCGTTGCCCAGCAGTACGATCAGCAGCACATCGAATGGCGTGACCTGCCCCAGCGCGCGCTTGCCGGTCAGCCGCACCATTCCCAGCACCACCACATAGACCACCACGGCGCGCAGGATGAACTCCCACCACGGCATCGCCAGCGCAAACATGTCCAACATCTGGACTGCATCCCCGTTCCGGTTCGTCCCCGCCATGATGCCCAGCCTGCCCGCGGCGCGCGACAGGTAGAGCCGCCGCCCAGCGAATTCGCATGCCAAGCCTGCCCGTATCCGTGCCCGGGTAACCGCATGGGAACGGCACAAAAAAAGCCCCGCCGACCAGGGGGGGGTCGACGGGGCTGGAGGAGCGGCGATTTGGGGAGGAATCCCCGCTCCGAGATCTGCTCCAGGGGATGGGAGAGATCCGCGACAGGCGTTGCACCTGTCGAGGGCTATATGACCACCCCGGACATTGATGGATCGTGAAGAACGGCCATTTATTTCAGGACGATTAAGGAGGGATTCATTCCAATGCCAGCGCGCGGATTATTGCCCGCACGCGGCGTTACGCAACGTTCCAGCCGTGGCATTACTGGCGTTAAATAATCGGAAAACCGTGGCATCCGTTACAAACGGAAACTCCGCCATCGCGTAATGCACTGATGTCCATCCGCTACGCGAATACCGGCGTGGGCCACAGGACGCGCCACCCCGATGAAATGAATGGGCTCAGTGCGCTTCGTCCTGCGCATGCATGCCCCTCGGTGGCGAGCATTTCTGCCGCCGCGGCACACGCCAGTGCAGTGAATCGCCCTGACAAGCCGCTTGATGCGCTTCGACCCGCGCCACGCAAGCTTCGGCGACGGACGGCCCTGCCCGGCACGTCGCCACGCGCCAATGAAACGAATGGCCGTCAGTGCGCTTCGTCCCAGTTGCTTCCCACACCGGAATCCACCACCAGCGGCACCCGCAGCTCCGCCGCCGCGGTCATGCGCGTCTCCACCTCGGCGCGCAGCGCGTCGATGAAATCGGCATCGGCCTCGAACACCAGTTCGTCGTGCACCTGCAGGATCATCTGCGCGCGCTCGCGGTGGTCGGCCAGCCAGCCGTCCACACTGACCATCGCGCGCTTGATGATGTCCGCGGCGGTACCCTGCATCGGCGCATTGATCGCCGCGCGCTCGGCGCCGGCGCGCAGGCCCTGGTTGCGGGCGTGGATGTCGTTCAGGTACAGGCGGCGGCCGAACAGGGTTTCCACGTAGCCCTGCTCGCGCGCCTGCACGCGCATGCGCTCCATGAAGTCGCGCACCGCCGGGTAACGGCTGAAATACAGCGCCACGTAGTCCTGCGCCTGGCCGCGGTCGATGCCCAGGTTCTTGGCCAAGCCGAAAGCGCTCATGCCGTACATCAAGCCGAAGTTGATCGCCTTGGCGGCGCGACGCTCGTTCGCGGTGACGTCTTCCAGCGCGCGGCCGAACACTTCGGCGGCGGTGGCACGGTGCACGTCCACGCCCTGCTCGAAGGCGCGGATCAGGCCCGGGTCCTCGGACAGGTGCGCCATGATGCGCAGTTCGATCTGCGAGTAGTCGCAGGCCATCAGCCGGCGCCCGGGCGGCGCGACGAAGGCCTTGCGGATGCGGCGGCCGTCGTCGGTGCGGATCGGGATGTTCTGCAGGTTCGGATCGGACGAGGACAGCCGCCCGGTGGCCGCGCCGGACTGGTGGTAGCTGGTGTGCACGCGGCCGGTATCGGGATTGACCATCTCCGGCAGCTTGTCGGTATAGGTGCTGCGCAGCTTGGCCAGGCCGCGGTACTCCAGGATCACGCGCGGCAGTTCGTGCTGGTCGGCGATGGCTTCCAGCGCCTCCTCGTTGGTGCTGGGCTGGCCCTTGGGCGTCTTCACCAGCGCCGGCAGGCCGAGTTCCTCGAACAGCACCGCGCACAGCTGCTTGGGCGAATCCAGGTTGAAGCTGCGCCCGGCCAGTTCGGTGGCCTTGCGCTGCGCGGCGAGCATGCGCGAGGACAGGTCCGCGCTCTGCCGCCGCAGTTCGACGCTGTCGATGCACACGCCGTTGGCTTCGATGCGGGCCAGCACCGGCACCAGCGGCATCTCGATCTGCCGGTACACCTTTTCCAGCGCCGGCTCGGCGGCCAGCCGCGGCGCCAGCACGCGGTGCAGGCGCAGGGTGATGTCGGCGTCCTCGGCCGCGTACTGGCCGGCCTCGTCGATGCCGACCTGCGAGAAGGAGATCTGCTTGGCACCCTTGCCGGCGACGTCCTCGAACTTGGTGGTGGTGTAGCCGAGATAGCGCTGCGCCAGCGAATCCATATCGTGGCGGGTGGCGGTGGAATTGAGCACGAAGCTCTCCAGCATGGTGTCGTCGGCGTAGCCGCGTACCTCCACGCCATTGCGGCGCAGCACGTGGATGTCGTACTTGCCGTGCTGGCCGAGCTTGCGCCTGCCGGCATCCTCGAGCAGCGGCCGCAGCGCGTCGAGCACCTGCGCCGCCGGCAGCTGCGCGGGCGCGCCCGGATAGTCGTGGCCGACCGGGATGTAGGCGCCCGTGCCCGGCTCGACCGAAAGGCTCACGCCGACCAGCCGCGCGCGCATCGCGTCCAGCGCGTCGGTCTCGGTGTCGAAGGCGAACTCGGCGGCGGCCTGAAGGCGCTCGACCCAGGCGCGCAGCTGTTCATCGGTGAACACGGTCTCGTATTCGCCCTTGCCCGCCATCGCCGGGTCGGTCTCGACCGCCGGTACGCCCTCGCTGGAGCGGGCGAAGCCGGCGGCGGTGCCGCGCAGGCTGACCTTGGCCTCGCCGGCCGCGGCCGGCGCCTCGACGCCGCCCAGCTCGCGCAGCGCCTGGGTGAAGCCATAGCGGCCGTACAGCTCGCGCAGGCTGTCCACGTGCTGGTCGCGCAGGCGCAGGTCGCGCGGCCCCTGTTCCAGTTCCACGTTGGTGCGGATGGTGACCAGGTCGCGGTTGAGCGGCAGCCGCGGCAGCGCGGCGCGCAGGTTCTCGCCGATCTTGCCCTTCATCGTGGCCGCGGCGGCGATCACGCCGTCCAGGTCGTTGTACTCGGCCAGCCACTTGGCCGCGGTCTTGGGGCCGCATTTCTCCACGCCGGGCACGTTGTCCACCGCGTCGCCCATCAGCGCCAGGTAGTCGACGATCTGCCCGGCGCGCACGCCGAACTTGTCCATTACCGCATCGTCAGAATCGGTGCGGCTGCCGGTCATGGTGTTGACCAGCACCACGCCCGGGCGCACCAGCTGGGCGAAATCCTTGTCGCCGGTGGAGATGGTCACCTCCAGGCCGTCGGCGGCGCCGGCCAGGGCCAGGGTACCGATCACGTCGTCGGCCTCCACGCCCGGCACGCGCAGGATGTCGATGCCCAGCGCGTGCACGATGTCGCACATCGGCTGCACCTGCGCGCGCAGTTCGTCGGGCATCGGCGGGCGGTTGGCCTTGTACTCGGCGTACAGGTCGTCGCGGAAGGTCTTGCCCGGCGCGTCGACCACGAAGGCCACGTAGTCGGGCTTTTCCTTCAGCGTGGCGCGCAGCATGTTGACCACGCCGAACAGCGCGCCGGTGGGTTCGCCAGCGGCGTTGGACAGCGGCGGCAGCGCGTGGAACGCGCGGTACAGGTAACTGGACCCGTCGATCAGGACTAATCTGCTCATGCGCCGATTCTACGCGCCGGGCGTTGCGCGACGCGCGCTGGCGCCCGGCGCAGGCATAATCGGACAGGACACCGCCGCGAGGAGCCGCCACGATGAAACACCTGCTGCTGATTCCCCTGCTTGCCCTGGCCGGCTGCGCCAGCATGGGCCGGGACGCCGACGCGCCGCCGGTGGACGTGACCGGCGCCGACGTGACCCGCCGCACCATGGACAACGGCGACACCATCGAGGAATACCGCGTCGGCACCCAGCTGCGCATGGTCAAGGTCACCCCGGCGCGCGGCGCGCCGTTCTATCTCTACGACCGCAACGGCGATGGCCGCATGGACAACGACAAGGACGGCGTGTCGCCGGTCTACTGGAAGCTCTACAGCTGGTGAACCGGCGGCCAGCAGGGGTAGCCCACCTGCCCAGCCCCGTCGCCACGGCGCCTGGTGGGCTGGCGACGCTTGCTGAACCCGTGTCCGGACCGTTGCCTACCTCGTAAAGAAACCCTTCCGCGGGGCTGCTTGTTGTAGGAGCGGCTTCAGCCGCGATGGGGACGTTGGCTGCCCTCGCGACAGCCGCGGGCGCCGCCGGAGATCGCACCGGGCATTCTCCTTGCCGACCGATACAACGCGTCGACATGTCGTGGGATCTACGCGAAAGCCCTATCGCGGCTGAAGCCGCTCCTACGACCAGTCGCGCA
The DNA here is from genome assembly GCF_009496535.1 of Stenotrophomonas sp. MYb238. Classification (GTDB taxonomy): domain Bacteria; phylum Pseudomonadota; class Gammaproteobacteria; order Xanthomonadales; family Xanthomonadaceae; genus Stenotrophomonas. The sequence goes on from NZ_WIDL01000012.1 coordinate 80,287, forward strand.
GCTACGTGCTCTGCGGATTGCCAGATACCCCGCCTCCCCGTAGGAGCGGCTTCAGCCGCGATGGGGACGTTGGCTAGCCTCCCGACTACCGCGGACGGCGCGGGAAACCGCACCGGCATTTCCCTGGGCGACTGTTACACGGCCCGACATGTAGTGGGAACCTATGCGAAAGCCCGGTCGCGGCTGAAGCCGCTCCTACGGCCGGTCGCGCGGCGGTGTGCTCTTCGCGGATCGCCACATACCCCGCCTCCTCGTAGGAGCGGCTTCAGCCGCGATAGGGACGTTGGCCGCCCTCTCGACTAACGCGGGCGGCGCCGGAAACCGCACCGGGCATTTCCTTGGCCGACCGGTGCGACACGCCGACATGCCGTGGAGATCTACGTGAAGGCCCCATCGCGGCTGAAGCCGCTCCTACGGGTTGCGCGGAGGTCAGCGGATCACCAGCACCGGCACCGTGCTGCGCGCGAGCACTTCGGCGGTCTGGCTGCCGAGCAGGACGCGGGTGACGCCGCGGCGGCCGTGCGAGGTCATCACCAGCAGGTCGCTGCCGCAGGCGTCGGCGGTCTCGATGATGCCGTCGGCGGCATAGCGGTCGAGCACGTGGTGGCCCTGCACCCCGGCCACGCCGGCCGCACGCGCCGCCTCCAGCGACGGCTGCAGGATCTTCTGCGCGGCCGCCTCGCGGTCCTGCTTGTATTCAGGGCTGGCCTCGTAGCCGGCGCTCCAGCCCATGGCGTCGTACATGCCCACGGCCCAGGGCTCGGAGACGGTGACGATGTCGACCGCCGCGCCGAGCTGGGCAGCCAGTTCCAGGCCCTTCTGCAGGCCCTTGCCGGCGAGTTCGGAACCATCGGTCGCGATCAGGATGCGCTTGTACATGGCGGTTCTCCTTGGGAAGGGTGGGAGGACACCATTGCACACCCGATGTTGCCGCCGTGCATTGAGCCGGATCAAACGGCCGGCGCTGCCGCCGGCCCGGGGCAGCCCGGGGCGCCCTACAGCACGGTCAGGTTGGCGTAGGCCATCACCAGCCACTTGCTGCCGGCCTCGGCGAACTCGACCTGCACGCGCGCATGCGCGCCGCTGCCCTCGTAGTCGGTGACCATGCCCTCGCCGAACTTGGGGTGGGACACCAGCGCGCCGAGCTTGACCGGCGGCGCCTCGATGGCGGCATGGCCCATCACCCGGCTGGTGCCGAGCGATGCCGGGCGCGAGACCTGCACCTTGGGCCGCACTTCGTGCAGCAGCTCGCGCGGGATCTCGCGCAGGAAGCGCGACGGCAGGCTGTAGTTGTCCTGGCCATGGATGCGGCGCGACTCGGCGTAGCCCAGCACCAGCTTCTGCCGGGCACGGGTGATGCCGACGTAGGCCAGACGGCGCTCCTCCTCCAGCCGCCCGCTTTCCTCCAGCGAACGCGCGCCGGGGAACAGCCCTTCCTCCAGGCCGGCCAGGAACACCAGCGGGAATTCCAGGCCCTTGGCCGAGTGCAGGGTCATCAGCTGCACGCCGTCCTCGCCGGCCTGCGCCTGGCCTTCGCCGGCCTCCAGCGAGGCGTAGGAGAGGAACGCGACCAGTTCGCTCATGTCGGCGGCGCCCTCCTCGTCCTCGTCGCGCTGGACGAAGCGCGAGGCCACCGACACCAGTTCGTCGAGGTTGTCGCTGCGCGATTCGGAATCGAGCGCGTTGCGGCTTTCCTTGCCCCAGTGCTCGCGCAGCGCCGAGCGCAGCAGCACGTGGTCGATGCGCTCGGCCAGGGTCATCTGCGCGGTCTCGCCGCCGATCTGCTGGACCAGGTTGATGAAACCGGCCAGCGCGTTCTTCGCGCGCGAGGTGAGGTCGTTGCCCTGGGTGGCGAGCATCGACGCCTCCCACAGCGACAGCGACTGCGCGCGGGCGATGCGCCGCACCTCGTCCAGCGTGCGCTCGCCGATGCCGCGCGTCGGGGTGTTCACCGCGCGCTCGAAGGCGGCGTCGTCGTTGCGGTTGGTCAGCAGCCGCAGGTAGGCCAGCGCGTCCTTGATCTCGGCGCGCTCGAAGAAGCGCATGCCGCCGTATACGCGGTAGGGCACCTGTTCGGACAGCAGCGCTTCCTCGAAGGCGCGCGACTGCGCGTTGCTGCGGTAGAGAACGGCGATATCGCCGTAGCTGCCGCCGTCGCGCACCCACTGCCGCGCGCGCTCGACCAGGTAGCGCGCCTCGTCCATTTCGTTGTACGCGGCGTACAGGTCGATCGGTTCGCCGTCGCCGCTGTCGGTCCACAGCTGCTTGCCGATGCGGTCTGGGTTGTGCGCGATGACCGCGTTAGCGGCGTTGAGGATGTTGGCGCTGGAGCGGTAGTTCTGCTCCAGGCGGATGGTCTGCGCGCCCGGGAAATCCTTGAGGAAGCGCTGCACGTTCTCGACCTTGGCGCCGCGCCAGCCATAGATCGCCTGGTCGTCGTCGCCGACCACGAACACGTTGCCCGAATCGCCGGCCAGCACGCGCACGAAGGCGTACTGGATGGCGTTGGTGTCCTGGAACTCGTCGACCAGGATCTCGCGGAAACGCGCGCGGTAATGGGCGAGCAGGGCCGGGTTGTCGCGCAGCAGTTCATGCGCGCGCAGCAGCAGTTCGGCGAAATCCACCAGCCCGGCGCGGTCGCAGCGCACCTGGTACTCGATGTAGGCCTGGCGCATGGTTTCCAGCCAGGCGTCGTGCGGCTCGGGCTGGATGTGCTGCGGGCGGCGGCCCTCGTCCTTCTGCGCGTTGATCCACCACGCGATCTGCTTGTGCGGGAACTTGCCATCGTCCAGTTCCAGCGCCTGCACCACGCGCTTGACCAGCCGCAGCTGGTCGTCCGAGTCCATCACCTGGAACGCCTCGGGCAGCTTGGCATCGGCCCAGTGCAGGCGCAGCAGGCGATGGGCCAGACCGTGGAAGGTGCCGATCCACATGCCGCGCGCGCCGTTGCGCAGCTGCAGGTCGATGCGGTGGCGCATCTCGCCGGCGGCCTTGTTGGTGAAGGTCACCGCGAAGATGCCGTGGGTCGGCACGCCATGCACTTCGTTGAGCCAGGCGATGCGGTGGGTCAGCACGCGGGTCTTGCCGGAACCGGCGCCGGCAAGGATCAGGTAGTGGCCGGGAGCAGCGGAAACGGCCTCGCGCTGGGCCGGGTTCAGCCCGTCGAGCAGGTGGGAAACATCCATCGGCGCATTCTACGGGAAAGCCCGCGGGCGGCGGCCGTTCAGCCCCGCAGCCGGCGCAGCGCGGCTGCCGCGGCATGCGCGGCCTGCCCGCGCAGTTCCGGTATCGCCAGGCTCTCCCACAGGCGGCCGATGCGCAGACTGCCGACCACCTGTACGCGCGGATCGGCCACGCCGTCGGCGTCGAGCAGGCTGCCGTCCGCGGCGGTGTCGATGCCGATGCCGTGCGGCCCCGGGCGCGCGGCGCCGCTGCCCAGCATCTGCTGCAGCAGCGGGTTGCGCATGGCCTGCGCGCGCATCTCCACGCCGGTGGCGTTGACGACGCAGTGCGCATCGAGCTGGAACGGCTGCCGGCGCGGGTCGAGCGCGCCCAAGTGCACGCAGGCGCCCTCGGCGATCGCGGTTTCCAGACGGCCGCGATGCAAGTGCAGGCGATCCTGGCGCCGCAGTTCCATCAGCTGCGCATGCACCGGCGCGGCGATGCGGTGCCGGTGCACGTCCCAGTAACGCACCACGTGGCGCAGGAAGCGGCGCTGGTCGTCGAAGGACAGCGACTGCCACAGCGCCTGGCCCAGCGGCCGGATGCGCTCCATCACGTTCTGCCAGGGAATGCCGCGCAGCGCGGCCTCGTCGGCATGGCGGCGCAGCGCGCGCACGCGCTGGCGCAGGGTCATCGCCAGCAGCGGTTCGGGATCGTAGTCGGCGGCCGGCCCCTTGGCATGCGGCAGCGGCAGCAGCGCATGGCGCGAGAGCACGTGCACCTGGCCGCGATGCCCGATGGCGGCGAGCGAGACCACGCTGTCGGCCATGCTCAGCCCGGAGCCGACGATGGCCACGTCGGCGGTCGCGGCGATGTCCTGCACCGCGTCGAAATCCCAGGCCTCGATGCGCTTGCCCGGCGGCAGCGCACCGGCGCCGCGCGCCGGCAGCGGCCGCAGCGCATTGCCGGCGCACAGCGCCACCGACGCGGCCAGCAGCGGCTGACCGTGGTCCAGCTGCAGTGCGATGCCGTCGGCCTGCTTCTCCAGCGAGAGGACGCGCGCGGCGCGCAGGTCCAGCTGCGCCGGGCTGGCGTCCACCGCCTCCTGCAGGCGCTGCCGCAGATAGTCCGCGTAGTGGTGGCGGGCGACGAAGGTCTGCGCCAGGGTGTCGCGCGCGACGCCGGGCAAGGCATCGCGCGCGACCAGGTAGTCGAGGAAATCGTCGGGCCGGTCGGGAAAACCGCTCATCTTGCCGGCGGGCACGTTGAGCAGATGCTCGGGATACCGCGTGGCGTAGGCCACGCCGCGGCCGAGCGGCAGCTGCGGCTCGATGAGCGCCACGCGCAGCGCGGCGGTGGCGCCACGCAGCACGCCGATCGCGGTGAGCACGCCGGCGGCGCCGCCGCCGATGATCGCGATGTCGCAGGCCTGCGTCTGGTCGGAAACTGTCATGCGCCGATTGTAGGCGATGCCGCCAGCGCGGCCTGATGCCGCCGCCGCATGTGCTGATGGGACACGCTGATGGCGTTTTCCCGGCCCCGGAAACACGGAACCCGCCTTGCGGCGGGTCCGGTGCGGAACGGCTGCCCAAGCAATCCGTGCGGATTACTTGATCTTGCCTTCCTTGTACAGAACGTGCTTGCGGACCACCGGGTCGTACTTCAGGAATTCCATCTTCCCGGGGGTGTTCTTCTTGTTCTTGTCCGTGGTGTAGAAGTGGCCGGTACCGGCCGAGGAAATCATACGGACCTTATCGCGCTTGCCTGCCATGATGTTTTACTCCTCAGACCTTTTCGCCGCGGGCACGCAGCTCAGCCAGAACGGAATCGATGCCGTTCTTGTCGATGGTGCGCAGTGCATGCGCGGAAACACGAAGCTTGACCCAGCGGTTCTCGCTGGCGACCCAGAAACGGCGCTCGTGCAGGTTCGGCTGGAAGCGACGGCGGGTCTTGTTGTTGGCGTGCGAGACGTTGTTACCCGTCTGCACCTTCTTGCCGGAAACTTGGCAAACTCGGGACATTGCGCACCTCGGTAATGTCGGTTGTCTCTTCCTTGGCCAGGAAGAGGGCGGCCCCGGCGGTTGTCCGCCACACGTCACGGGAGTCAGGGGTACGCTGCAAGGCGGCTGGACGACGTGCTTCCGGCCGCCGGCCTCGGGATTCCGGGCACAGCGAGCCGCGCATTATGCGCGATGGCCGCGGCGATGGCAAGTTGTCCACAGCCCCCGCCAGCCGGTCCCGGGCCAGGCGCGGGGCCGCGGCTCCCGGCACGCCTGCCGGGCAGCGGCCGCAGAAGGGCTCACTCGGGCGCGAAGGACAGCGTGCGCCGCCAGCGCAGCGGCGTGGTCGCGCGCGCCGGGTCCGGCGGGAACAGGGTCAGGTAGCCGGCCGCGATGGCGCGGTCGCGGATGCGTTCGCCGACGCCTTCGGCGACCTCGACCTCGACATGGGTCACCCGCCCCTGCGGGTCCACATCCATCGCCCAGACCAGCCGGCCGCTCCATTCAGGTCCCGGAATCGAAGGGTCGTAATTCGGGCGGCCGGCCACGTAGGGAATGCCGCGCTCGAGGTAATGGGGCGAATCCTCCAGGCGCGGATCGACGCGGATGGTGGCCGCATTGGTGCGGCCGTCGCCAAGCAAGGCGCGCGCCGTCCACTCCCCCGCCGCGCCACCTTCGCCGAGGTCTGCGCGATGGCACTGCTTGGTGCCGCGGTAGTCGTCGTACCGGTGCAACGACACCCGTCTGCCGTCGGCATCGAGCAGTTCCAGCTGCAGGCCGCCCACGTCGGCGGGTGCGGCATTGGCGGCCACGCAGATCTGGTGGTCGTGGTCGCCCTGCACGACGAACTGGCGGGTCTGCTGGCGGGCAATGGAATCGGCCGGCGGCTTCGACCACAGGAACTCGATGTAGATGTCGCGGTCTTCCGCCGCGGCCGTACCGCCCGCGCACGACGATAACAGACCCACTACCGCAAGACGGCGCAATCGCATGACCCGCTCCCAGGATGTATCGCCCGACTCTAGCCAGCGGCGACGGCGGGCATCAAGTCAGGACGCCGGGCGCGACGCGCGCAGTTCGCGCCAGGCCGCACGCGCCACCGTCCATGCCGAACGCAGGAACAGCAGCAGCAGCGCCACGGCGATCAGCAGGTCCGGCCAACCGGCGCCGAACGCCCACACCGCCAGCGCCGCGAGGATCACCGCGCTTCCTTCGTAGACATCGTTCAGCGAACACATCCAGGCCGACGCCAGGTTGATGTCGCCCTGCCGGTACGGCCACAGCAGGCGCAGGCACAGCAGGTTGGCGGCGAGGTTGAGCAGTGCGGCGATGCCCATGCTCTCGAACAGCGGCAGGTGCGGATGCATCAGCTTCCAGCCGATGCCAACCGCCACCGCGATGGCCGCGCACAGGATGAAGGCCGCCTTGAGCAGGGCGACCCGCGCCTTGGCGGCGAGGCTGGCGCCGACCACCGCCAGGCTCAGCGCATAGGTCAGCGCGTCGCCCAGGTTGTCCAGGCTGCCGGACAGCAGCGAGGCCGAGCCGCTGTGCCAGGCCGCGGCCATCATCATCGCGAAGGTCAGCAGGTTGATCGCCAGCACCCAAACCAGCACGCGCCGCTGGCGTGCCTGCATGCGCTCGACCTCCAGGGTTTTGCCGCAGCCGCAACAGTCGCTCATTCCGGTTCCATGCAGGGCATCGGCGCGGATGTTCGCACCGATGGAGGAAAAGTTGCAGTGCCTGCGGCAATGCAGGGTGCGTATCGAAGCGCAGGATGCCGGCGACGTCGGGGCCGCCGCCGGTAGTTTCCTCGAACGCTTTCATCGCATTCCCGGCGCATCACCCGGGGCTCTCGCGCATACGACCTCGCCCTAGCGCAGGCAAAACCGGACTCAACGCTCCCCGCGGTGCAGCCAGCGATACAGCACCGGCAACACCAGCAGGGTCAGCAGGGTGGAGGACACGATGCCGCCGATCACCACGGTGGCCAGTGGGCGCTGCACCTCCGAACCGGCGCCGACGTTGAAGGCCATCGGCACGAAGCCCAGCGAGGCCACCAGCGCGGTCATCAGCACCGGCCGCAGGCGGCCCAGCGCGCCTTCGCGCACCGCTTCGGGCAGCGGCCGCCCCTGTTCGCGCAGGCTGCGCACGAAGCTGATCATCACCAGGCCGTTGAGCACCGCCACCCCGGACAACGCGATGAAACCCACGCCCGCGGAGATCGACAACGGGATGCCGCGCAGCGCCAGCGCCAGCACGCCGCCGGTCAGCGCCAGCGGCACGCCGCTGAACACGATGGCCGCGTCCCTGCCCGAGCCGAACGCCCAGAACAACATGGCGAAGATCAGCGCCAGCGTCGCCGGCACCACCACCGCCAGGCGCCGGCTGGCCGAGATCAGCTGCTCGAAGCTGCCGCCGTAGTCGATCCAGTAGCCCGTCGGCAGCGGCACGCCGGCATCGATGGCCCGCTGCAGGTCGGCGACGAAGCCGCCCAGGTCGCGGTCGCGCATGTTGGCGGTGACCACGATGCGGCGCTTGCCGTTGTCGCGGTTGATCTGGTTGGGGCCTTCGCTGGTGTCGATGCGCGCCAGTTCGCGCAGCGGTACCGTGCGCGGGTTGCCGGTGAGCGCGCCGGCGGCGCCGCCGCGGCTCAGTTCGTCGGCATTGCCGCTGGCCAGCGCGGCTTCCAGCGACACCGGCAGGTCGGCCAGGGCCGCCGGATCCTGCCGCAGCTCTTCCGGCAGGCGCACCACGATGTCGAAGCGGCGGTCGCCCTCGAACAGCTGTCCCGCCACCTGCCCGCCCACCGCGGTGGCCACGGTGGACTGCACCTGGCCCGGGTTGAGGCCGTAGCCGGCGAGTTTCTGCCGGTCCGGGGTGACGGTGAGCAGCGGCAGGCCGCTGGTCTGCTCCAGCCGCACGTCGGCGGCGCCGGGCACGCCCGCGGCCACCTTCTCGATGCGCCGGCCGACGTCCATCAGCGTGTCCAGGTCGTCGCCGTAGAGCATCACCGCGACATCGGCGCGCACGCCGGAGATCAGCTCGTTCATGCGCATCTGGATCGGCTGGGTGAACTCGTAGTTGTTGCCCGGCAGTTCCTCCACCGCTTCCTCCAGCTCGACCAGCAGGCGCGCGCGCGGCTTGCGCGGGTCCGGCCATTGCGCGCGCGGCTTCATCATGATGAAGGTGTCGGCCACCGAGGGCGGCATCGGGTCGGACGCCACTTCCGGCGTGCCGATCTTGGAGAACACCTTGGCCACTTCCGGGAACTGCAGCAGGCGCAGTTCGATCTGCCGCTGCATCTGCACCGATTGGGTCAGGCTGGTGCCGGGAATGCGCATGGCGTGCATCGCCACGTCGCCTTCGTCGAGGTTGGGCACGAATTCGCTGCCCAGGCGTGTCGCCAGCAGGCCGCAGCCGATCACCAGCACCAGCGCGCCGGCCATCATCCAGCGCCCGCGGCGCAGGGCGACGTCCAGCAGCGGCTGGTAGCGCCGGCGCAGCCAGCCCATCAGCCGGTTCTCCGTCTCCTGCACGCGGCCGCCAAGGAACAGCGCGATCGCCGCCGGCACGAAGGTCAGGCACAGCAGCATCGCGCCGCTCAGCGCCAGCACCACGGTGATCGCCATCGGGTGGAACATTTTTCCTTCCACGCCGGTGAGGGCGAAGATCGGCAGGTACACGGCGGTGATGATGCCCAGGCCGAACAGGCTCGGGCGGATCACCTCGGCGGTGGCGGCGGCGGTCTCGGCGAAGCGTTCGGCGCGCGTCATCGCCCGGCCCAGCGCATGCGTGCGCTGCCCGAAGCGGCGCAGGCAGTTCTCGATGATGATCACCGTGCCGTCCACGATCAGGCCGAAATCCAGCGCGCCCAGGCTCATCAGGTTGGCCGACACGCCGCCGCGCGCCATGCCGGTCAACGTGAACAGCATCGCCAGTGGGATCACCGCGGCGGTGATCAGCGCCGCACGGAAGTTGCCCAGCAGCAGGAACAGCACCACGATCACCAGCAGCGCGCCCTCCAGCAGGTTCCTGGCGACGGTCTGGATGGTGCGGTCCACCAGCGCGGTGCGGTCGTAGCTGGCGGTGACGGTGACCCCGATGGGCAGGCTGCGCTGCGCCTGCTCCAGCCTTGCCGCCGCGGCCTGCGCCACGGCGCGGCTGTTGGCGCCGACCAGCATCACCACCGTGCCCATCACCACTTCGTGGCCGTCCTGGGTGGCGGCGCCGCTGCGCAGTTCCGGGCCGTCGGCGACGGTCGCCACGTCATGCACGTGGATGGGTACGCCTTCGCGGCGGTCGAGCACGATGTCGCCGATCTGCGCCAGGTCGGCGACCTGGCCGGGAACGCGCACCAGGAACTGCTGGCCGTTGCGCTCGATGTAGCCGGCGCCCACGTTCTGGTTGTTGGCCTGCACCGCGGCGGCGACGTCCTCCAGGGTGAAACCCAGCGCGCGCAGCCGCGCCGGGTCAGGGGTGAGGTGCACCTGGCGCTGGAACCCGCCGATGGTGTTGACCTCGGTGACGCCGGGCACGGTGCGCAGCTGCGGGCGGATCACCCAGTCCTGCAGGGTGCGCAGGTCGGTAGCGGTGTAAGCGCTGCCATCGGCCTTGCGCGCCTCCGGGTCGGCGTCGATGGTGTACATGAAGATCTCGCCCAGGCCGGTGGCGATCGGCCCGAGCTGCGGGTCGAGGTCCTCCGGGAGCTGCGAGCGCGCCTGCTGCAGGCGTTCGGCCACCTGCTGGCGGGCGAAGTAGAGATCGGTGCCGTCGGCGAACACCACCGTCACCTGCGACAGGCCGTAGCGCGACAGCGAACGCACGCTCTCCATCTTCGGCAACCCGGCCAGCACCGTTTCCACCGGGAAGGTGATGCGCTGTTCGGTTTCCAGCGGCGAGTAGCCTGGCGCGGCGGTATTGATCTGCACCTGCACGTTGGTGATGTCGGGCGTGGCGTCGATCGACAGCCGGGTGAAGCTCCAGCCGCCGAGCAGCACCAGTGCGCCGGTGAGCAGCAGCATCAGCCAGCGGTGGGCGATGGCGGCGCCGACGATGCGTTCGAGCAGGCCGGGGCGCAGCGCGCGGTCAGTGTTCATGGCCCGCTCCCGCCTTGCCGATGTCGGCCTTCACCGTATAGCTCTGTTCGACGACCACCTCCTCGCCGGCCTGCAGGCCGGCGGCGACCGCCACCTGCCGCGCATCGCGCGCGCCGAGCGTGACCGGCCGCGCCTGGTAGGTATCGCCGGTGCGCACGAACACCACGTCGCGGCCGTCCATGCTCTGCAGCGCGCTCAACGGCACCACGACGTCGGCCGGCGCGCTGGCCACGACGATGCGCGCGCGCACCGCCGCGCCCGGCCGCCACAGGCCGTCGGCGTTGTCCACGGTGGCGCGCGCCACCGTGCTCTGGCTGGCGGTGGCGGTGCCCGGCAGCACGCGTTCGAGCGTGGTGGCCTGGCTGACGCCATCGGTCATGCGGGTGACGGTGACCGGCACGCCGGCGGTGATGTGCTGGGTATCGGCGCCGAAGATGTGCAGGTCCACCCACAGCTGCGAGAGGTCGCCGATCTCGAACAGCAGCTGGCCTTCGCCGGCGACGCCGCCCACCTGCGCCTGGCGCGACAGCACCACGCCGGAGATCGGCGCGCTGACGCCATAGGTGGTCAGGCTGAGGTTGCTGTCGATGCTGGCCAGCGGCTGGCCGGCGCGCACGCGGTCGCCGACGTTGGCCCGCAGCGCGCGGATCGGACCGGGGAAACGCGCGGTGACCTGCGCCATGCGCCCGTCGATCGGCGCCAGCAGGCCCTGCACGTCGTGCTCGTCGGCGATGGTGCCCGGGCCCACGGCAGCGCTGACGATGCCGGCAGCCTTGGCGCGCGCGGCGGGAATGGTGGTCTGCCCGGGCGCTTCGTCTTCCTCGTCGTGGTCGTCGCCCTCGGCATGCGCGTGGCTGCCCTGGGCGGCGTCCTTGCCTGCGGCGGGATCGCCGCCGCAGGCAGCGAGCGCGGCCAGCAACACGGCCAGCGCGGCCAGGCGGAACATCGGGGAAGCGGTCAGGGGGGCCTTCATGGCGTGTTTCCTTCGGAAGCGGTGGCGACCAGCGGTTGGCCGGTCAGGCGCTGGATCTCGATCAGGGCGGTCTGCGCGGCGAGCGCGGCATCGAGCTGGCGCTGCCGCGCCTCGATGCGCATGGCCTGCAGCTGCGCCCATTCCAGGTAGCTGATGGCGCCGGCGCGCCAGGCGGTTTCGGCGGCCTTCTCGGCGCGTTGCAGCTGCGGCAGCACGTCGCTGTCCATGCGCGCCACTTCCAGCCGCGCGGTGCCGTAACGGCCGTGGGCCTCGGCCAATGTTGCGTACAGCTGCAGCGCGCGCGATTCGCGCTCCAGCGCACTCATCGCCAGTTCGGCCTGGGCGGCGCGGATTTCCGGCCCGGCGCGGCGGGCGCTGCCCAGCGGCAGGCTGAAGCCGCCGACCAGCGCGGTGTCGTTGCTGTCGCGGTTGTTGCGCACGCCCAGCTGCCAGGACAGATCGCTGCGCAGCTGGCTGCGCGCCAGCTGCAGCTGCGCCTCGCGCACGCGCGCTTCGCCGGCGACCACTGCCAGTTCCGGCGTGTCGGACAGCAGCGTCGCCAGCTGCTGGAAATCCTGCAGCGCCGGCAGCTGCAGCGGATCGCCACTGACTGCGCCGAAGTCCGCTTCGCGTGCGTTCCACAACGCGGCCAGCGCCATCCGCGCGGCGCGTTCGGCTTCATTGGCGCGGTCACGATCCAGTTCGGCCTGGGCCAGCGCCGCCTGCGCGGTCATCAGCGTGGATGCGGGCGAGGCGCCGGCCTGCAGGCGCAGGCGTGCGGCGGCGACTGCGCGGCGGCGCTGCTCGATGTCGTCCAGCGCGATCCGGCGCTGGCCGCGCGCGGCGGTGATGGCCAGGTAGCGGCGCGCCACTTCGGCCATCAGGTCCAGGCGGGCGATCTCGCGCTGCGGGGCCAGCACGTCGATATTGGCCTGCGCCAGCGTGCGGCGCGCGTCCAGCTTGCCGCCGCGCTCGAGCACGCCGGCCAGCGAGACGGTGACCTCGGCAGCGTCGAAGCCGCGGCCGCCGCCGCTGCCCAGGGCGTTCTCGACTTCCACGCCGAGCACCAGCGGCGGCGTGAAGCCGGCGCCGTCGAGGCGGGCCTGGGCGGCGGCGCGCTGCAGCTCGGGCAGGCGCAGGTCGGGATGGGTGCGGGCGACGCGGCCGACCGCTTCGTCCAGGGTCAAGGGTGCAGGCGGCGACGGCACCTGCGCGACGGCGCACGGTGCGATCGCCAGGGCCGCAAGCGCGGCCAGGCGTTTCCACATGGGGAATCTCCGGTTTTCGGCGAGGGATCGGGACGTCCGCGCGGCGGACGCGGGATCAGGCCGGAATCGGAGGGCGCAGCAGGCTTTCCGTCGGCGCCGGGCGCCAGCGGGTGTCGTGCGGGGTGGTGCAGGTGGCGACCGGCGGCATCGCCACGTCCCATGCCGCAACGGCGAACGGCAGCACGCCGCCGTGGCCGTGGCAGTGGCCGCAATGCACGAGCGCGTGCAGCAGGCGGGCGCCGTCGGCTTCGTCGTGGCCGCTGTCGGCGTCCATCGCCGGATCGTGCACGGCGACCGGATGATCGGCGTGGCTCATCGCGTGCAGCTCGCCCAGCGCCGACGCCAGCGCGCCGCCGGCGGTGCCGAGCGCGACCACCGCCAGCACCAGCAGGCGGAGCAGCAGCGACGGCGGGCGGCGGCGCAGGAACGCAATCATGCGCGGCAGGGTAGCGGCGGCATGTCGCGTTACACAATCGCAAGGGTCGCGGGAGTGTGCGGACCCGCTGCGCTCACCGCATTCGAATCGCAGGAGCGGCTTCAGCCGCGACGCGCTTCGCCGGGAAAGCGCCGGTCGCGACTGAAGTCGCTCCTACGGGGTTACGGCGTGCTGACGCTCCCTGGGACCGCCACGCACGACCGCATCAGGCCTTCTTGCGTTCCTCGATGTAGGCCTTGATCTGCCGCTCCAGCACCGGCAGCGGCACCGAGCCCTGCTTGAGCACGGCGTCGTGGAAGGACTTGACGTCGAACCTGTCGCCCAGCTCCTTCTCGGCCTGCGCGCGCAGCTTGACGATGGTGATCTCGCCCAGCTTGTAGCTCAGCGCCTGCGCCGGCCAGGAGATGTAGCGGTCGACCTCGGTGGTCACTTCGTGTTCGCTCAGCGCGGTATGGTCGCGCAGGTAGGCGATGGCGCGCTCGCGGCTCCAGCCGTAGTGGTGCACGCCGGTGTCGATGACCAGGCGGCAGGCGCGCCACATCTCGTAGGTCAGGCGCCCGAAATCCTCGTACGGGGTTTCGTAGATGCCCATCTCGATGCCGAGTTTCTCGCTGTACAGGCCCCAGCCCTCGCCGTAGGCGGAGATGTAGGCGCCGCGGCGGAAGTCCGGCTGTTCGCCCTGCTCGGCGGCGAGCGCGCCCTGCAGCGCGTGGCCCGGGTCGGATTCGTGCAGGGTCAGCGCCGGCAGGTTGTACAGCGGGCGCGCCGGCAGGTTGTAGGTGTTGACCCAGTAGGTGCCCATGCCGCCGCGGCCGGCGGTCCAGAACGGGGCGATGTCCGGCGGCACCGGCACGATGGTGAAGCGTGCGCGCGGCAGGGTCATGTACTTGCCGATCACCCCGTCCACGCGCTTGGAGATCCACGCCGCGCGCCACAGCAGTTCCTCCGGCGTCCTGGCATAGAACTGCGGATCGGTGCGCAGGAACTCCAGGAAATCGGCGAAACGGGTCTGCTCGCTCTTTCCCTTGAAGTCGACCTTGTCGATGATCGCGTTCATCTCCTGCTGGATGCGGTTGACCTCGCTCAGGCCCAGCGCGTGGATCTGCTGCGGGCTCATGTCCAGCGTGGTGTATTCACGGATCTGCTGCCGGTAGAACGCCTTGCCGCCCGGCATCTTCTCCGCGGCCAGGGTGGTGCGCGCCTGCGGCACGTATTCCTCGCGGAAGAACGCCAGCAGCTTGCCGAAGGCGGGGATCACGCTGCCGCCGACCGCCTGTTGCGCCTCCTCGCGCAGCTTCTGCTGCTCGTCGGCGGGAATGCCCGCCGGCAGCTTCTTGAACGGCGCGTACAGCGGCGATTCGGTCGGGTCCTTGAGCTCGGCCACGGTCGAGATCGACACGTCGCGGCCTTCCAGCACCGCGCGCGGCACGCTGAAGCCGCGCTCCAGGCCGGCGCGCATGTTGGCGGTCTGCTGGTCGAAGTAGCGCGGCACGTCGTTCAGGCGCGCGATGTAGTTGCGGTAGTCCTGCGCGGTCTTCATCTCGCGCCGGGCCATGAAGCCCAGGTTCGACCAGAACGAGGAGTCCGAATTGAACGGCATCTCGTAGGCGCGCAGGCGCACCTCGTCGGCCAGGTTCTCCACCTGGTACTTGTAGATCGCGTAGTTGACCTGGTTCTCGGCCGAGAGCGTGGCCGGGTCGACGGTCTTGAGCTGCTCCAGCACCTCGTCCCACACCTTCAGCCGCGCCTGCTGCGCCTCGGCGCCGACATCCGGCAGGCGGGTGGCGTTCGCCGGGGCGTCGCCGTCCTCGCTGGCCTCGCCGCCGCCGGCCTGGCGCCAGGCCCATTCCTTCTCGTAGATCGCCTTGAACCGGGCATCGGCGTCCTGCGCGGCCAGCGCGGCGGGTGCCGATGGCTTCGAGGGCGCGGCGTGGACGACGGCGCCCGGCAGGGCAAGGGCGAGCAGCAGGGCGACGGACAGGGTGGTTTTCACGAACGGCGGACTCTTCGGGAAACAGACCCGGATCATGTCACCGGCGGCCCATCCGTGCATGGATCGAAAGTCCTGCCCCACGTAGGAGCGCACTTCAGTGCGCGATGGGGCGTTACCGGCAAAGCCCCATCGCGCACTGAAGTGCGCTCCTGCGCGCTCAATGCCCGGCCTTGTCGCGCTTCCAGCCGCGGTGGCGGATGTCCAGGTACAGGCTGTACAGCGCGGTGAAGGTGGGGAACAGGTTGCCGAGGATGCCCACCGCGTCGTTCTTGCCGAAGATGAAGTAGCTCAGCGTCATCAGGCTGCCGACGATGCTCATGTACCAGAACAGGCGCGGGATCACCGGCTTGCCCTGGCGCTTGCTGGCGACGAACTGCACCAGCCAGCGGCCGCCGAACATCAGGGTGCCGGTCAGGCCGACCAGCTTCCACGGCGACATGTGCACGCCGGTCCACTCCAGCCAGGGCAGCGGCTGGCTCATGAAATCCATGCTCAGACCTCCTCCACCGCCGTGCGCCGGCTGCGCGCGATCAGCCAGGCCACCCCGCGCAGGTCGCGGATGCCGACCAGGGCGCGGCCGAGGTTGTTGTACTTGGACACGCCGGCGGTGCGGTGGCGGTGGTTGACCGGCACGCTCACCGTCTTCCAGCCGGCGCGCTGCATCAGCGCCGGCAGGTAGCGGTGCATGTGGTCGAAATACGGCAGGTCGAGGAAGGCGGCGCGCTCGAACAGCTTGATGCCGCAGCCGGTGTCGGGGGTGTCGTCGCGCAGCATGCGCGCGCGGATGGCGTTGGCCCACTTGCTGGCCCAGCGCTTGGAACCCGAATCCTGGCGGTCGACGCGCCAGCCGGCGAACAGCCTGACCTCCGGCGCGGCGGCATCGCGCGCGGCCAGCAGCTTCGGGATGTCGGCCGGGTCGTTCTGGCCGTCGCCATCGAGGGTGGCGATCCACGGCGCGCGTGCCGCCTTGACCCCGGTGCGCACGGCGGTGCTCTGCCCGCTCTGGCCGACGTGGTGCAGCACGCGCAGCTCCGGGTTGGCCGCCTTGAGCGACTGCAGCACCTGCAGGGTGTCGTCCTTCGAGTCGTCGTCGACATAGACGATCTCGAACGCCACCCGCCCGCGCAGCGCGGCGGTGATCTCGCCGACCAGGGGCGCGACGTTGTCGCGTTCGTTGAAGACGGGGACGACCACCGAAAGCGCGGGTTGGTTCATCGCGGGGATCCGTTCGTGCGGTAGGGAAAAGACCGCGCATTTTCCAGCGCGCGGCTTGATGGAAGATGAGTCAGGCGGCGTCGCCGAAGTAGTCGCGGCACCAGGCCACCACCGGCGGCAGCCCGGCCTCGATCGGCGTGGCCGGGTCGAAGCCGAAGGCCCGCCGCGCCCGCGTGGTGTCGGCCATGGTCTCCACCATGTCACCCGGCTGCATCGGCCGGTAGACCTTCCGCGCGGGGCGGCCGGCCGCCGTGGCGATCACCTCGATGAAACGCTCCAGCTCCACCGGCGTGTGGTTGCCGAGGTTGAATACCCGGTGCGGCACGGCGTCCTCCGAAGGATGGTCCAGGGCACCGAGGATACCGGCGACGATGTCGGAAACATGCGTGAAGTCGCGGCGCATGCGGCCTTCGTTGAACACCTCGATCGGCCGCCCGGCCAGCAACGCGCGCGAGAACAGCAGCGGCGCCATGTCCGGCCGGCCCCATGGGCCGTACACGGTGAAGAAGCGCAGGCCGGTGGCGCGCAGGCCGTACAGCTGCGCGTAGGTGTAGGCCATCAGCTCGTTGGCGGCCTTGGTCGCCGCGTACAGCGAGCGCGGCTGGTCCACGCGCTGGTCCTCGGAGAACGGCGGCGTAGCCGAATCGCCGTAGACCGAGCTGCTCGACGCATAGACCAGGTGCCGCACGCCACGGTGGCGGCACAGCTCCAGCATGTTGACGAAGCCGACCAGGTTGCTGTCGACGTAGGCATGCGGGTTCTGCAGCGAGTAGCGCACGCCGGCCTGCGCGGCCAGGTGGATCACGCGCGTGGGCTGGATCTGGTCGAACAGCGCGGCCAGGCCGTCGCGGTCGGTCAGGTCCAGCGTGCGGATGTCGACCTGCGGGCACAGCGCGGCGACGCGGTCGCGCTTGATCTGCGGGTCGTAGTAGTCGTTGTAGTTGTCCAGCCCGACCACGCGCTCGCCGCGCGCGGCCAGGGCCTGGCAGGTGTAGGCGCCGATGAAGCCGGCGGCGCCGGTGACGAGGATGGTCATCTGGTTATTCCGGAATTGCTCGATTGAAACCCCTCTCCCTCCGGGAGCGGGGTCGGGGTGAGGAGCGCGGCAAGGAAGCGTCCGCTGCCAGGAACGCGTCGCCACGCACCAGCCCGGGTAAATCGCCAAGGCGACGCCTGGTTGTTCACCCTGCGGACGCGTGGCGACGCGTTCCCCATGGTAGCGGCCGCAGGATCCCTGTGGCGTCCCTCGTCCGGCGCTTGGCGCCACCTGCATCCGGCACATCCTGCGCCTCTCCCTGCGGGCAGCTTCGCCGTGCGGAACGGCAGCCCTGCCGTTTCGTCTGCCGGAGGGAGAAGGGAAAGGGCGGGCTACAGCGTCATCGGATCCTTTGCCAGTGTCTGCTTGCGCTCGGCGCTGTACGCCCACCACGGCTGCGGCGCCTCCCCGGCCATGAAGCGCACGATCGACAGGAACACGTCGATCACGCAGGGGTCGTGCACCACGCCGGTCTTCAGGCACAGCTGCGCGTACATGTCGTAGGGATCGCGCCCGCGCAGGTGCGCGGGAACACGGATCCCGATCAGACGGAGATCCTTTTCACAGGCCGGCCCGACATTCGGCAGGTCGGTCAGACGCAACAGGTGATTGCGGTCGACCTTGGTGGGGTTCATTGCCTTGCATGCACCTCGGAGGTGGATGGAACGTCAGCCGTGCTGACGGGTACGCAGCCTTTCCAGCACGCCGTCGAGCGTATCCAGGTCGGTGTAATGGATGACCAGCCGGCCCTTGCCGCCGCGGCCGTGGTTGATCGCGACCCTGGTGCCCAGCGATTCGGACAGCTCGGTTTCCAGCGAGGCGATGTCGGCCTGCGGCGCGGCCGGCTTGGGCTTGGCGTTGCGCGCGCCGGGCACCTTGCCGGCGGCGAACTGCTGGGCGCGGTGCTCGACCTCGCGCACCGACCAGCCTTCGTCGGCGGCGTCCTGCGCCAGCTTGGTCGCCAGTTCCGGCGCCAGCGTCAGCAGCGCGCGGGCATGGCCCATTTCCAGGCGGCGGCTCTCCAGCAGCACGCGCACGCCGATGGGCAGGTCGATCAGGCGCAGCAGGTTGGATACCGAGGCGCGCGAGCGGCCCACCGCCTGCGCGGCTTCGGCGTGGGTCAGCGAGAATTCGGAGATCAGCCGCTGCAGCGCTTCGGCTTCCTCCAGCGGGTTGAGGTCCTCGCGCTGGATGTTCTCGATCAGCGCCATGGCGATGACGGTGCGGTCTTCCAGCTCGCGCACCACCACCGGCACTTCGTCCAGCCCGGCCAGGCGCGAGGCGCGCCAGCGGCGCTCGCCGGCGACGATCTCGTACCTGCCGCCCTCGACCTGGCGCACCAGGATGGGCTGGATCACGCCCTGCGCCTTGATCGACTCGGACAGCTCGGACAGCTTGGCCTCGTCCATCTCCCGGCGCGGCTGGTACTTGCCCGGCTGCAGCAGGTCGATCTGCAGCTTGCGCAGCACTTCGCCCGGCTGCGGCTCGGCCACGGCCGCCACCGATACCGGCGTCACCGCGCCCTTGGGACCCAGCAGCGCGTCCAGGCCACGGCCCAGGCCACGTTTCTTTGCAGCGCTCATCAGACAGCCTCCACGGCCCTGACGGCCCTGTTGCGTTCGTCGGTGCGGCGGATCAGTTCTCCGGCCAGACCGAGGTAGGCCACGCCGCCGCGCGAGGTGCGGTCGTAGCCGACGATGCTCTGGCCGTGGCTCGGCGCCTCGGCCAGGCGCACGTTGCGCGGCACGATGGTGCGGAACACGCGGTCGCCGAAATGCCCGGTGAGCTCGGCCGACACCGCGTTGGCCAGGTTGTTGCGCACGTCGAACATGGTGCGCAGCACGCCTTCGATCTCCAGGGCCGGGTTCAGGCTGGCGCGCAGCGCCTCGATGGTCTCCACCAGCGCGCTCAGGCCTTCCAGCGCGTAGTACTCGCACTGCATCGGCACCAGCACCGAGTCGGCGGCGGCCAGCGCGTTGAGGGTCAGCAGCGACAGCGCCGGCGGGCAGTCGATCAGGATGAAGTCGTAGTCGCCGCGGATCGGCGCCAGCGCGCGCTTGAGCCGCTGCTCGCGGCCCTCCTGCTCCATCAGCTGGATCTCGGCCGCGGTCAGGTCGATGTTGCCCGGCAGCAGGTCGTAGCCTTCCGGTGCCTTCACCCGGATGTCGGCTGCACTGCTCTCGCCCAGCAGCAGGTCACAGGTGGACGCGGCCACCTCGCGCTTGTCCACGCCGCTGCCCATGGTCGCGTTGCCCTGCGAATCCAGGTCGACCAGCAGCACGCGCCGGGGCGCGGCGGCGAGGGCGGCGGCCAGGTTCACGGCGGTGGTGGTCTTGCCGACGCCGCCTTTCTGGTTGGCGATGGCGATGATGCGGGCCATGCGGGTGGGCCTCATGGGCTGGAAGGTTGGGACTGGGCATTATGCGGGCTGGCGGCCGGATCGGGGAAATCCGGCCCGGCCCCGCCTTCCGTAGGAGCGGCTTCAGCCGCGATGGGGACCTCCCGGTAAAGCCTGTTCGCGGCTGAAGCCGCTCCTACGGGAGGGCACGTGGCCTCAGGTGCGGCTGCACACCACCAGGTGGCGCTCGCCCACCAGTCCCGGCACCTGCAGCGGACGGACCTCCAGCACGCGCCAGTCGGCGGGCAGCGCGGCGATCTCCTCGTGCGGGTGCACGCCCTTCATCGCCAGCAGGTGGCCGCCGAGGCGCAGCAGGTGGCCACCGACCGCGACGATGCCGGCCAGGGTGTCCATGGCGCGGGCGGTCAGATTGTCGTAGGCGGCCGGCTCGTCCAGCGCCTCGGCGCGCGACTCGGCCACGCGGGCGTTGCCCAGGCCGAGCTGGCGCACGGCCTCGCGCAGGAAACGCGCCTTCTTGCCGTTGCTCTCCACCAGCGTCACCCGCAGCTGCGGGCGGGCGATGGCCAGCGGGATGCCGGGCAGCCCGGGACCGGTGCCGAGGTCGGCCAGGGTGCCGGACTCGATGTGCGGCACCATCGCCAGCGAATCGAGCAGGTGGCGGGTGACCATCTCGTGCGGGTCGCGGATGGCGGTGAGGTTGTAGGTGCGGTTCCAGCGCACCAGCAGCGCCAGGTAGGCCAGCAGCGGCGGCGCCAGCGCGGCGTCCAGGCCCATGGCCTGCAGCCCGCGCTGCAGTTCGTCGGCCACGCCGGGCGGGAGGGAGGTGTCGTTCATGGCGGAATTATGTAGGAGCGCACCCTGGTGCGCGATGGGGCTTTGCGCGGGCAAGCCCCATCGCGCACTGAAGTGCGCTCCTACGAGTACGCGCCTACGCGGGGTACCACGCCAGCGCGGCGCGGAAGTCCGCCGCCGCCTGCCATTCGTGCAGGTGCCAGCGCGCGGCCTCGCCCAGCCCGGGGTCGCACCAGGCCAGATGCAGGGCCCCGTCGTCGCCGGGGGCAAAGCGCAGCCGGTGCAGGCCGAAGGAAATGCCATGGCCGTGCGCCTTGAGCAGGGCTTCCTTGGCGCACCAGACGCGGAAGAACCAGTGCTCGCGGGCGGCATCGTCCAGCCCGTCCAGCCAGGCGATCTCGTCGGGATGGAAGAAGCGGGCGATCACCTGGCGCATCTGCTGGCGCGGGCGCTGCTGTTCCAGGTCCACGCCCAGCCGGACGCGTTCGCCCAGCGCCACCAGCAGGTGGCCGCCGCTGTGGCTCCAGCCGGTACCGTAATGCGAGAGCCCGCCGATCAGCCAAGGCCGGCCGCGCTCGTCGCGGGTCAGCGGCAGCGCCTGCGGCGTGCTGTCGAGTTCGGCGGCCAGCAGCTCGCGCGCCTGCGGCTCGCCGCGGGTGCCGGGCACGTGCGGCAGCTGCCAGACCCGCACCTGGCCGAACCGCCAGGCCTGAACCGGCGCCATCAGTCCCGGACCCCGGTCCACAAACGCTTCACGCCCGATCGTCTTGACTGCACGGGTCGCACCGCTCCGGGTGCATCGACGAAAGGAGACATCGGCATGGGCATCATCATCTGGTTGATCGTGGGCGGCGTCGTCGGCTGGCTTGCCAGCCTCATCATGCGCCGCGATGCGCAGCAGGGCATCATCCTGAACATCGTGGTGGGCATCATCGGCGCGATGATCGCCGGCTTTCTCTTCAGCGGCGGCAGCATCAACGGCGCCATCACCCTGCGCTCGTTCCTGTTGTCCCTGCTCGGCGCGGTGATCCTGCTGGGCATCGTCAACCTGTTCACGCGCAGAAGCGTGCGCTGATCCGGCACGCCCGCAGGCAACGGAGCCCGGCCGGCGACGGCCGGGCTCCGCCGTTTCAGTCCTTCGCCAACTGCACCCACGCCGGGGCGTGGTCGCTGGGGCGGTCCCAGGTACGCGGTTCGCGGTCGATGCCGGCAGCCACCGCCTGCGGCCTGAGCGCCTCGGACACCAGGGTCAGGTCGATGCGCAGGCCCAGATCGCGGCGGAAACCCGCCGCGCGGTAATCCCACCAGCTGAAGATGCCCGCCTCCTCGTTGTGCAGGCGGAAGCCGTCGTGCAGGCCCAGCTGCAGCAGCCTGCCCAGCGCGCCGCGCTCGGCGGTGGAAGTGAGGATGTGGTCGCCGTTCCACACCGCCGGGTCGTGCACGTCGCGGTCGTCCGGGGCGATGTTGAAATCGCCCAGCACCACCAGCTTTGGGTGCTTCAGCAGCTCGGCGGCGATCCAGTCGTGCACCGCGTCCAGCCAGCGCAGCTTGTAGGCGTACTTCTCGGTGCCCACGTCCTGGCCGTTGACCACGTAGAGGTTGACCACGCGCACGCCGTTGACGGTGCCGGCGATCGCCCGCTTCTGCTCGTCGTCGAAACCGGGGATGCCGATCTGCACGTCCTCGATCGGGTCGCGCGCCAGCAGCGCCACGCCGTTGTAGGTCTTCTGCCCGGCGAACACGTTGCGGTAGCCCAGCTCGAGCAGGCGCGTGTCCGGGAACTTGTGGTCCTCCAGCTTGGTTTCCTGGATGCCGACCACGTCCGGGGCGAAAGCGGCCAGCCACTGTTCCAGGTGCGGCAGGCGGACATTGAGCGAATTGACGTTCCACGAGGCGATTTTCATGGCGCGATTCTACGGCCTGCCAGCGCGCGCCGGACCGGCGGCGGCCGGGCCACTGCAAACAAACGCTATCGCATGAATGTCCGGGAACGCACTTTTTCAGCGTTCCGAATCGCGCAGACTGCCCCGCAGGATGAGGGGAAACCATGCGTAGCAAGCTGTTCGTGCCCGGCGCCCGCCCGGAACTGTTCGACAAGGCGATGGCCGGCGCGGCCGATGCCCTGTCCCTGGACCTGGAAGACTCCGTGCCCGAGGCCGGCAAGGCCGCAGCGCGCGTGCAGGTCGCCGCGTTCCTGCGCCG
Organism: Stenotrophomonas sp. MYb238; assembly: GCF_009496535.1. GTDB lineage: Bacteria > Pseudomonadota > Gammaproteobacteria > Xanthomonadales > Xanthomonadaceae > Stenotrophomonas. The sequence continues at coordinate 102,819 of NZ_WIDL01000012.1, forward strand.
CGATGACGTGGCCGCCAGCGGTCGCTTGCTGATCGTGCGCAGCAACGGCGCCGCCAGTGCCCACTTCGCCGCCGACCTGGCGGCGGTGGCGCTGCCCTCGGTCTGGCTGCTCAACCTGCCCAAGGTCGAATCCGCGGCGCAGGTGCGCGACGCAGCCGCCGCGCTGGAGCGCGCCGAGGCCGGCAACGGCGTCACGCGCCCGATCGGCCTGCTGCTCAACATCGAGACGCCGCGCGGCCTGCGACAGGCCGCGGAACTGGCCGCCGCGCACCCGCGCGTGGCCGGCCTGCAGCTCGGGCTGGGCGACCTGTTCGCGCCCAACGGCATCGCCCGCACCGCGGCCAACGTGCACGCCACGCTGTTCGCGCTGCGCATGGCAGCGGCCGAAGCCGGCGTGTTCGCCTGCGACGGCGCCTTTCCCGACGTCGGCGACGACGAGGGCTTCCGCGCCGAGGCGCGGATGGCGCGCGAGCTGGGCTTCATCGGCAAGAGCTGCATCCATCCGCGCCAGGTCGGGCTGGCCAACGCGGCCTTCGACGTGTCCGACGATGCGGTCGAGGAAGCCCGCCGCATCGTCGCCGCCGCCGCGGCGGCAGCCGCGCAGGGCCGCGGTGCGTTCCTGTTCGAGGGACGCATGATCGACCTGCCTTTCCTGCGCCGCGCCGAGGCGCTGCTGGCCGGCGCCAGCCGCACGCGCGCCGCCTCCTGACCCTCCATTTCGAGCCATGCCGATGCCGATGCCTGCCGCCGTGCCCGCCTTCCCCCTGCCCCGACGCCTGCTGCGCGGCCTGCGCCTGTTCGCGGCGGCGGCGCTGCTGGCGCTGGGCGGCACCGCGGCGGCGGCGGCGGAAAACCTGAGCACCGTGACAACCGGAAGCCTGGCGCCGTTGCCGGCCGATGCCGGCCAGCCGACGCTGCTGGCGATCGACGGCCGCGACGTCGCGCTGGCCGCCGGCAAGGCCTGGGCGCTGGGCAGCGACGGCAAGGCCTGGCAACCGCTGGCGCTGGCGCCGGCCGTGACCAGCGCCGACATCCGCATGGCGGTCAACGCCGGCGGCCAGACCTGGCTGCTGCGCGGTACCACCGCCACCGACGACAGCGACCGCCTCCAGGCCGTACGCCTGCAGGGCGACACCCTGGCGCTGGGGCGCACGCTCGCGCTGCCGGTGGCGCTGGGCCAGGCGCAGGCCGCCGCGCTCGGCGACGTGCTGTACGTGGCCGGCACCGGCGCCGATGGTTCGATGCACCTCTACCGGCACACGCTGGCGGCCGAAACGGGCGGCTGGCAGGCGCAGCCGGCTTGGCCGGCCGGCGGCCGGCTGGTGGCGCTGCAGGGACAGAAGGGCGGCCTGTACGCGGTCATCGGCGATGCCGGCGGCGACGCGCTGTGGCGCTGGACCGCGGACAGGGGCTGGCAGCAGGCGCCGGCGCCGGAAGGGCACATCCTGCCCGGCTCGCTGCGCGCGCTCGGCCAGGCGCATCTGCTGATGCTGGTGCGCGATGCCGATGCCATCGGCCTGCGCACCTTCCACACCATCACCAGCGCCTGGGCCACGCTCGACACGCCTGCGGCGCCGGCGCCGCAGTCCATCGCCGCGCGCGGCAACGGCCTGGCCTGGACCGGCGCCGACGGCAGCGTGCACTACGCCGAGGTGCAGGGCGGCAAGCACCTGCTGGGCTGGCTGGACTGGAGCGTGATCGTCGTCTACCTGATCGGCATGATCGGCATCGGCGTGTATTTCTACCTGAAGGACCAGACCGCCTCGGAATCTGACTTCTTCGTCGGCGGCCGCAGCATCCCGTTCTGGGCGGCGGGCATCAGCCTGTACGCCACCAACACCAGCTCGATCAGCTTCATCGCCATCCCGGCCAAGGCCTACGAGACCAACTGGCAGTACCTGACCAACAACCTGGTCGCGGTGCTGGGCCTGATGTTCGTGGCGGTGTGGATCGTGCCGCTGCTGCGGCGGCTGGACCTGATGAGCGTGTTCTCCTACCTGGAGACGCGTTTCCACCCGGCCATCCGCATGCTCGCCAGCGCGCTGGCCATCGCCATGCAGGTCGGCAGCCGGTTGAGCGTGATCCTGTTCCTGCCGGCGCTGGCGATCGCCACCATCACCGGCATCGACGTGGTCTGGAGCATCCTGATCATGGGCGTGTTCACCATCATCTACACGGTGATGGGCGGCATGCGCGCGGTAGTGTGGACCGACTTCGTGCAGGTGTTCGTGAAGATGGGCGGCGCGATCTTCGCCATCGGCTTCATCGTGTGGACGCTGGGCGCCGACTTCGACGGCATCCGCGAAGCGGCGATGGCCGAGAACAAGACCAAGCTGCTGGACTTCAGCTTCGACCTGACCAAGGCCACGGTATGGGGCTTCATCTTCCTGGTCGTGTTCGACGTGGTGCTGACCTTCCCCAAGGACCAGGTGCTGATGCAGCGCACGCTGGCGACCAAGTCGGACAAGGAGGCCGGGCGCTCGATCTGGATCTTCGCCGCGATCATGATCCCCGGCGGCTTCATCTTCTACAGCATCGGCACCGCGCTGTGGATGTACTACAAGCACAACCCGGGACGCCTCGACCCGCTGCTGCCGATCGACGCCACCTTCCCGCTGTTCATCGCCGCCGAGCTGCCGCCGGGCGTGACCGGGCTGATCATCGCCGGCATCTTCGCCGCGGCCATGTCCACGCTGTCGAGCATCATCAACAGCGTGGCGACCCTGCTGTCGGTGGATTTCTACGACAAGCTGGCCAGGAACCCGACCGAACGCGGCAGCGTGCGCTTCGCCGAGATCATGACCGTGGTCGTCGGCCTGGCCGGCATGGGCCTGGCGCTGGTGCTCTCGCGCTACGACATCCACTCGCTGTTCGACGTCTCCATCGAACTGGCCGGCCTGCTCGGCGGCGGCTTCGCCGGCGCCTACACGCTGGGCATGTTCACCCGCCGCGCCAACTCGCCGGGCGTGGCCATCGGCATCGCCGGCAGCATCGCGCTGACCCTGCTGGCGTGGTCGTTCGACCTGGTGCACCCGTACTTCTACCTGGGCATCTCGATCCTGCTGTGCATCGTGATCGGCTACCTGGCCAGCCTGTGTTTCCCGGCGCCGGCGCGCTCGCTCAAGGGCCTGACGATCTACCGCCAGGACGCCACATGAACGGCGCGCGCGCATCCTGCGCGACCATGACGTTGGTCGGATGCCGCGCGCCATGCCCTGCTGTAGGTTTGCCCCGGACCCAGAGGGCATAGCCGTGGAAACCCAGTTCCTCAACACGTTCGTCACCGTGGTGGACCGCGGCTCGATGGCCGCGGCAGCGCGCTCGCTGCACATCACCCCGGCCGCGGTCGCCCAGCAGATCCGCACGCTGGAGCGCGAACTCGGCGCGCCGCTGATCGCCCGCGCCGGGCGCACGGTCAGCGTCACCGCCGAGGGCGCGCGCATCCTGCAGCGCGCGCGCGACCTGCTGCGCGACGTGTCCGACCTGCGCAGCGTGGCCAACGAGAGCGGCATGGCCGGCGAACTGCGGCTGGGCGCCTGCCCGACCGCGCTGGCCGGGCTGGTGCCGGACATCCTGGCGCGCATGGTGGCCAAGTTCCCCGAGATCAACGTGTTCATCCGCCCGGGCTATTCGGCCGACCTCTACGGCGCGGTGGAAGCCGGCGACCTGGACGCGGCGATGGTGCTGCAGGCGCCGTTCTCGCTGCCCAAGACCTGCGACTGGCAGCTGCTGCGCGAGGAGCCGATGGTGGTGCTGGCGCCGGCGCGGCTGGCCGGGCGCGACCCGCACGACCTGCTGCGCGACGAGCCGCTGATCCGCTACGACCGCCACGAATGGGGCGGGCGCCAGGCCGACGAATACCTGCGCCGCGTCGGCATCGTGCCGCGCGAACGCTTCGAGCTCAATGCACTCAACGCCATCGCGGTGATGGTGGACCGCGGCCTGGGCGTATCGCTGGTGCCGGACTGGGCGCGGCCCTGGCCCGAAGGCCTGGCGGTGGCGCGGCTGCCCTTGCCCGAACCGTGCGAGCCGCGCCGCATCGGCATGGTCTGGTCGCGTTCGTCGGTGCGCATCCGCCAGGTCAACGCGCTGCTGGACGAAAGCCGCGCCGCGCTGTTGCCCGGCCGCGCCTGAGAGGCGCCGGCGGCCGGTCGCCGTGGCTGCGATCGGCAACAAACCCTAGGCAATGAACATACCAACGCGCGCTTCTATCGTCATGAAGCCGCACCTAGTCTTCGCCCATGACCGGCCAACGCGTGGCCAGGCTCCGCAGAGAGTCGCCACCACGCCGGTACGGCGGGCGCGAGCCCGGATGTGTTTCCCGGCGCGCGCGGCTCCCCGGCCGTCGACGCCGCAATCCACTTCGGGGGGAGAGAACCATGACCAATCCAATCAGCGCACGCAGCGGCGCGACGGCCAGGACGCACCTGTCGCTGGCCGTCGGCCTCGTGCTCGCCACGGTCGCCGCGTCGGCGGCCGCGCAGGACGCAACCACCCAGCCGGCCAACCAGGACGCGATCAACCTGGACAACGTGATCGTCACCGGCACGCGCGCGCCCAAGGCCGTGGACCGCATTCCCGGCGCGGTCAGCATCGTCAGCCTGCAGGAAGTGCAGAACTCGCTGAGCCTGACCGAGGACGCCACCGCGGTGCTCACCCGCACCATCCCGGGCTATTCCGAATCGACCCAGGCGCTGACCAACTCCGGCGAGACCCTGCGCGGGCGCATCGCGCTGCGCCTGTTCGACGGCATCCCGCAGACCTCGCCGCTGCGCGAGACCAACCGCGCCGGCAGCTTCACCGACCTGGGCGTGATCGGCCGCATCGAAGTGGTCAACGGCCCGTCCGCGGCCGAAGGCGTCGGCGCCGCCGGCGGCATCATCAACTACATCTCCAAAACGCCGGAAGAAGGCAGCCACACCACCGTCAACACCCGCTGGAGCACCCAGGGCCGCGACGACAGCGACGGCTGGAAGGTCGGCCTGAGCTTCGGCCACAAGGAGGACGCCTACGACCTGCTGCTGGCCACCTCCTTCGTCGACCGCGGCATGGCCTACGATGCCCGGGGCCGCAAGATCGGCATGCGCGGCTCGGGCACGATCAACGACTCCGAAGCCAGGAACCTGTTCCTCAAGCTGGGCACCAACTTCGGCGAGGCGGACATGCAGCGCCTGCAGGTGTCGGTCAGCCGCTTCAACCTGACCGGCAAGGGCAACTACACCGGCGTGATTGGCGACCGCGCCAACAACGTCACCTCGACCTCGGTGCCCGGCACGCCGCTCGGCGCCAAGACCGAGTTCAACGACTTCAACCAGCTGGCGCTGTCCTACAGCCATTCGGACTTCTTCGGCGGCACCCTGCTGGCCGACGCCTACCGCGCCGACCAGCACATGCGCTACCCGGCCGAGGACGGCGCCGACCGCCAGGATCCGCTGATCGCGCCGATCGGCACGCTGATCGACCAGTCCGAGGTCAACTCGGACAAGAAGGGCTTCCGTACCTCGTGGACCCGCGGCGGCCTGTTCAACGTGGACGGCCTGGAACTGCGCCTGGGCGTGGACCGGGTGAAGGACACCACCGACCAGCGCCTGGCGCTGACCAACCGCGTGTGGGTGCCGCCGATGGAGTACACCTCCACCGCGCCGTACACGCAGCTGAGCTGGGACATCGGCGACCTCACCCTGAGCGCCGGCGTGCGCCGCGAGAGCGGCGAACTGCACGTGGACAGCTACACCACCACCTACTACAACAAGCGCGTGTTCGTCGAAGGCGGCACCCTGAAGTACCGCGAGACCCTGCCCAACGCCGGCCTGGTCTATCGTTTCACCGACACCCTGTCGGCCTACGCCTCGTACTCGGAAGGCTTCAGCCTGCCCAACGTCGGCATCCCGCTGCGCAACATCAACAAGCCGGGCTACAAGGTCGACGGCATCCTCGACCTGCAGCCGATCGTCGTGGAGAACAAGGAGATCGGCTTCAACTGGCGCGCCGGCAACGCCTCGGCCAGCGCCTCGTACTACCGCAGCTATTCCGAGCTCGGCGTCTCGCTGAGCACCGACCCGGTGACCGGCGACTTCGTCATGAACCGCGGCCCGGTGCGCATCAACGGCATCGAACTGACCGGCAGCTACGACTTCAGCAGCGACCTCAGGCTCAGCGCGATGTACTCGCACATCGTCGGCAAGACCTGGTTCGTCAAGAACGGGCCGCTGGACAAGCGCATGGGCGCCAACGACGTCAGCCCGGACAAGATCGGCATGAACCTGTTCTGGCGCTTCGCCGCGCAGGCCGACCTGAACCTGGGCGCGACCACCCTGCTCTCGCGCACCATCAACCAGGGCCGCAGCGGCGCCGAGCACACTTCCGGCCGCACCCTGCTGGACCTGAGCGTGAACTACGACACCGGCCGCTTCGGCAAGCTGACCCTGGGCCTGGAGAACCTGCTGGACAAGCAGTACATCCTCACCACCTCCGAGGCCAGCAACGCCAACGACGACTGGATGGCCGGGCGCGGCCGGGTGATCTCGCTCTCGCACACCATCGCGTTCTGACCGTCGCACCCACGGCGGCGTCCCGGGAACGGGGCGCCGCCGGCTTCCGTGCGCCCTTGCGACGACGGCCCGGCCGCCCATCGCACCACTGCAGGATGCGGGCGCGGCGCGCCGTCCGGGCGCCGCCGATCCCAAACAAATGCTAGCCGATGAACATACGAATCCACGCATCTATCGCCGTGGAGCCGCATCTAGTCTTCGGTCATGACCGGCCAATGCGTGGCAGGGCTCCGTAGAGGGCCGCCATCCGCGCCGGCACAGCGGGCGCGAGCCCGGACGCGATATCCGGCGTGCCCGGCTCCCCGGTCGGCGTCGCCACAATCCACCTCGGGGGAGGGAAGACCATGATCAAGCCGCTTTGCACAGCAATCGCCATCGCGTTGGCCGCGGGCCTGGCGCCCGCGTCGGCGCAGGCCAACGACGACCAGGACAAGGAGGCCGAGGTCACCCGGCTGGACCGCGTCATCGTCACCGGCACCCGCGCGCCCAAGTCCGCCGACAAGATTCCCGGCGCCATCAACGTGGTGACGAAGGAGGACATCCAGACCACCCTGCTGGTGACCGAGGACGCGACCGCGGTGCTGGCGCGCACCGTGCCGGGCTACTCGGAGGCGTCGCAGGCCATGAGCAACACCGGCGAGAACCTGCGCGGCCGCATCGCGCTGCGCCTGTTCGACGGCGTGCCGCAGGGGTCGCCGCTGCGCGAGGGCACGCGCAACGCCACCTTCACCGACATGGGCATCGTCGAGCGGATCGAGGTGATCAACGGCCCCTCGGCATCGGAGGGCATCGGCGCGGCGGGCGGCATCATCAACTACATCTCCGCCCAGCCCAGCAAGGAAGGCAGCCAGTTCCGCCTGCTCACGCGCTATTCGTCGCAGTTCAAGGACGACAGCGCGGGCTGGAAGGTCGGCATGAACTTCATGCACAAGCAGGACAACTTCGACGCGGTGGTCGGCCTTTCGCGCATCGATCGCGGCATGGGCTACGACGCCGACGGCGTGCGCCTGGGCATGAACACCAGCGGCTCGGTCAACGACTCGGTCGCCAACAACCTGTTCGTCAAGGCCGGCTTCAACTTCGGCGAGGCCGGCGAGAAGCGCCTGCAGGCCAGCTACAGCGACTTCACGATCGAAGGCAATGGCAACTACCGGCAGGTGGATGGCTGCCGCTACGAACCCGGCTGGTGCGAGAACCCGCACCCGAACACCTCCGAACGCGGCCATCTGTTCGAGACCAAGGCCGAGTTCAACGATTTCAGGCAGTTCAACCTGATCTACTCCGACAGCGATTTCCTCGGCGGCACGCTGGTGCTCAACGGCTATTGGGCCGACCAGGCGATGCGCTACCCGCCGGAGGACGGCAACGACCGCCAGGACCCGCAGATCCCGGCGAACGGCCCCGACGGCCGCATCTGGGACCAGTCCGAAATCCGCTCCGACAAGCGTGGCCTGCGCGCCTCCTGGACACGGCCGGACCTGTTCAACATCGAAGGGCTGGAACTGCACACCGGCGTGGACTGGGTCAGGGACACCGCCGACCAGCGGCTGGCGCTGACCGACCGGCTGTGGGTGCCGCCGATGGAGTACACCAGCCTTGCGCCCTACGCGCAGCTCAGCTACGAGCTCGGCCCGGTGACGATCAGCGGCGGCCTGCGCCGCGAGGACGGCGAACTGCACGTGGATTCCTACACCACCACCTGGTACCGCGGCCGCAAGTTCGTCCAGGGCGGCACCCTGTCCTACAACGACACCATGAAGAACCTGGGCGCGGTCTGGCAGATCACCCCGAAGCTGTCGGCCTTCATCGCCTATGGCGAGGGCTTCGGCCTGCCCAACGTCGGCATCCCGCTGCGCAACGTCGACACCGACGGCCAGACCGTGGACGGCATCGTCGATCTGCAGCCGATCATCGTGGACAACAAGGAAATCGGCTTCAACTGGTATGGCGAGCGCATGTCGCTCGGGGCGTCCTACTACGAGTCCAACGCCGATTTCGGCAGCTCGCTCTCCGTTGACTGGCGCACCAACGACTTCGTGCTCAACCGCGCCCCGACCCGCATCCGCGGCTTCGAGGTGACGGCCGACTGGTACGTCAACGACGACTGGAAGCTCTCGGCCCTGTTCGCCCATACCGCCGGCTGGACCTCGTTCTGGCCCTCCGACCTGGAAGGCCGCTGGGGCGCGGGCGGGCTGAACAAGCCGATGGGCGCGCTGGACACCAATCCCGACAAGCTGGTGCTGACCGCACGCTGGAAGTTCTCGCCGAACGGCGACGTCACCCTGAGTTCGGCCACGCAGATGTCGCGCGACCTGTACGGCAGCGACTACCACGAACAATGGGACGAACTGAAGGAATACGAGGAACACACCACCGGCTACACCCTGTTCGACCTGGGAGTGAATTACCGTGTCGAGAAGCTCGGCCGTTTCTCCCTGGGCGTCGAGAACCTGGCCAACAAGCAGTACATCCTGACCTGGTCGCAGGTGCCCGGTTTCCGCAACTATTGGGCCGGACGCGGGCGGATGTACTCGTTCACCTACGAGTACACGTTCTAAGCGATGGCGGCGGCAGGAGACCCTCTCCGCCGCCGCCTTCATCGCCCGGCTGCCGCGGACAGCCGGGCGATGCCGTCGATGCACCGCTCCCTTCGCGGGAAATGGAGGAAGGCATGACCTCGTTGTACCGCCGCACTGGCCTGCGGGCGCTGCTGGCCCTCTGCACCGCGCTGGTTCCCTTCATCGCCGCCTCCGCGGACCCGCCGCAGCCCGACACGCGCGCGTGGCTGCAGCGGGAAGTCGTGGACGTCGGGTATCCCGGCGCGCGCGTGCTGCTGTGGCACGGTGACGCGGTTGTCCGCGACGAGACGCTCGGGTTCGCCGACATCGCGCATGCGCGGCCGCTGTCCGATGACGCGATCTATCGCATCTATTCGATGACCAAGCCGGTGGTGTCGGCCGCCGTGCTGCGCCTGATCGGCGAAGGCCACGGCACGCTCGACGATCCGGTGGGCAAGCACCTGCCGGAACTGGCGGGACTGAAAGTGATGGGCGTCACCGGCATCGGCCGCGCTCCGGCGCGGGCCCTCACCATCCGCCACCTGCTCACCCACACCACCGGCTTCCCGGTCGGCGACGGCAAGGCCGCGCGCCGCCGCCACGAGGCGAGGCTGGAATACAGCCTCGACCTGGCCGCCTACGTCCAGCGGCTGGGCAAGGTGCCGCTGGAGCGCGAACCCGGCACCCGCTTCGCCTACGACAGCATCGCCACCGAGGTGCTTGGCCGGCTGGTCGAGGTATGGAGCGGGCAACCGCTGCCGCTCTACCTGCACACCACGTTCTTCGTGCCGCTCGGCATGGTCGATACCGGCTTCGAGGTGCCGGCCGGGCAGCGCGACCGCATCGTCGAACTGAGCCGCATCGACGACGAAGGACGGCTGGTGCTGTCCGACGAACCGACCGCGCGGTATCCCGGCACCCGGCCGCGCCCGTATTTCAGTGCGGCCGGCGGCCTGTATTCCACCGCATCGGACTACCTCCGCTTCGCGCGCATGCTGTTGGCGCGCGGTCGCCTGGACGGCCACGAGTTCGTACCGGCCGCGCTGGTCGATGAGATGTTCCGCGACCAACTCGCGCCGATGGGGTTGGCGGTCCCCTACATCGACGAGACGCCGGGGCGCGGCTTCGGCCTGGGCCTGTCGGTGCTGCTCGACCCCGCCGCGCAGGGGCGCGAGGGCGCGGCCGGGCAGGTGGGCTGGACCGGCGCGGCATCCACCGCGTTCGTGATCGACCCGGCCACCGGCAGCATCGGCGTGCTGATGCTGCAACACCTGCCCGGCAGCCACCCGCGCGAATTGCCGCGCGTGGCCCGCGCCTTCTACAACCACCTGCAGCAGGTGATCGCACCGTGACCCCTCCCGCGAGCGTCCTCGTCGCCGGCTCGGCCAATCTCGATTTCGTGGTGCGCGCGGCGCATGTGCCGGCGCCGGGCGAGACCGTGCTCGGCCGTGAATTCCGTACCTTTCCCGGCGGCAAGGGCGCCAACCAGGCGGTGGCCTGCGCGCGCGCCGGTGGCGCCGATACCCGCATGCTGCTGGCGCTGGGCGAGGACGATTTCGCCAAGCCCATCGAGGCCTCCCTGCTCGATGCCGGCGTGAAGCTGCATACAGTGCGCGATGCGCAGCAACCGACCGGCACCGCCTTCATCTGCCTGTCCGACGATGCCGAGAACGCCATCACCGTCGCGCCCGGCGCCAACAGGGCGCTCAAGCCCGGACACCTGCCGCCGCTGGACGGCGTGCAATGGCTGCTGCTGCAGCTGGAAACGCCGCTGGACACCGTGCTCGCCCACGCGCGGGCCGCACGCGCGGCAGGGGTCAGGGTCGCGCTCAACGCCGCGCCGGCGCAGGCGCTGCCGGCCGGGCTGCTGGCCGCGCTGGACCTGCTGATCGTCAACGAAGGCGAACTGGACGTGGTGGCCGGCCACCCGCCGGACCTGGCCACCGGCCTGGCGCGGCTGGACGTGCCCTGCGTGATCGTCACCCTCGGCGCGCGCGGCTGCCTGGCGCGCAGCGAAGGCCGCATCCTGGTGCAGCCGGCGTTCTCCGTCGTGCCGGTCGATACCACCGCCGCCGGCGATACGTTCTGCGGCACGCTGGTGGCGGCGCTGGCGCGCGGGCAGGCGCTGCCGCAGGCGCTGCTGGCCGCCAGCGCCGCGTCCGCGCTGGCCTGCACGCGGCTGGGCGCGCAGGCCAGCATCCCCGATCATGCCGAGGTCGCCGCCCTGCTGGCCGATGCCGCGCGCGTCCCCGGCGCCGACGCCCATGCCGCGCTGGCGGCATGGTGCGCGCCCTGACCCTTTCCGTTTGCCGCTGGATGAATGCCATGACCACGCCGTACACCACGCCCGACTACGACAACGAAGCCGTCGACCACGGGCGCGGGGCGATCACCACCGAATACAGGTTCTCCCACGTCACCACCGGCCGCTACCTGCCCACCCCGGGCAAGGCGCCGGCCTGGCCGTTCGCCGACATCGGCAGCTGGATGATCGACGCCAACGCCAGCGCCGCCGACTGGCTGACCGAGCTGAAGGACTGGCGCCGCGAGCACCTGGTGCGCATCGGCTACACCGACGTGAACTACCGGCGCCCGGAACTGCAGTGGGCGCAGCGCAACTTCGTGCACGCGCAGATGATGGTCGAGGACCGTTACTTCTTCGACGTTGAAACCGCGCAATACACCGTCGACAGGTACCTGGACGACCTGATCGAACGCTTCGGCGGGCTCGACTCGGTGCTGATCTGGTACGTCTACCCGAACATCGGCATCGACGACCGCAACCAGTTCGACCTGGCGCATACCCTGCCCGGCGGCATCGCCGGCCTGAAGGCCGCGGTGCAGGCGTTCCAGAAGCGCGGCGTGCGCGTGTTCCTGCCGGCCAAGCCGTGGGACCACGGCACCCGCGACCCGGGCGTGACGCACTGGGACGGCATGGCCGGGATCATCCAGGCCACCGGCGCCGACGGCATCAACGGCGACACCTTCAACGGCGTGCCGCGCGCGTTCTTCGACGCCTGCGACGCCAACGGCAACCCGGTGGTGGTGCAGCCCGAGTCCACCATCAGCTCGGAAGAGCAGCTGATCTGGAACGTGCAGAGCTGGGGCAAGAAGGCCCCGGACGGCCCGGTGCCGCCGGTGTCCAAGTGGAAGTGGCTGGAGCCGCGCCACATGGTCAACTACGAGAACCGCTGGGGCCGCAACCGCAACCACGACCTGCAGTACTGCTTCTTCAACGGCATCGGCTACAACGCCTGGGAGAACATCTGGGGCATCTGGAACCCGTTCACCGCGCGCGATGGCGAGACCCTGCGCCGCATCGCCGCGATCTACCGCCAGTTCCCGCAGCTGGTGGTGTCGATGGACTGGGAGCCGTACCAGGTCTGCTGCCAGGGCGGCATCTTCGCCAGCAGGTTCCCGGGCGACGGCTTGTGCCTGCACACCCTCGTCAACCGCAACGAATACGCGGTCAACGGCGAGCAGATCGGCCTGCCGCATGTCGAAGGCACCCGTTACTACGATGTCTGGCACGGAGTTGAGCTGTCGCCCGCCGTGCGTGATGGTGTGGCCATCATCGAACTGCCGATGGAAGCGCGCGGCTTTGGCGCGGTGCTGAGCCTGCAGCCGGGTGCCGTGGTCGACGGTCTTGATGCATTTCTGGTCGCAGCCGCCAGGCGCGCCGAACAGCCGCTCAACAGTTTCTCCGGCGCATGGAAGGCGATCCCGCAGCAGCTGCGCGAGATTCCGGCCACCACCGTGCAGGCGACCGCACCGCAGGGCATGGTCACCATCCCGGCCGGCGAGTTCGTGTTCGCCGTCGGCGGCGTCGAGATCGAAGGCTTCAACTGGGCCGGCCAGGACGTGCAGTTCCCGTGGGAAGACTGCCCGCGCCGCCATCACCGCCGGCGCATGCAGATGGCCGCGTTCCACATCGACCGCCATCCGGTCACCAACGCGCAGTTCAAGGTCTTCATCGACGCCACCGGCTACCGCCCGGACGACGCCATCAACTTCCTCGCCCACTGGGTGGACGGCGCGCCGCGCGCCGGCTGGGACAACAAGCCGGTGACGTGGGTGTCGCTGGAGGACGCGCGCGCCTACGCCGCGTGGGCCGGCAAGCGCCTGCCGCACGGATGGGAATGGCAGTACGCCGCGCAGGGCGGCGATGGCCGGCTGTATCCGTGGGGCGACGAATGGGACGCGACCCGCGTACCGCGGGTGAACCGCGGCCGCCGCATCCTGCCGCCGGACGACGTCGACGCGCATCCGCGCGGCGCCAGCCCGTTCGGCGTCGAAGACCTGGTCGGCAACGTCTGGCAGTGGACCGACGAATTCGTCGACGAGCACACCCGCGCGGCGATCCTGCGCGGCGGCTCCAGCTACCAGCCGCAGACCTCGCACTGGTATTTCCCGCAGGCCTACCGCCTGGACCAGCACGGCAAGTACCTGCTGATGGCGCCGGCCAAGGACCGTAGCGGCATGCTCGGCTTCCGCTGCGTGGTGGACGCGGCGTGAGCGCAATCATCGCCAATGGCCAGCGGTTGGCCGCATTGTCCGCGGTGCAGCTCGATGGCGTGTTCGGGCAGATGCTCGCGGCCAACCGCAGCGGTCGGCTGAGCCATTTCATCGTCGATGAGCACAGCCCGTCGATCAGCATCTTCGGCCAGGCGCACAAGCAGCTCAACCAGGAAGGCGACTGGTACGGCGAGCACGCCGGCAAGTGGCTGTCGGCCACCGCGCGCGCGGTCGCGCAGGGCGGGCAGCCGCAGCTGGAAACCAACCTGCGCCGCGTCGCCGACTGGCTGCTCGGCCAGCAGGACGCGGACGGCTACCTCGGCACCTACGCCGCCGACCGCCGCTTCACCGTGCCGCAGCCGCCAAAACCCGAAAGCTGGAACGGCGAACCGGCGCTGCGCACCTGGGACATCTGGACCCACAGCTACCTGATCCTGGGTTTGCTGGAAACCTGGCGTGCGCTGGGCGACGACACCTACCTGCGGGCCGCGCGCCGCATCGCCGACCTGTGCTGGCAGGCGCTGGAATCGGGCATCGACATCACCACGCTGGGCAACCATCACGGCATGTCGGCCACGGTGCTGCTGGACCCGGCCGCCGACCTGTACCTGGCCACCGGCGAGACGCGCTATCTCGCCCTGGCCGAGAAGATCCTGCAGCAGGCCAACGCCAACCCGCGCCTGGCCCTGCTGGACAAGGCGCTGGCCGGCGAGGACGCCGCCTTCATCGCCACCGGCAAGGCCTACCAGCTGTGCTGGAACCTGGTCGGCCTGGCCAAGCTGTACAAGGCCACCGGCAAGGACGACTACCGCCTCGCCGTCGATGCGCTGTGGCACAACATCCGCGCGCAGCACCTCACGCTCGGCGGCGGCCCGTGGGGCGGCGTGGCGCACCGCTCGCGCGAGGTGTTCAACGCGCCGCGCACGTTTTTCCCGCAGGCCTACGTGGAAACCTGCTCAGTGCTGGCGTGGATGCAGCTCAACCGCGAGCTGCTGGCGATCACCGGCCATGCGCGGTACGCCGAGGAGCTCGAGCGCAGCGCCTACAACGACCTGCTGGCGGCGATGGCGCCCGATGGCCAGGACTGGTGCTACTACACCTTCCCCAACGGCAGACGCGTGCACACCACCTACTGGCGCTGCTGCAAGTCCTCCGGCGCGATGGCGGTGGAAGAGCTGCCGCAGGTCGCCTATGGCACCGCCGCCGACGGCAGCCTGCGGGTGAACCTGTACGGTGCCGGGCAGGCGACTTTGCAGCACGCCGAGGCCGGCGCGGTGACGCTGCGGCAGCAGACGCGCTATCCGTTCGATGGCCACGTCGCGCTGCGGGTGACGCCCGAGAACCGCGCCACCTTCGGCATCGGCCTGCGTATCCCGGCCTGGGCCGAGGACGCGCGCATCCAGGTCAACGGCGTCGACGTGCCGGTGCAGGCGGGCGCGGACGGCTTCGTGCAGCTGTCGCGGCAGTGGCAGGCCGGCGACATCGTCGCCGTGGCGCTGCCGATGCGGCCGCAGCTGCAACGCGCGGCCAACATCAACGTGCAGGAGTCGCGCGCGCCCGACGGTTCGCCGGTGGCGCAGGAAGTGCTGCGCTGGGAATACGTCGGGCTCACCGTCGGCCCGCTGGTCTATGCCACGCCGCTGATCGACGGCTACAAGACCGAGGAAACGGTGAAGCTGCCGGCCGGCGTTCCATCGACGTGGCTGCGGGTGGGCGAGGACCGCGGCGAAGGCGCACCGGTGACGATGCAGCTGCAATGCCGCGCGCCGCTGGTGTTCGAACCCTATTACCGCTGTGGCGGCCGCGGACACGGTGCGTGGCGGCTGAGCTGGCTGTCGCTGGCGCCGGCGGAGTGAAGGCGCCAGCCTGCGCTCCATTCATCGTCTTAGGTCCTCGCTGAAAATACCCGCACGGTATGTTTCTTCCCGGCAACGCGAAGGAAACTGCAATCAAGGAATCGAGTGCACCCCATGTCAGGAAGCCACAGCCCCTCCCCCTTCGACATCGCCCGCCGCGACGGCGCCGCCGGCCCGCTCAGCGGCGTGCGCGTGCTCGACCTGAGCGCCTACATCGCCGGCCCCTACGGCTGCACGCTGCTGGCCGACCAGGGCGCGGAAGTGATCAAGGTGGAGCCGCCGGCCGGCGACAACCTGCGCAAGTATCCCTCCACGCTGGAAGCGGAAAGCCGCGCCTTCCTCGGCGTCAACCGCTCCAAGCGCGGCGTGGTGCTGGACCTGAAGCAGCCCGACCAGCGCGCCGTGCTGATGCGGCTGGTGCGCGAGGCCGACGTGCTGGTGCACAACTTCCGCCCCGGCGTGCCGGCGCGGCTGGGCATCGACTTCGACAGCCTGCAGCGGCTCAACCCGCGGCTGGTGTACTGCGCGGTCACCGGCTACGGCGAGACCGGCCCGTTGCGCGACAAGGCCGGCTACGACCAGGTGCTGCAGACCATGACCGGCATGTGCGCGATGCAGGGCAAGCCCGGCGGCGCGCCGGAGATCCTCTACGGCTCGGTGGTGGACTACTACGCCGCCGCGCTGGTGGCCGCGGGCGTGTCCTCGGCGCTGTACGAGCGCGAGCGCAGCGGCGAGGGCCAGTACGTGGGCGTGTCGCTGCTGCGCAGCGCGCTGACCATGCAGTCCGCGCGCATGATCTGGGCCGAGGGCGAGCCGGAAGCGGTCGGCCGCGACATGCGCTCGGGCGGCGTCACCGGCATCCACCCGACCGCCGACGGCTGGCTCTACATCTCGGCCAACACGCCGCATTTCTGGCAGGCGCTATGCGAGAAGACCGGCCTGCCGGAACTGGCCAGCGATCCGCGCTACGACACCGTGCGCAAGCGCGCCGCGCATTCGGACGAACTGCTGGCGCGGCTGCACGCCGCGCTGGCCGCGCGCAGCGCGCTGGAGTGGGAGGCGCTGTTCGGCGAGGAGGTGCCGTGCGCGGCCGCGCGCAAGGTCGAGGACATGTTCGAGCATCCGCAGGTGCAGGCCGGCGACATGATCGCCTCGCTGCCGCATCCGGTGCTGGGCAGCTACCGCGGCATCAGCCGCCCCATCGTGTTCGGCCGCACGCCCGGCCCGCAGCCGTTCGCCGCGCCGGTGTTCGACCAGGACACCGCCCACGTCGTCGCCAGCGTGGCGGACGACGAGGACGCATCCGGAACCGGGAGCGCGCCGTGAACCCGTCGAAACTCGCACAGCTGCGCGGACTGTCGGTGGTCGTCGCCGATACCGGCGATTACGACGCCATCAAGCGCCTGCGTCCGGTCGACTGCACCACCAACCCGACGCTGGTGAAGAAGGCCCTCGACCTGCCGGTCTACGCCGGGCTGATCGAGCGCGAGCTGGAATGGGGCCGTGCCCAGGCCGGCGAGCGCGATGAAGTCGCCAAGGCCGTGGTCGACCGCCTGACCATCGGCGTGGGCACCATGCTGGCCGAACTGGTGCCGGGCCGTGTCTCCACCGAGGTCGATGCCGACCAGGCCCACGACACCGCAGCCACCATCGCCAAGGCGCGCCAGTTCATCGCCATGTACGAAGCGGCCGGCGTGCCGCGCGGCAAGGTGCTGATCAAGATCGCCGCCACCTGGGCCGGCGTGGAAGCCACGCGCGTGCTGCAGGCCGAGGGCATCGACTGCAACCTGACCCTGATCTTCAACCCGACCCAGGCGTTGGCCTGCTCGGAAGCCGGCGCGTTCCTGATCTCGCCGTTCGTTGGGCGCATCCTCGACTGGTACGTCGCCAACGGGCAGGCGCCGGCCAGCATCGACGAGGACCCGGGCGTGAAGTTCGTGCGCGGCGTGTACGCCGAGTTCAAGCGCCGTGGCTCGCAGACGGTAGTGATGGGCGCCTCGTTCCGTTCGACCGCGCAGATCGAGGCGCTGGCCGGCTGCGACCGCCTGACCATCTCGCCGGACCTGCTGGAGAAGCTCGACGCCGACCTGGGCGAGCTGCCGCGCAAGCTCTCGCCACAGCCGGCCGAAGCGGTCGACGCCGCTGCGATCGATGAAGCGAAGTTCGACGCGGACATGGCCGCCGACCCGATGGCGACGGAGAAGCTGGCCAGCGGCATCGATGCCTTCGCCCAGGACCTGCACTCCCTGCGGCAGCGCATCGCCGCCCGACTCGCCTGAGGCCCGCCATGACCCCGCCGCGCACCCCGCTTCCGCTCCTGTTCGCCGCCGGCCTGTGCCTTCTGGCCGGCGCCTGCGCCGCGCCGGCCGCGCGCCAGGCGGTTCCCGAGATCCGCCCGGGCGTGGCCCGCGGCTATCTGCAGACGGAGCAGCTGCCGGACAGCATCGCCCTGCTGCCGCCGCCGCCTGCACCGGGCTCGGCCGCGTTCGCGCTGGACGAGCAGGTCAACCAGGCGCGCACGCTGCGCGGCACGCCGCGCTGGGAGCAGGCCATTGCCGACGCCAACCTGCAGTTCCCCGAAGCCGCGTCGATCTTCGCCTGCGCCATCGGCACCCGCATCGACGAAGCCGGCATGCCGCGCCTGTACGGCCTGCTGCGCCGCACCCGCACCGACGCGGCGGTGGTCAGCGATGCCGCCAAGCACCGCTACAACCGCACGCGGCCGTTCGTGGCCAACGGCGAGCCCACCTGCACGCCGGACAAGGAAGCCGGGCTGGCGGAGAACGGCTCGTATCCGTCCGGCCATACCTCCATCGGCTGGGCCTGGGCGCTGATCCTGGCCGAGCTGGCACCGGACCGCAGCGACGCCATCCTCGCCCGCGGCCGCAGCTATGGCGAAAGCCGGCTGGTGTGCAACGTGCACTGGCACAGCGACGTGCTGTCCGGGCGCTTCATGGGCTCGGCGGTGGTCGCACGCCTGCATGCCGACCCGCAGTTCCGCCGCGACATGGATGCCGCCCGCGCCGAACTGGCCGCGGCGCGCGCGCGCGCCGGCACGGCGCCGGCCGGCTGCGACGCCGCCGCCGCGGCGCTGGCGCAGCCGCTGCCGGCCGCGGCCTACTGATCGCCGCAGTTACGCTACCGGTCGCTCTCTCCCCTCCTCCGGTATCGCTGCGACCGGGCCGCCATGGCCCGGTCGTTTTTTCCGTTTCGCCGGCCTGGAAACCGGGCTGGAATCGCATCCCACGCGCATGTCCGCCGGCCGGCGGACATGCATGGCGGGACTCCGCTCCACCGTGGAAGGCCCGCCTGGCCGTTGTGCGGAGTTCCGCATCGGTCCTCCGCGTTTCGTGCTATCGGCAGGCACCCCGCCCTCAAGACCATGACAGAGGCGCCATTGCGTCCTTTGCCGCCGCAGCGCGTGCGCGGCCGACACACTTCGGGGAGGGGATATGAGGGTTTCACGGAAACGCAGCATCATCGCCAGCGCCATCGCCGCCGCGCTGCTGCCATCGCTGGCGATGGCGCAGGAAACGGCGACCGCCGACACCGCCAGGTCGCTGGACAAGGTGGAAGTCACCGGCTCGCGCATCAAGCGCACGGAGATCGAGGGCATCGACCCGGTGCTGGTGGTCACCGCCCAGGACCTGGAACACCAGGGCTTCGCCAACGTCTACGACGCGCTGTCGAACCTGTCGGTCAACACCGGCATCTTCGTCGGCGAGGAAAGCACCAACAACTTCAACGCCAACGCGCAGGCGCTGAACCTGCGCGGCTTCGGCCCCGGCTACACGCTGGTGCTGCTCAACGGCCGCCGTGTCCCGGTGCTGCCCAAGCCGTCGGGCGGGGTCGGCGGCAACGTCACCAACCTGGCGATGATTCCCACCTCGGCGGTGGACCGGGTCGAGATCCTGACCAGCGGCGCGTCGGCCATCTACGGTTCGGACGCGGTCGCCGGCGTGGTCAACGTCATCCTCAAGGACCGGATCGACGGCACCACCGTGTCCTGGCGCCACGGCGACACCGTGCATGGCGGCGGCCGCTCCGAGCGCGCCACGCTGACCACCGGCTTCGAGTCCGGCGACACCCGCGTCAGCGCCGGGCTGGAATGGGACAAGCGCTGGCCGATCCGCGGCGACCAGCGCAGCTGGTTCGCCTCGCCCGACCGCTCGCCCGACCCCGAGTACCGCGAACCGACCCAGGTGATGTCGTTCTGGGACCGCACCACCGGCTGGGACCTGCTGGACATCGGCAACCGCTGCGGCACGCTCGGCTACGACGCCGTGCGCCCGGGCTGGGCCGGCGAAGGCAGCGAGCAGTACTGCGGCGACAACGATTTCGACAGCTACACCGTGCGCAACGGCCGCAAGCGCCTGTTCGGCTTCCTCAACCTCAGCCACCAACTCGGCGACCACGAGCTGTACGCCACCGCGCTGTCCACCCGCTCGCGCGCCGACGCCGGCCTGTACCGCTACGGCTTCGCGGTGGACTACGAAGTGGTCCAGGACATGCAGGCGCCGGTGCCCGAGGCGACGGCGTGGCGGCACATCTACCGCACCTTCCGCAATTCCGAGTTCACCGGCAGCAACCAGTCGTTCAAGGAAGACAACGACGTGGTGATCGCCGGCATCCGCGGCACCGTGGGTTCGCTGGACTACAGCCTGAACTACAACTACGGGCGGTACCGCTACCGCGACAGCGTGGACCGCTTCAACGACCAGGCCATGCTCTCGCTGCTGTTCGGGCAGCAGGGCCGCGACTGGACGTTCCCATGGGCCGGCAGCCGCTGGGTGCGGGTCGGCCGGGACCGGCTCGACGGCAACCTGCTGCCCGATGGTGACCTGGATTTCTTCGGCGCGCTCACCCCGGACCAGTTCCGCGAGGCGATGTACACCTCGGTCGGCGACGGCCGCTCCACCTCGCAGGCCTTCACCGCCGACCTGTCCGGCGCACTGTTCGAGCTGCCGGCCGGGCCGCTGGCCTTCGCCGCGGTGGCCGAGGCCAACCGCGACAGCTACCGCTTCATCACCGACCAGCCCACCGTGGACGGCGAGATCTACGGCTGGAGCGGCATCCGCGGCCAGGGCAAGCGCAACCACTACGCGCTGGGCACCGAGTTCTCGGTGCCGCTGCTGGCCGCCGGCTCCGGCTTCGGCCAGTGGGACGCCAAGCTGGCCGCGCGCTACGACTACTACGACGATGCCTCCGACGTCGGCGGCGCCTTCACCTGGCAGGCCGGCCTGAGCTGGCGGCCGTCGGACTGGCTGCTGCTGCGCGCCTCGCATGCCACCTCGTTCCGCGCCCCGGACATGCACGTGATGTTCGCCGAGCGCAGTTCGTCCTACACCAGCGCCGTGGATTACCTGGCCTGCGTGGAAGGCGAAGGCCTGGCGCGCGGCGCGAGCTGGCAGGGCTGCGGCGAGGAATACGGCACCGGGTCGATCCGCCAGTACTCCGAGGGCGACCCGGCGCTGCGCGAGGAAAAGGGGTCCAGCGACACCATCGGCCTGGTCGCCCAGCTCGGCGCCAACCACTCCTTCAGCCTGGACTGGTACAGCGTCGAGCTGAACGACCAGGTCGGCGTCATCGGCGCCGACGCGGTGCTGCGCTACGCCGCCGAATGCACGCTGGGCTACGACACGCAGGGCCTGGACGTGGACGCCGGTTCGCCCAAGTGCCAGGCCATGCAGGCGCGGGTGGAGCGCGGCGGCCGCAACGACAGCGTGCTGTCGGTCATCACCAGCCCGTTCAACACCGGCATGTACCGCCAGGACGGCGTGGACATGACCTGGAACTCGAGCCTGCCGACCGACCACTGGGGCCGCTTCTCCGCGCGCATCGGCTACACCCACATCCTCAAGACGCTCAGCCGCTACCTGCCCGAGGACGAGGTCGAGAACATCCGCGACCGGCAGTGGAACAACGAATTCCGCACCCGCTCCAACATGACCCTGGGCTGGGACTACAAGCGCGTTTCCAGCTACGTGCACGTCAACCGGCTCGGCTCCTCGCCGGTACGCTGGGCCAACGGGTACGAGCGCTTCAAGCCGTGGACCACGCTGAACCTGTCGCTGGGCTACCGCGCCACCGACGCGCTCTCCTTCAACCTGGCCGTGGTCAACGTGCTGGACAAGAAGCCTTACCGCCATGCCTCGGAGAAGTGGTGGCCGTACGCGGACATCAGCAAGTACAACCCGGCCGGCGCCGAGTATTTCGTCACGGTCGAATACCGGCTCTGAGCAACGCCTTGGGACATCTCCCGGTACAACAGCCACCGTGACAGGGTCACGGTGGCTGTTTTCCTTTCAGGGGGATTGCACGGCGGAAGCCGGGATCGAAATCGTGCTTTCCCTGCGGTACCCGCCAGCAGGCGCGTGACGCGGCAACGCGGCTCGTTCAACCTGGCCGTGGTCAACGTGCTGGACAGGAAGCCTTACCGCCACGCCTCGGAGAAGTGGTGGCCGTACGCGGACATCAGCAAGTACAACCCAGCCGGCGCCGAGTATTTCGTCAC
>NZ_WIDL01000013.1 GCF_009496535.1 Stenotrophomonas sp. MYb238
TGCCCGTTCCGCTTCCGCCCCCACCCACGGCACCCATGGCCCTGCACCTGTACAACACCCTGACGCGGCAGCTGGAGCCGTTCGCCCCGCTGGACCCGGCCGCTCCGACCATGTACGTGTGCGGGCCCACCGTCTACAACTACGTGCATATCGGCAACGCCCGCGGCCCGGTGGTGTTCGGCGTGCTGGCCGGCCTGCTGCGGCGGCGCTTCGGCACGCTGCGCTACGCGCGCAACATCACCGACGTGGACGACAAGATCAACGCCGCCGCCCGCGAACAGGGGGTGCCGATCTCGGCCATCACCGACCGCTTCGCCGCCGCCTACCGGGAGGACATGGCCGCGCTGGGCGTGGCGCCGCCGGACATCGAGCCGGAGGCCACCGCCCACATCCCGCACATCGTCGCCATGATCGAGGACCTGATCGCCGGCGGCCACGCCTACGCGGCCGAAGGCCACGTGCTGTTCTCGGTCGGCAGCTTCAAGGACTACGGCCGGCTGTCGCGGCGCGATCCGGAGGAGATGCTGGCCGGCGCCCGCGTCGAGGTCGCGCCCTACAAGCGCGACGCCGGCGACTTCGTGCTGTGGAAGCCTTCCAGCGACGACCTGCCCGGCTGGGAGTCGCCATGGGGCCGCGGCCGCCCGGGCTGGCACATCGAATGCTCGGCGATGGCCGCCGCCCACCTGGGCGACACCATCGACATCCACGCCGGCGGCGTGGACCTGCAGTTCCCGCACCACGAGAACGAGATCGCGCAGAGCGAATGCGCCCACGGCGGGCGCACCTTCGCCCGCTTCTGGCTGCACAACGGCATGCTCAACTTCGGCGGCGCCAAGATGAGCAAGTCGCTGGGCAACATCGAGCGTGTGCACGACCTGGTGCGCCAGCACCCGCCCGAGGCGCTGCGCCATGCGCTGCTGTCGGCCCACTACCGGCAGCCGCTGGACTGGTCCGACGCGCTGATCGAGCAGTCGGTGCGCACCCTGGACCGGCTCTACGGCACCCTGCGCGACCTGGGCGAGGACCCGGTCGAGGCGACCATTCCGGCCGCGGTGGAAGCCGCGCTGGAGGACGACCTCAACACCCCGCTGGCGCTGGCCGAGGTGGCGCGCATCGCCGGCGAGGCGCGCAAGGCCGAAAGCGCGCACGACAAGGCGCGCCTGAAGAGCGAGCTGCTCGGCGCCGGCCTGGCGCTGGGCCTGCTGCAGCAGGCGCCGGCGGCGTGGTTCGGCCGCGGTGCGGACGCCGGCGACGACGCCCGCATCCAGGCCCTGATCGATGAGCGCATCGCCGCCAAGCAGGCGCGCGACTTCGCCCGCGCCGATGCCATCCGCGACCAGCTGGCCGCCGAGAACATCGTGCTGGAGGACACGCCGCAGGGCGTGCGCTGGAAGCGCGGCTGATGCCCCCGTCTCCCATAGGGAGTCGCATTGCCAGGATTGTCAATGCGCATGGCGAAGCTGCCCGAAGGAGAAGCATGAGTAAGGATGTGCCGAATGCTGGTGGCGCGCAGTGTCGGATGAGGGTTCGGTTGGCTCCTCCCTATCCGAACCCTCAATGACTTCGCTCGCCCCTCACCCCAACCCCTCTCCCGACGGGAGAGGGGCTCAACACAGAACCCAGATGACCGACTCCCCCTTCCCCCTCGAAGCCACCGCCGCCGAAGCGCAGGCCGCGATCGCCGACGAGTTCTCCTTCTTTGGCGACTGGTCCGAGCGCTACCAGTACCTGATCGACCTCGGCCGCAAGCTGCCGGCCTTCCCGGAGGCGTGGAAGACCGAGGAACACCGCCTGCACGGCTGCCAGTCGATGGTCTGGATCGTGCCCGAGGGCAATGCCGAGCGGCTGGCGTTCCATGCCATCAGCGACTCGGCCATCGTCTCCGGGCTGATCTACCTGGCCCTGCGCGTCTATTCGGGCCGCTCCGCCGCCGAGATCCTGGCCACCGAGCCTGACTACGTCGCCGCCATCGGCCTGGCCCGGCACCTCTCGCCGACCCGCAGCAACGGGCTGGCGGCGATGCTGTCCTTCATCCGCGACACCGCGCGGTCGCAGCAGTCGTGACCGCCGGCGCCGCCGATGCCGGCATGGGTGCGCTGCTGCGCCAGGCCGGCTTCGTGCAGCTGCTGGCCTACCGCATCACCGCGATGCTGTCCTACCAGATCGTCGCGGTCACGGTCGGCTGGCACATCTACGAGATCACCCGCAATCCGTTCTCGCTGGGCCTGATCGGCCTGGCCGAAGTACTGCCCTATTTCTGCGTGGCGCCGTTCGCCGGCTACCTGGTGGACCACCTGCCGCGCCGCCGGCTGGGCATGGCCGCCAGCCTCGGGCTGGTCGCCACCGCCGCCATCCTGTGCGCGGTGGCGCTGGGCGGATTGCCGTTCCAGGGCGTGTGGCCGATCTACCTGGCCATCGCGCTGACCGGCATGGTCCGCGCGTTCCTGTCGCCCATCTACAACGCGCTGTTCGCACGCGTGCTGGCCCGCGGACAGTACGCGCGCGGCGCCGGGTTCGGCAGCGTGGTGTTCCAGGCCGGCATGGTGCTCGGCCCGGCGCTGGGCGGCGTGCTGGTCGGCTGGGGCGGCAAGGGGCTGGCCTATGGCGTGGCCGCATCGATGGCGCTGCTGGCCGTGATCGCGCTGGCCATGCTGCGGGTGCAGGAAGCGCCGCCGCCGCAGACCCGCGCACCGATCTTCGCCAGCATCGCCGAGGGCGCGCGCTTCGTGCTGTCCACCCCGGTGATGCTCGGCGCGATGGCGCTGGACATGTTCTCGGTGCTGCTCGGCGGCGTGGTGGCGATGCTGCCGGCCTTCATCCATGAAATCCTGCACTACGGCCCGGAAGGCCTGGGCATCCTGCGCGCGGCGCCGGCGCTGGGATCAGTCTGCGTGGGCCTGTGGCTGGCGCGCCATCCCCTGCACCGCAACGCCGGCCGCGTGCTGCTGTATGCGGTGGCCGGCTTCGGCCTGTGCGTGATCGGCTTCGGCCTGTCGCGCGGCTTCTGGCTGTCGGCGGCGATCCTGCTGTTCTACGGCGCCTTCGACGGCGTGTCAGTGGTGGTGCGCTCGACCATCCTGCAGTTGGCCACGCCCGACGAGATGCGCGGCCGGGTGTCCTCCATCAACGGCATCTTCATCAGCTCGTCCAACGAGCTGGGCGCGTTCTACGCCGGCACCATGGCGCGGCTGCTGGGGCTGGTGCCGGCGGTGGTGATCGGCGGCTGCGCGGTGCTGGGCGTGGCCGGCGTCACCGCGTGGAAGAACCCGACGCTGCGGCGGTTGAACCTGCGCGACCTGCAGTAGCTCAGAACAACCCCGGCTGCGGCGCGTCGGCGACCGGCGTGCGCAGTTCCGGCAAGTCCGGCAGGCGCTCGCGCAGCAGCGCATGGAAGCGCAGCGCCTGCCCGGCAGCGAGGCGGTTGTCCGGGGTATGCAGGAACACGTACGGCGCCAGTCCCCGCTCGATCCAGCCGGCGACGCGCTCGACCCACGGCAGCAGCCAGCCCTGGTTCGCCTCCAGGTCCGGCCCGCCGATGAAACGGACCTGGGGGCTGCTGCTGAAGGCCGTCGCCCGTACCGGCAACCGCGGCTTCTTCGACTGCGCGTGCCGCACGGCCGGATCGTCGGCGGCGCAGGCGAACAGCGCACGCGAATCCAGGCAGATGCGCTCCACGCCGCGCGCATGCAGCAGCCGGTTGAGCGCGCGTTCTTCCGTGCCGCGCGCGAAGAACGCCGGGTGGCGCACTTCCACGGCCACCTCGCGCGCGGCGACGTGTTCCAGCCACGCTTCCAGCTCGTCCAACCGTTCCGGACCGAAGCCGGCCGGCAGTTGCAGCCACAGCGGCGCGACACGGGCGCCCAGCGGCGCCAGCAGCGCAAGGAAATCCTGCGTGGCCTGCAGGCGCTCGCGCAGGTCGCCCTCGTGGCTGATGTCGCGCGGCAGCTTGGCGCAGAAGCGGAAGTCCTCCGGCATCGCCTCCGCCCAGCGCTGTACCGTCGCGACCGCGGGCCGGGCATGGAAGGTGGTGTTGCCCTCCACCGCGTTGAAGGCGCGCACGTAGTGGCCCAGGCTCTCGCCCTGCCGCAGATCGGCCGGGTAGAAACCGCCGCGCCATGCCGGCTCGTTCCACGAGGGGCAACCGAGGCGATAGGGCAGGCGTTGGGGCATGTTCACGGCGGCGGGCATCGAGGGATGCCAAGTCTAGGCCGCCCGACTCGCAGCGGCTGCGACATTTCCTGCACCTCACGCCCGAGCCGGGCCGGGTCCGGCGAATGCAGGCCAGCTCCGGCATGCGGCGCTGCAAGCCGCCGCCATGGGCGGCAGGCTACCGGCCCATGGAGTCGCGCCGGATCAACTCCAGCCCCTCGTGGTAGGACGTCACCGCAAATTCCGGGAAGCGGCGCTTGAACTTCGTGGAATCGAAGAGGTTGTCGTGCGCGTAGCGCGGCAGCAGTTCCCGCAGCTCGCGCAGCTGCCGGGAGAAGAGGCCGGCGGCGATCAGCGTCCACTTGCCAACGACGGTGCAGGACGGCGCCTGGCCGAAGACCTCGCAGGCCATGCCGGCGAACTGCCTGTAAGTCGGCCGGTCGTCGCAGCAGGGCAGGTGCCAGGTCTGTCCCCAGGCATCGGGCGCATTGCCGAGCGCGGCCAGCGCACGGCTCGCATCGGGCGTCCAGATCAGGGTGCGCAGCCTGTCCTCGCGCACCGGCACGCGCGGCGTCTTTCCGGCCTTGAGCCTGTCGATGACCAGCGCGTTGGTGAAGCTCTGCGTCCTGCCGGGACCATAGAACTCAGGCGCCCGGCCGATCAGCACGGGCATGTCCGCGCACGCCATCTCCTCGAGCACCATCGACGCCATCGTCGCGCGCACCCTGCCCTTGCGTCCGACCGGCGCGAACGCCGTCGCCTCGGTCTGCGGCCGATCGTCCTGCGGGTACATGTAGGTGTTGTCGAAATAGGCGAAACCGGCGCCCGCCGCCCGGCTCGCATCCAGGGCATTCCTCAGCATCGCCGGAAACTGCCGTTCCCACAGCGACGTGTCCGGCGGCAGGCCCGCCGTGAAGTAGACGACGCTGCTGCCCTTGACCGCGGCGGCGGTCTGCGCCGCGTCGAGGAGATCGGCGGCCACCGTCGTGTCGTCGTCGTTCACCTTGCGCGGATGGCGGCTCACCAGCCGCAGTTCGTCGGTGAAGCCGCGCCGCAGCTCGCGCGCCAGTTCCACGGCGATCTGGCCGTTCGCGCCCAATATCGTCTGCATTGATCCTCCGATGAGCGGGGTTGGAATAGCGGCACGAGGCTAACCTTGAAGTAAAGTTCAAGGTCAAATCCCTGCCCTGGAGCACCGCCGGCATGAAGATCGGGGAACTTGCCGAGCGCACCGGCCTGGCACCTTCGCGCATCCGCTTCTATGAGCGCATCGGCCTGCTGAAGGCGGTCGAACGCCAGGCCAACGGCTACCGCCGCTATCCCGAGGGGGCGGTGCTGGCGTTGCAGTTGATCGCGACCGCGCAGCGGGCGGGCTTCAGCCTGGACGAACTGCGCACGCTGCTGCCAGGCGACCCGGCGCGATGGGAGCACGGCACCGTGCTCGACGCGCTGCGCCGCAAGGTGGCCGACATCGAGGCGCTGCAGGCGCAACTGGCGCAGAGCAGGACGCAGCTGGTCGAACTGATCGGCCAGATCGAGGCGAAACCGCAGGACATGAGCTGTGAGGCCAACGCGCGGCGGGTGCTGTCGGGCATGCGCCTGGCGGAAACCGGCGGCGCGCCCGCCCCCACGGCCGCCCGCCGATCCGGAACCGGCCGCGGGCCGGCCCGCCGCTAGCCTCCCTCAGCCAAGCAGCGCCGCTACCCGTCCGGCGGTCGCCCTGGCCGACTGCGGGTTCTGGCCGGTCACCAGGCGGCCGTCGACCACCACCTTGGGAACGAACGGCAGCCACGCCTTCTGGTAAAGCGCGCCGCGCCCCTTCATTTCCTCCTCGGCGTTGTACGGCACCTTGCGGGCGACGCCGGCCAGCACCTCCTCCCGCCAGGAAAAGCCGGTAAGCCGGCGCCCGGCCACCAGCAGGGAGCCGTCGGACAGCCGCGTGTTCAGCAGGCCGCAATAGCCATGGCACACCGCCGAAA
This sequence comes from Stenotrophomonas sp. MYb238, assembly GCF_009496535.1. Classification (GTDB taxonomy): domain Bacteria; phylum Pseudomonadota; class Gammaproteobacteria; order Xanthomonadales; family Xanthomonadaceae; genus Stenotrophomonas. Next base: position 6,129 of record NZ_WIDL01000013.1, read on the forward strand.
CGACGCCGCCCCGTTCATGGATGTCGCGCGTGATGCGCTGCAGTTCCTGCGCGTCCGGGAAGTCCCACATGACCGCGTGCCCGCCGGTGAAGTAGATCGCGTCGAAATCCGCCGCATCGATCCCGTCCGGCGGGGCCGTCGCCGACAGCAGCGCCATGCGCGTCGCGTCGGCCAGCCAAGCCTTCGCGGTGGCATCCAGGTTCGGCCATTTCAGCGACCGCGGCTCCAGTGGCGAGACGCCGCCGGCCGGGCTCACCAACTGCTGCTCATAGCCCCGCGCGGCGAACACCTGCCAGGCATGGGTCAGCTCCGACAGCCACAGGCCGGTCGGATGGATGCCGTCGCCATAGCGGGCGACGTTGCTGACTACGTGCAGGATGCGTCGGGGCATGCGCGGACCCTCCTTGAAAGCGAACCCTAACCTTGAAGCGGCATTGAAGGTCAAGCGGCCGCCGGCGGAAGCCGCGGCGACGCGGCCCCGGAAAATCCGCCTGGATCGGCTGCATCGCGGCGCTTCGGGCGCAGCGTCGGGTGTGCGAAACGGCACGCCGGATCGTCCGCATGAAACCGCCAAGAACGCACGCGGAATGAAACATCTTTCCCGAATGCGCCCCGACCTCTCCCTGTCGTCCTTGCGCGCGCGGGAAAGGGCGCGGGCCGCACAAAGAAAAACCCCGCGCAGGGCGCGGGGCTGATGTGGGCAGCGAGGCGGCCGGGACTCAGTCGCCCTGCTGACACGACATAGGATCGGTGACGTCCCCCCCTACTTCCCTTCCCCAGCCATATGCAAAAACCGCCAAGAAACGCAGGTTTCTGCATATAACTTGGAAAAGATCAGCACCGAATGCAGGCTACTGACAGATTACGTAAATAGGCCGCCGAACAGATCGAAACCCCGTTCCAGTTCGTCTGGCTATAAGGGGTACTTCCTCTAGAAGCCCCCATATTTCCCCGCGTCACCCACTCCATTGCTGTCAGCAGAACGATCATTGGTCATGCGGGAATCTGCGTACTGCGGCCAGCAGCGAAATATGCTGTCCCTGTGTTGACTGCCATTCGGCGCCAAATGAGGTCCAAAGCCTGCTGGGCTACGGATAAAAGTCCGATTGGGATCGCGGGACTGGCTCACTCGTAAGTGATGCATTTTTGAGGCAACTACCGGCCAGAAGCGGACATTGCGGGCGATTAATCTCCTCCGTCCCCCATATCTACTCGAGGCGCGAGGTGCAGCCAGCGAGCCCGATGGCGGCACGCTGGGACGCCTCTGACATCACCCCTTGGAACAGGGATATTTCGGGTCTGGATTGGCCAACGGGTTTAGGGCACGATCTTGACTACGGAGGACGGCCATGGTCATGAAGTTCAACGGAAAGCCGTTCAAGGCCGGCGATTTCCAGAAGGCGTTGCATAAGGCAACCGCAAAGCTCGTGGGCGACCATCTGCGCGAACGGGTGTCTTCCGTTCGCGATCCGGAAACGGGAGGGTTTGCGACCGTCATCGTCGATGGCGAAGGTCTGGACGACATGAGCCTGCGTATCGAAGGGACACCCGCCGTCCTAGATCAAGTACGCCAAGACCTTGGTGTGGAGACCGACGTGGAAGATCGAGAGCTCGAGCAGGCTAGCGCAGAGGTTCCGCCGAAGGTCTTCCTGAGCTTCGGCTGGGAGGATCGCGACCTAGCGGGACGAATTGCCGACGCCTTGCAAAGGCATGGCATATCGACGTGGTGGTCGGAATGGGAGATCAAGGCGGGAGAGAGCCTGCGCCGCAAGATCGATCAGGGCATCGGCGGTTGCACACATTTCATCGCCCTGCTCACACCTACGTCGATCAATCGGCCCTGGGTACAGGAGGAGATGGACGCCGGCTTCGTCCAGAAGGTCGGCCGGGGAGCGACGTTCATCGGCTTGCGCCATGGGCTGGAGGCGTCCCGGCTGCCGCCGCTGCTGGCTGGTTCGCTTTCGCCCGAGATCGACCAGGACCTGACCCAGATCCAGCAGTTGATCAACGACATCCACGGCGTCTCCCGCAAGCCCGAACTGGGGCCAGCCCCTTCCCTGAACTCGCTGCCGAAGACCCGGTACACGGCGGCGGCGATGGCGATCGCCGAACACTTCGTCAACCAAAGCCGCAACGGGGAGTTCGGCGACGTCACCAGCGACGAGGAACGCATCGCGGAGCGCACCTCGTTGTCCCGCGAAGACGTCATCGACGCACTCCACGAGCTCAGGCGCTGGCTCAAGATCGGCTATGGCTCGGTGTTGGTCCGCGAAACGTTCTATGCCGAGTTCGACCGCTATTGGAAGCCCTGGATCCCCGCCGATGACGCACTCAGGCTCGCCGCGGACCTCGTCAACGATGCCGACTTCCCCAGCGCCCCGGAGCAGATCGCCCAACGGTATGGCTGGGAGCCGCGGCGCCTGAACCCTGCCATGGCCTATCTGGAAGAACGCGACACGGTGAAGTTGTCGAAAGCCCTTGCGACCAACCCTTACATCGGCTTCGAGATTCGGCGCACCGACGCGACCAGGCGGTTCGTCCGCAGCCGCGCCTGAGGCGCGCGGACGTGCACGCCGTCAGGGGTTCTTCTCCCTGGAGCTTCGCGGCGACCTCGTGAACCCGACAGAAGAGCGCGATCGATAGCGACGGCTCGCCGCCGGGCGACCCGCCAGCGACGCCGTCAGGGAGGCCCGGCCGCAAGCGGCATCCGGCTGCCGTCCACACCGGCGACGTACCAGCGACCACTGTGGCGCACCACCGCGCCCATCACCGCCGCGCCGGTGGCCTCGTCCCGCTTCGGATACACCTGCACCGCGATCACCCTGCCGCCGTATAGCACGGTCCGCCCGCGCACGGCCAGCCCTTTCAGCGAGAGGCCGTCGGTGTCGTTGAGCACCGATAGCGCGCGCCATTCCGACGGCGCGAATCTGGTCCGCGCAGCGTCGCGGTCGAATTCTGCCGTCAGAATACGAATCTGCTGCTCCAGTCTCTTCGACAACCGCCGATCGTCCATCCGTCAATCCGATTCCTGGGCGCCATCGCGAAATGCCAAGCGCCGCATCCAGGTGCACTTCACCTACAGAAGGCATAACGCAATCAGGAATAGGAACGGGTTGGACGGAGATTTCCGCTACTGGACGTAGAGTTGTGCCATGTATGGAAGGAGGGGAACGCCCATGGCCAGCCGGATACGCGGAGAGGCTGGTATAGCTGGTCAAGTAGCAGCTAGGGCATGGGATCGAACATCCGGAATAGACGTTCATCGTCACCACGCCAGTGATTCTTGCAGGCGCATCCAGTTCTACAACGCCGCCTCTCGATCGGCACATCAAGTTTCACATCCTGCATCGCGAGCCTGAGTGCACCGATGCCCATGCTGTAGATGTCGACATCGTCTTCCGTCTGAAGATCTGGATCATCCACGACAATCTTCTTCAAATGACGACCGAACGGAATCGAACCGCCGCAATGCCTTAGCACGATCATCTGATCGAACTGGCCCTTGACGAAGTTTCCTTCCAGGTCTTCCTTTCCTTGAAACCACCTCTCCTCATCCGGCTCGCCGACCCACTTTGTTGGATTCAGCTTGGTGACCCAAATGCGGCCCGTCTTGTTTCGGTCGATGAGCGCCAAATCAAAAACGAACAGGACGGGGCCATAAGCATTGGCTCGGCTCGCCCTGGCGTGGATATCCACCGAGTCCAGGAATACGTCGAACCAGATGCTGTATCGCCGATCCGCGTCATCAGAGCTTTGCGGGGTCTGAGTCAAGCCAGAGCGCTCCACTGTACCGCGCGACATCAATGCCCTGCTTCTCAAAAATTGGCATGCGGTGGCGACGCTGTTTGCGTGGTGCAGCTCAGTAACCCCCTTGTCCGACAGCGCTTCGAAAACGTGTTTGGATGGCATGTCCATTGGAGACCTAACGCATGAAAGGCCAAGCCGCTAGGCGGCTTGGCTTGGATGAAATCGTCAGAGTCCGTGCCCAGGCACGCAGGTAACGGCCCCCACCGCTATTCCTCCCAAGCATACCCCGGCCGCTACCAGATCAGTGGGAAGGTACACGTGGCACCTGTGCCCGCTTCGAATGCCGGCTGACATTCTCTGCCGGGTGCCTGATCGTCCTGTCCGGCCAAGGTCCGTGCATCTACGCGGAATGGCCGCCGCTGTTACTCTGCCGCCAGATCACCACATTGATCAGGATGGCGGATTGGCGGCGGGTCAGGCTCAAACTCACGCCGGCACACTTTCACCATTTCAGGTGAAATCCAATGGTGAGAACATGAACAGTCCTGCCCCGAAACGGTCTCAGCCAGTGCGACGTGCCGCCTGTAGCCTCGTCTGGGCAAGCCACAGGAGCCGATGATGCTGACGTTCAACCTTTCAGAAATGATCCAGCGCAGGCTGCCGGCCGTCGTCCTCAAGCAACTGTTCCTGTACAAGACGACGTCGGAGTACGCGATCGCGGTCATGGTTGCGGCTGATCCCGCCGGGCAACTGATCTGCAAGCTCACCGGTGAGACGGCCTTTCAGTTCGAGAGCTTTGATGCTCGCCAGGGTCAGCGAGTCCCGGTCTTGCCGCTCCCAATCTCGACAGCCGACCTGCGGCTGCGCGTGGATCCGGCTTCGCATGTCGCTGACCCTCACGAAATCTCTCCCGGGCGCCTGATCGTCCTGTCCGGCCAAGGTCCGTGCATCTTTGCGGAATGGCACAAACCGGCGCATGACGTGCCGAACCTGCTGAATCTTTCCACTTGGGAACCTGATTACATCGACAAGCCGACTTTCGGATTCGACCGCTGGTCCTTGAGCTGCGTCGACGAAACCGGCTGCTGGAGCGATTTGGTCAGCCGTAACCCAGCACAGCAGTGACTCCTGTTCCTCCCGCATTTCTTCGCACTCAAATGAAACCATTGTCGCCGGAGCAATCCGACGCCATCGCCGAGGTGGTTGCGCGATGGCTGGCCAATTCCATTGGCACGCCGCTGCAATCAGTGCGGTTCGCCGATGCAAAACATGCCCAATGCCATGCGAATGCAGCGGCCTATGCTGCCAGCCACGGCGGCCAGGCGGAGAATGGATTCCTGATCGAACATCCAGACAGTTCTTCCTTGGCCATCGTCCGGGCGCATGCCGTCGTCCGAGAAGCAAGTGGTCGCTTGGTCGACCCGACCGTCGATGAAGAACGGCTCCGCCGGCTTGCCTTTTTCGAGTATGCGAGTGATGTCGGCGTGTTCGATGCGATCAGGCGAGACCACCCAGAGATCTGGTTCAGCCTTCCTGCCCCAGCGGGTCATTCACTGTTGGCACCGGATTCTGATTCTGTCGCCGGCGACCGGCAGGCAACATCAAGTAGCGCCGCAACTGCTCAATAACGACTTGGATATCAGTGGCAACGATCGCCCGATGTTCTCGAACGGTATTCGATCAGGATGCCGGACAACAAGCCGACGCATGCCGCATCCGGCGCCAGCTTTGCGGGATCGAAATTGCCTAGATCTATCAGGATTCTGCCGCTGGCCCCTTCAGGGTCGGGCGCATCCTTTTCCCTCCCGGCAAAGGTCTTGACCCGATCCTCAAAGCGGATCGCAAAATGATGAGTGCCAGTCACGCCCAAGGCTTCGTAAAGACCAGAACTGGGGCGATGGAAACCAACGAATGTCCATGCCTCGGTAAAAGCCTTGCTAATTCCATAGTTGAACAGTTGCATCATGACCGGGTATCCGAGGGCCATGTAGCCCCGGTTCTCCTTGTTGGCGCGATTCTGGGACACCATGTCTTCCGTGATGAAGAAATCGGCTCGCAGAGCCTCACATTGTTCAGGCGACAACTCCGCGAAGGCAAAATCGAACGGATCGTCATTCCTTAGCCCATTCGGCTTGCTGGTCACCGAAAAAATCCCCTCCAAGGGAATCGGCCTGTCACCGCTACCAACAAACAGCGTCGTCCTCGCAGATTGATCCACAACGTGCGCAGCCGTCACCAGGAATGGCACGCCGTCCAGCCGCATAAGAAAGCAGCTCCCAAGTGCGACCGGCAAGTTGGCATCGTCCAATGCGAAGCACGGTCTTACTGCTCCGAAGAACCTTTGCCCCATCTGCTTGGAACACTTGTCCAGGCGCTCTAACCCGATCTCGGATATCGTCTTGATGATTCGATTCGACATGGATGATTCGAACCTTTCGTCGGTTGCTGTTCGAGGACAGGATGATGCCTATTTCGTCTCGTTCTTGGGCTCGACCCGCACGTGCCTGACGGGCGTGGTGTCGTAGGTGTAGCGCACACCCAGGACCTGGTGAATCTTGATCTGGTCGCGATCCAGCCGAAGGGCGGGACCGAGCGTCTCGTTTCCCCAGGCGATGGCTGACGGTAGGCGTACCTTCGGATTGACGGCTCTCGTGGTTAGTTCCGGATCGAAGATCAGTCTGTCTTCGTCGTAATCCCACATCTGGAAGTGCGTTTCCTGATCCAGGAACGGACTGCCCTCTCCGTAGGGCGAGGCCACGTCGGAAGATTTATTGAACAGCACCACGTTCCTAGCATCCGTTCGCAACCTGGTTTTCGCGTCCACCTGGGCGGAGGGGAACAAGATGCCGTCCAAATCCAACTCCCCGTGGGTCGCCAGGAAGTCAGCCACGGCCTGGGTGATGAGATAACTCTCGTCCTCGCGTTCAGGGATGACGGGACGAATGAGCTTCCTAACCAGCTTCTTCAGGAAGTCGCGCCGGTTTCTGCGGTTGTAGGTGGCAGGGTCGAACAGGCTACCGTCGCCATCGATCAGGATCAGCTTCTCGATGTCCAGGAGTCTGAGCGGCCGAGCGACCTCGAACACCCCGACCACGACATGGCTGCCAACCGGCGGCCGCACCTCGGCGATCGCGATCTCCGGATCGACCGCGCCGTAAAATACGGGAACCCCCTTGGCATTCATTCTGCCGGCCCGACCGACGCCGGGAGGTGGCGGCCCAAGTTCACGCTCTGGGGACTTCAACGCCTTTTCCATCGGCTTGAGTGATGGAAACACCCGTGCCCTGTACAGCGTGCCGAGCGCCCGGCCCGGCGCGATCTCCACGATCACGCCCTCCCTGCCCTCGATACGGTCGTCCAGGATCGGGCCAAACACCTGTTCCAGCAGAGTGAGAACCTTGGGATTGTTGTACCGCACCTCGTATTTGAGGCTTTGCTCCATGTCCTGCCATGCTTGGCTAAGCGGCTCGTCGAACTTCTCGTTCTCGACGAAATGAGGGTCCGCACCGTACTGGTGCGCCATCGTGTCCCGATCGAACCACATGTCTCCCAGTAGCTCCACGACATTCTCTGCCACTTCGCCGGTCAATCCGGCAACCCGTTCTAGGACGTCGAGAACGGATTCCCCTTCCGGATCTTCATCCCATTGCGAACCCCAGCCTTCATCGTCGTAGCCGGTGGTGGACACGAAAAACCGTTCGAACATCGTGTCGAAGTGCTCGGCCAACTCCCAGGCGGATATGGTCGGCGCCGTTCGATCGCAGTAGTCGCATGGCCGATCCATCGTGGTGCTGGCCTCGATAATCGCCTTCAATTTCGGCTCCGAGACATGGTCGGAACAGATGCGTTGGTCCATGCTTAAGCGGCCTTTTCTTGATCACTTCGTAGACGGATGCAGCTTCTCGCCGAGGCCGTTCACGGCGCATCGGAGCACGCTGATCGATGTACTGTATCGGTCAACGCTCGTCACCGGCCTCGGGATCCGGCTCGCCCTCTTCATGGTCGGCAAGGTCGTCGTAATCCATTCTCCGCATCCTAGTCGATGCTTCCGCACGCCGTTCCTCCGCAGCAATCATCAAGTCGAGACTGGCCCTTTCCTTCTCGGCGAACATTCTGATTTCCTGACGCGGATCGTCCAGCCACTCCGAAAGGGTTTCCTTCTTGGCTCGCCAGGCATTCGCGAATCCCAGCTCTCCGTGGACAACTCCCGTGTTCTCCAGGCACGACCGGACACCGCCATGTCTCCGGTCGTCCTCGGGGAAGCGGGACACAATCTCCTTCAAGACGACATGGGTGAAGGTCTCGCCGTGGTAGTTCCTGAGAACGGCGAGGGCAAAATCGGCTTGGGTCTCTCCGCCCTCCTTTACCAAGCCGGCGAGCGCGGCCATTAACGCATCCGCATCGCGCGGGAAGACGGCGCAGAGTAGGCGCCCGCCGCGAAACTGAAACAACGTGGCATCGCGCACAAACCACGCCATTCCTTTCGCGACGGCAAGCTCTGCGTCCTTGGACAATGCTTTCTGCAGGTCGTGCAGGCGGTAGGGCACCGCCTCGAACTCGCCCCCGTTCTCGTCGATCGCCTGCTCCGCACGTGCAAGCCGATCACCGAAATAGTCCCACACGGCCTCCGGATACCGCTCGGCCAGACGACGCAGGACACGTTCCACGTGGTGATCCACCTTGGGAAGGAACGCCAAGTTCTTCAGGATCTGCCCGACCCGCTCCGGCGACGCCTCCTGATAGAACCTTACAGCGCGGCCTGCGGCGAACCAAACGCCCCATACCCAGCGCGGATCCTTGCGTTGGGTCAGATACGCCAGTGCGTCGTGGACGATGGTGTCGGCATCGTCCAGCTTCTCCGTTCCGTACGCTTCCATCGCGAACGCCAGGCATTTTGTCACGGCCACTGTATCGTCGGTTTCCATCGCGCGATCCAACAGGCGTCGCGCAACATGTGGCTGTCTGGCCTCGGAGTAGCGCAGGTGGTGGACGACACCAGGCAGGTTCCTCGCCGAATCCAGCTCGCTGGCCAGCGCCCGCTCGTAGATGTACTGCCGATCGCTTGCCACCAAGCCATTCAGGAACGCGGCCAGGAATCCGTGCAGATCGTCGCCCGCCCTGTCCAGGAACCCCTCGGCGACCTCTGACTTGCGTTGGGACAGCTTGGCGATGAAATCCCCGAAAACCGGGAACGTAGCGAGATCATTCGACTTCGTCTGCGCGCAGCGCGTCGCCAACTCGAACCAATCGTTCTCGTTTTCCGCGTCGACCGCGTTGACGTAGCGATCCACCTCTTGTTGTCGATACGCGTCCGATTCTTTGTAGTCGAAGTCCCGGTCGATCCAATGGGCCGGGAAGACGGATTCATACCCGACCAACACCTTGTATCGGACGAACGACTCGTCGGCATTGATCGCATCGCGGAACCGGAAAATCGCCCTGACGAGTGCCGCCGCGTCCGCCTGGTGGGCGGGCTTGCCGCCCTCGCCGTCGGCAAGCCCGCTGACCCGGTAGTAGTCGTAGAGGTATTGATGCTCCAGATGCTGCAGCAGTTCGTAGCTAGTCTGCGGGGCGCGCTCGGTCATGAACTCGAGGATGCGGGCAGCATCCCTAAGCGTAGCCGTCAGCAGTTCGTCCGGGCACGCGACCTGACTTGGGGCACGGGTGCCATCATCGAGTGCGGAAAGCACCCTGCGCCGCTGTGAGTCGTCGACCGACCGGTCGTAGGCGGCGAACAGCGCCACGATCGCCTTGTCCCGCACTTCCATCAGTTGATCCGACGCCGGCACGGCTCCAGAACGAAGGATCACGGAATCCGTTTTCCACGTCTGTCCGGTAATGTCCAGTTGCAGGGCTTCCGACCAGACCGCAAGTGCGATGGGACGAATGCGGTCCACCTCCGCAGCATCCATGCCGTTCAATTGCTCCAACAGCGCCATCTGCAACATTGGGCCGATCTGCTGGTAGGCGTCGATGTTGTACGCCGCCAGGTGCTTGACGGCGCTCACGACCTGCTCCCTGGCCTGCTCGTTCGGCTCGTCGCGGTAGATATCGATCAGCAGTTGCAGCGTGCCGACCGCATCCGCGTAGCGCAGCCCCTCGACGATCTCCACCACCAGCTTCGTTACCGCCTCGGCTTTGAACCCCTTCATGCCTCCGAACGCCGTTTCGATTGCCACCTGCTCGGCCTCGCGCGCCGCCTGAACCACCCTCAGGAAGGGCGCTTTGAGTCGGTCGTATGCGGCGGGAAGATCGTCGTAGTACGGGATCGCATGGTTCTGCAGGCTGGACAGGATTTCGTAGCGCTCGTTGTTGTTCTGCGCATTGTCCAGCAGGGTGACCACGTCATTGTCGAACAACAGCTTTCCGCGCAGCAGGCGCTCGTACTCCTGTTGTGCCTTCTGTATCTCGTATCCGGCCGGAATCAAGTACTCGTCCATGATCCGCTCGAAGCGGCGCGTGATGCCTTCCATCGCCCGCTTGCCGTAGCCGTCGCCTAGCTTCTGCTTGTAGACGATGTCATGTGAGGTTTCCGACCAAGCATGATTCAGGATCGTCTGCACCTGTATTTCGCAACGCAGCCCAGCGAACCGGGCATACTCGGGCAAGCGAATCCTGTCTTCGCGTAGTCGCACCGTGTAGTGGATACCCCGATAGCGCGCGCCTTCGTTTTCCGGGATCGGATGGTGGATCTTCGTCGAGCCTTCGTCGATCTCGAAGTTCTCGCGGATCAACGGCGAGCCAAGGAACTTTTCGACGTCGTTATTGGTGTAGAAGATGACCCGAACGCCCGCCAGATCCCGCCTGTCCTGCTCAAGCGTTTGCGACTCCAGCTTCCCCTCCTCGCTCAGTCGGTTACGCACGCTTTCGACCGACTTGGCGCGATACTGGATTGACTGCGGATGGGGGAGCCCTTCGGCGGAGAGCAGCGCCTTCTTCAGCACGAACTGCACCGTCTCGGCGAAAGACTCGTAGAGCGCAAAGTACCTACCTGCGTACTCGTCGATGTTCATACAGTTTCGATCCAAGCCGCGATGCCACGGCGAACAATACCTGGCCCCGGCGCGATGGCTTGGTCTGGATCGGGATCCCACCGTGGCTGGTCCCAGTCGAATGCCAGCGGTTCGTCCTGCTTGAGGTCATGTCCGATCACGCTCAGCATCAATGCAATCCCCTCCACAATCACCCCCAAGTGTAGAGCTGGACCGACGCGTTCAGGGAAATCCGAAAGGTGTCAGGGACAGTTTTCCGAGAGTCGCCCACTCGCTGCCGATGTCCGTTTTGGGTCGCTAGCAGCCGCCTGCTTGTGGATTGCTTGCTACACGCTATCCACTCCTACCAACGCCCTCCCCAACCACTCCATAATCTTCGATCCAACGATCCATCTGGGTAGAAACAGCACCACTTGTCAGGAAGTGGTGCTGTTTCTACCCAGCTCAGCATGGTTCTCTCCTGCCGCCTGCCGGCCCTGTCTATCCTCTACCAGCGGACCCCTCTGAGCAGTATCGCTCGCACATTGGCAGGCAACTAGTCACGGAAGGCCCGCTCAACCGCCTCGACAATATCGGACCACGCCCCGGATTCTCGCAAAACCGGCATTTCCTTGGCCAGCACGTTGCTCAGTTCACCCCGATTCTGCTCGATCGAACGCAACACCCGGTCGGCCTGTTGATCCGGCATCTCGACGATCTCTTTCAGTGCTGCACGTGCCCGCGCATGACGGCGCAGGTAGCGCGATTCCTCGCGCATCTGCTCGGTCAGCGTGCGCGCCAGGATGTTGGACAAGAACGCCACATGCGGGCCGAGGTCCGGGTAACGCCATAGCGGCCTGGCCTGCTCGGCGCCACCGAAAGTGAAGTTCGATACCACGCCATCCGGGTAGGTGGTCTGCACAGGCTCGAACGTCACGTACTCCCGTATTCCTTGCATCAAGGGTTTGGACATTTGATCCAGTACGCGCTCGTAACCGCGCCGCTCGCCGACATCGTCGGTGATGACCGCAGATACCGGCAGGATCACCGGCTCAGGGATTACCCCATCACGTCGCAATACGTCGTTGATCAGGAACCGATGCACGCGTCCATTGCCATCGGCCAAGGGATGGATGTAGACAAAGCCGAACGAAGCCACTGCACTACGCATCACCGGCGATTGTCCCTGCGTTCTTTCAAGAAAGACACGCAATCCCTCCAACATCGCAGGAACATCCTCGGCAACCGGGGCCACGTAATGCACCACCTCTTGGTAGCGCACCACCTCACCCACGAATACCGGCGATTGCCGTATCCCGAAACGCACAAGCGTGGTCCGCTCACCAAGGATCTCGCGTTGCAATTCGGTCAGCGCCGTATCGGTCAGCGGCCATTCGCCCTGGCCGGTACGTCGTGCCATCACGTCCGCAAAACGCTGGACACGGGTTGCCTGATCAGCCTCCCCTTCAATGGCAAAACTGGCCCGGCTTTCCCGCAGCGTCATCCACGCCGCGGCCCGCATCAGCAGATCTTCGCCAAACTCGTCGGTCAACTCACCGAACAGGGCCGTTACGTCCAATTCGGCCGCCCGTACGACGGCCTCGTTCTTCACCACCATCGGGCAGAAGTCCCGTGTGCCCGGCAAGTTGTCGTTCACCCGCCAACGCTGCACTTTGGTCGCGCGATCAAGCGAAGCTGCCACCATCTTCGCGGCGTCGATCGCATCGACGTAGTTGCCCCCCAACCGCTCCGGCACCTGCAACAGGTCGCCGGTCAGCCACTCGTACAGGAAAGCTGCCCGACGGGCGTACTGCCCCGTCGGTTCGGCCGCAATCCACGCCTGGACGAAATCAGGGCCAGTCTGCGCAAACAGGCGGGATAGGAATTCCAGATGCGGGACTTCATGGCGTAAGTGGAATTGCAGATGCGCAGCCGGCGTAGCCGCAGGCCGCATGATCTCCAGATACGTTTCCAGCCGGAAACCCTCATTGATCTCCGACGCGCGTCGCCCGCCCACTTGGCTGAGGACGGGCAATCGCCCCATCGGCTCCACCCCGTAGGATCGGGCCAGCCATGCAGCCCCTATGGGGTCAGCGGGGAGATCACTCATCGGCGCGCTCCTGATAGGAAGGAAGGCAATTCAGCCCGCACAAAAACGTCGAAACTTGGGAGAAATGCCATCACAGGCGCTTAGAGATACACAAAAATGATTAAAAATTCAACAAATTAGCCAAAAACGATTAAATCAGCGTTACCTAGAGTCCGGAGAAGAGCTTTGCCAATCAGTTGCCCGGCAGTTCATCCCCGGCCCCGGATGACATGGCCCCCTCCTTCAAGCGAAGCAGCATCGCTGCCGTCCGTTTCTCACTGGCCAGCAGATCCGACCAAGCGTCCATCATCTTGCAGCGCTCCTCCAGGTACGAGGCCCGGTTGTAGGCTCGACGACTCTTGTTCGCCTCCTCATGGGCCAGTTGCCGCTCGATGGCATCGGCATGGAATCCCCGCTCATTGAGTTCCGTCGAAGCCAGCGCACGAAACCCGTGGATTGTCGCTTCCCCCTGGAAACCCGCGTAGGCCATGGCCTTGCGCAAACCGGACTTCGTCATCGCCTGCCCACCGCCACTGCGATGCGGGAAAAGCAGCTCACCGTTTCCGGTGAACCGGCGCAACTGGGCCAACAGCTCGCGGACCTGAGGCGAGAGCGGCACCACGTGTTCCCGTCGCTTTTTCATGCGTTCGGCAGGTATCCGCCAATACTTCCGCCCATCCGCTTTCGGATCCCATGCTTCTGGATCGAACTCACTCCATCGCGCCAGGCGCACCTCCTGACTGCGTACGAAGGTATGCACGAGCATCTCCAACGCGATCCGGGTCTCGGGATTGCCGGGATAACGATCCAATGTCGCCAGGAAGGCGCCCACCTCCCCAAACGCCATCGCGGCATGTTGACCACGCTGCGGCGGGATCAGGACATTCCGCAAATCCCGTGCCGGATTCGACATGAGACGACCGGTGGCAACCGCGTAATTCAGTACGCTGCGTATCCGTTGCAGCAGGCGTCCGGCGGAATCGAAAGCACCTCGCCGCTCCACCTGACGTACCGTGAAAAGGATGTCTGCCGGCGTCAGCTCGGCAACCGACGTACAGCCCAACCGAGGAAAGACACCGTTCTCCATCTGGGAGATGACACCGAGCCGGTGTCCTTCCGACCAGCGATAGCCCTTGACCCTGACCCACTCCAGGCAGACGGTTTCAAAATTGTTGGAGGCTCGTGCAACGGCTTCGCGTCGTTCCGCACGTCGCGCCATCACCGGATCCCGACCTTGGCGCAGCAAGGTCCGCGCTTCATCACGACGTTGACGCGCCTCCGCCAGAGACACTTCGGGATAGACACCGAACGCAATCAGCTTCTCGCGCCCGCCGTAGTAGTACTTCATCCGCCAGTAGCGGTTGCCGCTAGCCAGGACCTGAAGGAACAGACCAGCACCGTCGAAGTGCTTGCCGCACCTGGCGTTGCGAATCTGGTTTGCGTTCAGCTTGTCGATTGCCACTTCACCACACCTCGGACGTCCTCAACGACGTTCGATCTTAGTGGCGGGAAGGCAAAATCAACCCCGAAAAGCACCCTCCGAAGCGAGGGATTTTCTGATTAGGCCTGGGACTTGGTGAGACTACAACTCGTTGATTCCATGGGGATTCACATCCTTGTGAACCCATATGGTTTCGTATGAAACTTTAATCACCCTGTTGCTTCTGCAGGTGCTCCCAGCGCTCCTGCGCGTCGATGGTGCGCTCGGCGGTGAGGCGCGCCTCCAGGCGCTCCAGGCCGATCTCCTCGCCGGTGTCCACGCAGTAGCCGTAGTCGCCGGATTCCAGGCGCTTGAGCGTGCTGTCGATCTTGCCGATCAGCTTGCGGTAGCGGTCGCGGGTACGCAGTTCCAGCGAGTTCTCGGTCTCGCGGGTCGCACGTTCGGCTTCGTCGCCGATGTCGCGCACTTCCTCGCGCAGGTTCTCGATGGTCTGCTTGGATTCCTCTACCAGGTCGGCGCGCCAGTCCTGCAGGCGCTGGCGGAAGTACTCCTGCTGCAGCGGGCTCATGTACTCCTCGTCCGACGTCGGCTTGTAGCCGGCGGGCAGGATCGGGCGGCCGGTCGCCTCGTCGGTCTTGTACTCGACCACCTTGTGCTTGCTGCGCGGGGCCGGGGCGGCCGAGCGTGCGGTTACGGCAACGGCGACCTTGCCGACCGGACGGACGGCGGCGGGTGCAGCGGACTTGACGGCGGTCTTTGCGGGGTTTTTCGAAACAGGCACGGGATTCTTGGATTGCGGGGCCTTGGCCGCCGGTGCCGGTGCCTTGGCCGCCGGCGCGGGGGCCGGGGCTGGAACCGTCTTGGCGACTACGGCCGGGACAGGCTTGGCCGGAACCGGCTTGGTGGCCGGTTTCGGTACGGACTTGACGACGGGTTTGCTGACCGGGGACTTGGAAGCCTTGGCGGCGGTTTTCTCGGCTGCCTTCTTGACCACCGGCTTGGCAGGTTTGGCGGCCTTGGCCACCTTGGCCACCGGAGCGGCCACCTTCTTTGCCGGGGCCTTGCTGGCGGCCACCTTCTTGACGGGAGCTTTCTTGACCGCGGCCTTCTTGGCGGGCGTCGCCTGCCTGGCCGGGGCCTTCTTGGCCGCCACCTTCTTCGCGGGCGCCTTCTTCGCAGCCGGCTTGGCGGCCTTGGCTACCGGTTTCTTGACCACCGGCTTGGGCGCCGCCTTCTTGACTGCAGGTTTGGCGGTTTTCTTGGCGGCCTTGACGGCCTTTTTTGCAGGTTTTTTAGCAGCCACGAAACGCTCTTCCTTGTTTCCCCCGGGGCCCGGGAAAGCGGGCCTTTATAGCCTACCCGACCAGCAGCGGCAACCGCGCCGACCGCCCCGACATGAACGGATGCCCGATCGGCTCCGGGGCGTTCCGGCGGCATCGCCGGATCGTCCCGCGCAGTTCGGAACGTGACCAGGCACGACCGGCGTACCCGGCGGGCGCAAAGGCGTTTGGAGCCCGCCTGCCGCCTGTCCGGCATCGTGCGACAAATCCTTGGGCAATGCCAGCTGGCTTATCATCGGCAGGTGATCGGCCGACTTCTCATCGCCCTGTTGCGCTTCTACAAGCGCTTCATCAGCCCCCTGCTGGGGCCGCGCTGCCGCTTCGTCCCCAGCTGCTCGGAATATTCGATGGATGCCATCCGCGTACACGGCCCGTTGCGGGGCTGCTGGCTTACGCTGCGCCGGCTGGGCCGCTGCCATCCGTTCCACCCCGGCGGCTTCGACCCCGTTCCCGGAAAGGCCGACTCCCCCTCTTGCCGCTGCACAGGAAAACACTGACATGTCCTCCACGCTCATCACCAACGCCCGCATGGTCAACGAAGGCCGCACCTTCGACGGCGACCTGCGCATCGAGGACGGCCGCATCGCGCAGATCGGCAGTGGCCTGGCCCCGCGCGCCGGCGAGGAGATGGTCGATGCCGCCGGCCGCTGGCTGCTGCCCGGCATGATCGACGACCAGGTGCATTTCCGCGAACCGGGCCTGACCCACAAGGGCGACATCGCCAGCGAATCGGCCGCGGCGGTGGCCGGTGGCCTGACCAGCTTCATGGACATGCCCAACACCAACCCGCCGACCCTGGACTCGACCATCCTGGAAGCCAAGTACGAACTGGCCAAGGGCCGCGCCTGGGCCAACTACGGCTTCTACCACGGCGCCAGCAACGACAACCTGGACGCGATCCGCGTGCTCGACCCGAAGAAGGCGCCGGGCGTGAAGGTGTTCATGGGCGCCTCCACCGGCAACATGCTGGTCGACAACCCGGAAACCCTGGACGCGATCTTCCGCGAATGCCCGACCCCGATCATCACGCACTGCGAAGACACGCCGATGATCGACGCCAACATGAAGGCGTTCCAGGAGAAGTACGGCGATGCGCTGACCGCGGACATGCACCCGGACATCCGCTCGCGCGAGGCCTGCATCAAGTCGACCCGGCTGGCGATGTCGCTGGCGCGCAAGCACGGCACCCGCCTGCACGTGCTGCACATCTCCACTGCCGACGAGCTGGCGCTGTTCGAGAAGGGGCCGCTGATCCGCGCCGACGGCAGCCGCAAGCAGATCACCGCCGAGACCTGCGTGCACTTCCTGCACTTCGCCCGGCCGGACTATGCGACCAAGGGCAACCTGATCAAGTGCAACCCGGCGATCAAGGAAGTGTCCGACCGCGAGGCGATCACCGCCGCGCTGGCCGACGACGTGCTCGACGTGCTGGCCACCGACCACGCCCCGCACACCTGGGAAGAGAAGCAGAAGCCCTACGCGCAGGCGCCGTCCGGCCTGCCGCTGGTGCAGTACGCGCTGGTCGCCGCGCTGGAACGCGTGCACGAAGGCAAGCTGACCCGCGAGCAGGTGGTGCAGAAGTTCGCGCACGCCCCGGCGCAGCTGTTCGACGTGGAGGAGCGCGGCTTCCTGCGCGAGGGCTATTTCGCCGACCTGGTGCTGGTCGAGGACGTGCCGTTCACGGTCAGGCGCGAGGACGTGCTGTCCAAGTGTGGCTGGTCGCCGTTCGAAGGCACCACCTTCCGCTCGCGCGTGGCCGCCACCTGGGTCAACGGCCAGCTGGTGTGGGACGGCAGCAAGCTGGTGGGCAGCCCGGCCGGCCAGCGCATGACCTACGACCGCTGATGCGTCCGGCGTTCGTATTGGCGGCGCTGCTGCTCGCCGCGCCCCTGTACCCCATTCCGTCGGCACTGGCGCAGGACGGCATCGACGAACTGGTCGACAACCGCGTGGTGTTCCCGGCCAGCGCCTCGCAGGGCGCGATGGTGATCGGCAAGGTGCCGGCCGGCAGCCGCGTGCGCTACGCCGACCGCGACCTGCGGGTCAGCGGCTACGGCAGCGTGGTGTTCGGCATCGGCCGCGACGAGAAGGGCCCGCTGCAGGTGCAGGTGCGCCGTCCGGATGGCAGCAGCGAGACCGCGGTGATCGCGGTGACCGCGCGCGACTGGCCCGTGGAACGCGTCAATGGCGTGCCGCCCAAGACGGTGAACCCGCCGCCGGCCATCGCCGCGCGCATCGCCCGCGAGCAGGCGCAGGTCACCGAATCGCGCAGGCGCGACGACAACCGCACCGACTTCGCCCAGACCTTCCTCTGGCCGGTGCAGGGCCGCATCAGCGGCCGTTTCGGCAACGCCCGCGTCTACAACGGCCAGCCCGGCGCCGGCCATTCGGGCATAGACATCGCCGTCCCGACCGGCACGCCGGTCAAGGCGCCGGCCGCCGGCGTCGTCAGCTTCGCCAGCCCGGACCTCTACCTGACCGGCGGCACCCTGGTGCTCGACCACGGTTTCGGCATCAGTTCCAACTTCCTGCACCTGTCGCGCATCGACGTGAAGGTCGGCGACCGCATCGAACAGGGGCAGGTGATCGCCGCAGTCGGCGCCACCGGACGCGCGACCGGACCGCACCTGCACTGGGGAATGAACTGGTTCGACACCCGCATCGATCCGCTTCTGGTGCTTGAGCGCGGGAAGTAGGAACCCGTTGTCCGCCCTACGGACGCGCGGCGGCGCTTCCTTCAGCCGCTGCACCCCCTTACCGTCTGGCGCGGTGCTGGAGCGCGGGAAGTAACAGTCCGTTGTTCGCTCCACGGATACGCGGTGTCGCGTCTTGTCATAGCCTCCCGCATGGCGCGCTGCTGGGTACGGGAAATGACAACACGCAGATGCAAGGCGGCGCGTTGCCTGCCTGCGTCCAGCGCGGTTTGATGCCTTGCCCTCGCGATGCTTCCGCAGGAGCGCATCTTGGTGCGTGACGGCGCTTCACCAGTAAACCTTCATCGCGCTCCTACGGCGGCCATCGTGGCCGCACGTCTTCACCAGCACCGGCGGTTCGCACGCGCTGAACACCGCGACGGGCCTCTGCAACAACCAACCCGGCTCTTGTAGGAGCGGGTTCACCCGCGAAAGCTCCTGCGCCTGTGCCCCAAAAGCGATCGCGGGTGAACCCGCTCCTACGCGATCGCTCTACGTCGGAATCAGCCGCGCGCCGCCCACCAGCTCCGCCACAGCAATCCCGCCGGGCTCGGCTGGTAGTCGCCGCCCCGCAGGCGGGCCTGCAGGCGGCCGCGGGCCAGCACGGCGTAGAGCCGGCGTGGCCGCGGCCCCGCCACCCGCGCGGGCCAGCGCGCCAGCAGGCTCTGCTGCCATTGCCGTTCGCCGCCGGCGCCGCCGGGCACCGCGGCGGCGCCCAGGTCCTGTACCCGCTGCGCCAGCATCTGGGTCAGCACCGCCTCGCCGGCCTTGGGCTGCAGCGGCGCGTCGAACAGCGCCGCTTCCACCGCCGCCACCGCGTCGGCGAAGCGTTGCAGGGAACGGCGCGCCTGCGCCGGATCCGCGGCGGTGTCGCGGGCCTCGGCCAGGTCCGGCAGCGCTTCGGCCAGCCGCGCCCAGGGCGCCGGCATCGGCTCCAGCACCCGCCCCAGCGGATGCCGCGAACGCTGCCCTGCCCAGCTGCGCAGTTCCTCGCCCCACCAGCCGAGCTTGGCATTGGCCGGCAACGGATCGCCGGCGGTATTGAGCATGTCGTCGAATTCCTGCAGCAGGGCGAACCACGCCAACGTGCGGCGATGCAGCTCCGGCGCGACGAAACGGTCGACCAGCGGCCACTCGGGCCAGCGCTCGCGCCATTTGTCCAGGAAGCCGTCCAGCGAATCAGATCCAGTCATGCGCACATTGTAAGAACCCGCCCGCGCCCCGTCTGCCGCCCCGCCAGTCGGGACAGTGCTTACCGCGCGTCAGCCGCCGGCCAAGCTCCGCGCCGAACCCACGCCGCGCGGCGCCGGGACCGTTCCGGCGCTGGTCCCGCGCACGAAGGCCGCGGCCAGGCGCAACGCGTCAGCGCCGCCGCGGTCGCCGCGCAGCGCCTGGACCAGCCGGGCCGGCGTGGTGCCGGTCCAGCTGAGCAGATCGTGGGTGGCGTGCGCCTGGTCGCTGTAGCCATGGCGCGCGGCCGCATCGGCGATGTCCGCGTCCTCGGCGTCCAGCGTGCGCAGCAGCGCCTGCAGGCGGCGCACGCGCGCGTACTCCTTCGGGGTCATGCCCACCGCGGCGAGGAAGCGCGATTGCAGGGTGCGCAGCGCGACGCCCAGTTGCCGCGCCAGCCCGGCGATGCGCAGGTCGCCATCCACCGCGTCGAGCATGAGCACGGCACGCTCGACGAGCGCATCGGGCGCGAAGCCGGCGCAATGCTCCCGCAGCAGCGCCCACAGCGGTTCCGGCGACTGCGTGGCGGCATATGCGCGCGCCGCGTCGCCGAAGCCGACCGCGAACGGCGCATCCAGCGTGTGCAGGTCCGGCGCGTGGTCGCGCAGCCCGGGCAGCCGCCGGCCGGCGACCAGCGCGCTGCTGGCCGGCTGCAGGCGCACGCCGATGCAGAACACCGCGCCGGCGGCCTGCAGGCGGACCGGACCCAGCTGCTGGGCGGCGAAGCAGAACGGCTGGTCGGCGCGGACCTGGCCGTCCGCGCCGTGGAAGCGCAGCGGTACGCCCAGTTCGGCCAGCAGTTCGCAGCAGCCGTCCGGGTAGATGACCTGCATTTCGTCGCCGGGCGTGTCGTCGCGCAGCACCCAGAGGCAGCGCACGTGGCGCTGCAGGTCGGGCGGCGGCGGAAGCTCCAGGTAATCCATGCGCCATCGAACCGCGCGTTGCGCGTTTTTACAAGCGCCGCCGCCGGGTCCCGTCTAGCCTGCGGCCATCCAACAGGGAGATGGGACATGGCGAATGCGGCAATCGGGCTGGGCGTCGGCCTGGCATTGGCAAGCGGCGCGGCCACGGCCGCCGGGATGGAGTTCGACTGGCTGGCCGGCCACTGGTGCGGCGGCAGCGAGGAACGCAGGATCGAGGAGATCTGGCTGCCCCAGGCCGGCGGCGCGCTGCTGGGCATGTCGCGCACGCTCCGCGGCGAGCGTACCGAATCGTTCGAGTTCATGCGGCTGGTACCGGCGGGCAAGGAGGCCGGTTTCCACGTCCAGCCCAACGGCGCCCCGCCCACCGTGTTCGCCATCACCGGGCGCGGCGAGGGCTGGATGGTGCTGGAGAACACCGCGCACGATTTCCCCAACCGCATCGAGTACCGGCGCGACGGCGCGGGGCTGCGCGCGTCCATCTCCGGGCCGGGCGAAGACGGAAAGACGCTGGAGATTCCGTTCGATTACCGCCGCTGCGGCGAGTGAGCGGCGGGGCCGATCCAATGGGGCCGGCGCCTGCCGGCATCCCGCGATCGCCTGGGGACATCGTGGCCGCATACAGGCATGGAATCCGCCGGACCGCCAATTTCGGCTACCGCGCGGCGCAAAGCGCGGTGCGGCAGCGGTGCACTATCTTCCGGCGACCGGCTAGGCGGCCGCGCGCATCTATCTCCGGGCTGGGATAAGACGGAAAGACGATGGAGATTCCGCTCGATTACCGCCGCTGCGGCGAGTGAGCGGCAGAGCCCGATCCAACGGGGCCGGCGCCTGCCGGCATCCCGCGATCGCCCGGGGACATCGTGGCCGCACACAGGCATGGAATCCGTCGGAGCGCCAACTTCGGCTACCGCGCGGCGCAAAGCGCGGCGCGGCGGCGGCGCGCTATCCTGCGGCGGCCGGCCAGGCGGCCGGCTCCAGTAGCACGGCCGGCGTGGCCGCCATCGTGTCGGCCTGCCACAGCAGCGGATCGTCGCCCTCCGGGCGGTAGCCCCACAGCGCCGCGATCGACGGCATGGCGGCCGCGCGCGCGGCCTGGATGTCGCGCTCGTCGTCGCCGACGTAGACGCAGCGCTGCGCGGCCACGCCGATCCGCTGCGCGGCCACCTGCAGCGGCAGCGGATGCGGCTTGCGCTCGGCCAGGGTGTCGCCGCCGATAAGCACCGCGCAGCGCTGTTCCCAACCCAGCTGCGGCAGGATCAGCCGCGCCAGGTATTCGGGCTTGTTGGTGACGATGCCCCAGCGGCTGCCCGCCCGCTCCAGCGCCTGCAGCATGTCGGTGACGCCGTCGAACAGCCGCGCATGGCGGCCGATCAGCGACTGGTAGACATCGAGGAACTCGGGCACCAGCGCATGGCGCTCGCTCTCGGCCATGTGCGGGAAGGCCACCGCCAGCATCGCCCGCGAGCCCTTGGACACCACCGGGCGCAGCCGCTGTTCGTTCAGCGCGTCCATGCCGCGCGCCTGGCGCATGGCGTTGGCGGTGACGACGAAATCCAGTGCGGTGTCGAGCAGGGTGCCGTCCAGGTCGAACAGCGCCGCCGGCGGGAACGTCGCCGCGGTCACGCCTGGTCCGGCTTGACCGCGAAGGCCAGGTAATTGATGTCGGTGCGGCGGCTCAGGCGCGCACGGTTGCGCCAGGGCTCGTAGGCCATGCCGCTGACGTCTTGCAGCTGCAGCCCCGACTGGCGCAGCCAAGCGCCCAGCTCGGCCGGCCTGATGAATTCCTGGTAGTGGTGCGTGCCCCTGGGCAGCAGCCGGGCGATGTACTCGGCGCCGACCACGGCCACCGCGAACGCGGCCGGGGTGCGGTTGATCGTGGACAGGAACAGCTTGCCGCCGGGGCGCAGCAGGCGCTGGCAGGCGGCGATGATCGCGCCCGGGTCCGGCACGTGCTCCAGCATCTCCATGCAGGTCACCACGTCGAACGTGCCGGCCTGCTCGGCGGCCAGGTCCTCGGCCGCCTGCACCCGGTAATCGACCTGCACCCCGGACTCCAGCCCGTGCAGGCGCGCGACCTTGACCAGCTCCGGCGCCAGGTCGATGGCGGTGACCTGCGCGCCCTCCTTGGCCAGCGCCTCGCTCAGCAGGCCGCCGCCGCAGCCGATGTCCAGCACCTTCGCGCCGCGCAGCGCGGCGCGTTCGGCCACGTAGTGCAGCCGCACGGGATTGAGCGCGTGCAGCGGCTTCTGCGGGCCGTCGGCATCCCACCAGCGGTTGGCCAGCGCGGCGAACTTGTCCAGTTCGGCCTGATCGAAATTGTGGGAGGTGGGGGCTGCGGTCATTTCAGGGTCCTCGTGATGCCACCGCGCTCAGGCGCGGCTGGAACGGATGCGGTCGCGCCACTGGCGGGCATTGGCGGCGATCGCCGCCACGTCCATGCCGACCAGTTCGCGCCGCACCAGCTTGGGCTGGCCGGCGATCCACACGTCGCTGACCTGGTGGCGGCCGGCGGCGTAGACCAGCTGCGACAGCACGTGGTGCAGCGGCTGGGTCTCCAGCGCCGACAGGTCCACGCAGGCCAGGTCGGCCTGCTTGCCGACCTCGATCGAACCGATCTTCTCGCCGAAGCCCAGCGCGCGCGCGCCGCCCAGCGTGGCCGCGCGCAGCGTGGTGGCCGCGTCCAGCGCGGTGGCGTCGTTGGCCACGGCCTTGGCCAGGATCGCCGCGGTGCGGTTCTCGCTGAACATGTCCAGGTCGTTGTTGCTGGCGCAGCCGTCGGTGCCGATGGCCAGGTTCACGCCCGCGCGCACCAGCGCGCAGGCCGGGCAGAAGCCCGAGGCCAGCTTCAGGTTCGACTCGGGGCAATGCACCACGTGCACCCCGCGCTCGGCGCACAGGTGGATCTCGGCGTCGGTGAGCTGGGTCATGTGCACCGCGATCAGGCGGTCGTTGACCAGGCCCAGGCGGTCCAGCCGCGCCAGCGGGCGCTGGCCGTGCAGCCTGATCGAGTCGCTGATTTCCTGCGCGGTCTCGTGGGTATGCAGGTGTACCGGGATGTCGAGCTGGTCGGACAGCATGCGCACCCGCTCGAAATTGGCGTCGTTGACCGTGTACGGCGCATGCGGCGCGAACGCGGTGCCGATCAGCGCATCGCCGCGCCACTGGTCGTGCAGTTCGGTGGCGCGCGCGAAGTACTCGTCGTCGCTCCTGGCCCAGGCGCTGGGAAAATCGATGATCACCGAGCCGACCAGCGCGCGGAAGCCGTGCTTCTTGTACACGGCGGCCTGCACGTCGGCGAAGAAGTAGTTCTCGTTGGCACAGGTGGTGCCGCCGCGCAGCATCTCGGCGATGGCCAGGGTGGTGCCGTCGGCGACGAACTCCGGGCCGATCACCGCCGCTTCCACCGGCCAGATGTGCTCGCGCAGCCAGGTCATCAGCGGCAGGTCGTCGGCGATGCCGCGCAGCAGGGTCATCGGGTTGTGGGTGTGGGCGTTGACCAGACCGGGGATCAGCGCCGATTCCGGGCGGGAAACCACTTCCCGGGCCTGGAAACGCGCGCGCGCCTCGGCGCGCGGCAGCACCGCCACGATCTGGCCGCCGTGGATCGCCACCGCGTGGTCTTCCAGCACCACCGCGTGCGGCTCGACCGGCACCACGTAGCCGGCTTCGATCAGGAGGTCGCAGGCGGTCGCCGCGGTTTGATGGATCGTCATTGCATAGCTTCCTAGCAGGGCCGGGCTTCCGCCATGCGCTCAACTGCCGCGGGCGAGGATGCGCCGCCTGGCGATGAGGGACAGCGGGAAGATCAGCGCGAAAACCAATACCGCCCATTTCCCGGGGACGAACAGGCCCAGCGGGACGGCGGAGGAGAAGACCAGCAGCGGGATCAGCCCGCGCGCCAGCAGCAGCCGGGCCTGGGCCGGGCCGAGCCGGGCCCGCAGGTCCTCCTGCGCCACCACCGTGCGCCGGACCAGCCAGGAGAACAGCGAGATGCCGGTGAGCACCAGCGCGTAGAACACGAAATGTTCCGATACCTGGCGCGTGGCGAACGGCATCAGCACCACGAAGAACAGCTGCAGCAGGGCCAGCCACACCACCTTGCCGTTGACCCGCCGCACGTGCTTCCAGGTGAGCATGTGGCCCACCCAGAACAGCCCGGTCACGAAGAAGCTGATGACGTAGGACAGCAGCAGGCCGAACGTCTCGCCCCAGGCCTGGTCCGCGCCGACCCGTTCGATCAGTTCGCTGCCGGGCAGGCGCAGCTCGATCGCCAGCAGGGTGATGACGATGGCGAACACCGCATCGCAGAAGTTCACCACCCGCTCATGCGGAAACCGGTCCTCGCGGACCGGTTCCTCGACAGCCTGCTCGACGCCGGCGGGTTCGCGCATGGGCTTACTTGACGCGTGCGGAGTATTCGCCGGAGCGGGTGTCGACGCGGATCACTTCGTCCTGGCCGACGAACAGCGGCACGCGCACCACGGCGCCGGTTTCCAGGGTGGCCGGCTTGCCGCCGCCGCCCGAGGTGTCGCCGCGCACGCCCGGGTCGGTCTCGGTGATCTTCAGCTCGACGAAATTCGGCGGCTGCACGGCGATCGGCTCGCCGTTCCACAAGGTGACCACGCAGGATTCCTCGCCCTTGAGCCACTTCTCGGCGCCGCCCATGCCGGCCTTGGTCGCCTGCACCTGCTCGAAGGTCTCCGGGTCCATGAAGTGCCAGTACTCGCCGTCGCTGTACATGTAGTTCATGTCGGTATCCACGACGTCGGCCGCGTCCAGCGAGTCGGTCGACTTCATGGTGATTTCCTGCGTGCGGCCGTCCTTGATCAGGCGGTACTTCACGCGGGTGAACGCCTGGCCCTTGCCCGGCTTGACGTACTCGGTGTCGATGATGACCGCCGGTTGGTTGTTGACCAGGATCTTCATCCCGTTCTTCACGTCGTTCATGCCGTAGCTGGCCATGCTGGAACTCCTGATAAGTGGCAAAACCGGCGCGCGCGCGGCGGCCGGATTAGAATGGAACGCCCGCCATCTAAGGCGGACATCTGTTTTTCTGGTCGCCCATGATAACCGCAGCCCTCGCCCCCGCTCCACAGGAAGCTCCCGTCCCCCTGCCCGCCGAGCGCTGGCAGGCGCACTGGCGCCAGGCGATCCGCGACCCGGCCGAACTGCTGGCCGGGCTGGGGCTGGAGGCCGCCGACCTGGGAGTCTCGGCGCAGGCGCTGGCGCAGTTCCCGCTGCGGGTGCCGCGCGGCTTCGCCGCGCGCATGCGCCGCGGCGACCCGGCCGACCCGCTGCTGCGGCAGGTCCTGCCGGTCGATGCCGAGATGCGGGTCGTGCCGGGCTTCGCTTTCGACGCGGTCGGCGACGGCCCGGCGAAGAAGGCCACCGGCGTGATCCAGAAATACCGCGGGCGCGCCCTGCTGGTGGCCACCGGCAGCTGCGCGATCAACTGCCGCTACTGCTTCCGCCGCCATTTCGACTACGCCGGCGAGAACGCCGCCAAAGGCGGCTGGCAGGAGGCGGTGGCGGCCATCGCCGCCGATCCGTCGATCGACGAGGTGATCCTGTCCGGGGGCGATCCGCTGTCGCTGGCCACGGCCAAGCTGGCCGAACTCACCGACGCCCTGTCCGCCGTCGCGCATGTCCGGCGCCTGCGCATCCACAGCCGGCTGCCGGTGGTGCTGCCCGAACGCGTGGACGCGGCCCTCGTGCGCTGGCTGGCCGGCCTGCCATGGCCGCTGGCCTTCGTGATCCACGCCAACCACGCCAACGAATTCGACGCCGGTGTCGATGCCGCCCTCGCCCGCCTGCGCGGCAGCGGCGCGCAGCTGCTCAACCAGGCGGTGCTGCTGCGCGGCGTCAACGACGACGTCCAGGCCCTGGCCGCGCTGAGCGAACGCAGCTTCGCCGCCGGCGTGCTGCCCTACTACCTGCACCAGCTGGACCGGGTGCAGGGCGTGGCCCATTTCGAGGTCGACGACGCGCGTGCGCTGGAACTGCACGCGGCGCTGCGCGCGCGCCTGTCCGGCTACCTGGTGCCGAAGCTGGTGCGCGAGATCGCCGGCGACAGCGGCAAGCGACCGCTCTGAATCCGGCGGGGCGGCCGCCCGCCGCGCCACCTCAGGCCGCCGGGCCTGGCGCGGCGTCCAGCAGGCGCACCAGGTCGTCCGAATCCAGCGGACGCGCCAGCCAGTAGCCCTGCACCAGGTCGCAGCCACGCTCGTTGAGCAGGTCGAACTGGGCCTGGTGCTCGATGCCCTCGGCGACCACGGTGATGCCCAGCGCATGCGCCATCGCGATGATCGCGGTGGTCAGGGCCAGGTCGTCCGGGTCGCGTTGCAGGTCGGCGACGAAGCTCCTGTCGATCTTGACCCCGTCCACCGGCACCTGCCGCAAGTGGCTCAGCCCCGAGAAGCCGGTGCCGAAGTCGTCCAGCCACACCTTCACCCCGGTGCGGTGCAGTTTCTCCAGCAGCGAGGCGGCCAGCATCTCGTCGCCGATCACCGCGGTCTCGGTCAGCTCCAGGTGCAGGCGCGAGGCGGCCAGCCCGGAGGCATGCAGGCCCTGCTCCACGGCGGCGATCAGGTCGCCACCGCGCAACTGGCGCGGGGACACGTTGACCGAGACGAACAGTTCCTCGCCGGCGGCGTTGCACGGCCATTGCCGGGCCTGCTGGCAGGCGGTGCGCAGCACCTTCGGCCCCAGCGCCTGGATCAGGCCGCTCTGTTCGGCGATGTCGATGAACATCGAAGGCGGGATGGCGCCCAGCACCGGGTGCTGCCAGCGCAGCAGCGCCTCCACGCCGATCAGCATGCGGTCCAGGGAGCGGAAGATCGGCTGGTAGACCAGGCGCAGCTCGCCGCGCTCCCACGCCCCGCGCAGTTCCTGCTCCAGGTGCAGGCGACGCTCGACCGCATGGTCCAGCGCGCGGCTGTAGTAGCGGAAGCAGCTCTTGCCGGCCAGCTTGGCCTGGTACATGGCGATGTCGCCGTTCTTGAGCAGGCCGGTGGCGTCGGTCGCGTCCTCCGGGAACAGGGTGATGCCGATCGAGCTGCCGAGGAAGATCTCGCGCCCCTGCACCTGCAGCGGATGGCCCAGGTCAGCCACCAGCCGCTTGGCCAGGGCGGTGGCCATGTTCTCCACCTTGCCGGCCTCGCGGCCGATCAGGATCACGAACTCGTCGCCGCCGAAGCGCGCCAGCAGCGCGTCGTCGCCGCCATCCTGTTCCACCGCCGCGGCGATGCGCTGGGCGAACTGCAGCAGCGCCTCGTCGCCGGCCTCGTGGCCGAGGGTGTCGTTGACCCGCTTGAACTCGTCGATGTCGATGAACAGCAGCGCCAGCCCCTGCCCCGAGGCGCGCGCGCCGAGCAGGCGATGGTCCAGCGCCTCGCGGAACGCCAGGCGGTTGGTCAGGCCGGTCAGCGAATCGGTATAGGCCATCTGCCGCACCTCACGGTCGTGGCGGGCGATGCTCTGGCCCATGCGCCCGAAGGTGCGCAGCAGTTCGCCGATCTCGTCGCCGCGGCGCGTGTCCTGCTGCTCGACCTCGTAGTCGCCGGCCTCGATGCGGCGCGCGGCCGCGCCGAGCCAGCGCACCGGCTGCACCAGCGTGCGCTGCACGTACAGCGCCATGAGGCAGGCCAGGCCGACCAGGGCCACCATCATCAGCACCACCCAGGCCAGCTGGCGGCGGTTGGCCAGCCCCATGCGCTGCTCCAGCGCGGCCCGGGCCTCGGCCTCCTGCGCGCGGACCGGCGCCAGGTCCATGCCCAGCCGCAGCCCGCCGATGCGCTGCTCGCCGATGCGCAGCGGAAGATCCACCTCCAGCACCATCGGCGATTCCTGCATCCGCAGCTTCTCCGCGCCGATCGCGCCCTGCGCCAGCGGATCCTGCATCTGCCGGCCGTAGCCGGCGACCTCGATGGAACCGTCGTGGATCAGCCGGCCCTCGGCATCGTGCACGAGCACGTAGCTGACCGATTTCTGGCTGATGGTGCTGCGCGCCAGCGCGCCGATCGCGTCCAGGTCGGAGAAATACAGCGGATTGACCAGCGCCTCGGCCAGCGAGGTCGCCAGCGAGGTGCCCTGCTCGCGCACGCTGCGGTCGAACACCTGGCTGACCACGCCGCTGCTGGCCTGCAACAGTTCGCGCTGGGCGGCGGCCTGCCGCGCCAGCAGGATCGCCACGATGGCGACCACGACCAGCACGGCGCCACCGGCCACGCACAGGAACCGGGCCTGCAACCCGAACCGCGGCCGTTTCATTCCACCTCCATGCGCACGCGGGCCAGGCCGGTGCGCAGGCGGTCAAGCGCCCGCTGGCTGGACGGATCCAGGCGGTGGAACGCCGACGTCCCGAAGAACTTGCGCAGCGCAGGGCCGGCCGCCGGGTCGCTGCTGGCTTCCAGCAGCACTTCCTGCAGGCGCGCCCGCACCGCCGGGTCCAGCCCCGGCCGCACCATTTCCACCGCGCGCGGCACGTCCTCGCTTTCGTACAGCACCCGCATGTCGCGCCGGAACACCGCCGGCACCCGCCGCTCGTCGAGCCAGTCGACGCTGCTGACCACCCCGGCATCGACCACGCGCTTGTGCACGAAGGTGGAGATGTTCAGCTCAGAACGCGCGAACACATAACCCACCGTGTCGGCGGTGGGCGTGTCCTGCGGCGTGAGCAGGATTTCCGGGCGCACCCCGTGGGCCAGCAGCTCCATCGCCGGCACCAGGTAGGAACTGGTGGACCACGCGCTCTGCATCGCCAGCGTGCGTCCCTTCAGTTCCTCCAGCGTGTTGATCGGGCTGTCGCGGCGGACGAAGA
The DNA here is from genome assembly GCF_009496535.1 of Stenotrophomonas sp. MYb238. Lineage (GTDB taxonomy): Bacteria > Pseudomonadota > Gammaproteobacteria > Xanthomonadales > Xanthomonadaceae > Stenotrophomonas. Next base: position 35,381 of record NZ_WIDL01000013.1, read on the forward strand.
ACACACTATGGTAGGCCGCCACGCCGCCCCGCTCGGTCAGCAGCAGCGGCTCTGCGCCGCTGCGCTGGCGCAGCGCCATGGCGGTGCCGGACGTCTCCGTCACCCAGTCCACGCGCCCCCGGCGCAGGTAGCTGGCCATCTGCTGCATGTCCTTGGCCATCAGGATGCGGCCTTCGACGATCCCCACGTCGCGCATCCTTGGAACCACGTAGTCCAGCAGCGGTTTGAGCTGTTCGTAGTGGGACTTCGGATCGTCGCTCAGGCGCCCCAGCACCAGGACCGAACGCTCGGCCGCCGCTCCCACCATCGGCGCCAATCCGGACAAGACCAACACGGCTCCCCAAAGCCATCGTGAAACACGCAAACCGGCGCTCCCCCAAGAGTGTGCGCACAGACTATCCGAAAAACCCCGGTTGACGGATGTCTCAGTTTTGCCGCTCGCCGGCCAGGCGCGCCATGCGCTGGGCGTCGGACAGTATCCCGCGCAGCAGGCGGACTTCCTGCTCGGACAGATCGGCCTTCATGAACAGCCGGCGCAGCTTGCGCATCGCCGATTCCGGGGCGCGGCCCTTGTGGAAGTCGATCTGGTCCAGGGTGTCGCCGAACTGTCCGAACAGACCCTCCAGCTGCGCGTGGCTGGCCGGCGCCTCGCCGTACCCCGGCTCGGCCGCCGGCGCGGCCTGGCCCTCCAGCTGCGCCATGCGCACCTCGTAGGCCAGCACCTGCACCGCCGCGGCCAGGTTCAAGGAGCTGAACTCCGGATCGGACGGGATATGCACGGCAACGTGGCACAGCTGCAGTTCGTCGTTGGTCAGGCCGGTGCGCTCGCGCCCGAACACGAAGGCCACCTCCGCCGGTTCGGCGGCCCGGGACACGGCGCGCTGACCGGCAGTTTCCGGCAGCAGCTCCTCCAGCTGGACGCGACGCGAACGCGCGGTGCAGCCCAGCACGAGACGGCAGTCGGCCACGGCCTCGGCCAGGGTGGCGAACACCGGCGCATCGCCGAGCACGTCCTCGGCGCCGGCCGAGCGCCGGTAGGCCGTCTCGTCCAGCGGCTGCTCCGGCGCCACCAGCACCAGCCGCGCCAGCCCCATGGTCTTCATCGCCCGCGCCGCCGCGCCGATGTTGCCGGGGTGCTGGGTGCCGACGAGGACGAAACGGATGCGGGCGGAAGCGGACATGGCGAAAAAAGTCAGGAGCGGGACAGCCGCAGATGGTAAACTGCGTGGCCGGCCTCTGCGCCGGAACCGCTCTTTTCCTCCGCCAGTCCGACCCATTCGCCTTCACGGGAGCCCTTCGCCATGCAGAAACCCGCCGTCACCGTCATGGTCAAGGCCGCACGCCTCGCCGGCAACGTCCTGTTGCGCAACATCAACAAGCTCGAAGCGCTGAACGTGGTGCAGAAGGGCAGGATGGACTACGCCAGCGAAGTCGACGGCGATGCCGAGAAGGTCATCGTCAAGGAACTCAAGCGCGCGTACCCGGGCTACGGCATCTACGGCGAGGAAGGCGGCCTGCAGGGCAACGGCCGCCAGATGTGGGTGATCGACCCGCTGGACGGCACCAGCAACTACCTGCGCGGCTTCCCGCACTACTGCGTGTCCATCGCCCTGGTCGAGAACGGCGAACCCACCGACGCGGTGATCTTCGACCCGCTGCGCAACGAACTGTTCACCGCCTCCAAGGGCGCCGGCGCAGTGCTCAACGACCGCCGCATCCGCGTGGCCGAGCGCAAGGACCTGGAAGGCACGATGATCCACACTGGCTTCGCCCCGCGCGAACGCGCCCGCGCCGGCAGCCAGCTCAAGACCATCGACACCCTGCTGGTGCAGGCCGAGGACATCCGCCGCACCGGCTCGGCCGCGCTGGACCTGGCCTACGTGGCCTGCGGCCGCGCCGACGCCTACTTCGAGGCCGGGGTGAAGGCCTGGGACATCGCCGCCGGCGTGCTGCTGGTGCGCGAGGCCGGCGGCAAGGTCTGCAACTACCGCGGCGCCACGCTGGCGCGCATGGACGACAAGGGTCCGGAAACCCAGCAGGTGGTGGCCGGCAACCTGAAGGTGTGCGAGGCGCTGCAGAAGGTGATCGTCAACACCGGCCACGCCGCCGAGTTCGACCCGAAGTTCTGATCCGGCCTTACCCGCGATCCTGGACGGCGCCTGCGAGGGCGCCGTTTCTGTTTCCGGCATGACGTCCGCCACTACAGCCGTGAGCCGGCGGCTCGCGCCGCTGCAGCCATGCAATATCACCGGTTGAAGGCTTTGGGCTTTGGCTTTGGCTTTGGTTTTGGCTGTTGCTGGTGCTTTTGCTTTTGACTTCCGGGTCCCCTTCCGCAGCGACGGAGCCGGCGGACAAGACCCCGCAGGGGCGACGTGCAGGGACGCACGCCGTTTTTCTACGCGACAGGGATGTCGCGTAGAAAAATCCCGCCGGCGGAGTGGACCCGCGGCACGCAGTGCCGTGGGCGCGTAGGCAGGGGCGTGTTTCTCTTGGTTACTTCTCTTTGCACGAGCAAAGAGAAGTAACTCGCTCCTGCGAAGCAGGGGCGAAAGCTCTGCTTTCAAGCTTCCGCTTTCATGCTTGGCCTCTGCCTTGGGCCTCTGCCTTGGCCCTTTTGCCTATCGCTTTGGCACAGACGTCCAAGGGAAGCCAGAGCAAGGGCAGAAACAGGATCAAAGGCTTTCGCTCCCCTTCGGGGCGCGAGCCACCTTTCTTTGCTCGTGCAAAGAAACGTGGCCCAAAGAAACACGCCCCTGCCTCCGCGCCCGACGCGCTACGCGCGCCGGGTCCACTCCGCCAGCGGGATTTTTCTACGCGACATCCCTGTCGCGTAGAAAAACGACGTGCATCCATGCACGTCGCCCTTCGGGTTTTTCCCGCTGGCTCCGTCGCTGCGGAAGGGGGTCTGAAGTCAAAAGCACAAGCAGTGGCAACGGCAACGGCGATAAGCCCCGCCCAATGAAAACGCCCGGCACTTGGCCGGGCGTTTTCCTGATATTGCGGGTTGTCGAACCGATCACACCACCGTCGAAGAGCGCAGCGCCGCGATGCGCTCCTCCAGCGGCGGATGGCTCAGAAACAGCTTCTTCGCCGTCGCCCCGGCGATGCCGAACGCCGCAATCTGGGTCGGCAGCGTGCTCTGGCCGTGGTTGAGCTTCAGCCGCTCCAGCGCGGCGATCATCTTCTGGCGGCCGGCCAGGTTGGCGCCGCCGGCGTCGGCGCGGAACTCGCGGCGACGCGAGAACCACATCGCGATCATCGTCGCGAACAGGCCGAACACCATCTCCAGCACGAATACGATGATGTAGTAGGCGAAGCCGCGGCCGCTGTCGCGGTTGCCCGACAGCGCGCTGTCGATGACGCCACCGACCACGCGCGCCAGCACGATCACGAAGGTGTTCAGCACGCCCTGCAGCAGCGCCATGGTGATCATGTCGCCGTTGGCGACGTGCGAGATCTCGTGGCCCAGTACCGCCTCGGCCTCGTCCTCGCTCATGTTGTGCAGCAGGCCGGTGGACACGGCCACCAGCGCGTTGTTGCGGTTGGCGCCGGTGGCGAAGGCGTTGATCTCCGGGCCGTCGTACACCGCCACTTCCGGCATGCCGATGCCGGCGGCCTTGGCCTGGCGCGCCACGGTGTCCAGCAGCCAGCGCTCGGTCTGGTTGCGCGGCTGGGTGATCACCACCGCGCCGGTGCCGCGCTTGGCCATGAACTTGGACAGCAGCAGCGAGATGATGGAGCCGCCGAAGCCGAAGATCGCGGCCATGACCAGCAGGCCGCTCATCTGCGCAGGATTGACACCCAGCAGCGACATCACGATGCCCGCCAGGATCAGCACGGCAAAGTTGGTCAACAGGAACAGGCCGATACGGGTGAACATGCGGAAGGGTCCGATAGAGGTGGATGAACGCGCTAAATCTGCGGTGCGCACAGGTTGAATTCAAGCGCGATTCTGACCGACGATTCAGCTTCGATGTCTCCCACTCCCTACCGCGGCCGCTTCGCCCCCTCGCCCACCGGCCCCCTGCACCTGGGGTCGATGCTGGCCGCCTTCGGCAGCTGGCTGCTGGCGCGGCATGCCCGCGGGCAATGGCTGGTGCGCATCGAGGACGTGGACCCGCCGCGCGAGGTGGCCGGCGCGGCCGCGTCGCAGCTGGCGACGCTGGCCGCGTTCGGCCTGCAGCCGGACGCGCCGGTGCAGTACCAGAGCCGCCGCCATGCACTCTACCGTGCGGCCATCGAGCGCCTGCTGGCCGACGGCAAGGCCTTCGCCTGCCATTGCAGCCGCACCGACCTGGCCGGCCAGCACGGCATCCACCGCCACTGCGTCGCCGGCCGCGAACGCCCGCATCCGGCGATCCGCCTGCGCGTAGCCGACGGCAGCCATGTCGCCTTCGACGACGGCCTGCAGGGGCGTTTCGAGCAGTGGGTGGACCGCGAGGTCGGCGATGTCGTGCTGCTGCGCGCCGATGGCTGCTGGGCCTACCAGCTGGCGGTGGTGGTCGACGACGCCGACCAGGGCATCACCGATGTCGTGCGCGGTGCCGACCTGATCGACTCCACGCCACGCCAGATCCTGCTGCAGCGCGCGCTGGGCCTGCCGACACCGCGCTACCTGCACCTGCCACTGCTGCTCGACGCGCACGGCGCCAAGCTGTCCAAGTCGCTGGCCGCGCGGCCGGTCGATCCCGGCGATCCGTTGCCGACGCTGCGCTGGCTGTGGACCGCGCTCGGCCAGCAGGCGGCGGAACTGGAGGGCATCGGCACGCTGCCGGCGCTGCTGGAACGCGCGGCAGCCGCCTTCCAGCCCGGCCGCCTGCGCCGCGGTTCGATCGCCGCCACCGGGCCATTGCCGTGACGGCGCCCAGTTCACATAGAATCGGACGTTCCCCAGCGCCTGCGCCTGGAGCGCATCCCATGACGACATCCCGTATTGCACTGGTCACCGGCGGCACCGGCGGTATCGGTACCGCAATCTGCCAGCGCCTGGCCGACCAGGGCCATCGTGTCGCCACCAATTTCCGCAACGCCGACAAGGCCGCGCTCTGGCAGCAGCAGATGCGCGCCAGGGGCTGCGACATCGCCCTGTTCCCGGGCGACGTGTCCACGCCCGACGGCGGCCGCGAGCTGGTGCAGGCGGTGGAAGCCGGGATGGGACCGGTGGAGATCCTGGTCAACAACGCCGGCATCACCCGCGACACCACCTTCCACCGCATGAGCCCCGAGCAGTGGCACGAGGTGATCAACACCAACCTCAACTCGGTGTTCAACGTCACCCGCCCGGTCATCGAGGGCATGCGCCGGCGCGGCTGGGGCCGGGTGATCCAGATCAGCTCGATCAATGGCCTCAAGGGCCAGTACGGCCAGGCCAACTACGCCGCGGCCAAGGCCGGCATGCACGGTTTCACCATCTCCCTGGCGCGCGAGAACGCCGGCTTCGGCATCACCGTCAACACCATCTCGCCCGGCTACGTGGCCACCGACATGGTGATGGCGGTGCCGGAGGAAGTGCGCGCCAAGATCATCGCCGACATCCCCACCGGCCGCCTCGGCAAGCCGGAGGAAATCGCCTACGCGGTGGCCTTCCTGGTGGCCGAGGAAGCGGCCTGGATCACCGGCTCCAACCTGGACATCAACGGCGGCCACCACATGGGCTGGTGACGCCCGCTCCGGCCGCGCCCGCGCCATGCCGGACGGGGCCGCGGCCGGACCATGCTGCGCACCATGCATTCATGCTGCATGGCCTCAAGGGAAGCGGCCGGCGCAGCCCGCACCCTGTACTTATGGCGGTTGCAAGGCCTGCTGCACTGCGCCATGCTGCGCGCCTACCGTGAAGGAAGAGTGACTGCTTAATGGCTGCGACCCGCATCATCAAGAAGTATCCCAACCGGCGGCTCTACGACACCGAGATCTCCAGCTACATCACCATCGAGGACGTCCGCCAGCTGATCCTGGACGGCGAGGACTTCGAGGTCCGCGACGCCAAGAGCGGCGAGGATCTGACCCGCTCGGTGCTGCTGCAGATCATCGCCGACAAGGAACAGGACGGCGAGCCGATGCTGTCCACGCAGCTGTTGAGCCAGTTGATCCGTTTCTACGGCGATTCGCTGCAGGGCTTCATGGGCAACTACCTGGAGCGCAGCATGCAGGTGTTCCTCGACCAGCAGCAGCAGTTCCGCCAGCAGATGGGCAACCTGCTCGGGCAGACGCCGTGGGCGATGATGAACCAGCTCACCGAACGCAACCTGGAGCTGTGGCAGGAATTCCAGCGCAGCATGGGCGCCGGCTTCGGCCGCCCGCAGCCGGGCGGCACCAAGCCGCCGGAACCGCCGCCGTCACCATCGCCGAGCGACAAGCGCCGCGGCAGCCGCTGAGCGGCAGCGGCCGGAATGCAGGAAGGCCGACGCATGCGTCGGCCTTCTTCATTTCAAGGGTCGGCGCACTTCCCGCCGGGAAAACCGGCGGCTCACAGCCGCATGCCCAGCCAGATGACGGCCTCGGTGGAGCCGGACACCACCGGCGACAGCAGCCGGGACCAGAACGTCTCGCCCTGGATATGGCTTGCCGAGCGATCGTGGTGCTGCCGTTCCTCCGCGACGATGGCGGAGATCGCGGCAACGGCGGCGGGATCGTTGCCCTGCAATGCCGAGAGCTGGCTTTCCAGGTGCCGAAGAACCACGCTTTCGACCGCGACCGTCGTGGCTGAAATGGCGCCCGCGCCCAGCAGCCCGGTGACGAGCCCGAGAACGCGGCCGCCGATGCCGCATAGCCGATAGCTCCGGCAACGCGCTCGCCCCCGGCGGGCCAGTTCCGCGCCGAAGAGGGCCCGATGCCGTTGCTCATGCGCGCGGAATTCCTTCAGCTCGTCCACCATGCCGGGCGCAGTGAACCGCGCCATGAATATCTGGCCGCTGTACAGGTTGACCGCGCCATGTTCGCCGGCGTGATCGACCTTGAGGATGCGATCGCCGTGATCGTTTGCAGCGGGAGACTCCGCGACCGGTTGCATGGGCAGGCCTATGGCTTTCCGCCTCGCCCCTTCGCCGCCGGCGCGCACGCCGAGCAGATCCGCTCGACCCTGTAGCCGCGCGCGCGCAGCTTCTCGACCACGCCGTCGCTGCCGAGCAGGTGCAGTGCGCCGACCACCACCAGCGTCGCCCCCGGCCCGGCCTGCAGGCGCTGCTGCAGCGGCGCCAGCCAGGCATCGTTGCGCTCGGTGTTGATGCGCCGGTACAGCGCCGGATAGTCGCGTTTCATCTGCGCGGCCATGTCGCGCCACAGCGTCACCTCGTCGCCGCGGCGCCAGGCATCGTGCAGGCGCCGTCCCTGCTCGTCGCCCTTGTCCACCTGGTCCAGCGCCTCGCGCAGCAGTTGCCGCTGCTCGTCGGCGTTCATGCCGTCGAGCATGGCGATCTGCGCGGCCGCGCTCTCCAGCCCCTGCGTCGGCTTGCCGGCGGTGGCGGCGCGCGTCATCAGGTGCCGGTCCAGCCCGGCCTGCGCGTCGAGCCCTTGCCGCGCCATCTGCCCCAGGCTGATGGTCAGCCCGACGAACCACGGCTTGAGCCCGGCCAGGCGCTCGATCGGCAATCCGTTGGCGGCCGCGTATTCCTGCAGCCGCCGCCAGGTGTCCGCATCCAGTTCGTCCTTGAGCAGGCGGCCATCGCGGCGCAGCGCGGCCTGCGCCATCTGCGTGGCCAGGGCGGGCGAGTTCATTTCCTCCGGCGCCAGTTCGAACAGCAGCCTGTCCGAGGCGTCGAAGGCCTTGTCCACGTCCGTCGACAGCGGATAGTCGTCGGCCCGGAGCAGGTGGAACGAGCCGAGCAGGTAGAGTTCGGCGCCCTTGGGCCCGCTGGCCTTCCACAACAGCGGCACCGGCGGCACGTGGGCCGGCCTGGCGGCCGGTTCGGCCTGTCGCGCCAATACTGGAGCCGGCACGCCCAGCAGCATCGCCGATCCCAGCAGCAGGGCCGCGGCCCGCGTCATCCATTTCATGCCGGTTCTCCCTTGTCCGGTTTCGCATAGGTTTTTTCGCCCACCTCGACCGGCAGGTCCAGGCGGTTTTCCGGCGGCGGCAACGGGCAGGTCGCGAACGGCGTGAACGCGCACGGCGGGTTGTAGGCGCGGTTGAAGTCGATCACCACCTGGCTCCTGCCATCCGGCACCTCCAGGTCGATGTAGCGGCCGGCGGCATAGCTGCCGCGGCCGCTGGTACGGTCGGCGAAGATCACCAGCAGCGGCCGGCCCGGTTCGCCCAGCGCTTCCAGCCGCCAGGTGCGGCCATCGCGTTCGAACTCGATGGCGCCGGCGTTGGCCTGCTCGGTGGCCAGGCCGGTGATGTCCACCACCGGCATCGTCTTGCCGACATCATGCGGCACGAAGCGCGCGGTGATGCGCCAGGAGGTATCCGCCGGCCAGTAGTCCAGATGGCCGAACTGGAGACGCGCCGGCGCGTCGGCATGCTTCACCCGCAGCGCATGGCGCGGCCCGCGATGGATCAGGCTCAGCGCGCCCCTGCCATCGTCGAACGCGATGACCGTGGGCGCGGGCGTGTCGTCGGCATGGAACCGGATGCGCCCCTTCACCGGTTGTCCGTCGACCTGCACCGCGACGCCGGGTTCGGGCGCGAACCAGTATCCGCCGCCGTCGCGCGTCACCAGGCCCAGGCGCGGCGGCCCCACCGCCAGGCGGATGCCGCTGGTGCTGCCGCTGCCGACGTAGTGCGCCTTCAGCTCAAGCCAGTGCAGGCCGACCAGGCTGGTCCAGCCGTCGGCCGCGAGCAGCTCGGCCTGGCGCTGCTCGCGCCAGATGTCGTTGTTCATCAGGAACGTGGGGTCGAAACGCGGCGCCTCCGCGTTCGCCGCCGGCCGCTCCCCGCCGCCGCAACCGGTCATCGCCCCCACCGCCAGCAGCAGCGCCGTGCGTCCCCATCGTGTCATCGTCAACGTCCCCGCAGGAACCAGCGGTCGATCTCCGCCAGCGAAAAGCGCGCCCAGGTCGGGCGGCCATGGTTGCATTGGCCGGAACGCTCGGTGGCTTCCATGTCGCGCAGCAGGGCGTTCATTTCCGGAACCGTCAGGCGCCGGTTGGCGCGCACCGCGCCGTGGCAGGCCATGGTCGAGAGCAGTTCGTCGCGGGCGCTGGCCACGCGCCGGCTCTGGCCGTGCTCGCGCAGGTCGGTGAGCACGTCGCGCAGCAGGCCTTCGGGCTCGGCGTTGGCCAGCAGCGCGGGAATGCTGCGCACATGCAGCGAGCCGGGGCCGGAACGGGTCACCTCGAAGCCAAGTTCGGACAAGGTCGCCGCCTCGCGTTCGGCGGTGTCGGCATCGCGCTCGCCCACCGCCAGGGTGATCGGCACCAGCAGCGGCTGCGCGTGCAGGCCGATGCCGTCGTGCGCGGTCTTCAGTCGCTCGTAGCCGATGCGTTCGTGCGCGGCATGCATGTCCACCACGATCAGGCCGTCGGCGTTCTCGGCCAGGATGTAGATGCCGTGCAGCTGGGCGATGGCATAGCCCAGCGGCGGCACGCCGCTGTCGGCGGCGGTGGGCGGCAGGCCGGGACCGCTGTTGCTCGCGGACAGCGGCGTGCCCGTATCCGCGGGCGCCGCGTACAGCGCCGCATAGGCCGAGGGCGCTTCGGCCACCTGCAGCCCGAGCGGCGACTGCCGCGCCTGCCAGTTGCCGGCGCCGGCGCTGCCCGCCGGCCGCGACAGCAGGTAACTGCCTGTCTGGCCGCCAGCCGGCGGCGGCAGCGCACCGGCGGCCGCCGGCGGCATGCCGCCGGTCGGCTCCATGCCGGCGCGGGTCTCGGCCAACGCGTCCTTGAGCGTGCGGTAGACGAAATCGTGTATCAGCCGCGCGTCGCGGAAGCGCACTTCGTGCTTGGCCGGGTGCACGTTGACGTCCACGCGCGCCGGGTCCAGCTCCAGGAACAGCACGTAGGCCGGCTGGCGGCCGTGGTAGAGCACGTCGCCGTAGGCCATCTTCACCGCGTGCGCCACGCTGCGGTCGCGCACCGGGCGGCCGTTGACGTACAGGTACTGCTGGTCGGCGCTGGCGCGCGAGTACTGCGGCTGCGCGATCCAGCCGTGCAGGCGCAGCCCGGCCGCGCTGTGGTCCACGCGCAGCGACTGCCGCGCGAAATCCTCGCCCAGGGTCTCGCCCAGGCGCGCGTCCGAATACAGGTCGCCGGGCTTGTAGCGGCGCGACGGCTTGCCGTTGTGCGATACGCGCAGCTCCACGTCCGGGCGCGCCAAGGCCAGCGAACGCAGCCACTCCTCGATGTGGCCCAGCTCGGTGCGCTCGGCGCGCAGGAACTTGCGCCGCGCCGGCACGTTGTAGAACAGCTCGCGCACTTCCACGGTGGTGCCCGGCGCATGCGCGCGCGGCGCCACGTCGCCGATCTTGCCGCCCTCGATCTGCAGCGCGGCGCCGTGCTCGTCCTGCGGCTGGCGCGAGGCCAGGGTGAAGCGGCTGACCGAGGCGATCGACGGCAGCGCCTCGCCGCGGAAGCCGAGCGTGGCGACCGATTCCAGGTCGTCGAGCGAGGCGATCTTGCTGGTGGCATGGCGCGACACCGCCAGCGGCAGCTGCTCGGCGGCGATGCCGCCGCCGTTGTCGCGGATGCGGATCAGGCGCACGCCGCCCTCTTCCAGGTCGATGTCGACACGGGTGGCGCCGGCGTCGAGCGCGTTCTCGACCAGTTCCTTGACCACCGACGCGGGGCGTTCGACCACCTCGCCGGCGGCGATCTGGTTGATCAGGATCTCCGGCAGCGGGCGGATGGCGCTCATGCCGCACCGCCCGTGGCGGAATGCGGGAAACAGGCGGGGGAACGCAGGGAAATCAGGCGGAAATCTGGCATCGGCAGATGATAGCCGCTGGACGCGCCATCGCTACGCGCCGTCGCCCCACGTCCGCCGCGCCGCCGCGGCGTCGGCGCCCTGACGTCGGGGGCTTTGCGCAGACGCATCCAGCCATGCCGGCCACTGGCCGGCATCGGAAAAAAAGACGGGTAACGCGAGATGCCGGCCGGCAGCCGGGCACTGCGAGACTTACTTGCTGCCGCCGGCCACGGTGCCCGCGGCCGCTTCCATCTCGGCCTGCGCGCGGGCGGCGAACAGCGTGCCCGGCGGCGGCTGCCGGCTGAAATAGGTGTGCACGCCATCGAGCACCGCACCGGCAATGCGGCGCTGGTAGCCCGGATCGGTCAGGCGGCGCTCTTCGTCCGGATTGGAGATGAAGGCCGTTTCCACCAGCATCGCCGGCATGTCCGAGGTGCGCAGCACCGCGAAGTTGGCGCGTTCCAGGTTCGGCTTGTGGTTGTTGCCGATCCGCTTCAGCCCGCCCAGCACGTGGCTGGCCGCGTCCTCGGAGGCTTTCATGTTGCCGCTCTGGGCCAGGTCCAGCAGCACGTTGGCCAGGGTGCCTTCGGTCTTGCCCAGGCTGACGCCGCCGATCAGGTCGGCCGCGTTTTCCTTGTCCGCCAGCCAGCGCGCGCGCTGCGAGGACGCGCCCTTGGTGGACAGCACGTACACCGACGAGCCGGTGGCCGCGCGGTTCTCGGCGGCGTCGGCATGGATCGAGATGAAGATGTCGGCCTTGGCCGCGCGCGCGCGCTGGGCGCGCATCGGCAGCGGGATGAACACGTCGGTGTCGCGGGTCAGGTAGGCGCGCAGGCCGGGCGTGGCGTTGACCTGTCGCGCCAGTTCACGCGCCACCGCCAGGGTGACGTCCTTCTCGCGCTTGCCGGTCGGGCCGATGGCGCCCGGATCCTGGCCGCCATGGCCGGCGTCGATCGCCACCACCAGCGGGCGCATGCCCGGCTGCATGCGGATGCGCGACGCATCGCTGGGCATGGCCGGACGCGGCGCAGGCTGCTCGACGGCCGGTGCCTGCGCGACCGGCGACGGCGTCGCCGCCACGGCGCTGGCCGGCGAGTTCGCGGGCACGCTGGCCGGGACCACCGGGGTCGCGGGCTGGCCATTGAGGATGGCGGCCGGCGACGGCGCATTGCCGGTCGCGACCACCGCGACCGGCGCCGGGGAAACAGTGGAAGGCGGCGGCGTGGCCGTCGCCTGCTGGACCACGGCCGCGGTCAACGCCGCCGTGGCACGGGCCGCTTCCTGCCGCGCCTCGGCGCTGGTGGCCTGGGGCTGTGGGGCTGGTGCGGTCGCCGCAGGCGCGGCCGGCGACGTACCCGCCACCTTTGCCTCGCCGGGCCACTCGATCAGCAGCCGCGATTCGGCGCCCTGCCCCTGCAGCTGCGGCCGGAACGCCGCCACCGATTCGGCCAGGTCGAACACGACGCGGAAGGTGCCCGGGGACGGCGTGCCGGTGCGCACCGCGGTGACGACACCGGCGGCGGCGGGCAGTTTGAGCCCGCGCACGGCGGTCGAATCGGGGAAATCCACGACCAGGCGGTTCGGCCCGGCCAGCGAGAGGGTCTTGTAGCTGCCGCCACCGGCCAGCTGGATCTCGGCGCGCGTACCGGTGGCGCCGGTCTGCAGGGCGACGCTGCGGATTTCGCCCGCCCACGCCGAGGCGCTGGCCAGACAGAGTCCGGCGACGAGGGCAGACAGGGCGGTCAGGCGGCTTCCCGTGGGCATGGGGCGGATTCAATCACCGGAATTGCGTAATTGCAACACCTTTTCCCTTAATAATCCGCAACCTGCCACGCTTTCCTTCCATCAGGCAGCAGGAAGCCCCTGCAAGTGGCCCGATTGCGCCAGATGCGCCAGCCATTCCTGCCCCGTCGGGGAGCCCGCCTGCAGGCGGGCACGGCGGCCCTGCCCTTGCATGTCCAGCGCCACCTGCAGGTCCACCGGCGGCAACGCGCCGCTGCCGCGCTCGGGCCATTCGACCAGCCACAGGTCGGCCGTAGCCTCGTCCAGCCCCAGGAAATCCAGCTCGCCGGCATCGCCGATGCGGTACAGGTCCAAGTGCCAGGCCTCGCCAACCGGCAACGGATAGCGCTCGACCAGGGTGTAGGTGGGGCTGCGGATCGCGCCCTGCACGCCCAGCGCGCGCAGCAGCGCCCGCGCCAGGGTGGACTTGCCGGCGCCCAGGTCGCCCTGCAGGTGGATCATGGCCGGCGTCGGCCGGGTCGCAGCCAGCGCCCGCCCCAACTGGTCGGTGGCCGCGGCGTCGGGAAGGAACAGTTCGATCATGGCCGCCATTATGGATTGGCCAGCGCACGCAGGTGCGGCAGCAGGTCGCGCGGAAGCAGGCCGCGCTGGCCCGCGGCGGCGGCGGCGTCGCCGGCCAGCCCGTGCAGCAGCGCGCCGGTGGCGGCCGCATCGAACGGCGCCAGCCCCTGCGCCAGCAGCGCGGCGATCACGCCGGTCAGCAGGTCGCCCATGCCGCCCACCGCCATGCCCGGATTGCCCGCGGCGATGACACGAGGCAGCTGCCCGGGCGCGGCGACCACCGTGCCCGCGCCCTTGAGCACGACCACGGCGGAAAAACGCTCGGCCATCGCCTGCGCCGCGGCGAAGCGGTCGCGCTGGATTGTTGCGGTGTCGACATCGAGCAGGCGCGCCGCCTCGCCCGGATGCGGCGTGAGCACCGCCTGCGCCAGCGGACGCGGCTGCTGGGCCAGCAGGTTCAGCGCATCGGCATCGACCACCAGCGGCTTGCCGCATTCCAGCGCGGCCGCCCACAGCCGTCGCGCCCAGTCGTCCTGGCCCAGCCCCGGGCCCAATGCGACGACGCTGGCGCGCGCCAGCAGCGGCGCCAGGTCGAAGGCATCCTCGACCGCATGCACCATCGCCTCGGGGCATCGCGCCAGCAGCGGCGACACGTGCGCCGCACGCGTGGCCACGCTGGCCAGCCCCGCGCCGCTGCGCAGCGCCGCTTCCGCGCACAGCATCGCGGCGCCGCCGCTGCCATGGTTGCCGCCCACGCACAGCACGTGCCCGGACTCGCCCTTGTGCGTATCGATGCGCCGCGGCGGCAGCTGGGCCGGCAGCAGCGCATCGCTCCAGCGCGATGCGGCAGGTCCGACGCCGTCGAAGGCCGCGGCGGGAACGTCGAGCCCGGCCAGCAGGCGCTGCCCGGCATGTTCCAGCGCGGCGCCGGTATGCAGCCCGCGGTGCGGCACGATGAACTGCAGCACGCGCGCGGCATGGACCGCCGCGCCCGGCACCGCGCCGCTCGCCGCGTCCACGCCGCTGGGCACGTCCAGCGCCAGCACCGGCGCGCCGGCGGCGTCTACCGCCGCGATCAGGTCTGCCGCCGCGGCATCCGGCGCGCGCTCCAGGCCGATGCCGAACAGGGCATCGACAACCAGGTCGGCTTCGCGCAGGCACTCGCGCGAAAGCTCGACCTGCCCGCCGATGGCCAGGTAGTCGGTGCAGGCGCGCTGCGCCAGCGGCGTGCGCGGTGCGTGCCCGGGCAGGTGCAGCACCCATACCTGGCGTCCCGACTGGCGCGCCAGCCGCGCCAGCACATAACCGTCGCCGCCGTTGTTGCCCGGCCCGCAGACCACGACGACGCGCCACGCCTGCGGCCAGTACTGCAGGGCGCACTGCCACGCGGCGTGCCCGGCACGCTGCATCAGCACGTAACCATCGCCGCCCAGCGTGGCGGTGGCCTGCGCGTCGATGCGGCGCGCGGCGGCGGTATCGAACAGTCCGGCAGGCTGGTTCATGCCTGCGATTCTATACTTGCGCCATGCCCGGAACCGCTCCCACCGCCGACATGGCGCAGCTGTCGCTGCGCATCCGCCAGCTCGCGCGCGAAGCCGGCTTCCAGCGCTGCGGCATCAGCGGCATCGAACTGCACAAGGACGAGGCGCACCTGGCCGACTGGCTGGGCAAAGGCCTGTACGGGACGATGGAATGGATGGCGCGCCACGGCGCGATGCGCGCGCGGCCGCAGGAACTGCTGCCGGGTACGGTGCGGGTGATCTCGGTGGGGCTGGACTACGGCCACAAGGACGATGCCGGCGCATGGGCCACCTTGAACGATGCCGAACGCGCCTACGTCGCGCGGTACGCGCTGGGCCGCGATTACCACAAGCTGATGCGCAACCGCCTGCAGAAGCTGGCCGAGCGCGTCGCCGCCGAAGTCGGTCCGTTCGGGCACCGCGTGTTCGTCGATTCGGCGCCGGTGCTCGAACGCGCGCTGGCACGCAACGCGGGCCTGGGCTGGATCGGCAAGCACACCTGCCTGATCGACAGGGACGGCGGTTCGTGGTTCTTCCTCGGCGAGATCTATGTGGACCTGCCGTTGCCGGTGGACGCACCGGCCAGCGCGCACTGCGGCACCTGCACGCGCTGCATCGACGTCTGCCCGACCGCGGCGATCATCGCTCCGCACCGGCTCGACGCGCGCCGCTGCATTTCCTACCTGACCATCGAGCACGAGGGCGCCATCCCGCTGGAGATGCGCCCGCTGATGGGCAACCGCATCTACGGCTGCGACGACTGCCAGCTGGTGTGCCCCTGGAACAAGTTCGCGCGCCGCACCGACGAGCCGGATTTCCGCGCGCGCAACGACCTGGACACGGCCACGCTGCCGCAGCTGTTCGCCTGGGAGGAGGACGAATTCCTGCGCCGCACAGAGGGCAGCCCGATCCGCCGCAGCGGCCACGAGCGCTGGCTGCGCAACATCGCCGTGGCGCTGGGCAACGCGGCGCCCTCGCCCAGCGCGCGGCAGGCGCTGGAAAGCCGTCTGGACCACCCCTCCGAACTGGTGCGCGAGCACGTGGCATGGGCGCTGCAGCGCCACGACCAGAAGCGCGACCCCACGTAGGAGCGGCTTCAGCCGCGATGTGGCTCTCCCGCATTGCCCGCATATCCGTCCCTTCGCCCCGGAAATCCAACGTGCAAGGCCCTATCGCGGCTGAAGCCGCTCCTACGGCGATTCATGTGCGGCCATGGCATTAACGCCCGTACGCGGGAACAATAGCCCTCCCGTTTTCCCTTCGCGTTCCATGGACCACGTCCTCACCCCCAGCCAGCTCAACACGCTCGCCCGCGACCTGATCGAAGGCGCGTTCCCGCTGGTGTGGGTGGAAGGCGAACTGGGCAATGTCAGCCGCCCGTCGTCGGGGCATCTGTACTTCACCCTCAAGGACGCGCGCGCGCAGGTGCGCGCGGCGATGTTCCGGCCCAAGAGCCAGTGGCTGAAGTTCGTCCCGCGCGAAGGCGTGCGCGTGCTGGCGCGCGGCCGCCTGACCCTGTACGAGGCGCGCGGCGAGTACCAGCTGGTGCTGGACCACATGGAGGAAGCCGGCGAAGGCGCGCTGCGCCGCGCCTTCGAGGAACTCAAGGCGCGGCTGCAGGCCGAGGGCCTGTTCGACCCGGAACGCAAGCGCCCGCTGCCGGCCCACGTGCGCCGGCTGGCGGTGATCACCTCGCCCGGCGGCGCGGCGGTGCGCGACGTGCTCAGCGTGCTGGCGCGGCGCTTCCCGCTGCTGGACGTGGAACTGCTGCCGACCCTGGTGCAGGGCGACACCGCGGCCGCGCAGATCACCGCGCTGCTGCGCCGCGCCGACGCCAGCGGCCGCTACGACGCCATCCTGCTCACCCGCGGCGGCGGTTCGCTGGAAGACCTGTGGGCGTTCAACGACGAGCAGCTGGCGCGCGCCATCGCCGCCAGCGCCACGCCGGTCGTCTCGGCGGTCGGCCACGAGACCGACTTTAGCCTGTCCGATTTCGCCGCCGACCTGCGCGCGCCCACGCCCTCGGTGGCGGCCGAGCTGCTGGTGCCGGACCGGCGCGACCTCGACGCGCGCGTACGCCGCCTGCACCAGCGGCTGGCGCAGCTGCAGGCGCATGCGCTGGGCCAGGCGATGCAGCGCGCCGACCGCGCCGCGCTGCGCCTGCAGGCGCAGGGGCCGCAGGCGCGGCTGGCGCTGCTGCGGCAGCGCCAGGAAGCGGCGTTCGCGCGCCTGCGCTCCAGCTGGCAGCGGCAGCTGGAACAGCGCCGCGCGCGGCTGGCCCACGGCCATTCGGTATTGCGCTCGGTGCAGCCGGCACGCCGGCTGGAACTGCTGCGCGGGCGCCTGCGCACGCTGGCGCCACGCGTGCAGGCGGCCATGGCGCGCCAGCTGCAGCGCGATGCCCTGCGCTTGCGCGGCATCGCCCGTTCGCTGGAAGCGGTAAGCCCGCTGGCCACCGTGGCGCGCGGCTACGCGATCCTCACCCGCAGCGACGACGGCGCGCTGGTCCGCTCCACCACGCAGGTCCGGCCCGGCGACGCGCTGCAGGCGCGGGTGGGCGACGGCGTGGTGGAGGTGCAGGTCCTCGCCTCGGAAACCACACCACAGGAACAACCGTAGGAGCGGCTTCAACCGCGATGGGGCATTACCGGGAAAGCCCCATCGCGGCTGAAGCCGCTCCTACGGCCGCATCGACACCCCTCAGTTCGCCTTTGCGGTCTCGCAGTACCGCTGCCGGTATTCCATGGCCTTGGGCATCAGCGCCTGCAGGTTCTGGATGCGGGTACCGGGATTGGGATGGGTCGAGGCGAACTCCGGCGGTGCCTGGCCGCCACTGGCCGCGCCCATGCGCTCCCACAGCGGCACCGCCTCCTCCGGGTTGAAGCAGGCCGCGGCGGCCAGCATCAGCCCCACCTCGTCGGCCTGGGTTTCATGGCTGCGCGCGTACGGCAGCAGGTAGCCGTAGCCGAAGGCCGACATCAGCATCTGTTGCTGCTGCGCATCCATGCCGCCGGCGGCACCGGCCATCTGCCCGATCTCGGTCAGCTTCTGCTGGGCCATGCGCTGCGCGCCATGGCGCAGCAGCGCGTGGGCGATCTCGTGGCCCATCACCACCGCCATCGCATCGGCGTTGCGCGCCACCGGCACCAGCCCGGTATAGACCGCCATCTTGCCGCCCGGCAGGCAGAACGCATTGGCCTGGTCGGACTGCAGCACGTTCACTTCCCAGTCGAAGGTGCGCGAGAAATGGTTAGGCGGCTGGCCATGTTCGGTTGCCAGCGCGGTCTCCACCACATCGACCTTGGCGATCAGGCGCTGGGCGATCTCGCGGATCTGCCGCGCCACCTGCGTGTTGGGATCGACCGGGCGCTCCTGCGCCATGATCTGCTGGTAGGCCTGCAGGCCCAGCGCCTTTTCGCCGTCGGCATCGAGCGTCTTGTCGATCAGCACCTTCTCGCCGGTATACGGGTCAACGGTGCGGTTGCCGAAGTAATAGCAGCCGCCATAGATCGCGAAGCCGATCAGGATCAGCCAGCGCAGGCCGCCGCCCACGCCGCGGCGCCGGGTACCGCGTGGGTTGCCGAGAGGATCTTGTCGCATGGTGGGCTCCGCCGGTTGGACGGACCGATGGTAGCGTGCCGGCTCAGATACCGCGCACCAGCCGGAAGCCGATGCGCGCGCTGGTCACGTCCGAGTCCTGCGACAGCCGCCAGGCGGCGCGGGTCTGCTCGGGGGCGTTGGCCCAGTTGCCGCCGCGGACCACCCGTTGCCGGCAGCCCGGGTTGTACCAGGCCGCGCCGTCGGCGGGCGCGCGGCGGTAGCTGGCATGCCAGCAGTCGGCCACCCATTCGCTGAGGTTGCCGGCCATGTCGTGCAGGCCCCAGGCGTTGGCGCGGAAACGGGCCACCGGCGCGGCGCCCCAGTAGCCGTCGCCGTAGCCGATGAACGCGTTCTTCCAGTGCCGGCCGCTGGGCGAGACATCCTTGCCGCCGGTGAAGTTGCCGCTGCCTTCCGGCGGCACGCCCGCGTTGCCCCACGGGTAGCGGCCGACCGTGCCGGCGCGCAGCGCGTACTCGAACTCCGCCTCGCTGGGCAGCCGGTAGTAGCGGCCGGTCTGCGCGGACAGCCAGGCCGCGTACGCCTCGGCGTCGCGCACGCTCACATGCATGACCGGGTTGTCCGGCGGCGCCTTGGCGCCGTTGTAGCCGGCCCGCCAGTCGGCGCCGTTGCGGCGCACGAAGTTGCCGCTGCGTTCGTCGTAGACGATGGAGTGCCCGCGCCGGGTCGCGCGCGGACGCGCATTGGTGGCCGCCACGAAGCGGCCGAACTCGGCCACGGTGACCTCGGTGATCGACATGGCGAAACCGCGGTCGAAGCGCACGTAATGCTGCGGGCGCTCGGCGTCGCCGGCGCCGGGCTCGCCGTTGCCGGCGCCCATCTGGAAACCGCCGTGCGGGACGACGACCATCTGCGGCCCGCGCCCACCGTCCTGCAGGGCGTCGGTGAACACCTGGCCGGGGCGGAAGCTGCCGTAGTGCGCGACCAGGTCGATGCGCTGCCGCAGCACCGCCACCGCCGCGTCGCCGGGCACGGCGATGCGCAGCGCCTGCTCGAGTTTCTCTCGCGCGTCCTTGAGTCCCTTGGGCGAGGTCAGGTCGCGCAGCCCGCCATCGCGCAGCGCGGCGAGCTGCGCCTCGCGCATGGCCTCGATGCGTATCCGCGCATCGGCCACCGTGGGTGTGTCCCCGCGAATGCGTGCGGCCCGGCGCACCCCGTCCAGCGCCGCATGGAAATCGGCGTGGCCGGCCGCGCTTTCCGCCTGCCGGATCAGCGCGCTTTCCAGCGCCGCGCGGCCCTGCCGGGCGCGGCTGTTGTCCGGATCCAGTTCCAGCACCCGCGCGAAGGCATCTGCCGCGCCGTCCAGGTCGCCGCCGCGCAGCGCCTCCTCGCCCGAAAGGTTCAGCGCCAGCAGCCGCCGCGCCGCCTCCACGCGCTGCTGCAGTTCCCGTTCCGCGCGCCCTTCCGGCGCCAGGTGGACGAGCACGGCCACCTGCTCAGCGGCCTCGGCCAAGGCCCTGCGCTGTTCGTCCGGCCGCTCCAGCAGCGCGCGCGCCGACGCCAGCAGGCGCACGCGCGCCTTTTCCAGCCCGCGCCTGGCTTCGCGCTCCTGTGGCCGCAGCGACAGCACGGCCAGGTACAGGGGCACGGCATCGTCCGCCGTCCGGTACAGCCGCCCTTCGGCCATCGCCGCTTCGGCGCGGCGCAGCGCGGCGCGTACCTCGTCGTCCTGCAGCTCGACCGCCGGCGGCGTCCAGGAAGGAAGCGCCACGATGCCGGTTTCAGGCGCCACCGCCGCGTGCGGCGCCTGCGCGGCGACGGCCGGCACCGCCTCGGCCACGACGGGCTGCGGCGCGGACGCCGGCGGCGCTTCCTGCCGGCAGGCGGCGCACGCCAGCGCGACGGACAGGACCACGCATGCCAAGGGGCCGGTTGTACGCAAACTTCCTCCGTTACAGGCGCTGCGCGTTCGGGTGCGCTGCGACGTTAGGCTATTCTCGCCTGCCTGGGCAAACCCTGCAGTTGATGGAATAGACGTGGCTCACTGGATCAAACACCCGGCGGAACTGGAAGAGCGCTACCGCCAGCGCCCGGACCGCATCGGGCTGGACACCGAGTTCATCCGCGAACGCACCTACTGGCCGCAGCTGGCGCTGGTGCAGATGGCGGTGGGCGAGGACATCCTGCTGATCGACCCGCTGGCGCCGGGCATGACCGACGCGTTGCGTCCCTGGCTGGAAGACGCGTCCATCCTCAAGGTCATGCACAGCGCCAGCGAGGACCTGGTCGCCTTCAAGTGCGCCTGCGGCGCCCTGCCGCGCCCGCTGTTCGACACCCAGATCGGCGCCGCGCTGGCCGGCATCGGCGGCGGCATGGGTTACCAGAAGCTGGTGGCGCAGGTCACCGGCGTCGCCCTGCCCAAGGGCGAGACCCGCTCGGACTGGATGCGCCGGCCGCTGTCGGATGCGCAGCTCGAATACGCCGCCGACGACGTGGAGTACCTGTTCGCGCTGCACGATGCGATCGACGCGCGCCTGCGCGAACTCGGCCGCCAGGCGTGGCTGCAGGACGATGCGCAGCGCCTGCTGGCGTCGGTGGAAAGGGACGAAGCCGAGCAATGGCCGCACCTGTCCATGCGCGCGGCGCAGTTCCTGGAGCCCGACGCGCAGCGCCGCCTGCTGCGGCTGCTGCGCTGGCGCGACCAGCAGGCCCGGCACAGCGACAGGCCGCGCAGCTGGATCCTGGACAACGAACTGGCCACGGTGCTGGCGCGCACGCCGCCGGCCGACTACGAAAGCCTGCTGCGGCTGTTCGAGCGCTTCCCCAAGGCGCCGCGCAAGCTGGCGCAGGCTGTGTGGCAGACCCTGCAGACGCCGCTGCCCGACGAGGACCAGGCACCGCAGGCGCTGGCCGCCACCGACGGCAACAAGGCCGCGCTCAAGCGCCTGCAGGACGCGGTGGCCCGCCGCACCGCCGAACTGGAGCTGCCCGATGGCCTGCTCGCCTCGCGCAGGCACCTGGAAGCGCTGCTGGAAGGCGGCGACTGGCCAGCCGCGCTCGGCGGCTGGCGTCGCGACCAGTTGCAACCGCTGCTGCTTCCCCTCTTGGCGCCGGCGCCGGCATCGCGTTAGAATTCGCGGGCCATGTGAAGCAGTCACACGGCTGGCGGGGTCCCACCCTCATCCAGCGCACTGCGATCACCATGAAATACGGGGCCATAGCTCAGCTGGGAGAGCGCGTCGTTCGCAATGACGAGGTCGGGAGTTCGATCCTCCCTGGCTCCACCAAACAGAAAACCCCGGGTATCCCCGGGGTTTTTTCTTGCCTCCACTTCCCCCCGCTCGACGCCAGGGCCAAGCGATTCAGGCCACCGGAACGTGGAACTCGACCCGGTTGCGGCCGCCGCGCTTGGCGGCATAGAGCCTTTCGTCGGCAATCTTGAATACGGCGGCGATGTCCGCGCCGCTTTCCGGCCAGCCGGCCACGCCCAGCGACACGGTCACCTGCCCGACCGGCGGCATGCCGGCCTGCTCGACCTGGCGGCGGAGCCGTTCGGCCACCTGCGCGGCGCTGGCCACCGTTGCGCCGGGCAGCAGCAGCAGGAATTCCTCGCCGCCGACCCGGCACGGCACGTCGTCGGCGCGCGAGACGTCCTGCATGTGCATGGCCAGCTGCTTGAGGACCAGGTCGCCGACGTCGTGTCCCCAGGTGTCGTTGACCCGCTTGAAATGGTCGATGTCCAGCGAGATGACCGCGAACGGGGTCGCCTGTTCCTGCAGGTCCTGCAACCTGGCCTGCAGGTGGCGGCGGTTGCCCAGCCCGGTCAGCGGATCGGTGTTCACGTCCTCGCGCAGCTTGGTGATGCTTTTCTGGAACAGGCCGATGCCGAGCAGCATCGCCTTCTTCAGTTCGCGCGACTCGAAATACCACGAATGCACCGAACGCAGGCGCTGCGGGGTTCCGGGCTGGTCCATGGCGCGCGCGCCGTCGGCGAGCATGTGCAGCGGGCGGGCGATGACGCGCGCGCACCACCACAGCAGCAGCACCGTGGCCGCGGCCAGCGGCAGCGTCTTGAGGAACACCGTGCGCATCAGCGAGGTCAGCGGCGCGAGGGTGACGTCGCGCGGGCGCTGGGCGATGACGCCCCAGCCGGTCGCGGTGACCGGCGCGTAGCCGGCCAGCATCGGGATGCCCTTGCTGTTGACGACCGCGGCCGTGCCGCTGCCACCGCGGATCACGTCGTCGATCGCGCGGTTGCCGCGTACCACCTTGCCGACGCGTCCGCTGTCGGGGTGGTAGATGATCTGCCCGTCGCCGTCGACCACGAACAGGTAGGAGCCGTCGCGGTAGAAGTGGTGGCCCAGCAGCCGGTCGAGGATGTTTTCCTTCTGCAGGTAGATGGCGCCGCCGATCGCCCCGAGGAAGCCGCCCTGCGGATCGCGGATCGGGCTGACCATCAATACGATGAAATTGCCGGTGGCCGAAAGATAGGGCTTGCTGATGAGCGGCGCGCGCGAACGGATCGATTCCCGGACCGCGGCGCTGGCCAAGGTCCTGCCCTGCAGCTGCAGGGTCTCCGGCGAGGTGGCCAGCACCTTGCCGGTGTCGTCGAAGATGACGATGGAATTGAAGTTCTTGCTCATCAGGCGCAGCCGCGCCGCTTCGGTGTCGAGCCTGTCGGCGTCGTGCATCTGCCCGGACAGGAGCTGCGCGGTGTACTCCAGCTGCAGCTGCGCCGACTGGATGAAATCGTCGGTGCTCTTGGCCAGCTTGGTCGCATACGCCAGGTTGCTGCCCAGGGTGCTGTCCATCAGCTGCTGGCGCTGCACCTGGTAGCTGGCGTACAGCGTGTTGGCGAACGGCAGGAAGGCCCCCAGCAGGGCCAAGGCCAGTATCAGCTTGCGCAGGTCTATCGCCATCGTCGCCCTCCCCGCGCCCCGGTCGCGGGCTGGCGCCGCGGCCACTGTA
This sequence comes from Stenotrophomonas sp. MYb238, assembly GCF_009496535.1. Lineage (GTDB taxonomy): Bacteria > Pseudomonadota > Gammaproteobacteria > Xanthomonadales > Xanthomonadaceae > Stenotrophomonas. Next base: position 58,571 of record NZ_WIDL01000013.1, read on the forward strand.
GCCCGACGGCCCGTCGCCACGCACCGAAGCCATCACACAACCGGCAGGCGCCCGTGCAAATGAAAAGGGCCTGCATTTCTGCAGGCCCTTCGGATTCGTGGTGGCCGGGGAGGGAATCGAACCCCCGACACGGGGATTTTCAATCCCCTGCTCTACCAACTGAGCTACCCGGCCACTTTGTTTTCGCGACGTTCCCGCCGGCGAGGACGCGCATGATACGGGTGTCTCCCGGTTTCGGCAAGCGTCATGCGAAAGTTTTTTCGTGGTCTCCGTGTTGGCGCTTTCCAGACAGGCGACTGCCGCTTTCTCGACGCGGCTGCAGCCATGCCTGGGGCGCGCGGAACAGCAGGAGGTTCGGCCGACCGGCAATGCCTGTCCGGAGGAACTCGGCCAAGGCGGCAGCAACGAAGGAACCGTCCGTCGATGGCCCGCAGGTTGCCGCCGTGGTTGGCGGCAACAAAACCTTTACTTCGTCGCGCGCCGCTTTGCATAGCCTGCGTCCGATCCCTAGAGGCCAGACCATGCACCAACGCCTGCTCCTGTCGTTGCCGTTGTCGCTGCTGCTCGCCGCCACCGCGCTGGCGGCGGCGCCGGTCGAATCGGTCGAACGCTTCGACCTGGACCGCTATGCCGGCCAGTGGCACGAGATCGCGCACCTGCCGGTGTCGTTCCAGAAGAAATGCACGGCGGACATCACCGCCAGCTACCGGCTGCGCGGCGACGGCCGCATCGGCGTGCTCAACCGCTGCCGCACCGCCGACGGCGGCATGATCGAGGCCGAGGGCACCGCACGTCCGGTCGCCGGGCATCCGGGGCGGCTGCAGGTCCGCTTCGCGCCGGACTGGCTGTCGTGGCTGCCCTGGGTGTGGGCCGACTACTGGGTGATCGCGCTGGACCCGGACTACCAGTGGGCGATGATCGGCGAGCCGGGACGCGACTACCTGTGGATCCTGTCGCGCACGCCGTCGATGGACGGCGCCCTGCTCGAACGGCTCAAGCAACAGGCCACCGGCATGGGCTACGACCTGGCGCCGCTGAAGGTGATGGCGCCGGTCGAATGACGCCCGGCGGCGTCACGGCGCGGCAGGCCGGCGCCGGTAGTCCAGCGGCGGCGCGTCGCGCTGCAGCAGCGGCACGTAGCGGAAGTCCGCGCCGCGCCGCTGGCCGAACTCGTCCCTAGCCCTGCGCACGGTGTCCGGCGACTGGAACAGCCGCACCGCGGCCAACGCCAGCGCCTTGGAGGCGTTCAGCGCGCCCTTGGCGCCGATCGGCGCGCCGGAGGCGGCCACCGCCTGCCAGCTGTGCGCCGGCGTGCCCGGCACCCAGGTGGCGGTGCCCAGGCCGACGGTCGGCACGTTCCAGCTGACGTCGCCGACATCGGTCGATGCGCTGCCGGCCTCGTCCGCACGGTACGGCTGCAGCTGCATCGCCGTCGCCAGCGGCGGACGCCGCTCCAGGCTGCGCTGCAGCGTCTCGGCGAACGCCTGGTCCTTGGCGTCGTAGCGCACGCCGCCCACCTGCTCCAGGGCCGCCTGCATCACCTGCCCCAGCGTGTCGTTGGGCAGCAGCGAGAACACGCCGCCGGTCTGCTCGAACTCGACCGTGGTGCCGGTGCCCAGCGCCGCGCCGTCGGCGGCCTTGCGCAGGCGCGCGAACACCTCGCGCACCACCGCCGGATCGACGTGGCGAACGTAGTAGTAGGCCTCGGCGAAGTCCGGCACCACGTTGGGCGCACTGCCGCCGTTGCTGATGACGTAGTGGATGCGGGTGCCGTCGGGCACGTGTTCGCGCATCAGGTTGGCCATGTGGTTGAACGCCTCCACCGCATCGAGCGCGGAGCGGCCGCGGTCCGGCGCAATGGCCGCGTGCGCGGCGACGCCATGGAAGCGGAACTTGCCGCTGATGTTGGCCAGGCTGGTGCCCTGCGCGGCGGAGTTCTCCGAGGCCGGGTGCCAGTGCAGCACCACGTCCACGTCGTCGAACAGGCCGGCGCGGGTCATGTAGACCTTGCCCGAACCGCCCTCCTCGGCCGGCGTGCCGTACAGGCGGACCTCGCCCGGCGTGCCGCTGTCCTTCAGCCACTGCGCGATGGCACGCGCGGCACCCACGGATGCAGCACCGAACAGGTTGTGGCCGCAGGCCTGTCCCGCGTCCTGCCCGGCGATCGGCGCACGCACCGGCTCGGCCGCCTGCGCCATGCCGGGCAGCGCGTCCATTTCCGCCAGCAGCGCGATCACCGGACCGTCGCCGCGCGTGCCGTAGGAGGCGACGAACGCGGTCGGCATGCCGGCCACGCCGGCCTGGATGCGGAAGCCGGCCTGGCGCAGTTCCTGCTGCAGCAGCCGCGAGGATTTCTCTTCCAGGTAGCCCAGCTCCGGCTGCTGCCACAGCAACTGGCCGACCTTCGCCTGGCGCGCGGCATAGGCGTCCAGGCTGGCGAGCACGTCGCCGTCGCCCGCCGCGGCGCTGCCGGCCAGCATCGCCAGCAGCACCGCGCTGGCAAGCATCCCTCGATTCATCGCCTGTCTCCGCTCCCTTTGATCGAACATTTCAACAGCCTTCCCAAAGCGATCTGCAAGCGCGTCAAGCATGCATGGAGCGCCAGCAAAACGCGGATGAAGCAACGATTCGCGTAGGAGCGACTTCAGTCGCGATGGGGCTTTACCGGGCAAGCCCGATCGCGACTGAAGTCGCTCCTACGCAAGGCTCTGCGCAGAGCAATTTTGGCCGGGTTAATTCCAGGGTAATGGGAACGCATTGCCCTGGAATGGCCGACGCCCCGCCCCTCAGTAGAAGCCGACGTTGTCGATTTCGAACCACACCTTGTCGCCGGCCGCGCCGCCGGCCGAGAACACCAGCTGCTGCACGTCGTCGCCCTTCCACTCGGGCAGCGGACCCTTGGCGCGGTATGGCGGCAGCCCCCGCAGCGCACTGAACGGGATCTCCAGCGTGCGCCATTGCGGCGCGGCCTCGACCGGCACGGCGAAGCGGCGCCCGTCCAGCGCACGCACTTCCAGCCGCAGCGCCGGGGTGCCGCCGCGCAGCTCGAAGCGGATGCCGCGATAACCGCGCACGTCCACCGGCGCGACCGAACCGCGGCTCAGCGGCAGGATCGCCGCGGCATAGGCGTCGGGCTTGGTCGAGAGCCGGGCCTGCACCGACAGCGCGCTGCCACCGGCCTCGCGCGCAATCACCTCGCTGACCTGCACGGTGCGGTCGTTGCCGCCATCGGCTTCGTCGATGCGCAGCGTATCCAGCGCGGTGCGCCCGTCGGCGCGTTCGAAGTCGTCGACCAGCGCCGCCACCGGCTGCGCCGGCAGCGACAGCGCGCGGTTGCCGGCCGGCAGCTGCGTGCCCTTGCCGTGCACCTGGCGCCCGGCGACATAGACCCGCTCGGTATTGCGGATGTCACCGATGCGCTCCCACGGCCGGCCCTTCACCAGCAGCAGGTCGGCGCGCTTGCCCACCTCGATGGTGCCGCGGTCGCCCACGCCCAGCGCGCGGGCGCTGTTGGCGGTGCCGGCCACCAGCGCCTCGGCGGGCGTCAGGCCGGCATCGACCAGCAGTTCGAACTCGCGCAGGGTCGATGCGCCGTGCGGGGTGCCGGTCATGCCCGCATCGGTGCCGACCACCACCGGGATGCCGGCATCGTGCAGCACCTTCACGTTGTGCAGGGCATTGGCGAAGTTGCGCTCGCGCTGCTGCAACACCTCCGTACGCGCACCGCCCTTGCCGCTGCCGTCCACGCGCCCGGGCAAATAGACCGCCAGCGAGGGCGCGTAGGCGGTGCCGTGCTCGCGCATCAGCCGCACCAGTTCCTCGTCCACGGACATGTCCTGCACGCTGTGCGCGATCACGTCCACGCCGGCGCGCGCGGCGACCTTGCCGCGCTTGACCATCACCGTGTGGGTGAACACCTTCAACGCGTGCCTGTGCGCCTCGTCCACCAGCGCGGCCAGGGTTTCCTCGTCCATGCTGCTGTTGTCGGCGGCATTGGAATAGCGCCAGCCATCGGTGAAGGCCTTGATGAAATCGGGCTTGTAGGCGGCGACCGCACGCACGCCGGCGCGCGCGGCCTCGGGCGAATTCACCCAGCGCGTGGTGTTCTCGTCGCCCCAGTCGGCGCCGTGGCCCAGCGGCGTGCTCATGCGCGCGGCGAACTTCACGTCAGGCGCGGCGATGTCCGCCAGCCATGCGCGGCGCGGCGCGTACGCTTCGGGCGGTTCGTGGAAATCGCTGACCGTGGTCACGCCGGCGGCCATATACAGGTTGGCGATCTGCGGCAGTTCGGCCGGGCGCGCGTTCGGCGTCCAGTGCGTATGCAGGTCGAACAGGCCGGGCAGCAGCGCCTGCCCGCGCGCCTCCACCACGCGTGCGCCCTTGGGCGCGGCGAGCCGCTCGCCGCCGGTGGCGATCGCGGCGATCTTCCCGTCCTCCACCAGCACGCTGGCCGGATAGGCCGGTCGCCCGGTGCCGTCGAACACCATCGCATCGCGGATCAGCAGCGCGGTGTCGGCGGCGGTGGCGGCCACGCAGGCCTGGCCGGTGGAGAGCAGCAGCGCGGTCAGCGCCGCGAGCGCGCGGAGGCGCCGGTTGTTCCCGTTCATGTAGTCAATCCGGAGTCATTGCATGGAATGCGCCGCGCGCGGCGCGCTTTCGGGCGTGCGCAGGCGCACCACCTTGCCCTGCTGTTCGACCACCAGCCCCAGGCTCAGGGCGACGCTGCGGGCGAACCCGAGCGGGTCGCTGGCCGAGTACAGGCCGACGATGCGGCGGCTGCCGACCACCGGATCGTCGATGACGATGCGGGTATCGCTGTAGCGCAGGAACTGCGCGGCGGCCACCGAGAGCGTGTCGCCGTTGAAGGAGAGCATGCCCTCGCGCCAGGCCAGCTGCTGCGCGAGATCCTCGCTGGGCACGGCCTCGATGCGGATGCCGTGGCTGCGGTTGGCCAGCGCGCGGTAGTTGGCCAGCAGCCGCGCCGGCGCCACCGCACCCTGGGTATCGGCCACGTCCACCACGCCCTCGCGCACCAGCACCTCGACGCCACCGCTGCGGCGCTCGTTGAGGCTGACCGCGAAACTGGTGCCCACCGCGGTGACGTCGGTCTCCTGCGCGCGCACCACGAACGGGCGCCCGGGATTCTTGGCCACGTCGAACAGCGCCTCGCCCTGCAGCAGGGTAATGTTGCGGCGCGCATCGGTGTAGCGCACGCGCACCTGCGAATCGGAGTCCAGGGTGATCGCCGACCCGTCCTGCAGCGGCACGCGCAGGATCTCGCCCTTGCGCGTGGCGTAGTACTCGGCATCGTCGTTCTGCCGCTGCACGCCGATCGCCAGCAGGCTGAGCACCGCGGCCATGCCGGCGGCCCAGCGCAGCATCCGCCGCGAGCGCCCGAAGCGCGGGCGCGGCGCAGGCGCGGCCGGCGCCGCGCCGGAAGACAGCGCCCGCGCGCGGCCGGTACGCGCCAGCACCGCATGGGCCCGCGCGTAGGCGCCGAAATGGCGCACGCTGGCCTGCAGCCAGGCATCGCGCGATTCGGCCTCGGCGGCCGTCAGCGGCGCGCGGTCCTCGCGCGCCACCCAGGCCGCGGCGATATCGTCGATGCTGCGTTCATCGTGCGCGCGCATGTCTCGCTCCTCCGGCTCCGAGCCTGTCCCTGCCCTCTTCCACGTCCTCTCCATCGCGCTTCATCGAATCCATCAATACCCGGATTCCCTTGCAGATGTGTTTCTCCACGGTGTTCTCGCTGATCCGCATGCGCTGGGCGATCTCGCGCTGCGAATAGCCTTCGACCCGGCGCAGCACGAAGGCTTCGCGGCATTTGTCGGGCAGGCTGTCGATCAGCGCGCCGATCCGTGCCAGCTCCTGCCGCGAGGAAGCGGTCCGCTCCGGACACGCCTCCTCGCCGCTGCTGGCCACCCGCTCGATCTCGGCCACCGCCTCGATCGACACCACCTGGGCGCGGCGCAGCTGCTGCAGCACCACCGACTGCGCCACCGAGTACACGTACGCGCGCGGCTGACGGACATGGGAGACATCGGCCATCGCCGCCAGGATGGCGTAGGTCTCCTGGATCACGTCGTCCACGTCCTGGTGCACCGGCAGCCGGCGCCGCAGCCAGTCGCGCAGCGCCGGTTCGCAGGGCAGCACGTGTTCGGCCAGCCACAGCGCGCGCCCGGCGGCCATCGCCGCGCTCATGCCGCGCCTCCCGGTCCGCCCGGCTGTGGCCGGGCGTGGTCGCATGCGCCATATCGTTCCATCAGAACGCCTTGGTCACGTTGATGTACCAGTAGCGCGGCGTGGCCGAGTACAGCGTGGACAGGTAGCCGCGCGAATCGGCCGACACCGGCGGGCGGCGGTTGTCGATGTTGTTCACGCCCAGCTTGATCGAGGTATCGGACAGCCAGCCATCCCCGGCGAGGTTGTACTTCACGTGGCCGTTCCAGAAGGTGCTGGAGCCAGGTTCCCAGTAGCGGCCGTCCGGATATTGCAGTGCGGTGTCGTAGAAGTTGCCGACGTAACGCGCGCTCAGGCCGGCCTGGAAATTGCCCAGGGTCCAGTTCAGCGTGCCGCTCCATTTCCACTTGGGCTTGCCGTCGACCATGATCAGGTCGCCGCCGCCGCCGATCGAGGTGGCCGCGTTGATGATGCCGGCCTCGCGCGCGTCCAGCAGTTCCTGGATGGCCGGCGAGACTTCGCGGTAGTACTCGATCAGGCGGGTGCCGTTGAGCGCCAGGTTGAAGCGCCCGGCGGCCGTTTCGGGCGAGACCCAGTTCAGGCCGAAATCCACGCCGCGCACGGTCTGCGGCAGCAGGTTGACGTACTGGTCGAGCACGTACAGCACCTGGCCGGCCGGCGCCAGGCCGGTGCCCTCGAAACGGGCGATGTCGTCGGCGTTGGGATCGGCGCGGATCACGTTGGGGTTGCTGCCGCCCTGCACCCGCATCACGTAGTCCAGGATCAGCGCGTTGCCCTCGCCGAAGATGCCGATGATGCCTTCCTGCTTGTACTTGTAGTAATCCAGCGACAGGCGCAGCCTGCCCATCGCCTCGGGCAGGAACTTCGGCTCGAACACGACGCCGGCGCTGGTGTTGTCCGAGGTTTCCGGCTTCAGGTCCGGGTTGCCCGAACGCCGCGCGGCGGTGCTGTAGCTGTGTGCGCAGTCGCTGTATTTGGCGATGGTGCCGTTGCGCAGCTCGGCCTCGCACTGGATGTGGTCGCGCCGCGAGTTGGCGCGGGTGATGACCGTCGCGTTGACCTGCTCCAGGTTCGGCGCGCGGAAGCCCTGCGACCAGGACGCGCGCAGGCTCAGGCCATCGAACACTTCCCAGCCCAGCGCGACCTTCGGCTTGGCGACGCTGCCGAAGTCGCTGTAATGCTCGGCGCGGCCGGCGATCTGCATGTCCAGGCTGCGCACCAGCGGGATGTTCCAGTCGCGCGACACCAGCGGCACGTACAGTTCGGCGTAGACGCCGCCCACCGAGCGCGAGCCCTGCGTATCGGGCGTCGGGCTGACACCGTATTGGTCGGTGGGATATTCCACGCCGGCGCGGCTGTGCCAGGTGATCGTGCCGTCCAGGCGCGGGTCGCGGTCGTCCAGCTGCTTCTCGCGGCGCGCTTCCACGCCCATCGCCACGCCCAGCTCACCGGCCGGCAGCTTCAGCAGGTCCGGACGCGAGGCCTTGAAGTCCCAGAGCATCAGCGTGCTTTCGCTCTTGCGCACCGATTCGTACATGACCGAATCGATCGCGGCCTGGCTGTTGCCGGCGCCGAACGGGTTGTAGGCGTCGGGCGTGGAGCCGGCCATCGAGGCCTCGAACAGCGTGGCGCTGACCGAGTTCTGCGAATCGCGCACCTTGGCCTGCGAGTACAGCAGCGCGCTTTCCCAGTCGAAGCCGTAGTGGAAGCCGCGCAGGCCGCCCAGCACGCGCACCTGGGAGTTGTCGACGGTGACGCGTGTGGGCTCGTCGAAGCGGTAGTTGCGGATGACCACGTCCACGCCCTCGTCGGGAATGTTCAGGCCCGGCAGCCGGTTCGGGTTGAGCGAGCCGTCGGGCAGGTACTTCGCGCCGAACGGGTTCCAGTAGCCGCTGGCCGCCACCGTCGCCGGCAGCGAGGCGATCGAGTTGACCGGCTGCTGCAGCGAACGCGAACGCGAGCGGTAGTAGCCCAGCTCACTGAAGAAGCCCACGCCGTTGTCGAAGTCGTACTTGCCGGTGGCGAACAGGTTGACGCGGTCCAGGTCCGGCTGGAATGTCACCGGGATGCTCTTGTTCGCGTCGTACCGTGTATTGCGGTCGGCGCCGGAGGTCGCCGCCGAACCGGACTGCATGCAGACGCCGTCGCTGATGGTGACGGCGCAGCCTTCGTTGGTATCGGGCTGCACGTGGAAGAAGCCGGCCGCCGTGGTCAGGGCCTTGCCGTTGGAGCGGATGATGCCCGGATGCTGGGCGGTGAACTGGCCCCAGCGCCCGGTGGTCGTGCGCAGGTCCAGCGCGTTGGAACCATCGAACTCCGTGCCTTCGAAATCGAACCAGCGCAGGTGGCTGTTGGTCCACGACTGGTCCCAGGAATCCAGCCCGGTGCTGTCCTGGTAGTTGTAGGCGACGGTGATGTTGCCGCGCATGTCGGCGAAGTTCTTGCCCCACAATCCGTTGAGGCTGCGGTCGCGCAGGCCGGTGCCCTCGCCGAAGCCGTACTGCACGCTGACCGAACCGCCGTCCACGTCGTCGCGCAGCACGTTGTTGACCACGCCGGCCACCGCGTCGGTGCCGTAGATCGCCGAGGCGCCGTTGAGCAGCACGTCCACCCGGCGCAGATTGGCGACCGGGACGGTGTTGGCGTTGTAGGTCAGCACCGGCACCAGCTGCTCGTCGGCCTGGCTGGTGGGGTGGACCACGGTGCGGCGGCCGTTGATCAGCAGCAGCGTATTGCCCACGCCCAGGCCGCGCAGGTTCATGGAGGCGATGTCGCCGCGCGCGTAGTTGCTGCTGTTGGTGCCGAAGCCGTTGCGGAAGGTCACATCGCCCATCTGCGGGATCGAGCGGAACAGTTCGTCGCCGGAGACCGCGCCGGTGGCCTCGATCTGCTCGGCCTGCAGCCCGATCACCGGCAACAGGGTCTCCGAGGCGGCCACGCCCTTGATCTGGCTGCCGACCACCGAGACCTGGTCCAGCGTGCTGACCTTCTGGCCGGCCGGCTCGGCCTGCTTCGGCGCCGGCACCGGTTCCGGCTCGGCGGCCTGCGCCACGGCCAGGCCGCCCAGGCCGCCGAGCGAGGCCAGCATCGGCGCGGCGGCGCGCAGGGTGATGGTGCGCCCGTCGTCCGAGGCGACGGTGAGCCCGGTGCCGTCCAGCAGACGGTTCAGCGCCTGGCGCGCATCCATCCGGCCTTTCACCTGCCCGACCTCGATGCGCCCCTCATCGCCCATCGTCGCCGGGGCGATGATCTGCAGGCCTGCCTGGCGGGCGAACTCGGGCAGCACGTCCTCGATGCTGCCGCCTTCGATGTCGAACTGCGGTGGCGCGGCGGACGCCGGCATGGCCACGCACAGCGCGACGGCGGCCAGGCCGCCACGGATCGCGCTTGCCAGCGGCAACAACTTGTATGAACGCATTGATGAACCCCTCTCCGGATAGATGCGAATGCGGCGACTTTGTCGGTCTCCTGACATGCCTAGATGGGCAGGCGGAAAAGTTCCGCCATCCGTCGCCTGCGGCGCCCGCGCGGCCCCGCCCGCCATACGGCGTAGTATCCTTTGGGCGATTCCTTCCGGACCCGAGGACCGAGCAGTATGCGTTTTCGCCCACAGTACGTCCTGACCGCAGTTCTCACCCTTGCGCTCGCCGCCTGCGGCGGTGGCGTGGTGAAACGGGTTTCCGAGCCCGCCGCCGGCATCCAGCAGCTCACCGTCGGCAACGACGGCAGCTGGGACGTGGAGCTGCGCCTGCGCAACTACAGCTCGATGCCGATGCGCTTTGACGACATCGCGCTGGAGATGAAGGTGGGCGACCAGGCGGCTGGCACCCTGAGGGCCGCGCCCGGTCTGTCCATCGGCCCGGAGTCGGCCGACGTGGTCAAGATCCGCCTGCAGCCCAGCTCGCCGGCCCGCATCGTCATGGCCGACGCCCTGGCCGGCGGCCGCTCGCTGTTCTACGAGCTGGAGGGCACGGTCAAGGCCACGCCCGAAGAGAAGAAGCAGCGCAGCTTCGAGGTGGACGGGCGCAACAGCCTGAACCAGGCGCCGGGCCTGCCCGGCGTGCTGCGCTGATCCGCTTCCCCTTTCCGTTTCGTCCGAGACCGCACCGATGAGCAACTACAAGGCCCCCGTCACCGACCTCCGTTTCGCCCTGCACGACGTGCTCAAGGCCGAGTCCCTGTTCGCCGCGATGGGCCTGGAAGACGCCAGCGCCGACGTCATCGACGCCGTGCTGGAGGAAGCCGGCCGCTTCAGCGCCAGCGTGCTGGCCCCGCTCAACGCCGTCGGCGACGAGGCCGGCTGCACCCTGGACAAGGCCACCGGCGAGGTCACCACCGCCCCGGGCTTCCGGGAAGCCTATGCGCAGTTCGTCGAAGGCGGCTGGACCGGCCTGACCGCGGCGCCGGAATTCGGCGGCCAAGGCATGCCGGAAACGCTGGGCATGGCGCTGAGCGAGATGGTGTCCTCGGCCAACCTGGCCTGGAGCCTGTTCCCGATGCTGTCGCACGGCGCGGTCGAGGCGCTCAAGCACTACGGGCAGGACTGGCAGAAGGAAGCCTTCCTCAAGCCGCTGGTGGCCGGCCACTGGACCGGCACCATGTGCCTGACCGAGCCGCACGCCGGCACCGACCTGGGCCTGATCAAGACCCGCGCCGAGCCCAACGCCGACGGCAGCCATTCGATCACCGGCACCAAGATCTTCATCACCGCCGGCGAGCACGACCTCAGCGAGAACATCGTCCACCTGGTGCTGGCCAAGCTGCCCGACGCGCCTCCCGGCCCGAAGGGCATCTCGCTGTTCGTCACCCCCAAGTACAAGGTCGGCCGCGACGGCGCCATGGGCGAGCGCAACGCCCTGCGCTGCGGCGCGCTGGAACACAAGATGGGCATCCACGGCTCGTCCACCTGCGTGATGAACTTCGACGGTGCCCAGGGCTACCTGGTCGGCCAGCCGCACAAGGGCCTGCAGGCGATGTTCGTGATGATGAACTCCGCCCGCCTGGGCGTCGGCATCCAGGGCCTGGCCCAGTCCGAACGCGCCTGGCAGGGCGCGCTGGCCTACGCCCGCGAGCGCCTGCAGTCGCGCGCGCCCGGCGGCGCGCAGCTGCCGGACAAGCCGGCCGACCCGATCATCGCCCAGCCGGACGTACGGCGCATGCTGCTGTCGATCAAGTCGCTGACCGAGGGCGGCCGCCTGCTCGCCGCCCACGCCTACACCCAGCTCGACGCCGCGCAGAACGCCGGCGACGCGCAGGTACGCGCCGACGCCGAGACCCTGGTCAGCTTCCTCACGCCCATCGTCAAGGCCTGCCTGACCGAGTGGAGCATCGAGTGCACCTACAACGCGCAGCAGTGCTTCGGCGGCCACGGCTACATCGCCGAGCACGGCATGGAGCAACTGGCGCGCGATGCCCGCATCACCACCCTGTACGAAGGCACCACCGGCATCCAGGCGCTGGACCTGATCGGGCGCAAGACCGCCGTGTCGCAGGGCGCGGGCCTGAAACTGTTCCTGGCCGAGATCGAGGCGTTCATCGCCGCCAACGCCGGCAACCCCGCCGTGGCCGAGTTCCTGCCGGTGCTGGGCGCCAGGGCGCAGGAATGGGGCAAGTTGACCATGAACGTGCTGCAGCGCGCCGCCGCCAACCCGGACGAACTGGGTGCGGCCAGCTGGGACTACCTGTTCTACAGCGGCTACGTCGCGCTGGCCTACTGGTGGGCGCGCGCCGTGGCCGCGACGCAGTCCTCGCCCCATACCGACGGCTTCAAGCAGGCCAAGCTGGAAACCGCGCGCTTCTACTACGCGCGCATCCTGCCGCGCACCCTGGCCCATGCCGGCAGCATGGAAAGCGGCGCCGAGCCGCTGATGGCCATGGACGCCGCGCGCTTCGGCGAGTGAACCCGGCCCGGCCGCCATCGACCATGGCGGCCGGCTTTACACAAACTGTCACGCTTCGTGTATAAGCTGTTTTCCCGATGGAGACAGACACTACACCGCGTGGTCTGATCGATACCGGAGTCGCCGCATCCGCTCCGGAAGCGGAGTTTTCGCTACCGCCCTCCCTGCACCGCCTTGGTTCCGTGCGCCTGCTGTCGCTGGACGCCCATGGCCGCGTGCTCGACTGGATCAACTGGCAGGAAGCCTCCTGCCTCTACGCGCGCGGCGCGGTGGCCTGGACCCTGGGCGATCCCTGCCTGCATGTGCACGGCGCCACCAACCGCGCCAGCGGGCTGCGCAGCGGCCTGGACCTGCACCCGATCATCGCCTCGCGCGGCCACGCCCGCTCGCGCGCCATCGACCCCACGCCCAACCTCACCAACACCGCGCTGTTCGCCCGCGACGCGCAGCTGTGCCTGTACTGCGGCCAGCAGTTCAGCCGCCCGCACCTGACCCGCGATCACGTCATGCCGCTGTCCAAGGGCGGCCGCGACATCTGGGAAAACGTGGTCAGTGCCTGCTTCCAGTGCAACTCGCACAAGGCCAACCGCACCCCGCAGCAGGCCAACATGCCGCTGCTGGCGGTGCCGTACCGGCCGAGCTGGATCGAGCACCTGATCCTGTCCAACCGCAACATCCTGGCCGACCAGATGGCCTTCCTGAAGGCGCAGCTGCCGAAGAAGGCGTTGCGCCGCAGCGCATGATGCCGTGCAATGCCGGCCTTGCCCGGCCCACACGCCACAGGGCCACAACTCCCCCGTAGGAGCGACTTCAGTCGCGACAGGGCCGTACCGGCAACCCTTACCGGGAAGTCTCCATCGCGACTGAAGTCGCTCCTGCCCGGGCATGCACCGCGGGCCGCCCTCCCTGAACCGCGGCCTCCGCTTCCGTCATCGCCTGCTCACGCCGTCGGCGGTTTGCTTGCCCCACCCCGGAATGGGGGCGAAAATACCGCTTCGGCTGAAATACGAAGAAAATGATCGACTCCGTCCGCTACCCGCGCCTGTCGCGCATCCAGACCCCGCACGACCTGCGCGCCTTCGATGAAACGGAGCTGCCCGCGGTCGCCGGCGAACTGCGCGATTACCTGATCGAATCCGTGGGCCGGAGCGGCGGCCATTTCGCCGCCGGGCTGGGCGTGATCGAACTCACCGTCGCCCTGCACTACCTCTACGACACCCCGGTCGACCAGCTGGTGTGGGACGTGGGCCACCAGACCTACCCGCACAAGATCCTGACCGGCCGCCGCGACACCATCCACACCGTCAAGCAGAAGGACGGCGTGGCGCCGTTCCCCAAGCGCGAGGAAAGCGAGTACGACACCTTCGGCGTCGGCCATTCCTCCACGTCGATCTCCGCCGCGCTGGGCATGGCCATCGCCCGCCAGCGCCAGGGCGACGAACGCAGGACGGTGGCGGTGATCGGCGACGGCGCGATGACCGCCGGCATGGCGTTCGAGGCGCTGGCGCACGCCGGCGGCATGGACGAGGAGCCGAACGTGCTCGTCGTGCTCAACGACAACAACATGTCCATCTCCGAAGCGGTGGGCGGGCTGACCAAGATGCTCGGCCGCGCCACCGCCAGCCGCACTCTCAATGCGCTGCGCGAAGGCGGCAAGAAGATCCTCGGCGACAAGCGCCACAGCCCGCCGGCGCGCTTCGTCAAGCGCTGGGAGGAACAGTGGAAGGGCATGTTCGTGCCGTCCACCGCGTTCGAGCAGATGGGCTTCCACTACACCGGCCCGATCGACGGCCACGACCTGCCGCTGCTGCTGTCCACCCTGAAGACCCTCAAGGGCAAGAAGGGACCGCACCTGCTGCACATCATGACCACCAAGGGCAAGGGCTACGAGCCGGCCGAGGGCGACCAGATCGGCTACCACGCCGTCGGCCCGTTCGACCCGAGCAAGGGCCTGCCGGCCAAGAGCGCGCCGAAGAAGCCGACCTACACCGACGTGTTCGGCGACTGGCTGTGCGATGCCGCCGCCGCCGAACCGCAGCTGATGGGCATCACCCCGGCGATGCGCGAGGGCTCGGGCCTGGTGCGTTTCAGCCGGGAGTACCCGCAGCGCTACTTCGACGTGGCCATCGCCGAGCAGCACGCGGTGACGCTGGCCGCGGGCATGGCCACGCAGGGCGCAAAGCCCGTCGTGGCGATCTACTCCACCTTCCTGCAGCGCGCCTACGACCAGCTGGTGCACGACGTGGCCATCCAGGACCTGGACGTGCTGTTCGCCGTCGACCGCGCCGGCGTGGTCGGCCCGGACGGCGCCACCCATGCCGGCAACCTCGACCTGAGCTTTCTGCGCTGCGTGCCGAACATGGTGGTGATGGCGCCGGCCGACGAGGCCGAGTGCCGGCAGATGCTCAGCACCGGCCTGCAGTACAAGGGACCGGCGGCGGTGCGTTACCCGCGCGGCACCGGCCCGGGTGTCGCGCCCGGCGTCGACCTGTCCACCCTGCCGATCGGCAAGGCCCAGCTGCGCGCGCAGGGCCACCGCCTGGCCATCCTCGCCTTCGGCTCGACCGTCGCGGCGGCCGAGCAGGTCGGCCGCGAACTCGGCCTGAGCGTGGTCAATATGCGTTTCGTCAAGCCGCTGGACCGGGCCATGGTGCTCGACCTCGCGCGCACCCACGAAGGCTTCGTCACCGTCGAGGACAACGTGGTCGCCGGCGGCGCCGGCTCGGGCGTGTCCGAACTGCTCAACGCCGACGCCATCCTCATGCCGGTGCTGCACCTGGGCCTGCCGGACAGCTTCCAGCACCACGCCAGCCGCGAGGACCTGCTGTCCGAGGCCGGCATCGATGCCGCCGGCATCCGCGACGCGATCCTGCGGCGCTGGCCTGACGTGCGCACTCCGACAGCGCCGATGAGCGCGGCCGGCTGAGGCCCTCCGGGGCGGCGGCGTCCTGGCGCCACTTCCATCGCCCTTTCCCACCGCGCGCCCGGCACCCCGGGATCCGCTGCTTATCTGCGCCTCGCATGCATGTGCGCTCCCGGAGGGCTCGCATGGCATGCCTCCTGGTTTCAGGGAATTGGAGGGCGGACAAGGCTGGAAACAAGGGCTAAGCCGCGCCTCGGCCTACGCCGGTCGCGCTATCGGCATCGCATCGGCGCCACAGGCGGATGTCCATCACGTTTTGATTTCTTGTCGACATCCTCTGAACGATCCGGAAATGAATCGGCGGATATCTTCACATGCCCGGGGAACGTCAACGCACGGAGGGAGCATGGGATACAGCGCGCAGTACCTGGCGAACGAGGAATGGATGGAACTCCATGCCGCATACGTCGCGCACGGCTCCGGACCGGAGTTCTGGCAGGTCTATCAGGAACTGCAGCAGGCGGCCGTCGCGCGGCACGGCGAGGCCCGCATCCACATCGTCAACGAACTCGCCAGGGCCGCCGAACACATGGGCGCGATCCACCAGGCCATCCTGGTCTAACGCCAGCCGCCAGCAATGAAAAGCCCAGCCATCGGTCGATGGCTGGGCCGTTGAGTACGTCCGCGAAGACCGTGCTCACTCCTCTTCTTCGTTGCCCTGGCCCGGTGCCTTGCGCTCCTGGCCCTGGTCCTGCTGCTGGCCGGGCTGCTGCTTCTGGTTCTGGTTGCCCTGCTGGTTCTGCTGCCCGAAATTCTGCTGCGGGTTCGGATTCTGCTCGCGCTGATTGGTCATGACGCTCTTCCTGGTAACCACGGCCGTTCGCCGTGACCACGAGCATCCCGTTCCCGCCGTTCGTACGTTGTGCGCAGCCGTCAAAACCCGGATCACGACGCTGACTGCACCGGCGCGCCTGTACCGCGATGGATGCAGGAGAAGAGGCCGCACACGCGGTTTTTCGCTCTCGTAACAACCGCGGCACAGAAGCTGTGCCGTGCGACCGATATGTGTCCGTGGCGCAAAGGCCAGGCAGGCTGTAATACCCGCATCGCCGCGTTGTCTGATTCCGTCATGCGCAGCGCATGCAGGCCGGCGGTATTACCGGCTGACGCGCCGGGCATTACCCGCAGGACGCGCAGGATCCGGTATCGGAAAAAGAAAAAGCCCTGAATCAATCAGGGCTTCAAATGGAGGCCTGGGTCGGAATCGAACCGGCGTACGCGGATTTGCAATCCGCTGCATAACCACTCTGCTACCAGGCCAGAATCTTTTCGAGCTTACAGGAGGAAATTTGCCTCCCGATATGAAAAAACCCCGCGCGCGGGGCCTTTTCCTTATTTGGAGCGGGAAACGAGACTCGAACTCGCGACCTCAACCTTGGCAAGGTTGCGCTCTACCAACTGAGCTATTCCCGCTTTGGGAGCCGTGCATTCTACAGACTTCGTAGGTGTTGCGCCAGCTTTTTTAACAACTTTCTTCACGCTCCCGGAGGCGTTGGCCATCCGTCGGATACCGCATCCGGCCGCCACGGCCGTCCGCTATCCCTGGGGTGAATCCCTCCGACGACGCTCCATGCAAACCCGGAACTTTCATCGATCTGGAGCGGGAAACGAGACTCGAACTCGCGACCTCAACCTTGGCAAGGTTGCGCTCTACCAACTGAGCTATTCCCGCTTGGGAGGCGAAATTCTACATGCAATCGCCTGCCTGTCAACAGCTCTCTTTCATCTTTTTTTCGACTGCGAGCGCGCGGCGATTTCGTCCTCGCGCAGGCTCGGCCAAGCGGCGCGCAGGTACTGCACGGCCGACACCAGCGTGAGCAACGCGGCGATCGCCAGCGTCCAGTCGCCGATGTGGAAAATCGGCCCGCCCATCCAGATGCTCGCCATCGGCGTGTTCGGCGATACCGAGTACAGCAGGCACAGCAGCGCGACCATCTGCGCGGTGGTCTTGATCTTGCCGATCATCGCCACGCGCACCTTGGCGCGCTGGCCGATCTCGGCCATCCATTCGCGCAGCGCCGACACCGCGATCTCGCGGCCGACGATCACCGCGGCCCAGAACGCCATCCACGCGGTCGGATGCCCCTGCACGATCAGGAACAGCGCCACCGCCACCATCAGCTTGTCCGCCACCGGATCGAGGAAGGCGCCGAACGCCGAATGCATCTGGTAGCGGCGCGCGACCCAGCCATCGAGCCAGTCGGTGATCGCCGCCAGG
Source organism: Stenotrophomonas sp. MYb238 (assembly GCF_009496535.1). Classification (GTDB taxonomy): domain Bacteria; phylum Pseudomonadota; class Gammaproteobacteria; order Xanthomonadales; family Xanthomonadaceae; genus Stenotrophomonas. Next base: position 75,813 of record NZ_WIDL01000013.1, read on the forward strand.
CCGAAGATCGCGGCCGCGGCGAAGTTGGTCCACGTGTACGGCAGATAGAACACCAGTACCAGCACCGGGATCATCACGATCCGCAGCAGTGTCAGCCAGGTGGGTACGGTCAAGGTCATTACAGCTCTACTCCGCTGCCGGATCCGGGATCGACAGTCCATGAAGGTTAGCGTAGATGCGCGTTGCAAGGGCGGCATTGATGCCTTCCACGCGCGCGATCTCTACTTCGCCCGCCGCCTTCAGCCCGGCCAGTCCGCCGAAATGCTTCAGCAGGCTGGCGCGGCGGCGCGGCCCGATGCCCGGAATATCCTCCAGCTTGCTGGTCATGCGCGCCTTCTGCCGGCGCCCGCGATGGCCGGTGATCGCGAAACGGTGCGCTTCGTCACGCACCTGCTGGATGAACTGCAACGCGGGCGATGCCGCGCCCGGACGGAGCTCGCGCCCGTCCGGCAGCACCAGCGCCTCGTGGCCGGCGCGCCGCTCGACGCCCTTGGCCACACCGACCAGCAGCACGCCCTCCACGCCGAGGTCGGCCAGCGCGGCCTGCGCCTGCGCGAGCTGCCCGGCGCCGCCGTCGATCAGCAGCACGTCCGGCAGCACACCCTGCTCTTCCACCGCGCGGCGGAAGCGGCGGTCGATGGCCTGGCGCATGGCCGCGTAATCGTCGCCCGGTTCGATGCCGCCGATGTTGTAGCGCCGGTACTGCGCGCGCACCGGACCGGCGGCGTCGAACACCACGCACGACGCCACGGTCGCCTCGCCCATGGTGTGGCTGATGTCGAAGCACTCCACGCGCCTGACCGGCTCGGCCAGCCCCAGCATTTCGCGTACGGCCTCGCTGCGCGCGTGCTGCGCGCCACGGCTGTCCAGTTCGCTGACCAGGGTGATCTGCGCGTTGCGGCTGGCAAGTTCCACGTAGCCGGCGCGTTCGCCGCGCACGCTCCATCTCAGCGCGACCCTGCGCTCGGCCGCCGTGCTCAGCGCGGCCTCGATCATTTCCGCATCGGGAATCTCGCGGTCCAGCAGCACTTCCGGCGGCGGCGCGTGCTCGACGTAGTACTGCGACACGAACGCGGCCAGCACTTCCTCGGCGCTGTCCTCGCCGTTGGTGCGCGGGAAGAACGCGCGCGTGCCGAGGTTGCGGCCGTCGCGGAAGGCGAGCAGCAGCACGCAGGCGCTGGCACCCTGCGTGGCGCAGGCCAGCACGTCCAAGTCGGCGGCGCGGCCGTCCACGTACTGCCGGTTCTGCATGCTGCGCAGGGACGCGACGAGGTCGCGCAGACGCGCGGCGCGCTCGAATTCCAGCGCGTCGCTGGCCTGCTGCATCGCCTGCATCAGTTCGTCGGCGAGCTGGTCGCTCTTGCCCTCCAGGAACAGCGCGGCGCGGCGCACCGCTTCGTCGTAGTCCGACTGCGCCACCAGTTCCACGCAGGGCGCGCTGCAGCGGCCGATCTGGTACTGCAGGCAGGGACGCGAACGGTTGCGGAACACGCTGTCCTCGCAGCTGCGCAGCTTGAACAGCTTGTGCATCAGGTTGAGCGTCTCGCGTACCGCGCCCACCCCCGGATACGGGCCGTAGTAGCGGCCGGGGATCGAACGCGGGCCGCGGTGCAGCGCGATGCGCGGCCACTGCTCGCGGGTGAGCAGCACCTGCGGGTAGGTCTTGTCGTCGCGCAGGGAGACGTTGTAGCGCGGCGCCAGCGACTTGATCAGCTGGTTCTCCAGCAGCAGCGCCTCGGCCTCGGTGCGGGTGACGGTCACGTCCATGCGCGCCACCTGCGCGAGCATCATCATGATGCGGTGGCTCTTCGGCGATCCGTTGAAATAGCTGCCCACGCGCTTGCGCAGCGCGCCGGCCTTGCCGACGTACAGCAGCGTGTCGTCGGCCGCGTACATGCGGTAGACGCCCGGCGCGGTGCTCAACGCCGCCGCGTACGCCTTGCCGTCGAAGCCGCTTGTCGCCTTGCCGCTCATTCCTCGATCGGCACGTGGCCCAGTTCGCCGCTGACCGGATCGAACCGCAGGATCGCATGCGCGTCGGTCTCGGCGATCCACACCGCGCCGGCGGCCACCGCCAGCGCTGCCGGGCCGTGCAGGCGCCGCGGTAGGTTGACCGTGGACAGGTCGCCGCCGCCCAGGCGCAGCATGCGCAGGCAGCCGTTGCCGGCGTCGGCGATCCACAGCAGCGGCGACTCGCTGCCCATCGCGATCGCCTGCGGGTACTGCAGGTGCGCGCGCACGCGCGGACCGTCGGTCAGGCCGAACTCCCACGGCCCCTGCCCCACCAGCGTCTGCACCACGTCGCCGCGCAGTTGCACCGAACGGATCGCCGACCCGAGTGCGTCGCAGACGTACAGCACCTGCTGCACCGCCACCACGCCGCAGGGCTGAGCGAACGCGGCCAGATGGCCGCCGCCGTCGCGCACTTCCACGGCGCCCGCGCCCGCGCGCCAGCGCAGCGAACGGATGCCCAGGTCGTAGCTCCAGACATGGTTGTCGCCGGCCATGGCGATGTGCAGCTGGTTGTCGGCCAGGGCGATGTCCAGCGGATGGTTCAGCGGACTGTCCCAGGGCTGGGACAGCACGCCGGCCACCGGATCGCCGGCGCGCCCGGTGCCGCACAGGGTGTCGACCTGCCCGCTCGGCAGGTGGATGCGGCGCAGAGCGTGGTTGCCGGTATCGGCCACATAGAGCATCTCGCGCTCCAGCGCCAGACCATGCGGCCGGTTGAAGGCGGCATCGGCCGCCGGGCCGTTGACCAGGTCGGCGCTGCCCACGCCGAACTGGCGCAGGACGCGGCCGGCATGGGTGCACTCCAGGATGCGGTGGTGGCCGGTGTCGGCGACATAGAGCCGGTCGGCGCTGGCCGCCAACCCGGCAGGGAAACGCAGCGGCAGGCGCGGTTCCATGTGGGTTTCCGGCACCGCGCGCAGGTCTTCGTCCAGCGGCGGCGCCAGCCCTTCGCACAGCGCGTTGAGGCTGCGCTCGAGATCGCCGGCCGCGCCGACCAGCCGCTCGCGCTCCTGGCCCCGGGCATCGATCAGCAGCAGCGTCGGCCATGCCTCGATGCCGAACCGGCGCCACGTCTCCCATTGCGCATCCAGCAGGATCGGCGCGGTGACGCCATGCCGGCGCAGCAGCTTCAACGCCGGCTGCGGCTCGCGCTCGAAATCGAACCGCGGAACCTGCACCACCAGCAGCTGCAGGCGCCCGGGATTGCGGGCCTGCCACTGCAGCACCTCGGACAGCCGCTGCACGCACCAGACCGAGGCGGCATTGACGAAGGCCAGCACCAGGGGGCGGCCGGCGTGGTCCTGCAACGTGGACGGGGCCGCATTGAGCCAGGTGCCGGACTTGGGAAGATCCATGGCGGGCTGAGCGTTCATGGCCCGATTATGCCGGAGTCGAGCCGCGCCGACAGGCGCCTTACCGCTGCTTCGGCGGCCGCCTCCAGCAGCGACCAGCTGTGCTCGAAATCCGTGTCGTCGCCGTAATAGGGGTCTGGTACGACGCTGGCGGTGGCGATGCCCGCCCACGGCAGCAACAGGGCGGCCTTGTCCCGCGTGCCGGGCGGCGCCAAGGCACGGGCATCGTCCAGATTGGCCGGGTCCGCGCACAGTACGTGGTCGAAACGGAGGAAGTCGTCGGGCTGCAGCTGGCGTGCGCGCAGCCCGGAGATGTCCACGCCGTGGCGGCGCGCGCACGCCACGGCGCGCGGGTCCGGCGCCTTGCCCTGGTGCCAGCCGGCGGTGCCGGCCGAATCCACCTCGACCCGCCCGGCCAGCGGCGAGCGCTCGATCCGGGCGCGCAGCGCGCCCTCGCCCATCGGCGAGCGGCAGATGTTGCCCAGGCACACCACCAGCAGTTTCAACGCGCCGCCTCCAGCAGCGCGGCCGCGCGCGCCAGGTCCTCGGGCGTGTCGATGCCGGGCGGGAACGGCTCGGGCGACAAGGCGACGGCGATGCGGAAACCCGCTTCCAGCACGCGCAGCTGCTCCAGCGATTCGATCTGCTCCAGCGTGCCCGGCGGCATCGCCGCGAACCGCTGCAGGAAGCCGGCGCGGTAGCCGTAGATGCCGATGTGGCGCAGCCATTGCCCCTGCGGCAGCTGTGCGGTGGACAGGGCGAACGCATCGCGGTGCCACGGAATCGGCGCGCGGCTGAAGTACAGCGCATCGCCCTGCACGCTGCGCACCAGCTTGACCACATTGGGGTCGAACAGCGTCGGCGCGTCTTCCACCGGCGTGGCCAGGGTCGCCATGGGCGCGCCGCTGGCGGCCAGGGTCGCGGCCACCGCACGGATGCCGGCCGCCGGCGCGAAAGGTTCATCGCCCTGCAGGTTGACCACGATGGTGTCGTCGTCCCAGCCAGCCTGGCGCGCGCATTCAGCCAGGCGGTCGGTACCGGAAGCATGGTCGCCGCGCGTCATCGCCACGCGCACGCCGTGCAGCCCCGCCAGCGCGTCGGCGATGCGCGCATCGTCGGTGGCCACCCAGACCTCGCGCGCGCCGGCGGCCAGGGCGCGGCCGGCGACGCGCGCCACCATCGGTCGTCCTCCCAGCGATGCCAGGGGCTTGCCCGGCAGGCGCGTGGAGGCGTAACGCGCCGGGATGGCGACGACGAAATCGGGAACGCTGTTCATGACACTCCTTGCCCTTCAAGGCCAAATGCGACAAGCCCCTCTCCCTCGGAGAGAGGGGTTGGGGAGCGGGTACAGGGCGAAGCCTTCGCGGTATTGAACTGCACGTGGCTTCGCCCTTGCCCTCATCCGCCCCTTCGGGGGCACCTTCTCCCGGTGGCAGAAGGGTCAAGCCCGCGCCAGCTTGGTGAGCCGGTCCAGCAGCGCCACCCAAAAGGCGGCCGGCAGTTCGGCCTGCAGCGGCACGGCGTAGTGCCAGTCGCTGGCGAATGCCCTGCACTTCACCGCGTCCTTCTCGGTCATCAACACCGGCAGTTCGCTGCCGAAGGACAGGTCCGAAGCCTGGTAGCGGTGATGATCGGCGAAGGCATGCGGCACCACGCCGATGCCGCGCGCGCGCAGCATCTGGAAGAAGCGCTGCGGATGCGCGATGCCGGCCACGGCATGCACGCGCTGCCCGGCGAAGCCCTGCAGCGGGCGCTCGCGCCCGCCGCGCAGCGGGCGGGCGCTGTCGATGCGCAGGCGCATCGTCCATTCGCCGAATCCGCAGGCCGCCGGCGTTTCGCCGGTATCGCTGGCCTGGCCCAGGTTGACCACGCGGAAGTCGCATTCCCGCGCGCGCGCCACCGGCTCGCGCAGCGGTCCGGCGGGCATCAGCCGGCCGTTGCCGTAGCGCCGCTGCGCGTCGACCACCTCGATCTCGATGTCGCACGCCAGCCGGTAGTGCTGCAGTCCGTCGTCGCAGACCACGACATCGCAGCCGGCTGCCAGCAACGCCCTGGCCGCGGCGACACGATCCCTGTCCACGCGTACCGGCACGCCGGTCTTCCAGGCGATCAGCACCGGCTCGTCGCCGCCCAGTTCGGGCGCCAGGTCCGGCGTGATCCAGCGCGCGCTGCCGGCCTCGTCGCGGCCATAGCCGCGGCTGGCCACGCCCGGCTTCCAGCCGGCATCGCGCAGGCGCTCGACCAGTTCGATGGTCAGCGGCGTCTTGCCGGTACCGCCGGCGGTGATGTTGCCGACCACGATCACCGGCACCGGCACCTGGCGGCGCCGCAGCCAGCCGCGACGGTACAGCCCGCGGCGCAGGCCGGCGACGGCGCCGTACAGCGGTGCCAGCAGGCGGGCCGTCCACGGCACCGGGGCGCCGTCATACCACCATGCCGGCGTCTGCGTTCCCTTGCCGGCCATCAGCCCTGCCTTTCCCGGAACTGCATGCGGTAGAGGTGTTCGTACAGGCCGCCCAGCGCCAGCAGTTCCTGGTGCGTGCCGCGCTCGACGATCCGCCCCTGGTCCATCACCAGCACCTGGTCGGCGTGCTCGATGGTGGACAAACGGTGCGCGATCACCAGCGTGGTGCGGTCGGGCATCAGCCGCTGCAGGGCATCCTGCACGAGCCGCTCCGATTCGTTGTCCAGCGCCGCGGTGGCCTCGTCCAGGATCAGGATCGGCGCGTCCTTGAGCATGGCGCGCGCGATCGCCAGGCGCTGGCGCTGGCCGCCGGACAGGCGTCCGCCCTTGGCCCCGACCTGCGCGTCCACGCCCTGCGGCAACTGGTCGACGAACTCGCGGGCGTTGGCGCCGGCGATGGCCTGCTCCAGTTGGTCGGCGCTGCTGTCCTGCAGTTCGCCGTAGGCAATGTTCTGGGCGATGCTGCCGTCGAACAGCACCACCTGCTGCCCGACCAGCGCGATCTGCCGGCGCAGGTCGGCCAGCCGGTAATCCTGCACCGGGCGGCCGTCGAGCAGGATCTGCCCGGACTCGGGCTCGTAGAAGCGCGGGATCAGCTTGATCAGGGTGGACTTGCCGCTGCCCGAGCGGCCGACGATCGCCGTCACCGTGCCCGGGCGCGCGACGAAGCTGATGCCTTCCATCGCCGGCCGCGTCTGCCCCGGATAGCGCGCGGTGACGTCGCGGAACTCCAGCAGCCCTTCGGCCCGCTGCAGCTCCAGGGTGCCGGCATCCGGCTCGTCCTGGGCGTCGAGCACCACGAACAGGCGCTGCGCCGAGGCGATGCCGCGCTGGGTCATGTTCTGCACGTTGGTCAGCTGCTTGAGCGCGGGGATGATCGCCATCATCGCCAGCATCATCGCCACGAAATCGCCGACGGTCAGGCGCCCGGCGGCCGCCTCGTGGCCGGCGATCAGCAGCAGCACCGCCAGGCCGACCGCGCCGATCAGCTGCACCATCGCCGAGGAAATGCTGCGCGTGGCCTCGACCTTCATCGCCAGCTTGAGATTGGTGTCGGCCAGCGCGCCGTAGCGGTCCAGTTCGCTGCGCTGCGCGCCGTAGATCTTGACCTCCTGCTGGCTGGACAGGGTCTGGTCGGCGGCCTGCAGCAATTCGGCGCCGCTTTCCTGGATGCGGTGGCTGATGCTGCGGTAGCGCTTGGCGACCTTGTCCATCACCCACGCCAGCGGCGGCGCCAGCACGAAGATCGCCAGCGTCACCTGCCAGCTGTACCAGAGCATCATCACCAGCGAGGCCAGTGCCTGCAGCGACTGCTGCAGCACCACCTTCATCGCGTCGACCGCGGCCTGCGCCACCTGGTCGCTGTCCGAGCCCAGCCGCACCAGCATCGACGGCACCGGTTCGTTGTCGAACTGCAGCCCGGGCAGACGAAGATACTTGCCCAGCACGCGCACGCGCAGGTCGCGGGCGATGCTGCGCGCGGCCTTGCCCATGCCGATGTCGGTCAGGTAGCCGGCGATGCCGCGCAGCACGAACAGGCCGACGATGGCCAGCGGCATCCACGGATCGATGTCCTCCGGATTCACCAGGTTGTTGGTGATCGGGCTCATCAGCGCAAGGAAGCCGCCGCCGGCAGCCGCCTCGATCAGCATGCCGAGCGCGGCCATCATCAGCAGCCCGCGATAGGGCCGCGCGAAATCGAGCAGGCGCCGGTAGGTCTGCCAGGGGGTCTCGTGCCGGCTCATCGCTGCGTCTCCGGTGCGGTGGCGATGGCAATGCGGCGGAAGCCGAGCTGCCCCAGCGCATCCTGCACGGTCACCACGGCCTGATAGGGGGTACGCGCGTCGGCGCGCAGCAGCACGGTCTGCCCGCGGTCGTCGCCGGCGACCTGGACGATGGTCCGCTTCACCGATTCCACGTCGGTGCGCAGCACTTCCTGGTCGTTGATGAAGTAGCGGCCGTCGGCGTTGACCAGCACGCTGAGCGAGCGCGGCGGCTCGGCGTTGTGTTGGTCGCTGGCGGTGGGCAGCTGCACCTGCAGGGTGGAGCGCGCGTCGAAGGTGGTGGTGACCACGAAGAAGATGATCAGCACCAGGATCACGTCGATCAGCGGCACCAGATCGATATGCGGTTCATCCTGGGCCCGGTCGTTGCGGATGCGCATGCGGGGTCAGGCCTTGGCCGCCGCTGCCTGCGGCGCCTGCCGCGTGGCGGCCATCACCGCCGGGCGGCCGTCGAGCGTATCCAGCAGCGCGCCGGCCTCATGCTCCATCTCGATCACGTAGCCGTCGACGCGCGCGCGGAAATAGCGGTGGAACATCAGCGCGGGAATGGCCACGATCATGCCGGTGGCGGTGCACACCAGGGCCTTGCCGATGCCGCCGGCGAGCTGGTTCACATCGCCGACGCCATGGTCGAGGATGCCCAGGAACATCTGGATCATGCCGATCACCGTGCCCAGCAGGCCGAGCAGCGGACCGGCCGACGCGATCGTCCCCAGGGCATTGAGGTAGCGCCCCATCCGGTGCACCAGGTGGCGGCCGGTGTCCTCGATGCGCTCGCGGATCTGGTCGCGCGGACGATTGCGGGCTTCCAGCGCCGCGGCCAGCAGCGCGCCCAGCGGCGAGTTCGCGCGCAGCGATTCAATATGCGAGGCGTCGAGCTTGCCGCGCGCCGCCCAGTTGCGGACCTCCTGCCCCAGCCCGGGCGGAAGCACCTCGTTGCGGCGCAGGCTCCAGAAACGCTCCAGGACGATCGCCAAAGCCAGAACGCCCAACAACAGCAGCGGCACCATCGGCCAACCGCCGGCCTTGACCAGTTCCCACACGTTTCAACCCTCCGGCGCGACGGCCGTCTTTTCGTCCTCCGATAGGATAACAGCCGCCCGCGCCCGCCCAGCAGCCTCCCAGAGGCGGCGCCGCCACTGCCGGCGCTCGCGCAGCTGCAGGCCCTTTTCTCCCAGCCATACCCGCACCGCGCCACTGCCGGGCGTGCCCAGCACCTCGGCGCCGGCGCGGCGCCAGCGTTCGACCACCTCGGGCCGCGGATGCCCGAACCGGTTGCCATGCCCGGCCGACACCAGCGCCAGGCGCGCGCCGGTCGCGGCGACGAACGACGGCAGCGAGGAGCCTCCGCTGCCGTGGTGCGGCATCAGCACCACGTCGGCCCGCAACGCCGCGCGCCGGCGCCGGACCAGGCCTTCCTCGATGACCTCGCCGATGTCCCCGGTCAGCAGCACCGTGCCATGGCGGGACTGCACCCGGAGCACGCAGCTGGACTCGTTGCGCAGATACGGGAAGCCGGCATGCGGATGCAGGTATTCGAACCACACCCCCTCCCATTGCCAGCGCAGGCCGGCCGTGCAGTCGACCGCATCCATCGGCGGCTGCGGCTGCACGCCCGGCGGCCCATGCCAGGCCCGGACCGGCAGGGCACGGCGGACGGCCTCGGCGCCACCGGCATGGTCGTTGTCGCCGTGGCTGACCACCATCGCGTCGAGCCGGTTCACACCCAGCGCACGCAAGGCCGGCACGACGACCCGTTCGCCGGCATCGAAGCCATCGCGCACCGCCGGCCCCGCGTCGTAGAGCAGGTGGTGGTCGCCGGTACGCACCAGCACCGACAGCCCCTGCCCCACGTCGAGCAGCACCAGTTCCACTTCCCCATGCCGCGGTTGTTCGCGCGCGGGCCAGAGCAACGGCAGCCACAGCAACAGCGCCAGCCCCTTGCCCGGCACGCCGCGCGGGAGCAGCAGCCACAGCGCGCCGGTGAGCGCGAGCGGCAACGCGAGGCTTCCCGCCTCCGGCAGCCACCACAGCGCGAAGCGGGTGCTTCCCAGCCACGACAGCGGCGACCAGCTCAGATCGAAGCACACTGCCGACGCGCGCCATGCCCAGGCTCCGGCGCCGGGCAGCAGGGCCTCCAGTCCGGTGCCAAGCAGTGCCAGGGGCACCACCACCAGGCTCCACCACGGGATCGCGAGCAGGTTCGCCAGCGGCCCGGCGAGCGAGGCCTGGTCGAACAGGATCACGGTGAACGGCAGCAAGCCCACGGTCGCCACCCGCTGCGCGGAAAGAAAGCCGCGCAGCGGGTGCAGGCGCTCCGGCAGGCACCAGGCCAGCCAGGCCACGCCAGCGAAGCTCAGCCAGAATCCGGCCAGCAGTATCGACAGCGGGTCCCAGGCCAGCACCGCCAGCGCGGCGAGCGCCAACGCGCCGGCCACGCTGCCACGACGGCGGCCCAGCCGCGCCAGCGCCACCGCGGCCACCATCAGCACCGTGCGCACGGTCGGCAGCGCGAAGCCGGCCACCGCCGCATAGCCGATGGCGCCCGCCACGGCGGCGATGGCGGCGGCATGGGAACGCGGGCACCAGCGCCCGAACCAGGGCAGCAACCACCACATGCCGGCCGCAAGCAACGCGACGAAGCCGGCGACCATGCCCACATGGAAGCCGGAGATGGCGATCAGGTGGGTCAGCCCGGTGGTGCGCAGCATCTGCCAGTCGCCGTCGTCCAGCGCCCGGGTGTCGCCGACCGCCAGGGCGCGCACGTACCGCGCGGAAGGCGTGCCGATGGCGGCATCGATCCGCCCGGCCATGCGTTCGCGCCATGCGTCGATTCCGGCTGGCGCCCCGAGTACCTGGTGGCTTCCGTTCACCACCAGTCCGGTAGCGGCGATCCGCTGCGCGAGCGCATGGCGCCCGGTATCGAAACCGCCGGGGTTGGCGAGCCCGCGCGGCGCACGCAGGCGTACCCGGAACTGCCAGCGTGCGCCGGCGCGCACCGCCGTCCGCGGCCCCGCCTGCGTACTTCCGAAGTCGTCGTACCACGCCAGTTGCAGCAGGCGCCCGCGCAGGGACGCCGGATGGGCCGGCGCGTCGTCGACGCGGAAGCGGAAGCGCGTCCGCCGCGGCTCGGCCTCGGGCAGCGAAACGACAGTCCCGGCCAGCACGGCCTCGCCGCGCTCCAGCGCTGGCGGCAACTGCGCCTGCAATCCCCAGCCGGCGTGCAGGGTGGCCCAGCCGATACCTGCCAGCAGCGCGCCAGCCCAAGGCCATCGCCCCAGGCTCCATATCGCCACCCCACCCGACAGCAGCGCCCAGCGCAGCCCATAGGGCGGCAGGGAGGGCGCCCACAGCGCCGCGCCGATACCAGCCAGGAAACACGCCGCAGCGGCCTTGCCCAGCCGCGGGCGAGCCATCGCGGCGCTCCATCGCCGCCATGGCAGCCCCGGACTCCCTGCGGCCCATCCCCACATCCTCCGCTCCTCCGTCCGACCAGTTCCCCTACATGCTGCGGGGTGGATGTCGCGACGGCTGTAGGCGGGTCATGCACGCGGACAGCAGGGAAAGCCCAACGGGGAATCGGCTTTGCGGATGAGGACGAACATGGGGAACCGATGTGCCACGCGCATGCGATGCCCGGCAGGAAGCGGGAGCCCGCCGCCGTCGGTGACGCGGACAAAAGAAAAGCGGGCCAGAGGCCCGCTTTTCCCGAATGAAGCAACGATACCCTGGCTTACTCGGCCGGGGTGCCCTCGCCTTCCTCGACGGCCTTCATCGACAGGCGGATGCGGCCCTGCTTGTCCACTTCCAGCACCTTGACCTTGACCACGTCGCCTTCCTTCAGCTTGTCGCCGACGCGTTCCACGCGCTCGCTGGAGATCTGCGAGACGTGCACCAGGCCGTCCTTGCCCGGCAGGATGGTGACGAACGCACCGAAGTCCATGATCTTGGCGACCTTGCCTTCGTAGATGCGGCCCGGCTCGACGTCCGAGGTGATCTGCTCGATGCGGCGCTTGGCTTCCTGCGCGGCGGCGTTGTTCACCGAGGCGATGGTGATGGTACCGTCGTCCTGGATGTCGATCTGGGTGCCGGTTTCCTTGGTGATCGCCTGGATCACCGAGCCGCCCTTGCCGATCACTTCGCGGATCTTGTCCGGGTGGATCTTGACGGTCAGCAGGCGCGGCGCGTAGTCGCTCAGCTCCTCGCGCGGCGCGGTCAGCGCCTTGGCCATCTCGCCGAGGATGTGCAGGCGGCCGGCCTTGGCCTGCTCCAGCGCCTGCTTCATGATCTCTTCGGTGATGCCTTCGATCTTGATGTCCATCTGCAGCGCGGACACGCCTTCGGAGGTACCGGCGACCTTGAAGTCCATGTCGCCCAGGTGGTCTTCGTCACCCAGGATGTCGCTCAGCACGACGAAACGGTTGTCTTCCTTCACCAGGCCCATGGCGATGCCCGCCACCGGCGCCTTGACCGGCACGCCGGCATCCATCAGCGCCAGCGAGGAACCGCACACCGAGGCCATCGACGAGGAGCCGTTGGATTCGGTGATTTCCGACACCACGCGGATGGTGTACGGGAATTCCTCGATGGTCGGCATCACCGCCAGCACGCCACGCTTGGCCAGGCGGCCGTGGCCGATCTCGCGGCGCTTCGGTCCCATCATGCGGCCACACTCGCCCACCGAGTACGGCGGGAAGTTGTAATGGAACAGGAAGTTTTCCTTGTACTCGCCGGCGACGGCATCGATGATCTGGCCGTCGCGGGCGGTGCCCAGGGTGGTGACCACGATGGCCTGGGTCTCACCACGGGTGAACAGCGCCGAGCCGTGGGTGCGCGGCAGCACGCCGGCCTTCACGCTGATCGGGCGCACGGTGTCCAGGGCGCGGCCGTCGATGCGGACCTTGGTGTCCAGCACCGAGTTGCGCATGGTGCTGTATTCCAGCTCACCGAATTCCTTGGACAGCTCGGCCGGGTTCCAGCCCTCGGCGGCGACGCGGCCGGCCAGCTGCTCGGTCACGTCCTTCTTGATCGCGGCGATGGCGTCGCGGCGCTGCAGCTTGTCGCGCACCTGGAAGGCGGCGGCCAGCTGGGTGCCGACGGCTTCCTTCAGCGCGGAGATCAGCGCTTCGTTCTTGGCCGGGGCGACCCAGTCGCTCGGCTTGGTGCCGGCTTCGACAGTCAGCTCGTTGATCGCGTTGATGACCTTCTGCATCTCGCGGTGACCGAAGGTCACGGCGCCCAGCATCACCTCTTCGGACAGCAGCGCGGCTTCGGACTCGACCATCAGCACGGCGTTGGCGGTACCGGCCACGACCAGCTCCAGCTGCGATTCCTTCAGCTCCGACACGGTCGGGTTGAGGATGTACTCGCCGTTCTTGTAGCCGACCTTGGCGGCGCCGATCGGGCCCTTGAACGGGGTGCCGGCCAGCGACAGCGCGGCCGAGGCGCCGATCAGGGCGGCGATGTCGCCGTCCACTTCCGGGTTCAGCGACATCACCGTGGCGATGATCTGCACTTCGTTCTTGTAGTCTTCCGGGAACAGCGGGCGGATCGGACGGTCGATCAGGCGCGAGATCAGCGTCTCCTTCTCCGTCGCGCGGCCTTCGCGCTTGAAGAAGCCACCCGGGATGCGGCCACCGGCGTAGAACTTTTCCTGGTAATCAACGGTCAGCGGGAAGAAGTCCTGGCCTTCGCGCGCGCTCTTGGCGGCGACGGCAGTGACCAGCAGCACGGTGTCGTCCATCTTGACGATGACGGCGCCGCTGGCCTGACGGGCGACTTCGCCGGTCTCAAGCGTGACGGTGTGCTTGCCGTACTGGAAGGTTTTGGTGATTTTTGCCACGGAGGGTGTCCTTGGGGAAGCTGTCTGCGAATGGACCGCCGGCGACCCTTGCCGCCTGCGGGTGGCCGGTCGTTCCGGCCGTCAACGTATTGCGATCGTGCTGCGGTGTTGCGGTAGTGCAAAAACAAAACCGCGGCGCATCGCTGCGCCGCGGAGGGATTGCTGCTTAGCGACGCAGGCCAAGCTTTTCGATCAGGCCCTTGTAGCGCTCGACGTCCTTCTTCTTCAGGTAGTCGAGCAGGCTGCGGCGGCGGTTGACCAGCTGCAGCAGGCCGCGGCGGCTGTGGTGATCCTTCTTGTGCAGCTTGAAGTGCTCGGTCAGCTGCTCGATGCGGGCGGTCAGCAGGGCGACCTGGACTTCCGGCGAACCGGTGTCGTTGGCGCCGCGCTTGTTGTCTTCAATAACTTTCTGGGTGTCGATCGACATGATGTTTTCTCTGGATGCGTGGCCGGCAGGAACGTGCTGATGACGCACCGCGCAGCTCGCCGTTTTAAGGAAAGCGGCCCGCCGACGGCGGACCGGTGCCCGGCAAAGGGCCGCAGAATTGTAACGATCCGCGCCTCCCGCGACAAGGCGCGCGGTGCGCCGGCCCTGGGGGGACGGCCGTTCAGGAATTGAAGCGACGCTGCGGCGCCAGCCGCCCGGTGTCGTCCACCTGCCCCAGCCCCAGCGCCCGGCCATCGTCGCCGAACACCGCCACCAGGCCGGGCGGCCAGGTGGGCTCGCGCAGGCGCTGGCCCATGCAGAAGCGCTGCGCGCGGCCGGCATCCAGTTCGACCCGACCGAAATGGCTCAGCCCGGTTTCCAGCGGCAACAGCCATTCCAGCAAGGCCGCATCGTCGCCGGCTTCGGCCAGGGCGCGCAGTTCGTCCAGGCCGACCATGCGCGGGGACAGGAACGGCTCCACCCACAGCCGGCGCAGCGCGGTGATGTGCGCGCCGCAGCCCAGCCGCTCGCCCAGGTCGCGGGCGATGCTGCGGATGTAGGTGCCCGAGCCGCAGGTCACGCGCAGGCGCAGCCGCTCCGGCTGCTGTTCCAGCACCTCGATGGACCGCACGTGCACGTCCCGCTCCGGCGCCTCGATGGTTTCGCCGCGGCGCGCCTTCGCATACAGCGGCTCGCCGCCCTGCTTGAGCGCCGAATAGATCGGCGCGCGCTGGCGGATGTGCCCGGTCAGCGGCTCCAGCGCCTGCCGCAGCGCCTGCGCGTCGATGGCCGGCACCGGGCGCTGCAGCAGCACCGTGCCGTCGGCGTCGTCGGTATCGGTGGTCGTGCCCAGCGCGATCTCCGCGTCGTAGGCCTTGGCCGAGCCCAGCAGCAGGCCGGCGATCTTGGTCGCCTCGCCGAAGCACAGCGGCAACAGGCCGGTGGCCAGCGGGTCCAGGCTGCCGGTATGCCCGCCCTTCTCCGCCCGGAACAGGCGCCGCGCCACCTGCAGCGCGGCGTTGGAACTCATGCCGGCGGGCTTGTCGAGCAGGACGATGCCGTCCAGGCGGCGGAATTGGATACGGGTCATGGCGGGGCTGGTTTCATTGCTGTTGCTGGCTTCTGCTTCTGCAGTTGCAATTGCTTGTCCGCTTTCGATTTCCGATTCCCTTCCGCGGCGATGGAGCCGACGTACAGGACACCGAAGCAGCGACATGCGTGCATCCATGTCGCTCTTCGACGCGACAGGGATGTCGTGTCGAAAAATCCCGGCGGTGGAGTGAACCCCATGCGCGTGGCGCGTTGGGCACCAAGGCAGGGCACGGGCAAGAAGCGCTTTTCAACAGCCAGAGGCTGGTCAAAGTAATCCGCCCCCTGGCAAGGGAGCTAAAGCCCAGGAACGGATCGTTCCCCATTGCCGCTGCGCTCGCCCCTCATCCGCCCTTCGGGCACCTTCTCCCGCAGGGAGAAGGAAAATGCTCAGGCTTTCTCGCCGGACGGGTCGTCGGCATCGGACTGTGCCGGCTGCGCATCGGGCAGGTCGCGCAGCAGGTTGTCGATGCGTTCGCCGCGGTCCACCGAATCGTCGTAGTGGAAATGCAGCTCGGGCACGTGGCGCAGCTTCATCGCCCGGGCCAGGCCCATGCGCAGCTCGCCGGCCAGCTCGCGCAGGCCCTTGACCGCCTCGACCGAACGCTCCGGCATCAGCGCGGTGACGAACACCTTGGCATGGGCCATGTCGCGGGTGACTTCCACGTCCGAGACGCTGACCGACGGCAGCCCGTGCTCGCGCACGGCGGCATGCACCAGCGTGCCCAGATCGCGGCGGATCTGCGCGGAAACTCGGTCGGTACGGTGGAAGGTCTTGGGCACGGATTCTCGCTCGTCTGGTTGCTGCGGGGGAAAGCGCGACCGGCCCGCATCATGCGAGCCGGTCGATGTTGCGCGTTACAGGGTGCGCGGCACTTCGATGCGCTCGAAGCACTCGATCTGGTCGCCGGTCTTGACGTCGTTGTAGGCCTTCACGCCGATACCGCACTCGGTACCGTTGCGGACCTCCTCCACGTTCTCCTTGAAGCGGCGCAGCGATTCCAATTCGCCCTCGAACACCACCACGCTGTCGCGCAGCACGCGGATCGGCTTGTTCCGCTTGACCACGCCCTCGATGACCATGCAGCCGGCGATGGCGCCCAGCTTCGAACTGCGGAACACGTCGCGGACCTCGGCGATGCCGATGATCTCTTCGCGGATCTCCACGCCCAGCAGGCCCGACGCCACCTGCTTCACCTGGTCGATCACGTCATAGATGATCGAGAAGTAACGCAGGTCCACGCCGTTGGACTCGATGATGCGGCGGGCCGAAGCGTCCGCGCGCACATTGAAGCCGATGACCGTGGCCTTGGAGGCGGCTGCCGAATTGGCGTCCGACTCGGTGATGCCGCCCACGCCGGAATGG
Organism: Stenotrophomonas sp. MYb238; assembly: GCF_009496535.1. Classification (GTDB taxonomy): domain Bacteria; phylum Pseudomonadota; class Gammaproteobacteria; order Xanthomonadales; family Xanthomonadaceae; genus Stenotrophomonas. The sequence goes on from NZ_WIDL01000013.1 coordinate 92,150, forward strand.
ATCACGTTGATCCGGATCTCGTCGTTGGACAGGCCCACCAGCGACTGGCTCAGCGCCTGCACCGAGCCCTGGACGTCGGCCTTGATCAGCAGGTTCAGCACCTGCTGGCCTTCGCCCTTGCCCATCTGCGCCATGATGTCTTCCATGCGGCTGCCGGCCGTGGCGACCAGGCGCGACTCGCGGCGCTTGGTCTCGCGCTGCTGCGCCACTTCCTTGGCCAGGCGTTCGTCGTCGACGACCACGAAGTCGTCGCCGGCGTCCGGCACGCCGGACAGACCCAGCACCTGCACCGGGATCGACGGGCCGGCCTCGGCGACCTGGCGGCCGGTCTCGTCGAACAGCGCGCGCACGCGGCCGTACTGGGTGCCGCACACCAGGTAGTCGCCCTTCTTGAGCTGACCCTGCTGCACCAGCACCGTCGCGACCGGGCCGCGGCCCTTGTCCAGCGAGGATTCGATGACCACGCCGGCGGCGCGGCCTTCGGCCACGGCCTTCAGTTCAAGCAGTTCGGCCTGGATCGAAATCGCGTCCAGCAGGTCGTCGATGCCCTGGCCGGTCTTGGCCGAGATCTCCACCATCTGCGTGTCGCCGCCGAAATCCTCGGCCACGACCTGCTCGGCGAGCAGTTCGTTCTTGACCCGCATCGGGTCGGCCGAGGACTTGTCGATCTTGTTGATCGCCACCACGATCGGCGCGTTGGCCGCGCGGGCGTGCTGGATGGCTTCCTTGGTCTGCGGCATGACGCCGTCGTCGGCCGCCACCACCACCACCACCACGTCGGTCAGCTGCGCGCCGCGGGCGCGCATCGAGGTGAACGCGGCGTGGCCCGGGGTGTCGAGGAAGCTGATCACGCCCTTCGGCGTTTCCACGTGGTACGCGCCGATGTGCTGGGTGATGCCGCCGGCTTCGCCGTTGGCGACCTTGGTGCGGCGGATGTAGTCCAGCAGCGAGGTCTTGCCGTGGTCGACGTGGCCCATGATGGTGACCACCGGCGGACGCGGCACGGCGTCGCCCTGGTCGACATCGGTGATGGCCAGCAGCGCGTCCTCGGCATCGTTGTTGCCGGCGCGCACCACCTTGTGGCCGAGTTCCTCGGTCACCAGCGCGGCGGTGTCATGGTCGATGGACTGGGTGATGGTGGCCATCACGCCCATCTTGAACAACGCCTTGACCACCTCGCCGCCCTTCAGCGCCAGCTTCTGCGCCAGATCGGCCACGGTGATGGTGTCGCCGATGGCGACCTCGCGCACCACCGGCGCGGTCGGACGCTCGAAGCCGTGGCTGCCGCCACCGCCGCGCGACTGCTCGTTGCCGCGACGCCCCTGCGGCGCACGCGCGCCCGGGCGGCCACGCGAATTGCTGTTGTTGCCGCGGCGGGCGCGGTCGGACGGCGACAGGTGCAGCTGGCCGCCGAAACGCTTGCCGCCCTCGTCTTCCGACTGGCCGCCACGAGGCGACTTGTTGCCCGGCTTGGCATGTGCGCTGCCGCGCTCCTCGCGCGCCGGTGCCGGCGCCGCAGGACGCGGCGTGGCCGCGGCGTTGCGCGCAGGACGCGGCGTCAGCGTCTCGATGATCGGCTGCCTGACGGGCGGCGCCGCAGGCTCGGCCCTGGCCGCCTCGGCGGCCTTGGCGGCATCCTCCACGGCCCGGCGCTCGGCCTCCGCGCGCTCGCGCTCGGCATCCTCGGCCGCCTTCTGGCGCGCCACGATCTCCTCGTCGCGCGCGCGGTCCTTCTCGGCCAGCATGCGCTGCTCGTCGAGGTTGCGCTGGCGCGACTCCTCGAGCTTGCGCAGGATCTCGGCGCGCTCGGCATCCGCATCCATGGGCGCGCCGGCAGCCGGCTTGACGTAGGTGCGCTTCTGGCGCACCTCGACGTTGACCGTGGTCTTGCTGCGGCCGGCATTGACGGTCACTTCCTGCTGCGTGCGGCGGCTCAGGGTGATCTTCTTCGGCGCGGCGTCGGCCTCGTCGGCGACCTGCTCGTCCTTGCCGTGGGAACGGCGAAGGAAACCGAGCAGCTTCACTTTCTCGGCGCTGGTCACGACCTGGTCGGGACCGCTGAACTTCATGCCGGCCTGGGCCAGCTGCTCCAGCAGTTTCTCCACCGGCGTGTTGACCAGTTGGGCGAGCTTGCGGATGGTGGTTTGCTGCGACATTCGGATCCTATGATCTTGTTGGCGCCCCCTCGATACGGACGAAGGCAGCGCGGAGTCTACGCCCTGAGCGGCTCAGGGCACTGTTCATCGCTGGCTCATTCGCCGCGCTCCAGGCGGGCGATCTCCTCGGCGCGGGCGGCCAGGACCAGCGCCGCGGCGCGCTCCAGATCCATGCCTTCGATGCCGAACTCCAGGATCTCGTCGGCAGCCAGGTCCGACAGATCCTCACTGGTGCGCACGCCGTTGCCGGCCAGCGCATAGGCCGTGGCCTCGTCCATGCCCGGCAGCGCCAGCAGGTCCTCGGCCGGCACGCCGCCTTCGGCGCCCTCTTCCACCGCCAGCGCCTCGTTGAGCAACGCGTCGCGGGCGCGGGCGCGCAGTTCCTCGACGATGTCCTCGTCGAAGCCCTCCACCGCCAGCAGCTCGCCGATCGGCACGTAGGCGATTTCCTCGACGGTGCTGAAGCCCTCGCTGACCAGGATGCCGGCGATTTCCTCGTCCACTTCCAGCTTGTCCATGAACAGCTGGCGGGCGACGGTCTGCTCGGCTTCCGACTTGGCGGTGACCTGGTCCTGGGTCATCACGTTGAGCTGCCAGCCGGTCAGGCGGCTGGCCAGGCGCACGTTCTGGCCGCCCTTGCCGATGGCCTGGGCCAGGCGCTCCTCGGCCACGGCCAGGTCCATCGAGTGCTTTTCCTCATCGACGATGATGGACTGCACTTCGGCCGGCGCCATCGCGTTGATGACGAAGTTGGCCGGGTTCTCGTTCCACAGCACGATGTCCACGCGCTCGCCGTTGAGCTCGTTGCTCACCGCCTGCACGCGCGAACCGCGCATGCCGATGCAGGCGCCGATCGGATCGGTGCGGTTGTCGTGGGCGATGACGGCGATCTTGGCGCGGTCGCCCGGGTCGCGGGCGCAGGCCTTGATCTCGACCAGGCCCTGGCCGACTTCCGGCACTTCCAGCTTGAACAGCTCGATCATGAACTCCGGCGCGGCGCGGCTGATGAACAGCTGCGGGCCGCGCGGCTCCGAACGCACTTCGGCCAGGTAGCCGCGCACGCGGTCGCCGGCGCGCAGCACGTCGCGCGGAATGCCCTTGTCCTTCGGGATGAAGGCCTCGGCGTTGCCGCCCAGGTCGACATAGATGTTGCCGCGCTCGGCGCGCTTGACCACGCCGGTCACCAGTTCGCCGACGCGGTCCTTCCATGCGTCCACGACCTGCTGCCGCTCGGCCTCGCGCACGCGCTGCACGATCACCTGCTTGGCGGCCTGCGCGGCGATGCGGCCGAAGTCCGGGTTCTCGATCTGCTCCTCGATGTAGTCGCCGACCTCGACGCCGTCGGCCTCGTCGATCGCGTCCATCAGGCGGATCTGGCGGTCCGGCGACTCCATCACCACGTCGTCGGCCACGACCTCCCAGCGGCGGAAGGTTTCGTAGCTGCCGTCCTTGTGGTCGATCGACACGCGCGCCAGCACGTCCTGGTCCGCGTAGCGCTTCTTCGCCGCCGAGGCGAGCGCGGCCTCGATCGCATCGAAGATCACTTCGCGCGGCACGCCTTTTTCATTGGCGACCGCGTCGACTACCAGCAGAAGTTCCTTGCTCATCGGCTTACTCCGCGCGCGGCTTGCGGGCCGCGGTTTCGTTATTGGATTTGTTCTTGGCCGCGCCGCCCTGCTTGGGGGCCGGACCGGTCGGTTTGCTCGGAGCCAGGCCAAGCGCGGCCCAGTCCGGAATGATGCGTGCCTTGTCGATGTTGTCGAAGGCGGCCACGAACGGCCTGCCATCGACGACGAAGGTCACGGTGCCGGCGTCGGCGTCCACTGCAGCGATCTCGCCCTGCAGACGGCGGCGATTCTCCTGCGGCAGCTTCAGGCCCACCTTTGCGGACTGGCCCAGGTGCTGCTCGAAGTGCTCCAGCGTGAACAGCGGGCGATCCACGCCCGGCGAGGACACTTCCAGCGTGTAGTTGCCGCTGATCGGATCCTCGACGTCCAGCTGCGCGGACACCTCGCGGCTCACCCGCTCGCAGTCGTCGATGTTGACCATGCGCTCGGGCTGCTCGGCCAGCGGCACGTCGATGTACAGACGCAGCGTCGCGCCGCCCGGGGCCGGCAGATATTCCGCGCCCAGCAGATCCAGGCCCAGCGCCTGCACGGTGGGGCCCAGCAGATTCGCGATTTCAGTAGCCTTGTCGCTCACAGCCTGCCTTGATTTCGATGATGGGGAACGGGAAACCCGGTCGGACTTTTCGTTTTGCGGAAACAACAAAGGGCCCGACTGGGCCCTTTGTCCGATATGAATCCAATGACTGGATTCCGGTTGCAGGAACGGAAGCAATCGTTCCTACGAGCCCAGATTCAGTCTTCGACAACGAATGTTGAAGAAGGCCGGAACTGGTAGCGGGGGCAGGATTTGAACCTGCGACCTTCGGGTTATGAGCCCGACGAGCTGCCAGACTGCTCCACCCCGCAGCAGAAGCGGAATTATGAAGTAATTGGACCGTTACCGCAAGTCTTTTTTACTTCATCGTTTCAGGAAATCCGGGGATTCCACCGAAACCCGGAACGATGTCGTTCCGGTCGACCATCTTGCGATGGTCCGGCGACACCGGCTTTGCCGGCGGCGCCATCAACTCAGGGCGCGCATATTACATGAATCGCGCCGTTTTGTATCGTTTTTTACGACAAATGTGCAAATGCGTTGCGCATCCAGGCCAGCAGCGGCCCCAGGGCCACCGGCAGCACCAGCAGCGCCACGCAGTTCACGCCCAGCACGATGCCCAGGAGGCGGTCGTTGTTGCGCGGCAGCGGCTCGCCCACCGGCTCGTCGAAGTACATGACCTTGACCACGCGCAGGTAGTAGAAGCAGCCCACCACCGCGCTGATCACGCCCAGGATCACCAGCCACAGCAGGCCGCCGTTGACCGCCGCGCCCAGCACCGCCAGCTTGGCCCAGAAGCCCAGGAACGGCGGGATGCCGGCCAGCGAGAACATCGCGCACAGCATCAGCCCGGCCATCCACGGGTTGCGCGCGTTCAGGCCCTTGAAGTCGTCGATGCGCTCGGCCTCGAAGCCGGCGCGCGACAGGGCGACGATCACGCCGAAGGCGGCGGTGGACATGATCGCGTAGGCCACGGCGTAGAACATCGCCGCCGAGTAGCCCGCCGCGCCGCCGCCGGCCACGCCCATCAGCAGGAAGCCGATGTGCGAGACGGTCGAATAGGCCAGCATGCGCTTGAGGTTGACCTGGGCGATGGCCATCAGGTTGCCGACCACCAGCGACAGCGCGGCCAGGCCGGCCAGCACGTACTGCAGTTCGGTCGACAGCGGACCGACGCCGGCTTCCAGCAGGCGGTAGGCCATGCCGAACGCGGCCAGCTTCGGCGCCGAACTGATGAACAGCGCGATCGGCGCCGGGGCGCCCTGGTAGACGTCCGGCAGCCACATGTGGAACGGCGCGGCGCCCAGCTTGAAGGCGACGCCGGCCACCATGAACACCGCGCCGGTCAGCAGCAGCAGGCGCTCGTCCGAATGCGCGGCGGCGTCGTGGATCACGTCCAGGTGCAGCGAGCCGGTGGCGCCGTAGACCAGCGACATGCCGTACAGCAGCAGGCCCGAGGCCAGCGAGCCGAGCACGATGTACTTCATGCCCGCCTCGGCGGCCAGCTTGTTCTCGCGGTTGCTGGCCACCAGCGCGTAGGAACACAGCGCCAGCAGCTCCAGCCCCAGGTAGACCATCAGCAGGCTGCCGGCCGACACCAGGATCATCATGCCCGCCGTGGCGAACAGCACCAGGACCGCGATCTCGCCCTGGTAAAGGTTGCGCTCGCGCAGGTAACTCCAGCCGTAGACCAGGGTCAGGCCGCTGACCAGCACCACCACCGTCTTCATGACGTCGGCGGCGTTGTCGCGGATGAACATGCCGTGGAACACCTCGCCCTGCCCGCCCACGCCGCCCAGCAGCAGCACGAAGGCGATGGCGAGGATGGCGACCGACAGGAAGTGGGTCCAGACCTTGTGCCGGTTGCTGATGAACAGGTCGAGGATCAGCAGGGCGAAGGCGCCGCCGATCACCACCAGTTCGGGCAGCAGCGGCGGGAGGTCGGCGGCGGTCAACGGCAGTAGCGTCGGCGTTGTCATCATCAAATCCTGGAATCAATACTCTCGACGGGGCCGCTTACAGCAGCTTGCTCGATGCGATCTGCATCGCCAGCTTGGCGATGGAGGGCTCCATCAGTTCGGTCAGCGGCCGCGGATACACGCCCAGCGCCAGCGTACCGACGGCGAACACGCCCAGCACCAGCCATTCGCGCCCGTTGATGTCCTTCATCTCGGCCACGTGGGCGTTGCCCACCTCGCCGAAGAACACGCGCTTGTACAGCCACAGCGAATAGGCCGCGCCGATGATCAGCGTGGTGGCCGCACCCAGCGCCACCAGCGGCTCCCACTGGAAGCTGGCCAGCACCACCATGAACTCGCCGACGAAACCGCTGGTGCCCGGCAGGCCGGAATTGGCCATGAAGAACAGCAGCGCGAAGGCGGCGAACCACGGCATCACGTTGACCACGCCGCCGTAGTCGGCGATGCGGCGGGTGTGCAGGCGGTCGTAGAGCACGCCGATGCAGGAGAACATCGCGCCGGACACGAAGCCGTGCGAGATCATCTGCACCATCGCGCCCTGCAGGCCCAGGCGCGCGGCATCGGCATTGCCGGCCTCGCGCACCAGCCACAGTGCGGTGAAGGTGCCCAGGGTGACGAAGCCCATGTGCGCGACCGAGGAATAGGCCACCAGCTTCTTCATGTCGTCCTGCACCAGCGCCACCAGGCCGACGTAGATCACCGCCACCAGCGACAGCGCGATCACCAGCCAGGCCCATTCGCTGCTGGCGTCCGGCACGATCGGCAGGTTGAAGCGCAGGAAGCCGTAGCCGCCGATCTTCAGCGCGATCGCGGCCAGGATCACCGAACCGGCGGTCGGCGCTTCCACGTGCGCGTCCGGCAGCCAGGTGTGCACCGGGAACATCGGCACCTTGACCGCGAAGGCGATCAGGAAGGCGAAGAATATCCAGGTCTGCTCCCGCGCCGACAGCTGCAGCTGGTACAGGTCGGCCAGCTGGAAGCTGCCGCCCTTGATGTACAGGTAGATCAGCGCCACCAGCATCAGCACCGAGCCGAGGAAGGTGTAGAGGAAGAACTTGATCGCCGCGTAGATGCGGCGCGGGCCGCCCCAGACGCCGATGATCAGGAACATCGGGATCAGCATGGCCTCGAAGAACACGTAGAACAGCATCGCGTCGGTGGCGGCGAAGATGCCCACCGTCACGCCTTCCAGGATCAGGAAGGCGGCCACGTACTGGTTAACGCGCTTGTCGATCACGCCCCAGGCGCCGATCAGCGCCAGCACGCCCACCAGCGTGGTCAGCAGCACCAGCGCGATGGCGATGCCGTCGACGGCCAGGTTGTAGCCGATGCCGTAGGCCGGGATCCACGGGTGCTGCTCGACGAACTGCATCACCTCGGCGGCGGTGCGGTCGTAGCCGCTGAGCAGACCGAGGCTCAGCAGGAAGGTGAGCAGTGCCACCGCCAGGGACGCCCATCGGGCGGCCTGGGCGTTGCGCACGGCAAGAATCAACGCACCGCCGAGGATCGGCAGCCAGATGAGGATACTGAGTAGGGGCCAGTTCGACACGTCTTCTTATTCCGTACAGGTCAACGCCAGAAATGCATCAGCAGGCCCAGCAGGGCGATCAGGCCGATGATCATCACGAAGGCGTAGTGGTAGAGGAAACCGGATTGGGTGCGGCGCAGCAGGTTGGCGGCCAGCTCGACCACGCGGGCCGCTCCGTTCACCACCCCATCCACCACGTTGCTGTCCACGGCGCGGGCGGCCTTGCCGAGCTTGACGCTGCCGCCAGCGAAACCGTCGATCCACAGCTTGTCGAAGCCGTACTTGTTCTCCAGCACCGAAACCACCGGCGCCAGGGCCTTGCGGGACTTGCCGGCCAGCTCCGGCTTCCAGATGTAGAACACCCAGGCCAGGACGAAGCCGGCGACGGTCAGCCAGAACGCCGGGGCGGTCAGCCCGTGAAGGGCGAACTGCACCGCGCCATGCCAGTGCTCGGCGCCGATCAGGCCGATGACGTCGGCCGGCGGAACGCTGTTGAGCATCTGCGGGTCGGTCCCCAGCGGATGGCGGAAGTCGACGATGCCGGTGAAGAAGGACATCACCTGCCCCGGGATGCCGTTGCCGCCGGCATGGCCGGCCCAGTCGGTGCCGAACAGCATCGGGCCGGCGGTGAAGAAGCCGATGAGGATCGACGGGATCGCCAGCAGGATCAGCGGCAGGGTCACCACCCACGGCGACTCGTGCGGCTCGTGCGCGCCATGGCCATGGTGGTCGTCATGGTGGTGCGCGTCGTGGCCGTGGTCGTCGTGCGCGTCGCGGAAGCGTTCCTTGCCGAAGAAGGTCAGGAACAGCAGGCGGAAGCTGTAGAAGCTGGTGACGATCACGCCGCCCAGCACCGCCCAGTAGCCGTAGGTCGCCACCCAGCTGTCGGAGGCGTGGGCATGCAGTTCGGCGGCCTCGATGATGGTGTCCTTCGAGTAGAAGCCGGAGAAGAACGGCGTGCCGACCAGCGCCAGCGTGCCGATCCACATGGTGATGTGGGTGATCGGCATGTATTTGCGCAGGCCGCCCATCTTCATCATGTTCTGCTCGTGGTGCATGCCGATGATGACCGAGCCGGCGCCCAGGAACAGCAGCGCCTTGAAGAAGGCGTGGGTCATCAGGTGGAACACCGCGCCCGAGTAGGCCGACACGCCCAGCGCCACGGTCATGTAGCCCAGCTGCGACAGCGTCGAGTAGGCGACCACGCGCTTGATGTCGCTCTGCACAATGCCGATCAGGCCGGTGAAGAAGGCCGTGGTCGCGCCGATGAACAGGATGAAGTTCAGCGCGGTCTGCGACAGCTCGAACAGCGGCGACATGCGGGTGACCATGAAGATGCCGGCGGTCACCATCGTCGCGGCGTGGATCAGCGCCGAGATCGGGGTCGGGCCTTCCATCGAGTCCGGCAGCCACACGTGCAGCGGCACCTGCGCCGACTTGCCCATCGCGCCGATGAACAGGCAGATGCAGATCAGGGTGGCGATCGACCAGATCACCGGCTCGCCCAGCACCTGCACCGGGTGGCCGAACAGGTTGATCGAGCCCGACCACACCTGGATCAGCGCGTTGGGATCGTCCAGCAGCGGCGCGTTGGCGAACACGGTCGCGTAGTCCAGGGTGCCGAACACCCACAGCACGCCGGCGATGCCCAGCAGGAAGCCGAAGTCGCCCACGCGGTTGACCAGGAAGGCCTTCATGTTGGCGAAGATCGCGCTCGGCTTCTTGAAGTAGAAGCCGATCAGCAGGTACGACACCAGGCCCACCGCTTCCCAGCCGAAGAACAGCTGCAGGAAGTTGTTGCTCATCACCAAGGTGAGCATGGAGAAGGTGAACAGCGAGATGTAGCTGAAGAAGCGCTGGTAGCCGTCGTCGTCGGCCATGTAGCCGATCGAGTAGATGTGCACCAGCAGCGACACGAAGGTCACCACCACCATCATCATCGCGGTCAGGCGGTCGACCATGAAGCCGATGTGCGCCGAATACTGGCCGACCTCGAAGAAGGTGTAGATGTTCTGGTTGAACGGCTGCGCCCCGCCCCACAGCAGCTGGTACAGGGTGTGCATCGACAGCGCGCAGCTGACCGCCACGCCGAGGATGGTGGCGTACTGGGCGCCCTTGCGCCCCACCTGGCGACCGAACAGGCCGGCGATGATGCTGCCGAACAGCGGCGCGAGCACCACTGCGATCAACAGACTCTTGGAGAGAGTGATTTCCATCTGTGGGTCAGCCCTTCAACGAATCGACTTCGCCCACATTGATGGTGTGGCGGGTACGGAACAGGGTCACCAGGATCGCGAGGCCGATGGCGGCTTCCGCCGCGGCCACGGTCAGGATGAAGAACACGAACAGCTGGCCGGCGGTGTCGCCGAGTTCGCGCGAGAAGGCGACGAAGTTGATGTTCACCGACAGCAGCATCAGCTCGATCGACATCAGCAGCACGATGATGTTCTTGCGGTTGAGGAAGATGCCGGCCACGGAGATGCAGAACATCACCGCCCCCAGCGCGAGCATGTGGCCCAGGGAAATCATGGCTTGGCCTCCTCGCCGCCTTCGTTGTGCTTGGTGTCGGTCAGCACGACCGGCTTTTCCACCGCCATCTTGACGATGCGCAGGCGGTCGCTGGCGCGGACCCGCGACTGCTCGGACGGGTTCTGCGTCTTCACGCCGGTGCGCCGGCGCAGGGTCAGCATCACCGCGGCGATCACCGCCACGGTCAGGATCACCGCGGCGAACTCGAACGGCAGCAGGTATTCGGTGAACAGGCTGCGCGCCAGCCAAGTGATGTTGGAGCTGTCGGCGGCCACCGCGGCGGCGTTGTCGGCCGGGAACGGCGTGGCAAGGCGCGCCTTGATCCCGATCAGGGTCAGCATCTGCACCAGCATCACCACCGCGACCACCAGCCCGACCGGCAGGTAGCGCACCCAGCCTTCGCGCAGGCTGTCCGTTTCCACGTCCAGCATCATCACCACGAACAGGAACAGCACCATCACCGCGCCCACGTACACCAGCACCAGGGTCACGCCGAGGAACTCGGCGCCCACCAGCAGCCAGACGCAGGCGATGGAGAAGAAGGTCAGGATCAGGCACAGCACGGCATACACCGGGTTGCGCACGCTGATCACCGACAGCGCCGACACGCCGGCGACGATCGAGAAGAACCAGAAAGCGATATTTACCCAATCCATCTTTCGGTCCTCAGCGGAAGGCGGCGTCGGCGGCGCGGCGCTCGGCGATCTCGGCTTCCAGCCGATCACCGATGGCCAGCAGCTGCGGCTTGGTGACGATGTTCTCGCCACGGTTCTCGAAGTGGTACTCCAGGACGTGGGTTTCCACGATCGAGTCCACCGGGCAGCTCTCCTCGCAGAAACCGCAGAAGATGCACTTGAACAGGTCGATCTCGTAGCGCGTGGTGCGGCGGGTGCCGTCCTCGCGCTTGGCCGAGTCGATGGTGATGGCCAGCGCCGGGCACACCGCCTCGCACAGCTTGCAGGCGATGCAGCGCTCCTCGCCGTTCGGATAGCGGCGCAGCGCATGCAGGCCGCGGAAGCGCGGCGACTGCGGGAACTTCTCCATCGGGTACAGCACGGTGTACTTCGGCTTGAACGCGTACTTCAGCGTCAGCCACATGCCGGAGATCAACTCCAGCAGCAGCAGGCTCTTGAAATAGTGGGTGATCTTGTTCATGAATCAAACGCCTCTCTGGATCACGCCGTAGAACACCATCAACGCCACCACTGCGATCCAGCCGATGGTCAGCGGGATGAACACCTTCCAGCCCAGGCGCATGATCTGGTCGTAGCGGAAGCGCGGGAACGTGGCGCGGAACCAGATGTACGAACTGGCGAAGAAGAACACCTTGGCCAGCAGCCACGGCCAGCCGCCGTTCCAGATCCAGTCGACCCATGGCGATACGTCCGCCGTGACCCAGCCCTGGATCGGGCTCAGCCAGCCGCCCATGAAGAAGATCGAGATCAGGAAGCTGATCAGGATCATGTTGGCGTACTCGGCCAGGAAGAACAGCGCGAACGCACCGCCGGAGTATTCGACCATGTGGCCGGCGACGATTTCCGATTCGCCTTCCACCACGTCGAACGGCGCGCGGTTGGTTTCGGCCACGCCGGACACCCAGTACACGACGAACAGCGGCAGCAGCGGCAGCAGGAACCAGTCGAAGAAACCCGAGCTGCCCTGCTGCGCCAGCACGATCTGGCTCAGGTTCAGGCTGCCGGCGGCGATCATCACGCCGACCAGGGCGAAGCCCATCGCGATCTCGTAGCTGACCATCTGCGCGGCCGAGCGCATCGCGCCGAGGAAGGCGTACTTGGAGTTCGACGCCCAGCCGGCCAGGATCACGCCGTAGATGCCCAGCGAGGTCATCGCCAGCAGGTACAGCAGGCCGACGTTGGCGTTGGACAGCACCAACTTGTAGTCGAACGGCACCACCGACCAGGCCGCGAACGACGGCGCCAGCACGATCAGCGGCGCCAGCACGTAGATCGCCCTGTGCGCGTTGGCCGGCTGCACGATTTCCTTGAACAGCAGCTTGGTCACGTCGGCGAAGGCCTGCAGCAGGCCGCCGAGGCCGACGTACATCGGCCCGTGGCGCACGTGCATCCAGCCGATCAGCTTGCGCTCCCACAGCACGTAGAACGCCACCGACACGATGATCGGCATGGCGATGACCAGGATCTTCAGCACCGTCCACAGCACGATGCCGATGTCGCCCAGCGCCAGGAACCACTGGTGCAGCGGATCGACCGCGTTCAACAGCAACTCGTTCATGCAGCCACCACCGTTACCCGAGCGGCGCCCAGCGGCGCGGTGGCGCCGTGGCCCGATTCAATCCAGACCGCACCGGCGGCGACGCGCGCGTCGACCACGACCGGCAGGGTCGCCTTGCCGGCGTCGGTGCCGACCTTGGCCATCTGCCCTTCGGCCAGCTGCAGGCGCGCGGCGTCCTCGGCGTTGAGCACGATGCGCGGCGCGTTGTTCAGCGGATGTGCCTGCAGTGCTTCGGCACGGCGCACCACCGCATCGGTGCGGTAGATCGCCGGGGTCGAAGCCACTTCCAGGCCCTCGCCCGCCGCCTGCGGCTGCGCGGAGGCAGCCACGTCCACCTGCACCGGCTGCAGGCCGGCACGCAGGCCTGCCAGGTCGGTGAAACCGAAGCCGGCCAGCTGCAGGTCGCCGCCGAGGGCGCGCAGCACGCGCCAGCCCTCGCGGGCCTCGCCCGGCAGCTTGCCGCCGGCACGGGCCTGCTGCTCGCGGCCGTCGAGGTTGGTCAGGGTCGCGTCGATTTCCGGCAGCGCGCCGATCGGCAGGATCACGTCGGCGACATCGCGGGTCGAGACGCAGGCGAACTGGCTGAACGCCACCACCTTGGCACCGGCCAGCGCCTTGCGCGCGGCGGCGCCGTCGGCGAAGTCCAGGCCCGGTTCGATGCCGTACAGCACGTAGGCCTTGCGCGGCTGGGCCAGCATCGCGCCGGCGTCCTTGCCGGCCGGCAGCACGCCGGCGCGGGACAGGCCGATGGCGTTGGCGCCCTGCGGGATGCGGCACAGCCTTGCGCCGGTGGCGGCGGCGAAGTCGCGCGCGGCGGCGCGGATCGCGGCGGCCTGCGGGTGGTTCTCGGCGATCGCGCCGACGATGACGACGGTGTTGCCGCCGCTCTTCACCGCCTCGCGCAGCGCGGCGTCGCCCATGGCGTCGGCGAGCCTGGACGGCGCGACGATCTGCTTGCCGGCCAGCGCGAAGGCGAAATCGAAATCGACCGGGTTGACCGCGAAGATCCGCGCACCGTTCTTGGTCTGCGCCTTGCGCAGGCGGGCATGCAGCAGCGGCAGCTCGTGGCGGACGTTGCTGCCCAGCAGCACGATGCGGTCGGCGTTCTCGATCTCGGCCAGCGAGGCGCCGAACACCTCGGCGGTCGCGGCGTCGGAGAAGTCGCGGTTGTCGATGCGGTGGTCGATGTTGTTCGAGCCCAGGCCGGCGGCCAGGCGGGCCAGCAGCGCGCCCTCCTCGTTCGAGGTGGACGGATGCACCAGCACGCCGAGGTCGTCGCCGCGGTTGCCGTCGAGGATCTCGCGGGCGGCGGCCAGGCCTTCGGCCCAGCTCACTTCCTGCCATTCGCCGTTGACCTTCTGCAGCGGCTTGACCGCGCGGTCGGCGGCGTACAGGCCCTGGTGCGAATAACGGTCGCGGTCGGACAGCCAGCACTCGTTGACCAGCTCGTTGTCGCGCGGCACCGCGCGCAGCACTTCGCCGCGGCGCACGTGCAGGAACAGGTTCGAGCCCATGGCGTCGTGGTAGCCCAGCGACTCGCGCGCGGTCAGTTCCCACGGGCGGGCGCGGAACTGGAACACCTTGTTGGTCAGCGCGCCGACCGGGCATACGTCGATCACGTTGCCCGAAAGCTCGGTGGTCAGCGGCTTGCCGTCGTAGGTGCCGATCTGCAGGTTCTCGCCGCGGTACATGCCGCCCAGCTCATAGGTGCCGGCGATCTCCGCGGTGAAGCGCACGCAGCGGGTGCACTGGATGCAGCGGGTCATCTCGGTGGCGACCAGCGGGCCCATGTCCTCGTCGGCCACCACGCGCTTGCGCTCGTTGAAGCGGCTGACCGAACGGCCGTAGCCCAGCGACACGTCCTGCAGCTCGCACTCGCCGCCCTGGTCGCAGATCGGGCAGTCCAGCGGGTGGTTGATCAGCAGGAATTCCATGACCGAGCGCTGGTACTTGAGCGCCTTCTCGTTGCGGGTCTGGATCTTCATGCCGTCCATGACCGGCGTGGCGCAGGCCGGCGACGGCTTGGGCGACTTCTCCACGTCGACCAGGCACATGCGGCAGTTGGCCGCGATCGGCAGCTTCTCGTGGTAGCAGAAGCGCGGAATCGGGATGCCGGCCTTGTCGGCGGCCTGGATGATCATCGACCCCTTGGGCGCGAACATCGTCTGTCCATCGATCTCGATGGTGACGTGTCCTTCCGGCGCCACCGGCGCCTCGCTCGGGTTCACGGGTTGCGCGCTCATGCGGCAGCAGCCTCCACCTTCTTGCCGTCAACCATCGAATGACCGTTGACGATGTAGTACTCGAATTCGTCCCAGAACTGGCGCAGGAACCCCTGGATCGGCCAGGCCGCCGCTTCGCCGAAGGCGCAGATGGTGTGGCCTTCGATCTGCCCGGCGACGGTGCGCAGCTGGTGCAGGTCCTCCATCGTGGCCTTGCCGGCGACGATGCGCTCCAGCACGCGGTGCATCCAGCCGGTGCCCTCGCGGCACGGGGTGCACTGGCCGCAGGATTCCTTGTGGAAGAACTGGCTGATGCGGCAGGCGAACTTGACGCAGCACACGCTGTCGTCCAGCACCACGATGGCGCCCGAACCCAGGCCCGAGCCCAGCGCGCGGATGGTGTCGTAGTCCATCGGCAGCCCCTTGAGCTGCTCGGCGGTCAGCACCGGCATCGACACGCCGCCCGGGATCGCCGCCTTCAGCGTGCGGCCCGGACGCAGGCCGCCGGCCATTTCCAGCAGCTCGTCGAAGGTGGTGCCCAGCGGCACTTCGAAATTGCCGCCCTTGGCCACGCAACCGGAAACGGAGAAGCACTTCGGGCCGCCGTTGGCGGTCTTGCTCAGGCCCTTGAACCACTCCGGGCCGTTGCGGATGATCGCCGGCACCGAGCCGTAGGTCTCGGTGTTGTTGATCGTCGACGGCTTGCCGTACAGGCCGAAATTGGCCGGGAACGGCGGCTTGTAGCGCGGCTGGCCCTTCTTGCCTTCCAGCGACTCCATCAGCGCGGTCTCTTCGCCGCAGATGTAGGCGCCGGCGCCCAGCGCGCCGTAGATGTCGATGTCCACGCCGCTGCCCAGCACGTTCTTGCCCAGCCAACCGTGCTTGTAGGCATCGGCCAGGGCCTGCTCGAAGTGCTCGAACGGCTCGTGGTGGAACTCGCCGCGCAGGTAGTTGTAGCCCACGGTCGAACCGGTGGCGTAGCAGGCGATCGCCATGCCCTCCACCACCGAGTGCGGGTTGTAGCGCAGGATGTCGCGGTCCTTGCAGGTGCCCGGCTCGGATTCGTCCGAGTTGCACAGGATGTACTTCTGCGGCGCGTCCTTGGGCATGAAGGACCACTTCAGGCCGGTCGGGAAGCCCGCGCCGCCGCGGCCGCGCAGGCCGGACTGCTTGACCATCTCGATCACGTCGGCCGGCGCGATCTTCTCCTCGAGGATCTTGCGCAGCGCGGCGTAGCCGCCGGTCTTGAGGTAGTTCTCGTACGACCACGGGGTGTCGTAGTGCAGCGTGGTGTAGACCACGTTGTGCGGAAGCGGCGCCGGACCGACCGGCCCCCTGGATTCGTGGTGTGCCATGCCTTACTCCAGCCCGTCCAGCAGCGCGTCGACCTGGTCCAGCGTCAGGCGCTCGTGGTAGTGACCGTTGATGACCATCATCGGCGCGCCCGCGCAGCCGGCCAGGCACTCTTCCTCGCGCTTGAGGTAGACGCGGCCGTCCGGGGTCGATTCGCCGTGCCTGATGCCCAGCTTCTTCTCGCAGTGGCGCACGATGTCGTCGGCGCCGTTGAGCCAGCAGCTGATGTTGGTGCAGATGGCGACGTTGTTGCGGCCGACCTTCTCGGTCTCGAACATCGAGTAGAAGCTGGCGACCTCGTAGGCCCACACGAACGGCAGGTCAAGGTACTTGGCCACCGCGGCGATCAGTTCGTCGCTCAGCCAGCCCTGGTTCTGCTCCTGGGCGGCGTGCAGGCCCTGCAGCACCGCCGAGCGCTTGCGCTCCGGCGGGAACTTCGTCAGCCAGTGATCGATGTGAGCGCGCGTCTTGTCGCTCAGCACCACCATCGGGTCGACGTCGCGCGCCGCCTCGAAATTACCTGTCGCCTTCATCGGCCGACCTCAACCAATAGCAGATCCTGGGAAACCGGTGCCTGCAGCAGCGTGGCCGCGCTGGCACCGGGCGTTGTGCGTTTGCCCGGCATTACCGGTCGACCTCGCCGAACACGAGATCGTAGGTGCCGATCATCGCCACCACGTCGGCCAGCATGTGGCCGCGCACGATCGAGTCGATCGAGGACAGGTGGGCGAAACCCGGCGCGCGCAGGTGCACGCGGAACGGCTTGTTGGCGCCGTCGGACACCAGGTAGCAGCCGAACTCGCCCTTCGGCGCCTCGACCGCGGCGTAGGTCTCGCCGGCCGGCACGCAGTAGCCTTCGCTGAACAGCTTGAAGTGGTGGATCAGCGCTTCCATGTCGTCCTTCATCTCCGCACGCGAAGGAGGAGCGACCTTGAAGTTGCGCACCATGACCGGGCCGGGGTTGGCCTTGAGCCAGCGCACGCACTGCTGGACGATGCGGTTGGACTGGCGCATCTCGGCGACGCGGACCAGGTAGCGGTCGTAGCAGTCGCCGTTGGTGCCCAGCGGGATGTCGAAATCGACCGCGTCGTACTTGGCGTACGGCTGCTTCTTGCGCAGGTCCCAGGCGATGCCCGAGCCGCGCAGCATGACGCCGGTCATGCCCCAGGCCAGGGCGTGCTCCGGGGTGACCACGCCGATGCCGACGGTGCGCTGCTTCCAGATGCGGTTGTCGGTCAGCAGGGTCTCGTATTCGTCGACGCGCGCCGGGAACTCGTTGGTGAAGTTCTCCAGGAAGTCCAGCAGCGAGCCTTCGCGGGCGGCGTTCAGGCGCTTGAGCGCGTTGCCCTTGTGCCAGCGCGACTCCTTGTACTTGGGCATCGCGTCCGGCAGGTCGCGGTACACGCCGCCCGGACGGTAGTACGCCGCGTGCATGCGCGCGCCGGACACCGCCTCGTAGCAGTCCATCAGTTCCTCGCGCTCGCGGAACGCGTACAGCATCACCGCCATCGCGCCGAGGTCGAGCCCGTTCGAGCCCAGCCACATCAGGTGGTTCAGGATGCGGGTGATCTCGTCGAACATGGTGCGGATGTACTGCGCGCGCTCCGGCGCCTCGATGCCCACCAGGGTCTCGATGGCGCGGACGTAGGCGTGCTCGTTGCACATCATCGAGCAGTAGTCCAGGCGATCCATGTAGCCGATCGACTGGTTGAACGGCTTGGACTCGGCCAGCTTCTCGGTGGCGCGATGCAGCAGGCCCACGTGCGGGTCGGCGCGCATGATGGTCTCGCCGTCCATCTCCAGGATCAGGCGCAGCACGCCATGCGCGGCCGGGTGCTGCGGGCCGAAGTTCATGGTGTAGTTGCGGATCTCCTGCCGGCCTTCGGCGGGATTGCTGGCGAAGGCCTCGGAGGCCTGGTGGAACTCGCTCACTTGCTTGCCTCCCTCTGCGCGCGCTCGCCTTCGGCGGTCTCGAAGCGGGCGTCGTCGCGGATCACGCGCGGCACGCCCACGCGCGGCTCGACCGAAGTCACCGGCTCGTAGACAACGCGCTTCTTTTCCTCGTCGTACCGCACTTCCACGTTGCCGATCAGCGGGAAGTCCTTGCGGAACGGATGGCCGACGAAACCGTAGTCGGTCAGGATGCGGCGCAGGTCCGGGTGGCCTTCGAAGATCACGCCGTAAAGGTCGAACGCCTCGCGCTCGAACCAGTTCAGGCCCGGCCACACGCCGGTCAGCGACGCCACCACCGGCAGCGCTTCGCTCGGGGCGAAGCAGCGCAGGCGCAGCAGCTGGTTGTGCTGGTAGGAACGCAGCTGCACGACGACGGCGAAGCGCTGCTTGGGCAGCGCGTCCGGCTGCGCGCCCTCGCCGGTTTCGTGGCTGGGGAACTCGCCCCAGGCGAAGCGGCCGGCGCCCTTGCCTTCCACGCCGCGGCTGAAGCCCTGCGAGGAGACGTCGGCCGTATCCCACTCGTCGCTGCCGAAGCCCAGGTAATCCACGCCGCACAGGTCGGTGGCGTGCTCGAAACCGAACTCGTCGCGCAGCGCGACGGCGACGGCATGCCAGTCGGCCGACGGAACCTCCAGCGTCACTTCGCCGCGCGGTTCGACCACGGAGACCTGCGCGCCGGCGAAACGCGCGCGAAGCCGGTCGATGAGTGAAGGTGCTTGCTGGGCCATGGGGGCTGGCGTGCTCTTGAACTGGAAAGGGAGGTCAGCGTGCGATGGTCTGGGTGCGCCAGATCTTCTTCTGCAGCTGCAGGATGCCGTACACCAGCGCCTCGGCGGTCGGCGGGCAGCCCGGGACGTACACGTCCACCGGCACCACGCGATCGCAGCCGCGCACGACCGCATACGAATAGTGGTAATAGCCGCCGCCGTTGGCGCAGCTGCCCATCGAGATGACCCACTTCGGGTCGGGCATCTGGTCGTAGACCTTGCGCAGCGCCGGGGCCATCTTGTTGACCAGGGTGCCGGCGACGATCATCACGTCGGACTGGCGCGGCGACGGGCGGAACACCACGCCGTAGCGGTCCAGGTCCAGGCGCGAGGCGCCGGCGTGCATCATCTCCACCGCGCAGCAGGCCAGGCCGAAGGTCATCGGCCACATCGAGCCGGTGCGCGCCCAGTTCAGCAGGGCGTCGACGCTGGTGGTGACATAGCCCTTCTCGAGCAGCGGGTTGTCGCCTTCGGGCCGGAGGATGTCGTCAACCCGCCCTTCCGGGATGGGGTTGTTCATCAGGCCATCGAGAGTCTGAATCACTCCCATTCCAGCGCTCCCTTCTTCCACACGTAGATAAAGCCGAGAAACAGCATGCCCACGAACAGGCCCATGGTGACGAGCGAGCGCGCGCCCAGCTCCATGAACACCTGGGTCCAGGGCACGATGAAGATGATTTCCAGGTCGAAGACGATGAACTGGATGGCGATGAGGTAATAGCGCACGTCGAACTTCATGCGCGCGTTCTCGAACGCCTCGAAGCCGCACTCGTACGGCGACAGTTTCTGCTCGTCGGGGCTGCGGGGGCCAAGGAAACGACCGATCAGCATCAGTGCGACGCCGATGCCGGTGGCGACGATCAGAAACAGCAGGGACGGCAAATATTCGGCCAGCACAGCGATTCTCTCTTGCCTCTGCCCGGGCACCAGCAGGCGCCCGCGCATGGGGATTGACGGGACTTGCCACGGCGGGAGCTGCCGCATCCCGCATACCCGCATAACAAACTCATGGTGCCCAAGAGGGGACTCGAACCCCTACGACTTGCGTCGCTACCACCTCAAGGTAGTGCGTCTACCAATTCCGCCACCTGGGCTTACTTACGTCGGCGCACCGGCTTCGCAGTGCGGCGCGTATTGTAACCGTCTTCAGTCTTTATGCGAGCCCTCGGCGGGCTTTTCTTCGCTCTGCGCCGGATTGTCCGCGGCGGGCGCCGCCTGCGGCACTTCGCCCGTGGCCGCGGCCTGCGGAACGGACTGCAGTTCGCCTGCCGGGGCGGCCGGCGCTTCCACGCGGGACATCACGCCCAGCCCCGCGTCGGCCGGACGCGAACCGTGGCTGGCGTACCAGGCCATGAACAGGCTGATGCCGAAGAACACCACGGCCAGCCACTTGGTGGACTTGGACAGGAAGTTGGATGCGCCGCGCGCGCCGAACACCGTGCCCGACGCACCGGCGCCGAAGCCCGAGCCCGCCGCCGCGCCGGAGCCGCGCTGCATCAGGATCAGCGCGATCATCGCGATCGCCACCAGCACATAGACCACATTGAGGATCAACATCAGCATTTGAAATACGTCCCGGACAATTCCACCGTTAGCGACCGGCTGCCGCCCTCGCGATGGCCAGGAAATCTGCCGCCACCAGCGAAGCGCCGCCTACCAGCCCGCCATCGACGTCAGGCTGTGCGAACAGCTCTGCAGCATTGTCGGGCTTGACGCTGCCGCCATACAGGATCGGCAACGAATCGGCGATTCTAGCATCGCGCCCGGCGACTACGCCACGGATGAACGCATGCACCGCCTGCGCCTGCTCCGGGCTGGCGGTACGGCCGGTGCCGATGGCCCAGACAGGCTCGTAGGCGACCACCGCCCGGGCGAAGGCCTCGGCCCCGGCCAGGTCCAGCACCGGCGCCAGCTGCGCGGCGATGACCTGCTCGGTCTGGCCGGCCTCGCGCTGTTCCAGCGTCTCGCCTACGCACAGGACCGGAATGAGCCCGGCATGGGCGGCCGCCACGAACTTGCGCGCGACCAGCTCGCTGCTCTCGTGGTGGTACTGGCGGCGCTCGGAATGGCCGACCAGCCCATGGGTGGCGCCCACGTCCACCAGCATCGCGGCCGATACCTCGCCGGTATAGGCGCCCTTCTCGTTTGAACTGACGTCCTGCGAACCGAACGCCAGCGCCACGCCCTCGAAGTCCTCGACCAGATCCCCCAGGTAGGGCAGCGGCGGCAGGATCACCAGGTCCACCCCCTCCAGCGGCAGGCCGGCCGCCACCTGCTCCACCAGCTCGGTGGCGAATCGACGGCTGCCATGCAGCTTCCAGTTACCGGCGACGATCTTGCGGCGCATTCAGGAGCGACTCCCAGTGAAAAGTGGGCGAAGGATAGCCCACTACGGACAGCGGCAGGACAACCGGCAGACAACACGGGACAGCATGGACGCTTCCATCGTATTGGACGGGCACCGGCCACCGCGGCATTCCCGCAGCCGCGCCCACCCTGACGGCGAAGGCCGCCTCGCGGCGGCCTTCGTGGCTTACTTCAGCTTGATCTCGCGCAGGCGTTCCTCGAGGAAGCCATGGGCGGTGATCGCCTCCGGGTACCGGCTCGGGTTGTCCGGCGTGATGCACGACGGTAGCACGTCGATCAGGAAGTCCGGGTTGGGATGCAGGAAGAACGGCACCGAGTAGCGCGGCTGGCGGGCCAGCTCGCCCGGGGGATTGACCACGCGGTGGATGGTCGAGGGGTATACGTGGTTGGTCAGGCGCTGCAGCATGTCGCCGATGTTGACCACGATGGTGTCCGCGTCCGAGGTGAACGGCACCCACTCGCCCTCGCGCGACTGCACCTCCAGCCCGGCGGCGCTGGCGCCGACCAGCAGGGTGATGAAATTGATGTCGCCATGGGCGCCGGCGCGCACGTTGGGGATGTCGTCGGTGGTGATCGGCGGGTAGTGGATCGGGCGCAGGATCGAGTTGCCGTTGTTGGTCTTGTCGGCGAAGAACGCCTGCGGCAGGCCGATGTGCAGCGCCAGCGCCGACAGCACGCGCGAGCCCAGGTTGTCCAGCGCCTGGTACAGGCCGTAGCCGCGCTCGCGGAAACCGGGCACTTCGCTCGGCCACAGGTTCGGCGGCATCACCTCGCGGTACTTGGAGTCGTCCGGGATCTCCCGGCCGATGTGCCAGAACTCCTTCAGGTCGAAGTGCCTGGAGCCCTTGGCGGTCTCCACGCCGAACGGGGTATAGCCGCGGGCGCCGCCGCCGCCGGCCACGTGGTACTTGCGCTTGACCTCTTCGGGCAGGGCGAAGAAGGCCTTGAAGGCGTCGTAGGCCGCGTCGATGTCGGCCTGCGGGATGCCATGGTTGCGGATGCCCGCGAACCCCCACTGGCGATAGGCCGCGCCCAGTTCGGCCACGAAGGCCTCGCGATCGCTGTCGAAGCGGGTGATGTCGAGGGTTGGGATCTTGCTCACAGCGGTTCCTGGCTTGTCATGAGGTAGCGGGCCGGCAGGTCTGTCGCCCGGCTGAACATTGTGACAGATCGCCCCATTCGCGGCGTTCGACACATTGATACAAAACGATACAATCCAGCAGCCCCGGGACTGGCGCAGGACCGGCAACCC
>NZ_WIDL01000014.1 GCF_009496535.1 Stenotrophomonas sp. MYb238
CCTCGACAAATCCCCCACCCTCGGCCAACGCGTCTACATCGACCCCGCCTGCACCATCATCGGTGACGTGGTGCTGGGCGATGACGTGTCGGTGTGGCCGGGCACGGTGATCCGGGGCGATGTGAACCATGTGCGCATCGGGGCGCGCACCAACGTGCAGGACGGCACCATCATCCATGTCAGCCACGAGAGCCCTTACAACAAGGGCGGCTACCCCACGCTGATCGGCGAGGGCGTGACCGTGGGGCATGGCTGCATCATCCATGCGTGCAGCATTGGCGATTACTGCCTGATCGGCATGGGCGCGTGCGTGCTCGATGGCGCGGTGATCGAGGACGAGGCGTTCATCGGCGCCGGTGCGGTGGTGGGGCCGGGCAAGCGGGTGGCGCGCGGCGAGTTGTGGGTGGGCAACCCGGCGCGGCCGGCGCGCCTGTTGAATGCCAAGGACATCGAGGGGCTGCGGTATTCCGCGGACCACTATGTGCGG
Organism: Stenotrophomonas sp. MYb238; assembly: GCF_009496535.1. Taxonomy (GTDB): domain Bacteria; phylum Pseudomonadota; class Gammaproteobacteria; order Xanthomonadales; family Xanthomonadaceae; genus Stenotrophomonas. The sequence continues at coordinate 488 of NZ_WIDL01000014.1, forward strand.
TTGAAGGACCAGTATCTGGGGATGGCGGGCTGACGGCGGGCGGTTCCTGTGTGCTTCATCCGGGTGTCTGGGGTACTGGGTGCGCGTGCCGTTGTCGTGCGCGCGGGTCGGAGGGGGGGCGCGGCTGAAGCCGCTCCTACGAGGGGTGGGGGTCCGTTGCCGCCGGGGTCGCGGTTGCCTCACACTTCCCGGCCTCGGGCGTGGGGACGCCCTTCCAGGGAAAGGAACCCTTTCATGTCGATCAGATCCATGGCGCTGGGCCTGCTGGCCGGTGCGACGCTGTTGTGCGCCGCTTCGCCGGCCGCGCTGGCGCAGGACGGGCAGGACGGCGCGGCGTTCGTGCAGTCGCTGCATTTCCGCACCGGCGCCATCGAGGTGCCCGCCGCCAAGGCGCGCTTCAACCTGGGCCCGGAGTTCCGCTACCTGGACCAGGCCGACGCGCGGCGGGTGCTGGAGGACATGTGGGGCAATCCGCCCGACGAGGACGTGCTGGGGCTGATCGTGCCGCGCTCGCCAGGCCTGGCCGACGACGACAGCTGGGCGGTGGTGGTCACCTATTCGGATGACGGTTACGTGTCCGACGAGGACGCGTCGAAGATGGACTACGCCAAGCTGCTGCGCGAGATGCAGGAGCAGACCAACGCCGCCAACCCGGAGCGCGAGAAGGCCGGCTACGGCACGCTGCAGCTGGTGGGCTGGGCGGTGCCGCCGCGCTACGACGCCGGCAACAACAAGCTGTACTGGGCCAAGGAACTGGCGTTCAACGGCCAGCCCACCCACGTGCTCAACTACGACATCCGCGTGCTCGGCCGCCACGGCTACCTGAGCCTCAACGCGGTGTCGGGCATGGGCGAGCTGCCGCTGGTGCGCACCGGCATGGAGAAGCTGCTGCCGATGGCCGAGTTCGAGCCCGGCGCGCGTTATGCCGACCACAACCCCAAGACCGACAAGATCGCCGCCTATGGCGTGGCGACGCTGATCGGCGGCGGGCTGGCGGCCAAGGCCGGGCTGTTCGCCAAGGTCGGCCTGCTGCTGGCCAAGTTCTGGAAGCTGCTGCTGATCGGCGTCATCGCGCTGGGCGGCGCGGCGCGGAAGTTCTTCGGCGGCGACCGCGGGCGCGGTACCGTACGCTGAACCCGGCGGCACCGGCGCAGGAAGGCAGGCGATGGCCCATACCGAACAATCCATCGACACCCTGATCTCCATCAGCGGCACGTTGGCGAGCATCAACCTGGCGCTGGTGGCGATCCTGGCCGCCAAGACCTCGATCGACCACGTCGAGGTGGCGGCGGACGATTTCTTCCTGTTCTCCTCGCTCGGCTTCCTGTTCGTCGTCGTGCTCGGCTACCTGGCGCAGAAGAACCAGGGCAGCGCCAACGCCAACCGCCTTGTCAGCATCTCCGAATGGATCTTCTCCGGCTCGCTGGCCGCCACCGTCATCGGCGCCGTGCTGATGGTCTATTCGGCCGTTTGAACGCGGGCGCATGGCGGCGCCGCCATGCGCACAGGCTGGGTTTTGCGGTAGCCGGCAGGTAAAGTCGGCGCCTGACAAGGACGCAGCAGAGAACCCCATGCCAGCGGCAGTTTCCCGCGCCGGAGTACCCGTTTCCGCCCGCACCCCGGCCGTTGCCTGCACGGCGCCGGTGGCGGTGCGTTGAACCGCGCGCAGGCCATGCTCGATACCTACCGCGAGGTCATCACGCCCGAAGGCGTGCCGCTGCAGTTGCCGGCGGCCGGCCCGGTGCCGCGCGCGCTGGCGTGGCTGATCGACCTGATGGCGCGCTTCGGCGTGCTGGGGTTGATGAGCCCGCTGCTGCTGGCGCTGGGCGGGCTGGGCCAGGGCCTGTACCTGGGGCTGATGTTCCTGATGTTCTGGGGCTACCCCATCGTGCTGGAGGTCTGGTTCGGCCAGACCCTGGGCAAGCGCGCGCTCGGCCTGCGCGTGGTGGCGCGCGACGGCGCGCCGCTGGGCTGGATGCCGGCGATCGTGCGCAACCTGCTGCGCACCGTGGACATGCTGCCGTTCGGCTACGCGCTCGGTCTGGTCGCCTGCCTGTGCGATGCGCACGGGCGCCGGCTGGGCGACCTGGTGGCCGGCAGCCTGGTGGTGCACGTGCCGGCGCCCGCGCCGGTGCCGCCGGCGCGCATCGACACCGTGCTGGCGCCGCCGCTGCCGCTGCAGCCGGCCGAGCAGCAGGCGGTGATCGCCTTCGCCGACCGCGCCCCGGCGCTGTCCGGGCCGCGCCAGATCGAGCTGGCCGACATCGCCGGCGGCCTGAGCCGGGCGCAGGGCCAGACCGGCGTGCTGCGCCTGTACGCGATGGCCAACTGGCTGCTGGGACGGCGATGAGGCAGGAACAGTTCGTCACCCGCCACCAGCACGAATGGCGGCAGTTCGAGGACTGGCTGCAGCAGCGCGGCGGCAGCGCGCGCAAGGCGCGCGGCACGCCCGCGCCCGACCTGCCGGGCGACGAGACCATTCCCGAGCGCTACCGGCGCCTGTGCCAGCAGTTGGCGCTGGCGCGCCGCCGCGGCTACAGCCCGCAGCTGGTCGAGCGCCTGCAGCAGCTGATGCAGCGCGGCCACAACCTGCTGTACCGCGCGCCGGCGCCGCGCTGGCAGCGCGCAGTGGAGTTCCTGTTCGCCGGTTTCCCGCAGCTGGTGCGCAGCCAGGCCGCGGCGATGTGGGTGGCGTGCGCGCTGTTCGTAGTGCCGCTGGTGGGCGTGTTCGTGCTGCTGCAGTACAGGCCGGAACTGGTGCACCTGCTGCTGGACCCGCAGCAGATCGCGCACATGGAAAAATCGTACGACCCGGCCGCCGACCGACTGGGCCGCGACAGCGGCACCGACTGGGCGATGTTCGGCCACTACATCATGAACAACATCAGCATCGGCCTGCGCACCTTCGCCAGCGGCCTGCTGGCCGGCATCGGCACGGTGCTGGTGCTGCTGTTCAACGGCCTGACCATCGGCGCGGTGGCCGGCCACCTCCAACATATGGGCTACGGCGACCCGTTCTGGCGCTTCGTGGTCGGGCATGCGCCGTTCGAGCTGACCGCCATCGTGATTGCCGGCGGCGCCGGGCTGCAGCTGGGCCTGCGGCTGATCGCGCCAGGCCGCCAGCGGCGCATCGACGCCCTGGTGGAAGGCGGGGTGATCGGCGCGCGGCTGTGCCTGGGGGTGGCGTTCATGCTGCTGGTGGCGGCCTTCATCGAGGCGTTCTGGTCGTCCATCGCCTGGGTGCCGGCGTGGGGCAAGTTCACCGTCTCCGGCGTGCTGTGGACGCTGGTATTCGCCTGGCTGTGGCGCGGCGGGCACGGGGGCGGCGATGCGCATTGACCAGCTTGACGTGGTGCTGCGCGCACGTTCGCAGTGGGAGGCGATGGAACTGGGCAATGCGCTGGTGCGGCGCCATGCCGCGGCCATCTGGAAGCCGTGGCTGCTGCTGACCCTGCCGGTGTTCGTGCTGCTCAACCTCGCCGGCTGGTGGCTGGATGCCTTCTGGCTGCCGGCGCTGCTGATGTGGTGGCTGAAGCCGGCGTTCGAGCGCATCCCGCTGTACGTGATCTCGCGCGGCGCGTTCGGCGCGGTGCCCGGCACCGCAGACACCCTGCGCGCGCAATGGCGCTGGGGCTGGCGCGGCCTGCTGGCCTACCTGGGCTGGCGCCGGCTCAGCCCGGCGCGCTCGCTGCTGATGCCGGTGGACCTGCTCGAAGGCGGCGACGCCGGGCAACGACGGCTGCGGCGGCGCGTGCTGGGCGGCGCGGCCTATGGCCATGCGGCGCTGCTGACGCTGGTGTGCTGGCATTTCGAGATGATGCTGCAACTGGCCGGCATCGCCCTGGTCTTCATGTTCGTGCCGCTGGATTCGCTGCCCGAATCGCTGCGCATCGCGCTATCGCTGATCGGCAGCGATACCCCGGCGTGGGTGTGGCTGGGTTTCAACCTGCTGGCCTGGGCGGCGATGACGGTCATCGGCCCGTTCTACAGCGGCGCCGGCTTCGGCCTGTACCTCAACCGCCGCACCCAGTTGGAAGCGTGGGACGTGGAGATCGCGTTCCGCCGCCTGCGTGAGCGGCTGGCGCGCGCGGTGCCGCTCCTGCTGCTGGTGGCGCTGGCGTTCGCGCCGTGGTCGCTGCCGGTCCATGCGCAGGAAGCCGGTAATGCGGCACCGGTGGAACACGCCAACCACAAGGGCAGCACCGGGCCGGTACCTGCGGCAGCCACGCCGGAGGCGATCTTCGGCCCTTCGCAGGTCGATACGGCCGGCTTCCGCCAGGCTGCCGCACGCGCCTACGAGGACCCCCAACTTGGCGCCAAACACATGGTCTGCCGCTGGGAGCGCAGGGCCGTTGAGGAGAAACAGAAGCCCGCACGCGACTGGGATTTCCCCGGCGGCGAGCTGCTCGGTGCGCTCGTCAAGCTGCTGGCCCTGCTCAGCGAAGGCTTCCTGTGGATCGTGGTCGGCGCGCTGCTGCTTGCGCTGGCGCTGACCGCCCGCTGGTGGCTGCCCTGGCTGCGCGGCAGCGGGCGCCGCCGCCGGCACGAAGCCGAGTCGGACGTCGCCCAGCACGAACTGCAGCTGCCCGACACCTTGCCGCCGGACATCCTCGCCAGCGCCCGCCGCCTGTGGCAGGACGGCAGGCCGCGGCATGCGCTGGCCCTGCTGTACCGCGCCAGCCTGGATGAACTGGCCAGGCGCGCCGACATCGTGCTGCCGCCGGGCAGCACCGAGGCGCAGTGCCTGCGCGCATCAAGGCGCATGCCGCAGGAAGCGGACCGGCGCCTGTTCGCACGCATGGTGCGCACCTGGCAGTACGCCGCCTACGCCGGGCGCCTGCCATCGGACGATGAATTCCAGGCCCTGCTCGACGACCTGCGCCAGCAGTACGGGTGGCCGGCATGAGCCCGCGCTGGCGCAATGCGTTGATCGCCCTGGCCGTTCTGCTGCTGGCAGGCGTGGCGGTGATGTGGTTCCTGCGCAGCTACCAGCGCGTCTGCGAACAGGCCACGCTGCCGGCCTATGGCGAGCCCAGCTTCAACCCGCTGTTCGCGCTGCGCGAAACCCTGCGCCGCGACGGCGTGGACGCCGAGACGCGGCGCACGCTCGACCTGCCGGCCATGCGCCTGCAGCCGCGCGACACCGTGCTGCTGCTCGACGACCCGCGCCAGCTCGCACCCGCACAGGTCGAACAGCTGGTGGGCTGGGTGGAGTACGGCGGCCACCTGCTGCTGCGCATGCCCACGCCCGACGAGACGCTGGACGACGAACGCACGCTGCTCGACCGCTTCGGCATCGTGCCCGGCGAGGTCGCGCCGCGCTGCCAGCCATGGCGCGTGCAGGGGCAGGAAGAACACCAGGAATTCTGCGCCGGCAACCGCTTCACCCTGGGCGAGGATGTCCGTGCCGAGCGGCGCTGGGGCGACGCCAGCGACGACACGCTGGCCTACGCGCGGCTGCGCTACGGCAGCGGCCGGGTGGACGTGCTGGCCGACATGGATTTCCTGCGCAACGGCCAGGACGAGAAGGACACCGGCCTGCGCGACCTGCCGCACCGCGACCTCGCGCGGCTGGTGCTCGCCCCCAACTACGGCAAGGGCCGCATGCACCTGGTCTACGCGGCCGAAGCGCCGTCGCTGTGGCGCACCGTGCTGCAGCGCGGCTGGCCGATCTGGCTGCCGCTGCTGCTGGCCCTGCTGGCATGGCTGTGGATGCGCGCCCAGCGCTTCGGCCCGCTGCTGCCCTCACCGCGGCAGGAACGCCGCTCGCTGCTCGAACACGTGCGCGCCAGCGGCGAGCACCTGCACCGCTACGGCAAGTCGCCGCTGCTGTACGACGCCGTGCGCCAGTCCTTTCTTGCGCGTCTGCGCCGGCGCGCACCGCTGGCCGCCGCCCTCACCGGCGACGCCCAGCTGCATGCCATCGCCGACCACCTGCGCTGGCCGCCCGAACGCGTGCGGCTCGCCCTGCAAGTTCCCCCGTCGCGCGACGACGCCGCGCTGCGCGAACGCATCGCCCTGCTGATCCAGATGAGAAACCAGCTATGACCGACCTGCCCGCTCCGCCCGCCCTCCCCGGCGATGCGCCCGCACCGGCGCCCGCGCCCGGCAACACCGACCTGATCGAACGCGTCGAACGCCTGCGCGAAGCCGTCGGCCAGGCCTTCATCGGCCAGGCCGACGTGCTGGACCAGATCCTGGTCGCGCTGCTGGCCGGCGGCCACGTACTGATCGAAGGCGTGCCCGGCCTCGGCAAAACCCTGCTGGTGCGCGCCCTGGCGCAGGCGCTGGAGCTGGACTACGCACGCGTGCAGTTCACGCCCGACCTGATGCCCAGCGACGTCAGCGGCCACGCCGTGTACGACCCCAAGACCGAGAGCTTCAAGATCCGCCGCGGCCCGGTGTTCACCAACCTGCTGCTGGCCGACGAGATCAACCGCGCGCCGGCCAAGACCCAGTCGGCGCTGCTGGAAGTGATGCAGGAAGGCCAGGTCACCATCGAGGGCAAGGCCTTCCCGCTCAACCCGCCGTTCCTCACCCTGGCCACGCAGAACCCGGTGGAGCAGGAAGGCACCTACCCGCTGCCGGAAGCGCAGCTGGACCGCTTCCTGCTCAAGGTGCTGATCGACTACCCGCAGCTGGAGGACGAGAAGCGCATGGTCGAGGCGATCACCGCCGGCCGCAGCGCCAGCGACTTCGACCTGTCGCAGGTGCCGCGGGTGATGAGCGGCGCCGACGTGGTGCGCATGCAGCAGGCGGTGGCCGCGATCACCGTCGACCCGCAGGTGATCGACTATGCCGTGCGCATCGTCGCCACCACCCGCAAATGGCCCGGCATCGCCCTCGGCGCCGGCCCGCGCGGCAGCCTTGCGCTGGTGCGCGCGGCGCGTGCGCAGGCGGTGCTGGCCGGGCGCGATTTCGTCACCCCCGACGACGTACGCGAAATCGCCAGGCCGGCGCTGCGGCACCGCATTGCGCTGGCGCCGGAGCTGCAGATCGAGGGGCAGTCGGCCGACGATGCGTTGACCGCGCTGCTGGCGAAGGTGGAGGCGCCGCGCAAGTGAGTTTGTTTGGCGGCCAGGCGGCTTCGGTTCCCGCTTCTTCGTACGCGGTGCGAAGAGCTTGGCTGGGGTGGGCTGTTGTTGCCGTCATTGCGCTGCATGCGCCCGCTGCGGTCGCCGCACCAGCAGGAACTTCCGTTGCCGTTGCCGTTGCCGTTGCCGTTGCCGTTGCCGTTGCCGTTGCCGTTGCCGTTGCCCGTGATTTTGCTTCTGCCTTCCGGCTTTTGACCCCTATCGCCGTAGAGCGAGCCGAGCACCGCAGCGGGCCGAGGGGCGAAGAGGCGCACGTGTCTGAGCGAAGCGAGTTGTGCGCCGTCCCCTCGGCACGCGAGGAGCGCAGGGAACCGATGCGGCGCAGCCGCATCGGATCGCGTCCGGCGCGTGTTTCTTTTGGCTATCTTTTCTTTGCACGAGCAAAGAAAAGTAGCTCGCGCCCCGAAGGGGAGCGAAAGCCTTTGATCTTGCTTGTACCGTTGCCTCTGCTTTCCAGAAAAAAACAGCCAAAGCAGCCGCTTGAAAGCAGAGCTTTCACTCCTGCTTCGCAGGAGCGAGCCACCTTTCTTTGCTCGTGCAAAGAAACGTGGCCCAAAGAAACACGCCCCTGCCTCCGCGCCCTCCGTGCTACGCACTCCGGGTCCACTCCGCTGTCGGGATTTTTCTACGAGACATCCATGTCTCGTAGAAAAACGACGTGCATCCCTGCACGTCGCCCTTCGGGTTTTTCCCGCCAGCTCCGTCACTACGGAAGGGGATCCGAAAGTCAAAAGCCAAAAACAGCAGCAAAATCGCCCGCAACCGCAAAGGATTCTGTGCTTTCGCACTCGTCCGCAGGCATCGCATCCGGCATGAGGGCCACCGCATGAGGCCCGCACCGCTGTTGATCGCACTGCTCGCCCTGTGGGGCCTGCTCGGCATTCCCATCGCCCTGCACCTGCTACCCACCGAAACCTGGACGGCAACCGCCTGCGCGATCGCCCTGCCCGCCTTGGCCGACGCGCTGTGGCTGCGGCGCCGGCCCACGCCCACGGTACGGCGCGAACTGCCCGAAACCCTGGCGCTGGGCGTCGAGCGCGAAACCTGGCTCCAGCTGGACAGCTTCGGCCGACAGCGCGTGGACGTGTTCGACCTCGTACCCGGCGGCTGGAGCACACGCGGGCTGCCGCGCAGGCTGCGGCTGTCGCGCGCCAGCGAATCCCGCTTCAGCTACCACTTCACCCCGGGCGCGCGCGGTGCCTTCGTCTTCGAAGGCATGCAACTGCGCCTGCATTCGCCGCTGCGGCTGTGGCGGCAATCGCGCATCGCCGGGCCAGCGCAGAAGGTGCGCGTCTATCCGAACTTCGTGCCGCTAACGCGGCTGGCCCTGCTCAGCGCGGAAATGGCTTCGCGCCTGGTCGGCGCACACCTGAAGCGGCGCCGCGGCGAGGGTACCGACTTCCACCAGATGCGCGAATACCGCGTCGGCGACAGCCTGCGCCAGATCGACTGGAAGGCCACCTCGCGCGCGCGCAAGCTGATCTCGCGCGAGTACCAGGACGAGAAGAACCAACAACTGGTGATGATGATCGACACCGGCCGGCGCATGCTGGCCGACGAGGGCGGGCTGTCGCACTTCGACCATGTGCTCAATGCCTCGCTGGTGGTGTCCTATCTGGCGCTGCGCCAGGGCGATGGCGTGGGCCTCTTCGCCAGCGGCGGCGAGAGCCGCTGGGTGGCGCCGCAGCGCGGGCTCGGCGCGATCGACACGCTGCTGCGTGCCAGCTACGACCTGCAGCCGCAGCCGGTGGCCACCGACTACCTCGCCGCCGCCACCGGACTGTCGCTGCGGCAGTCGCGGCGCTGCCTGGTGATGCTGGCGACCAACGTGCGCGACGAGGACATCGAGGACCTGCTCGCCGCCGTGCGCCTGCTGCAGAAGCGGCACCTGGTGTGCGTGGCCAGCCTGCGCGAGCGCGAGCTGGACGACGCCCTCGCCCGCGGCGCCGACACCCTGCCCGACGCGGTGCAGGCCGGCGCCATCGCCCGTTACCTACAGCAGCGCGCCGCCGCGCACGAGGCGCTGCGCAGCCACCGGGTGATGGTACTGGACGTCACCGCCGAAGAACTGCCCGCCGCGCTGGTGGAGCGCTACCTGGCGGTCAAGCGCGACGGGTTGTTGTAGGCGGCTGCAACGCCCGGGGCGACAACGAAGCTTCCCCGACAACGCAGATCGGAGTTAAACCCCCGACGCACGAAATGCCGGAACGCACGTGTCGGGGACATAGCCCCGACCCACGGCGCAGAGCCCCCTGTAGGAGCGACTTCAGTCGCGATGGGGCTTTCCCGAAAAAGGCACATCACATCTCTCCACACCCGCGGCAAGGCCAACCGCCACTTGCAGCCCGCCCGCACGGCCACATGCCATGCATGCCATGGCTCCGCCACCGGCTTTGCTGCGACGCTACGCCTTCGCGCAGAACACCACGGCAGCGATAGGCGTCGCCCTCCGGGTCCATCGGTAGAGCCTCTCGCGGCTGAAGCCGCTCCTACGGGGGTTGCCGCGACGCGAGGGCTTCAGACGTAGATGCGGGTATTACCCTGCGGCGCATCATCGATTATCGCGTGCGGCAGGAAGCGGGCGCTGTCGCGGGTGATGCGGCTGTCGTCCTCGCGCACGCCGATGCCGCAGGCGCGGTCGCCCACCACCCAGCTGCCGACCAGCGGGTAATTGCCCTCGAACGCCGGCAACGGATGGAAGGCCTGCACGATGCACGGCCCCGCATACGGCCCTTCGCTCTCCTGCCAGCGGCCATCGCTTATGTGCATGGCGACGTTGGCGCCCTCGCGCGAATGCAGCGGCTTGCGCACCCAGCCGGCCGGCAGCGCGCTGCCGTCGTCGAAATGCGCTTCCAGCAGGTTGGGATGGCCGCGGTGGCGCTGCCACAGCAGCGGCAGGATGCCCTTGTTGCTCAGCACCGCCTTCCACGCCGGCTCCAGCAGCTGCACGCCGGAACCGGGCAGGGCCGCACCGAATTCCTCGCGCATCAGGTCTTCCAGAGGATACAGCTTGAACAGGCTGCCGATCACGGTGTCGTCCAGATCGGTGAAGCGGCCGTCGGCCGACAGGCCGATGTCCTCGATGGCGATCGCCGCGCCGTGCAGGCCGGCCTGCGCCGCGCAGTCGCGCAGGTAGGCGACCGTGCCCTGGTCCTCTTCCGAATCGCGTACCGCGCTGAAGTACAGCGGCGGCGGCAACTGCGCCGCCAGCTCGGCGAAACGTTCGACCAGGGTTTCGTGCAGGGAATTGAACTGGTCGGCCTGCTGCGGCAGCGCACCGCGGTTGCGCTGGTCCTCCAGCCACTGCCATTGGAAGAAAGACGCCTCGTACAGCGAGGTCGGCGTGTCGTAGTTCAGTTCGTACAGCTTGGCCGGGCCGTTGCCGTCGTAGGCGAAGTCCAGCCGGCCGTAGAGATGCGGATCGCCACGGCGCCAGCTCTCGGCGATCCAGTCGCGGAACGGCGCAGGAATCGCCAGCCGCTCCATCAGTTCCTCGCTGGCTACCACCTCGCCGACCAGGTCCATCGCCATCACGTGCAGCTCGGCGCTGGGGTCTTCCAGGTCGTTTTCGATCTGGCGCAGGGTGAAGGCGTAGTACGCGCTTTCGTCCCAGTACGGCGCGCCGTCGATGGTGTGGAAACGGAACCCCGCCTCGGCGGCGCGGGCGCGCCAGTTGGAACGCTCGGCAATGGCAATCCGCCTCACCGCATCAACCGCCGACGGTGGTGCGGCCGCCGCTGCGCGAACCGAAGCCGCCGCGGCTGGCGGTGACGGCACGGTTCGGCTCGGCCGCCACCGGCGCCAGCCCGGCCTTGCCGGCGCCGATGCGGCTGGCGGTGTTCAGGCCACCGCTGCCGCCCAGTGCGGCGGCCGGCTTGGCCCAGGTATTGGCGTTGTCCCTGAACGCCGGTTGCGCGGCAGGCGGGGCGGCCACGGCGCCACGGCCGCTGTTGAGCATCTGCGACATGAAGAAGCCCATCATCATCGGGCCAACGAACGAATGCCCGGCGCTGGTGCGCTGCTGGGTGCACTGCTCGGCCGGGTACTCCCTGGCGCACTCTTCCTTGCTGGCGTACTGCGGCGCCGCGTCGGCGGCCTGCTGCTGTGCAGTAGCGAAGGCGGTGCGGCAGGCGGAAGGATCGCCGGTGGCCTCGCTGCAGGCTTCCACCGAGGTGTACAGCCCTTCCTGCACCTGCACGGCCTGTTCCTTCTGGCAGGCGGTGAACAGCAGCGGCGCGGCGCCCATCAGCAGCAGCGCGGTGGTCCTGGATCGCTTCATCGTCGTAACCCCATGAAAGTCGTTCCCGGATGATGCCCGATCCGGCCGCACAGGCGGAAATCGCGGGCGCCGCCAACCTGAACGCCGTTTCAGGTAGCTGCGAGGCGCCCGCGTCATGCGGTCCCCGGCCGATCGCCGGTTTGCCGATCGCGCATCGCGGCCGCCGCCCGCTCCAGAGCCCCGCGCGCCAAGGCTGATGGTTGCAACAGCAACCGGGTTCTTCATGCAGAATCGCGGCACTGCGTTCCACTGCCTTCCCCATGCCCGAATACCGCTCGAAAACCTCCACCGCCGGCCGCAACATGGCCGGCGCCCGCGCCCTGTGGCGCGCCACCGGCATGACCGACGGCGATTTCCACAAGCCGATCATCGCCGTGGCCAACTCCTTCACCCAGTTCGTGCCCGGGCACGTGCACCTGAAGGACCTCGGCCAGCTCGTGGCGCGCGAGATCGAGGCCGCCGGCGGCGTGGCCAAGGAATTCGACACCATCGCCGTGGACGACGGCATCGCCATGGGCCACGACGGCATGCTGTACTCGCTGCCCAGCCGCGAGATCATCGCCGACTCGGTGGAGTACATGGCCAACGCGCACTGCGCCGACGCGCTGGTGTGCATCTCCAACTGCGACAAGATCACCCCCGGCATGCTGATGGCCGCGCTGCGGCTCAACATCCCGGTGGTGTTCGTCTCCGGCGGGCCGATGGAAGCCGGCAAGACCAAGCTGGCCGAGCACAAGCTCGACCTGATCGACGCGATGGTGGCCGCCGGCAACGAGGCGGTCAGCGACGAGCAGGTGGCCGCCATCGAGCGCAGCGCCTGCCCCACCTGCGGCTCGTGCAGCGGCATGTTCACCGCCAACTCGATGAACTGCCTGACCGAGGCGCTGGGCCTGTCGCTGCCGGGCAACGGCACCGTGGTGGCCACGCACAGCGACCGCGAGGCGCTGTTCAAGCGCGCCGGACGGCTGGTCGTCGAACTGTGCCACCGCTGGTACGGCGGCGAGGACCCCAGCGCCCTGCCGCGCGGCATCGCCACGTTCGAGGCGTTCGAGAACGCGATGACCCTGGACATCGCCATGGGCGGCTCGACCAACACCATCCTGCACCTGCTCGCCGCCGCGCAGGAGGGGGAAGTCGCCTTCGACCTGCGCGACATCGACCGCCTGTCGCGGCGCGTGCCGCAGCTGTGCAAGGTCGCGCCGAACACGCAGAAGTACCATATCGAGGACGTGCACCGCGCCGGCGGCATCATGGCCATCCTCGGCGAACTCGCGCGCGGCGGCCTGCTGCATGCCGACGTGCCGACCGTGCACAGCCGCACCCTGGGCGATGCCATCGCACGCTGGGACGTCACCCAGGTGCAGGACGCCGCCGTGCACGAGTTCTACAAGGCCGGCCCGGCGGGCATTCCCACCCAGGTGGCCTTCAGCCAGAGCACGCGCTGGCCGTCGCTGGACACCGACCGCGCCGAGGGCTGCATCCGCGACGTCGCCCATGCCTTCTCCAGCGAAGGCGGGCTGGCTGTCCTGTACGGCAACCTCGCCGCCGACGGCTGCGTGGTGAAGACCGCCGGCGTGGACGAGTCCATCCACGTGTTCGAGGGCAGCGCCCGCGTCTACGAAAGCCAGGACGCGGCGGTGAAGGGCATCCTCGGCAACGAGGTGCAGGCCGGCGACGTGGTGGTGATCCGCTACGAAGGCCCCAAGGGCGGCCCCGGCATGCAGGAAATGCTCTACCCCACCAGCTACCTGAAATCCAAGGGCCTGGGCAAGGCCTGCGCCCTGCTCACCGATGGCCGCTTCTCCGGCGGCACCTCGGGCCTGAGCATCGGCCACTGCTCGCCGGAAGCCGCCGCCGGCGGCACCATCGGCCTGGTCCGCGACGGCGACCGCATCCGCATCGACATCCCCCAGCGCGGCATCCACCTGCTGGTGGACGACGCCGAACTCGCGCGCCGCCGCGAGGAACAGGCCGCACAAGGCTGGAAACCCGCGCAGCCGCGCCCGCGCAAGGTCAGCACTGCGCTGAAGGCGTATGCGCTGCTGGCGACCAGTGCGGACAAGGGCGCGGTGCGGGACAAGGCGCTACTCGAAGGCTGAATGCTCACACCGCAGGTACCCGGCCTGCACGGCGCCTGTGGGATTCCTGCGCATCCACGGATCGAACTGCGCCGTCACTCCGGCTGCAACCCGGCGCCCGGCAGTCGATCCAGCGGACTGAGCAGGCCACCGGCACCACGCCCCAGCACGTGCGTGTAGATCTGCGTGGTCGCCACGTCCTTGTGACCCAACAGTTCCTGCACGGTGCGGATATCGTGGCCGGCCTCCAGCAGATGCGTAGCGAAGGAATGCCGCAACGAATGGCAGGTGGCCGGCTTGGCGATGCCGGCACGCATGCGTGCGGTTTTGATGGCCCGCTGCAGGGTCTCCTCGCCAGCGTGATGGCGCCCTGCCCGGCCACCGCGTGGATCGACAGAAATCCGCCCGGAAGGAAACAGGTACAGCCAACCCGGCTCGCTGTCGGCATTCGGGTATTTCCGTGCCAACGCATACGGCAGATATACCCGCCCGCTGCCGGCGACCCGGTCCTGCCCATGCAGCTGCAACACCCGCTCGCGCTGCCCCAGCAGACGCCCGCGCAATGATTCCGGCAACGGCACCCGTCGATCCTTGTCGCCCTTGCCGCTGCGCACGCAGATTTCCTTCCGGGCGAAATCCACGTCCTTGATCCGTAGGCGCAGGCATTCCAGCAGGCGCATGCCGGTTCCATACAACAGGCGCGCCATCAGCTCTGGCATACCTTCCGGCATAACCGACAGCATCCGCGCCACTTCCTCCTGCGACAGCACCACCGGCAGGCGGCGCGGCCGCTTCGCGCGTACTACTTCCTCCATCCACGGCAATTCGATCTCCAGTACCACACGGTAGAGGAACAGCAACGCCGACAACGCCTGGTTCTGTGTGGCCGCCGCCACATTGCCCTGCATCGCCAGCCGGGTAAGAAACGCCTCGACTTCCTTCGCCCCCAATTCCCTTGGATGGCGCCTGCCGTTGGCGAGGATGAAACGCCGGATCCACCCGACGTAGGCCTGCTCGGTGCGGATGCTGTAATGGCGCAACCGGATCCGCTCACGGACCTGATCAAGCAGGCGCGGTGATTTGGGCTCAAGTACACCAGCAGATTGAGGGGTGTAATCCATATGGCAGCGTTCCTGCGGCATAACGCTGCCATCCTGCAGCCCGCGCCTCACCCGCCTCCATCACCCAACCCATTGATACGAGGTGGGATTTATCCGGTTCACAAGGCAACGGGAAGCAGCCATACTCCGGGCAACGCCGCAGGTAGGCGGCCGAATAGGCGTTAGGCCGCAGTGGAGCAAAGGCTGGGTGGTTCCTACCTCGGCAAATCCGCCGGCAGTTTTCCAGTCGGCTCCGGCCACCGTTCTTCACTGTTTTCGGTATCGGCAAGTTCGCGGCCTCGGCCTTGGCATCACGTTTGTCGCACTCGGTTTGCACTCGGCTTCGGTTGCTCCGCGCTTCCGGCTTCACCGGACAAGCCACAGTCATGCGGCTGTGGCACTATCGGTTTCCGGTACGTGATTCAAAGCAGGCAGCAGTGGCCGGCGGCAACTCTCTCGGCCACCGCTGCCTAACATTTCATTCAAGCCGACGCCGCTTCGCGGCGCGGCTTAATTCAGGCGTTAGGGCCTTGGAGAACAGCCATGCAGATTCGGACAGCGGCTCTTGCAATAATTCTACTTTCATTGCCCCTTACCTCCTGCGGAAAAACAGGGATTCTGACCCACGAAGAATGTCTAGAAACAGTAAATCGCGAGGTCGATTTCATGCGTCCTTACATAGCAACTGGCGGATTTCCAGGCATAACCAATGAAAATCAACTGCGAGAGTCTAGGATGCAGAAGTGCAAGCAACCGGATACTTGGTATGACCAAGAGTACAAAGCCTGCATACTTGGGCTTCCTCCACCTGGGTACAAGGCAATGAAATGCTCTATGGAGGCACTAAGACGCCGCAAAGCCAGATCGTCTTGATCAAGGCCTAACAATTCATTCAAGCCGACCTTGCTTCGCAAGGCGGCTTAATTCAGGCGTTAGGCCGCATGGACGAACTTCAGCAACTCCAAGATTGGTACTCCTCGCAGTGCAACGGCGATTGGGAGCACACGTATGGCGTCAAGATCGACACCCTGGACAATCCCGGCTGGTCCATTGAGATTGACCTGCGAGAGACTGAGCTAACGGAGCGCAGCTTTGAGCCACTAAGTCGCGGCGACACAGAGGACGACTCTGACTGGATTCGCTGCAAGGTAGAGCATGAGAAGTTCATGGGCGCTGGTGGCTGCAACAACCTGGCCGAGCTATTGCGTGCCTTCCTTACGTGGGCTGCGCGTGCGGCCTAACAATTCATTCAAGCCGAACCCGCTTCGCGGGTCGGCTTAATTCAGGCGTTAGCCGTCACCAAACCTTTAGGGAAATTCATACATGAGCGACAACCCCATAGTTCCATTCTCAGACATCCAATCAGGCGGCCTGGATCTTAACTTGGTTACAGATCAGGCACAGAAGATGATTCACGTACTTCGTCAGATGGGGATAAAAGAAGCCACCTTTGAGAGTGGGGTTTACTTCTCCCATGACCAAAACGACGGATCAAATACGCTAGCTGCTGACGGGGTTCTTGTTGAGCAAAGAACTCACACGACTTCAGTGACATTCCGTCACGAAGGCAGCACGGAGCAAGAAGCCATTTCCGAGCTGAACGCACTTGGCGTTACTCAGAAAGCGCAAGGCTCCTTTGCATCAGGAAAATCACAGCCTTGGGTATCTCTTCAGCATGCAAAAAATGAAGATCAAGATGGCTAACAATTCGTTCAAGGCGGACGGCTTCGCCGCCGCTTAACACCAGCGTTAGACCTGTGACACACGCTCCATCAGACGTTGAGATTGATAGACCGCTAGCCACCGAGGAACACTCGGTGATTCGCTGGCTTCTTGAGCACGGCGACGGAGACAACACCGCATTCCTGGCACAGCTCAATCATGCTCGCGTCATCCGTTTGTGTGCCTGTGGTTGCGCCAGCATAGGCTTATCCATAAACGGCAAGCGCCCCAAAGACTTGGGGATGCAAGTGCTCTCTGACTTCATGTGGCAAGATTCGCAAGGCCATTTGTTCGGTGCTTTCGTGTTCGAGCAGGATAGCCTTCTTGCAGGCTTGGACTTGTGGTCAATTGATGGGCAGAGCATTCCTGATGCAATGCCGCCAATTGAAGGGCTAGTTCCTTATGGCTCACCATCACAGGTCTAACAATTCATTCAAGCCGACGCCGCTTCACGGCGCGACTTAACTCAGGCGTTAGGCCGCATGGACGAACTTCAGCAACTCCAAGATTGGTACTCCTCGCAGTGCAACGGCGATTGGGAGCACACGTATGGCGTCAAGATCGACACCCTGGACAATCCCGGCTGGTCCATTGAGATTGACCTGCGAGAGACTGAGCTAACGGAGCGCAGCTTTGAGCCACTAAGTCGCGGCGACACAGAGGACGACTCTGACTGGATTCGCTGCAAGGTAGAGCATGAGAAGTTCATGGGCGCTGGTGGCTGCAACAACCTGGCCGAGCTATTGCGTGCCTTCCTTACGTGGGCTGCGCGTGCGGCCTAACAATTCATTTAAGCCGAACCCGCTTCGCGGGTCGGCTTAATTCAGGCGTTAGGCTGCTAGGGAAGCCAATGGTGACTACTCCACACTTCGAGACTGAGATCAAAGAAATATTTGATGGAACTACTCGCCGTTACGTGTTTAGCCGCGGGGTCAAGGGGCTAGTCCAGAATTCCCGCGATGCGACCCAAGTAGCCGTGTTTCTATCCTTCACCGACAAGACGGATTCGCTGATGTGGGAGCCCAAGCGTGTACTTCCGCTTCTGGCAAAGTTCGATGCACAAGCCGCACCGAGCGTTGACAGTTGGGCGCTAACATTTCCTGCATCTGTGGCGGATGAGGCATTGCGAGAGCTGGACGCGGTTATTGAGGGGCGGCGCTTCTATGCGTAAGGGCCCGCAGCCTAACAATTCATTCAAGCCGACTGCCACTTCGTGGCAGCGGCTTAACTCAGAGCGTTAGAGCCGTCTATAGATCAATGCAAATGAAGCCCCCAAAATCGATCCTCATCGCAACTCTTCTCCTTGCCATGGTTCATGCAGCCGGCCTTTGGGAGATGATCGGCATTTCAAAAACTCTTGGCGTGCCGCTATGGATGCCCTACATCACGCTGGCAATTTGCTATCTTTTTATTGCTCTATTGCTGGCCATGATGCTACGCGGCAAGCGTTGGGCGCGCACCACATACACGGCCTTAGCTGCTTTTGGCCTCCTAGCAACTCTTTCTCATGCCACAGGCATAAGCACTCTCGGGCTGACTGCCCTGGCAACAAAGATCGTGGAGGTCATTCTTCTCTACGTTTCGGCCAGCAACCAATGGTTTAATCGGGACGGCCCTAACAATTCATTCAAGCCGACACCGCTTCGCGGCGCGGCTTAATTCAGGCGTTAGGCCGCTCGGGAGCAATTTCGTTGGCACAATTCCAGTTCCAGCCAAGATGGAAAGAGGAGCTTGTGTGTTCACATCCCGCAGGCACTTTCGTTTTGGATATGCCAATGGGTGTGGTATCCGTCGTCCTGCCCTCTGAAAAATCATGGCCAAAGCACTCGCCCTCTTGGGCAAAGCTACTTTGGCCGCAACTGCACGCAGAGCTTGCCGCTTGGTGTGCATCCAACAATATTCCGCTCTATGTCGAGGATAACGTCCGTGTTTGGTAAACACCCGTCTCGGGAGCGGCCTAACAATTCATTCAAGCCGAACCCGCTTCGCGGGTCGGCTTAATTCAGGCGTTAGGCCGCATGGGAAGAGGGTCGCAACTTGTCAAAAGGGTCGTGGGTTGGCTGCTTCTCGCGGCTTCTGCGTACATTCTTGGAGCCGGACTGATCATTTCGGCATCAATACTCGAATGGATAGACTTTCCCATTGACCGGCGAGGAGAGTGGGCACCGCTTACCCTACCAATCATTATCGTGCTATCGGTCGCCTGGGGCTTCCTAGGCTTTCGCTATCTGGCGTGTACGGGTACGTACCGTACTTGGCAAGTGGTCACGGTGATGGCTGCTCTAGCAGTGGCGTCCGCCTGTTGGCTCAGTTGGCAGTTCGGCTATGCTGCGGCCTAACAATTCATTCAGGCCGACGCCGCTTCGCGGCGCGGCTTAACTCAGGCGTTAGGTGTCCGTGACAGAGACTCTCCCACCCCATGTAAAGCGAATGCTGGATGCGTTTAGTAAGCCGGCGGAAAGGCTTAGGAAGGAGAACCCGAAAGGGAGGTGGGAGCACACCTTTCAGCGAAACGCCTCATTGATTTCCGCCCCTTGGGATTATGAAGGCGGCGTAGTCGATGAAACACGCGAGATCACCTTCCTACGCGACTTTTTCAACCTCTTCCATGAGTGTATGCACTCGTGTCAAACAATGGATGTGATTAGCATCCTGACGCGGCAAACGCTCTCACAAACCCCTGACGAGCACTTAACTGCCGTAATCACCTATTGGAGCGAGTCCTACCTCAATGAGGTTTACATCCTCAAGCTTCGGCTTGGTGACTTCGTCACCTATGCCGAGCGAAAGTATAAAAAGGACAAAGATTTCGCAGAGCCAATTGTCGGAGTCTGCAAAGATCTCCGAGAGTTCGCCGAGAAGCAGCTTGCTCCTTTCATCACTACCAGAGGAGAGCATGTTCATAGTCGTCGCTATCGAAACAGTGACCCAGAACTGGCGAGGCTCAGCGCACTTGACCTCTCAATCAATGCACTCGGCCAAAGTGAGCTGAAGCCCTTGAGAGAAGAGGCGGTTCAGGCAGCAACCGCATGGCTTTTCAAGCAAACCGACCTAGCGGCTGAGATATGTTGGGGATTGTTTGATGGGACTTGCATGGTTCTCGCTGAGGGAATTGTTACAGAGAACGACTGGATCATCGTCCCCATCCCCTTTAAGGACAATCCAGAACCCTTCCTCAAGGACTGCGCCGCAGACACCTAATAATTCGTTCAAGCCGAGACCGCTTCGCGGCTCGGCTTAAGTGGTAGCGTTTCCCACTCCGCCGTGCCGCGCAGCGGTCCGGCTTAACTCAGGCGTTAGTCCGCAGGAAAGCATATGGTGTTCCTTACCTTGGCAGTTCCTCCGCTACTGGCGTGCGCTGCTGCCGTTGCGGCATTCCTGTGGGTGCTAGCCAAAGGTTCGCTTCCGGCACTCATCTCAGTCGTGGTGAGCACCAGCGCCGCATTAGCATCTTGGTTGTCGGTAGCCTGGCTCTTGCGGGATGGTATGGGGCCGGACGCAGTTACATCATCCGGTATGGACGCGCTGCATAGAGTTGTTCCATCCACCATCATCCCATTGGTCGTATGGGCCGTAGTCAACGGGCTCTCTGTTCGTCGCTACCGGTCGCGTCCTGTACACGCGGCCTAAAAATTCATTCACGCCGTCGCTGCTCCGCGGCGTGGCTTAATTCTGGCATCAGCCCTCACAGCGGAGAGTCTCTTGGAATCTGTCGAGCCACTTCTTCGCGAACTGACTGCCATCAAGTGGCTGCTCGCGTTCATCGCTCTTGGCGTTGCTGCGATTGTCGGAATTTTCTTCTTCTTGGCGCTCAACATCATAAGCGTGATGCGAGAAAGCCGTCGTGATAACGCCAGTCAATCCAAACACAATGAGCTAGAGGACCTACTCGCCACGGGCCAAAGCACGGCAGCGAAATTCACGGCCATGGAGTGGGTTGGCGCTCAACCCAGACGCCCTGAGGCCCACTGGGCTCTTGCCAAAGCGCATTACCAGCTTGGCGAGCTCTCCGAGGCGAAGCAGGTTCTAAAGGGCCTGCTCAGAGTCGCCCCAGAGGAACACTATCGAGTTGATGCATGGCTAGAGCTTCTTGAGGCAGAATTTGCCCAAAAGCGGCCCAAGCCAGTTCAATAGATGATGGCTGAAAATTCATTCAAGCCGAACGGGCTTCGCGGCTCGGTTTGGTTCAGACGTTAGGGCGTATGAAGAACATCCGCACAATTTTGCTGCTTGCTTTTCTTGGCATATTCCTCTCTGCCGCGATTGGCTCGTTGGTGCTCTTTGTTTTTCCATCCGGCTTGGCTTCGGTCGCTTATTTGTGGCCTGGCGCGCACATCGCTCCAATACTCAGCAAGATCACTCCAACCGCAGTTGTGTGCTGGCTCGTGCCGGAAGGAGGGGCACCCGCCTACCTCTTGCTCGTTGTCACAGGAGCGCTTTTCTCGTGGGCTGTACTCTTTACGGCAGCAGCATTCGTTATCGGTTGCCGAGTACAGCTCAACCACTCATTCAAGCCGAAGCTGCTTCGCGGCTCGGCTTAACTCTGGCGTGAGGCGGCTATGCGGGCGCCCCCCTGTCCACACTGCGATTCTCCGTTGAGCTTCTCGTGGGCTGACTTCGTCTTTCTGAGCAATCGCGGTCGCGCGGCGCTCTTCTGCCTTAGTTGCAGGAAGACGTGTACAACGGGTCAGACCACTGGAGTCATGTCCTTTTTTGTCAGCCTCTTAGTCGTTGGCACGCCTATCTATATGCTTTTTCTCGCCGGACTCTTTTCATTCCCGGAGTGGTCCAAGGCCGTAGCCATAATCGTTGCTGTTCCATTGGCCATGGCAGTTCGCGCGTATTTCATGGAGCGGCTTGCCGATGAGCTTGTGGTTCACTGAGGTACCGCCTCACAATCCATTCAAGCCGAACCCATTGCGCCGGTCCGCTTGATTCGGGAGCTAGGAAACCCATGAACCCTCTCTGTTGCTTGCTTGTTGCAGCGACTCTCGTCCCTTGTTCTGCTGGTGCGCAGAAGTTCTCGGCTGAGGACTTGATTCGTGTCTCATGCAGCTCCAACGACGCAGGAAAGACATGCTTCGGGTATGGAGAGATTTACACTGATGGCACATCAGACGCTTGTGGCAGGATCCCTGGCGGCCCTGAGTTCGCCCTGACAATGGTCTATGAAATCTCAGGCAATAGCTTGTGCGAGACCGTTACGAAGACAAGCGATCCCAAGACCATGCTGGTTGGACAGAAATTCTGCTCAATCTACGTAGAGCGCAATCCTCGATAATTCACGTATCGATTCAGCGATGATCCGCCAACCAGAATACGGCATTCTTACAACGCAACCAGATCCGATAAATGGTGCCAGCACCTGGTGGATGCATTGCCATGAAGCGGTTACCTAACAACTTATTCAAGCCGACACCAGTCGTGGCGCGGTCTGACTCAGGCGTCAGGCTTGCCTTGAGACTTCGATGACAGTCGAGAAAAAGACAGCTTTCAAGCGCGCCAGAAACCCCATGCCGGCATCTGTGGAAGCCGCATTGAACGAGCATGGGCTCCTGGAGGCATACCAGGCGCGACCGCCCTATCAGCGGAATGACTATCTGGGCTGGATTTCCCGCGCCAAACGCGATGCGACCCGGCAAAAGCGGATTGATCAGATGCTGGCCGAGCTCAAGGAGGGAGGAAAGTACATGAACATGGCCTGGTCCGGCGGCCGATCTCAGACCTGACAGCTTCAGGCACGAGTTCCCCTGGCAAGCAGTGCAGTCCGCCCACACGGCCCGTTCGGTGGAGCGTTCAACGGGCCGGGGGAAGACGCATGAGGGCATCCGCCAGCCTCGTTTATCACCACGGATCTGGCCTCCGCCTACCTTCCATTCGCATGGCCCGGCTATCTGCTAGCGCGGCCGCGCCGATGAACACGACACGCGAAGGCCGGTATGGGCTGGTCTTCGCGGTGTCTGCCGACGCAGCTTGGTAGTCTTGCGGCACCTGCCGCCGTGCCGGCAACGCAACCCGATGCCAACTGCACCGAGAGACCATGGCCATTCGAGGCGACGTGGACAAAGCCACCGATTTCCTGGCCACATGCACGGCCGGCCAGGTCAGGCATCCCTACGATGCCTATGTCTCGGACGATTTCCGCCATCACGACGCGTATTTCCCCGAGGCCCGGGAATCCTTGCCGCGGGGAATGGAAGAAAACGCGAAGATCGAGCCCGACAGGTCATTCACCGCCAAATGGGTCATGGAGGCCGGCGAACGGGTGGCACTGCTTTCCCATGTGCGCCGCAGCAACGTGGGGTATCGACATCGCCGTCATCCACATCCCGCGTTTCGAGAACGGCAGAATCGTGGAAATGTGGGATATCGGCCAGCAGAGGCATCTGCCGAACAGGCTACGCATGTTCTAGCCACTGGCACCACGGAGCAGTGGCAGTGCAGCACCAACCCGAGGACAAGCACATGGCCAGATACCTGATCTCCTTCCCCAGCGCGGCAATGGTCGTACCCGACGGCGAGTGGGAAGCGGTGGGGAACGATGCGCATAGCGTGATCCAGGAAGCCAAGGCCGCTGGTGTCTACGTCTTCGCCGGTGGCATCGACGAAGACGTTCCCCCTGTGCGGGTTTCAGCCGATGGCGCGGTCGCCGCGGGCGGCTATCCGTGGGCACCGCCGCTCAATGGTGGCTTCACCGTACTTGAACTGCCGACGCGCGAGGAGGCCGTGGCATGGGCCGCACGCGTGGCGAAGGCTTGCCGCTGCGACCAGGAACTGCGTGTTTTCGGACTTGATCCGCGGTCCTGATGGCGCAGGATGACGCGGATGCGACACGGCACTCCACTTCCAGGTCATTGCTTCATGGCGCAATCCGCCCCGATACCGACCCTTGAACCATGCTCCTGACCATCGCGCGCTACTTTGATCCCTGGGAAGCGCACATTCTGCGCGCCCGCCTCGAGGTCGAGGGCATTCCCGCCCGCGTCACCGGCGACCAGCACATCATCGCGAACTGGCCGTTGTCGGTGGCCCTGGGGGGCGCTGCGCTGCAGGTCCCGGACAGCCATGCCGGGCAGGCGCGGGAAATCATCACCGCATATCACGCCGGCATTCTCGAGCAGGATCTGATCGCCGCACATCCGGAGGCCGCGGAGGCATGTCCGGATTGTGGAAAGACGGAGATAAGTGCCACGGTTCCTCCCGGACAACGGCTGCTGGCCGTTGCCACCTTCTTCTTCGCGTCGGGTCCTTTCCCGACGCGCGCGTCGCGCATGACATGCAGGGCATGCGGGAAGCAGTGGCGGTACGGGGATCAGATAGCCACCTCGGCCACGATGCCTGGCAATTCCTCTGGAGAAGCGTCATGCGGCCCACAGTGAAGGCTGTCTGTATCGGCGCTCTCGTTGGCGGTGCGCTGGACCTGGCGTTCGCGATCGGCTTCGCCGCATCGAATGGGCTTGCGCCTTCCACGCTGCTCCAGGCCATCGCCAGCGGCTGGTTCGGGAGTGCGTCCTTCAATATGGGCGCGGTGAGCGTGGCCATCGGACTCGTTTCCCACTTCGCGCTTTCGCTGGGATGGGCGGCGCTGTTCGTCGCATTGGCGACGTGGTTCCGCTTGACGTCGCGCGCATGGTTGAGCGGACCGTTGTTCGGCGCCTTCGTCTTCCTCGGCATGCGCCTGGTCGTGCTGCCGCTGTCCGCCTTTCCCAAGCCGATGAACTTCGACATGCCCGGCGCGCTGTACGACCTGCTGTCGCATATGTTCCTGTTCGGCCTGCCGATCGCCCTGGCCGCGCGCTCCTTCCTGTCGGGAAGGCGGGCCTGACGGCATCCGGCGCATGCCGGTTCCTACTTCCACAGCACGGAGAGACAACGATGGATACACCCGGACGGCGTGAACTCGTCGAGCGCTATATCGCCGCCTACAACGCCTTCGACGTGGAAGGCATGCTCGCGACACTTTCGGCGGACGTGGTGTTCCAGAACTTTTCTTCCGGGCAACTCACCGCCCAGTCCGAAGGCAAGGACGAATTCAGGCGCTTGGCCGAGCAGGGCAAGGCGCTTTTTTCCGAACGCGAGCAGACCATCGTCTCCCTCCGCGAGGAAGGCGATTCGCTGGTCGTGGATATCGCCTACCGTGGCAGGCTCGCCCAGGACATCCCCGGTGGGCCGGTGGCGGGCACGCGGCTTGAACTGGCCGGACAGTCGGAATTCTCCTTCGGCGACGGCTGCATCACGCGGCTGGTCGACCGCAGTTGACGGACACGAAGCGGTGCCAGCCGGCCTGTCTCACCGGCGCCTGTTCGCCCATGCCACGCTCCCGGCGGAATACGGGCAGCGCCCGCCGATTGGAACATCGCCGCCGGGTCGGCGAAAATGGGACCTCAGACCGTCGCCACGCCGTCGCCGGCCCCAGCCAAGAGTCCCTGCATGAACATTGAAGCCTCCTCCACCCTTCCGCCGCGCGAAGCGATGGAGTTCGACGTGGTGATCGTGGGCGCCGGCCCGGCCGGGCTGGCCACGGCCATCCGCCTGCGCCAGCTGGCGGTGGAGAAGGGGCAGGAGCTGTCGGTGTGCGTGCTGGAGAAGGGCTCCGAGCCGGGCGCGCATATCCTGTCCGGCGCGGTGATGGACCCGCGCGCACTGAGCGAGCTGTTCCCCGACTGGCAGGCCAAGGGCGCGCCGCTGAAGCAGGCCGTCACCCGCGACGAATTCCTGTTCCTGGACGAGAAGAGCGCCAAGGCCACCCCCAACTGGCTGCTGCCCGGGTGCTTCCAGAACCACGGCAACTACATCGTCAGCCTGGGCGAGGTCACGCGCTGGCTGGCGCAGCAGGCCGAGACGCTTGAGGTGGCGATCTTCCCCGGCTTTGCCGCCGCCGAGGTGCTGTACGACGACGCCGGCGCGGTGATGGGCGTGGCCACCGGCGACATGGGCATCCACAAGGACGGCACGCCGGGCCCGAACTACGAGCGCGGCATGGAGCTGCACGCCAGGTACACGATCTTCGCCGAGGGCTCGCGCGGCCACCTCGGCCGCCAGCTGATCAGCAGATTCAAGCTCGACGAAGGCAAGGACCCGCAGTCCTACGGCATCGGCATCAAGGAGCTGTGGCAGATCGACCCGGCCAGGCACGAGCCGGGCCTGGTGGTGCATGCCGCCGGCTGGCCGCTGGACGACGACACCTACGGCGGCGCGTTCCTGTACCACGCCGACGGCGGCAAGGTCTCCATCGGCTACGTGGTGGGCCTGGACTACAGGAACCCTTGGCTGAGCCCGTTCGAGGAGTTCCAGCGCTTCAAGACCCACCCGGCGATCCGCAAACACCTGGAAGGCGGAAAGCGCATCGCCTATGGCGCACGTGCGATCACCGCCGGCGGCATCCTGGCGCTGCCCAAGACGGTGTTCCCGGGCGGGGCGCTGGTCGGCTGCGAGGCCGGCTACCTCAACGTCAGCCGCATCAAGGGCAGCCATGCGGCGATCAAGACCGGCATGCTGGCGGCCGAGGCGGCGTTCGAGGCCTTGGCGACCGGGCGTTCGCGCGATGAACTCACCGCGTATCCGCAAGCCTTCGAGGCCAGCTGGCTGAAGGCCGAGCTGCTGCAGTCCAAGAACTTCAAGCAGTGGTTCAAGAAGGGCCGCACCCTGGCCACGCTGATGACCGGCATCGAGCAGTGGCTGCTGCCCAGGCTGGGCCTGCGCAATGCGCCGTGGACGCTCCACCGCGCCAAGGCCGACCACGAATGCCTGGAACCGGCGTGCAGGCACACGAAGATCGACTACCCGAAACCGGACAACGTGCTGACCTTCGACCGGCTCAGCTCGGTGTTCCTGTCCTCGACCAACCACGAGGAAGACCAGCCCAGCCACCTGACGCTGAAGGACCCCACGGTGCCGGTGCGCATCAACCTGGCCGAGTACGCCGGCCCGGAAGCGCGCTATTGCCCGGCGGGCGTGTACGAATTCGTCGGCGAGGGCAGCGACACCCGGCTGCAGATCAACGCGCAGAACTGCGTGCACTGCAAGACCTGCGACATCAAGGACCCGACCCAGAACATCGTGTGGGTCACCCCGCAGGGTGGCGGCGGGCCCAACTACCCGGCGATGTGAGGCGGCGGAACGGCGTGACCGGATCGCAGGCTGAAGGGCATGCGAGCAGCTGGATGCGATCCGGCCGCTCGTCCATCGGATCGCTGTCCCGCCTATTGTCGGCCGTGGCCGCCTGCCTGCTGCTCGGCGCCTGCGGCCAGCGCGACGTGTTCAACCATTCCGCCGATGCCACGCCGCACGAGCGCGAACTGGAGCGCGCCTTCGCGCTCTGCGCCGGTTGCCACGACACCCGCGCCGACCTGGGCCATCGCGTCGGCCCCAACCTGCACGGCGTGATTGGCCGCCGCGCGGGCAGCGCGCCGGGCTATACCTACTCCGATGCGATGAAAAACAGCGGCATCGTCTGGGATGCGCAGACGCTGGATGCGTTCCTCGCCTCGCCGCAGAAGCAGGTACCCGGCACGCGCATGCGCAACGCCACGTCCGATCCGCAGCGACGCAGGGCGGTGATCGAGTATCTCTCGCGGCACTGACGGCGGGTTCGAGACCGTTCGCTCCTCGCGACGAAACAATCGGTGCTTTCGCGCCTTCGTTTCGTTGCAACAGCCGCGGCAACAGAGCATCTGCTGATGCGACCAGGTAACGGCGTCAGGTTCCGGCACCTTCCCCGGCGCTGTAGTTCTTCTGGCAATGTGTGCAGAAGAACGTGCGGCGATTCGTCCTGCCCATGTAGACCTTGCTGATCGGGCCGCCGCAGACGGGGCAGGTTCGGCGGGTGTGCACCTGCCAGTGTTTCCTCAGCTCGAAGATGCGTTTCCAGGCGAGGAAGTCGAAGCTGTATTCGCGCGCCTGCGCGATCAGCTGGCCGAGTTTCCGCGGCGGCAGGTCGCCGATGCGCGTGGCCGGGTGCACGCGGATGCGGAACAGCACTTCGTTCTTGATGATGTTGCCGACCCCCGAGAAGATCTGCTGGTCCAGCAGCGCGTCGCAGACCAGCATGTCGGGTGACGCCTTGAGCTTGCGGCGGGCCAGGGCTGGATCCCAGCGATCACTCATCACGTCCGCGCGCCAGTCGTAGACCTCGTCCAGCGGCTGATCGATGAACTTCACCGAGCACGCGTAGAAGTTGAGCTCGCCGTTGTCGAAACGCAGGGACACCCGCGGCGGCGTGGGCTTGCGTTCGTCGATCAGCCAGCTGCCGAACATCATCAGGTGGATGCGCATGCTGAAGTCGGCGAACTCGAGCAGGAAATGTTTGCCCCAGCTGCGCACGCCGACCACCTCGCATCCCTGCATGCGCGCCAGATCCTCGCGGGAATTTCCGCTTACCTGCCTTACCGCTTGGCCACGGAACCGCCCGGCGGCTTCGCGCAGCAGCACGATGGAAGGACCTTCAGGCATGCCGGCGGCGCTCTTCCGGCAGGTAGGCGGACGCACCGGTTTTCGACGGCGGTCTGCGCCCAGCCGCGCTGGCGCCTACGATCCGCCCATGGGCCGAAGCACTCCGGTCATGGAACATCGAACGCTTCCGGTAGGGAGAGTGCCTTACCGTCCCACCGTCTCCGTCATCCAGTCGTGAACCGATGCATGCGCATCCGTGAAGAAAGGGCGGTGCGTCCCAGGCGACATGCAAGGTTCAACGGAGAGTGGCGATACCGCACGCGGCACGCGACGGGCACGATGCTGCCCGTGCTTCGCACCCCATGCGCAGAAAGCGCGTCGCAACGATGTCCGCCTCTGCAGGGGCGGATGCTCCGTCAGCTCTGCTTGACCAGCCTGCGCCGGCCGGTGGCCGGGGCCTTTGGCGTGAGCTTGGCCACGCCCGGGATCAGGAAGTCGGCGACGCTGCGGCCATGCTTGGTCTTGGCCGCCAGCCAGCGCGGCATGCGACCGCGGCCGGTCCACGTGTTGCGGCGGTTGTCGGGGTCGCGGTACTTCGGCTCGACCCGCGCCCGCTTGCGCCTGCGCAGGCCTTTCGGCGTCGGCCGCGGCTGTTCCGCATCCAGCCCGAAGAGCTCCTCGATCGTGTATCCGACGCGTTGCGCCTGTGCGATCAGCATGCGCCTGATCTTCGCGGCCGGCTCGCGTTCGGTGAGCGCCCTGTGCCTGTCCTGGGCGGCCCGGATGAGGGTGTTCAACTCGCGGAGATTCAGCGGGATCAGGTCAATGCTCATGGCGTTAGCGTCGATTCCAGACCGTGCGGGTGTCAAGGCATGGTTTCCGCTGTCGCCGTAGCGGATCGGCATACCCATCGGGAGCTCGCACCGATTCCGGAAACGCGCATTGCAGGAACACGGACAAACCATCGCTGACGGTTGATCAGTAGCGTGGCATCGCATCGGCTCCCCGGGCCGCATCCATTCTGTCGCCATGTACCGGAACGCCGGGCGCCCGCGCATTGGCAGGAAGCAGCGGTTGCATCGTGTTTGACACCCGTTCGGGCATCGCGCCACAAGTTCCCGCAGGCATCGTCTAATTTATGTACTGGTCAGTTTGATATTCAGGGGCGATTCCATCGGCTAACGGATAATTCACACCTGTCGACCGGCAAGCGTTCCCCGCCAGTCGATCAAACCAAAATAAAAAGGTAATCCGTAATGAAGACTTCCCTGATCGCTCTGGGCCTGCTGGCCGCCCTGCCGTTCGCTGCTTCGGCGACCGATGGCCTGTCCTACAACTACGTGGAAGGTGGTTACGTGAACACCGACGCCAAGGGCGGCGACGCCGATGGCTGGAAGGTGAAGGGTTCGGCGGCGGTGCACCCGAACTTCCATGTCTTCGGCGACTACAGCGCCCAGGAGACCGACAAGTTCAAGAACGACGTCGACCAGTGGCGCCTGGGCGTGGGCTACAACTACGGCGTCGCCCCGAACACCGACCTGCTGGCCCGCGTGGCCTACCAGCGCTTTGATCTGCAGCATGCCCCCAACCTCAACGGCTACAGCGCCGAGGTCGGCGTGCGTACCGCCTTCACCCCGATGATCGAAGGCTATGCGCTGGCCGGTTACGAGGACTACAGCAAGAAGAACGGCTACGACCCGGACGGCGAGTTCTACGGCCGCGTCGGCGCCGCCGCCAAGTTCAACGCCAACTGGGGCGTGAGCGGCGAAGTGAAGCTGGGCAAGGGCGGCGACAAGGAATGGTTCGTCGGCCCGCGCTTCACCTGGTAAGCCGGCAGTACATCGTTTCAAAGGCGCGTGCTCTCTCTCCCCCGCGCCCCGGAGCCCGGTCCTCCCCGACCGGGCTCTTTCTTTTTGCGGGCGATGGGAGAGGAGTGCGGCGGTCCATGGGCGCCTTGCCGGGGATGGCGGGTGCCGGTGTGCTGGGGCTGGGGCTGGGGCTGGGATTTTTCGGGAAGGCCCCTTCGCGACTGAAGTCGCTCCTACGGGGGCCGCGGCCTGGGTGACGGACAATAAAAAGCCCGGCATTGCCGGGCTTTTTTCTTGATCTTCGCCGATTCCTACTTGAACAGCGTTTCCGGGTATTCCGGCTTCTGCTCGCGGGCCAGCAGCTGCTTGAGGCCATCGGAAGGGCTCAGTTCGCCATGCAGCACCGATTGCACCGCCTTGGAAATCGGCAGGTCGATGCCGTGGCGGCCGGCCTGGCGCATGACTTCGTCGGCGGTCTGCACCGATTCGACCACCTGGCCGATCTCCTTCACCGCGTCGGGCAGGCTCTGCCCACGACCAAGCGCCAGGCCCAGCCGCCGGTTGCGCGACAGGTCGCCGGTGCTGGTGAGCACCAGGTCGCCCAGCCCGGCCAGACCCATCAGGGTCTCGGGCTTGCCGCCGATGGCCGCGGCCAGCCGCAGCATCTCGTTCAGGCCGCGGGTGATCAGGCCGGCGCGGGCGTTCAGGCCCAGCTGCATGCCGTCGGCCACGCCGGTGGCCACCGCCAGCACGTTCTTCATCGCTCCGCCCAGCTCGGCGCCGACCATGTCGTCGCCGGTATAGGCGCGGAACGCCGGGCCGTGCATGGCGTCGGCGACCTGCTGGGTGAACGCGGCATCGTCGCCATGGACGGTGATGGCCGTGGGCAGGCCCAGGGTCACTTCCTTGGCGAAGGACGGGCCGGTGACCACCGCCAGCGGCACGTCCGGGCCCAGCACGTCGCGCGCGACTTCATGCAGGAAACGGCCGGAACCGGGCTCGAAGCCCTTGGTCGCCCAGGCCACGCCGGCACCGGCCGGCAGCAGCGGCGCCAGGGTGCGCACGGTTTCGCCGAAGGCGTGCGAGGGCACCACCACCAGGATCCAGCGGGCACCGGCGACGGTACCGGCCAGGTCGGTGCTGGCGCGCAGGGAATCGGGCAGCGGAATCCCCGGCAGGTACCGGGGATTCTCGTGACGGCGGTCGATCGCCTCGACCACGTTCGCGTCGCGCCCCCACAGCACGGTCGGGTGACCGTGCCGGGCCAGCAGGCTGGCCAGCGCGGTGCCCCAGGAGCCCGCGCCGAGGACGGCGATCTTTTCCGCGTCGTTGGTACTCATCCGCAGGGATGGACGCCGGTCAGGCGTTGCCGGCCGGCTCGGAATCGGCCAGCGAGGTGCCATCGGCCTGCTGCTGGCGCTGGCGCAGGGTTTCGGCGTACAGGCCTTCGAAGTTGATCGGCTGCAGGTAGAACGGCGGGAAGCCGCCGGCCTGGATCAGGTCCGACACCATCGAGCGCACGTACGGGAACAGGATGTTCGGGCACTGGGTGCCGAGCAGCACGTCGATCGCCTGCGGCTCCAGGCCGATCAGGCCGAACACGCCGGCCTGCTCCACTTCGGCCACGTAGGCGGTCTTGTCGCCGGCCTTGCAGGTCAGGGTCACGCCCAGCACCACTTCGAAGGCGTTCTCGGACAGGCGCTGCACCTTCTGGTTCAGGTTCAGCTGCAGGTCCGGCTGCACGTTCTCGTTGAAGATGGTCGGCGAGTTCGGGGATTCGAAGGAAACGTCCTTGACGTAGATCTTTTCGACGGTGAACGCCGGGCCGTTGTTGGCTTCGGCCGGGACGGCGTTGTTGTTCTCTTCGGACATTTCTCTAGGACTCCAGAACGGTTCGTTCGTTGAATGGGATTGTTACCCCACCTGCGATGGGGGCGGCGCCGGCCCTGCACAAGGGCTTAACGCCAAATGAAGGATCAGCCGCGGCCCTTGACCAGCGGCAGGTCCGCCGCCTGCCAGGCCGCGATGCCACCATCGAGCACGGATACCTGCTCGAAACCGGCTTTCTTCAGCGCCTTGGCGGCATTGGATGAGGCCGTGCCGGTGCCGGTGCGGCACACCAGCACCACCGGGGACTGCCTGGCCGAGGCCAGCAGCTTGTGCGCCGGGGTCAGCTGGGCCGGCTGCACGTTGCGGCTGCCGGTGATGTGGCCCTTCTCGAAGTCGCTGCCCGCCGACAGGTCGATCACCACCGCGTTGCCGCCATTGATCAGGCGGGTTAGTTCGGCCGGCTTGATCGAGCGGTAGCCGCGGAACAGGCGTGCGATCTCGGTGACGATGATGGCGATGGTCAGGCCGGCGAAGGCCAGCGACAGCATCGGGTTTCGGCCAGCGAAGGCCAGCAGCTCTTCGTAATTCACTCGGGTCACGGTCAGACAAGCGGGCGGCGATTGTCGCACAAGCCGGCCGCGGGACGGCCAGCGGCTACTGGCCCTGCCACAGGTCCGGCAGCCCCTGCGCCTGCCACCAGCGCTTGGCTTCCGCGTCCCAGCGCCAGCGTTCGGTCACCATCACCGTGCGTTCGGCCAGGGTGTTGCGGTTGACCACGCCCATCTCGACCCGGCGCTCGACCGCACCGTCCGCAGCGACGCCGGTGGAGCGTTCGCGGTAGTTGGATACCTGCACCTGCCTGTAGCGCTCGCGCTGCAGGTCGGTCAGCGGGTGCGCCTGGCGGTACTCCGGGTCGATGAAACCCTCGGCGGCCTCGAAGTCGCTCCAGCGTACCGCCGCCACGTAGGCGTCCTGGGTCTGGGCGAGCTTGTTGCGCTGGCCGCGGCTGGGGCCGGCGGCCTGGGCGGCCATGGCCAAGCCCAGCAACAGGACGACGGCGGACTGGATGAGGCGTCGGTGCATGGCTTCTCCCCGGGGCAGCGCCATCCTACCCCTTGGCCAGGGCGACGAAGCGCCCTTCCAGTTCGGCGGCGCCGCCTTCGATCTGCGCGCGCACGGCGATGCGCGCCCGGCCACGCTTGCCGAACAGGGCCAGGAAGGCGTCCCAGTCCTCGCCCGGGGCGGCCTGCGCGATGGCGTCCAGGTCGCCGTAGACCGGCGCGCGGTAGCGGATGCTGCTGTCGGCGACGTAGACCTCGGCTTCCTGCCCGGCCAGCGACAGGCGCAGGCTCACCAGCGCCCAGCCGGCCAGTGTCATCACCGAGGCCAGGCTGCCGCCGAAGGCGTTGCCCTTGTCGTTGACGTTGGTGGCCAGCGGCGCCTGCAGGCGCAGCGCACCGTCGGCGTAGCCGGCGATGCGGATGCCCATCGCCGCGACCGGCGGCATCGCATCGAGGGTGGCCTGCAGGCGATGCAGCAGGGTGTCGCGGTCGGGTGTATCGGACATGGGGGCGTGCGGGAACGGGAAACGGAAAGCGCCCGCATAATGCATGGAATGAACAGCCGCGCCTATGTGCCGGCCGACACGGCCTGGTATCTGATCTCCCTGCGTCCTTCCGGCCAGCACGATGGCCTGCGGCGCGCCGCCGCCCGCTTCGGCGCGCGCACGGTGGCGGTTTCGCCATGGCGGCTGCAGGCCCGCGACGATGACACCACCCGTGGCCAGCTGGAGCAGGCGCTGGCATGTGACCGGTTGGTCTTCACCAGCCCGGCAGCCGCCACGGCCTCCGCCGGCTTGATGCCGCTGGAGCGGTTGGACGCCGGCCGCCTCGTCGCCGTAGGCCAGGGCACCGCCCGGGCCCTGCGCCGGCATGGCGCGGCGGCGGTGCAGGCGCCCGCGCGGATGGACAGCGAGGGCCTGCTGGCATTGCCGGCCATGGCGGACCTGCGCGGGAAACGGGTGGCGCTGGTCACCGCGCCCGGCGGCCGCGGCATGATCGCCGCCCAGGTGCAGGCGCGCGGTGCGCAGCTGCTGCGCGTGGACGTGTACGAACGTGTGCCGCTGCAGGTCCCGGCGAAGCTGTGGTCGCGGCTGCAGGCGCTCGACGCCCCCGCCGTGCTGGCGGTAAGCAGCGGCGAAGCGCTCGAACGCGTGATGGCGCAGCTGCCGCCCGCGCTGCGCCGGCGCTGGCAACGGCAACCGCTGGTCGCCGCCAGCGCACGGCTGGCCGGGCTGGCCACGACGCTCGGCTTCGCCGATGCGCATGTCGCCGCCGGCCCCCTGCCCGGCCAGCTCGCCGCCGCCGCGCATGCCGCCCTGTTTCCGCCCGCCGCCTGAGCGGCATGGCCGCGGCTTGCAGCCGCGCCGCGTCGCGGGCGATGCTTGAAGCGCATCGCCGCCCGTTGGGCCGCATGCCTGCCAAGGATGTCGTACCCCCATGAATGACGTTTCCTCCCTTTCTCCGCGGCACCGCCCGACGCGCTGGATCGTCGCCGGCCTGCTGCTTGTCGCGCTGTGCGCGGCCGGCGTGTTCGGCTGGCGGGCCTGGCAGGCGCGCCAGCACCAAGCCGAACGCGACCGCGCCACCGCCAGCCAGCAACTGGCGGCGTTGCAGCAGAGCGTGGAAGCGCTGCGCCGCGACCAGCGCGCCAACGCGCGCGGCCTGCAGGACGTGGCCGCCACCAACCGCATCCTGCGCGACGAGGTGCTGGGCCTGGGCCAGCGCAACGCGCTGCTGGAAGAGAACGTGGCGCGCCTGGCCGACCATTCGCGCCAGGGTGCGCAGGCGGTACGCCGCGAGGAAGCCGAACTGCTGCTCAGCCAGGCCCAGCAGCGCCTGGCCTATGCCGGCGACCTGGACGGCGCGCGGCGCCTCTACGCGCTGGCCGCCGGCGTGCTCGAGGAGATCGACAGCCCTGCCTACCTGAACCTGCGGCAGGCGCTGCTGCAGGAACGCACCGCGGTCGATGCGCTCGGCCCCGGCGTGCGCGCCCGCACCGCCGGCCAGCTGGCGCAGTGGGCCACCGCGCTGGAAGCGCTGCCCGAACAGGCCGAACAACCGGCCGACGCGCGCCGGCCGTGGTGGCAGCAGGTGCTTTCGCCGCTGGTGCAGATTCGGCCGGCCGATCCGCAGGTGCTGGTGGCCCGTTCCGAACGCATCGCCGCCGGCGACGCGCTGCAGATCGAACTGAGCCTGGCCCGCGCCGCGCTGGAACGGGGCGACACCGACGCATGGCAGCAGGCCGTGCAGCGCATGGACGGCTGGCTGCTGCGGCTGTGGCCGGATTCGCCGCAACGGCGCCGCCAGCGCCAGACACTGGCGGAACTGCGCGGGGCCGACCTGCACATCGCGCTGCCGGAACTGGGCAGCACCCTGCAGCAACTGCGCGCCATGCGCGACGGGAAGGAGGCACCATGAAAGCATTCCGTTGGCTGGTGGTGGTCCTGCTGGTAGCCGCCATCGGCATCCTCGGCGCGCAATGGCTGGGACAGGAATCGGTGCGCGGCATCGGCGAGGTGATCGTGCGCGCTGGCGGCAACGACTACATCGCCACCCTGCCGCAGGCGCTGCTGGCGCTGCTGATCGCCGGGTTGCTGCTGTGGCTGCTGTGGACGCTGCTCAGCGCACCGTTCCGCAGCTGGGCGCGCTACCGCCGCCGGCAGGGCCGCGCGCGGCTGATCGACGGCCTGCAGGCGCTGGACGGCGGCCAGTGGCAGCGCGCGGAAAAACTGCTGCTCAGCGCCGCCGGCGAGAAGCAAGTGCGCCCGATCGCGCTGGTCGCGGCGATGCGCGCGGCCGAGGCGCGCGGCGACGCCGCCAGCGCCGGCCACCACCTGCAGCAACTGGGCGCGCTGGACGCCACCCTGCACGCGTTGCACAGCGCCGAACGCTGGCTGCAGCAGGACAGGCCGCAGCAGGCCATCGACGCGCTGGACCTGCCGGCGATCCAGCCGCTGCCGCCGCGCGGCCTGTGGCTGCGCACCGAGGCGCTGGCCCGCGCCGGCCGCGCCGAGGAGGCCTATGGCCAGCTCGGCGCGCTGCGCCAGCAGCAGGCGCTGCCAGCCGATGCCCTGGCCGCGCTGGAGACCCGGCTCGCCCTGCAGATGCTCGACGAGGCCGGGGACGTCAACACCCTGGCCGCGCGCTGGGAAGTCCTGCCCAAGGCGCTGCGCGCCACGCCGGAGGCCTTGGAGCGCTACGCCTGCCGCGCGGTGGCGCTGAACTGGAACGACGCCGCCCTGCACGGCATCGAACAGGCGCTGGACAGCCACTGGGACGAAACCCTGATCGCGCTGTACGGCAATCTGCCGGTGGACAAGCTCGACTCGCGCCGCGCCAGCGCGCAGCGCTGGCTGCAATCGCATGCGTCCAGCCCCGCGCTGCTGCTGACCCTGGGCCGGCTGGCGCGCGGCCAGGGCCAATGGACCCAGGCCGAGGAATTCCTGCACCGCGCCATCGCCCAGGGCGCCGGCGCCGACGCCTGGGAGGAACTGGGCGAAGGCTTCGCCGCCGCGGGCGAGGATGCGCTGGCCCGGCAATGCCTGCTCAACGCGCTGCATCACCGCCGCGGCCGCGCCACGCAGCCGCTGCAGCGCCGCGACCTGCGCCAGCAGATCCAGGACCAGGCCGTGGCCGAGGAACGCGACGCGCACGGTTTCCCGCGGTTGCCGGGTTGAACACCGCTCGCTCGAGGACGCCCATGAAGAAACTGGCCGCACTCGCCCTGCTGGTCCTGTGCACCTCGCCCGCGCTGGCGGAAAGCCGCTACGCGCAGGCGCGCGCACTGGCATTTGATGTCCTGGGCCATCAATACGAAAACGCTCACACTTCCGGCAATGTCTGCGCATTGGGGCTGCCAACCAAGGCGCAACGCAGCGCCGTCAGCGCCGCACTGGCAAGCGTCGAGCCCCCCTTGCCCGAGTCGCCCGATCCCACGTTCGTTGCGGCCTTCGTCAACCCGGCCCTGCTGACCGAACGCAGTTGGCTCGATCCACTGATCCTGGCGACCTTCGCCGACGACGTGGCCATGCTCGAACGCATGGAAGCCAGCGGCCATCCCCTGCAGGAACGCGCTGGCGGTCTGTTGCAGGATGCGGTCCATGCAGGCGCGCGGCAGGTGCTCGATTACCTGCTGGCGCGCGGCGCGGCGCCTGATGCGACCAACGAGTCCGGCGTCAGCGCCCTGATCGTCGCCGCGGCCAACAACCGGATCGACATGGCCCGCGTCCTGCTCCAGGCCGGCGCCTCACCGAACCTCGCGGCCGGCAGCGGCGCCACGGCGCTGCGCTATGCCGTCGGCTGCCGCAACCAACCGATGGTGGACCTGCTGCTGGCGGCCGGCGCCGCGCCGGACGAGGCCATCCGCCAGTCGGCGATCAAGCGGGACGTGCGGCTGGATGCCGCCAGCGGGCACTGACGCCGGTTCACCCGATGGAAGCAGGCGCGGGATTCGGCGCGTCACGCAGACCTGTGGGAGCCGCCGCCGGCCCGTGCCGCAGGCCGACAGCCGTCGCCTGCGCTCAGCGCTCGACGATCGCCACCACGCCCATGCCGCCGGCGGTGCAGATCGACACCAGCGCGCGGCCGCCGCCGCGTTCGGCCAGTTCCTTGGAGACGGTGGCGATGATGCGCGCGCCGGTGGCGGCGAACGGATGGCCGGTGGCCAGCGACGAACCCAGCGGATTGATCTTCTCCGGGTCGATGCGGCCCAGCGGCGCATCCAGGCCCAGGCGGTTGCGGCAGTAGTCCTCGCTTTCCCACGCGCGCAGCGTGCACAGCACCTGCGCGGCGAAGGCCTCGTGGATCTCGTAGATGTCGAAATCCTGCAGGGTCAGGCCGTTGCGCCGGAGCATCTCCGGTACGGCGATGGTCGGCGCCATCAGCAGGCCTTCGCCGTGCACGAAATCCACCGCCGCCACCTGCGCGTCGCGCAGGTACGCCAGCGGCTCGTGGCCGTGGGCGCGCGCCCATTCCTCGCTGGCCAGCAGCACCGCGGCGGCGCCGTCGGTCAGCGGCGTGGAGTTGGCGGCGGTGAGCGTGCCGCGGCCGGAGGTCCTGTCGAACGCCGGCTTCAGCGTGGCCAGCTTCTCCAACGAGGTATCCGGGCGCAGGATGTTGTCGCGCTCCACGCCGCGGAACGGCGCGATCAGGTCGCCGAAGAAGCCGCGTTCGTAGGCGGCGGCCAGTTTCCGGTGCGAGGACACCGCCCATTCGTCCTGCGAATCGCGCGAGATGTTCCACTGCTTGGCCATGTCCTCGCAGTGGTCGCCCATGCTCTTGCCGGTGCGCGGCTCGGCCACGCCCGGGAACTCGGGCTTGAGCTCGGACAGGCGGAAGCCGGACAGCAGCGCCTTGACCTTGTCGCCGGTCGACTTGGCGCGGTTGGCGGCCAGCAGGCGCCCGCGCAGCTTCTTGCCATAGACGATCGGCACGTCGGAAGTGGTGTCCGAACCGCCGCCGATGCCCGAGTCGATCTGGCCCAAGGCGATCTTGTTGGCCACGGTGATGATGCTGTCCAGCGAGGTGCCGCAAGCGCGCTGCAGGGTGATGCCCGGGGTCAGCGGCGACAGCCCGGAGGACAGCGCGGCCTCGCGGCCGAGGTTCCAGTCGCTGGGGTGTTTGATCACCGCGCCCATCGCCACTTCGCCCAGCTGCTGCCCGTGCAGGCCGAAGCGCTCGACCAGCGCGCCGAGCGTGCGCACCGACATGCCGAGGTTGCCGACATCCGCGTAGGCGGTGTTCTGGCGGCAGAACGGAATGCGGACACCACCGAGAATGGCGACGGGACGGGCGCTGGACATGCGGTTACCTGGGGCTGATGGGGGAAGGCGACGCGGACCTGCCTGCGGCAGCAGGCATAATGGACATCGAGTGTAGCTTCGAGCCCGTGACGGGCCAACCGCGAACCATGAGCATTTCCAACCCCGACATGAACGCACTGGGCGTGATGGCGCTGGAACTGGCCGGCGGCCAGCAGCCCGGACGCACCGCGCTGCCTGCCGGCCAGGCCGGCGAACTGGCCGCGCTGGTGGGCCGAGACCTGGCCAGGCTGGTGCCGCAGGCCAGCGGGCTGGACCTAGTGCTGGCCGCGGCGCATTTCGATCCGGCCGAGGTGCTGCGCCCGGGCTGGCCGGTCCACCGGCGCCTGGAAGAGCTGCAGATGCGCGCGCCCGGCCGCAACCAGGGGCCGCGCCTGCTCGCCTTCGGTGCCGACGCGTCCGGCGACGTGCCGCTGCCCCTGCAGGCCGATGCCGCGCTCGCCGGCGGCGGCCTGCGCGTCCTGCCGTTCGTGCTGACCGGCAGCGATGCCGCCCTGCTGGCCGAGACCCGCGACGCGCTGGAAGAGGTGCTGCTGGCCAACGGCATGGCCCAGGCCGATACCGCGTTGCTGGCGCATACCGCCTTCGACGCGCAGATCGAGCACGCGCGCTATTTCACCGTCAACGACCTGGCCGCGATGATGGCCATGCAGTACGACAACCAGGGCCTGGCCGGACTGTGGCCGCTGCTGGAGACGGCGATGTTCTCGCCGGAGCGCGAGCAGTGGCTGGACGCCGCGCCCGAACCGCTGCTGCGCTATGCCGGCAGCGAGGTGCGCATGGCCCTGTTCGATCCGGCTGGCTGGTGCGCGCACTACGCCCAGGACCGGAACGACTGCGATCGCCTGCAGCGCATCTACGAGCAGTACCTGATGCGCCAGCGGCAGATGGCCGCGGTGCTCGAGGCGCATGGCATGGACGTGCTGTACGTGCACGTCGAGGCCGGCCAGGACGCGCGCGCGGCGATGGCGCGCTGAGGGCCGGGCAAGCGCCGACGCCCACCTGCTTCGAACGGAAAACGCCGGCATCCGCCGGCGTTTTCCCTGCGTGCGGCGGGTGGCCTTACTCGGCCTTGGCGATCACCGCGCAGGCCAGGCGCGCGCCGGCGTTGCCGGTCGGCTGGCTGTGGTAGTCGTCCGGGTCGGCATGGACGATCAGGCCGCGGCCGATGATGTCGAAGGCGTCGCCCTTGCCGGCGTTGACGTTGCTCGACACCGGGCCGTCGACGTGGGCGTTGCCCTGCGCGTCGGCGACGATGTTGGGCATGTCGCCGCCATGGTGCGCGGCCGCGTCGATGCTGCCGTGCTTGGCGTCGCCCGGGTTGAAGTGGCCGCCGGCGCTGGTGCCGTCCGGTGCGCTGCAATCGCCCTTCTCGTGGATGTGGAAGCCGTGCTCGCTGCCCGGCTTCAGCCCGCTGATGTCGCCGCTGGCATGCAGCCTGCCGTCCACGACGGTGAAGCGGATGCTGCCCTTCACCGTGCTGTCCTTGGTCGGCTGCAGGTCGGCCATGGCCACCGCGGCGTCCATTGCCGGCGGAGCGGCGGGGGCGGCGGCCGGTGCGGCAACCGGAGTGTCGGACGCGGTATCGGCCGGCGTTGCGGCGGGCTCGGCGCCCTGTTTGCAGGCGCTCAGCGCCAGTGCGCTGGCGAGGAACAGGCTGGTGTGGATCAAACGCATCGTCGTACTCCCTTCGTTGGACTGGATCGGCCGGATCGCCGCATTCAGCGGGTGACGCGGATCACGCCGCAGGCGATCCGGGCGCCGGCGTTGCCCGCCGGCTGGCTGTGGTAGTCGTCGGCGTCGGCATGGACCACCAGGGCGCGGCCGGCGATGTCGTTGGCTGCGCTCCCGCCAAGGGTAACCCCGCGCAGGTGTACGTCCACGTGTACGACGCCCTCGGCGTTGACCTGCAGGTTGTCCATGTCGCCGGCATGGTGCGCGTTGTTGCCGGCGCGACCGTGCGGCTGGGCCGCGGGGTTGAAATGGCCGCCGGCGCTGCTGGCGTCGACCGCGCTGCAGTCGCCCTTCTCGTGCACGTGGAACGCCGCCTGCCTGCCGCGCGGAAGGCTGCCGATCACGCCGGTGATGTGCACGCCGCCGGCTTCCGGCACCAGCACCACCCGGCCGCTGACCAGGCTGGCCGATGCCGGCGCGAGGTTCGCTTCGGCCATCTGCGCGGTGCTGACCGCCGGTGGCGCCGGCGGCGCTTCCGGCCTGGCCGGCGCATGGGTGCCGCAGGCGGCCAGCAGGGCTGTGCCGGCGAGGGCCGTCAGAGGTAGGCGAAGATGCATGGCGGGCTCCTGAACATTTGCCGCAAGCGTACTGCCTCGGACGAAAAAATCCTCGCATGCATCGGTGTCGCCGGCTCGTGCCGTCGACCGCTCGCCGCACGATTACCGCTGCGGGTCGACCAGAACGCCAAGCGACGCGCCGTCCCGCCGCTACCTCGCTCCGGCGGCGTTCTTCCCGGCGTCTTCGACCTTGGCCAGCGTCTCGCGCACGCTGCGCAGCGGATCTTCGCGCCCGTCGCCGTACACGGCACGCATCGCCGCCAGCGCGGCCTGGGCATGGACGCGCGCGCCAACGATATCTCCAAGCGCGAGTTCGGCCTCGGCCAGGCCACGCAGGATCTCGGCGGTGACCGGGTGATCGCGCGACAGCGTCCGCTCCGCGATTTCCAGCAGCGCGCGCTGCTCCTGTTGCGACTCC
Source organism: Stenotrophomonas sp. MYb238 (assembly GCF_009496535.1). Lineage (GTDB taxonomy): Bacteria > Pseudomonadota > Gammaproteobacteria > Xanthomonadales > Xanthomonadaceae > Stenotrophomonas. The sequence goes on from NZ_WIDL01000014.1 coordinate 41,379, forward strand.
CGCGTGCGGCCCGCCGCCAGCAGCCAGTTGGCGTGGTTGTGGCGGTTGACCAGGGTATCCAGCGACTCGGGGCCCGAGTGGGCGATGCTCCACTCCATCGCGGCGCGGTAGTGGGGCCCGGATTCCTCCAGCTTGCCCTGCTGGCGCAGCGCGCCGGCGAGCATGCCGCGGGCGAAGGCGGTGTAGCTGTTGTTTTCCCCGTACAGGCGCCGATACGCGCCCACCACCTGCTGCAGCTGGACCTCGGCCGCGGCGAAATCGCGCTGGTACAGGTAGGCGATGGCGAGGTCGCGGCGGGTGACCAGGGTGAGCGGATGGTCGGGGCCTTCCAGGCGCGCACGGCGCTGGACGAGGTCGCGCAGCATTGCGATGGCCTGCCGTTGCCCGCCGGTGCTGGAAAGCACGTTGGCGAGCCGCTTTTCCGCATCCAGCCGGTACGGGTCGTCCGCGGGCAGCAGGCGCGCGAGTCCTTCCTCCGCCGCGCGTGCCTCGCGCAACGCCGCGTCCGGAAGCCCGAGGTCGATGAGCACCATCGCCCGGCGCGACTGCATGTCGTGGGCGAGCCAGAGGTGCTCGGGCTTGCCGCTCCGCGCCCTCTCGATGCCTTCGGCGAGCAGCGCGTCGGCTTCCTTGTGTTTTCCGGCTCCCACCAGCGCATCGCCCAGCACCTGGGTCGCACGCAGATACTGGAACTCGAGCCGGTCCGGATGCCTGCCGGCCAGTTCGCGCACCGCCTGCAGGTGCGCCACGGTGAGCCCGAACTCGGCCAGGTGGTTCTGGTTGATGCCGATGAGCAGTTCCATGTCGGCCAGGATGTCCGGGTAGGCGGCCAGCTCCCGCGACGCACGCCTGGAAGCGTCGTCGAGCACGCGCAGCATCAGCGTCTTGTCCAGGTCCTGCGAGATCGCCGGATCGACGCTGTCCAGCACCGAGGCCAAGAACTCCGACGTCACTTTCGCCCGCGCCGCTTCCTGGCGCGCTTCGCGCAGCGACCAGGCGGTCGCCGCCAGGCCCGCGACCAGCGCCGCCGCGACCATGCACGACGCCGCCACCGCCAGCCGGTTGCGGCGCACGAACGTCCGCAGGGCCAGCCATCGCGCCGGGCCGGCGGCATGCGGCGGATAGTGGGAAAGCCAGCGCCGCAGGTCTTCCAGCAGCGACGACACCGATGCGTAGCGCGCGGCGCGTTCGGGCTGCAACGCCTTGAGGGCGATCGCGTCGACGCCGTCGCGCAGTTCGCGCCGCAGCCTGCCCGGCGTGCTGCCGCGCAGCGCCGCCAGCTCCCTCTGGCGCGGCACCGGCTGTGCCCGCAGGTACCGCGAAGGGGCGACGAGGGCGCTGCTTTCCGGGCGGCTGCCGCAGGCCAGTTCGTACAGCAGGGCACCCAGCGAATACACGTCGCTGCGCGCATCGATGCCGCTGCCCGGGTCGGCCTGCTCCGGACTCATGTAACCGGGCGTGCCGCCGCCGACCGTTTCCGCCGTGCCTTCGGTTTCCATGGCGATGCCGAAATCGATGATTTTCGGCAGGGGCTGTCCATCGACCTCGGCGACCAGGATGTTGCCCGGTTTCAGGTCGCGATGGATCACGCCCTTCTGGTGCGCGTGCTGCACGCCCTCACCAGCCTTGACCAGCAGTTCGATGCGCTGGCGCAGGTCCAGCGCGTTCTCGTCGCACCATCTGGAGAGGGGTTGGCCATGGATGTATTCCATCACCAGCCACGCATGGCCATCCTCCTCGACGCCGGCGTCGTGGATCTGCGCGATGGCCGGGTGCTGCATCTGCGCCAGCAGCCGGCATTCGTACTCGAAATGACCGTGGCGGCGCGCATCCACCAGGGCCGCCGCGCGCACCAGCTTGAGCGCGACCTCGCGCTCGTAGGCCCCGTCCGCGCGCCGCGCCAAGTAGACGCGCCCCATGCCGCCCGAGCCGATCATCCGCTCCACCGCCCACGGGCCGAAACGCGTCCCGGGCGCGACGTCCAGATCGCTGGCCCGCACGACCGTCTCGACCACGCGTCGCAACGGGGCATGCAGGCGCGTGGCATCGGTATCGGCGGCGATCAGCGCCAGCAGTTCGCGCTGCAGCTCCGGATCGTCGCCGGCCTGCGAGTGCACGAAGGTGATCCGTTCGGATTCGGGAAGCTCCGTGGCGCGGTGGAACAGCTCGGTCAGACGGTTCCAGGCATCGGCGTTCAACATGGCGGCCGCTTCGCAGGCCCGGCGCGGCCGCAGGGCTCCAGCGGCAGCCCATCCGGCACGCGCCGGACGATGCCCGCGATGTCCGAAGGTGGCATCTGCGTCCCCATCGGGGGCCGATCATACACGGCCCCTCCGGCCTGCCCGGAGTGACCGGATGCTCAGCGCTTCCTTCCCGGCCCCAGCTTGCGGGTGACGGTGTTGCGGCCGAGCCCGAGCCTGGCCGCGGCTTCGCTGCGGTGTCCGTCGGTGGCGGCCAGGGCCGCGTCCAGCAGCACGGCCTCCATGCGTTCGCGCACCTCGGCGTGCAGGCCGCTCGCGCCTTCGGCCAGGCGCTGCCGCGCCCATTCGGCCAGCGCCTGGTCCCATTGCGCGGGCGCCGCGCCGCCCGCGCGCGCACGGCCAGCACGGGCCAGCGCCGCCTGTACGTCGGCGGCGGCGATAGTGTCGGCCACCGCCAGGGCGGCCAGCCGCCAGCACACGTTCTCCAGTTCGCGCACGTTGCCGGGCCAGGCGTGCTGGCGCAGCGCCTGCACGGCGGCGGCGGACAGGCGCTTGGGCGGCATGTCGAGGCGGTGCGCGGCGCCGGCGAGGAAGGTCGCGGCCAGCGTCGCCACGTCGTCCAGCCGTTCGCGCAGCGGCGGCAGCCACAGCCGCACCATGTCCAGCCGGTGCAGCAGGTCGGCGCGGAAGCGGCCCTGCTCGACCAGCGTCTCCAGGTCCTGGTGAGTGGCGGCGACCACGCGTACGTCGACGTGGATCAGCTCGCGCCCGCCGACGCGGAAGAACTCGCCTTCGGCCAGCACCCGCAACAGCCGCGTCTGCAGCGGCAGCGGCATGTCGCCGATCTCGTCCAGGAACAGGGTGCCGCCATGGGCCTGCTCGAAGCGGCCGATATGGCGCCTGGCCGCGCCGGTGAAGGCGCCGGCCTCGTGGCCGAACAGCTCGCTTTCCAGCAGCTCGGCGGGAATGGCGGCAGTGTTGAGCGCGACGAACGGGCCGCGCGCGCGCGGCGATTCGCGGTGCAGCGCGTTGGCCACCAGTTCCTTGCCGGTGCCGGTCTCGCCATTGATCAGCACCGACAGCGGCGCCTGCGCCAGGCGCCCGATGGCGCGGAACAGCGCGCGCATGGCGGGCGTATCGCCGATCAGCTGCGGCGCCTGCTCGTCCTGCGCGGCCGCGGGCGGAGTCTCCACGCGCGGCTCGGGTTCGGGCAGCGCGCGGCGCGCCAGTTCCACCGCGTCGTCCAGATCGAACGGCTTGGACAGGAATTCATGCGCGCCGCCGCGGAACGCGCCGGCGGTGCTGGCCACGTCGGTATAGGCCGACATCACGATCACCGGCAGCTGCGGATGCGCGGCCTTGAGTTTCTCCAGCAGGACCAGGCCGTCGTCGCCGGGCATGCGCACGTCGGTGAACAGCAGGTCCGGCGCCGGTCGCCGCGCCAGCGCGTCCAGCGCCGCGGCGGCGCTGTCGAAACCTTCCACGGCGTAGCCGGCATCGCGCAGCGCGGTGGTCAGGACGAAACGCACCGCGCGATCGTCGTCCACCACCCAGACCGCCGCCGGCGCGGTGGGGTCATGCATCGGCGGCCTCCTTTTCCTCGCTGGCGGCCGGCAACGGCAGCAGCAGGGTGAACACGGTATGCCCGGGGCGCGAGCGGAAGCTCAGCGTGCCGCGATGCTCGCGCGCGACCTGCTGCGCCAGCGCCAGGCCGAGGCCGGTGCCTTCGGCACGGCCGCTGACCAGCGGCAGGAACAGGTGTTCGGCCAGGTCGTCGGGCACGCCGCGGCCGTCGTCGGCCACTTCCAGCCGCAGCGCCAGCGGCGAGGCGTGTTCGGCGATGCGCACGCCATGTTCGATCCGGGTACGCAGCACGATGCGGGTGGCGCCGGCCTGGATCGCGTTGCGCACCAGGTTGAGCAGGGCTTGGGTCAGGCGGTCGGCGTCGCCGGCGAATTCGGGGATGCTCGGGTCGTAGTCCCGCTGCAGCTGCAGGGCCCAGCCGGCCTCGTTCTCGGCCAGGCGCAGCACGCGCTCGAGCGCGGCGTGGATGTTGAGCGGCGCGTGCGGCCGCTGCGGCGCCGGCGACAGCAGCTGTTCGAGCAGGGTGTTGAGGCGTTCGATCTCGGCGCCGATCAGTTCGATCAGTTCGCCCTCGGCGGCGTCGCGGTTGCCCGCGCGCCGCGCCAGCAGCTGGGCGGCGCCCTTCAATCCGGCCAGCGGATTGCGCAGCTCGTGCGCCAGCCCCTTGAGCGCGGCGCTGAACGCGCCGGGCAGCACCTGCGCCGGATCGGGCGCGGCGAATTCGTCCACCGGGTGCGCCTCCAGCAGCCAGCCGCCGGCGTCCAGCGGCGTCAGCCAGCCCTCGGCGAAACGGGGGCGCTCGCCGGGCAGCGCCAGCGCCAGCCGCGACAGCCGCACGGCATCGGCGGCGCCGGCCTGCGCAAGCCGTTCGGCCAGCGCTTCGCCCTGGCTTTCCAGCGAGGCCAGTGGCTGCCCCAGCAGGCGCCGCACGCTCACCCCCAGCCAGCGGCAGAACGCCGGGTTGGCGCCGGCGATGCGCCCGTCCGGCGTCGCCCATGCCAGCGGCGTGGCCATCATTTCGGCGGTGGGCAGGGAACCGGTATCGCGCATTGCACCAATGTAGTGCAAAGAAGGGGACGGTCGCCATGCCGGAACCGGCCAGGCCCGCCTGGGCGGACCTGGCCGCTCCCGCTCAGGCCTCGTAGGCCGATTCGCCATGGGTGCTGATGTCCAGGCCGGTGCGCTCGGCTTCCTCGCTCACGCGCAGGCCGACCAGCGCGCGCACCACCAGCAGGATCGAGGCGGTGACCACCGCGCTCCACAGCACGGTGAAGCCGATGCTGACCGCCTGCACCCAGAGCTGGTGGCCGATATCCAGGCCCGCCTTGGTGCCGCCCAGCGACTGCGCGCTGAACACGCCGGTGAGCAGGGCGCCGACGATGCCGCCCACGCCGTGCACCCCGAACACGTCGGCGGTGTCGTCGGCCCGCAGCAGCCGCTTCAGGCCGGTGACGCCCCACACGCAGACCATGCCGGTGACCAAGCCGATCACGATGGCGCCCATCGGCCCCACCGTGCCGCAGGCCGGGGTCACGCCGACCAGGCCGGCGACCGCGCCCGAGGCCGCGCCCAGCGCCGAGGGATGGCCCTTGGTCACCGCCTCCACCAGGGTCCAGCCCAGCACCGCCGCGGCGGTGGCCAGCACGGTATTGAGGAAGGCCAGCGCGGCGACGGTATCGGCCGCGGCGGCGGAACCGGCGTTGAAGCCGAACCAGCCCACCCACAGCAGCATCGCGCCGAGCCAGGTCAGCGGCAGGTTGTGCGGCTTCAGCGCGGTGTGGCCATAGCCCAGGCGCTTGCCGACGAACCATGCCGCCACCAGTCCGGCCACGCCGGCGTTGATGTGCACCACGGTGCCGCCGGCGAAGTCGATCGCGCCCATCTCGCCCAGCCAGCCGCCGCCCCAGACGATGTGCGCCATCGGGATGTAGGCCAGGGTGAACCACAGCGCGGAGAACAGCAGCACCGCGCGGAAGCGGATGCGCTCGGCGAACGCGCCGACGATCAGCGCCGTGGTGATGCCGGCGAAGGTGGACTGGAAGGCCACGAACAGGAAATCCGGCAGGCCGACGATCGGTGTATTGCCCACCGATTCGGGAGTGAACCCCTTGAGGAAGGCGAACCGGGTGAAGGAACCGAAGAACGGGTTGCCCGCGCTGAACACCGCGCTGTAGCCATAGGCCACCCACAGCAGCAGCACCAGCGAGAACACCACCAGCACCTGGCTCAGCACCGACAGCACGTTCTTGGCGCGCACCAGTCCGCCATAGAACAGCGCCAGGCCCGGCACCACCATCATCAGCACCAGCAGCGTGGAGGTGAGCATCCAGGCCACGTCGCCGCGGTCGAACGCGGGAGCGGCTTCCTGCGCCGATGCGGCGAGGGGAAGCAGGGCCAGCGCCAGGCCGGCCAGCAGGGACGACGGGCACAGACCACCGACCCGGGCCCTGGACCCGGTGAAAATTTCCTTTCGCATTGTCGACTCCGGTTGGGGTTGGATCAGCGCAGAGGCGGCTGTCGGCCCCGCTCCCTCCGTGAGAGGGATCGGGGCGAAGGGTGATGGAGTCCCGATGGTTCAAGCATCACCGGCTCCATTCGCCCCTCATCCGGCGTTTCGCGCCACCTTCTCCCGAAGGGAGGAGGAACAACCGTCCTTCGCGCTGATTCAGGGGGTGGGGTTCAGAGCGCGTCCGCGCCTGTTTCGCCGGTGCGGATGCGCACCACCTGTTCGAGCGCGGTGACGAAGATCTTGCCGTCGCCGATCTTGCCGGTGCCGGCAGCCGCCTGCAGCGCTTCGATCACCGCCTCGGCGTGGTCGTCGGTGACGGCGGTCTCGATGCGGATCTTGGGAAGAAAATCGACCACGTATTCGGCGCCGCGGTACAGCTCGGTGTGGCCCTTCTGCCGGCCGAAGCCCTTGACCTCGGTGACGGTGATGCCGGAAACGCCGGCCGCGCCCAAGGCCTCGCGTACTTCGTCGAGTTTGAACGGCCGGATGATGGCGGAGATCAGTTTCATGCGCAGGTCCCGATGTGGAGGAGACCGGCCCGCCGCGGGCCGGTGCCGTGTCTTCCATCGGCCATGGAGCGGCCGCTGGCGTTGCGCCGGATGCGCCGCGGGCCGGTGACGCGGGGAAGAAGGCCTGGCCCGCGCGGCGCGTTTCCGGTTTCTCTTGCCACTGCCTGGGTGTTGCCGGGGTTTGCCGCCAGGGGGCGGCGATGGCGAAAGCGGGAGGGGAGGGACTTTGCCATCGCCGCCGATCCCGGCGGCAAGAGGGTGGGCGGCCGCGCGATGGCGGCCGCCACGGTCAGCTGGCGTAGTACAGCTGGTACTCCAGCGGGTGGGTGGCCGCGCGGAACGCGGTCACTTCCTTCATCTTCAGCGCGATGTAGGCATCGATGAAGTCGTCGCTCATCACTCCGCCGGCCTTGAGGAACTCGCGGTCCTTGTCCAGCGCTTCCAGCGCCTGGTCCAGCGAGGAGCAGACCTGCGGGATCAGCTTTTCCTCCTCCGGCGGCAGGTCGTACAGGTCCTTGTCCGAGGGAGCACCCGGGTCGATCTGGTTACGGATGCCGTCCAGGCCGGCCATCATCAGCGCGGTGAAGGTCAGGTAGCCGGACTGGATGGGATCGGGGAAACGCATCTCGATGCGGCGCGCCTTCGGGTTGGACACCCACGGAATGCGGCACGAGGCCGAGCGGTTGCGCGCCGAGTAGGCCAGCATCACCGGCGCCTCGAAGCCCGGCACCAAGCGCTTGTAGCTGTTGGTGCCGGAGTTGGCGAAGGCGTTGATGGCGCGCGCGTGCTTGAAGATGCCGCCGATGTACCACAGCGCCATCTGCGATAGGCCGCCGTAGCCGTCGCCGGAGAACAGGTTCTTGCCTTCCTTGGCCAGCGACTGGTGCACATGCATGCCGCTGCCGTTGTCGCCGACCAGCGGCTTGGGCATGAAGGTGACGGTCTTGCCATTGCGGTGGGCAACGTTCTTGATGACGTGCTTCATGCGCTGCAGTTCGTCGGCCTTGGTCACCAGCGTGTTGAACTTGGCGCCGATCTCGCACTGGCCGGCGTTGGCCACTTCGTGGTGGTGCACTTCCACCTCGATGCCGACCTTTTCCAGCACCTTGCACATCTCGGCGCGGATGTCGTGCAGCGAATCGGTCGGCGGCACCGGGAAGTAGCCGCCCTTCACCGCCGGACGGTAGCCGGTGTTGGTGCCGTCGTAGCTCTTGCCGGTGTTCCAGGAGCCTTCCTCGGAGTTGATCTTGAAGAAGGTGTGGCCCATGTCGTTGGCGAACTGGACCGAGTCGAAGATGAAGAATTCCGGTTCCGGGCCGAAGAAGGCCAGGTCGGCGATGCCCGAGGACTTCAGGTAGGCCTCGGCGCGCTTGGCGATGCCGCGCGGGCAGCGGCCGTAGCCCTGCATGGTGGCCGGGTCGAGCACGTCGCAGGTCAGCACCAGGGTCGGGTCGGCGTAGAACGGATCCAGGTAGGCACTGTCCGGATCCGGCAGCAGCACCATGTCCGATTCGGCGATGCCCTTCCAGCCGGCGATCGAGCTGCCATCGAACATCTTGCCTTCCTCGAACAGCGACGGCTCGATGATCGAGACCGGGAAGGTCACGTGCTGCTCGATGCCGCGCATATCGACGAAACGCAGGTCGACGAACTCGACCTGGTTGTCCTTGATCAGCTTCTCAACGTTTTCCAGGGACATCGGGCAAAACCTCGGATGGAGTGGCGTGCCTTGGGTAGAGCAACTCGCGTGCCAACTCCGGAGGACCTGCAAGTCCTTGTTTTCAAATGGCTCCGGTTGGTTCGGCGCAGAAACATTGCACCGCAAAGGTGCAATTCCTGAAGGTCCGCACCACATGGGTGCGCACGGACGATGCTCTATCCTCTGCCGGTCCTTTTCCCATTGCACACCCATGTCCGACCCGATTTCCGCCCTGCTGCTCGGCATCCTCGAAGGCCTGACCGAATTCCTGCCCATTTCCAGCACCGGCCACCTGCTCATCGCCGAGCGCTGGCTCGGCGCGCGCTCGGACTTCTTCAACATCGTCATCCAGGCCGGCGCCATCCTCGCCGTCGCGCTTGTGCTCCGGCAGCGGCTGTGGTCGCTGGCCACCGGCCTGGGCGAACGCGAAAACCGCGACTACGTGCTGAAGCTGGGCACCGCGTTCCTGGTGACCGCGGTGGTCGGCCTGCCGGTGCGCCTGGCCGGCTGGGAGTTGCCCGAGACGGTGACGCCGGTAGCCTGGGCGCTGGTCATCGGCGGGGGGTGGATGCTGCTGGCGGAGGGTTTCGCCGCGCGCCTGCCCGACCGCGACAGCGTCACCTGGAAGGTCGCCGTCGGCGTGGGCCTGGCGCAGGTGGTGGCCGGCGTGTTCCCGGGTACCTCGCGCTCGGCCGCGGCGATCTTCCTGGCCATGCTGCTGGGCCTGAGCCGGCGCGCGGCCGCCGCCGAGTTCGTGTTCCTGGTCGGCATCCCGACCATGTTCGCGGCCAGCGCCTATGCCTTTCTGGAACTGGCGCGCCACGGCCAGCTCGGCCACCAGGACTGGGGCGACGTGGGCATCGCCTTCGCCGCTTCGGTGGCGACCGGTTTCGTGGTGGTGAAGTGGCTGCTGGGCTACATCAAGCACCATCGCTTCACGTGGTTCGCGATATACAGGCTGGCGTTGGGTGCCGCGCTGCTGCTGTTCCTGCCTGCTGGAAACTGAATGCGGAAAGCCGCCGGTAACCCCCGCAGCCGGCGCCATCCGTTTTCCCCTCCGTCCTTTCCACAGCTTCCCAAGGAGTACGACATGAAGCGCATCCTGCTGCTGGCCCTGCCCATCGCCCTGATGACCGCCTGCAACAACACCCCCTCCACCGCCCCGGCCGACGCCACGCCCGCGCCTGCGGCCGATGCCGCGCCGGCGGCCGCGGCCACGCCGGTCGACGCCGCGCAGCTCGGCGCCAACCACTGGGTGCTCGACAACGCCACCGACAGCGCCGGCAAGCGCATCGACGGCCTGTTCGTGCGCGCCGACAAGCCGGTCACCCTGGACTTCGCCGACGGCCGCGTGGCGGTGGACAACACCTGCAACCGCATGGGCGGCGGCTACACCCTGGCCGGCAGCGAGATCACCGTCTCGCGCATGGCATCGACGATGATGGCCTGCACCGACCAGGCGCTGATGGCGCTCGACCAGGCGGTGAGCAGCCGCCTGGAGGGCACGCTGAAAATCGGCCAGCACGACGCCTCCACGCTCACCCTGACCAACGCCGCCGGCGACGTGCTGAGCTTCCGCGGCGAGCCGACCGCCGAGACCCGCTACGGCGGCCCGGGCGAGACCGTCTTCCTGGAGGTCGACGCGCAGACCAGGCCGTGCTCGCACCCGTTGATCCCCGACAAGCAGTGCCTGCAGGTGCGCGAAGTGCACTACGACGACAAGGGCCTGGAGCAGGGCAAGCGCGGCGAGTTCAGCAATTTCTACGACGGCATCGAGGGCTATACCCACGAAGACGGCGTGCGCAACGTGCTGCGGGTCAAGCGCTATGCGGTGAAGAACCCGCCGGCCGATGCGTCCGCGCAGGCCTACGTGCTGGACATGGTGGTCGGTTCGGAAACGGTGAAGAAGTAACCGGCACCGCCAAAGCTGAAAACGACGAAGGGCGCCTTGCGGCGCCCTTCGTTTTTGTCCCGTAGGAGCGCACTTCAGTGCGCGATGGGGCTTTCCCGGTAGAGCCCCATCGCGCACTGAAGTGCGCTCCTACGCGCTCAAGCCAGGGCCGGATTGAGCGTGTAGGTGCCGTGCACCGCCGCTTCGGCCAGCACGTGGCCATGCATGGCGCGGTGCGCGTCGGCGGCGGTGAAGTCGCCTTCCACCGGCAGGCGTTCCACGTCCAGCGCGAACAGGCGGAAGAAATAACGGTGCACGCGCTCGTCGTTGAACGGCGGGGACGGGCCGTCGTAGCCGCGGTAGATGCCGGCCATGTCCGGGTTGCCGGCGAACCAGGCGGTGTAGTCGTTCACGCCCTGGCGCGCGCCTTCCGGCCCCATCGGCGGCTGCTTGCCGCGCGCGGTGAATCCCTCGCTGCAGCTGCCGGCGGCGATCGCGCGCGACGACGCGGGAATGTCCACCATCACCCAGTGGATGAAATCGCCACGCGGCTGTTCCAGCGGGATGGTCACGTCGTCGCGGCCGACCAGTTCGGGCACGGTCGGGACGTCGGGGTCCACGCAGACCAGCGCGAACGAGCGCGTGCCTGCCGGCACGTCGCTCCAGGCCAGCTGCGGGTTGCGGTTGGCGGCGAAGCCCTTGGCGTCGCCGGCGGCGAATTCGGCCGGGATCGGTTGGCCGTTGTCGAAACTCTGGCTGCTCAGTTGCATTGCCTTCTCCTGAAGGGGAGGCGCCGGCCGCGGCCGGCGCCCGTCTCACGACGGGTGGAACGCGCTCAGGCTTCGGGGTAGCCCAGGCGTGCGGCGACCGGGGCCAGGTGCGCGAACTCGGCGGCCAGCACCTGCGCGTACCGGCGCCAGTGGCCGGCCGGAATGGTGGCCGGACCGATGCTGCGCACCGGTGGGAAGCGCAGGCCGAAGGCCTGTTCCAGCAGGTTGCCCAGCGCCGCCGGGTCGTTGACCGCGTCGTCGATGCGCAGGATCAGGTGGGTGTAGAGATCCTGCTCGTGCAGGTCGGCCACTTGCTCCAGCGCGCGCGCCAGCCAGCGCGCCGCCTCGTCGGCCGAGGTCAGCGCCAGCGGCGCCGGCGCGCCCAGCGCCAGCCATTCGACCAGCATGTCGCGCGGGTCGCGCACCACCACCACCAGGCGGCCTTCCGGCAGCTGCGGGCGCAGCGCCCACAGCAGCGCGTTGTCCCACCACAGCAGCCAGTCGATCACGTTGCCGTCGGCGATGCCGCGCGCCGGCAGGGCGTCGCGCCACTGCTGCACGAACTGCGCCGGGCTCAGCGCGTCCTCGGCCAAGCGCTGCAGGGTGTGGAAGTTCTGGAAGGCGTCGTCCGGCGGGTTCGGCCCGAAGCGGTCGCCGCGCAGCACCTGGCTGCCGGCGGCCATCACCGTGACTACGCGCTCCACGCCCGAGCCCGGCGCGCCCCAGACGAACAGCGGCCGCATTGGGTTGTCCTGCGCGATCTCGCCCAGCGCCGGCCATTCGCCCGGCGCCCTGGCCTGCGGCGGCAGCGGCAGCCGCGACGGCGCCAGGTCGCCGTGCAGGCGCAGCCAGGTGGCCAGCGCCGCGGCCGGCTCGTCGGCGCGGTCCTGCACCGCGCCCAGCCACACCCGCAGTTCCGGTTGCGCGGCTTCCGGCGCGCTGTCGATCAGGGCCTGCACATGGGCGATGGCCGCCGCCGGTTCGCGTTCCAGCAGCGCTTCGACGATGCGCTGCTCGCCGCTGACGCGGCCCGGTTCCAGCGCGACGATGCGCCGCGCCACCGCTTCGGCGGCGTCGGCCTGTTCGTTCATGTCGTGCAGGCGCATGCGCGCTTCCAGCGCCGGCAGGTGGTCGGGCATCGCCGCCAGCCAGCGCTCGACCACCTCCACCGCTTCTGGGCTGCCGACCGGCGCCACCGCCAGCCGCGCCAGCCACAGGTCGTGCAGCTGCGGGTGCGCGGCCAGCGCCGCGTCCAATTCGGCGCGCGCCTCGTCCTCGCGGCCCAGGCGCTGCCAGGCGACCAGCAGCATCTGCAGGGTGGCGCGGTCGCCGGGCAGCTGCGCCAGCAGCGGGCGCAGGTGCTCCAGCGCCTGCAGCGGCTGGCCCGAATCGAGCTCCAGTTCGCCGGCCAGGCGGCGCATGCCGGGGGTGTCGCCTTCCGGCGTGGACAGCACCTGCCGCATCACCTCGGCGGCGCGGTCCGGGTGGCCCTGGCGCAGCGCCAGCTGCACCAGCAGGCCGCGCAGCGCGTGGTTGGACGGAGCGAGTTCGACCACGCGGCGGAACGCCTGCTCGGCGAAGGCCAGCAAGTCCTTGCCCAGGTAGGCGAAGCCCAGCGCGTAGAGCACGCGCGGGTCGTCGGGCAGGCGCTGGCTGGCGGCCGACAGCACCGCCAGCGCGCGGTCGGCGTCGCCGCGGCGCAGCGCGACCATGCCTTCGATGGCGCCCAGTTCCGGGCTGTCCGGCTCCACGCGCGCGGCCATGCGGCCGAGGCGCTCGGCCTCGTCGATGTCCTCGCGCGCCAGCGCCAGGTGCGCCTGCATCAGGTAGGCGGAGAACTCGTTGGGGTTGAGCGCGGTGGTGCGCTCCAGCGCCTGCCCGGCGTCGTCGATGCGGCGCTGGGCCAGCAGCAGGCCGGCGTGCTGCAGGTGCAGGTCGGCATTGTCCGGCGCCAGCGCCAGCGCCTGTTCCAGGCTGGCCTGCGCGGCGGCGGCGTCGCCCTGCTGCTGCAAAGCCAGCGCCAGCCAGCGGTGCGCCTGCGGCTGCTGCGGTTCGGCGGCGACCCACTGCCGCGCCGCGGCGACAGCTTCGTCGGTGGCGTTGCGGCGCAGGGCTTGAATGATCGTGTCTTGCATGGCGGTCCGGCGTAAGCGCAAAACGCCATTGTAGCCGGGGTGCGTCCGCCGGCTGGCCGCGGGTCAGGAGCCCAGCGCGAACGCGGCTTCCCGCGGCGCCCGCCACGCGCCCACCGCCGCCGCCAGCCGCTGCGCCACCCAGCGCTCGGCGAAGCCGTCGCCGCGCAGGTTCTCGATGAAGCCGCAGTGCCCGCCCCAGCGCGCGATCTCCAGCCGCGCATGCAGCGGCAGCCGCCAGTGGCGGAAGGTGGTGAAGGGAATCACCGGATCGTCGCGCGCCATCAGGATGTCGGCCGGCACCTCCAGCGCGGACAGGCGCGGCCCGGCGATGGAATAGCCGTCGAAATAGTCCTGCAGCGTGGCGAAGGCGGTATGGCGCTCGACCAGCCAGCCGGTCAGCGCGCGGATGTCCAGCTTCAGCACCGCGTCGTCGCAGTCGGCCAGCTCCGGGAACAGCGCGCGCTTGCGCCGCAGCGAGCCGGTCCACTTGCGGCGGAAATACCAGTCGTACATCGCCGGGCCGCGCTCGATGCTGTCCATGGTCAGCGCCGGGTCCAGCACCGGGCACACCGAGGCCACGTGGCGCAGCGGCACGCCGGCGGCAGGCGCGTGCAGGGCCAGGCGCAGCACGAAATTGCCGCCCAGCGAGTAGCCCGCGGCGACCAGCGGCAGCCCCGGGAAACGCGCCGCCAGGTCGCCGGCGGCGCGCACCACCTCGTCGATGCGGCAGGAATGGAAGATGCCCGGGTTGAGGTGGTGGGTATTGCCGTGGTCGCGGAAGTTCAGCCGCACCACGTCGAAGCCCTGCTCGAGCATGCGTGCGGCGGTCATGCGCATGTAGCTGGATTCGGCGCTGCCCTCCCAGCCGTGCAGCAGCAGCGCCAGGCCGACCGGCGCGCCGCCCGGCAGGCGGCTGTGCCAGGCCTGCAGGCGCACGCCGTCGCCGCCGTCCAGGATCAGTTCGCGGGTGATGGCGCCGCTGGACGCCAGCAGCCGCTGGCCCCGGCGCAGGCGCACTCCGCTGGACGCCAGCATCGACTGCAGGTGCGGATTGCGCAGCCAGCGCGGCGGCTGGTACTGGATGGCGCTCAACATGGCGCTCATGCTGCGCGCCGCCCGCGGGAGAAGGCGTGAACCAGCGCCATCGCGCTAGGCGCCTTCCATCACCGCCACGATGCGCGCGCGCGAGGTCTCGGCGATGTGCCGGCGCCCTTCCAGGTCGTGGCTGGCGACCGGCTCGAGGAAATGCACTTCGGCGCGCCGCGCCGGCTCGCCCAGCAGGCGCAGGAAATTGCCGAAGAAGCTCTCGCCCGCCGCGAACGCGACCCGGGTCTGGGCGTCGCCGCGCACGCCGTAGCGCAGCGCCACCGGCTGCACCGGCACGCCCGTCTCGACCGCGGCCTGGAAGATGCGCGCATGGAACGGGCCGACCTCGCGGCCGCCCCGGGTGCGGCCTTCCGGGAACACCGCCACCGGCCGGCCCTCGCGCAGCCGCTTGGCCATCTCCTCCATCACCCCGCCCAGCGACTCGGTGTTGCCGCGCTGGTGGTAGATGGTGTGGCCGCGGCTGGCCAGCCAGCCGACCAGCGGCCAGCCGGCGATCTCGCGCTTGGCGACGAAGCCCACCATCTTCTGGCTGTGGATCATGCTGATGTCGACCCAGCCGACGTGGTTGGCCACGAACAGCACCGCCCCCGGCAGCGGCTGGCCATGGCGGTGCAGGCGGAAACCGAAGATCCACATCAGCCCGCCGGACCACCAGCGCACCACCTTGTGTTCCAGCGGATCGGCGGCCGCGCCGATGCGGCCGAACGGCGGCGCCATCAGCAGCAGGATCAGCGGCAGGAACACCACGACGTGGACCAGCAGCAGCGGTACGCGGTACAGATAACGGAACGCACGCGCCACGCTGCCCTGGCGGGCGGGACGGGGGGAAGTCATCCGCGCACGATACCGGATGCGGTCCGGCTTCCGCCAGCGGCCGGACGGGCCGCCGCCCGGCGCGCGGCGGCCGCGGCGCGCTCACCCGGGCGCGCCTGCAAAGCGGTATAAATCCGCTCACGCCTTCTGGGGGAACCGGACATGGAGCAGCTAGCGCGGTCGTCGGCCGGGGAGATGCTGCGCCTGTTCTCGGCGGCGCTGGAGGAAGTCGACAGCGGCGTGATCCTGTTCGACAGCCAGAACCGCATCGTGCATTTCAACAAGGCCATGGAAGTCCTGTCCGGCTGGCCGCGCGCCGAGGCGGTGGGGCGCAACCTGGGCATCCTGGCGCCGCCGGCCATGCGCGAGCGCTACGACAGCGAACTGCATCCGGGCCCGGCCAACCGCGTGCAGGAACTGGCCAGCCGCCCGCGCGACGTGCAGCTGGTGCGCAAGGACGGGCAGATGCGCTGGATCAGCGTATCGCTGGCGCAGACGCCGGGCGCGGACGGCCAGCTGCACATGGCCTTCGTCAGCGACGTCACCGCGCGGCGCCAGCGCCAGGAACGCGAACGGCTGCTGTCGCTGGGTTTCGACGAGACCCAGAGCGCGGTCCTCATCACCGATGCGCGCGGCCGCGTCGTACACCTGAACAAGGGCTTCTGCCGCCTGTTCGGATTCGACGCCAGCCAGGCCCTGCGCCGCCACGCCGCCGCGCTGCTGGTGCCGGACCGCGCGCGGCGCCGCGCGGCGCTGGACCACGCCGCCCGCCTGCTGGCCGGCGAGCCGGTGCGCTGCGACGAACGCGTGGCCTGCCGCGATGGCCGGCCGCTGTGGTGCTCGGTCAGCGTCAACCCGATCTTCGACGACTACGGCACGCTGGCCAACCTGGTCATCGTGCTGATGGACATCACCCACACCAAGGTGCACGAGGTGCTGCAGCACCGGATGCTGGACGCGCTGGTACGCGAGGTGCCCACCAGCGAGGTGATGCAGATGATGTGCCGCGACGTGGAGCAGACCGCGCCGCAGGTGCTGTGCTCGGTGCTGCGGGTCGAGGATGGCCGGCTGCGCACGCTGGCCGCGCCCAGCCTGCCCGAGGCCTACTCGCGGCAGGTGGACGGCATACCGGTCGGCCCCGGCGTGGGCTGCTGCGGCACCGCCGCCCACACCGGGCAGACGGTGGTGGCGCGCGACATCGCGCTGGACCCGAACTGGCAGGGCATCAGCCACCTGGCGCTGGAACACGGGCTGGCGGCCTGCTGGTCCACGCCGATCAAGGCCAGCGACGGCCGCGTGCTGGGCACCTTCGCCTTCTATTACCGCCGGCCGCACGACCCGGACGCCTTCCACCGCCGCCTGGTCGACGTCATCGTGCACCTGTGCGCGCTGGCGCTGGAGCGCGAGGAAGCGCGCAACCGCATCCGCCGGCTGGCGTTCTACGACGACCTCACCGGCCTGCCCAACCGCAACCTGCTGCACGCCCAGGCCGACCAGGCGATCACCGCGGCAGCGGGCGCCGCCCAGGCGCTGGCGGTGCTGTTCATCGACCTGGACCGCTTCAAGCAGATCAACGACTCCTTCGGCCATCCCGGCGGCGACCAGCTGCTGCGCGCGGTCTCGCGGCGCCTGCAGGACGAGGCCGGCGCGGCGGACATCGTCGGCCGCCTGTCCGGCGACGAGTTCGTGATGGTGCTCGCCGCCTGCGACGCACAGTCCGCGGCCGAGCGCGCCGAGCGCATCCTGCGCCGGCTGTCGCTGCCGCTGCCGCTGGACGAGGTGCAGATCCGCCCGTCGGCCAGCATCGGCATCAGCATGTTCCCGCACGACGGGCACGACATGGAGACGCTGCTGCACCATGCCGACATGGCCATGTACCAGGCCAAGAACGGCGGCCGCAACGCCGCGCGCTTCTATTCGCGCGAGATGGACCACAACGCGCAGGAGCGGCTGGCGCTGGAGACGGCGCTGCGCGAGGCGGTCGAGCAGCGCCAGCTGCACCTGCACTACCAGCCGCAGATCCGCATCGGCGACGGCCGCCTGTGCGGCGTGGAGGCGCTGGCGCGCTGGCGGCATCCGCGCCTGGGCGAGGTGCCGCCGATGCGCTTCATCCCGCTGGCCGAGGAATGCGGGCTGATCGGCGACATCGGCCAGTGGGTGCTGGAGGAAGCCTGCGCGCAGCTGGCGCGCTGGCGCCGCGCCGGGCTGGACGTGCCCTCGGTGGCGGTGAACCTGTCGCCCACCAACTTCCACGACCTGGAGCTGCCGGCGCGGATCGAACAGGCGTTGCGGCGCCAGGCGCTGGAGCCCGGCGACCTGACCGTGGAGATCACCGAGGACGTGCTGCTCGATACCGACCCGAGCACCCTGCGCACGCTGCACGCGGTACGCGCGCTGGGCGTGCGCCTGTCCATGGACGACTTCGGCACCGGCTACTCCAGCCTGAGCTACCTGCGCCTGCTGCCGATCAGCGAACTCAAACTGGACCGCAGCTTCGTGCGCGGCATCGAGAGCGACGAGGTGGCCAGCGCCCTGACCCGCGCCATCGCCCATATCGGCCAGAGCCTGCGGCTGACGGTCGTGGCCGAGGGCGTGGAAAGCGTGGAACAGCTGCGCCTGCTCGGCGAACAGGGGTATTGCATCGCGCAGGGCTACCACTTCACCCCGGCGCTGCCGGCGGACGAGCTGGAGGCGTGGGTCCGGGAACGACCGTAGGAGCGCACTTCAGCCCGTGGAAACCGGTCAGGCCGGCACCACCGCCAGGGTCAGGCGCGAGATGCATACCGGCTTGCCGGCCTCGTTCTCGATGCGGATTTCCCAGACCTGGGTGGTGCGCCCGACGTGCAGCGCGCGCGCCGTGCCGGTGACCACGCCGGAGCGGGCCGCGCGCAGGTGGTTGGCGTTGATCTCCAGCCCCACGCAGACCTGGCTGGCGGTATCCACGCACAGGTTGCCGGCGCTGCTGCCCAGCGTCTCGGCCAGCACCACCGAGGCGCCGCCATGGAGCAGGCCGTAGGGCTGGCGGGTGCGTTCGTCCACCGGCATGGTCGCCTGCAACCAGTCCTCGCCGGCGCCGGTGAAGACGATGCCGAGGTGATCGATCAGGGTGCCCCGGCTGAGGCGGTTGAGTTCGTCCAGTGAAACGGGTGCGCGGAAAACCATGGCGATGACCGGAGCGGAAACCGCGCCAGTTTACGCGCGGCGCGTGGGCGCCGGATCAACCGAACAGATCGTCCTGCGGCGGCGGATAGACCAGCCGGCCATCGACCAGGCGCGCGCTGCCGGTCAGTGCGTGCACCTGCAGGTGGGTGGCGTCGAGGATGTGCCGCACTTCGATGCCGCGCGTGGTGAGCACGTCGGCGATCAGCCGGCGGTGGCAGCGCCACCACACCGCTTCGGCGCACATCAGCGCGGTGCGGCGGCGTGCGGCCAGTTCCAGCAACCGCGCCAGGCCGTCGGCGAACTCGGCGCTGTCCAGGTGGTCGGCATAGCCCTGGAAGGCGGCGTTGCGCCAGGCGCCGTTGGGCGAACCCGGCAGCGCGCGGCGGCGTCCCCCCAGCTGCGGCAGCCAGAGGTAGTCGTAGCCCGCGGCCGGCAGGGTGCTGGCCATCGTCTCGCCGGCGAACCAGGGATAGCGCCGCGAGCCGGGGAAGCGGCGCACGTCGGCCACGGCCTCGATGCCGTATCCGGCCAGCAGGGCGAGGAACGCGTCCCAGCCGCGGGTGGAGTGGCCGATGGTCCAGACGGTGGCGACGTCGGCCATGTCAGCCGATCTTCTGCAGCACCGCGCCGCGGTGCAGGGCGATGTGCTCGGTACGGTCGCTGCGGATCTCGTACTGCGGGTCGTCCGCGCTGCAGCGGTGCATGTGGCCCTTGTACGGCGTATCGCGGACATGGACCTTGATGATGTGGCCGGTGACGTGGCCGGCCTCGGAATTCCAGCGGACGTGGTCGCCGACCTTGAAGGCGTGGCTCATGGCAATGCTCCAGGTGGAAAACGGATGCGGCGCGCCGGCGGCACCGACGGGAGGCGCGTCGCGCGCAGGACGCCGCCGGTTTCGCCTGCGGCTCCCTCGAAGGCGAAGGATGCCCGCTCCGCCATGCGCGGGAGCGGCAGGCAGCCGGAATGCCGCGCCGCGGACCGCGATCCGGCCTGCCCCTGCGTTATAGGTTCCCGCCGTGAATTCCCGGTCAAGGACCGCGCCCGGTTCACGGCGCCAGCGTCCAGCGCAGCGTCTCCAGCGTCCTGCCGTTGACCTGGACGGAGAGCGCGTGCGCGCCCGGGTGATGCACGCGGGTGGTGACTTCCCGCAGGGCATGGCGCTTTTCCAGCTGCACCCGTCCCCGCGGCGGAAGCTCGAAGGTTTTCCACTTGAACACCTTGGGGCTGAGCGTGCCGTTCGCCTTCCTGTAGTGGATCGCATAGTCGAGCACGATGCGCTGGCGCTGCGCCGAGAGCGATTCGAGATCGATGGCGAAGACGAGCGTGTCGCCCATCGCATGGACCGCCTCCTCGAAGCGGATGCCGTGCACGCGGATGGCGGCCCCGGCATCGACGCCGATCGCCGCCAGCGCCTGCGCATGCCCGGCCTTTATCAGGGTGCGCAACGCATGCCGGGTGATCCATTCCAGCCGCGCCTTCTCGTCGGCGGTCTTCGCTTCCCTGCGCCAGGCAAGCAGCGTCTCCACTACGTAGCCAGGATGATCCTTGGCGATGTCGTTCAGGTGGTTGGCCACGCTCTTGCGCACGTAGAGGGACGCGTCGAAGACCAGCGCGCGCAGGATCGGCAGGGTCGGCGTGGGGTCGGCGACCAGCCGCTGCAGGCGCTCGCCCCACGGCAGGCGCGGACGCGAGCCCTCCGAAGCCCAGCGCCGGTCGTGCTCGTTGTCCGAGGCGGTGCAGCGCAGGAGATGGGCCAGCGTTTCCTCCGGGTACAGGCGGAGAAAGGGCCGCACGGCGAACTCGGCGGTGAAGAGCCGGGTGAGCACGGTGAGCGCGTCCAGGGAACGCTGCCTGTCGTCCAGGCCGAAGGTCTGCACGAAGTCGGTGAACGGCCAGATATCGAAGCCGCGCAGCTTCCCGCCGCGGGCGGCGGCGAGGAGGACGGCCAGGGCATCGCCGTAGCTGGCGGGCAGAAGCCGCGCCAGCTCGTCCCGGACCCGCGCGATGCGCGGCTTGAGTTCGAGCCGGGCCAGGTCGCCGGCGATGCCTTCGAAGGCGCGGCGATCGAAGGCGGGATGGACCGCCGCGATCTCCCGGCCCATGCGCTCCAGCAGGGCCGGCCCCACGCTGTGCTTGAAGGCGGAAGGGTTGTCCTTCTGTTCCTGGGCCATTGCTTTTCCTCGCGGCGGCGGCGTTCGACCGGCGCGCATCGACGCCGCCGCCTTGCGTTCCGGGTGTAGTGGGGAACGATGTAGTGGGGAACCGGGAACACGGCGCGCCGGACATGAGGCGGGCGCCGCGACCCGGCGGGATCACAGGATCGGCACCAGCCCGGCGCCGAACGCGGTCAGCATGCGCACCAGCAGCCACTTCGGCCCGACGTCGACCTCGGGGAAGTCGCCCACCGGCACATAGCAGCGGCGGAAGTCCGGATCGTGCCGCGACAGCGGCAGCGGGCAGTCCGGTCCCGGCTGGAACGCGTAGTTGGTGGCATAGCGCCACGGCCAGACGTCGAGCACCGGCAGCGCCTCGGACGCCTTGCCCAGGCTGTAGTTCAGCCCCGAAAGCACCGGCGTCTTCTCCCGCGGCGCCACCACCCAGGCGTTGTCCGGGGCGATGTCGCGCAGGATGCTCTGCGCCAGCCGCTCGGCGAACACCGGGTCGTCGATGATCACCGCGCCTTCGGTGTTGTAGTTCTCGCTGCGCGGGTCGAAGTTGTGGGTGCCGACGACGCCGATGCGGCGGTCCACCACCAGCGACTTGGCGTGCAGGCCCATGCGCGCGCCGCGCCGGGTCACCGGCAGCGGACGGTTGGCCGCCTTGCTGCCGAGGAACGAGGGCCGCGTCTCGGTGCGCAGCACCTCGCGCTCGACCTCGCTGCCGTCGGCGCCCGCGCGCCGCCGCGCGCCGTTGCCGCGCACGTTGCTGCCGGCCGCGCTCGCGCCGATCACGCGGTTCGGCGGCGGCGCCGGCGCGTCGTCCAGCGCCGCGGACAGCAGGTTGGCCGGGGCCACCGGCGCATCCAGCGGGAACGGCTTGTACTCGTAGACCTCGAAGCCCAGCACGCGCAGGTTGCGGCGCTTGTACTTGTAGGCCATGGCATAGACGATCGGGTTGTCGGTCGCGGCCAGGCTGTTGGTGGACACCACCACGCGCGGCGGCGCCTGGCGCGCGCGCAGATCCTTGAACAGCGCCTGCGCCGGCTTGGACAACACCAGGTAGGGCGTCTGCAGCAGCACTTCGGACTGCGCGCCGGCGATGAGCGCATCCAGCCGCGGCTCGGTGGCGTGCGGCGCCTGGTCGCGGCGGTGCTTGCGCGGCAGGTCGGCGACGTAGGCCACCGAGCGCACCGGCAGCGCGGTATCGACGAAAGCCTGCGCGACGAACGCCGGGTCGGCGGCCTCGGCGGTGGCGCGCGCCACCCGCTCCGGGCGCAGGAAGCGCGCCTGCGGCAGTTCGGGCACGCCCTGCCGCAGCAGGGTCCGGCCGACATCGTTGAGCCGCTCGGCCGGCACGCTGCGGCGCGCCTCCCAGAAGGCCTGGAAGTTGGCGGCCATCTCGCGCGCCTCGGGCCCGGCCACCACCACGTCGCGGTCGCGGAAGTTGTACTCGCGGTCCCAGTCGTAATAGTCGTCCTGGTAGTTGCGGCCGCCGACCACGCCGATCACGCCGTCCACCACCAGCAGCTTGTTGTGCATGCGCTGGTTGAAGCGGCGGAAGCAGCACAGCACGCTGCCGGCGTAGTCGAAGTAGTTGAGCTTGGCCTTGCCGAAGGCGGGGTTGTAGATGCGCAGCTCGAAGTTGGCGTGCGCGCCTGACAGCGCGCCGAGCGTCTGCAGGTCGGAGATCGCCGAGAGCTGGTCGATCAGCACCCGCACCCTGACCCCGCGACGGGCGGCGTCCAGCAGCGCGTCGATGATCATGCGCGCGCTGTCGTCGGTGTCGAAGATGTAGGTCTGCAGGTCGATGCTGCGGCTGGCGCTGCGGATCAGGTTCAGGCGCGCCACCAGCGACAGTTCGCCCTCGTCCAGGAGCGTGGCGTAGTGCCGCGGCGCGCCGGCGGCGGCGGAATCGGCCATGGCCTGCGCGCCCAGCGCGCGCAGCGGCGAATCCAGCGCGCAGCGGTCGGCGCGGTCGCAGTCCAGCGCGGTGGAGCGGGCGGCCACGGCGATGCCCTGGGCACGCTCGCGCTGCTGCGGCGACAGCGACGCGCAGCCGCCGGCGAGCAGGGCCGAGCCGAGCAGCAGCAAGCGGAGCAGCAGGTTCACGGCGGGGGGGCGCCCACCAGGCGCGTACGCAATATGAAGGTCACACGGTCACTCAGGGCGAACTGCCAGCTGTCCATGCCGTAACGACCGCGCTGGACGGTGCCCCGGCTGACGAGGTCGCAATCATAGCCCGGCCTCGCGCATTCAGGCTCCTCCAGGCGCAGCACCTCGCGCCGGCTGACGCCGCGGATGGTCAGGCGTCCCTGCACGCTGCCGCCGCGTTCGACGATGTCCGGTTCGTAGGGGTCGGACTCGAACTCGACCAGCGGGTGCCGCTGCGCGTCGAAGAACTCCTCGCCGCGCATCCAGCCGGTGTAGCGCGGTTTGCCCGGGATTTCGACGTACTGGGTGAACATGCGCAGGCGCACCTGGTGGCGGCCGTCCGGCAGCACCGTGATCCAGCCGTCGAAGCGCGGGAACTGGCCCTCGATCCGCTGCCCGAAGCGGGTGCGGATCTCGAAGCCGAAGCGCGAATGCACGGTATCGAACTGCAACGGCTGCGAGGCCGACGCCGCGCCCGTCGCCGCCAGCAGGATCAGCAGCAGTCCAGCACACAGCGACCGCATGCGCTCAGCCCCTGTCCACGGTCCCGTCGCATCCGCCCGCGGCCCCGCCTGCGCCAGCGGAACGGCCACGAGCACCCTCCGCCGCCACGCGCATCAGCACGCGCACGCCGCCGCGGACCCGGGGCCGTCGAACACGGCGGAACGCGGTCATGGCCTCAGGGCCACCAGAACGCCGCCAGGCGGGCGATGCCCGGTTCGATGGCCGCCGCCATCGGTAGCGACAGCACCGCCACCGAGGCGGTGGGCATGCCGCGGTAGTCGCCGGACTGGCCGCTGTGCATCAGCGCCACCAGCCGCTCCATGCCCGGGTTGTGCCCGACCAGCAGCAGGCGCTCGACCTCGCGGTGCTCGTCCACCAGCGCGGCGAGGGTGCCGGGCGTGGCGTCGTAGATCCGCTCCTCCAGGCGCTGTTCGACGTAGCCGGTCAGCGACAGCACCGCCTCCAGCGTTTCGCGCGCGCGCCGCGCCGGCGAGCACAGCACCCGGTCAGGCACCAGCCGCTGCTCCAGCAGCCAGCGACCGGCCGCCTCGGCCTCGGCCAGGCCATGCGGGGAAAGCGGACGGTCGATGTCGGCCAGGCCGTTGTCGGCCGGCTCGGCGTGGGCATGTCGCAGCAGGATCAGTTCACGCATGAGGTTTCATTAGCTCCGGGTCAGACCTTGTTCAACCATTTGAGAAGCGGCTCCCAGTCCTGCTGGTGCTCGCGGACCTGGGCGGAGTGGTAGTCGAACAGGCTGCGGCCCAGGCCGACCATGACCACGTAGCTCTGGCTGTCGCGCAGTTGCGCCACCACCTCGTACGGCCATTGCGCCAGCATCTGCCGCGCCTGCTGCGACGTCTGCGTCCACGGCTTGGTGCGGTTGAGCACCAGGCCCACCGGCAGCGCACGCGAGTGCACGCGCTTGACCTTGGCCAGACTGTTCAGGAAACCAACGATGGCCTCGATGTCCAGCGCCGACGGCAGCACCGGCACCACCACCGCATCGGCCACGTCCAGGAATTGCTCGAGATCGTCCGCATGGGCGCCGGCCGGGGCATCGATGATCACGGCCTCGGCACCGTCGGGGATGTGTTTTTCCCAGGCCTTCTTGCGGTAGACGTCCACCGGCAGCACGGCGCTGTCCAGGCCGGCGCGGCGTTGCGCCCAGCGCGTGCTCGACCCCTGCGGGTCGGCGTCGGCGATCACCGTCGCCCTGCCCTGCAGCGCGGCATGCGCGGCCAGATGGGTGGCGATGGTGGTCTTGCCCACACCGCCCTTGGAACCGGCCACCAGGATCGTCTTCATGCACGCCTCGTTTTGCGCGGGACTGTCCGCAGCGTACACCGGCGCGCGACGGCCGCGGTAGTCGGTGCGTGAGGACGGCCGCCGGCAGGGGCGTACTTCCGTGCGCGATGGGGCTTTCCCGGCAGAGTCCCGCCGCGCACCAGGGTGCGCTCCTACGGACGCGGCGCGCTTTGCTATCGTGACGGCCCATGCCGGAGCCCCCATGAGCGAACTGCAGGACCTGACCGCGCTGATCCGCGCCAACACGCCGCTGATCGTCATCGAGACCCCGGACGAGGCGCGGGTCGTGGACCTGTTCCGGCAGGCGCTGATGCACGTGTGGCGGGCGCTGTACCGCTGGTCGATCACCGAAGGCCTGCGCCGCATCGACATGGACCGCGAGGACGAGGCGGTCGGCCCGCCCGATGCCAGCTCGGCACTGCGCATGATCCAGGACGCCGAGCAGCGCGGCATCTACCTGCTGCTCGATTTCCACCCCTACCTGGGCTACGCCAGCCACCAGCGCCTGCTGCGCGACATCATCCAGCGCCGCCACAGCCAGCCGCACGTGCTGGTGCTGGTCGGCGCCAAGGTGGAACTGCCGGCCGAGCTGGAAGCGCTGGCCACCCGCTTCAACCCGCGCCTGCCCGACGCCAACGCGCTGCTGAAGATGCTGCGCGAGGAAGCGGCGGCCTATGCCGGCGAGAACGGCGGCCGCCGCGTGGAGGTGGACCAGGACGCGGTGCGGCAGATCCTGCGCAACCTGCAGGGACTGAGCCTGCCCGATGCGCGCCGCATCGCCCGCCAGCTGATCTACAGCGACGGCGCGCTGCGCGCCGACGACCTGCCGCAGCTGGCGAAGCTGAAGTTCGAGCTGCTCAACCGCAGCGGCCACCTGCACTACGACTACGACAGCGCGCGCTTCGGCGACGTGGCCGGCGCCTCCCGGCTCAAGCGCTGGATCGAGCAGCGCCGCGCGGTGTTCGTCGCCGGCGACGCGCCGCCCGGGCTGGACCCGCCGCGCGGCATGCTGCTGCTCGGCGTGCAGGGCTGCGGCAAGTCGATGCTGGCCAAGGCCACCGCCGCCGGCTTCGGCGTGCCGCTGCTGCGGCTGGACTTCGGCACGCTCTACAACAAGTACCACGGCGAGACCGAGAACAACCTGCGCCAGGCGCTGGCCTCGGCCGAGCAGCTGGCGCCGTGCGTGCTGTGGATCGACGAGATCGAGAAGGGCCTGGCCAGCAGCGGCGAGGACGGCGGCGTCTCGCGGCGGGTGCTGGGCTACCTGCTGACCTGGATGGCCGAGCGCAAGGCGCCGGTGTTCATCGTCGCCACCGCCAACCAGGTGCACGAGCTGCCGGCCGAACTGCTGCGCAAGGGCCGCTTCGACGAGATCTTCTTTGTCGACCTGCCCGCGCCCGACACCCGCGTGGAACTGCTGCGCCTGCACCTGGGCAAACGCGGGCTGGACGCCGACGGCTTCGCCCTGCCGGCGCTGGCGGCCGCGGCCGACGGTTTTTCCGGCGCCGAGATCGAGCAGGCGGTGGTCGCCGGGCTGTACGCCGCGCATGCCGAACGCAGGCCGCTGGACACCGACCTGCTGATGGCCGAGATCCGCAACACGCGGCCGCTGTCGGTACTGATGGCCGAGCAGGTGCAGGCGCTGCGCGACTGGGCGCGCGGGCGCACGGTCGCGGCCGACTGAGCCGGGCCTCGCCCAGCGCCGGGGCGGCATCGCCCAGGTGGCGGTACCGCGGCTGACGCGCACGGCGACCGCGGGTCCAGGCCGGCCCGCGCGGTGCGGCGATCTTCCCGTCAAGGAGCCTTCGCGGGCTCCCAGCCGGCCGGCGGCCGCGCGGGAATGCCGTTGGCCGCGAGCAGCTGCCGCATCGCGCCCAGCTCGCCCGATTCCACCGTCCAGCGCAGGTAGGCGTGCATGTCCACCTTCGGCACCGCATCGGGAGCCGCGCCCAGCAGCGCCACCGCTTCCCCGGTGATCCATGCCAGCTCCCGCCTGCGCTCCTGCCAGCGTGCGCGCTCGGCGGCATCCCGCGCATCGGCCAGCAGCTTGCTGACCGCGAAGCTGTTGGCCAGCAGCGAGCCGCTGTCCGCCATCACCGCCAGCAGGCGCCGGCAGCTCTCGTCGAGTGCGGCATCGGCGCCACCCGCCCGGCAGCGCTGGTGGACATCGCGCAGCGTCGTCATCGCGAACGCCGCCGGCAGCGCATGCACCACCTCCAGGCGCGGCTGGTCCGGGTCGGTGGATGGGCCGTCGTCCGGCATGGGCAGGCGCACGCCCCGGGTCATGCGGTCGAACAGGGCCACGCCCTCGGAATACTCGTCGACGAAACGGGTGGCACCGGCGACGCGCTCCCAAGCCAGCGCCACGGATCCAGCGTCGCCGCGGTCCATCTCCATGCGCCACAGCAGCAGTTGCGAGACCGCTTCGTCCGCCTCGCGCGTGCGCAGGGTCTGGAGGGCGGCCGCGATATCGCAACGGCCGGTGGCGATGCAGCGGCTCACCGCCGCGCGCGCGATCATCGGCTGGTCGCTGCCGGTGCGGATCGCCTGCTCCAGCCAGACATCGCTCCACGCGGGCTCGCCGACGGCGCCAGACACGGACGACAGCTCCTGCGAAAACGCCAGGCGCGAGGCCACCAGCAGTTCCAGCGGCCGGCCTGTGGCCGCCAGTTCCTGCGCGCGCTGCCACAACGGCCCGTGGAAATCCGCGTCCGGCGCCCCGGCGACGCTCGATCCGGCGGCAACGCCGGAAGCCATCAGCGCGGCCAACAGAACCAATCTCTTCCTGCCCTTCATCACCGGCTCCCTCCTGGATCGAATACGGCGGTCGACACCCCCTGAGCAGCCTTGTAGCAGGAAGCGGCCGGGCATCGCCAAGCGGCAGCCGCCGATGCGGCAGACGGCCGATGTCCCGCAGGCTGCGCCGCCACGCCGGATGGGCCCGACCTGCAGCTACCTACAGCGGTGACGGCATCCCATCGACCGGCGCCCTGGCCTCCGGTATCGAAGGCCACACGGCCGGCGCAATCGCACGCCGACCGCGGGGCGGCACGGACTCAGGGCCAGGCCGGCGGATTCGCGGCCCACGCCCGCTGCACTTCGGCCAGGCGCGCGCGTTCCTCGTCCTTCCATGCGGGCAGCAGCTGGGCCAAGCGCGCCGGGTCGTTCCAGAGCTGCGGCTCGGTCCGCACCGCCGCCGCATACCACTGCACGGCTTCGTCGCGGCGGCCCAGCGTCCACAGCGCCAGGGCCAGTGTCGGAGGCACCCAGGCGACATTGCCGCGCGCGGCCTGCGCGGCTGCGCTCCACTGCTGCAGCGCGGCCTCGGCGTCGCCGTGGCGGTACAGGCTCCAGCCCAGGTTCCAGCGGATGCCGCGGGCCTGAAGCGAATTGTCGGATACGGCGCCCAGCGCTTCCTGGTAAAGCTTCTCGCCGAGCTCGACGCGGTTCTCCGCGTAGGCGATGCCGGCCAGCTGGGTCGTGGCCTCCACGCCCTTCCTGCCCCGCTCGCGCAGTTTCATCAGTTGCTCGACCAGGCCCGGCTGTTCCGGCGGCAGGGCATGCACGGGCTTGGCCGCGGCATCGTCATCGAAGTAGAACTCGGCGATCTTCGGCATCCCCTGCGCCCACGCCGTCGAACAGAACAGGCCGGCCAGCAGCACCAGGCCGCCGGCTACGCCCCTTATCACCTGCATGTTGCAATCCCCATCATTCATGTTCCAGCAAGCTGCGATCCTAACCGCTCGGCGGGCGCTCCGCGACCCTGCGGAGCGGGCGCCGGCGCGAACGCAGCCGGTGCGCCGGCAGCGGCGCGCGCGGCCGCGCAGGCGCGAAAACCCGCACTGTTACAATCGCCGGCCGCGTGCGCGCCGCCTGGCGCGGCAGCCGATGCCAGCCGTTCCTGCAATGGGCCAGCCATGACAAGTACCGCCGAACTCACCTCCCCCGCCTCCGCCAACACGCCGCTGATCGGCGTGCGCGACCGCGACTACACGCTGGAGCACAAGTACACCCGCACCGACGGCCGCATCTATCTGAGCGGCGTGCAGGCGCTGGTGCGGCTGCCGCTGATGCAGCAGCAGCGCGACATGGCGGTGGGGTTGAACACCGGGGGCTTCGTCAGCGGCTACCGCGGCTCGCCGCTGGGCGGCTTCGACCTGGAGCTGTGGCGCGCGCGCAGGCACCTGGACGCGGCCAAGGTGAAGTTCGTGCCCGGCCTCAACGAGGACCTGGGCGCGACGATGGTCTGGGGCACGCAGCAGACCAACCTGTTCCCCGGCGCCAACGTCGATGGCGTGTTCGGCATGTGGTACGGCAAGGGCCCGGGCGTGGACCGCTGCGGCGACGTGTTCAAGCACGCCAATGCCGCCGGCACCTCCAGGCACGGCGGCGTACTGGCGCTGGCCGCCGACGACCACGCCTGCCGCAGCTCGACCCTGCCGCACGGCAGCGAGGACGAATTCGTCAGCGCGATGATGCCGGTGCTGAACCCGGCCGGCGTGCAGGACATCCTCGACCTGGGCCTGGTCGGCTGGGCGATGAGCCGCTACACCGGCCGCTGGATCGGCTTCAAGACCATCGCCGAGACCGTGGAATCCTCCGCCTCGGTGGACGTGGACCCGTTCGCGCGCCGGATCGTCCTGCCGGAAGATTTCGAGATGCCGGCCGCCGGCCTCAACATCCGCTGGCCGGATCCGCCGCTGGAACAGGAGATGCGCCTGCACCGCTATGCGGTGAAGGCCGCGCAGGCCTTCGCCCGCGCCAACGGCATCGACAAGGTGGTGATGGATTCGCCGCGCGCGCGGCTGGGTATCGTCACCACCGGCAAGAGCTACCTGGACGTATTGCAGGCGCTGGAATACCTGGGCCTGGACGAGAAGGCCTGCGCCGAGATCGGCATCCGCGTCTACAAGGTCGGCATGACCTGGCCGCTGGAGCCGCAGGGCATCGCCGCGTTCGCGCGCGGGCTGGAAGACATCGTCGTGGTGGAAGAAAAGAAGGCCTTCATCGAGCGGCAGATGAAGGAATACTTCTACAACTGGCCGGCTGGCTGGGGCGCGCGCCCGTCCATCGTCGGCAAGTACGACGAACAGGGCGAGTGGATCCTGCCGTCCACCGGCGAACTCACCCCGGCCACCATCGCCGGCGTGATCGGCCGCCGCATCCAGCGTTTCTTCAATACCGAGTCCATCGAAGAGCGCCTGCGCTGGATGGACGTCAAGGAAGCCGAGATGGCCCTGCCGCGCGCGCAGTTCCCGCGCGTGCCGCATTACTGCTCCGGCTGCCCGCACAACACCTCCACCAACGTGCCGGACGGCTCGCGGGCGCTGGCCGGCATCGGCTGCCACTACATGGTGACGTGGATGGACCGCGACACCGACACCTTCACCCACATGGGCGGCGAAGGCGTCACCTGGGCCGGGCAGGCGGCGTTCACCGACACCGGGCACGTGTTCCAGAACCTCGGCGACGGCACCTATTTCCACAGCGGTTCGCTGGCGATCCGCCAGGCCATCGCCGCCGGCGTCAACATCACCTACAAGATCCTCTACAACGACGCGGTGGCGATGACCGGCGGCCAGCCGGTGGACGGCACGCTCACCGTGCCGCAGATCGCCCAGCAGATGCGCGCCGAGGGCGTGCACACCATCGTGCTGCTGTCCGACGACATCGCCAGGTGGAAGCTGCGCCGGCACGAATTCCCGCACGAGGTGGAATTCCACGACCGCGCCGAGCTGGACGCGGTGCAGAAGCACCTGCGCACGGTCAAGGGCACCAGCATCCTGATCTACGAGCAGACCTGCGCCACCGAGAAGCGCCGCCGCCGCAAGCGCGGCAAGCTGGTCGATCCGCCCAAGCGCACCCTGATCAATTCGCTGGTCTGCGAAGGCTGCGGCGACTGCGGCGAAAAGAGCTTCTGCGTGTCGGTGCTGCCCAAGGAGACCGAGTTCGGGCGCAAGCGCGACATCGACCAGTCCAACTGCAACAAGGACTTCTCCTGCACCACCGGCTTCTGCCCGAGCTTCGTCACCGTGCACGGCGGCCAGCTGCGCAAGGGACAGAAGAGCAATGCCGCCAGCCTGCTCGACAACCTGCCCGACCCGGTGTTCCGCAGCGACCTGACCCAGCCCTGGAACATCCTGATCACCGGCGTCGGCGGCACCGGCGTGGTCACCATCGGCGCGCTGCTGGGCATGGCCGGGCACCTGGAAGGCAAGGGCGCTACCGTGCTCGACCAGACCGGCCTGGCGCAGAAGGGCGGCGCGGTCACCACCCACATCCGCATCGCCAACACCCCGGCCGACATCCACGCCGTGCGCATCGCCGCCGGCGAGGCCGACCTGGTGCTGGGCTGCGACATGGTGGTGGTCAACGACTACTGGGCGCTGTCCAAGGTGCGCGGCGAGCGCTCCCAGGTCGTGCTCAACACCTACGAGGCGATGCCGGGCACCTTCACCACCCACCCGGACATGCAGTTCCCGGCCGCCGACATCATCGCCGGAGTGAAGGTGGCGCTGGGCGGGCGCGACCCGATCCTGCTCGACGCCACCCAGCTGGCCACCGCGCTGCTGGGCGATGCGATCGCCTCCAACCTGTTCATCCTCGGCTTCGCCTGGCAGCAGGGGCTGGTGCCGTTGTCGCTGGAAGCGCTGATGCGCGCGATCGAACTCAACGGCGCCGCCATCGAGATGAACCAGCGCGCGTTCGCCTGGGGCCGCCTGGCCGCGATCGACCCGCAGGCGGTGCAGCAGGCCGCCGGCCTGGTGCGCAACGCGCCCACCGAGGCCGAGCGCACCCCGGGCACGCTGCGCGAACTGCCGCCGGGCGAGTGGGAAGGCAGCGAGGCCGGCGCGCCGTCGGCGCCGCGCAACCCGGGCAACGAGCCGGAAGTGCGCGGCCTGCCCTCCAACGACCCGCAACCGGGCGACGTCACCTTCCCGACCCTGGACGACGCGCGCCTGTCGCGCTCGCTGGACGAACTGATCGCCCGCCGCAGCGGCTTCCTCATCGACTACCAGGACGCCGCCTACGCCACCCGCTACCGCCAGCTGGTCGACGCGGTGCGCAAGGCCGAGCAGCGCGTGGCGCCGGGCAGCACCGCGCTGACCGAAGCGGTAGCGCGCTATTTCTTCAAGCTGATGGCCTACAAGGACGAGTACGAGGTGGCCCGCCTGTACACCAGCGGCGACTTCCTCAAGCGCGTGCAGCAGCAGTTCGAGGGCGACTACCAGGTGCGTTTCCACCTGGCGCCGCCGCTGCTGGCCAAGCGCGACGAACAGGGCCGCCTGCAGAAGAAGGAATACGGCCCGTGGATGTTCAAGGCCTTCGGCCT
Organism: Stenotrophomonas sp. MYb238; assembly: GCF_009496535.1. GTDB lineage: Bacteria > Pseudomonadota > Gammaproteobacteria > Xanthomonadales > Xanthomonadaceae > Stenotrophomonas. Next base: position 73,212 of record NZ_WIDL01000014.1, read on the forward strand.
GCTGGCCAAGCTGAAGTTCCTGCGCGGCGGCCGCTTCGACGTCTTCGGCCATACCGCCGAGCGCCGCGGCGAACGCCAGCTGATCGCCGATTACGAGCGGACCCTGCAGGAACTGCTCGGCGCGCTCGACGCCGCCCGGCTGCCGCTGGCGGTGGACATCGCCAGCATCCCCGAACACATCCGCGGCTACGGCCACGTCAAGGAAGCGCACCTGCACGAGGCCAAGGCCCGCGAAGCGGCGCTGCTGGCAACGTGGCGCAATCCGAAGGCGCTGCATATCGTGCAGGCGGCGTAGTCCCAGGAGGCAATCCGTACATCGCATGTGCGACATGCAATGTATGGGATGCATCCCGGAAATGAAACCTATGCCTTGCATTTTACACATGCAAGGCATAAGTTACCTCGGCACCTCGTGCTTCGGGCGTCCGCCATGACAAACAAACGCCACACCCTCCGCACCGCCCACCAGTTGGGCCCCTTGATGCGGGCATTCCGCAGGCAGGCCGGGCTCAGCCAGGCCCAGCTGGGCGAACGCCTCGGCATTTCCCGGCAAGCCATCACCGCGCTGGAGCGCGAGCCCGAGGCGGCCACCTTCGAGCGGCTGATGCGGGTATGGGCCGAACTCGGCTTGGAGGTTTCCCTGCAACCACGCGGCCAGGAAACGCCAGATACCGGCCTGGAGTGGTGAGCCATGGGCGAGTTGCGGGTATGGATGAACGGCCTGGAAGTCGCCTCGTGGCAGGAGGGCGTGCGCACCGGGCCACGGCTGACCTATCTCCCCACGTGGCTGGACTCCGAACTGCCGCGTCCGTTGTCGCTGTCGTTGCCGCTGCTGCCGGCCGGTGAAAGCCACCGCGGCCCGGTGGTCACGGATTACTTCGACAACCTGCTGCCCGACAATGGCGTCATCCGCAACCGCATCCGCGACCGCTTCGGCATCCGCTCATCCGGCACGTTCGACCTGCTGCAGGAAATCGGCCGCGACTGCGTGGGCGCCGTGCAGCTGCTTCCTCCCGGCGTGGTGCCGGAAGACATCCACCGCATCGATTGCACGCCATTGAGCGATGCCCAGGTGGCGGACCGTCTGCATGCGGTCACCAGCGCCGCGCTGCCGGGCCGGCATGTGGATGACGAGTTCCGCATCTCCATTGCCGGCGCGCAGGAAAAGACCGCCTTCCTGCGCCATGACGACCGCTGGTGCGTTCCCACCGGCAGCACGCCCAGCACGCATATCTTCAAACTGCCGCTGGGGCTGGTAGGGAACATGCGCGCTGACATGCAGCTGTCGGTGGAGAACGAATGGCTGTGCATGCAGCTGCTGGCCGCGTTCGGCATCCCTGTCGCCGCTACCTCGATCGGCCAGTTCGGCGATCAGCGCGCCTTGATCGTGGAGCGCTTCGACCGCCGGCTTGCCCGCAACGGCCGCTGGTGGCTGCGGCTGCCGCAGGAAGACATGTGCCAGGCGTTCGGCCTGCCCTCCTCGCGCAAGTACGAAAGCGATGGCGGTCCGGGCATCGTGCAGATCATGGAACTGCTGCGCCAATCGGAGCAGCCGCAGGACCGTGCCACCTTCTTCAAGACCCAGCTGCTGTTCTGGATGCTGGCCGCTACCGACGGGCACGCCAAGAATTTCAGCCTCCACATCGAAGCGGCGGGGCGCTTCCGGCTGACGCCGGTCTACGACGTGATCTCAGCATATCCGATCCTCGGGAACGGGCCGAATCACGTCTCCCCGCACAAGGCGGCACTGGCAATGGCGGTGAGCGGCCGGAACCGGCATCGCCAGCTCCTGCATATCCGTCGCAGGCACTGGAACGAAACCGCACGCGCCTGCGGCGTTGCCGAAGGCGCCGAACCGTGGATCGTTGAACTGCTGGAACGCGTCGAGCCGGCCATCCGGGCGGTGCAGGCAACACTGCCGCCAGGCTTCCCGGATCGTGTCGCCACCCCGGTCCTCGAGGGCCTGCGGCAAGCCGCGGCGCGCCTGGCGGAGATGACGCCGGACGCCTGACGGCGGCCCGGAGCGCTTCGATCCGCGCCAAGCGCATGCGGGCCAATGACCTCAACGCCGCGGCGCAAGAATCTTCGTCAACAGATCCACACGGCCGGCGATGCGCCGCAGGTGCGGGTAGCGCAGGCCGTCGCGGTAGTCGATGCGCACGCTGCGGAAGCTGTCGGCCTGGCGCACGATCAGTTCGACCGGCGTGCCGTCCCTGGCGTCGGTCACCGCCTGCTTCAGGCGCGCGCCGCTGTAGGCCAGGCCGTTGACCGCCACCACGGTGACGTCCTTGGACAGTCCGGCCCTGAACGCCGGACCGTCCCAGCCCACCCATTGCAGCACGCCGTCGCTGCCGGCCTTCAGGCCCAGCGAGTACTGCAGGTCGGCCAGGCCATCGGCCTCGCCGTCGGCGACCACCAGGTTCGGCGCTTCGTCGTAGTACAGCTCCCAGCCCACGGCTTCCAGGCCGTCGGGCGCGCCGCCGTCGCGCGCGTCCAGGCGCTGGCCGATGAAGGCGTCCCAGCCGCCGGGCTGCACCGCTTCCAGCGCGCGCATCACGTCGTCGCGGTCGTACAGCCGGATCTCGCCCTGCGCGCCGCCCTGGTGGAAGCGGCGGGCGAAATCGTCCAGCGCCAGCTTGCCCTTGGACAGCGTGCGCAGCCGCGCGTCCACGCCCAGCCACAGCAGGGTGCTCTCGTTGTAGAACTCGAAGGCACGCTGCCAGTCGGCCCAGGCCTGCGGTTTCGAATTGAAATCGAGGATGCCCTGGTGGACGGTGTCGTGCAGGTCGCGCCATTGCCGCCCCGGCTGGGTGGCGTAGTTGGCCTGCAGCTGCGCCAGCATCGCCATGGCGTAGTCGTGGTTCCACAGGCCCGAGCGCGCGGCCAGCACCACCGCCCAGTACTGGGTCTGGCCTTCGTACATCCACAACTCGTCGTTGTGCATCGGCGCGTTGTAGTGCGGCACCCAGGTCGGGCGCGGGCGCCACGCCTTGCCGATCCATGCATGCACATATTCGTGCGGCAGCAGGTCGTTGTCGGTGTAGGGACGCTCGCCGCGCAGGTAGCCGTCGTGCATGCCGTTCTCGCTGGACTGCGCGTGCTCCAGGCCGATGCCGGTGAACACGTCCGACACCGCCAGCAGGAAGTCGTAGCGCGTGTAGGGGCGCGGTCCGAACACCTTGTCGGCTTCGTGCACCAGCGCGCGGTGCGCGTCCAGCACCTTCGGGTCGGCCTGCAGTGCCTGCGGGTTCTCGGCCACCACGTCCAGCCATACCGGCTGCGCGGCCCTGTCGTCGAGGGCGAAGCGCCTGAACCAGCGCCCGGCGTAGACCGGCGAGTCGACCAGCGTCATCAGCGACACCGGCGTGTAGTGCTCGGTGCCGCCGCCGCGCTGGGCGATGTCCAGCGCCGTGCCGCTCTGCCAGCCCTCGGGCAGGCGCAGCGCCGGCTTCACCTGGATGCCGCGCGCGTCATAACCCGCCGGGTACAGCACCACGCGATGCCATTGCAGGTCGAGCAGGTTGGGCGTCATCGCCACCCGGCCCTGGTCGGCGGCGGTCGGCGAGAGGTACTGGAACTCGATGTCCAGCGCGTCCACGCCATCGGGCACCTGCAGGCCGAAGGCGTACATGTCGCCCGGGTCGCGGGTCCATTGCAGCGGCTGGCCGTTGCCGCGGATCACCAATCCGGCCATCTGGTTGATCGGCCCGGTCGGCGCATGGTTGCCGGGGATCCACTGCGGATACCACAGGGTCAGCGGGCCGGGCGCCACCGGGATGCGTTCGCGCACGCGCTGGATGCGGCGCTCGACGTCGCTGGCGTCCACCTCCAGCTCGATCACGCCCGGATAGCGCGCCTGCACCTGCATCGCCACCTGCCGCGCGTCGCCGTCCTGCGCCTGCGCGCACGCCAGCGGCGCCATGCCCAACACCATCGCCAACAACCAGTTGCGCCCCAGCATCCGTCCACCCGCCCCGCGTTGAAGTTTCCGCATCCTAGCCGGTCCGCGCCGGCGCCCGCCGCCAGACCAGGGTGCGGTTGTTGGCCGGCATCGCCACGTCCTCGCCCAGCTCCAGTCCCTGCGCGCGGGCCAGCGCATCCACCGCCTCGAAATCGCGGATGCCCGAGCGCGGGTCGCGCGCCTTCAGCCAGCCGTCGAAGGCGCGGTTGCTGTCGCTGCTGAAACCGCCGCCCTGGTTGAACGGCCCGTAGGCGATGAACAGCGCCCCCGGCGCCATCAGCGGCGGCAGCCCGGCGAACAGCGCCTGCACCTCCTCCCAGCCCATGATGTGCAGCGTGTTGGCGGTGAACACCGCATCGAAGCCGGCCTCGCCATCGACGAGCGGCACCGGCGGCAGGGGCCGCAGCCCGCTACCCACCACCGCCTGCAGTTCCAGCGGCGCCGGCGTGTTGGGCAGCGCGGCCTCGTCCAGCCATTGGTTGATGCCGGGCAGGTGGTCGCGGTGGTCGCTGGCCTGCCAGCGCAGCCACGGCATCGCCGCGGCGAAATGCACCGCGTGCTGGCCGGTGCCGCTGCCGATCTCCAGCACGGTGCGGGCGTCGCCCAGGTGGCGCCGCAGCACCGCCAGGATCGGCTCGCGGTTGCGGTCGCAGGACCCGGCGTGGGGCTTGGCGGTCATGGCGGCGCGGCGTCTTCCGGTGATGCGGGCGATTGTGCCGGAGGGCCGGCGCGTCCACGCATGACCATGGTCACTTGTGCCGGCACCGCGCCGCGGCCGAGATTCGGGGGTCCCGCGCGATGCCCGCATCGCCACGCCCATGGAGTTCCGCATGCAACGCCGCCAGTTCCTCGCGCTTTCCGGCCTCGGCCTCGCCGGCATGATGTTGCCCAATGCCCGCCTGATCGCCGCCGAGGAACTGCTGGCGCCGGCCGACGCGGCGCGCAAAAAGGCGCTGGCCGACACCGTGCTGGCGCTGGCCAGGAAGGGCGGCGCCAGCTACTGCGACGTGCGCATCGGTCGTTACCTCAACCAGGCCATCATCACCCGCGAGGACAAGGTCCAGAACGTCACCAACAGCGAGTCGGCCGGCGTCGGCATCCGCGTGATCGTCGATGGCGCCTGGGGCTTCTCCGCCAGCAACCAGTCCAGCGAACAGGGCGTGGCCGCGGCGGTGGCGCAGGCGCTGGCCATCGCCCGCGCGAATGCCAAGATCCAGACCCGGCCGGTGCAGCTGGCGCCCACGCCCGGCGTGGGCGAGGTGCGCTGGCAGACGCCGATCCGCCGCAACGCGATGGCGGTGCCGGTCAAGGACAAGGTGGACCTGCTGCTGTCGATAAACGCTGCTGCGCTCAACGCCGGCGCCAGCTTCATCAACTCGCAGCTGTTCCTGGTCAACGAGCAGAAATACTTCGCGTCCAGCGACGGTTCGTGGATCGACCAGGACGTGCACCGCATCTGGCTGCCGTTCACCGCCACCGCCATCGACACCGCCAGCGGCAAGTTCCGCACCCGCAACGGGCTGTCGGCGCCGGCCGGCATGGGCTGGGAATTCCTCGATGGCGACGCCGCCGGCAAGTACCACCTGCCCGGCGGCGTGATCGGCTACGGCCACTCCTACGACCCGGTGGAGGACGCCATCGCCGCGGCGAAGCAGGCGCGCGAGAAGCTCAAGGCGCCGTCGGTGAAGCCGGGCAAGTACGACCTGGTGCTGGACCCGTCCAACCTGTTCCTCACCATCCACGAGAACGTCGGCCACCCGCTGGAGCTGGACCGCGTGCTCGGCTACGAGGCCAACTACGCCGGCACCAGCTTCGCCACGCTGGACAAGCGCGAAGCGGGTTTCCGCTGGGGCAGCGACATCGTCAACTTCACCGCCGACAAGACCCAGCCCTACAGCCTGGGCGCGGTGGGCTACGACGACGAGGGCGTGAAGTGCCGGCGCTGGGACCTGGTGAAGGACGGCATCCTGGTCAACTACCAGGCTACCCGCGACGAGGTGCACATCCTCGGCGAGGACGCCTCGCACGGCTGCAGCTACGCCGATTCGTGGAAGAGCGTGCAGTTCCAGCGCATGGCCAACGTGTCGCTGGCGCCGGGCAAGGCGCCGCTGACGCCGGCGCAGATGGTCAAGGACGTGGAGAACGGCATCTACATCCACGGCCGCGGCTCGTACTCCATCGACCAGCAGCGCTACAACGCGCAGTTCGGCGGCCAGCTCTGCTACCAGATCAGGAACGGCGAAATCACCGGCATGGTCGAGGATGCCGCCTACCAGATCCGCACCCCGGAGTTCTGGAATGCCTGCTCGGCCATCTGCGACGAACGCGATTTCCGCCTCGGCGGCTCGTTCTTCGACGGCAAGGGCCAGCCGGGGCAGGTATCGGCGGTGTCGCACGGTTCGGCAACGACGCGGTTCGATGGCGTGAACATCATCAACACCGCCCGCAGTCTCGGCTGAACTTCCGTAGGAGCGCACCTTGGTGCGCGATGGGATTTACCGGGAAAGCTTCATCGCGCACCAAGGTGCGCTCCTACGGGCGGTCCGCGGACGCCTCAGCGCGTGGTGTAGCCGCCATTGACCAGGATCGTCTGCCCGGTCATCCACCAGCCTTCGGATACCAGGAAGCGTATCCACGGCACGATGTCCTCGATGTCGGTCAGGCCGGTGCGCGAGAACGGCGACAGCGCCGCCGCGGTCTTGTGGTAGGCCACCGCGTCGGCGCCTTCGGCCGGGTAGAAGAACGGCGTATCCATCGGCCCCGGGCCGATCGCGGTCACCGAGATGCCGCGCTCGCCGAACTCCTTGGCGGCCGCGCGCGTGTAGTGCTCCACCGGCGCCTTGGTTCCCGCGTAACTGGAATAGAACGGCGTGAACGCGCCCAGCAGCGAGGTCACCAGCGTGCAGACCCTGCCGTTGTCGGCGAGGTGGCGGCCGGCTTCCTTCAGGAAGAAGAACGCGGCCTTGTTGTTCACCGCGTCCATCTCGTCGAACTCGGCTTCGCCGATCTCGGCCATCGGCTTCTTCAGCACCTTGCCGACGGTGTTGACCGCGATGTCGATGCGGCCCATCGCCTGGCGGGCGTCGGCGAACAGCTTTTCGACCGCCCCGGCGCGGGTCAGGTCGGCCTGGAACAGGTGCGCCTCGCTGCCGGCGGCGAGCACCGCGGCCGCGGTCGCCTCGGCCTGGCCGCGGCTGGCGATGCTGTTGTAGTGGATGGCGACGCCGCGGGCGCCGTGCGCGGCGAGGTCGTGGGCGAGCAGGCCGCCCAGGTTCTTGGCGCCGCCGGCGATGAGCACGGTCTTGCCGTGGATGTGATGGTCGGTCATGGCGAACTCCTGTGGCTGGAATGCCCACAGAGGCTATCGGCTTGGAATTCCGGATAAAGCCAGACATCCTGACCTCACTTGTCGGATATTCCGGACAATCGCCATGGACCGCATCGAGCTTTGCCGCATCTTCGTCCGTGTGGTGGACTGCGCGGGCTTCACCCGCGCCGCCGACCAGCTGAACCTGCCGCGCTCCACCGTCTCCGAGGCGGTGCGCACGCTGGAACAGAGGCTGGGCACGCGCCTGCTCCACCGCACCACCCGCCAGGTCACGCCGACCCAGGACGGCCTGCTGTTCCACGCCCGCAGCCAGCAGCTGATCGCCGACATGGACGAGGCCGAGCAGCTGTTCCGGCAGTCGCCGCACGCGCTGAGCGGACGCCTGCGGGTGGATGTGCCCGGCCGCATCGGGCGGTTGATCGTGGCGCCGGCGCTGCCGCGCTTCCTCGACGCGCACCCGGGTATCGACGTCGAGCTGGGCATGACCGACCGCGCCATCGACCTGGTCGAGGACGGCGTGGACTGCGCGCTGCGGGTGGGCCCGCTGCAGGACTCGCGGCTGGTGGCGCGCGGCCTCGGCCAGCTGCCGCTGGTCAACGTGGCCAGCGCCGGCTACCTCGCCGCGCACGGCACGCCGGCGCATCCGCGGGAACTGCCTGCGCACTGGGGCGTGCTCTACGCCTCGCCCGGCAACGGCCGGGTCGAACCCTGGGAATGGCGCGAGGAAGGAGTGCTGCACGAGCAGCCGCTGCGCGGGCGCGTCACCGTCAACAGCGCCGAGGCCTACATCGCCTGCTGCATCGCCGGGCTGGGGCTGATCCAGATCCCGGCCTACGACGTACGCCGCGAGCTGGCCAGCGGCGCCCTGGTCGAGGTGATGCCCGGCCACCGCGCCGATCCGCTGCCGATGCACCTGCTGTACCCGCACCGCCGGCACCCGTCGCAGCGGCTGCGCGCGTTCGTGGCGTGGCTGCAGCAGGTAGTGGACGAGGCGCTGCGATAGCCCGCCCGTCGACGACGACGGAAACGGGGCACCGGCATCGGTGCCTATGTCTAAAGTCACTACCGCTGCAAACGCCTCCCCGCAAGAATCGAACGGTTCGCGGAGCACCGCGAAGCCATCGCCGTTCGTTGCATCCGCGCCGCGAGGCGCATCCCGTTCATGGAGAACAGCCTTGCAAAGACGTGACTTCCTCGCCCTGACCGGGCTCACCGCCGGCGGCCTGCTGGTGCCGTCGTTCTTCGGCAAGGCCATCGCCGCCGAACAACTGCTCACCACGCTCGACCCGGCGCTGAAGAAACGCCTGGCCGACGATGCGATGAACGCGGCGCGCGGCGCCGGCGCCAGCTACTGCGACGTGCGCATCGGCCGCTACCTGCGCCAGTTCGTGATCACCCGCGAGGACAAGGTGCAGAACGTGGTCAACACCGAGTCCACCGGCGCCGGCATCCGCGTGATCGCCAATGGCGCCTGGGGCTTCGCCGCGACCAACGACCTGAGCCCGGCCGGCGTGGTCAAGGCCGCGCAGCAGGCCGCGGCCATCGCCAAGGCCAACGCCAAGGTGCAGACCGCGCCGGTGCAGTTCGCCAAGGCGCCGGGCTTCGGCGAGGTCAGCTGGCGCACGCCGATCAAGAAGAACGCGATGGAAGTGCCGATCAAGGACAAGGCCGACCTGCTGCTGGGCGTGAATGCCGCCGCGCTCGGCGCCGGCGCCAGCTTCGTCAACTCGATGCTGTTCCTGGTCAACGAGCAGAAGTATTTCGCCTCCACCGACGGTTCCTACATCGACCAGGACGTGCACCGCATCTGGGCGCCGATGACGGTGACCGCCATCGACAAGGCCAGCGGCAAGTTCCGCACCCGCGGCGGGTTGTCGGCGCCGATGGGCATGGGCTTCGAGTACCTGGACGGCGACGCCTCCGGCAAGACCGTGCTGCCCAACGGCGTGACCGTCTACGGCATGTCCTACGACATGCGCGAGGACGCCGTCGCCGCGGCCAAGCATGCCCAGGAGAAGCTCACCGCCGCCTCGGTCAAGCCGGGCAAGTACGACCTGGTGCTGGACCCCTCGCACACCTGGCTGACCATCCACGAATCGGTCGGCCACCCGCTGGAACTGGACCGCGTGCTCGGCTACGAAGCCAACTACGCCGGCACCAGCTTCGCCACCCTGGACAAGCGCGAGCAGCATTTCCAGTACGGCAGCGACAAGGTCAACATCTTCGCCGACAAGGTCCAGCCGGGCAGCCTCGGCGCGGTCGGCTACGACGACGAAGGCGTGAAGACCAAGCGCTGGCCGCTGATCAGCGACGGCAAGCTGGTCGATTACCAGACCATCCGCGACCAGGCCCACATCCTCGGCAAGACCGAGTCCGACGGCTGCTGCTATGCCGACTCGTGGTCGAGCGTGCAGTTCCAGCGCATGGCCAACGTGTCGATGGCGCCGGGCAAGGCCCCGCTGAGCGTGGCCGACCTGGTCAAGGACGTGGAGAACGGCATCTACATCATCGGCGACGGTTCGTTCTCGATCGACCAGCAACGCTACAACGCGCAGTTCGGCGGCCAGCTGTTCTACGAGATCAAGGACGGCAAGATCACCCGCATGCTCGAGGACGTGGCCTACCAGATCCGCACGCCGGAATTCTGGAACGCCTGCAGCGCCGTGGCCGACGAACGCGACTACCGCCTGGGCGGCTCGTTCTTCGACGGCAAGGGCCAGCCGGGCCAGGTCTCGGCGGTGTCGCACGGCTCGTCCACCGCCCGTTTCGACGGCATCAACGTCATCAATACCGCGCGCAGCCTCGGCTGACCGTCCAAGGAGTTCTTGAGCAATGAGCATCTTCACCGAACAGGAAGCCAAGGCCATCCTGGACAAGGTCATCGCGCTGTCCAAGGCCGACGAATGCACCGCGACGCTGGCCGGCTCCATCGACGGCAACATCCGCTTCGCGCTGAACAACGTCTCCACCAGCGGCATGGTCAACAACGCCCAACTGGCCGTGCAGGTCGCCTTCGGCAAGCGCGTGGGCACCGCCTCGATCAACGAGTTCGACGACGCCTCGCTGGAACGCGTGGTACGCCGCGCCGAGGACCTGGCCAGGCTGGCGCCCGAGAACCCGGAGTTCATGCCGGCCATCGGCAAGCAGGACTACAGGCCCAGCCCGACCTACAGCGAATCCACCGCCGCCATCGATCCGGAATTCCGCGCCAGGGTCGCCGCCGACTCGATCGCGCCGTGCCGCGGCCACGGGCTGGTCGCCGCCGGCTTCTTGGAGGACAGCCGCGGCTTCGTCGCCATCGCCAACAGCAACGGCAACTTCGGCTACCAGCGGACCACCTCGTTCGACTACACCTGCACCGTGCGCACCGAGGACGGCCGCGGGTCGGGCTGGGTCGGGCGCAACCTGAAGGACGCCTCCGCCTTCCATGCCGAGCAGGAAATCGAGGTCGCCAAGCGCAAGGCGATCGAATCGTCCGAGGCCAAGGCGCTTGAGCCGGGCAAGTACACGGTGATCCTGGAACCGGCCGCCGCCGCCGGCCTGATCAGCTTCATGATGAATTTCTTCGGCGCGCGCTCGGCCGACGAAGGCCGCAGCTTCCTGTCCAAGAAAGGCGGCGGCAACAAGCTCGGCGAGCAGGTCTACGACCCGCAGGTGAACATGTACGCCGATCCGTGGCACCCGGACGCGCCGGTGCTGCCGTGGGACGGCGAGGGCATGCCGCGCGAGCGCATCGCCATCATCGAGAACGGCAAGGTGATGAACCTGGACTACTCGCGCTACTGGGCGCAGAAGCAGGGCAAGACCGCCAAGGCCTCGCCGGGCAACCTGCTGATGAGCGGCGGCAGCAAGTCCATCGCCGAACTGGTCAAGGGCACGCAGAAGGGCATCCTGCTCACCCGCACCTGGTACATCCGCATGGTCGATCCGCAGACCGTGCTGCTGACCGGCCTGACCCGCGACGGCACCTTCTACATTGAGAACGGCCAGATCAAGCACCCGGTGAAGAACTTCCGCTTCAACGAATCGCCGGTGATCATGCTCAACAACATCGACGAACTGGGCAAGCCGGTGCGCGTGGCCGGCGACGAATCCAGCTTCGTGATGATGATCCCGCCGATGCGGCTGCGCGATTTCACCTTCACCTCGCTCTCCGACGCGGTTTGATGCTGCCGCCTTTGCCTTCTCCCTCCGGGAGACGGCCTGGCAGGATTGCCGAGCTGCACGGCGAAGCCGCCCGCAGGGCCAGGCGCAGGGATGTGCCGGATGCAGGTGCCCCAACGGGCGGATGAGGGTACGGGCAAAGCCTCGTGCAACCAGACATGGAGAGGGCTTCGCCCCTGCCCTCTCCCCAACCCCTCTCCCGGTGGGAGAGGGGCTTCAGCGCCACAGAGACTTTCCCGTTTTGTCCCAGCCCCGGCTAACGCGTGCGCAATTCCTCCACCTGCTGCTCGGCGGCGCGGTGGCCGCCGCGTTGCCCGGAAGGGCGGGCGCGCAGGCCAGCCGCTACGACTTCTGGTTCACCCGGCTCAAGTACGACTCCGGCGACTGGGACGTGGACGCGCGCATGCCGTCCAACCTGATCACCTCGCTGGTCGACTACACCACGCTGCGCGTCGATCCGACCGAACACGTGATCGCCCTGTCCGACCCGAAGATGCTGCGCGCGCCGTTCTGCTACCTGGCCGGGCACAAGCTGGTCGAGTTCAATCCCGACGAACGCCGCAACTTCGAGCGCTACGTGCGCAACGGCGGCTTCGTGCTGGTGGACGACTGCAACCACGACATCGACGGCCTGTTCGCCACCTCGTTCGAGGCGCAGATGCGCGCCATCTTCGGCGCCAATGCGCTGAAGAAACTGCCCAACACCCATGCGCTCTACAACAGCTTCTTCAGGTTTCCCGAAGGCCCGCCGGCGACCGCGTTCGAACTCAACGGCTGGGGCGACGACCTGGTGCACGACTACCTCAAGGGCATCGAGATCGACGGCCGCCTGGGCGTGCTCTACAGCAACAAGGACTACGGCTGCGAATGGGACTACGACTGGCGCAACAAACGCTTCCTGGCCGAAGACAACACGAAGTTCGGCGTGAACATCGTGATGTACGCACTGACGCATTGACCCCACTGGTGACCGCATGAACGCCCCCGCCCACGATCTCGATTCCCTGCTGCCCCGCCTGGGCGAACTGCGCGGCGCGCTGGCCCAGGCGGTGGTCGGCCAGCAGGACGTGGTCGAGCAACTGCTGATCGGCCTGCTCGCCGGCGGCCACTGCCTGCTCGAAGGCGCGCCTGGCCTCGGCAAGACCCTGCTGGTGCGCTCGCTCGGCCAGGCGCTGGAGCTGCAGTTCCGGCGCGTGCAGTTCACCCCCGACCTGATGCCCAGCGACATCCTTGGCACCGAGCTGCTGGAGGAGGACCACGGTACCGGCAAGCGCGCGTTCCGCTTCCAGCAGGGGCCGGTGTTCACCAACCTGCTGCTGGCCGACGAACTCAACCGCACCCCGCCCAAGACCCAGGCCGCGCTGCTGGAGGCGATGCAGGAACGCACCGTCAGCTACGCCGGCACCACCCATACGCTGCCCGCGCCGTTCTTCGTGCTGGCCACGCAGAACCCGATCGAACAGGCCGGCACCTATCCGCTGCCGGAAGCGCAGCTGGACCGCTTCCTGCTGCACGTGCGCGTGGATTACCCCAGCGAGGCCGAGGAACGCGACATCCTCGCGCAGACCACCGGCAGCGGTGGCGGCGCGGTGCCGAAGGTGATGGACGCCGAGGCGGTGAAGGCATTGCAGGCCGCAGTGCGCGAGGTGCACGTCGGCGCCGACCTGCTGACCTGGACCACCCGGCTGGTGCGCGCCAGCCGACCGGGCGACGGTGCGCCTGCCGAGGTGAACAACTGGATCAAATGGGGCGCAGGCCCACGCGCCGGGCAGTCGCTGGTGCTGGCGTCGAAGGCGCGCGCACTGCTGCACGGCCGCTTCGCCGCCACCCGCGAGGACGTGCAGGCGCTGGCCGCGCCGGTGATGCGCCATCGCCTGCTGCTGTCCTTCGCCGCCGAGGCCGAGCAGAAGAACGCCGACGACGTGATCGCCGCGCTGCTGCGCGCGGTGCCGTACCCGGCCTGACCCACCCCCTGCATTCGCCTTGGCCGCCACCGCGCCACCGCTGATTCCCGCCGACGTGCGCAGCCGCCTGCGCGGCCTGCGGCTGTTGCCGCAACGGGCCAGCGGCAGCCGCGGCATCGGCATGCACGCCAGCCGCAGCCGCGGCGCCGGGCTGGAGTTCGCGCAGTACCGCGCCTACGAGCCCGGCGACGAACTGCGCCAGATCGACTGGAAGCTCTACGCGCGCTCGGACCGCTTCTTCGTGCGCGAATCCGAGCGCGAAAGCCCGCTCACCGTGTGGCTGCTGCTCGACACCACCGCCTCGATGGCGCAGGCCGACCAGGCGCGACGCGACTGGACCCGCCTGCAGGCGGCCAGCGCGCTGGCCGCCTGCGTAGTCGAACTGGCGTTGCAGCAGGGCGATGCCTTCGGCCTGGTCGCCATCGGCGGCGACGGCGTGCGCCTGGTGCCGGCCGGCCATGGCCTGCGCCAGCGCGACCGCCTGCATCTGCAGCTGCACGCGCTGCGCGCGCAGGGCCGGTGGCCGGCGCAGGAACGGCTGGCACCGGTGTGGGAACGCATCGCCGCCAACGACCTGGTGGTGATGATCGGCGACGGCTTCGACGAGGATGCGGTCGCATTGGCCGAGCGCCTGGCCAGGGCCGGCCGCGACGTCGTGCACCTGCAGCTGCTGACCGCCGAGGAGCGCGACTTCCCGTTCCGCGATGGCCACCGTTTCCGCGACCCGGAAACCGGCGACGAGCTGCTCAGCGACGGTGCGACGGTACGCGCCAACTACCTGGCCCGCTTCGCCGAGGCGCGGCGCACGCTGGATGCGCGCCTGCAGGCCGCCGGCATCCGCCACGACACCGGCTTCCTCGACGAAGCCATCGACGCCCCGCTGCAACGGCTGTCCGCTCGCCGTGGAGGCAACGGCGCATGAGCCTGGTGTGGCTGTTCCCGGCGGGGCTGGCCGCGCTGGCGGCGTTGCTGCTGCCATTGTTGATCCACCTGGCGCGGCGCGACGAGCAGCGGCTGGTCGACTTCGCCGCGCTGCGCTGGCTGTCGGCCAGGCCGCGCCCGCGCCGGCGCATCCGCTTCGACGACTGGCCGCTGCTGCTGGTGCGGCTGCTGCTGCTCGCGCTGCTGGCGGTGCTGCTGGCGCGGCCGGCGCTGGAAGGCGTCGAAGATGTCGCGCCGCGCGTCGCCGTGGTGCCCGGCGTGGACCTTGCCGCCGCGCGCACTGCCGTCGCTGCGGACCAGGCGCGGTGGCTGTGGCTGGCGCCGGGTTTCCCCGCGCTCGACGCACCCGCCGCCGCTTCGCCCCCGCAATCGGTCGCCAGCCTGCTGCGCGAGCTGGATGCGTCGCTGCCGGCCACGGCACCGCTCACCGTGGTCGTGCCGTCGGTGCTGGACGGGCTGGACGCGCAGCGGCCGCAGCTGTCGCGCGCGGTGCGCTGGGAGGTGGTCGAGACCGCGCCGTCGGCCACCGGCGCCACTGCCACTGCCGCTACGGCGACACCGCGCCTGCACATCCGCCACGACGACGCCGGCGCCGCCGCCCTGCCCTGGCTGCGTGCCGTCGGCCAGGCGTGGAACGCCGCCACGCCGATGGACATCGCCGGCGACGACCGCCCCTTCGACGACGACGATGGCGTGCGCGTCTGGCTCTCGGCCAGACCGGTTCCCGAGGCAGTACAGGCGTGGGCACGCGATGGCGGCCGGCTGCTGGTCGATGCCCGCACGCCGTTGCCCAGTTCCACGCAGCGCCTGCCGTTGTGGCGCGACGACAGTGGCGCAACGGTGATCGAGCAGCTCGATGGCACCCACGCGCAATGGCTGCGCTGGGCCGCACCGCTGCAGCCGGCAGCAATGCCCGTCCTGCTGGATGCAGGTTTCCCGCAGCGCCTGCGCGACCTGTTGCAGGCACCACCCGCGCCCACGCGTGCATGGGCGACGGCCATGCAACCGGATAGCGGCGCCGCCGCATGGCCGCAGCCGGCGTACGAACCCGTGCCGTGGCTGGCCGCGGCCATCGCCCTGCTGTTCCTGCTGGAACGCTGGATGGCCAGCGCGCGCCGGCGCCGGGGGCAGGCATGAACCCGCAGGCATTGCTGCGCAGCGCGCGGCGCCGGGTGGTGCTGATCGCGCTGGCCGGCGGCGTGCCGCTAGCGCTGGCGCTCGGCCTGCTCGCCATGCGCATGGCCGGCTTCGATGCCGGCAGCGTCGCGCTCACGCTCGCGCTGCTCGCCGCCGCGGGTCTGGCCACCTGGCGCGCGCGGCGGCTGGATGCGCGCTGGCTGGTCGCGCGCCTGGATGAGCAGCCGCGCTTCGAGGACAGCGCGGACCTGCTGTTCGCCACGCCGGAAACGCTGAATCCGCTGCAGCGGCGCCAGCGCGCGCGCATCGAGCAACGCCTGCGCGCGACGCCGCCCGACCTGCGTCCGCGCTGGCCGTGGCCGCGCCTGCTCGCGTGCTCCGGCATCGCACTGCTGGTCGCGGTCGCCGCCATGCTGTGGCCGCGCGATGCGGGAATGGCTACCGCGGATGTCCGCGATGGAGGCGCCGTACATTCCGCAGTGACGACACCGCCCGCACTGCGCGGCGCCCGCCTCGAAGTGACGCCGCCGGCCTACACCGGCCAACCCACCAGCGCCGGCGAGAAGCTCGACGCGCGCGCCCTGCAGGGCAGCCGCCTGCACTGGCAGCTGCGGTTCGCGCCGCAGCCGCAACGGGCGTGGCTGCAGTTCCACGATGGCCGCCGCCTGCCGCTGCAACGCGACGGCGACCGCTGGCAGGCCGGCGAAACCCTGCAGCGCTCCGGCCTGTACCGCATCGTCGCCGAACCCGCGCTGGCCGAGGCCGGGCGCGCATGGCGGCTGGAGGTGGTGCCGGACCGGCCGCCGCAGGTGAAGGTGATCGAACCGGCGCAGACGCTCAGCCAGGCCGCGCCGCGCCAGCGCCGCTGGCCGCTGCGCTTCGAGGCCAGCGACGACTTCGGCGTCGCCGCCGGCGCGCTGCTGGAGCTCACCACCGCCAAGGGCAGCGGCGAGAACATCGACTTCCAGCAGCGTCGCGTCGAACTGGCCGGCGGCGGCACCGCCACCGCCCGCCGCTTCGCCCATGACGTCGACCTGGGCGCGCTGGGCGTCGGCCCCGGCGACGAAGTGGTCGCGCGCCTGACCGTGCGCGACAACCGCGCGCCGCAGCCGCAGCAGGCGCGCAGCCCCAGCCTGATCCTGCGCCTGCCCAGCGAGCAGGAGGTGCAGACCAGCGACCTGGAAGGCGCGATCAAGAAAGTGATGCCGGCCTATTTCCGCAGCCAGCGCCAGATCATCCTCGACGCCGAGGCGCTGCTGAAACAGCGCGGCGCGCTCGATGCCGATACCTTCCCCCGCCGTTCGGACGCCATCGGCGTGGACCAGCGCATCCTGCGCCTGCGCTACGGCCAGTTCCTCGGCGAGGAGGCCGAAGGCGGCGCCAAGCCACCGCCGACCGGCGATCACCTGCCCACCGGCGACGCACCGGCCGACGACCACGCGCACGACGACGGCCACGACCACGGCCACGAACAGGCCGGCAACGCAGGCGCCGCCCCGGCCTTCGGCAGCGCCACCGACGTGCTCGCCGAATACGGCCACACCCACGACCACGCCGAGGCCGCCACCCTGCTCGATCCGCAGACCCGCGCCATCCTCAAGGCCGCGCTCGACCAGATGTGGCAGTCCGAAGGCCAGCTGCGCCAGGGCCATCCCGACAAGGCGCTGCCCTACGCCTACAAGGCGCTGGGGTTCATCAAGCAGGTACAGCAGGCCGAACGCGTCTACCTGGCGCGGGTCGGCCCCGAGCTGCCGCCGATCGACATGGCGCGACGCATGGGCGGCAAGCGCGAGGGCCTGGGCAACCGCGGCCTGCAGCTGCCGCCACGCGCCGGCGGCGACGCCACGCCCGCCGACGTCTGGCGCGCGCTGGCGACGGCGGACGCGGCGGTGGACCTGGATGCGCTGTCGCGCTGGCTCGACGCGCATCCGCAGGCCGTGCCCGATCCGCTCGACCTCGCCGCCGCCATCGACGACCTGCGCCAGCAACCCGGTTGTCGCGCCTGCCGGCAGCGCCTGCGCGACCAGCTGTGGCCGGCGCTGTCGCGCGCGCCCGGCCCCCCGCCGCGACGCGACGCCGCCGACGCCATGGGCCGCCGCTATCTGGACGCGCTGGCCGCGCCACGGGAGAGCGCACGATGATCTTCTGGCTGCCCCTGGCCCTCATCGCCCTGGCCGTGCTGCTCGCCAGCCTGCGCCTGTGCCTGCCGCCGCGGCCGCCGCTCGCACGCCTGGGCGTGCTGCTGGCGCTGCAACTGGCGGCGGCGGCGCTGCTCGCGCTGACCCTGTTCCCGCCGCGGCACGCCGTGCCTGCCGGTACGCTGCTGGTCGCCACCGCCGGCGCGACCGCGGCGGACCTGGCGGCCGTTCCCGCCGCCGTACGGCTGCGCCTGCCGGAAGCGACGGCACTGACGGGCGTGGACCGGGTGCCGGATCTGGCCACCGCGCTGCGCCGGCATCCGGGCACGCGCGAACTCGTCGTCGTCGGCCAGGGCCTGCCGGCGCGCGACCGCGATACCGCGGCACCGCCGCTGCGCTTCCATGCCGGCGCCGCCCCGCGCGGACTGGTCGAACTGCTGGCACCGCCACCGCTCGCCGCGGGCGCGCATTTCGAGGTCGGCACGCGCGTGCAGGGCCTGCCGCAGGCGCGGGTGGAACTGCTCGATCCGGCCGGGCATCGCGTCGCCATCGCCACGCCCGGCAACGATGGCCGCGTGCGCCTGGCCGCCAGCGCACGTGATGCCGGCGACGTCGAATTCGCCCTGCGTGCGCTCAACGGCGACGGCAAGGTGCTCGACCGGTTGCCGGTGCCCGTGCGCGTGCAGGCGGTACCCGCGCCCGCGCTGCGCCTGCTCGCCGGCGCACCCGGGCCGGAACTGAAATACCTGCAGCGCTGGGCCGCCGACACCGGCGCAACCCTGCAGACCGGCATCAGCGTCGGCGGCGGCGTGCAGCTGGGCGACGCGCCGCAGGCCATCGACGCGGCCAGCCTCGCCAGGCTCGACCTGCTGCTGCTCGACGAACGCCGTCTGGCCGCGCTGTCGTCGGCGCAGCGCGCGGCCATCGCCGCGGCCATGCACGAAGGCCTTGGCGTGCTGGTGCGCATGGGCGGCGCGCTCGATAGCAACGCCCGCCGCATCCTGCGCGAATGGGGGCTGGACGCGCGCGGCGGCGAGCGGACCGCCACGGTGAAGCTGCGCGATGCCGATGCCGCCAGCGGCGAAGGCACCGCGCCGGCGCCGCTGGACATCGAGCGCTTCGACCTGGCGTTCGCCGACACCGGCGTGGTGCCGCTGCTGCGCGCCGCCGACGGCAGCGCGATCGGCGGCTGGCGCGCCGTCGGCCGCGGGCGCGTCGGCGTGCTGCCGGTCGCCGACAGCTACGCCCTGGTGCTCGCCGGCCACGCCGACGCCCATGCCGAACTGTGGAACCGCGTGCTGGCGACGCTGGCGCGGCCGCTGCCGGCATCGCCGCTGGCCCGGGTGCCAGCCTGGGCCTGGGCCGGCGAACGCACCGCGCTGTGCGGGCTGCCCGATGGCGCGCGGATCGAAGCGCCCGATGGCGGCACCACCACGCTGGTGACCGATCCGCGCGCCGGCAACTGCGGCGGCTGGTGGCCGCGACAGGCCGGCTGGCACCGCGTCGTCGCCGGCGACGCCGCTGCCGGCGTGCGGGTCATCGACCCGGCCGGCGCACGCGCCCTGCACGCACAGGCCACCCGCGAAGCCACGTCGGCCCTGCGCGGCGGCACCGGGACTGCCGGCACTACCGCGCTGCCGGTGTCCGGCCCGCGCTGGCCGTGGCTGCTGGGTTTCGTGCTGGTGGCAGGCCTGCTGTGGTGGCTGGAACGCAGGCGGCCCGTCACCGCGTGACGGCACCGCCGCGGCGCATCCGGCGACCGCTCAGTGCCCGGCTCCCGTGCCCGCATCGGTGTGGCGGTGCGTGCCCAGCCGCTCCACCAGGGATTCGCTGGCCTGGTTCAGGCCCACCACCTCCACGCTGGCGCCGTGCCGGCGCAGCTTGAACACCACCCGGTCCAGCGCCGCCACCGCGCTGGTGTCCCAGAAATGGGCGTCGCCCAGGTCGATGACCACCCGCGACGACGCGTGCAGGTAGTCGAAACTGTTGGCGAACTGGACCGCCGAGGCGAAGAACACCTGGCCGTGCACGCGGTAGACGCGCGCGCCGTCATCGGCAGTGACCGCGTCCACGCGCAGCATGCGGCCGACGCGGCGAGTGAACGACAGCGCGGTGAGCAGCACGCCGGTGAGCACGCCCTTGGCCAGGTCGTGCGTGGCCACGGTGACCACGACGGTGCCGAGCATGATGAGGTTGGCGCTGGCCGGGTGGGTCCTGAACTCGCGCAGGCTTTTCCAGTGGAAGGTGCCGATGCTGACCATGATCATCACCGCCACCAGCGCCGCCATCGGGATACGCGACACCCAGTCCGAGGCGTACACCACCAGCAGCAGCAACAGCACGCCGGCGACCAGACAGGACAGGCGCCCGCGGCCGCCGGAGGAGACGTTGATCATCGACTGGCCGATCATCGCGCAGCCGGCCATGCCGCCGAACAGCCCGGCCACGACATTGGCCGCGCCCTGCCCGGCGCATTCGCGGCGGCGGTCGGTCGGGGTGTCGGTGGCGTCCTCGACGATCTGCGCGGTCATCAGCGATTCGAGCAGGCCCACCACCGCCAGCGTCGCCGACACCGGCAGCAGGATGCGCAGCGTCTCCCGCGTCCACGGAATGTCGGGGAACAGGAATACCGGCAGGCTGTCGGGCAGCTGGCCCATGTCGCCGACGGTGCGGATGTCCAGGTCCAGCCAGATCGCCGCGGCGGTCATCGCCACGATCGCCACCAGCGCCGACGGCACCGCGCGGGTCAGGCGCGGCAGCAGGTAGATGATCGCCAGCGCGGCCGCGCACATCGCATAAACCGGCCACGCCTTTCCGGTCAATTCCGGCAGCTGCGCCAGGAAGATCAGGATCGCCAGCGCGTTGACGAAGCCGACCACGACCGAGCGCGAGACGAAACGCATCAGCGTGTTCAGGCGCAGCGCGGCGGCCAGCATCTGCAGCAGGCCGGCAAGGATGCTCGCCGCGAACAGGTACTGCAGGCCGTGGTCGCGGACCAGGTCCACCATCACCAGTACCATCGCGCCGGTGGCCGCGGAGATCATGCCCGGCCGGCCGCCGGCGATGGCGGTGACCACAGCGATGCAGAACGACGCGTACAGGCCGACCTTGGGATCGACGCCGGCGATGAGGGAGAAGGCGATGGCCTCGGGGATCAGGGCCAGGGCGACGAGCGTGCCGGACAGGATGTCGCCGCGGACATTGCCCAGCCACTGCTCGCGCAGGGAGTGATTGACGGACATGGAGGACTCCCGCGCATCGCACCGATGCGCTTCGGGCTGGAAAGAACGGATGCACGACCCTTCGTCCGCCGTTGCAGGGAACGGCGTCGTATCGATGCGCGAGGGTCAGGGCGGAGTCATCGCAACGGGGGACTGGCGCGGGGGACGCGGGATTCTAGTGCGGCCAGGGGCGCGCCACAAATCGCGCCGGCGCCGGGACGCACGGTCCGGCGGGGAGTGACGGCAACGGGACGGCGGGCTTCGCCGCCGTTGCCAGAGAGGAGCGGCGGCTCCATGCGCAGGGCACGGAACCGCCGTGACGTGCGGTCCGGGCGCGGCTCAGTGCGCCGGCGCGTTCACTTCGTGCGGCTTGCTGCCCTGCTCGGCGTCCATGCGGTTGCGCTCGTCGTGCAGGGTCTGCACCTGCTCCTTGCTCAGGCCGTCGTGCAGGGTGTCGCGCAGGCCGGTCAGCCAGGGGATGCGCTGGCGGTCGGGCAGCTGCCGCACCCACATGCGCAGGTCGTAGCGCTGCTCGGGCGTCATCTGCCAGTACGCGGCGGCCGTGGGTACCGGCGGCACCTGCAGCTGCGGCATCAGCAGGAAGGACACCGCGCGGCTGATCGCCGCGGGGATGACGGTGCCATGGTCCTCGCCGGCGATCTCGTCGAAACGCGCGTCCACCGCGGTGCGCCCGGCCAGCGCGGTGGCCAGCGCGCGGCTGCTGTCCACCTGCGCGCGCTCCTTCTGCAGCAGCGCCAGCTTAGCGACGTTGGGCCGCGAGTACGCCAGCGGCGACAGCGCCTGCTCGTATTCGCCCGCGGTCAACAGCAGTTTGAGGGGCGCCGCCTGCGGCGGGCGCGCGGCCAGGGTGTCGGCCAGCCGGCGGGCGATGTCGCCGCGGTCGAACCAGATCGACGGGCTGGCCGCGATGCGCACGGCGAAGGCATCGGGTTTGCGCAGCATCGAATGCAGCACGAACAGGCCGCCGAAGGAATGCCCGAACAGCGCCTGCCGCGCCGGATCGACCGGCGCCAGCGCGCCGATGCGCGGCTTGAGCGTGCCCTCGATGAAATCGAGAAAGGCGTCGGCGCCGCCCGAGGCGGCGGTGACGCGCGGGCTGCCGCTGCCCGGCGGGGTCAGGTCCAGGGTGCGCGCCACGCCGACGTCCACGCCGTCGGGGTAGCCGATGCCCACCACCACGGTAGCCAGGTCGCGCGGCACGTCGGGGCGGCGTTCCATGGCGCGCACCGTTTCCATGGCGGTGAGGAACATGGCGTTGCCGTCCAGCACGTAGAGCACGCCGTAGCCGGCGGGCGGCGCCGGCTTGTCCGGCACCGACACGAAGATGCGGTAGGCGCGTCCGTCGACGGCCTCCAGGTCGAACTGCTGCGCGCCCTTGACCTGCAGCGGCGCAGCGGCGGACGCAACCGGGTGGCCCGGTGCGGCCGTCGCCATCGCCGGCGCCAAGGCAAGACCCAGCGCCAGCGCCACGGATACTGCTTTCATCATTGCCTTGTCTCCCGGCCTGCCCGGCGCGATGCCGGGCAGGCCTGCGTTGCTTACCAGCGCTTGTCGAACGACAGCACCAGGCTGCGGCCCATCACCGTCGCGTTGGCCGGATCATAGGGGTCCGGAAGAGTATCGACGGCGGCGGTGGTGCCGGTGTCGAAGAACGGCGGCGCGCTGTTGGTGAGGTTGATGGCGGTGAAGTTCACCCGCGAATCGCGGAACAGGCCGCCGATGCCGGACAGGTCGTAGCCGAGGTGGAAGTCGAACGTCTTCCACGCCTTGATCTTCACCGGCGCGGTCGCCGCCACCGGCAGGCCCTGGGCATTGGGCAGGAAGCAGCCGGCCACGCACTGGTAGTCGTCCACGTAGTTCATCGTCAGCGACGCGTTGAGGTTGCCGTAGTACCACTTCACCCCGTGCATCGAGCGCAGCTTGACCGGGCTGGAACCGTCGGCGGCGCTGTACCGGGCGAGCCGGTCGACGTAGCCGGCGCCCGGCGTGGCCTCGATCTCGTAGGACTTCAGCAGGGTGCCGCGGTTGAAGAACTCCAGCGAACCGCCGTAGCTGGTGTCGAAGCCGTAGTCGAGGTTGAAGTCGAAGCCGTCCATCCTCAGCGAGGCCAGGTTGAGCTGGGTGGCGTTGACGATCATCGCCACGTCCGCCGCCCCCACCACCGGCCCGGCGCCGAGCTGGCCGAGGTAGCGCGGGTCGTTCTCCATGATCTGGCGCACGCGGTCCGCGCCGGGATTGATCTCCAGGCTGCCGAGGTACGGGGTGGTGCCCTTGGTGAACAGGTCGTTGAGGATGCCGCCCAGCTGCCCGGCCTGGATGCGCACGATGCGGTCGTCGATCTTCAGGTTGAAGTAGCTCGCCCCGGCGCGCAGGCCCGGCGCCCACTCCGGCTTCCAGTCGAAGCCCAGGGTCCAGGTCTTGGCCTCTTCGGGCTTCAGCGTGGGTCCGGCGCCGCCGGAGACCACGATCGCGTTGAAGGTGCAGCCGGCCGCGGTGTTGGACACGCCGTTGAGCGGGACCACGGTGGTGTCGCAGGGCGCGCGGTACAGGTCCGCGCGCAGGAACGCGCCGTTGCCGCCGGTGATCGGCTGCACGCCGTCGTAGGCGTAGCGCATCGGCGGGGCGTGGAACGAGGTGCCCCAGCTGGCGCGCAGGGTCAGGCCGTCGGTCGGCTTGAAGTCCAGGCCGACCTTCGGGTTGAAGGTGGAGAAGTCGCCCATGCCGCGGCTGCGCTCGTAGCGGCCGGCCAGGGACAGGTCCAGCTTGCGCGCGAAGCGCGAGGCGTTGTCCTTGCCGATCAGCGGGAAGGCCAGTTCGGCGAACACCGCGCCGACGTCGCGCTCGGTGGTGCCGAAGACTTCGTGTTTGTCCGAGGTCGAGCGCCAGTTGAAGTCCAGCTCGCCGCCGATGTTCTCGCGGCGGTAGTCGATGCCCGCGGCCAGCTTGGCGGTGCCGCCGGGCATCGCGAACAGGTCGCCGTCGACCTTGAAGCTGGCCTGCGCCAGCCACGAGGCGAAGTCCAGGTTCTCGTAGCCGATCAGCTGCGACAGCACCTGCTCGGACAGCGGGTCGGTGGTCCACGGGTTGAACGCGGCGTAGTTGAGCCCCGCGCAGTAGGCCAGCTGCGCCGGCGTGGCGTTGCCCGGCAGGCCCTGGCTACACTGGATCGCGGTCGGCGCCTGCACCTTGCCGCCGGCGGGCGTGGGCAGGAAGTCGTAGATGTTGGCGTTGCGCTGCACGTCGGAGTTGCGGAACTGCTTGTCGCGGCTGTAGCTGAGCGTGGCCTCGCCGCGCCAGCTGCCGCCCAGGTCGAAGCCGGCGCCGAGGGTCGCGGCGATGCTGTCCACGCCGACCTCGCGCTGCAGCGGGCGGTCGTCGATCAGCACGCCGTAGTTGTTGGCCACGCCCGGGATCAGGTACGGGTTGTTCGGGCCCAGGGTGCCGTACAGCGCCTGGTAGCCCTGGTCGTAGGTGCCGCGGCGGCGGGTGTAGCGCAGGTCGCCGTACAGCTCGGCGGCGCCGACTTCCTGCTCGAAGCCGACGAAGGCGCTATGGCGCTCCATCTCCGGCAGGATGTCCACCTTGTCCCAGGCGTCGTGGGTGTTGCCGACGCCGTCGGTCACCGCGACCAGGCCGCCGCCGGAGATGCGCCGCGCCGGCGTGCCCCAGCCGTTGGCGGTGGGCGTGTTGAACTGGTTGGCCGCCGCGCCCGCGCGGGCGCCGGCACGGCGCCAGTTCACGCCGCCGCGGTCGCTGAAGTCGCTGCCGGAGCGGTAGATGCCCAGGTCGGTGGCGGCCAGCGCGTCCTGCCGGTCGTATTCGTAGCCGACGATCATGCCGCCGCCGGTCCACTGCCGGCCCCAGGTCTGGCCGATCTGCAGCTGGCTGTTGCCGCCCTCGGTGGCGTTGCCGAGGCGGACCGTGGTGCGGGCGCCGTCGTCGCTGCGCTTGAGGATGATGTTGACCACGCCGCCGACCGCGTCCGAACCGTAGACCGCCGAGGCGCCGTCGAGCAGGATCTCGATGTGGTCGACCGCGTTGCTGGGGATGGTCGAGATGTCGACGAAGTCGCCGTACTGGCCGGCGGCGGCGACGCGGCGGCCGTTGACCAGCACCAGGGTGGACAGCGCGCCCAGGCCGCGCAGGTTCACGCCCTGGCCGCCGGTCATGTTGGAGCCGGCCACGCTGCTGTCCGAGCCCTGGATGTTGTCGCTCATGCCCACGCCGCCGGCGAAGTTGGCCGGCAGTTCGCGCAGGAAGTCGCCCACCGTGGCCTTGCCGCTGGCCTGGATCTGCTCGGCGCCGATCACCATCACGTCGTTGCCCGCCGGCGTCGCGCCGCGGATGTTGGTGCCGGTGACGACCACCGTATCCAGCTGCACCGGCGCCTCCTGCGCCTGCAGCGCGCCGGCGATGCACACCGCCAATATCGAAAATCCGCTGGCCAGAACCCGCTGTTTCCCTGCTCGACTGCTCATCATTCCCCCGCATTGACTGTGGCTGACGGATGGATGCCCCGAGCTGCCCGCATGTCGCCGGCAGTGGCCATTCCCGGGCCCGGGCCGATGCCCCATCCACGTTCCGAAGGCCGGCGCCTGGCGCCGGAGTGCACCCGGATCACAGCAAGAGCGCGTCAAGGTGTCAACGAAAATTACGATATTTTTGGTAGATCCCTGCGGATGATAGCCAGTCTCACATACGCGAAAGCGATTTCATCATTCAAAAACAATGACTTGAAAACTTCACAAAAAGATAGCGATTTTTGCGTTGTCGAAATTAATGCGGCGAATGTTGCAGCACAGCACGGAATTTGATTTTCGAAATTCCCGCCCCACACTGTACGCATGACGACCCCAGCCTCCGCCCCGGCCACCACCGCCCGCACCCTGGCCAAGCGCGCCTACCAGCGCCTGCGCCGCGACATCGTCCACGGCCAGTGGCCGCCCGGCGGCAAGCTCAAGCTCGAGGCGCTGGTGCAGCATTACGAGATCGGCATGTCGCCGCTGCGCGAGGCGCTGGCGCGGCTGGTCGGCGACCAGCTGGTGAAGACCGAGGACCAGCGCGGGTTCTGGGTGGCGCCGCTGTCGCTGGAGGAACTGGACGACATCTCGCGGGTGCGCAACCTGATCGAGACCGAGGCGCTGCGGCTGTCCATCGAGCGCGGCGACGAGGCCTGGGAGGCGCGCGTGCGCGACACCTACGACGCGCTCAACGAGGTCGAGGGCGAGGTGCTGGGGCGTGGCGAAGGCGCGCCGCAGGAACTGCTCGACGCCTGGGAAGAGCGCAACCGCCAGTTCCACTACGCGCTGGTGTCGGCCTGCGATTCGCCGTGGCTGATCAAGCTGCAGGAACTGCTCTACCACCAGGCCGAGCGCTACCGCCGGGTGTCGCTGAGCGCCTCGCGCGGCAAGCGCTTCGTGCAGGACGAGCACCAGGCGATCGTCGAGGCGACGCTGGAGCGCAATGCGCTGCGCGCCTGCCGCCTCACCCACGACCACCTCATGCGCACCTACGACGAGGTGCGCAAGACCGTGGCGGCGCTGGACGCCGGGCAGAAGGACGCGTCATAGCAGGTATTCCAGCGCCAGCTTGACGGTGCTGGTGCGGCCGCCGCGCGGGTTATCGACGCTGCGCCCGGCCAGCGCCTGCCACTGCAGGTGGCGGCCGATGCTCCGCTTCGCGCCGATGTTCAGGCTCAGCTCGCGCGCGCCCAGATCCTGCCGCGGCGCGTCGGCGACCAGTTCGATGCCGCACGACCAGCGCGCCGCGGCCACGTACTCCAGCAGCAGCCCGGCACCCAGCTTGTCGGCGTCGCGGCCGAAGGTGCGCTGCATGCTGGCTTCGCCGGTCAGGCGCACGTCGCCGAAGCGGCGGCTGGCACGCACCGGCAGTTCCAGCGCGTAGGCGCCCTTGCCGATGCCGCTGACGCGGTCCCCGGTGGGCAGGCTCAGCGACGGTTCGATGGCCAGCGCCGGGCGCCGGCCCTGCTCGTCGAACAGGCGCCACTTCATGCCCACCGACAGGTCGCGCATGCCGTGGCTGTCGCGGCCGTCGGCGCGCTCGATGCGGCCATGGCCGGTGCCCATCGTCAGTTCGAGGTTGTCGGCCAGCGGCCCGCCGACGCCGATCTTGGGCAGCACCCAGGTGTCCTTGTCGGCGCCATGCTTGAGCTGCACGTTGCTCTTGAACTTGATGCCCTTGGCGGTGCTGGTGCTGCCGGTCTCGTAGGGGCCGGCCAGCGCGGCGGCGCTGGCGCCGAACAGGAGGCACAGCGCGACGGCGCGGCGGAGGAGCGGGAGGGCGGGCATGGCGTCGATCTCGGCGGCGGAACGGAACGCCATGCTCGGCGCGCCGCCATTACCCGCGCCTGCCCGCAACATTGCGCAGCGGTAACCTGCGATGGCGCCGGCGCGCGGCTATCCTGCAGGCCGCGATGACGTGGGAGCGGCGGATGCAGATCCTGCTGGTGGAAGACGACCAGGAGACGGCCGAGTACATCGGCGACGGCCTGCGCGCCGAAGGGCACCAGGTGGTGCATGCGGTCGATGGCCGCGACGGCCTGTACCTGGCGATGGACGAGGCGGCGCCGGATGTCGTGGTGGTGGACCGCATGCTGCCGGGGCTGGACGGGCTGTCGCTGGTCAAGGCGCTGCGCTGCGCCGGCTCGCAGGTGCCGGTGCTGTTCCTGACCGCGCTGGGCGGCGTGGACGACCGCGTGCTCGGGCTCAAGGCCGGCGGCGACGACTACCTGGTCAAGCCCTTCTCCTTCGCCGAACTGGCCGCGCGGATCGAAGCGCTGGCGCGGCGGCCGCGCGCGCTGTCGGCGCAGACCCGGCTGCAGGTGCACGACCTGGAGATCGACCTGCTGGCGCGCACCGCCAGCCGCGGCGGCCAGCCGGTGGAGCTGCAGCCGCGCGAGTTCCGCCTGCTCGAATACCTGGCCCGCCACGCCGGCCAGGTGGTCACCCGCACCATGCTGCTCGAACACGTCTGGGACCTGCACTTCGACCCGCAGACCAACGTGGTGGACAGCCACATCAGCCGCCTGCGCGCCAAGATCGACCGGCCGCACGGGCAGGCGCTGATCCATACCGTACGCGGCGCCGGCTACCGGCTGGACGCCGGCGCCGACCCGGAGTGAGACCGATGCCGCTGCCGCGCCTGCTGCGCACCAGCAGCTTCCGCCTGACCCTGCTGTACGCGGCGCTGTTCACCGCCTCGGTGGCGATCCTGCTGGGCATCGGCTACCTGGAGATCCGCAGCTACGCCACCCACCTGCAGGACGAGATCGTCAAGCGCGAGGTGCAGTACCTGCGCCGCGCCGAACAGGACGGCGGCACGCCGGCGGTGCGCGCGCTGCTCGAGCAGCGCCTGCGCCAGCCCCTGCTCAAGTCGATGCGCTACGTGCTGCAGGAGCGCGACGGCCGCCTGATCGCCGGCAACGCGCCGGTGCAGGCCGGGCGCCCCGAAGGCCGGTTCTGGTTCCACATGCCAAAGGGCGACAAGCCCGGGCAGATGCGCACGGTGCGCGCCTACGGCCTGCCGCTGCGCGACGGGCGCTACCTGGCCGTGGGCGAGGCCGGCAAGGCGATCGAGGAGTTCACCGACTTGCAGGGCGCGCTGCTGCGCGACATCGGCTATGCGCTGCTGGCGGTGCTGGCGCTGGCGCTGGCCGGCGGCGCGCTGATGAGCCACCTGATGCTGCGCAGGGTCGAGCGCATCGTGCGCGATACCCGCGCCATCGCGCTCGGCGAGCCGGCGCGGCGGCTGCCGGTGGGCGGGGGCGAGGACGAGTTCGACCGGCTCGCGGCCAGCGTCAACCACATGCTCGACCGCATCGACGCGCAGGCCGATTCGCTGCGGCAGGTCTCCAACGACATCGCCCACGACCTGCGCACGCCGCTGGGCCGGCTGCGCCAGCAGCTCGAACGCGGCCGCCGGCTGCGCGACGTCGATGCCCTGCATGGCGTGCTCGAACGCGCCACCAGCGAGGTCGACACGGCGCTGCGCACCTTCGCCTCGCTGCTGCACATCGCCCAGATCGGCGGCGACCCGCGCCTGCTGCAGCAGGCGCCGGTGGCGCTGTCCGAACTGCTGGAGACCCTGGCCGAAGTGCACCAGCCCGCGTTCGAGGCCGCCGGCCAGCACTTCCAGGCGGACATCGCGCCGGAGCTGCGGGCGGCCGGCAACCGCGACCTGCTCGGCCAGCTGTTCTCCAACCTGCTGGAGAACGCCTGCCAGCACTGTCCCGCCGGCGCCCACGTGACGCTGCGCGCCGGAACCGACGCGGATGCGGTGGTGGTAAGCGTGGCCGACGACGGGCCGGGCATTCCGGCGCAGGAGCATGCGCACGTGTTCCGCCGCCTGTACCGGCTGGAGCGCAGCCGCACCACGGCCGGCAGCGGCCTGGGCCTGTCGCTGGTCGAGGCGGTGGCGCGCGCCCATGGCGCGCGGATCGAACTGCGCGACAACCGCCCCGGGCTGGACGTGCGGGTGCGCCTGCCGCGCCTGGCCTCCGCGCCGCCGGCGGCGCGGAGGCCGGGGGATTAACCGGCCGCGCAGATCCGCGGTTGGCTGCGCAGCAGCTCGCGGGTGCGCTCGAAACCGGCCACCGCCTTGGGATCAAAATCCTTCACGCCCTCGGACACGTACAGGCCGACGATCAGCGCGCCCTGTTTGTCGTAGAAGCCGAGGATGCGGGTGAATTTGTCCGCTTCCTTGGTCGGCAGCTGGAGGGCCCAGATCTGGTCCACTTCCTGCGGGGTGATGTGGCCGTGCACGCCGGCGCCGCCATCGGCGTACATGTCGTACCAGATGGGCGTGCTGGTCGACTGGGTCTGCGGCACCTTGCTCGGGAAGTTCCACACGTGCATGCCGCCGGAGGTGAACACGATGCCGATGCGGGTGTCCGCGCCCCAGGCGTCGACCGACTTCCACACCTCGTCGAACAACAGGCGGTTGGAGCGCACGCCGTAGGCCTGCGCCGGCTCCAGCGCGCTGACCACGCGCGTCTCGTCCATGCGGAACAGCCGCGCCACCGCCGGCGGCGGCGCACCCGGGCGGGTCTGCGCGTAGTAGTGGCGGATCACCTTGGCGTCGTCGGCCGAGGCGCAGTTGTCGGCGGCCACGGCATGGCCGGCCAGGCCGAGCGCCGCCAGCAGCGACGCGTTCAGCAGGGTCTTCATGGGTTTTCTTCCGTCTTCGGGTGGTGGAGAAGCGGGCGGCCGCTCAGTCCAGCTCGGCGTCGCCCGCGGTGAGGTAATCCCACATGCGTTCGAGCAGGCGGCCGTCCCAGGTCGCGCGGACCGCGGACTGCTCCTCGCTCAGGCAGGTCGGCAGGGTGTGCGCAGCGGCGGACAGGCAGTCCAGTTCCACGCGCGCGGCGTCTTCCAGGTACCAGGCCAGCACCACCGCCGCCTGCAGCGACTGCCCGGCGGTGACCGCGCCGTTGCCGCGCATGACGATGGCGCGCGCGTCGCCGAGCTGCTCGGCCAGGCGCCGCGCCTGCACGTCCGAGCGCAGCAGCAGCGGGTCGTCCCACAGCGGCGGCTGCGGATGGAAATAGGCGCCGAAACCGTGCCGGGCCAGCGGCGTGCGGCCGAGCACGCTCAGGCTCATCAGCTTCGGCGGCTGGATCCGCGCTACGCCGCCGACATCAGGACGCCGGCGGTAGATCTCGCGGTGGACGCGCACTTCCGGCAGCACGCCCTCGGGCAGGTCGCCGTCCAGCGGCACCACGGTGCAGCGCTCGCCCGGACGCACCAGGCCCAGCGGCCGCGACGGCGCGACCAGGAACGAGGCGGCGTCGATGCGCGCGCTGCAGTGCCCGTAGGCATGCACCAGCCCGGCGCGGCCCAGCGCGCGCGCCGCCACGCGTACCGTGCGCGCCAGCGTTTCCAGTTGTGCGCTCACTTGCGGAACTCGCGGATCTGCGGCTCGGCGCCCCACATGCAGAAGCCCGGCGGCGCGAACTCGAACTGGCGTTCGCGGTACAGCAGTTCGTCGGCGATGCTGCTCACGCCCGAGGAATATTCGTACACCATGCCGTCGGGCCCTTCGAAATACAGGAAGCGCGCGCCCGAGGTCGGGTGGCGGCCGGGCCCGAACACCACCGGGACACCATGCCCGCGCAGATGGTGCAGCGAACGCTGCACGTCGTCGGCGCTGGCCACCTGGTGGTTGATGTGCTGGATGCCGGCGCGGGTGGTGGGAAACAGCGCGATCTTGTGGTGGACCTCGTCGATTCGCAGCAGCGGCGCGTCGCCGATGCGGTCGCTGACCTTCGCGTTGCACACCGAGGTCCAGAACGCCTCGTCGCGCACGGCGTCGGTGGTGCACAGGCCCACGTGGCTGAAGCCGGTGATGCCGGCATCGCGCGTGCCGTGGTAGCGGCGCGAGGACATCTGCGGCCGCCACACCAGTTCGATGCGGTTGCCGGTGGGGTCGCGGAAGCCGATGAAGTCGCGCACCTTGCGCTGCTCGGCCTCCACCGCGGTGCCGCGGTGAACCGGGTGGCCCAGCCGCTCGAGTTCGGCGCCGGCCGCGTCCAGTTCGGCGCGCGTGTCCACCTCGAAGGCCACGACCTGGTCGGCCGGATCGCCCTCGACGTAGCACAGGGTGTGCTCGCGCTGGTCGGACTTGAAGTAGGCCGCGCCGTGTCCGCGCTCGGCCACGTCCAGGCCGAGGATGGTGGTGGCGTAGCGCGTGGCGCCTTCCAGGTCGCGCGTCCCGAGCCGCACGTAGCTCACGTCGCGCAGGTGGATCATGCGCTGGGCACTCCACGCAGCGCCGGCCGCGACGGCGCCGCATCGGCGGCGAGTCCGGCGATATGGCAGTCGCTGCCCCAGGCGCACAGCGAATCGGCGCGCATGGCGAACTGGCGCGGGCGCCGCGGCGGGCCCGCGCCGATGCGCTCGCCTTCGGCGACGAAGCTGTAGTACACCGCGTCGGGCCCGGCGAAGGTCACGAATGCCTGCCCCGACACGGGCCGGCGGCCCGGGCCGTGCGCGACGGCCTGCGGCAGCCCGCGCAGGCGGTGGTACTGCTGCATCACCTGGTCCAGCCCCTGCACCTCGAACTCCACCGCCAGCACGCCGGCGGCCGCGGCCGGGAACAACGCCAGCCGGTGGTGCGTAGCGTCCATGCCCAGGTAGGCCGCATCGCCGATCCAGTCGCGCACCTGCAGGCCGAACACGTCCACCAGCAATGCCTCGTCGGCGGCCACGTCGGTGCTGCGCAGGGCCAGCGCCGCCAGCCCGGTCACGCCGCTGTCGCGCGCGGGGAAGAAACGCCAGCCCTGGTTCTGCGGCCGCACCACCAGCTCCAGGCACAGGCCGCCGGGCGTGGTGAAGGCGACCAGCGCGCGCACGTTGCGGCGCGCCGCCAGCGCGGCGTCGCGCAGCGCCGGGATGCCGCGCGCCTGCAGCGCCTGCAGCGCCGCCTGCAGCGCCGCTTCGTCGCGCAGTTCCAGGCCCACTGCGTGGCGCCGCGGCGCCGCGCTGGAATAGACAAGGCTGTACTGGCGCTCGTCGGACCGGAACGCCTGCTCGCCGTTGCCGGGCGGCAGGGCCTGCAGCCCCAGTTCGGCGCCGGCGAAATGCGCGGCCGCCTCCAGGTCGCGGGTTCCAAGGACGGCATAACGCAGTTGCTCGATGACGGACATGACGCGGTACCTCGGTTGTCGCGGTGGGCCGTGGGGACGGAACGTGCGGCGGCGCGGGCTCAGCCCAGGCGGCGGCGCACGATCCGCTCGAACACCGCCGCCGCCACCGGCAGCAGCTGGTCGTCGAAACGGAAGGTCGGGTGGTGGCACATGGCGCTGTCCATGCCCAGGAACAGGTAGGCGCCGGGCCACTGCTCCAGCATGTAGGAAAAATCGTCGGAGAACGGATAGGCGCGCATGTCGGTCCTGACGTTGTCCGCGCCCAGCACGTCGCCCAGCGCCTGCGCCGCCAGCGCCGCCTGTTCCGGCGCGTTGACGCAGGGCGGGCAGGAATGCGGGATGCGCAGGTCGATGCTGCAGCCGGAGATCTGCGCGTACCCCTCGCACAGCGCGCGCAGGCGCTTGAGCAGTTCCTCGTGCACCTCGCGCGACAGCGAGCGGATGGTGCCGCTGAGCGAGGCGGTGGACGGGATGATGTTGTGGGTGGTGCCGGCCTGCAGGCTGCCGACGTTGATCAGCGCCGCTTCCATCGGGTCGATGTGGCGGCCGACGATGGCGCCGATCTCCACCGCCAGGCGCGCGGCGACCTGCAGCGGGTCGTTGGCGCGATGCGGCGCGGCGGCATGGCCGCCAACGCCCTCGATCGCGATCTCGAACACCGCCAGCGACTGCAGCGTGGCGCCGGTGCGCACGCTGGCCTGGCCGCCGGGCAGCGCCGGCATGTTGTGGAAGGCATAGACCTCGTCGCACGGCCAGCGCTCGAACAGGCCGTCCTCGATCATCCTGATGGCGCCGCGCCCGCCTTCCTCGGCCGGCTGGAACACCAGCACCACGCGGCCGCTGGCCGGCGGGTTCTTCACCAGGTGCTCGGCGGTGCCCAGCAGCGCGGCGGTGTGGCCGTCGTGGCCGCAGGTATGGGCCACGCCCGGGCGCTGCGAGCGGTACGGCAGCTCGTTGTGCTCGTCCATCGGCAGCGCGTCCATGTCCGCGCGCAGGCCGATGGACATCCCCGGCGTGCCGGAATCGATCACCGCCACCACGCCGGTGCCGCCCAGGCCGGTATGCACCTTCAGCCCCAGCCCGCGCAGCACCTCGGCCACCAGCGCCGAGGTCCGCTCCTCCTCGAAGCCCAGTTCGGGCCAGGCGTGGATGCGCTGGCGCCAGTCGGCCATGCGCGGCGCCAGGGCAAGGACGGAATCGGGAACGGCGGCCATCAGGGTGCATCTCCGGAACGTGGGCGTGGGACCGATCAGAGCAGAGTCCCACCGCCCTGTCAAATTTAATTTCGATATTTTGCAGACATTGCGAAATTTGTCTGGCATGATCGCCGCTCGAGCATCAGCCCAACAAACATTGGCGTTTGGCTGACAAACGAGAGACATCCGGCCCCCGAAGCACCACGAGGAAACGGAATAAATTTCGTAATTTATGGATTCGACCACGGAAACCGCATGAATACCATTGCAGCGCAGGCGCCCGCCTCCACCGTCATCACGCACTACATCGCAGGCCGCCCGGTCACCTCCAGCCGGCCTCCGTTCGCCAACGTCGACCCGGCCACCGGCCAGGTCGTGGGGCATGTCCACGAGGCGGATGCCGGCATCGTCGACCAGGCGGTGCAGGCGGCGCGCGCGGCGTTGCGCGGGCCGTGGGGTCGCTTGAACGACGGCGAGCGCGCGGCCATCCTGCGCCGCCTCGCCGACGGCATCCGTGCGCGCATGGACGAATTCATCGCCGCCGAGGTGCGCGACACCGGCAAGCCCTGGAGCCTGGCCAGCCACCTGGACATCCCGCGCGGGGCGGCCAACTTCGACGTGTTCGCCGACCAGCTGGCGCACGGCGCCACCGAGGCGTTCCGCTCGCCCACGCCCGACGGCGGCACCGCGCTCAACTACGGCCTGCGCACCCCGCGCGGGGTGATCGCGGTGATCTGCCCGTGGAACCTGCCGCTGCTGCTGATGACCTGGAAGGTGGCCCCGGCGCTGGCCTTCGGCAACACCGTGGTGGTCAAGCCCTCGGAGGAAACCCCGAGCACCACCACCCTGCTGGCCGAGGTGATGAACGACGCCGGCGTGCCGCCGGGCGTGTTCAACGTGGTGCACGGCTTCGGCCCGGACAGCGCCGGCCAGTACCTGACCGAGCACCCGGACGTGAACGGCATCACCTTCACCGGCGAGACCCGCACCGGCACGGCGATCATGAAGGCCGCCGCGGTGGGCGTGCGCCCGGTCTCCTTCGAGCTGGGCGGCAAGAACGCGGCGCTGGTGTTCGCCGACTGCGACCTGGACGCGGCGGTGGCCGGCATCACCCGCTCGGCCTTCCTCAACAGCGGCCAGGTCTGCCTGGGCACCGAGCGCCTGTATGTCGAGCGGCCGATCTTCGAGGCCTTCGTCGCGCGCCTGAAACAGGCGGCCGAGGCGCTGCGCCCGGGCGATCCGAACGCCGGGGACACCACGTTCGGGCCGCTGATCAGCAAGGCGCACCGCGACAAGGTGCTGTCCTACTACGCCCGCGCGCGCAACGAGGGCGCCACCATCGTCACCGGCGGCGGCGTGCCGGCGCTGCCGGCGCCGCTGGCCGGCGGCTGGTGGGTGGAGCCGACCATCTGGACCGGCCTGCCGGCCGACTCGGCGGTGCTGACCGAGGAGATCTTCGGGCCGTGCTGCCACGTCACCCCGTTCGACCGCGAGGACGAGGCGGTGGCGGCGGCCAACGACAGCCCCTACGGGCTGGCCACCTCGATCTGGACCGGCGACCTGTCGCGCGCGCATCGCGTGGCGGCGGCCGTGCAGGTCGGCGTGGCCTGGGTCAACTGCTGGTTCCTGCGCGACCTGCGCACCGCCTTCGGCGGCGCCAAGCAGTCGGGCATCGGCCGCGAGGGCGGCGTCCACGGGCTGGAGTTCTATACGGAGCTGCGCAATGTCTGCATCAAGCTTTGAAGCACTGGCCGGCACCGCGCCGGTGCGCGAGGCCGCACGCCTGCTGGGCGAGGCCGCACGCAGTGGAACGGCCTGCGACCCGGTCGCGCCGCTGCTCCAATCCGGCGGCATCGACGCCGCCTACGCGGCCCAGCACCTGCTCACCGAGCAGGCGCTGGCCGGCGGCCGGCGCCTGTCCGGGCGCAAGATCGGCCTGACCTCGGTGGCGGTGCAGCGGCAGCTGGGCGTGGACCAGCCCGACTACGGCATGCTGTTCGACGACATGGCCTATGGCGACGGCGAGGAGATCCCGCTCGGCCGCCTGATCCAGCCCAAGGTCGAGGCCGAGATCGCCTTCGTGTTCGAGCGCGACCTGGACGCCGAACGGCCGACGCTGGGGCACGTGCTCAATGCCATCGGCTACGCGCTGCCGGCCATCGAGGTGGTCGACAGCCGCGTGCGCGACTGGAAGATCAGCATCCTGGACACCATCGCCGACAACGCCTCCTCCGGCGTGTACGTGCTCGGCGGCGCGCCGAAGAAAATCGACGCGCTGGACCTGCGCCTGTGCGGCATGAGCCTGGAACAGCGCGGCGAGCCGGTATCGCTGGGCTGCGGCGCGGCCTGCCTGGGCAACCCGCTCAACGCGGTGGTGTGGCTGGCGCGCACCGCCGCGCGCATCGGCCGGCCGCTGCGCGCCGGCGACACCGTGCTGTCCGGAGCGCTGGGGCCGATGGCCGTGGCGCGCCCGGGCGACGTCTTCGAAGCCCGCATCTCCGGCCTGGGCCGGGTCGCGGCCGCCTTCCGCGGAGAATGAACCCATGAGCAAGCGCACTGTCGCGGTGATCGGTTCCGGCAACATCGGCACCGACCTGATGATCAAGATCCTGCGCCACGGCCGCCACCTGCAGATGGCGGCGATGGTCGGCGTGGACCCGCAGTCCGACGGCCTGGCGCGCGCGCGCCGGCTCGGCGTGGCCACCACCCACGACGGCATCGAAGGCCTGCGCGCGATGCCGGAATACGCCGGCATCGACATCGTGTTCGACGCCACCTCGGCCGGCGCCCACGTCGGCCACGACCGCCTGCTGCGGGCCGACGGCAAGCGCGTGATCGACCTGACCCCGGCCGCGGTCGGCCCCTACGTGGTGCCGGCGGTGAATCTGGACCAGCACCTGGCCGCGGGCAACGTCAACATGGTCACCTGCGGCGGCCAGGCCACCATCCCGGTGGTGGCCGCGGTCGCGCGCGTGGCGCCGGTGCGCTACGCCGAGATCGTCGCCTCCATCGCCAGCAAGTCCGCCGGCCCCGGCACCCGCGCCAACATCGACGAGTTCACCGAGACCACCTCGCGCGCGCTGGAGACCGTCGGCGGCGCGCAGCGCGGCAAGGCGATCATCGTGCTCAACCCGGCCGAGCCGCCGCTGATCATGCGCGACACGGTCTACTGCCTGACCGAAGGCGGCGACCCGGCCGCCATCGCCGCCTCGATCGAGGCGATGGTCGCCGACGTGGCCGGCTACGTGCCCGGCTACCGGCTCAAGCAGCAGGTGCAGTTCGAGGCGCTGGACGCGGCCGCGTGCGCGGCCATCCTCGGCCGCGCCGACGCCGCGCCGGGGCTGAAGGTGACGGTGTTCCTCGAGGTCGAGGGCGCCGGCCATTACCTGCCGGCCTACGCCGGCAACCTGGACATCATGACCTCCGCGGCGCTGGCCGCGGCCGAGCGCATGGTCGAGGTTTCCCTGGACACCGCCACCGAGGAGGGCGCGCGATGAACCGGCTCTACATCCAGGACGTGACCCTGCGCGATGGCATGCACGCCATCCGCCACCAGTACGGGCTGGACCACACCCGCGCCATCGCCGCCGCGCTGGACCGCGCCGGCGTGGCCGCCATCGAGGTGGCGCACGGCGACGGCCTGGCCGGCTCCAGCTTCAACTACGGCTTCGGCCGCCATTCGGACCTGGAGTGGATCGCCGCGGTGCGCGAGAGCGTGCAGCAGGCGAAGCTGACCACACTGCTGCTGCCCGGCATCGGCACCGTGCACGACCTGCGCGAGGCGGTGGCCGCCGGCGTGCGCTCGGTGCGCGTGGCCACCCACTGCACCGAGGCCGACGTCGCCCGCCAGCACATCGAGGAAGCGCGCCGGCTGGAGATCGACGTGGCCGGTTTCCTGATGATGAGCCACATGACCTCGCCGGCCGAGCTGGCCGCGCAGGCGCTGAAGATGGAGAGCTACGGCGCGTACTGCGTGTACGTGACCGACTCCGGCGGCGCGCTGACCATGGACGCCACGCGCGACCGCGTGCGCGCGCTGCGCGACGCGCTGCGCCCGGAGACCCAGATCGGCATCCACGCCCACCACAACCTGTCGCTGGGCGTGGCCAATTCCATCGTCGCGGTGGAGAACGGCGTGACCCGGGTGGATGCCTCGCTGGCCGGCATGGGCGCCGGCGCCGGCAATGCGCCGCTGGAGGTGTTCATCGCCGCGGCCGACCGCATGGGCTGGGAACACGGCTGCGACCTGTACGCGCTGATGGATGCGGCCGACGACCTGGTGCGGCCGCTGCAGGACCGCCCGGTGCGGGTGGACCGCGAGACCCTGAGCCTGGGCTACGCCGGCGTCTATTCCAGCTTCCTGCGCCATGCCGAGAAGGCCGCCGCCGACCATGGCCTGGACGTGCGTTCGATCCTGGTCGAGCTGGGACGCCGGCGCATGGTCGGCGGGCAGGAAGACATGATCGTCGACGTCGCGCTGGACCTGCTGGCGCGCACCCGCAACCCCGAAGGACAGAACGCATGACCGCCATCGACATCGAGGCGCTGGCCGCGCGCCTGGACGACGCCGCCCGCCACGCCACCGCCACTCCGCAGCTGGAGCAGGCCATCAGCCTGGAACAGGCCTATGCGATCCAGCGCCTGAGCATCGAGCGCCGGCTGCGCCGCGGCGAGCGCCGCATCGGCATCAAGATGGGTTTCACCAGCCGCGCCAAGATGGTGCAGATGGGCGTGTCGGACATGATCTGGGGCCGGCTGACGTCGTCGATGCTGGTCGACGACGGCGGCGCCATCGGCATCGGCGACTACGTGCATCCGCGGGTGGAACCGGAAGTGGCCTTCCTGGTCGGGCGCCCGCTGGCCGGTGCCGTTACCGCGCCGCAGGCGCTGGCGGCGATCGACGCGGTGGCGCCGGCGCTGGAGATCATCGATTCGCGCTACGAGGACTTCCGTTTCTCGCTGACCGACGTGGTCGCCGACAACAGTTCCTCGTCCGGCTTCGTGGTCGGCCCCTGGCGCAGCCCGGCCACCGATCTGGACAACCTCGGCCTGGTGCTGGACTTCGACGGCCGCCCGCAGGCGTTCGGTTCCACCGCCGCGATCCTCGGCCATCCGCTGCGTTCGCTGGTGGCCGCCGCGCGCGTGGTCGCCGAGGCCGGCGAAAGCCTGCAGCCGGGCGACATCGTGCTGGCCGGCGGCGCCACCGCCGCCTGCGCGCTGCGGCCCGGCATCCATGTGTCGCTGGAGGTCGCATCGCTCGGCCGCTGCGGCTTCCACGTCGAGGGCTGAACCATGCCGATCCTGCACGCGCACATCCTGGCCGGCCGCAGCGCCGAGCAGAAACAGGCCTTCGCCCGCGCCGTCACCGAGGCCGCGACCGTGCACCTGGCGGTGCCGGCCACGGCGGTACGGGTGCTGATCCACGAGATCCCGGCGGCCGAGTGGTTCACCGCCGGCGAACCGAAGGCGCCGCCCGCGCCCGCCCGCTGACGCCGACCCGCGCCGCCCACTGCGACCTCGATCACGAGCGATTCCGACCATGTCCCACGCCGCAGCCAACGCCGTCCCCTCCCCCTCGCCGGCCGCCCCGTGCCGGCTCTGGCTCCTGCTGCTGGTGGTACTGGCGGTCACGGTCCTGACCGAATGGATCGGACCCATCGCGATTCCGCTGTGGTCCTCGAAGATCGTGATCCTGCCGATGCTGATGGCGCTGCTGCTGACCACCGCGCTGGCCGCGCTGCACGCGCGCATGCCCGCGGCGCTGCGGCTGGACGTACCGCTGCAGCGGCATGCGGGCAAGCTGCTCAATGCCGCGCTGCTGCTGTTCATCGTCAAGCTCGGGCTGATGGCCGGGCATTCGATGCCGCAGCTGCAGAAGGTCGGCTGGGCGCTGGCGTTCCAGGAACTGGGCCACGCCTTCGGCACCATGGTGCTGGCCTTGCCGCTGGCGCTGATGCTGGGCATCAAGCGCGAGGCGGTCGGTGCGACCTTCTCGATCGGGCGCGAGAACAGCCTGGTCATCATCGGCCAGAAATACGGCATGCAGTCGGCCGAGGGCCGCGGCGTGCTTGCCGAATACATCACCGGCACGGTGCTGGGCGCGGTATTCATCACCCTGCTGGTGAGCGTGATCGCCCCGCTGGGCATCTTCGACCCGCGCTCGCTGGCGATGGGCGCCGGCATGGGCTCGGGCAGCCTGATGGCGGCCGCGCTGGGCGTGATCACCGTCGGCATGGCGCCGGAGATGGTCAAGGAACTGAACGCCATCGCCGCGGCGGCGAACCTGATCGCCGGCGTGGTCGGGTTCTACTTCGCGCTGTTCGTCACCCTGCCGCTGTGCAACTGGCTGTATGCGCGGCTGGAGCCGGTGCTGGGACGCACCGCGCTGGCGCGGCGCGCGCCGTCGGCCGACGAACTGGACCCGCAGGCGGCGATGGCCGAGGAGGACGAGCATCCCTCGCTGGCCGACAGCGTGGTGGCGCTGCTGCTGATGGTCGCCGGCATCACCCTCAGCAACTACATGGGGTACGGCGTGCCGCCGCAGCAGACCCTGCCCGGCGTGGCGGCGATGGTGGCGATCGTGCTGGTCGGCATCGCGCTCAAGCGCGTGCTGCGCCGGCTGCCGCTGATGCTGTTCCTGGCGGTGGCGGCGACGCTGGCGACGATTCCCGGCGGCTGGCCGCTGGCCGACGCGCTGGCCACGACCATCGACCGCGTGCAGTTCATGAGCATCACCACCACCGTGCTGGCGCTGGCCGGCTTCTCGGTGGCGCGCAAGCTGCCGATGTTCCGCCGCCTGGGCTGGCGCATCGTCGCGGTATCGCTGACCGCCACCGCCGGCACCTTCATCGGCGCGGCGGCGATCGCCGAATTCTTCCACTGACAGGGCGATGGGCGCGGACATGGACCACGACACACCCCGGGTTTTGCCGCGCTGGCCGGTGGCCGTGCGCTGGCTGCACTGGCTGGGCCTGCTGCTGGTCGTCGCCACCGCGGCGATCGGCCTGCTGATGGTGGACATGGAGCGCGGCAGCGACGTGCGCCGGCTGTGCTACGGCCTGCACAAGTCGCTGGGCGTGACCGCGCTGGCGCTGGCGCTGCTGCGCATCGCCGTGCGCGCGGCCACGCGCGCGCCCGCACCGCTGGCCGGACCGGCCTGGCAGCTGCGCGCCGCGCATGCCACTCATCTGCTGATGTACGCGCTGCTGCTGGCGCTGCCGCTGTCCGGCTGGCTGCTCAACTCGGTGGCCGGACAGCCGTTGCCCTGGTTCGGCCTGTTCCAGCTGCCGGCGCTGACCGCGCGCAACCCGGATCTGCGGCAGGTGCTGGACGCTGCCCACGTGTGGCTGTTCTGGTCTCTGACCGCGCTGGTCGCGCTGCACCTGGCGGCCGTGCTGCACCACCAGCTGCTGCGCCGCGACGGCCTGCTGTGGCGCATGCTGCCCGGCGGGCGCGGCTGAGCGCGGCGCGGCGTCGGCCATGTCCGTCAGCACGTTCGACCTATTCAAGATCGGCATCGGCCCGAGTTCGTCGCACACCGTGGGCCCGATGCGCGCGGCCGAGCGGTTCGTCCACCGCTG
>NZ_WIDL01000015.1 GCF_009496535.1 Stenotrophomonas sp. MYb238
CAGCGGTGGACGAACCGCTCGGCCGCGCGCATCGGGCCCACGGTGTGCGACGAACTCGGGCCGATGCCGATCTTGAACAGGTCGAACGTGCTGACGGACATGCGTTGTGCGTACTGCTTGGAGAGGGCCGTTATTCTACGGGTTCGCCGCTGCCGGCCCTGCCCGCAGCGCAGCATCGGACCGGCATGGGGTGTGGGGAATGGGCTTGATTCTGTACCAGCGCGACGACTGCCATCTGTGCGACCAGGCGCTGGCGGTGCTGGCGCAGGCGCGCGCACCCGAGTTCGACAGCGTGTTCATCGACGGGGACGAGGCGCTGGAAGCGCGCTACGGCACGCGCGTGCCGGTACTGCGCGACAGCGCGAACGGCGCCGAACTGGATTGGCCTTTCGACGCGCACGGCCTGCGCGGGTGGCTGCGATGAGCGTCCGCGCCTGGTCGCCGCTGCTCGCCGCGCTGGGCATGGCGGCGGCCAACGCCGGCGCGGCGGACGTGGACCTGGCCAAGGCGCTGCCGGCGCGTGCGTCGGGTTTCGCATGGCAGGGGCGGACGGTGGCGCAGGTGGTGGCGGTGGAAGACATCGAGCGCCTGGTGCTGCTGAAGGCGGTCACCAGCGCCCCGGCCGCGCTGGACATGCGCAACCTGCGCCGCATGCTGCGCGATGCGGCCATCATGCCGTTGCAGGCGCCGGAGGCGGCGGAACGACAGCCCTTGCAGGCCGGCGGCACGGACACGGTATGGGAGGCGGTACTGCTGATGCGCGATGGCGGCGTGTTCGGCCTGGCCGTGCGCCCCGGCGGGACGCAGGACCGCCGGCACCGCGGCTGTCTGAGCGATGCCGACGGCCAACGCGGCTGCTTCGACATCCCGGCCGTCGCCCCCGGCTGATCGCCGCGCCGGGGGCGGAGGAACTTACCTGGCGCGCAGCACGACCTTGGTGCTGATCGCGGTGTCGTCGGGAATGGTCTTGGTGTCGGCCCAGTCGCCGCCGCCGATGCCGAAGTCCAGGCGCTTCACCGTCGCCTTGCCGGTCAGCACCGGCTGCGCGCCGGGCGTCCAGGTGAAGGTGAGGGTGACCGGCTTGCTGACGCCGCGCAGCTGCAGCGTGCCGTCGGCCGCGTAGCGGTTCTCGCCCAGGGCGCGGAAGCCGTTGGCGGTGTAGCGCGCCTGCGCGAACTGGGCGACGTTGAAGAAATCCTTGCCCTGCAGGGTCGAGTCGCGGTCGCTGTTGCCGCTGCGCGCGCCGGCCAGCGGAATGGTGACGTCGAGCTTGCCGGCGGCCGGATCGGCCGGGTCGAAGCTCAGCTGCGTCTGGAAACCGGGGAAGGTGCCGGTGAACACTTCGCCGTCGTACTTGGTGGCGAAGACCAGGATCGAACCGGGCGCCTGTTCGTAGTCCGCGGCCATGGCCGGGGTCGCGGCCAGCATGCCGGCCAGGGCGGCCGCGACCGCGGCCGGGGTGGTGAGCTTGATGTTCATGCGGATTCCTTCTGTGGGGTATCGAGCCAGCCCTGCGGCAGCATGCGGACGAGCGTGGCATCGCGCTGCTGGAGGTGATGGTAGAAGGCGGCGCCGGCATGGCCCAGCACCGCCAGGATCAACAGCCAGAAGCCCCATTCGTGCAGGCCGTGCGAGAACTGCGCGGCCTGTTCGCTGGGAGCGACCAGCTTGGGCATCTC
Organism: Stenotrophomonas sp. MYb238; assembly: GCF_009496535.1. Classification (GTDB taxonomy): domain Bacteria; phylum Pseudomonadota; class Gammaproteobacteria; order Xanthomonadales; family Xanthomonadaceae; genus Stenotrophomonas. The sequence continues at coordinate 1,680 of NZ_WIDL01000015.1, forward strand.
CAACAGGCCGAACAGCTTGAACGGGCGCAGCCCGCTGGCCGAGTCGTACAGCCAGCCCGACAGCGGGATGGCGAACATCAGTACGTACAGCAGCCAGTGCGTGGCCGAGGCGATGCGCTCCTGCCAGCCCGGCGTGCCGGGCACCGGCCGCGGCGCGCCGGCGTAGAGCCGCCATGCCAGGCGCAGCGCCACCAGCGCCAGCACGCTGATGCCCAGCGACTTGTGCGCGGTATAGACCCAGAAATACTTCGGCGTCTTCGGCAGTTCGCCCATGGTCAGTCCGACGATGCCCAGGGCGAGGATCAGCAGGGCGATCAGCCAGTGCAGGGTCTGGCTGACGCTGCCCCAGCGTTCGGGCGTGTTCTTCAGGCTCATGGATGGGTTTCCGGTTGCGGGGGAAGATCGAGGGCGGCGTCGGCCGCGGCTTCGGCGTCGTTATTGGTATCGGGCGCGTCGGCGCCGTTGCCTGTTTCCGGTGTCCCGGCGTTGTCGTCGCGTACCGCCTCGGCCTCGATGCGCAGCTCCACGCGGTCGCCGATCACCGACCGCCACGCGTCGATGCCGAAGTCCGAACGCTGCAGGGTGGCGGTGGCGGAGAAGCCGGCGGTGCGGCGGAACGGCGGCAGCGGGTGGCGCCTGAGCGCGTTGAGGCGCACGTCGAGCACCACCTCGCGGCTGACGCCGCGCAGGGTCAGCAGGCCGTGCACGCGGGCATGCCCGGCCTCCAGCGGTTCGACGCCGGTGGAGACGAAGCGGGCCTGCGGGTGGCGCTGGCCGTCGAGCAGGTTGCGTGCCAGCGTAGCCTGGTTCCACCTGTCGTCGCCCAGGTCGAGCCGGGCGATGGGGATGACCACGTCCAGACGGGCGCTGCGCCAGTCGTCCGGGTCGAACTCCAGCACGCCTTCGCTGCCGGACACCGTGCCCAGCGCCTGCGAGAAGCCGGCGTGCTCCACCGCGAACAGCACCCGCGTATGCACCGGGTCCAGCCGGTAGCGGTCGGCGGCGGATGCCGACAGCGGCAGCAGGCAGGCGAACAGCAGGGCGAGGAAACGTGGCAAGGTCCGGCTCCGGAAACGTTGGGGGGATTCTAGGCACATGCCCGGCAGGGATTGTTGTCGTGCCGTGCAATGGATTGTTCCCGCCATCCCTGGCGGGAACCCTGCGGGCCATCGACAGGCGATGGCGAAAACCGCTCCAGGCGTTTTTTTGTTCCCGCCATCCCTGGCAGGGACCCTGGGGGCCATCGACGGGCGATGTCAAAACCGCTCCAGGCGGTTCTTCTTTACCGCCTTCATGGTGGGAATCCTGTCGGCCGCCGGCAGGCGATGGCGAAAGCCGTCCGCGGCGACTTGCCGCGGCGCGGCTGCGCGCGCGCATGGCGCGTGTCGCCGTACGGGCGTTGGCACGATCGCATCGGCGCCGGATGGTATTTTCCTCGGGGATACGGACAGCGGTGGGCGATGGATGGAAGACGGGGACAGGCATGAAACGAACGCACGCGCGCCGGCCTGCGTGGCCGCGCCGCCAACGCGGCATGCCCCTGTCGTGCGGCGGCCTTGTTCCCCGGCGCCGGCGCGGTGCGCCGTGAAGGGCTGGCGGTCGTGGCTGCTGTGCCTGTTGCTGCTGTCCGGCCTGGCGGCGCCGGCCGCGGCCGAGGTGCCGGTCACGCCGCAGCCGCGCCGGCTGGGCGTGGCCGACGGCCTGCCCTCGGCCAACATCAACGCCTTCGCCGAGGACCGGCTCGGCTACCTGTGGCTGGCTAGCCACGACGGGCTGGCGCGCTTCGACGGGCGCAACTACCGCATCTGGCGTGCCGAGGACGGGCTGCGCGACAACCTGATCTGGAGCCTGCACGTGGATGCGGGCAACCGGCTGTGGTTCGGCACGCAGAACGCCGGCCTGGGCATGCTGTCGGCCGACCGCCGCAGTTTCCGTTTCTTCGACAGCGCGACCTACCCGCAGATCGGCAGCAACACCGTGTGGAGCGTGGCCTCCACGCCCGATGGCAGCGTCTGGTTCGGCACCCCGACCGCGGGCCTGCACCGGCTGGCCGCCGACGGCACGATCCAGCGCTTCATGCCGGTGGCCGGCCAGCACGACAGCCTGCCTTCGGCCTCGATCGCCTACCTGGCGGTGACCGCCGACGGCGTGCTGTGGGTGGGAAGCAAGGGCGGCCTGGCGCGCTGGACCGGCACCGGCTTCGCGCGCGAGGGCGAGGCGGCATTGCCCTCGCCACGCATCAACGGCTTGAAGGTCGATGGCGGCCAGCGGCTGTGGATCGCGACCAACGGCGGGGGTGTCGTGCGCCACCGCGATGGCCGCTTCGAGCGCAAGGAATGGCCCGGCGCCGCGCCCGGCGCCGTGCTCAACGTGCTGCAGTACGCGAGCGACGGCAATTACTGGCTCGATACGCTGCAGGGGCTGGGGCGCAGCCGCGACGGCGCGGCGGTGAGCAACGTGCCCCTGTACAGCGCGCAGGAGCGTGGGCTGGTCAAGCCCAACTGGAGCACCGCCTACGAGGACCGCGACGGCGGCCTGTGGTTTGCCAGCACCAACGCCGGGCTGTGGCACCTGTCGCCGAACTGGCGGCAGTTCTCGGTGCTGACCCGGCACCTGGACGATCCGGCCTCGCTGCGCAACCCGTATGCGCTGGCGATGGCGGCGTCGGCCTCCGGCGGCATCTGGGTGGTCGGCACGCGCGGCGCACTGGACCGGTTCGATCCGGCCAGCGGCGCGGTGGAGCACCACCTGCAGCCGGTCGACGGCATCCACTGGCCGCAGTCGGTGGCCGAGGATGCGCAGGGACGCGTGTGGATCGGCAGCCTGGATACGCTGGTGCGCTACGACCCGCGCGACGGCGCGGTGCGCCGCTGGCGCCATGACGACGCGGCGGATGCGGCGATGGTCGGCGACGGCGACATCGTGCGGATCTGCGACGGCGGCCGGATCTGGATCTATTCCGAGGACGGCGGCATCCAGCAGCGCGACGCGGAGGGACGGGTGACGCTGCACCTGGCACCGGGCCAGCGCGGTTTCCCGCAGACCGCGCTGCAGGACATGCAATGCGGCCCCGGCGACCGGCTGTGGCTGTCCGGCGCCGCCGGCCTGGCCGCGTGGCAGCCCGATGCCGGCGCCTTCGCGCCGGTGCAGGGCGGTCCACAGGCGCATGCCTATGCCTTCGATGCCGGCACCGGCGACAGGGTGTGGGTCGCCGTGCTCGGCGGACTGGAGCGCTACCGCTGGGACGGCGGGCGCCTGCTGCGGGAGGACGGCATCGGCGCCGAACAGGGATTCCCCATGCTGGCCGCCGGCGCGCTGGTGGTCGACGCCAACGGCGTGATCTGGGCGGGCAGCGCGCGCGGCCTGATCCGGGTCGATCCGGCGCGGCGTTCGGTGCGCCTGTATGGCGTGCACGACGGGCTGCCGGGGCAGGAGTTCCGGCGCCGCGGCCTGGTGCGGGCGCGCAGCGGCCAGGTGGCCGGCGGCACGCCCGACGGCGTGGTGCTGTTCGATCCGGCGCAGGTCAGGGCGCTGGCGCGGCGGCCGCCGCTGGTGATCGAGCGGATCAGCGTGCACCGCGGCGACCAGGAACACGATCTTTCGGCGCAGCCGTCCCTGCGCATCAAGGACGGCGACCGCGACCTGCACGTCGTCGCGCGCCTGCTGGCCTTCGCCGACTCCACCAACAACCTGTACCGGTTCCGGCTGGCCGGCTACGACCCGGACTGGGTGAACGCCGGCGCCAACGGCGAGCGCGTGTTCCCGCGCCTGTCGCCGGGCAGCTACACCCTGCAGATCCAGGGCGCGGTGCCCGGCGGCGGCTGGATCGCCGCGCCCGACCTGCGGATCGAGGTCGCACCGCCATGGTGGCGCAGCGGCTGGGCGATGGCCGCCTATGCCCTGGCGGCGATCCTGGCGCTGGGCATCGCGGTGATGGCCTACCGCGCGCGCATGCAGCGGCGCAGCGAATGGCAGCTGGCCGAACAGCGGCGCGAACTGGCCGAACAGGCTTCCTCGGCCAAGACCCGGTTCCTGGCCACGCTCGGGCACGAGGTGCGCACGCCGATGACCGGCGTGCTCGGCATGACCGAACTGCTGCTGGACACGCCGCTGGACGCCACCCAGCGCCGCTACGCCAATTCGATCCAGCAGGCCGGTACCCACCTGCTGCACTTGGTGAACGACTCCCTCGACCTGGCGCGCATCGAGGCCGGCCGCCTGGAGCTGGACAGCCAGCCGTTCGAGCTGGCGCCGCTGCTGGACGAGGTCGCCGCGCTGATCGCGCCGGTGGTGCGCAAGCGCGGCCTGCGGTTCGTGCAGGAACCGCGCCTGCCGGTGCCGGTCGTGGTGACCGGCGACGTGATGCGCCTGCGCCAGATCCTGATGAACCTGCTCGGCAATGCGGTCAAGTTCACCGAGCACGGCCAGGTGGGACTGGGCGTGGAACTGCTGCCGGACGGCGCCGGCATCCGCCTGGAGGTCAGCGATACCGGCCCGGGCATCACCGCCGAACAGCAGGCGCGGCTGTTCCGCCGCTTCGAGCAGGCCGAAGGCCCGCAGACCGCCTCGCGCTACGGCGGCAGCGGGCTGGGACTGGCGATCTGCCAGGAACTGGCGGGCGCGATGGGCGGCCGCATCCGCATCGACAGCCGGCTGGGCGCGGGCGCGCGTTTCATCGTAGAGCTGCCGCTGCCGTGGACGCCGCTGCAGGACGGGCAGGGCGGACAGGCCAGGCCGCCGGGCGACGGTCCTGGAGGCAGCCTGCGCATCCTGCTGGTCGAGGACGACCCCACCGTGGCCGACGTCATCGCCGGCCTGCTGCGCGCCCGCGGCCACCAGGTCGTGCATGCGCTGCACGGGCTGGCGGCGCTGGGCGAAGTGGCCGCGCGGCCCTTCGACATCGGCCTGCTCGACCTGGACCTGCCGGCGCTCGACGGCCTCGCCCTGGCCATCCAGCTGCGCGGCCAGGGCCACGCCTTCCCGCTGGTGGCGGTGACCGCCCGCGCCGATGCCGCCGCCGAACAGCAGGCGCGCGCGGCCGGTTTCGACGGTTTCCTGCGCAAGCCGGTGACCGGCGAGATGCTGGTGGCGGCGATCGCCGCGGCGTGGCGCCCGGCGACGGCCGATGGCGTACCGCCGCGGCCGGACCCGGGCTGACTACTCCACCACTTCCTCGACCGCCCGCGGATGCGGGCGGTTTTCCGGCAGCTGCCAGAACACCAAGGTCGAGCTGAGTGTGATCGCGCCGACGCAGACGAAGGTGGCGTGCAGGGCCGCGCTGGCGCCATGGCCGGTGAGATGGGTGCCGAAGGCCGACAGCAGGCTGCCGGCGGTGGCCGCGCCGAAGCCGGTGGCCAGCATCATCACCATCGACAGCAGGCTGTTGCCGCTGCTGGCCTGGCCGACGTCCAGGTCGCGCAGGGTGACGGTGTTCATCACCGTGAACTGCATCGAGTTGAACGCGCCGAACAGTGCCAGTTGCACCAGCCGCAGCCACAGCGGCTGCTGCGCGGTGACAAACATGAAGCTGGCCATCGTCAGCCCGACCAGGACGGTGTTGATCATCAGGATGCGGCGGTAGCCGAAGCGTTCCACCAGCGTCACCGCCGCGCGCTTGGCGGCCATGCCGGCCAGCGCCACCGGGATCATCATCATGCCGGCGGCCATCGGGCTCATGCCCAGGCCCACCTGCAGCAGCAGCGGGATCAGCAGCGGCATGGCGCCGCTGCCGATGCGCGAGAACAGGTTGCCGAGGATGCCGATGCGGAAACTGGCGACCTGGAACAGCGTCAGCGGGAACAGCGCGTCGTGGCGTCCGGCCGCATGCAGCCAGTAGCCGGCCAGCGCGGCGATGCCGATCACCGCCAGCAGCAGCACCAGCGCGTGCGCCGGGCCGAAGCCGGAGGCGCCGTCCAGCGCCAGCGACAGCGCGACCATGCCGAAGGCCAGCATCAGGTAGCCGGCCAGGTCGAAGTGGTGCCGCTCCTGGCCGTAGTGGTCGGGCATGATGCGCAGCGCGGCGAGCAGGCCGGCCAGCCCGATCGGCAGGTTGATCAGGAAGATCCAGTGCCACGACGCGGCCTGCACCAGCCAGCCGCCGAGCGTCGGGCCCAGCAGCGGGCCGACCAGCGCCGGGATCGCGATGAAGCTCATCGCCGCCAGGAACCGGTCGCGCGGTACCGAGCGCATCACCGCCAGCCGCCCCACCGGCAGCAGCATGGCGCCGCCGATGCCCTGCAGCACGCGCGCGGCCACCAGCCAGTGCAGCGTCGGCGACAGCGCGCAGGCCAGCGAGCCGAGGGTGAACAGCACGATCGCGGCCAGGAAGGTGCGGCGCGTGCCGAAGCGGTCGGCGATCCAGCCCGAGGCCGGGATGAAACTGGCCACCGCCAGCGCGTAGCTGAACACCACCGACTGCATCTGCAGCGGGCTCTCGCCCAGGCTGCGCGCCATCGCCGGCAACGCGGTGTTGACGATGGTCGAGTCCAGCATCTGCATGAAGATCGCCAGCGACACCAGCCACAGCAACGGCCTGTGCGGATCGCCGGCGGGCAGGGCGCTGGAAGGGGGCAGGGACATCAGGCGCTCTCGTGGCCGGGGCGGAGGCGGCATTGTCCGCGCTCGCGCGTGCAGGTGCCGCGCACGCCGCCGGCGCGGATGGCGGCAAGGCAGCCCATTAGGCGAGACCGGACGGGCCTGGCCGCGCCCGGGCGCACGCTCAGCGGCGGCTGAGGCGGTGCACCGCGTCCACCAGCACGGCCACGTGCTCGGGATTCATGTCCGGCGACATGCCATGGCCGAGGTTGAAGACGTGGCCCTCGCGTGAACCGCCGTTGCCGGCGGCGTAGCTGTCCAGCACCTTGCCGGCCTCGCGGGCGATGGCCTCGGGCGAGCCGTACAGCGTGGTCGGGTCGAGGTTGCCCTGCAGTGCCACCTTGCCGGCGGTCGCGCGCGCGGCGTCCTCCAGCGAAATGGTCCAGTCCACGCCCACGCCTTCGGCGCCGGTGGCGGCCAGCTCGGCCACGTACTGGCCGGTGCCCTTGCCGAACAGGATCAGCGGCGTGCGCTGCGCGCCTTGCCCGCGTTCCAGTTCGCGCGCGATGCGCGCCAGGTAGGGCAGCGAGAACTCGCGGTACATCGCCGGGGACAGCACGCCGCCCCAGGTGTCGAACACCTGCAGCGCCTGCGCGCCGGCCGCGCGCTGCGCCGCCAGGTAGGCGACGACCGCGTCGGTCACCACCGTCAGCAGCTGGTGCAAGGCCTTGGGTTCGTTCAGCGCCATCGCCTTGATGCGCGCGTAGTCCTTGCTGCCGCCGCCTTCGACCATGTAGCAGGCCAGCGTCCACGGGCTGCCGGAGAAACCGATCAGCGGCACCTTGCCGTCCAGTTCGCGGCGGATCAGCCGCACCGCGTCCATCACGTAGCCCAGCTCGGTCTCCATGTCCGGTACCGCCAGCCGGGCGATGGCCGCGGCGTCGCGCACCGGGTGGTGGAACTTCGGGCCCTCGCCCTCGGCGAAGTACAGGCCCAGGCCCATCGCATCGGGCACGGTGAGGATGTCGGAGAACAGGATGGCCGCGTCCAGGTCGAAACGCTCGAGCGGCTGCAGCGTCACCTCGCAGGCGACCTCCGGGTGCTTGGCCATGCCCAGGAAGCTGCCGGCGCGGGCGCGGGTGGCGCGGTATTCCGGCAGGTAGCGGCCGGCCTGGCGCATCAGCCAGACGGGCGTGCAGTCCACCGGCTCGCGGCGCAGGGCGCGCAGGAAGCGGTCGTTGCGTAAGGGGCTGGTCACGGGAAACTCCTTGGAACGTGGCCGTTGGGCCGGGGCGGCGCGCAGCGCGCCGGGGCCGGTCAGGGGTGCGGCTCGCCGCTGGCGAACACCACCTGGAAACCGCGCTTGATCTGCGCGTCGCGCGCCTTCTCGAAGGCGTGGCGGGCCTCGTCCTGCTGCAGGAACAACTCGCGTCGCAGCTGCGCGCGGCCGCCGGTCTGCCCGGTCTCGCGCAGCAGCTCCCAGCCGCCGAGCAGGTCGGGCGCCAGCGAAAGCTGTACGTAGCGGGGGGATTCGTTGCCGCTGGGCGGCTGCTGCAGGTAGACGCGCATGGTGGCGATTGTAGCCGGGCACGCCCCGCAGGGCGCGGCCGGTCGCGACCGGGCGTTGAAAATTCCTGTGGGCCGAGCCCGGCCTATGGCTGCGCGCGCAGTACCACCAGCACCGCCGCCTCGTCCACGTCCGGCACCACTTCGGCCTTGCCGATGCCGCGCCACAACACCAGGCGCAGGCGCCCGGCGATGTTCTTCTTGTCCAGGCGCATGTGCGCGAGCAGCGCCTCGGGGTCCAGCCCGGCAGGAATCGCCACCGGCAGGCCATAGGCCAGCAGCAGCTCGCGCAGGGTGTCGGTGTCGGCGGCATCGGCCATGCCCAGCGCCGCCGACAGCCGTGCCGCCAGCACCATGCCCACCGCCACCGCTTCGCCGTGGTTGAGGTTGTCGTTGCCCGGCGCGCCGTAGCCCTGCGCGGTCTCGATGGCGTGGCCGAAGGTGTGGCCGAGGTTGAGCAGGGCGCGCTCGCCCTTTTCCAGCGGGTCGCGCTCGACGATCTCGGCCTTGTGCTCGCAGCTGCGGGCGATGGCCTGCGCCAGCGCGGCGTCGTCGCCGGCCAGCAGCGCCCCGCGTTCGGCCTGCAGCCACCGGAAGAAAAGCGGATCGCGGATGCAGCCGTACTTGATCACCTCGGCCAGGCCGGCGCGCAGCTCGCGCGTGGGTAGGGTGCGCAGCGCGGCGGTGTCGGCGATCACCGCGCGCGGCGGATGGAACGCGCCGACCAGGTTCTTGCCCTGGGCGATGTCCACTGCGGTCTTGCCGCCGACCGAGGAATCCACCATCGACAGCAGGGTGGTGGGCAGCTGCACGCAGTCCACGCCGCGCATCCAGCAGGCCGCGGCGAAGCCGGCCAGGTCGCCGACCACGCCGCCGCCGAGCGCCAGCACGCAGGCGTCGCGGGTGGCGCCGAGCGCGGCCAGCGCGTCGATCGCGCCGCCGAAGTGGTGCAGGGTCTTGGACGCCTCGCCAGCGGGAATCACGTGCTGGCCGATCTTCAGGTCCGGGCGCGCGTCCTGCAGGGCGGCGCGCACGCCGGCCAGGTACAGCGGCGCGACGGTGTCGTCGCTGACCAGCAGCACGTGGCGGCCGCGGACGGCGCCGGCCAGCAGGCCGCCGTCGCCGAGCAGGCCGGGGCCGATGTGGATCAGGTAGGGCGAACCGCCGCCGACGGCGACGGTGCGGGGGGCGTTGCTCATGCGGGGAAGTCCGGGTTCTGCCACTGCGCGGCCAGGCGCACGACCAGCTGCGCGGTGGCTTCGGCGGGCGAATAGGGATCGGTGTCGATGACCAGGTCGGCGACCTCGGCGTACAGCGGGTCGCGCAGCGCGGCCATGGCGTGCAGGGCCTGCTCGCGGTCCTCGCGCTGCAGCAGCGGACGGCTCTTGTCGCGCTGCAGCCGCTGCAGCTGCGCAGCCACGCCCACGCGCAGCCACACCACGAAGCCGCACTGCCGGATCCGGTGCCGGTTGTCGGCGTCCAGCACCGCGCCGCCGCCGGTGGAGACCAGCTGGCCGCCGGTTTCCAGCAGCCTGGCCAGCACGCGTTTCTCGTGCGCGCGGAAGCCGGCTTCGCCGACGTTCTCGAAGATGGCCGGAATCGCCGAACCCACCTCCTCGACGATGGCCTGGTCGGCATCGACGAATTCCAGCCCGAAACGCTCGGCCAGGCGGCGTCCGATGCAGGTTTTGCCGGCGCCCATGGGGCCGACCAGGATGACGTTGGGGGCGGGGTTCATTGCGGGCCGATGCTAGCACCTCGTGTCGGTGCCTTAACACGGTAGCAGCCAAGCTCGACCCCGCCACGAGTGGTTCGTGGCGCAACCAATGGAGGCGGTCATGGCAGTGGCGAAGATCATCGAAGTCAGCGCGTCGTCCGGCGCCAGCGTCGAGGACGCGGTGCGCAGCGGCCTGAAGAAGGTCGCCGAGACGGTCAAGGGCATCCAGGGCGCCTGGATCAACGAAACCAAGGTGGTCACCGACGGCGACGGCAACATCACCGAGTGGCGGGTCAACCTGCGGGTGACGTTCCTGGTGGAGTAGATGCAGGGCATGCCCCGCGCGCTTTCGGCGGGGCATGCGCGACGAGCACCGCGGCTGCTCCAGGCCGCGCCCTGATTCCACGGCGGCGTTGTTGCCGCCTCCAAGGGCAAGGGGGGCGCGGCATCGCAGCGGTGCGGAGCGCGGTCCTGCCCACCCGCGCATACCGGTGCGCCGTGTGCGCCGTGTCCGTTGTCCGCTCGGCGTCATGCCGTGCCGCAACGGCGGCATGATTGGCCGGCGGGTTTCCCTTCGGAGGCCAACTTCGCGATGATTGGCCAGTCTCTGCCTACGCCGGTCATCGCCTGCCGTACATGAACGGTCCGCTTTTCCGCTGGCGCTTCGGCGCCGTCGAGTACGACGAAGCGCGTCGCGAGCTGTGCGTGGCCGGGCTGGTGGTGGAGATGGAGAACCGGCCGCTGGAAGTGCTTTCGCTGCTGCTGCGCCACGTCGGGGAGGTGGTGACCAAGCAGGAATTGTTCGAGCAGGTCTGGGCCGGACGGCCGACGGTGGATCATGTGCTGTCCACCGCGGTGGGGAAATTGCGCAGGGCGCTGGAGGCGGCGGATGGCGGCGTCACCACCGTGCCGCGGGTGGGCTACCGTTTCGACTTTGACGGCGCGCTGGAAAAAATGGCGGTGGGCCAGCAATCCGCCGGCACCTTGCGGTTGGAGGCCGGCCAGCCTGTGCCGGGGCGCGCCAGCCTGGTTCTGGAACGGCGACTGGGGCGCACGCGCGGCCACGAGGTCTGGCTGGCGCGGCAGCCGCGCAGCCGCGAGCCGCGGGTATTCAAGTTCGCCCTCGACGGCGACCACCTTTCCTCGCTCAAGCGCGAAGCCACGCTGGCGCGCGTATTGCGCGACAGCCTGGGCGAGCGCGCCGATCTGGTGCGCGTGCTGGACTGGAATTTCGAACGGCCGCCGTTCTTCCTCGAATGCGAGTACGGCGGCCAGCCGTTGCCGGAATGGGCCGGGCAGGGGCGGTTGGCGGCGCTGGGACGGCAGGCGCGGATCGATCTGTTCCTGCAGATCGTGGACGTGGTGGCCGCCGCGCATGCCGTGGGCGTGCTGCACCGGGACATCAAGCCGTCCAATGTGCTGGCGGCCGTCTACGGCGATGGCTGGCAGATGAAGCTGGGCGATTTCGGCAACAGCCGCCTGTTGCAACCGGAGCGCCTGGCGGAACTGGGCATTACCGGCCTGGGCCTGACGGTGGAGGACAGCGACAGTTCGGGCACGCCGCTCTATCTGGCGCCGGAACTGATCGCCGGGCAGCCGCCCAGCGTGCGCAGCGACGTGCACGCCTTGGGCGTGATGCTGTACCAGTGGCTGGCCGGGGACCTGCAGCGCCCGCTGGCCCCGGGTTGGGAGCGCGATATCGATGACGCGCTGCTGCGGGAGGACATCGCCCAGGCTACCGACGTCGATCCGGCGCGGCGCATCGGCAGCGCGTCGGAACTGGCCGAACGCCTGCGCGGCCTGCCGCGGCGCCATGCCGAGCGCGAGCGCCGCGCCGCCGACGAGCGCGCCGCCGACGCGCTGCGCCGTACGCTGGAGCGCAGCCGGGCGCGGCGGCCGTGGCTGGTTACGGCGATGGTGGTGTTGGCGCTGGGCGCGGCCGGCAGCAGCCTGCTGTGGTGGCACAGCGAGCAGCAACGGCACAGCGCCCAGCAGCAGGCCGCCCGGGCCGAAGCGTCGATGCGGTTTTTCGATCGTGCGCTGGGCACGCTCAGCACCGGTACCAGCGGCTACAGCCACGACCCGACCATCCGCGAAATGCTGGAATACGTGTCGGCTCCCGGCAACGGCCAGTTGCCGGACGATCCGCAGGTGCGCGGCCGCATCCATGCCTTGCTGGGCCGGTCCTGGCGGCTGCTGGGAGAGCCGGCGCGCGGCGCGGCCGAATACCGCGCGGCGGTGCGCGACTACGCGCAGGCCTTCGGCCAGGACCATGAAACAACACTGGAAACCCGCTACGCGCTGGTGCGTACGCTGTCCTACACCAAGACCGCACCGGCCTTCGCCGAAGCCCGCACGCTGCTGGACGAAACCGACCGGCTGGCCGGCGAGCGCCTGCATGCGGACAACGGGCTGGCGCTGAAGTCGGCGCTGGAGCGCGGCATCTACCACCTGAACCGGCTGCAGGCCGCGCCGGCGTTACAGGCGCTGCGCCGCGCCGACCGCCTGCAACGCGCGATCGCACCGGACGACGCGGTGCTGGCGGCGCTGATCCGCGCCGACCTGGCCGATGCGCAGCGGCATTCCGGCCGGCCGCAGGAATCGCTCGACTGGCTGCGGGCCGCGCAGGCCGATCCGCTGCTCGCCCCCGGGCGCATCGGCACGGTCAGCGCCGCGCTGCTGCAGGCGGCCGCGGCCAACGCGCTGCACGACCTGGGGCGGCATGCCGAGGCGTTGCCGCTGGCGCAGGCGGCCGCGGAGGAAAGCGCGAAATTCCTCGGTACCGACGACTACCTCACCTTGACCCAGCATTCCTCCCTGGCCGGCATCCATGCCGCGCTGGGCGATTGTCCCCAGGCGCTGCCGCTGGCCCGCGACGTGCGCGAGCGCATGGCCCGGCGCTTCGGTGACGACATGCAGGCCACGCTGATCGAAACCGGCAACCTGGGGAACGTGGAACTGGCGTGCGGCCAGCGCGAAGCCGGCATCGCGCACCTGCGACAGGCGCAGGCCGGCCTGCGCGCGGATTTCGGCCACGACAATCCGGCCGCGGTGGCGTTCGGTGCCGTGCTGGAGCGGGCGCCCGCCAGAGCGGGAACGGCGGCGAGGTAGGCACCCGGCACGGGATCGAGGGCGACGTGCCGCGGGCCGTCGCCACGTGTGGCGTGCTGCGACGCTCCGCTGTCTGCGGGCATCCGTCTTCCTGGAGGCAGGCCATCGCCCGGAGTCCCGCGGCTCCGCCAGCGCGGCCTCGTGCACGCTCTCCTGGAACCCTTGCCTCGGCCGCGGACAGCCATGTCCCGCGGCCCGTGTCATGTCCGACGCGAGCCATCGTGCCGATTGCTTGTAATGCAAGCGATTGATTTGAAAGGCGACGCGCAGGCCGTGACGAACGCCTTGAAGGTTTCTTGAAGGTTGCATGAGGACTTGGATCGCCGCCGGCAGCCAGCATCGGCCCATCCCGGCACTGTGAAGAGATCCACGCATGAACGCTGCAAGAGCCCTCGTCGCCGTCGCCCTGGCGTCGCTGCTGTGCGCCTGCGCCAAGGAGCATCAGATCACCCTGCCGCTCAACGGCGGGGTCAGCGACGAGGTTTACCGGATCAACACATCGCACATGGCCGACCGCCCCTATCTGGTGGATGGCGAGCCGTTTTCCGGGGTGGTGGTGGGGCGCAGGGGCGAGCAGGTGGTGTTCCGTGCGCAGATGCGCGAGGGGCGCCGGCACGGCGTGGAGGAATGGTTCTACGACAACGGCAGGCCGCGCAGCCGCGAAAAGGTGGCCTGGAACGAAAAGGACGGCATGCGCCACACCGGCGATTCCGAAAGCTGGTGCGAGAACGGCGAGCGCAGGTCGCTGACCGAATACAGCGGCGGCGAGCGGCGGCTGGCGAGGGAATGGAACTGCGAAACCGGCAAGCTGGTGAGCGAGGCGACGTTCGACGCCGAAGGCAGGCGGGACGGCGAACAGAAGAAGTGGACGCCGGAAGGCAAACTGGTCGAGCAGGCGTCGTGGAAGGCCGATGCGCTGGACGGCGACAAGCAGGCATGGACCCCGGAAGGCACGCGGGTGGAGCATGCGCGCTACCGTGGTGGCAAGCGGCAGGGCCTGCAGGAGGCGTGGTACGCCAGCGGCAAGCCAGCCAGCCGCGGCGAATACGCCGACGACAAGCCGGTCGGCCGCCACGAAGCCTGGGCCGAGGACGGCAGGCTGGTGGAGGCCGGCAGCTACGCCGCCGACGGCAACAAGACCGGCATGTGGCTGGAGCAGCACGGCGACACCAGCAGCCGCCTGCACTATGGGCCGGGTGGCTTCGTGCCGGTGGAGCTGGTTGCCGCCTACGCCGGTGCGCTGCTGCCGCCCCGCGCCGACGCGCGCAAGCTGGCTTTCTATCTCGACGAAGGCGGGGTGAAGCCGGCCGACGCGCTACCGACCAGCTACGACGGCGGCCCGGTCGTCGGCAACTACCGGTACCCGGTGTACAGCTGGACCTACCCGGTCATCGTGGCCGATGCCACGCTGCTGCCGCTGCTGCTGGAAAAAGGCGCCGACATCAACCAGGCCGACAGCGGCGGCGCCACTCGGCTGCTGCGCTGCGCGCAAAAATTCCGCGACCGCCAGGACAGCATGAACGGCCGCTGCCTGCCGGCCGATCTGCAGGCGCTGCTGGACAAGGGCGCGAAGGCGGACGTCAGCGACCTCAAGGGCCGCAACGCGCTGCACCACCTGCTGGACATCGGTTCCTTCGACGACCGGGGCGATGTCTTCGGACGCGGCGTCGCCGAGGCGCAGCAGGCGCGCGTGGACGCGCTGGAACGGCTGGTCAAGGCCGGCGCGGACATCAACGCCGCCGACGCCGAGGGCTGGACGCCCCTGGTATTGGCGCTGAAGTCGCGCCGCGCCGATCTGGCCAAGGCGGCTCTGGCCGCCGGCGCGCGCGCCGACGGCCCCGGTCCCGGCGGCACGCAGGCGGTGCATTGGGTGTTCCTGGACGAACCCAACCGCTACGCCATCGCCGGCGATTTCGTCGCCGGGATGCTGCCGCAGCTGACGGCGGCTGGCGCCGACGTCAACGCGCCCCTGGCATGGGACGGACGCCAGGTGACCCTGCGCGATCTGGCCGTGCGCCACGGCCTGGTCGACGTGGCGCGGGCGCTCGAGCAGCACGCCCGTCCCACGCAGCCCTGATTCCTCTATCCCAACGGAGCATCCCGATGAAGATTGCAAGCACTGCGAGAACTGCCGCCGTCTGTCTGCTGGTCCTGTTGTTGGCCGCGTGCGGCGGTGGGCTCTCCGGCGAGTACGGGCATTTCGTCGGCGGCACCTGGGTTCCCATCATGACCTTCAAGGGCGGCGGCGAAGTGGAACTGGAACTGATGGGCAACGTGATGGTGGGCCGGTACGAGGTAAAGGACGGCAAGGTCTACATCACCGGCGGCAAGGGCGGGCAGACGCAGGCCTTCCGCATCGACGACAAGGGCTGCATCGACGGGGGCATGCTGTTCGGCACGCTGTGCAAGAAGCCCTGAACGCCGCAACGATCACCGGGGATGTCACCATGAACACGCGCCAATGGCTTTTTTTCGAATCGATGATCACGCCGAAGATCATCACTTTCATCTACTGGCTGTTGCTGGCCGCAGCCGTACTGGGCGGATTGAGCACGATGGTCACCGCCTTCGGCATGTTCCGTTACAACGGCTGGGCCGGCTTCGGCATGCTGGTGGTCTCGCCCTTCGTGGTCCTGCTGGGCATGCTGGTGGCGCGCATCTACTGCGAAATCATGATCGTGCTGTTCAAGATCAACGAGGCGCTGCAGGAAATCCGCAGTCGGTGAGGCCGGCAACGGCTTCCTGTTAGTGGGCGGGGGCGGCAGGGGCGCGGTGTGGCGCCAACACGCATGCATGACGTGGAAAAACCGGCGGCAGCGCCGCTGTCATGGCAATGGCCGCCGTTGCGCATCCAGTGCGATGCAGCGGTCGGCAAGGCCGGGCAAGGCGCGCAGCGCCTGCCGGCTGACCCGCTCGTAGAACTGCACGAAACGCTCGACCTGGGCGCGGTTCATGCCGGTGCGCCCCGGCGCGGCCTGCTGCAGCCCCTGTTCCTGCTGCCAGCGCCAGTGCGGCACCACCGAGAAGCCTGGCGGCTGCAGGAACCACAGCCGGTCGCAGCGCCGCCACAGCGCCGGATAGCCCTCGGCCAGCGCCCGGTTGCACCAGCGGCGCCAGATGCCTTCCGGATCGGCGTCGCGTTCCAGCGCGTTGAGGGGCTCGCGCAGGGCGTCTTCTTCTTCGGCGGGCGTACCGAGGAACCAGCCCTCGAACACCAGCAGCTCCAGTCCGTCGATCCGTTCCCACTGCGCTTCGGGCACGCGCTCGTCGGCGAGCTTGTCGAAGCGCGGCAGCGCGAACGGTTGCCCGGAACGCGCCGCGTCCAGCGTCGCCAGGGCCAGCGGCAGGTCGTGCGTGCCCGGCGGGCCGCGCGTGGCGAGCAGCGGATGGACGCGGTCGGCCAGGCGCTGGCGCTGCGCGCGGGTCAGATAGACATCGTCGATCGACAGCGCCGCCGCGTGCAGGCCGCGCGTGCGCGCCAGTTCCACCACCTGCGCGGCGAGGGTGGACTTGCCGCTGCCCTGCAGGCCGCTGATCGCAAGGACCGGCACGGCCTGGCCGGTGGCGAGCGCTTCGTCCAGTGCCTGCGCGGCGAGCGCCTGCGGGAAACGGCGTGCGGAGAAGCGGTGCGGAACGGACGACATGGCGCCACAATAGCCCAAACCCGTGCCGTCCGAAGTGGAGCCATGACCGATCTGTACGCAGAAGCGCTTTCGACCTTCGCCGAGTTGTTCGAGGAGGCCAAGGCCAGCAATGAAATCGAACCCAGCGCGATGACCGTGGCCACCGCCGACGTCGATGGCCGGCCATCGGCGCGCACCGTGCTGCTCAAGGCCTTCGACGAGCGCGGCTTCGTGTTCTACACCCACCTGGACAGCCGCAAGGGCCGCGAACTGCATGCCAACCGCCAGGCGGCGCTGCTGCTGCTGTGGCGCAGCCTGCGCGGGGCCGGCATCCAGGTGCGGGTCGACGGCGACGCGCAGCTGGTATCCGCGGCCGAGGCCGACGCCTATTTCGCCTCGCGCCCGCGCATGAGCCAGATCGGCGCGTGGGCGTCGATGCAGTCGCAGACGCTGGGGTCGCGCGAGGAGTTCGAGGAACGCCTGCGCAATTTCGAGACGCGCTTCGAAGGCCGCGACGTGCCGCGCCCGGACGGCTGGAGCGGCATCCGCGTGGTGCCGCAGCGCATCGAGTTCTGGTACGGCGCGACCTTCCGCCTGCACGAACGCTGGTG
The DNA here is from genome assembly GCF_009496535.1 of Stenotrophomonas sp. MYb238. Taxonomy (GTDB): domain Bacteria; phylum Pseudomonadota; class Gammaproteobacteria; order Xanthomonadales; family Xanthomonadaceae; genus Stenotrophomonas. Next base: position 18,842 of record NZ_WIDL01000015.1, read on the forward strand.
CTACGAGGCCGACGCGGCCGGTACCTGGAGCAAGCGGCTGCTGTATCCGTGAGCACGCTGCACCTGCATCCGGTCTACCGCGTCACCGTGTTCGTGCCGCCGGCGCAGCTGGAGACGCTCAAGCGCTGCATCCTCGCGGTGGACGACCTGGCGGCCGGCGGCTACGCGCACGGCATGTGGGAATCGGCCGCGGGGCGTGAGCAGTTGCGCGCGCTGCCCGGCACTGCCAGCGCCGTCGGGCAGGCCGGCGGGCTGGTGAGCGAGCCCACGGTGCGGCTGGAGTTCTGCATCCCGCGCGAGGTGCCCGGCGACCGCGAGCGGCTGCAGCGCCTGCTCGACGACGGCATCGCCGCGCACCACCCCTGGAACAGCCCGGCGGTGTTCATCGATGCGGTGGAGTTCGCCGTGTCATGAGCGGACCGCGCCGCATCGTCTGCCTCACCGAGGAACCGACCGAGACCCTGTACGCGCTGGGCGAGCAGGACCGCATTGTCGGCATCAGCGGCTTCACCGTGCGCCCGCCGCAGGCGCGCCGCGACAAACCCAAGGTCAGCGCCTTCACCAGCGCCAAGGTGGAGGAAATCCTCAGTCTCAAGCCCGACCTGGCGATCGGTTTTTCCGACATCCAGGCCGACATCGCCGCCGAACTGATCCGCCGCGGCGTGGAAGTGTGGATCGCCAACCACCGCAGCGTCGCCGGCATCCTCGACTACATCCGCCGGCTCGGCGCGCTGGTCGGCGTGGCCGCGCGCGCCGATGCCTATGCCGACGAACTGCAGCGCGGGCTGGACGCCATCGCCGCCCAGGCCGCGCGCCTGCCGCGGCGGCCGCGCGTATACGTGGAGGAGTGGGACGAGCCGATCATCACCGGCATCCAGTGGGGCGCCGAGCTGGTGGAGATCGCCGGCGGCATCGACGTGTTCCCGGAACTGTCGCGCGAGCCGCTGGCCAGGGCGCGCATCCTCGCCGATGGCGACCCGGTGATCGCGCGCGATCCGGACATCATCATCGGCTCGTGGTGCGGCAAGAAATTCCGCCCCGAGCGCGTGGCCGCGCGGCCGGGCTGGGCGGCGATACGCGCGGTGCAAGACGGCGAACTGCACGAGATCAAGTCGCCGCTGATCCTGCAGCCGGGGCCGGCAGCCCTGACCGACGGTGTGCAGGCGATCGCGGCCATCATTCAGCGCTGGGCGGGCAGGTAAGGCGCCGCGCGGGACACGCCGGATTCGCCGGCTGCCTTCGAGGATGACGAGGGTCCCGAGCCAGGCCTCCACCCGTACCGGCCACCGCGTGATCGGCGTGCAGGTATGCCGAATGCCTGACGCATGTCCGCTCTGGGCGTAGCGGTGCATTGCGGCCGGTATGCGCGCGTTGGCGAACGCGACGTAATACGCCAGCGACCATCCACTATTCCGGTGCTTTACCGGTCCATCGCAAGCATGCGATGGCCGTCGCCGGGAAAGGCGAACATCGCCGTACCCGTGTTCCGCCCCTTGGGCCGCATGCACGGTCATCGTCGGTGGGCTGAGGTTTGTTGTTCGCCCGCGGCCAGCACGGTTTCCCGGAGGTGGGCCGATGGTTTCAGGCTCGGGGTCGGCAAGTGCGTCGGGCACGACGCCGGGCCAGGTCGGCCTGCACGTGGCCCGGTGAAGCCTGCCAGGTAGCCGCGGGCGCTGCCGTGCCGGCGAGCGGCAGCACGAGCGCGATGAGGGCGATGATGCTTCCGCGCATGGTGTCCCCCCGTGGTCGGTGCTCCGGTATCAGGGTTTCGAGCCGTCGCGCTCGGCGCCGAGCCTCGTCTCGAGGTTGGCCCGGCCTGTTTCCGCATAGCGCCTGCACGCGGTCGGGTCGACCAGGGACTTGCCGTCCGTGCCCTGCAGGCGCGCGAACAGGTCGCTGGCCCGCGGGTGCGGGGTGATGTGGATGTCGCAGGGCAGGGCGGCGATGGTGTCCAGGCCGCGACGGAAGGCGGCCACCATCGCCGGATGCTCGCCGTAGCGGTACTGCCTGTCCGACAGGGCGCTCACGCTGTCGGTGTAGGCCATGCCCAGGCAGCGCGTGCCTTCGCAGGAACGCCAGGTCCAGCTGGTGCCGCCGGCGGTGTGGCCGGGCGTGGCGTGTGCGGTGAGGACCAGCGCGCCGACCTGCACGGTGTCGCCATCGTCGATGGTTTTCACGACCGGCACGGGGGGAAAGCCTTCCTTGAATTCCAGCTGTTGCGGATCGCTGCGGTCGCTGACGCCGGTATGCAGCGTGTCGACGGCTGGTGCGCGCGCCAGCAGCGGCGCGCCGGTCGCGTCCTGCAGATAGGCCAAGCCTGCGGCATGGTCGTAGTGCTCGTGCGAGTTGAGCAGGTATTTCACGTCGCGGGGGTCGAAGCCCAGGGCGCGGATGTTGGCCTCGATCAACGGGCCGGCCGGCGCGGTGGCGCCGTCGATGAGGACGTGGCCTGCGTCGGAGGTGACCAGCAGCGCGGTCAGGCCGCAGGTGCCCACGTACCACGTGTTGCCGAAGATGCGGCGCGGCGGCGCGCGGTCGTTCCAGCCTTCCATGGCGTTGTCGCTGGCGGGACAGGCAGGTATGTCCCGGCCCGCGGTCGTATCCGGTGTGGCAACGGCAGCGGGAACGGCCGCTGCCCCGGGTGCGGCTTGCTGCGCAGGCTGGCAGGCGGCGAGCAGGGCGAGGCCGAGGACGGTCGCTGCAAGGCGGCAGGGCGGGAGGGAATGTCGGCGCATCGCTGTCATCTGCCTGTCGGCTACGGATGCAGCAGCATAGGCAGGCCGGTGCGTCGCAACCAACGCGAATAAGCTGCGGCAGGCATGAACGGAACGCATGCCTCGCCGCGGGGCGTCAGCGTCCCGGCGCCAGCCCCGTGTAACGCGCGCGCGGGCGGATCAGGGTGCCCAGCGCCTGCTGTTCCAGCGCGTGCGCCAGCCAGCCGGTCAGGCGCGCGGCGGCGAACATGACCAGCGCGTGCGCGCCCGGCAAACCGTGCACGTAGCAGATCGCCGCCAGCAGGCCGTCGATGTTCGCATGCTGGCCGCTGTGCTCGGCGGTGGCGGCCAGCACCGTTTCGACGTGGCGCATGCGCGGCTGGTCGCCGCACAGTCCGCGCAGCTGGCGCAGCAGCTCGGCGCCGCGCGGGTCGCCATCGGGATAGAGCAGGTGGTTGAAGCCGGGCAGCTCGTCGCCGCGGCGCCAGCGTTCGGCGATGAAGGTGGCCGGCGCGCCGCTGGCCTCGGCATCGAGCAGCAGCGCATGCGCGCGCGCGGTGGCGCCGCCATGGCGCGGACCGGACAGCGCGGCCAGTCCGGCACTGACGGTGGCGTGGAGGTGCGCGCCGGTGGAGGCGACCACGCGCGCGGCGAACGCGGACACATTGAGTTCGTGGTCGGCGCACAGCACCAGCGCCGAGCGCACCAGCTCGGCGAAACCGGCATCGCCGGGCCGCCACGCGTCGGCGAGCAGGCGGTGCACCGGCCGCGCGTCGGGCTGGATGCCGACCAGCAGTGCGGCGTTCTGCCGCAGCAGCGTCGCCGCCACTTCGCGCCGCACCGGTACGGCGGCGTTGAGCGATTGCCGTTGCTCCAGCGCCAGCAGCGGGATGCAGGCCATGGTGCGTTCCAGCGGCGGCAGCGTGGTGTCCAGCGCCAGCGCCGCCACGCGTTCGGGCCAGGCCGGCGGCGCCGCCGCGGCGAACGGGTCCTGCTCCTCGCATTCCCACAGCAGCCGCGCGATGTCCTCCAGCGTGGCGCCGGATTGCGCCGCCGCCACCGCCGAGCGGCCGCGGTAGTAGGGCGCGTCCGGGCGGATCAGCGAGATCCGCGTCTCCAGCACCGGCAGGCCGCGGTCCAGGCTCTGCGCCGCCCCGCGCGCCGCGCCGCGGCCGGCGCGCTTGCGCTGCGCCAGCCGCTCCACCTCGGCGCGCAGGTAGACGCGGCTGCGCGGGTCCGCACCGGGCCGCGAGCTGAGCTGGCCGCGGCTGACATAGGCGTAGAGCGTGGCCGCGCTGATGCCGAGCAGGGCGCAGGCATCGCTGGCGGGGATCAGTTCCGGATCGGCGGGATCGGGCATGGCGTTCAATATGTTGATTGGTTGAATCAAGATTGATCAATGATTCGGATGGTGCCAGATTGTGCGCCATCGCGGAACGGCGCCCTCGCCGCCGCCAGACCAGGAGTTCCGTCATGTCCCTTTCCTCCGCCGGCGCCGCCTTCCGTGCCGCCCTGGCCGCCGAAAAGCCCCTGCAGGTGATCGGCGCGATCAACGCCAACCATGCGCTGCTGGCCAAGCGCGCCGGCTACCGGGCCATCTACCTGTCCGGCGGCGGCGTCGCGGCCGGCTCGCTGGGCCTGCCGGACCTGGGCATCAACACCCTGGAAGACGTGCTGATCGACGTGCGCCGCATCACCGACGTGTGCGACCTGCCGCTGCTGGTGGACATCGATACCGGCTTCGGCCCGAGCGCGTTCAACATCGCGCGCACGGTGAAGTCGCTGATCAAGGCCGGCGCCGCCGCCTGCCATATCGAGGACCAGGTCGGCGCCAAGCGCTGCGGCCACCGCCCCGGCAAGGAGATCGTGTCGCAGGGCGAGATGGTCGACCGGGTGAAGGCCGCCGCCGACGCCAGGACCGATCCGGAGTTCTTCCTGATCGCGCGTACCGATGCGATCCAGATGGAAGGCGTGGACGCGGCCATCGAGCGCGCCATCGCCTGCGTCGAGGCCGGCGCCGACGGCATCTTCGCCGAGGCCGCCTACGAACTGCCGACCTACAGGCGCTTCGCCGACGCGGTGAAGGTGCCGGTGCTGGCCAACATCACCGAGTTCGGCGCCACGCCGCTGTTCAGCCGCGACGAACTGGCCGCCGCCGGCGTTGCCATCCAGCTGTTCCCGCTGTCGGCGTTCCGCGCCGCCAACAAGGCCGCCGAGAACGTGTACGAGGCGATCCGCCGCGACGGCCACCAGCGCAACGTGGTGGAGACCATGCAGACCCGCGAGGAGCTGTACGAGCGCATCGGCTACCACGCGTTCGAGGCGCAGCTGGACAAGGTATTCGCGCAGAAGGGCGCATGATGGCCGTCCCTGCGGCTACCTGATTCCCGCCATGGCGACGACCTCTTCCCACAGCACCCGTGTCGACCGCCGCGACACCGCGCGGCGCCTGCTGCAACGCGAGCTGGAACAACTGACCCCGGAAGAACGGGTGGTGGTCGAACGCTTCATCTCCGGCGGGCGGGTCTCGCGCGACGTGCGGCGCGAACTGCATGCGTCCCGCACGCTGGGAGAGCGCGTCGCCGACCGCGTCGCCGCGATCGGCGGCAGCTGGGCCTTCATCGTGTGCTTCGGCGTGGTGCTGGTGGTGTGGATGGTGGCCAACAGCTTCCTGCTGGCCAAGGCGTTCGATCCCTATCCCTACATCCTGCTCAACCTGGTGCTGTCGTGCCTGGCCGCGGTGCAGGCGCCGATCATCATGATGAGCCAGAACCGGCAGGCAGCAGTGGACCGCAAGCATGCCGAGAACGACTACCAGGTCAACGTGAAATCGGAACTGGAAGTGCTGCAGATCCACGAGAAGCTGGACCTGCTCCGTTCCCACGAATGGGCGTTGCTGGTCGAACAGCAGAACCGCCAGATAGAAATGCTGCAGCGATTGCTCGAATGCGCCACCGCGGCGCCCGGCGACGGCAGGCAGAAACAACCCTAATCCTTCCCACGGAGGCAGAAGACCATGTCAGAACAGACCACCGCCACGCCCGGCTTCAAGCCCAAGAAATCCGTCGCCCTGTCCGGCACCGCCGCCGGCAACACCGCGCTGTGCACCGTCGGCCGCAGCGGCAACGACCTGCACTACCGAGGCTACGACATCCTGGACCTGGCCAACACCAGCGAATTCGAGGAAATCGCCCACCTGCTGGTGCACGGCAAGCTGCCTAACGCTGCCGAGCTGCGCGCCTACAAGGCCAAGCTGAAGTCGCTGCGCGGCATCCCGGCCGCGGTCAAGGCCGCGCTGGAGGAACTGCCGCCGTCGGCGCACCCGATGGACGTGATGCGCACCGGCGTCTCGGTGCTGGGCTGCGTGTCGCCGGAGAAGGACGACCACAACCACCCGGGCGCGCGCGACATCGCCGACAAGCTGATGGCCTGCCTCGGCTCGATGCTGCTGTACTGGTACCACTGGAGCCACAACGGCCGCGTCATCGACGTGGAGACCGACGACGACTCCATCGGCGGCCACTTCCTGCACCTGCTGCACGGCGAGCCGCCGCGCGAGTCGTGGATCAAGGCGATGCACACCTCGCTGATCCTGTACGCCGAACACGAGTTCAACGCCTCCACCTTCGCCTGCCGCGTCATCGCCGGCACCGGTAGCGACATGTACAGCGCCATCGCCGGCGGCATCGGCGCGCTGCGCGGGCCCAAGCATGGCGGCGCCAACGAGGTCGCCTTCGAGGTGCAGAAGCGCTACGAGACGCCGGACGAGGCCGAGGCCGACATCAAGGCGCGCGTGGAGCGCAAGGAAGTGGTCATCGGCTTCGGCCACCCGGTCTACACCGTCTCCGATCCGCGCAACAAGGTGATCAAGGAGGTCTCGCGCGAGCTGTCGGCCGAGCAGCAGAACATGAAGATGTACGACATCGCCGAGCGCCTGGAATCGGTGATGTGGGACATCAAGAAGATGTTCCCGAACCTGGACTGGTTCAGCGCCGTCAGCTACCACATGATGGGCGTGCCGACCGCGATGTTCACTCCGTTGTTCGTGATCGCCCGCACCGCCGGCTGGAGCGCGCACATCATCGAGCAGCGTATCGACGGCAAGATCATCCGCCCGAGCGCCAACTACACCGGTCCGGAAGACCAGGCCTTCGTGCCGCTCGACCAGCGCGCCTGATGCGCTTTTGAGCCCCTCTCCCGATGGGGTGAGAGGGGCAGTTTGCGAACCCTCGGTTCGCTGCCCCACGAACGCCCTTGCGTCAGCGCAAGGGCCGGGGCGCGGAGCGGGGGCTGGGGTGAGGGTAGGGTGCGAAGCCCCGGCGATGTTCGATTGCACGAGGCTTCGCGCGCACCCTCATCCGCACTTTGGGTACCTGCATCCGGCACATCGCTGTGCCTCACCCTTCGGGCGGCTTCGCCGTGCAGTCCGGCATTCCTGCCGGGCTGTCTCCCGGAAGAAGAGGCAAAAAGCGGGTTGCCGCTTCATCTCCAATTTCCAGCTTTCCGAGCCAGCCATGAACAGCCAGCACCGCAAACCTCTCCCCGGCACCGCGCTGGACTACTTCGACGCCCGCGAAGCGGTCGACGCCATCGCCCCCGGCGCCTACGCCACGCTGCCGTACACCTCGCGCGTGCTGGCCGAGAACCTGGTGCGCCGCTGCGACCCGGCCACGCTCACCGATTCGCTCAAGCAGCTGGTCGAGCGCCGCCGCGATCTGGATTTCCCGTGGTTCCCGGCGCGCGTGGTCTGCCACGACATCCTCGGCCAGACCGCGCTGGTGGACCTGGCGGGCCTGCGCGACGCCATCGCCGACAAGGGCGGCGACCCGGCCAAGGTCAACCCGGTGGTGCCGGTGCAGTTGATCGTCGACCACTCGCTGGCGGTGGAGTGCGGCGGCTACGATCCGCAGGCGTTCGCGAAGAACCGCGCCATCGAGGACCGCCGCAACGAGGACCGTTTCCACTTCATCGACTGGACCAAACTGGCCTTCGAGAACGTGGACGTGATCCCGCCGGGCAACGGCATCATGCACCAGATAAACCTGGAGAAGATGTCGCCGGTGATCTACCAGCAGGGCGGCGTTGCCTTCCCGGATACCTGCGTCGGCACCGATTCGCATACCCCACACGTGGACGCGCTGGGCGTGATCGCCATCGGCGTCGGCGGGCTGGAAGCGGAGAACGTGATGCTCGGCCGCGCGTCGTGGATGCGTCTGCCGGACATCGTCGGCGTCAGGCTGACCGGCAGGCCGCAGCCCAACATCACCGCCACCGACGTGGTGCTGGCCCTGACCGAATTCCTGCGCAAGGAGCGCGTGGTTGGTGCCTGGCTGGAATTCTTCGGCGAGGGCGCGGCGGCGCTGACCATCGGCGACCGCGCCACCATCTCCAACATGTGTCCCGAATACGGCGCCACTGCGGCGATGTTCTACATCGACCAGCAGACCCTGGACTACCTGCGCCTGACCGGCCGCGAGGAAACGCAGGTGGCGCTGGTGGAGAACTACGCGAAGACCACCGGGCTATGGGCCGATGCATTGCGGACCGCGCAGTACGAGCGCGTGCTGGAGTTCGACCTGTCCACGGTCGTGCGCAACATGGCCGGCCCGAGCAACCCGCACCGCCGCCTGCCGGTGTCCGACCTGGCCGAACGCGGCATCGCCGACGAGGCCAAGCTGGAGAGCGGCAAGGGCGAGCAGGCGCAGGGCCTGATGCCCGATGGCGCGGTGATCATCGCCGCCATCACCAGCTGCACCAACACCTCCAACCCGCGCAACGTGATCGCCGCCGGCCTGCTGGCGCGCAACGCCAACGCGCGTGGGCTGATGCGCAAGCCCTGGGTGAAGTCGTCGCTGGCGCCCGGTTCCAAGGCGGTGCAGCTGTACCTGGAGGAAGCCGGCCTGCTGCCGGAGCTGGAGAAGCTGGGCTTCGGCATCGTCGCCTTCGCCTGCACCACCTGCAATGGCATGAGCGGCGCGCTGGACCCGGCCATCCAGCAGGAGATCATCGACCGCGACCTGTACGCCACCGCGGTGCTGTCGGGCAACCGCAACTTCGACGGCCGTATCCACCCGTACGCCAAGCAGGCGTTCCTGGCCTCGCCGCCGCTGGTCATCGCCTACGCCATCGCCGGCACCGTGCGCTTCGACATCGAGAAGGACGTGCTGGGCGTGGATGCCGACGGCATTGATGTGCGGCTGAAGGACATCTGGCCCAGCGATGCCGAGATCGACGCGGTGGTGCGCGCCAGCGTCAAGCCCGAGCAGTTCCGCAAGGTCTATGGGCCGATGTTCAACGTGCGCGTCGAGCATGGCGGCAAGGTCAGCCCGCTGTATGACTGGCGGCCGCAGAGCACCTACATCCGCCGCCCGCCGTACTGGGAGGGCGCGCTGGCCGGCGAACGCACGCTTACCGGCATGCGCCCGCTGGCGGTGCTGCCGGACAACATCACCACCGACCACCTGTCGCCATCCAACGCCATCCTGCGCTCCAGCGCCGCCGGCGAATACCTGGCGAAGATGGGCCTGCCGGAAGAGGACTTCAATTCCTACGCCACCCATCGCGGCGACCACCTCACCGCGCAGCGCGCCACCTTCGCCAACCCGAAGCTGTTCAACGAGATGGTGCGCAACGACGACGGCAGCGTGAAGCAGGGCTCGCTGGCGCGGGTGGAGCCGGAAGGCAAGGTCATGCGCATGTGGGAGGCGATCGAGACCTACATGGAGCGCAAGCAGCCGCTGATCATCATCGCCGGCGCCGACTACGGCCAGGGCAGCTCGCGCGACTGGGCCGCCAAGGGCGTGCGCCTGGCCGGCGTGGAAGCCATTGTCGCCGAGGGCTTCGAGCGGATTCACCGTACCAACCTGATCGGCATGGGCGTGCTGCCGCTGGAGTTCAAGCCGGGCACCGACCGCAACACGCTGGGCATCGACGGCACCGAGACCTTCGACGTGGTCGGGCAGCGCACCCCGCGCGCCGACCTGACCCTGCGCATCCACCGCCGCGACGGCGGCACCGTCGAGGTGCCGGTGACCTGCCGCCTGGATTCGGACGAGGAAGTGGCCATCTACGAGGCCGGCGGCGTGCTGCAGCGCTTCGCGCAGGACTTCCTGGAAGGCAGCAGGGTGGCCTGAGGTCCGGGCCATGATCCGGCGCCGCCCGCGTACCTGCGCGGGCGGCGCGTTGGACGCCAGCCACGGGACACGCCGCGCGACGCCATGAGTGCAAGCCTGTTCTTCAACATCGCCGGAGCGGTGAACACCGCCTTCATCCTGCTCAGCCTGGCCGGCGTGGCGGCGCAGTTGCGGCTGCTCCAGCGCCGCCGGCAGCGCGTGCACGCCTGCGACGGGGCCACCGCGGTGCTGTCGCTCAACCAGTTCACCGTCAGCTTCCTGGCCTACCTGTCCTTCTTCGTCTACGGCTACAGCATCGCGCCGTTCAACCATTTCATCGTCTGGCCGCGGCTGCTGGCGTCGTTGCTGGTGCTGCTGATCCTGGCCGAGATCTGGCGCGACCGGCGCAGCCGCGCCGCGCTCGCCAGCCTGCTGCTGGCGCTGGCGGTATTCACCTGCGCGCTGGCCGGGCTGTTCCGCGGCGGGCAGCACGTCGACGAGGGCAGGGCAGTGGCCAGCGTGATGATCGTGGCCATCACCGTGCTGCTGGCGCAGGGCTATGCGCACCAGATCCTGCTGATCCTGCGCAACGGCCACACCGGCGCGGTGTCGCTGCGCATGAGCCAGCTGATCCTGCTGATGGACCTGTCCACGGTGGTCTTCGCCTTCGCCATGGGCCTGCGCCTGGGCTGGCCCCTGCTGGTGCTGGCGGTGGTCAGCGGCAGCACCAAGCTGGCGATCCTGTGGCTGTTCCGGTGGCAGCATGGCGCGCAGGCGGGCGAGCGCCGGCGGCGGATGGCGTTGGCATCGTGATGCTTCGCGACAGCCGCCGTCATGAATCGGAAAAACAACGACAGGGTGCCGCGATTGGCGGTGCCGGAGAAACGATGAAACAAGTAAAAACATCGCACATCGCCTGCTTCGCCGCCGCCAGTCTGCTGCTGTCGCTGACCGGCTGCATGAGCGTGCCGGAGTTCCATGTCGGTACCGAGCGCGTCGACGGCGCCTTCGTATCCACCGACGGCAAGCTGTACCTGCTGGGCACCACGCGCAGCGCGGTGTTCGATGCCGCACCGTTCGGCGCCTACCGCGCGCTGATGGACAGCCCGCTGAAGGACGCGGTGGCGTGTGCGCGGCTGAACTACCGCATCGACGTCAAGGGCAGCGCCGCGGCCGAAACCGTGCACGGTACTTACGGCATGCTGCTGCACGCCGACCGCGTGGCGCCGGAACAGGCCGCCCGCTTCGGCCTGCAGCGGCTGGAGGTGGCGGCGCTGGACGACCCGGCGCGCGTGCCGGACCGCTACCTGAAGGCGGCCGACCCGGCCTGCGGCCTCCCGTCCGCAGGTGGCAGCTATTACAGCGTGTTGTTCGAGGGCGACGGCACCTGGGTGCGCCTGCCCGACAGCTACGCGCTGATCGAGAAAAGCCGGCTGCCGACGCCTATCGAGGCGCGGCTGGAAGTGAACCGCACCGCGGCGCCGCTGTTCAACCCGCTGCAGGTGGCGGGCGGGGTGGTCGGCGTGGCGGCGATCCCGGTATTCCTGGTTTCCATCCCGTTCCTGGGCCCCGATCATTGGAAATGACATGAGCACGAAAACTCCCCCGCAGATCCGCATCCCGGCCACCTACATGCGTGGCGGCACCAGCAAGGGCGTGTTCTTCCGCCTCGACGATCTGCCCGAAACCGCGCGCGTCCCCGGCCCGGCGCGCGACGCGCTGCTGATGCGCGTGATCGGCTCGCCCGACCCGTACGGCAAGCACACCGACGGCATGGGCGGGGCGACGTCGAGCACCAGCAAGTGCGTGATCATCGCCCCGGCCTCGGTGCCGGACCACGATGTCGATTACCTGTACGGCCAGGTCTCCATCGACAGCGCCTTCGTCGACTGGTCGGGCAACTGCGGCAACCTCAGCACCGCGGTGGGGCCGTTCGCCATCGCCAACGGCTTCGTCCCGGCCGCGCGCATCCCGCGCGACGGCACGGTGGCGGTGCGGGTGTGGCAGGCCAACATCGGCAGGACCATCGCCGTGCACGTCCCGGTCCGCGACGGGCAGGTGCAGGAAACCGGCGATTTCGAACTGGACGGGGTGACCTTCCCGGCGGCGGAGATCGTGCTGGAGTTCATCGATCCTTCCGACGACGAAGGCGAGGGCGGCTCCATGCTCCCTACCGGCAACCTGGTCGACGACCTGGAGGTGCCCGGCGTCGGTACGCTCAAGGCGACGATGATCACCGCCGGCATTCCCACCGTGTTCGTCGATGCCGACGCCCTCGGCTACGACGGCACCGAGCTGCAGCCGGCGATCAACGAGGACAAGGCGGCGCTGGTGAAGCTGGAAGCCATCCGCGTGGCCGGCGCGCTGCGCATGGGCCTGATCAAGGCGCCGGAGGAAGCGGCCACGCGCCAGCACACGCCCAAGGTCGCCTTCGTGGCGCCGGCGAAGGACTACGTCGCCTCCAGCGGCAAGCGCATCGCCGCCGCCGACATCGACCTCAATGTGCGCGCGATGTCTATGGGCAAGCTGCACCACGCGATGATGGGCACCGCCTCGGTCGCCATCGCCACCGCCGCGGCCGTGCCCGGCACCCTGGTGAACCTGGCCGCCGGCGGCGGGGCGCGCGAGGCGGTGCGTTTCGGCCATCCTTCCGGCACCTTGCGGGTGGGCGCGGCGGTGGCCTTGGTCGACGGCCAGTGGACCGTCACCAAGGCGGTGATGTCGCGTTCGGCGCGGGTGCTGATGGACGGCGCGGTGCGGGTGCCGGGCGACGCGTTCTGACCTGTCGCCACGCTGCCGGCACGCCCTGCGATGGCGTGCCGGCGCGCACACAAGGCGTACGCGGGCGGCGGCTATACTCGCCGCGTCTGCAGGAGGACGCCATGGGCAACAGGAAGTGGAAGCACATGCGGTGGGCCGCGGTCGCGCTGGCGACGCTGGCGCTGCTCGCCGGCTGCAAGCGCAACGAGACCGGGCAGCTGCCCGGCGCCAGCGGCGAGGCGATCCAGGCCAAGCGCGACGAGGTCAAGGGCTTCGCGCTGGTGCGCGTGTGGCCCGACCAGAAGGGCGGCGACGGCCTGTCGCTGGCGGTGGAGTTCTCCCAGCCGCTGGTCGGCACCCAGGACTTCGACAAGCTGCTGCGCTTCGAGGAAAAGGTCGGCACCGAGGACAGCAGTTGGTCGCTGTCCGACGACGGCAAGACCCTGCGCTATCCCTACGTCGAGGCGGCCAAGGACTACACCCTGATCGTCTCGGCCGACCTGCTGGCCGCCGACGGCAGCCGCTTGGGCAAGGAGGTGCGCCAGCAGGTGTTCACCGGCGAACTGAAGCCGGCCGCCGGCTTCGCCTCGCAGGGCAGCGTGCTGCCGGCGCGCGAGAGCCGCGGCCTGCCGGTGGTGTCGGTCAACGTGCCGGAAGTGGACGTCGAATTCCTGCGCGTGGGCGAGAAGAACCTGCCCACCTTCTTCAGCCAGTACCAGCGCGGCGGCCGCCGCGGCAGCTGGGAGCTGGACAGCGACTACGGCGAGCACACGCCGATCTCGCAGCTGGCCGACCCGGTCTACGTCAACCGCTTCGTGCTCGGCGGCAAGCCCAACGAGCGGGTGCTGACCTACCTGCCCATCCAGGACATCAAGGAACTGCAGCAACCCGGCCTGTACTTCGCGGTGATGAAGCGCGCCGGCAGCTTCGAGGGCGAGTACGACACCGCCTTCTTCACCGTCAGCGACATCGGCCTGCACACCCGCGCCTACAAGGAGCAGCTGTTCGTGCACACCGCTTCGCTGGCCTCCGGCGCGCCGGCGAAGAAGGTCGAGCTGCGCGTGCTCGACGGCAAGGGCGAGACGGTGCTCAAGGGCCAGACCGACGCCAACGGCAACGCCCTGCTCAACTACACGCTCGACGCGGCGCACGTGCTGGTGGCCTCCAGCGGCGGCGATACCACGATGCTGCCGTTCAACCAGCCGGCGCTGGACCTGAGCGAGTTCGCCGTGGCCGGGCGCCAGAACGCCTGGTTCGACGTGTTCGCCTGGTCCGGCCGCGACCTGTACCGCCCCGGCGAGACCGTGCGCGTGTCGGCGTTGCTGCGCGACAACGACGGCAAGCCGGTCGCCGGCCCGGACAAGGGCGGGCAGCCGGTGTTCCTGCGCCTGAAGCAGCCCGACGGCAAGGTGTTCCGCGAGACCCGCCTGCAGCCGGGCGCGCAGGGATATTTCAGCTTCGAGCAGGCGATTCCGGTCGAAGCGCCGACCGGCCGCTGGCAGGTGGAATTCCGTACCGACCCGGCCAGCAAGGAAGCGGTGCAGGGCATGACCCTGCGCATCGAGGAGTTCCTGCCCGAGCGCATGAAGCTGGACCTGGACAGCGCGCAAAAGACGCTCAAGCCGGGCGAGCCGCTCAAGCTCCAGGCCGACGCGGCCTACCTGTACGGCGCGCCGGCCGACGGCAACCGCTTCACCGCCAAGCTGGCGGTGGCGGTGGAACAGCACCCGGTCGAATCGATGCCGGGCTGGTTCTTCGGCGACCCGACCGTGGACCTGCCGCGCGAAGCCAACGACGTGATCGACACCACCCTGCCCAGGGACGGCAAGCTGCGCGAGGACATCGCGCTGCCGGAAGAGGTCGGCAAGGGCACGACGGTGGCGGCGGTAGTGTCCGGCAGCGTCTACGAGACCGGCGGCCGCACCGTCACCCGCACGCTCAAGCGCGTGCTGTGGCCGGCCCCGGCGCTGGTCGCGGTGCGCCCGCTGTTCAGCGATGCCGATGGCGCCGACGCCAATGCCAACGCGCGCTTCGAGCTGATGCGCGTGGATGCCGACGGCAAGCCGCAGCCGGCCAAGGGGCTGAAGGTCACCCTGGTGCGCGAACTGCGCGACTACCACTGGACCTTCACCGACAACCGCTGGGACTACGACTTCACCCGCCGTTTCGAGAACAAGGACACCCGCACCGTCGATGCCGGCGCGACCTCGGCGAAGTTCGATTTCCCGGTGGAGTGGGGCGAGTACCGGGTGGACGTGTTTGACCCGGCCACCGGCCTGACCACGCGCTATCCGTTCCGCGCCGGCTGGAGCTGGAACGACGACAACCGCGGCCTCGACGCGCGCCCGGACAAGGTCAAGCTCGCGCTCGACAAGACCGGTTACAAGGCCGGCGACACGCTGAAGGTGACGCTGACCCCGCCGCATGCCGGCCGTGGCGTGCTGATGGTCGAAAGCGACCACATGCTCTACGTGCAGGACATCGACGCCAAGCCGGGCAGCACGTTTGAAATCCCGGTCACCCAGGACTGGGAGCGGCACGACGTCTACGTCACCGCGCTGGTGTTCCGCGGCGGCAGCGCACCGAGCAAGATCACCCCGGCGCGCGCGGTGGGCGTGGCGCACGTGCCGATGGACCGCCGCGACCGCCGCGTCGCGGTCGGCCTGGTGGCGCCGAAGCAGATGCGTCCCGAACAGCCGATGACGGTCACCGTCAGCGCGCCGGAACTGGCCGGCAAGCCGGCGCACGTCACCGTCTCGGCGGTGGACGTGGGTATCCTCAACATCACCCGCTTCCCGGTGCCCGACGCCAACGCGCATTTCTTCGCGCAGCGGCGGCTGGGCGTGGACGCCTACGACATCTACGGGCGGGTGATCGAGAGCTTCGAGGGCAACAGCGGCAAGCTCAAGTTCGGCGGCGACATGGCGCTGCAGGCGCTGCCGCAGGCGCGGCGCCCGACCGCGCGAGTACAGACCGTGGACCTGTTCTCCGGCCCGGTCGCGCTCGATGCCAAGGGCAATGCGCGCATCGCCCTGCAGGTGCCGGACTTCAACGGCACGCTGCGGGTATCGGCGCTGGTGTACTCGGACGAGCGTTACGGCAACCGCGACGTGGAGACCCTGGTGCGCGCGCCGATCCTGGCCGAGGCCAGCATGCCGCGGGTGATGGCACCGGGCGACCGCAGCACGGTGACGCTGGACGTGCAGAACTTCACCGGCAAGCCCGGCGAGTTCGCGGTGCGCGTGGACGGGGAAGGCCCGCTGGCCATCGGCGAAACGGCGCGCAGGGTGCAGCTGGCCGCCGACGCCAAGCAGACCCTGAGCTTCCCGCTCGCCGCGCAGGAGGGCTACACCGTGGCCAAGGTGCGGGTGCGGGTGGACGGCAACGGCTTCAAGGTCGACCGCCGCTACGACCTGCCGGTGCGCGCGGCGTGGCCGCAGGTGCTGCGCTCGCAGACCCGCACGCTCGACCCGCTGGCGCCCATCACCCTGGACAGCGGCTTCGCCGGCGGGCTGATGGCCGGTTCGGTCAACGCGCGCATGCTGGTCAGCCCGTTGCCGCCGATCCCGTTCGCCTCGGCGCTGCAGGGGGCGTTGAACTATCCCTACGGCTGCGCCGAGCAGACCACCAGCAAGGGCTACGCCGCGCTGCTGCTGGACCAGGCGACCTCGGCCATGCTCGGCGCCGACGGCCTGGACGCGAAGGCGCGCCGCGAGCGCATGGAAGGCGCGTTCGGGCGGCTGGCCTCGATGCAGGTGGCCAACGGCAACTTCTCGATGTGGGGCAACGACGACTACATCAACCCGGCGCTGACCCCGTACATCGCCGAATTCCTGCTCGACGCCAAGGACGCCGGCTTCGCGGTGCCGGACAACGTGCTGCAGAAGGCGTTGAACCGGATCAGCGAGGACCTGCTCAGCGGCGGCAACCAGTTCTACGGCCAGGACCGCCGCGACGCGTTGAAGTTCGCCAACCAAGCCTATTCGGGCTACGTGCTGGCGCGCGTCAACCGCGCCCCGCTGGGCACGCTGCGCGCGCTGTACGACAACGAGCGCGGCAAGGCCGTCACCGGGCTGTCGCTGGTGCACCTGGGCGCGGCGCTGTCGCTGCAGGGTGACGGCAAGCGCGGCCAGGCCGCCATCGCCGCCGGCTTCGGCATGGCCGGCAAGGACCGCCCGGCGTACTTCGGCGACTACGGCAGCCCGCTACGCGACGATGCGTTGATGATCGCGCTGCTGCACGAGCGCGGCCTGGCCAAGCCCGAGTACGACGCGCGTGCGGTCAGCCTGGGCCGCGAACTGGACGCGCGCCGCAACAGCGGCTGGCTGTGGCTGAGCACGCAGGAGCAGGTGGCGCTGGCGCGGCTGGGCAAGGCGCTGATGGCCGACCAGAAGAAGCTGGTGTCCGGCGAACTGGCGGTGGGCGAGGCGCGCGAGGCCATCGACGCACGCAAGCTGTTCGCGCGTGTGTTCGACGCCGCGCAGCTGGCGCAGGGCGTACGTTTCTCGCCGCAGGGGCAGGCGCCGATGTTCGCCAGCCTGGAAGTGGCCGGCATCCCGCGGCAGGCGCCGGCGCCGGACAACAGCGTGATCGGCATCGAGCGCGCCTGGTTCACCACCGACGGCAAGCCGTGGACGCCGCGGCCGCTGAAGGAAGGCGAGGCCTTGATCGTGCGGCTGAGCGTCACCGCCAACACCGCCATGCCCGACGCGCTGCTGACCGACCTGCTGCCGGCCGGCCTGGAGATCGAGAACTTCAACCTCGGCGATGCAAAGCAGTGGGCCGACGTGGTGGTGGACGGCATCCAGATCAACGACCGTTCCGGTGCGGCCGATGCCAGGCACGAGGAGTTCCGCGACGACCGCTACGTGGCCGCGTTGAACCTGTCGCGCGGCAGCACCGCGCGGGTGTTCTACCTGGTGCGCGCCGTCACCCCGGGCACCTACACCGTACCGCCGCCGCTGGCCGAGGACATGTACCGCCCCGAGCTGCGCGGCGTCGGGCGTTCCAGCCCGACCACGATCACCGTCGTGCAGCCGTGACGGCCACCGCGGGCGCCTGCCGAGACAGGCGCCCGCGCTGCAACGAATGGACAGCGGATGGCGAGCGGTACATCACGGACACCGGCAGCACAAAGCCCCTCTCCCGCCGGGAGAGGGGTCGGGGTGAGGGGCGGAAGCAATAGCAATCCCGAAACGAAGTCGAAATCCAGGAGGGTTCTAGGCCTGTTCCGCCGCCTCCTGCCCTGGCTGCGCTGGGGCACGGTGGCCATGCTGTCGCTGCTGCTGGTGCTCGACCTCGCCTTCCCGCCACCGCTTCCGAAATCGCGCGACACCAGCACCCTGGTCGTCGCCGGCGACGGCACGCCGCTGCGCGCCTTCGCCGACACGCAGGGCGTATGGCGTTACCCGGCTGATGCGAAAACCGTGTCGCCGCTGTACCTGCAGGCATTGCTGACCTACGAGGACCGCTGGTTCTGGCGCCATCCGGGCATCAATCCGTGGGCGCTGCTGCGCGCCGGCGGGCAGATGCTGGCCGAGCGCCGCATCGTCTCCGGCGGCTCCACCTTGACCATGCAGGTGGCGCGCATCCTCGACCCGCACACGCGCACGCCGTGGGGCAAAGTCAAGCAGCTGCTGCGCGCGCTGCAGCTGGAAGCGCACCTGGACAAGGCGCAGATCCTCGATCTGTACCTGGAACGTGCGCCCTACGGCGGCACCATCGAAGGCGTGGAAGCGGCCAGCTGGGCCTACCTGGGCAAGCCGGCGGCGCGCCTGTCGCACGCGGAGGCGGCGCTGCTGGCGGTGCTGCCGCAGTCGCCGAGCCGGCTGCGCCCGGACCGCCACCCGGAAGCGGCGCGGCAGGCGCGCGACAAGGTGCTGGCGCGCATGGCCGAGCTGGGTGCGTGGTCGGCCGAGGACGTGGCCGACGCGCGCGTGGAGCCGGTGGTGGCGCGCTCGTTGCAGCAGCCGCTGCACGCCGCGCTGCTGGCGCAGCGGCTACGCAGCGGCCAGCCGCGCGCGGCGCACATCCGGACCACGATCGACAGCGGCCTGCAGCGCACGCTGGAAGAACGCGTGGCCGCGTACTTCTCGCAGCTGCCCGAGCGCACCTCCGCCGCGCTGCTGGTGATGGACAACGCCACGCTGGAGGCGCGCGCCTACGTCGGCTCGGTGGCGTTCGGCGACAAGGCGCGGCTGGGCCACGTGGACATGGTGCAGGCCTGGCGTTCGCCCGGGTCCACGCTCAAGCCGTTCCTGTACGGCATGGCGCTGGACGACGGCCTGATCCACTCCGAAAGCCTGCTGGTGGATGCGCCGCAGAGCTTCGGTGGCTACCGCCCCGGCAACTTCGATGCCGCGTTCAACGGCCCAGTGGGGGCGGCCACCGCGCTGCGGCTGTCGCTCAACGTGCCGGCGGTGGACCTGCTCGACCGCGTCGGCCCGTCGCGCTTCGCCGCGCGGCTGGGCAACGCCGGCATCAAGCTGCGGTTCCCGCACGGGGTGCAGCCCAACCTGGCGCTGATTCTCGGCGGCACCGGCGCGCGCCTGGAAGACCTGGTCGGCGCCTTCGCCGCGCTCAACCGCGAGGGCATCGCCGGGCGCGTGCGCTACACCCCGGACGATCCGCGGATCGAGCGCCGGCTGGTGTCGCCGGGCGCGGCGTGGATCGTGCGCGACATCCTGCAATCCAATCCGCGCCCCGGCTACGGCCTGGGCACCTTCGACACCGGGGGCCGCCCGCCGGTGGCGTGGAAGACCGGCACCAGCTACGGCTACCGCGACGCCTGGGCGATCGGCAGCACGCGCCGCTACACGGTCGGCGTGTGGGTGGGGCGACCGGACGGCACGCCGCTGCCCGGCCAGTATGGCGCGGTCACCGCGCTGCCGCTGATGTTCGAGGTGATCGACAGCCTGCCGCGCCAACCCGGCGACAGCGCCGCGCCGGCGATGCCGGCCAGCGTCGGCGAGGTGGCGGTGTGCTGGCCGCTGGGCATCGCCGCGGCCGATACGCCGCCGGCCATGTGCCAGCGGCGGCTCGAGGCGCTGGCGTTGGACGCCACCGTGCCGCCGACCTTCGCCGAACGCGACGCGCGGTTGTGGCAGTCGGGCCAGGTACGTTTCGAGGTCGATGCGCGCAGCGGCCAGCGGCTGTCGGCCGGCTGCGAGGGCCACCCGCAGCGGCAGGCGCGCGAGGTCGCGCGCTGGCCGGCGCTGGCCTCGCCGTGGCTGTCGCAGGCGCAGCGGCAGGCGCAGCGCCTGCCGCCGCTGGCGCCGGACTGTCCCGACGACGGCCGCGGCAACGACGGCATGCTGCACATCGACGGGCTCACCGACCGCGCCACGCTGGCGCGCGCGCCCGGCGCCACTCACGGACCGCGCCTGCAACTGCGCGCGATCGGCAGCGAGGCGACGGTGCAGTGGCTGCTGGACGGGCGCTGGATCGCGCAGACCGAAGGCGCGCGCACCTTCGTGCGCGACTTCGACGAACCGGGGGAACACAGCCTCACCGCGCTGGCCGCGGACGGCGCCTGGACGCGCATCCGCTTCCGTGTGGCGCCGTGAACCTGCACAACGTAGGAGCGGCTTCAGCCGCGAAAGGGCTTTCCCATTGGATCTACGGGGAAAGCCTCTTCGCGGCTGAAGCCGCTCCTACGGACAGCATCCAGCCGGCTGCGGGCGTGGTTACTCGCCGATCCAGCCGTCGAGCATGTCGGCGAACTCGTCGGCGTGATCCTCTTCCTGCGCCAGGATGTGCTCGAGGATGCGCTTGGTGGTGGTGTCCTTGTCGCCGACGAAATTGATCATCTCGCGGTAGCTGTCGATGGCGATGCGCTCGGCGATCAGGTTCTCGCGCACCATGTCGCGCAGGTTGCCGCCTTCCTTGTACTCGGCATGCGAGCGCGCGGTGAGCGTGTCCGGGTTGAAGTCCGGCTCGCCGCCCAGCTGCACGATGCGCTCGGCCAGCATGCCGGCGTGCGCCTGTTCCTGCTGCGCGTGCTCCAGGAACTCGGCCTTCACCGCGTCGGCGAGCATGCCCTTGGCCATGTAGTAGTGGCGGTAGTAGCGCAGCACGCAGACCCACTCGGTGGCCAGCGCGTCGTTGAGCAGCTTGATCACCATCTTGCGGTCGGCGCTGTAGGTCGGCGTGATCGCGCCGTCCTCGATGCTCTTGCGTGCGTTGGCGCGCAGGGTCTTGCGGTCGGTGATGACCGTCGCCGGGACGGTCATGGCCTTCTTGCTGGCGGGCTGCTTGCTCATGGCTGGCGTGCTCCTGGGTGGAAGGAAATCGCTACTCGGGGAGATGGGCGAGCATGTACTCGGCCGAGGACACCTCGAACGTGCCCGGTTCCTCGACATGCACGCCGCGCACCGTGCCGTTGTCCACGTACAGCGCGAAGCGGCGGCAACGCATGCCCATGCCCGAACCGCTGGCGTCCATCTCCAGCCCCAGTGCGCGGGTGAAATCGCCGTTGCCGTCGGACAGCATCTGCAGGCCGTCCGGCACCGACTGCGCCTTGGCCCAGGCCTGCATCACGAACGGGTCGTTCACCGCCATGCAGAACACGTCGATGCCGCGGCTGCGGAACTGCTCGAAGTGCTCGACGTAACCGGGCAGGTGGCGTGCCGAACAGGTCGGGGTGAACGCGCCCGGCACCGCGAACAGCACCACCTTGCGGCCATCGAACAGCGCCTGCGTGTCGATGGTCTCCAGGCCTTCGCGGATGCGCTTGAGGGTCACTTCCGGAATGCGGTCGCCGACGTGGATGGTCATGAGGTTCTCCAGAGTCTGAATCGAAGTTTAGTGAGCAGGGGCTGACGGTCGCGTCAACGGCTTGAAAGGGCCGCCTTCACGCAGCATTTCCACGGGCATGGGAGCCAAGGCGCCATCCCGGCCGCCCGCCCCGCATCCTTGCAGGAGGACATGATGAGCATCGTACGTTACCGCCAGTGGCCGACCCAGTCCGACATCCGCCATCTGCTTGCCCCGCTGCTGGACGTGCCCGGCGACGCCGCGCCCGCGGGCAACTGGCTGCCGGCCGTGGACATCCGCGAGCAGGAGGCGCAGTTCGTGCTGCACGCCGACCTGCCGGGCGTGGACCCGGCCTCGATCGAGGTGCAGATGGACAAGGGCGTGCTGTCGATCAAGGGCGAGCGCGCCGCGCCGGCGGCGGTGGAGGGCGAGCGTTTTTCCCGCAGCGAACGCCGTCACGGCGCGTTCGAGCGCCGTTTCGCGCTGCCTGACAGCGCCGATGCGGAGGGCATCGCCGCCAGCAGCCGCGACGGCGTGCTGGAGATCCGCATCCCCAAGCGCGCCCAGGCCACACCGCGCCGCATCCAGGTGGCCACCGGCGGCGGCACCGCCTGAGCGGCAGCGGCGCAGGCGCCGCACATCGGCACCGCCGTGGCCCGCTAGAATGGCGCCACGGCCACGGTCGAGCACACATAGGCCCGTTCGCCGCAAGGCGGCGGGCCCGACTCTTTCCGAAAGGGTGTCTGGATGGAATTCAAGGATTACTACGCGACATTGGGCGTGGAGCCCACGGCCGGCGATGCCGAGATCAAGACCGCCTACCGGCGGCTGGCGCGCAAGTACCACCCGGACGTGAGCAAGGAGGCCGGCGCCGAGGAGAAGTTCAAGGCGGTCAACGAGGCCTACGAGGCGCTGCGCGACCCGGCCAAGCGCCAGGCCTACGACCAGCTGCGCGCGCGTGGCTACCGGCCCGGCGAGGAGTTCCAGGCGCCGCCGGATTTCGGCGGCGGCCAGGGCTTCGACTTCGAGGAGGTGTTCGGCGGCGCGGGCGCCGGCGGCGGCTTCAGCGATTTCTTCGAGAGCCTGTTCGCGCGCCAGCGTGGCGGCGGCCGCGTGCGCGGCGGTTTCGAGGGCTTCGGCGGCAGCGCCGGCCCGCAGCCGATGCGCGACACCCGCGCCAAGCTGTCGGTGCCGCTGGAAGCGGCCTACAACGGCGACACGCTGCGCATCAACGTCGATGGCCGCCAGCTCGACGTGCGCGTGCCCAAGGGCATCCGCCCGGGGCAGGTGATCCGCCTGGCCGGGCAGGGCAGCGGCGGCGGCAACCTGATGCTGGAAGTGGAATACGCCGCGCACCCGCAGTTCGAGGTCGACGGCCGCAACATCCTCTACACCCTGCAGGTCACGCCCTGGCAGGCGGCGCTGGGCACCAGCATCAGCGTGCCAACCCTGGGCGGCGCGGTGGAGTTGAAGGTGCCGGCCGATTCGGACAGCGGCCGCAAGCTGCGCCTGCGCGGCCGCGGCCTGCCGGGCAAGCCGGACGGCGACCAGATCGTGGAACTGGAAGTGATCGCCCCGGTGGCGACCAACGAGGCCCAGCAGAAGGCCTACCGCGCACTGGCCAAGGCGTTCGGCGAAAAAATCTGAAGCATCGGAATCGGTAGGAGCGCACCTTGGTGCGCGATGGGGCATTACCGGGAAAGCCCATCGCGCACCAAGGTGCGCTCCTACGCTGTATCAGGCCTCCGGCAGGTCGCCGCCGCCGGCGAACACCCGCGCGATCACCTCGGACAGTTCGTCCTCCGAGAACGGCTTGGTGATGTAGGCCTTGGCGCCCTGGCGCATGCCCCACAGGCGGTCGGTGTCCTGGTCCTTGGTGGTCACCAGCACCACCGGGATGTGCGTGGTGCTGGCCTCGCGCTTGAGCGTGCGCGTGGCCTGGAAGCCGTTGAGGTTGGGCATCACCACGTCCATCAGCACCAGGTCGGGCAGGACCGCCTTGGCGGCCTCCACGCCGGCGGCGCCGTCGGTGGCGGTGAAGGTTTCATGCCCCAGTTTTTCGACGATGCGCTGGATGCCGAGCAGCTGCGACGGCGAATCGTCCACGATCAGAATGCGCGCCACGTTCTTCCCCAAGATGATGTCGCCGGCGTAGTGTCGGCTTGCCGGCGGCGCGAAGCAACCGCCGCCGCGCCGCGGAACCGTGCGCGGCGCCGCATTCAGTCGATTCTTACGACCGTGCGCCCGAACGAACCGCCGGCCAGCATGGTGGCGAAGACCTCCGGCAGGCCGTCCAGGCCCACTTCGCGGGTGCAGATGGTGTCCAGGTGGCGCGGCTTCCAGTCCTCGCCCAGGTGCTGCCAGACCTGCCCGCGGATGTCGCGCGCGGTGCCGGCCGAGGCCACGCCCAGCAGCGAGACGCCGCGGATGATGAAGGGCATCACCGTCATGTCCAGCTGCGCGCTGGCGGCCAGGCCGGCCGAGGCGACGTTGCCGTAGGGCGCGGTCTGCGCCAGCAGGCTGGTCAGCATGGCGCCGCCGACATTGTCCAGGCCGCCGCCGAAGCGCGCCGATTCCATCGGTCGGGTGGTGGCCAGCGCGTCGCGGCCCAGCACTTGGCTGGCGCCGAGCGTGGTCAGGTAGTCCTTCGCCTCGGTCTTGCCGCTGATGGCGTGCACCTCGAAGCCGGCGCGGCTGAAGATGTCCACCGCCAGCGAGCCGACCCCGCCGGTGGCGCCGGTCACCGCCAGCGGGCCATGGTCCGGCGTCTGCCGGTTGTCCTTCATGCGCAGCAGCGCCAGCGCCGCGGTGAAGCCGGCCGTGCCCAGCACCATCGCCTCGCGCAGCGACAGCCCCGCCGGCAGCGGGATCGCCCACTTCGATTCCAGCCGCACGTACTGGCTGTAGCCGCCGTCGCGGGTCTCGCTCAGGCCGCAGCCGGTGGCCAGCACCGCATCGCCCTCGCGGAACGCCGGGTCGGTGGAGGCGACCACTTCGCCGGCCACGTCGATGCCGCCCACCAGCGGGAAGCGGCGCAGGATCTTGCCCTGGCCGGTGCCGGCCAGCGCATCCTTGTAGTTGACCGAGGACCAGCGGGCGCGCACCACCACCTCGCCGGGGCTCAGCTGGTCCAGCGCGATTTGCTCCAGCCCGCCGCGGTAGCCGGCGTCGTCGTTGTGGATGCGGAAGGCGGTGAAGGGGGCGTGGGCGGACATGGCGCGGCCTGCGGCGGAACGGGGGAATAACCAAGATAGCGGTTGCGAAACGTCAGGTCTGCCCCATCTAGTAGAATCCGGATTCGATTGACCACGGCCAGCACTGCGGGAACGCCCCGCATACAGGCCCTGACAGATGGAGCATGCATGGCCTGGAACACACCTGGCGGCAACGAGAGTGGCGGCCCCGCCGACAACCGGCGCGGATCGCGCTCGCCGCGCGGCGGCAATGGCGGCGGCGGATGGGGCGGACTGCCCGGCCCGCTGCGCGACCTGTTCGACGGCGGCATCTGGCGCTGGGTACTGCTGGCGGTGGCGCTGCTGGTGCTGTTGTCCAGCTTCCAGCTGATCGGCGAACAGCAGCGTGGCGTGGTGCTGCGCTTCGGCCAGTTCTCGCGCATCCTGCAGCCGGGCCCGAACTTCAAGCTGCCGTGGCCGATCGAATCGGTGGTCAAGGTCAACGCCACCCAGATCAAGACCTTCAGCAGCCAGGTGCCGGTGCTCACCCGCGACGAGAACATCGTCAATGTCTCGCTCAACGTGCAGTACCGCGTCGACGATCCGCGCCTGTACCAGTTCGGCACCATCGACGCCGACCAGGTGCTGGAGCAGTCGGCGCAGAGCGCGGTGCGCGAGCAGGTCGGCCGCGCCGACCTCAACACCGTGCTCAACAACCGCGGCCCGCTGGCCGTGGCCGCCGAGCAGCGCCTGCAGGCCTCGCTCAAGGCCTACCGCACCGGCCTGGTGGTCACCGGCCTGACCCTGCCCGACGCGCGCCCGCCGGAAGAAGTGAAGCCGGCCTTCGACGAGGTCAACGGCGCCCAGCAGGTCAAGGAACGCCTGATCAACGAAGCCCAGGCCTACGCCGCCAAGGTCGTGCCGGAAGCGCGCGGCCAGGCCTCGCGCGCCCGCACCACCGCCGAAGGCTACAAGCAGGCCATCGTCGCCCGCGCCGAAGGCGACGCGCGCCGCTTCACCCTGCTGCAGGCCGAGTACAAGAACGCGCCGGAAGTCACCCGCAAGCGGCTGTGGCTGGAAACCGTGCAGCAGGTGCTGGCCGAGAACCGCAAGGTCATCGGCGGCGACGGCCGCCAGCTGATCTACGTGCCGATGCCGGCCGACGCCGGCAAGACGGGCAACGCCCCGCAACTGACGCCGGAAATGGCGGTACCGGCGCTGCCGGCCGCCACCGACAGCATTCGCAACGCGGACCGTTCCGGTTCGCGCTCGGCAAACCGTGAGGAGGCCGGCCGATGAAGAATTCCCTTGTGATCGGCCTGCTGGTCGTACTGCTGATGGGCCTGCTCGGCTCGGTCTACGTGGTGCGCGAAGACCAGACCGCCATGGTGCTCAACCTGGGCAAGGTGGTGCGCTCGGACATCAAGCCCGGCCTGCACTTCAAGGTGCCGCTGGTGGAGACGGTGCGCGTGTTCGACCGCCGCTTCCAGGTGCTGGACACCGCGCCGGCGCGCTACTTCACCGCCGAGCAGAAGGACGTGAGCGTTGACTTCTTCGCCATCGGCTACATCTCCGACGTGCGCGCCTACTACCGCGCCACCGGCGGCGACGGCAAGGTGGCCAACGCCCGCCTGGCGCCGATCATCACCGACTCGCTGCGCAACCAGATCAACTCGCGCACGCTGCGGCAGCTGGTCTCCGGCGACCGCGAGGAACTGATTGCCGGGCAGCTCAAGGGCATCAACGAGGCGGTGCAGACCCTGGGCATGCAGATCATCGACCTGCGCATCAAGCAGATCGACCTGCCCACCGACAGCCAGGTGATCACCGACGTCTACGAGCGCATGCGCGCCCAGCGCAAGCAGGAAGCGGCCAAGCTGCGCGCCGAAGGCGAGGAACAGTCGCTGACCATCCGCGCCCAGGCCGACCGCGAGAGCACCGTGCTGGTGGCCGAGGCCGAGCGCGACGCCCAGCAGCTGCGCGGCGAGGGCGACGCCCAGGCCGCCGCCATTTACGGCAAGGCCGGCTCGGCCGACCCGGCGTTCTACGCCTTCTACCGCAGCCTGGAGGCCTACCGCGGCTCCATGGCCGACGGCAACGGCGTGATCGTGCTGGACAAGAACGACCCGTTCCTCCAGTACCTCAAGAACGACCGCTGAGCCCAGGCTCCGGCTTCCAAAGCCCCTCTCCCCGGAGAGGGGTGAGGGCAGGGGGCTAAGCCCTCCTTGCCCCCTGTCCCGCGGGTTCTTTCCTCATCCGCCCTATGGGCACCTTCTCTCCAAGGGAGAAGGCATCGGCAGCGCCCCATGCAAGACCTTCTCTCCGCCCTCTGCCTCGTCGCCATCCTCGAAGGCCTGTTCCTGTTCGCCGCCCCGCTGGCGTGGAAGCGCATGGCCGCGCGTCTGCTGGAACTGCCGGCCATGGCCCTGCGCCAGTCCGGCGCGCTGATGCTGGCCATCGGCCTGGCCGTGCTGTGGTGGCTGCGCCACTGAACCGTTGCCGGACGCTCGTCCCGGCCCGAACCCGCGGGGGTGGTAGCCGTCAGGCAAAACCCGGATAATCCAGAAAAGCCGGCCGGGGCACTCCCGTTCGGCTTTTTCCGTGTAAGGCCCCCGACGTTTGCCGGCCGCCCCCCGATGGGGCCGCCACACAGGCAGGCCCGCCGGCCCCGCACGGTCCCGTCCGCGGCCCCGATGGCCGCAGCCAACTCAGGAGTTCACCCGTCATGGGTCAATCAGTTGTTGTTCTCGGCGCCCAGTGGGGCGATGAAGGCAAGGGCAAGATCGTCGATCTGCTGACCGAGGAAATCGGTGCCGTCGTGCGTTTCCAGGGCGGCCACAACGCCGGCCACACCCTGGTCATCAACGGCAAGAAGACCGTCCTGCACCTGATTCCGTCCGGCATCCTGCGCGACGACGCGCTGTGCCTGATCGGCAATGGCGTGGTGATTTCCCCGGCCGCGCTGCGCAAGGAAATCGAAGAGCTGGAAACGGCCGGCGTGGAAGTGCGCTCGCGCCTGAAAATCTCCCCGGCCGCGCCGCTGATCATGCCGTACCACATCGCCCTGGACCAGGCGCGCGAGAAGGCCGCCGGCGGCAAGGCCATCGGCACCACCGGCCGCGGCATCGGTCCGGCGTATGAAGACAAGGTGGCGCGCCGCGGCATCCGCATCGCCGATCTGCACTACCCGGAACAGCTGGCCGAAAAGCTGCGCGCCGCGCTGGACTACCACAACTTCGTGCTGACGAAGTACCTGGGCGTGGAGCCGGTGGATTTCGACACCGTCTACGCCGAAGCGCTGGCGTTTGGTGAGTATGTGGAGCCGATGAAGAGTGATGTGGCCGGCATCTGCCACGACCTGCGCAAGCAGGGCAAGCGCGTGCTGTTCGAAGGCGCGCAGGGCGCGCTGCTGGACATCGACCACGGCACCTACCCGTACGTCACCAGCTCCAACACCACCGTCGGCGGCGCGCTGGCCGGTGCCGGCGTGGGCGCCGACGCCATCGACTACGTGCTGGGCATCGCCAAGGCCTACGCCACCCGCGTCGGCGGCGGCCCGTTCCCCACCGAGCTGGACGACGAGATCGGCCAGGGCATCCGCGACCGCGGCGCCGAGTACGGCGCCTCCACCGGCCGCCCGCGCCGCTGCGGCTGGATGGACATCGTCGCGCTCAAGCGCGCCGTGGCCATCAACGGCATCTCCGGCCTGTGCATCACCAAGCTCGACGTGCTCGACGGCATGGAAAAGCTCAAGGTGTGCATCGCCTACGAATACCGTGGCAAGCGCACCGAATACGCCCCGCTGGACGCGCAGGGCTGGGAAGAGTGCACCCCGGTGTACCTGGAATTCCCGGGCTGGAGCGAGAACACCCACGGCATCACCAATTGGGACGACCTGCCGCCGGCCGCCCGCGCCTACCTGCGCTCGCTGGAAGAACTGGCCGGCTGCCCGATCAGCATCGTCTCCACCGGCCCGGACCGGGATCACACGATGGTGTTGCAGGATCCGTGGGGTTAATCGCTCGCTTCCGCCCCCGTGTACATGAGTGGGGCAAGTAGAGGCGACGAGATACGGTTTTATCCAGAAGGCCCCGCGGAAGCGGGGCTTTCTGCTGTTCATTGCACCGATAGTAAGGCTGCTTCAATCTCCTTGCTGTCGGTGATCAGAGGTATATCTGCAGACTTGAGTACTGCAAGCTCATCAGAGAATAGCCAAGGTTTTCCACTTGTAACTGACGATGGTTGAAGGCACAGTTCGCCTATCCAAAGGGGGATGGGCAATGGAACGCTCGCAGTACATCGTTGATCGTCGCTTATACAGCGATGAGGTAGTGGCTCGGGCGGCTCATCGCTATACAGACCGATTGGTTGTAGAAATTCAGATTGAAGGTGACGCCTTGCTCGTCGTCTTTTCAGACGAAGGGGGTGCTTCACTTCCTTCCGACCTGCGATCTCGCTTCGCGCGCGATCTGCTTGATGAGCGCTTGCGAGCCGCGGTCCGCCTAGAGACCCAGGGACTGCAGCAAGAGTTGATTCGCGCGGCGCTTGCAGAAGCACAGCCTTCAGTTGGTTCCGATGTCTAGGTTTAGACCGCAACACGCGTTCAGTCCTTCCGTGCCTTATCGGCTTTTGCCCTTCAGGTTCCGGCGCCTGCCATGGGATCCGGATCGCGCCTTTGTCTCTTCGATGGCGGGCGATTGGCTGCTTATGGGGATGGATGACCTGCAGCAGTTCATCTCTCACGAACTGGAGCTTGATTCCCCTTTGCTTGCAGATCTGCAAGCAAGGCATATGGCAATCAGCAGTACCGATAGTCGAAGCACGTTATCGCCACTTCTGAGCCAGATTCGTAGCCGGAAGTCCTATATCTTCGGCGGCCCAGCGCTTCATATCTTCGTTGTTTCCTTGCGTTGCCATCATACCTGCAGCTATTGCCAGGTATCCCGACAGGAAACGACGGCTGCCGCGTTCGACATGGCTGCGTCGCATGCCGAGCAGGCAGTGGAACGTCTCTTCGAGTGGCCCAGCCGAGAGCTGACAATCGAGTTTCAGGGCGGGGAACCTCTGCTCAACTTCGGTCAGGTTGTCGCGATCACCAAGCTCATCTTCGAGCGCAACCGTTCGGCCCGGCGTAACCTGCGCTTTGTGCTTGCGTCCACGTTGCACGATCTGACCGAGGCCCAGCTCGCTTTTCTGGCCGAGCATCGCTTCAAACTATCTACATCTCTGGATGGGCCGGAATGGCTGCACAATGCCAACCGCCCACGGCCAGGTCGCGATAGCTACCTTCGAACTTTGAAGGGAATCGAGCTTGGACGGCGCTGGTTGGGTGACGATGGTGTATCGGCGCTCACGACCCTGACCAAGCGTAGTCTGGAGGTGCCAGAAGCCATCATCGATGAGTACCGAAAGCTGGGGTTCCACTCTATCTCCCTGAGGCCATTGAGCCCTTATGGTTTTGCCAACAGGAACGTTCGTCGAACTGGTTACTCGTCGGATGACTATCTCGCCTTCTACAGACGTGCGTTTGAGCATCTGATCGAGGTGAACCGAGCCGGCTATTCCATGGAGGAGTCATACGCTTCTCTCTTGCTTTCCCAGCTGTTTACGTCCTTTGGACACGGCTACGTGGATTTGCGTTCCCCCTCCGGTGCAGGGCTTGGGGCGGTCATCTACGACCATGATGGCCGGGTTTATCCTTCCGATGAAGCAAGAATGTTGGCCGCAATGGGAGATGATCGGTTTTTGCTGGGAGACGTGTCCCAGCCCGTGTCTACATGGCTCTCGTCTCCTGTCATGGCCAACTTATTGAATGCAGGGGTAGCTGAGGCACTGCCGACGTGTTCTGACTGCGCTTATGTTTCCTTGTGCGGTGCGGACCCGATCGAACATTACGCACGCCAAGGAGATCCAGTAGGTCACCGCCCCACCAGCGACTTCTGCAAGCGGAATATGGGCTTGTTCGAATTCCTGTTGGAACGATACGAGGTTGCCGACAATCCGACCAAGCGCCTGATGAGGTCTTGGGCGACCCCCGAACCGTCACTAGCCAAGGTCTCCGATGCTGCCGCTTGAGACCAACGCACGGCTTTCAGCGATCTCCCGAGCCTCACTGCTGAAGGTCGTTGACTTGGGGGAGTTTTCCAGGTCGCCCTTGCCTTTGGAACGAATGGCGTTGGACCTGCGCGATGCAGCGGCTCGAATGGGGGATGAACCTTTGTTGGCGCTGCCATGGGGTGCGGTGATCCCTCCTGCTGACGCAGCTTGGTCTAATGACCTCCCTCTTGTTCGACTGGAAGGGCCACCAGATATTTGCAAGACCGGGGATGTGATTGAACTCAATCCTTTCCGCAACAAGGTCGCCGTTCGCTACAGGCGGGGGGATACCGGAAATGTCCTGTTTGCCACGGAGCGGTGCAACAGCTACTGCCTGATGTGTTCTCAACCGCCTCGAGAGATTCAAGATGACTGGCGGATCAGGCATCTCTTGGACCTGGTCGATCTCATTGATATCGGCGAGCCTTCGCTCGCCATCAGTGGCGGCGAGCCGACGCTGCTGGGAAATGGCTTGGTGGAGATCGCCAGAAAATGCGCGCAGGTGCTGCCAAATACGCATATACACATTCTTTCCAACGGACGCCTCCGTGATCCCGCCTTGCATGCCAGGTTTGCGGGCATACACCCCAACCTGAGTTGGGGCATTCCTCTCTACGGGGATCACTATGCTCTCCATGACTACATCGTGCAGAGCGAGGGCGCGTTCGCCCAGACGCTACGCGGGCTCTATGCACTGGAGGCTGCCAAGCAGCGCGTTGAAATCCGAGTGGTGCTGGTCCGGCCGACCTTTGAGCGCTTGGTGCAACTTGCCCGATTCATTTGGCGCAATCTGCCATTCGTGGAGCATGTGGCTCTGATGGGGATCGAACCGATTGGTTTTGCAAAGGCTCACCATCAGGAACTGTGGGCAGACCCGACCGACTATGCCGACACGTTGGCAGAAGCTGTCGATACACTTTCCGTCGGCGGTATTCCTGTTTCTCTTTACAACTTGCCGCTCTGCGCGATTGATCGCTCGCTCTGGCCCTACGCGGCTCAGAGCATCTCTCCATGGAAGAACGATTATCTTCCCGAATGCAGTGGTTGCTCCGTCAGGAACCGCTGTGGCGGATTCTTCTCTTGGGTTACGCCGGCATGGACCAGTCGCGCCGTATCCCCGGTTATCGAGGCCTAATCATGTCCAATGCACTCATGATCGTCGGTGCCGCCACCCTTGGGTCGCTAGGTACCGAACCTCCGAAGGGGCAGGATGCTCTCTCCAAGCTTTAT
This sequence comes from Stenotrophomonas sp. MYb238, assembly GCF_009496535.1. Taxonomy (GTDB): domain Bacteria; phylum Pseudomonadota; class Gammaproteobacteria; order Xanthomonadales; family Xanthomonadaceae; genus Stenotrophomonas. The sequence goes on from NZ_WIDL01000015.1 coordinate 50,681, forward strand.
GAAATCGATGGCAAGTACGCGACTGTCCTAAGTACGCCGCTCAATGCCGGTCGGCACAATCTCTATGCGGGGCATCGCAGCCACAGTTCCCATCGGTCGCACAGTTCGCATCGATCACACTCTTCCGGGTCCGGCAGTTCTTACAGGTCTTATACTCCACCACCTGCAACCTATACCCCGCCATCCACGACCTACACGCCAGCTTCCAGTCCAGGCAGCAGAAGCAATGGAGGCACGGCATACGGCCAGAGCCTCCAGCCAGCAACACGGACGACAACCCCTGCAAGCAACAATCTCTCTCTGCAGCCAAGTTCTTCTGCCGCATTGCCCAACGAACGCCGTGACGCTGATGAACTGAAGATGCTCATCATGCGCGTCCAGGCTGCTCTGTATTCAAAGGGGTACGATCCGGGGGCCATCGACGGCACGCTGACGCCGGAGACCCGGTCCGCGCTTCGCATGTTCCAGTTGGCGCATGGAATCGGCGCAACCGGCACCATGACCACGCCGACGCTCGATGCCCTTGGGGTGCGGCTGTAGTTTCCAATCAGCTCGCGACACTGGTTGCCGTAGCGAGATTCCGGGGGAGGGGCTCCGGAACTGCTCCCAGTCGCGCTCCTGCGCGAACTGGCGCATGGCGGACTGGAGTTCATGGAGTGCGTCGGACATGGCATCGAGTTGCTGTCAGAAATTTCTGAACATGGTAATACCCGATTGACGCCGATGGGCTTCGGTAGCATCCTCGCCCTACGGAGCCTAGAAACTCCACGTGTAGCGGTACCCACCTCCGACAAACCGGTGGGTTTTTTGTGCCTGCATGTTTCGCAGGTGCAAGCCGACGTGATGCCTGCGTCGGGAGGGCGGCGAATACAACACCCGCAAGGGGAATAAGCCCGCCGGCTACACGCGGTTTCTAGCCTCCCGACTTCCCGTCCGCCGTTCGCGGCGGGCGGCCACTTCATGGAAGGAGGCGGCGACGATGGCGATGCACATGTTGGACGATGAGCGGCCGGGCTATTACCTGCCCGGGGACAGCCAGCAGCGGCTGGTGCGGCTGAGCGACCACATCCGGTTCCTGCTGCGGTTGATGCAGCCGCTGGCGGATGCAGTGGGCGAGCCGGCGCGCGAGGTGCGCATGGCCGAGGTGGCGTTCTGCCTGGAACTGCTGGGCGACCAGGTGGACCTGGTTCTGGACGAGGTGTCGTGGCCGGCGCGGCGGGTGACGCAGACGGGCGTGCCCGCGCGTGATGCTGCGGGCGAGGCACAGGGCTACACCTTCGGTGTCACGCTGGCGCAGATCGACACGCTGGATGGACTGGTGCGCACGCTCGCCGCGCATGGTGATGTGCTGGCGGGTAGCGATGCGGGCGGATTGGCGGGCGGTACGTTGCCGTCCATTGGCCGCGCAGTGTTCGATGCGGCAGTGGCCGTGCGCGGGGTGCTGGATGAAGTGGAAACGCAGCGGCTGACGGCAGGCGCCGATGCGCGCTTCCGGGTGGACGAGGCGCGGGCGGTATATGCGGTGCCGGCGCGGTTGTCCAAAGATCAGGCGCAGGTAGTGGCGGAACTCTCGTATGGCGACTACCTGCATTGAGGGTAGAAGCCACGCACGGCGCAGGGCGGTGCAGCTGCGGGTGGCCGGGCTATCGGCATGCCCGTAACCGCATGGGCACGGAAGGCCCATGTCACATAGTGGCCACCACCCACGTCGCTTCCCACGGGCAAGGCAATCGGCGATGCTGCCGCAGCGAAAGGGGGGGAAGCGATGACGCACGGGAAGCAGGACGACAACCGGGATGCGCAGGGCAGTGCGCTGCCCGCCGAGCCGATCAACTGGTCGCCGATTCCCGATGTGGGCGCGGGCGATGAATCGTGGGTGCTCAATTTGTGGCGGCGCGGCTGCCGCGAGCCGGCGCTGATGTTCTCCGCCGCCTATGTGCTGGTGGCGTTCCTGGGGTTGTGGTCGAGCGCGTGGTTTTACCATGGGTTCGGCATCAGCATCGCCGATTATCTGCAGGCCAGCGATTACCTGGTGGCGGGCCTGCGCGACCCGGCGTATGCGCTGATTTTCGCCATCGGCGTGCTGCTGGCGGCGCTGGTGAGCTGGCCGGAGGCGCTGCGCCGCCGGTATCCGGAGTATGTCGCCGACCTGCGCCGCCGCCGCTGGTGGGCGCGCATGGCGTTCCCGCAGGCGCGGATCATGACCTGGGATGGCATCGGCATACATCCCATCACCGGCGTCAGCATGGTGGTGGCGAGCTTCATGCTGCTGGGCTCGGCGGTCTACGTGCAGACCAAGGGTGAACTGGTGCGCGAGAAAGGCCGCGGCACGCCGGTACGGGTGCACATGTTGGGCGATGCCGCACCGCTACCCGGCGAGGCACGGCTGCTGGGCACCAGCAGCGCCTTCGTCTACCTGTGGTGGCCGGCGCAGCAACGCGCCGAGGCAGTGCCAATCACGTCGGTAAGGCAGGTGCAGGGCCTGCGGAAATCCGCCCGGAACGCCAAGGCGCCGCAACCGGCGCCCACGGCTTCACCCACTGCGCGGTAGATGGCTCAGGGCTGGTCCAGCGGAATGCCGTTGAGCTGGCGCTCGACGATTTCCAGGATGGTCGGCACGCTCACGCCGAAGGAACCGGCGCGGCCGGCGTCGAAGGCCTGCCGCCATTCGTCGTAGCCCTTGCGGTAGTCGGCGGCCGGCGCCTGCGGGCCCACGTACACCATGCCGCTGCGCTCGAAGGTCTGCTCGATCACCGGTGCATGCGCCAGCCGGGTCATCACGCCGCCGGGCAGGCCGGGGTGGCGCACGCGCAGGCCGTCCAGGGTGACGTGGAAGATGCGCCCACCCAGCGGGTGCGTTTCAACCAGGTTGATCAGCAGCGTGGGCTTCTCGCCGGGCTCGCGGCCGTTGCAGCGCCACAGCTGGCCGGCGGCGTAGTCGGTGGGTACAGGCGGCTGGCTCATCGTCATGGTCCGGTGGGTGGACCGCCGATGATGCCTGCCCGCAACCGGCCTGACGTTGCGCAATCCGGTCGGATGCGCGCGTTCAGTGTTTGGTGTCGTGCGATTTGCGGCCGCTGCCGGATTTCTTGCCGCCGCCGTCCTGCTTGTTGACGGTGGCCCAGGCGATGCGCTCGGCGGTCCTGGTGCTGGCGCCGCGCGCCTTTTCGCTCTTTTCGATGTGCTCGGCCTGGCGCTTCTGCTTGTCGGTGTAGCTGGATTTGTCGCCCTGGGTCATGGCGGTGCTCCCTTGGGGTGTGGGAGTTGCAGGTATAGGCCGGGCGGTGCGTGGAGAAGGTGAAACAGCCGTTGGCGACGCGTTATGACTGTCCACGCCCGGTGCTGGAGGAGGGCTTGGCTAGAATGCGGCCACTGCACCGCTGCCGGACCCTTGCTTGATGCGTATAGACCCCGCCGAGATCGAAGCCCTGTTCGACGCCATTCCCAGCGTGCTGTTCTTCGCCAAGGACGTGGATGGCCGCTACACCCACGTCAACATGACGATGATGCAGCGCCTGGGCGTGCGCTCGCGCGGCGAGGTGATCGGCCGGCGCGCCGACGAGCTGTACCCGGCCGGCATGAGCGAGGCCTATGTCGCCCAGGACGCGCGGGTGCTGGGCGGCGAGGTGATCGAGAATGTGATGGAGCTGCAGCTGTTCGCCAACCGCCAGCCGGGCTGGTGCCTGACCTGCAAGCGGCCCATCGTGGAGAACGGCCGGGTGGTGGGGCTGATCGGCATCTCGCGCGACCTGGGCCAGCGCGGCGGGCTGGAATCGCAGTACGAGCCGCTGCGGCTGGCGCTGGAGTACCTCAACACGCATTACGCCGAGAACGTGCGCATGCAGACCCTGCTGGACATCACCGGGTTCTCGCTGTCCAAGCTGGAGCGCAGTTTCCGCAAGGTGTTCCAGATGACCCCGCAGCAGGTGCTCACGCGCCTGCGCATCCAGATCGCCCTGCACCTGTTGCACGGGCAGGACAGCGTGGCCAGCATCGGCCAGGCCTGTGGCTTCACCGATCAGAGCGCGTTCACCCGCAAGTTCAAGGCCGAAGTGGGCATGGCGCCGCGGCAGTACCGGGCGATGATTGCGGCGCGGCAGGAAGGCCGGGCGCCGGAAAGCTGAACGGACCATGACTTCCGGCGCTGTCGGGCCGGCGCCTGCACGCAGACGATGGATGGCTGGAGATTCCATCGACAATCAGGGAGAGCATGCATGCGCCGTATTCTGGCAACCGCGGTCACGCTGGCATTGGCCGGCACGGGCGTTCCGGCATTCGCACAGGGACAGGCGCCTGCCGCGCCGGCAGCGCAGTCGCAGGCGGTGACGACGCAGTTGCCGCGTACCGCACGGCCCAGCCATTACCGTGTCGAGGTCACGCCGCACGCTGAGAAGATGGCGTTCGACGGCAGGATCAGCATCGATCTGGAGGTGCTGGAGCAGACCTCGAGCATCGTGCTGCAGGCCGCGGACCTGCGTTTCGCCAACAGCATGCTGGTTGCCGCCGGCGGCAAGCCGATGCCGGCGAAGGTAAGTGTCGATGCCGAGAACCAGACCGCGAGCTTCAGCTTCGACAAGCCGCTGTCGCCCGGGCGCTACACGCTGACCACCGACTACAGCGGCGTCATCAACACCCAGGCCAACGGCCTGTTCGCGCTGGACTACCCGACCGAGGCCGGCAGCCGCCGCGCGCTGTTCACCCAGTTCGAGAATTCCGACGCGCGGCGCTTCATCCCCTCGTGGGACGAGCCGGGCTTCAAGGCCACCTTCGACTTGGCCATCACCGTGCCCGAGGCGGACATGGCGGTGAGCAACATGCCGGTGGCCAGCAGCAGGGCGCTGGGCAACGGGCTGAAGCAGGTGGTGTTCCAGACCACACCGAAGATGTCGACCTACCTGTTGTTCGTGGCTGCCGGCGACTTCGAGCGCGCCGCGATGAAGGACGACAACGGCACCGAGATCGGCGTGATCACGCAGAAGGGCAAGGTGGAGCAGGCGCGCTTCGCGATGGAAGGCAGCCGCGATGTGCTGCGCGAGTACAACGATTACTTCGGCGTGCCGTACCCGCTGCCCAAGCTGGACAACGTGGCCGCGCCGGGCAGCAGCCAGTTCTTCAGCGCGATGGAGAACTGGGGCGCGATCTTCACCTTCGAGCACACCCTGCTGCTCGACCCGGCGGTGTCCGGCGTGTCGGACAAGCAGCGCGTGTTCTCTGTCGCTGCGCACGAGATCGCGCACCAGTGGTTCGGCAACCTGGTGACGATGGCGTGGTGGGACGACCTGTGGCTGAACGAAGGTTTCGCCAGCTGGATGGAAGAGCGCACCACGCGCAAGCTGCACCCGGAATGGGACGTCAACGATGTCGGCGCGGCGATGACCAGCCGCGGCGCGATGGGGCGCGATGCCTATGCCACCACCCACCCGATCGTGCAGCACGTGGCGACGGTGGAGCAGGCCAGCCAGGCGTTCGACGGCATCACCTACGGCAAGGGCGCGGCGGTGATCGCCATGTTTGAGGACTATGTGGGCGCCGATGCCTGGCGCGAGGGCGTGCGCAGCTACGTGCGCGCGCATGCCTACGGCAACGCGGTCACCGACGACCTGTGGCGCGAGATGGACAAGGCCGCGCCGGGCAAGCGTTTCGTTGAAGTTGCGCACGATTTCACCCTGCAGCCGGGTGTGCCGCTGATCCGCGTCGCCAGCCAGTGCGTGGACGGCAGGACGCAGGTGATGCTGACGCAGGGCGAATACACCCTCGACCGCAAGGACAAGGTGCCGCTGCGCTGGCGCGTGCCGGTGACCGTGCGTGGTGCCGACGGTACCGTGGCGCGCACGCTGGTGGACGGCAACGGCGCGCTGGAACTGCCCGGCTGCGCCGGACCGGTGCTGGTCAACGCCGGGCAGAAGGGCTACTACCGCACGCTGTACGCGCCGGAGCAGTTCAAGGCGCTGGGCCAGGGCTTTGCGCGCCTGCCGGTGGTGGACCAGCTGGGCATGATGATGGATGCCAGCGCGCTGGCGGCGGTGGGCCTGCAGCCGGAATCGGACGTGCTGGACCTGACCGCGCAGGTGCCGGCCGATGCGCCGTCGGACCTGTGGGAAATGGTGTCCGGCACGCTGGGCGGCATCGACGTCCTGTTCAAGGGCGATGCGCCACGCCAGGCGGCATTCCGCAGGTACGCGCGTTCGCGGCTGTCGCCGGTACTGCAGTCGCTGGGCTGGGACGCGCGCGAGGACGATTCGGCGCAGACCCGGCAGCTGCGCAGCGGCCTGATCCGCATGCTCAGCACGATGGGCGACGAGCAGGTGATTGCCGAGGCGCGGCGCCGCTTCGACGCCTTCCTGGCCAACCCGGAATCGCTGCCGGCCGACCTGCGCCGCACCGTGCTGGGCGTGGTCGCGCGCAATGCCGATGCCGCCACCTGGGACAAGCTGCACGCCCTGGCGAAGAAGGAAACCTCGTCGATGGTGCGCGACCAGTACTACGGGCTGCTGGCCCAGGCGAAGGACAAGGCGCTGGCGCAGCGCGCCTTGGACATGGCGCTGACCGACGAGCCGGGTGCGACCAACGCCGCCGAGATGATCGGCCTGGTGGCGCATGAGCATGCGGACATGGCCTTCGACTTCGCCGTGGCCCACCGCGAGAAGGTGGACACGCTGGTGGACAGCACCTCGCGCGCGCGTTACTACCCGGGCCTGGCGATGGGTTCGGACGACCCGCGCATGGTGGACAAGATCCGCACGTTCGCCGAGCAGCACATCGCCCCGACCTCGCGCCGCGACGCGGAGACCGCCATCACCGGCATCCAGACCCGGCTGAAGCTGCGCGCCGAGCGCAAGCCGCAGATCGATGCCTGGCTGAAGAAGAACGGTTACTGAGGCCGTTGGCGGGCTGGGGCGCGGCGGTGGTGCCGCGCCTCAGCCGGTGTAGTTCGCGCACGGTTCCTGCACGCGGCCACCGGCATCGATGCGGATGCGCGGGCGCAGCCAGGCGGCGAATTCGGCTTCGCTGGTGGAGCCTTCGGCCAGGCGCAGCATGGCGATGTATTTCTCTTCGTCGCTCGCGACCAGCTGCCCGTCGTTGAGGGCGATGAGCACGCGGTAGCAGACATGCGCGGTGCGCTTGTTGCCGTCAACGAACGGGTGGTTGCGGGCCAGGCCGAATGCCAGGCTGGCGGCAAGGTCGGCCAGGTCCGGTGGCGGGTCGCCATAGGCATGCAGCTGCTGCGGGCGGGCGAGCGCGGAGTCGAGCAGGGAATCGTCGCGCACGCCGCTGGCGCCGCCATGTTCGGCAAGCTGGCGGTCGTGGATGGCCAAGGCGAGGGGTTTGCTGATCCAGCGAATCATGGCCACCTCACTGTGCCAGCTTGTGCAGCACCTGCCGGTCCTCGCGCATGATCGCCTCAGCCACTTCCATCTGCGCGGCAAGTTCCGGGTCGAAGGCGGTCAGGCGGATGCCGTCGGGGGTTTCCAGCGCGTAGAGCTCGTCGCCTTTTTCCAGGCGCAGGCGCGCAAGCAGTTCCTTGGGCAGGATGATGCCGGACGAATTGCCGATGCTGGTGATCTTGAGCTTCATGGCGGGACTTCGCGATTGTTATAACGAACGTTACCACTCGGTGGGGGCGCGGGCAAGCGGGCGGCCGGCGGCGTGGCCGTGGGCGTCCAGTTCCTGTTCCCGCTGGCAGCGCGGATGCGGAAAAACAAACGGCCCGCTTGCGCGGGCCGTCTGTTTTCCCCTGTCGTGGCCCGTCAGGCCTCGACGTCTTCCTTGTAGGCATCCACCGGAATGCAGGCGCACATGATGTTCTTGTCGCCGTACACGTTGTCCACGCGCGCCACCGGCGGCCAGTACTTGGACTGCTTCAGCGACGGCAGCGGGAACGCTGCCAGTTCGCGTGGGTAGGCGTGGGTCCACTCGCTGGCCGATACCGCGGTGGCGGTGTGCGGGGCGTGCTTGAGCGGGTTGTCCTCGCGGTCCTGGCGGCCGTCCTCGATCGCCTGGATTTCGGCGCGGATCTGGATCATCGCGTCGATGAAGCGGTCCAGCTCGTGCTGCGATTCGCTCTCGGTCGGCTCGACCATCAGCGTGCCGGCGACCGGGAAGCTCAGGGTCGGGGCGTGGAAGCCGAAGTCGATCAGGCGCTTGGCCACGTCCTCGGCGCCGATGCCCGAGGTCTTCTCCAGCGGCCGCAGGTCGAGGATGCACTCATGCGCCACCAAGCCGTTGCGGCCGGTGTACAGAGTCTTGTAGTGCGGGATCAGGCGACTGGCGATGTAGTTGGCGTTGAGCAGGGCGACCTGGGTGGCCTTGCGCAGGCCGGCCGCGCCCATCAGCGCGATGTACATCCAGCTGATCGGCAGGATCGAGGCGCTGCCGAAGGTGGCAGCCGAGACCATGGCGCCGTTGCCCACCCCCTGCGTGCGCAGGCCGTCGGTGACCAGCGCGCCCGGCAGGAACGGCGCCAGGTGCGACTTGACCGCGCACGGGCCCACGCCCGGGCCGCCGCCGCCGTGCGGGATGCAGAAGGTCTTGTGCAGGTTCAGGTGCGACACGTCCGAGCCCCACTTGCCGGGCTTGGCCACGCCGACGAGGGCGTTCATGTTGGCGCCGTCGGTATACACCTGGCCGCCGTGCTTGTGGATGATCTCGCAGATCTCCACCACCTCTTCCTCGAACACGCCATGCGTGGACGGATAGGTCATCATGATCGCGGCCAGGCGGTCACTGTACTTCTCGGCGTTGGCGCGGATGTCCTCGACGTCGATGTTGCCGTTGGCGTCGGTCTTGGTGACCACTACCTTCATGCCGCACATCTGCGCCGAGGCCGGGTTGGTGCCGTGCGCCGAATCCGGGATCAGGCAGATGTCGCGATGGCTCTCGCCGCGCGAGGCGTGGTAGGCGCGGATCGCCAGCAGGCCGGCGTACTCGCCCTGCGCGCCGGAGTTCGGCTGCAGGCTCACCGCGTCATAGCCGGTGCATTCCACCAGCATCGCTTCCAGCCCGTCGATCAGTTCCTTGTAGCCCTGCGCCTGGTCAGCCGGGGCCAGCGGGTGGATGTTGGCGAACTCCGGCCAGGTCACCGGAATCATCTCGGCGGTGGCGTTGAGCTTCATGGTGCACGAGCCCAGCGGGATCATCGTGCGGTCCATCGCCAGGTCCTTGTCGGCCAGCGAGCGCAGGTAGCGCAGCAGCTCGTGCTCGCTGTGGTGGGTGTTGAACACCGGGTGGGTCAGGAACGCGGATTGGCGCACCAGGGCGGCCGGCAGCGCATCGGCGGTAGCCGCGTCCAGCGCGTCTACGTCCACGCTGGCGCCGAACACCGCGCCCAGCGCGACGATGTCTTCGCGGGTGGCGGTTTCATCCAGGCTGATGCCCACGGCCTCGCTGTCGATCACGCGCAGGTTGATGCCCGCGGCCACGGCCCTGGCCTGCAGCGCGGCTGCGTCGACGTTGCGCACGTGCAGGGTGTCGAAGAAGTGCTCGCCCACGTCCACGCCGTTCTTGCGCAGCGCCGCGGCCAGGATGGCGGCCAGGCGGTGGGTGCGGCGGGCGATGCGGGTCAGGCCTTCCGGGCCGTGGTAGACGGCGTACATCGAGGCCATCACCGCCAGCAGCACCTGCGCGGTGCAGATGTTGGAGGTGGCCTTCTCGCGGCGGATGTGCTGCTCGCGGGTCTGCAGGGTCAGGCGGTAGGCCGGCTTGCCTTCGGCATCGACCGACACGCCGATCAGGCGGCCCGGCATCGAGCGCTTGTAGGCGTCGCGGCAGGCCATGAACGCGGCATGCGGGCCGCCGAAACCGAACGGCACGCCGAAGCGCTGGCTGTTGCCGACCACGATGTCCGCACCCCATTCGCCGGGCGCGGCGATCAGGGTCAGCGCCAGCAGGTCGCTGGCCACCGCCACCAGGCCCTGGCGGGCGTGCACGGCCTCGACCAGCGCCTTGTGGTTGCCGATGTGGCCGAAGCTGTCCGGGTACTGCAGCAGCACGCCGAAGGAATCGGCTTCCAGCGCTTCGGCCGGGGTGCCCACGCGCAGCACGATGCCCATCGGCTCGGCGCGGGTGCGCAGCAGTTCCAGCGTCTGCGGGTGCACCGCGTCGTGCACGAAGAACACGTCCGACTTCGACTTGGCCGAGCGCTTGGCCAGGGTCATCGCCTCGGCGGCGGCGGTGGCTTCGTCCAGCAGCGAGGCGTTGGCGATCTCCATGCCGGTCAGGTCGGCGACCATCTGCTGGAAGTTGATCAGCGCTTCCATGCGGCCCTGCGAGATTTCCGCCTGGTACGGGGTGTAGGCGGTGTACCAGGCCGGGTTCTCGAGGATGTTGCGCAGGATCACGTTCGGCGTGTGGGTGCCGTAATAGCCCTGGCCGATGAAGCTGCGCAGCACCTTGTTCTTGCCGGCGATGGCGCGGATCTTCGCCAGCGCCTGCACTTCGGTCAGCGACTCGGGCAGGGCCAGCGGGGCGGGCGACTTGATCGCGCCGGGGACGATGGCATCGGTCAGCGCATCGAGCGAGTCATGGCCGACCACGCGCAGCATCTGCGCGATTTCGGCATCGTTGGGACCGATGTGGCGGTCGACGAAGGCGGAGGCGTGTTCGAGTTCGCGCAGCGAGGGCGAGTTCTGGGGCATGACGGACGTCCGGAGGGTGGCGTGCGGGGCTGGTTCGGCGAACCCCATGCGTTCCGGCAACGGTTCCGCGCGCGCGGAACCATGGCCGGCAAGCCGGCGGCTCGCCTCGTGCCCCTCTGTCCTTTTGCCTGAGAGTTTGGAAGGCGCGACCTGCGGGTCGCGCGCCTCGTGCACCTTCGGCGCCGGATTGAACCGGTCTCTCCAGAGTTTTGACGCAGGTGGTATCGGGGCCTGAGCGATTGCGGGCGTTTGCGCCTTCGGCAGCGATGAACCGCTTCTCCCACCGTGTAGCGGACCGATTATAGCGGCTGGCCCGGCTGGGCGGTGCCCGCTGTTGGTTCCTTCTCCCTCCGGGAGAAGGTGCCCCGAAGGGGCGGATGAGGGTATGGCGAAGCCTCTTGTACCCAGACATCGATAGTGCTTCGCCCCGGCCCTCACCCCAACCCCGCTCCGCGTCCCGGCCCACGCCAGCGGTGTGGGCGCTCGAAGGCACGCGCGCCAGCGGCGCGCAGGCTGTGCCTTCTCGCCCCGCAGCGAGAGGGGCTTGCAAGCGCCAGCGTTCAGCTACGCGCTACCGATGGCAGTCCCACCCCCTTATCATGTGCAGCCTTCCCGTTTCCCCCAAGGCGCCGCCCGTGCAGGGCCGGCGCCCGTCGTGCGTCCTCGCGCACGCCCCGCCGGATACCCCATGACCGCCGCTTCGCCCTCCACCCGCCGCTTGGCCCTGCTGCTCGCCGGGCTGTCCATGTTCGGGCCGTTCTCCATCGACACCATCTTCCCCGCGTTCCCGTTGCTGGCGCGGGAACTGGCGGTGGACGAAGTGGCGGTGCAGCAGACCATCAGCGTCTACCTGCTGTTCTACGGCCTGATGAGCCTGGCGCACGGCCCGCTGTCCGATGCCTGGGGGCGCAAGCGGGTGATCCTCGGTGGGCTGGTGCTGTTCGCCGCCGCGTCGGTCGGCTGCGCGCTGTCCACCCACCTGGGCACGCTGCTGGTGTTCCGCGCGCTGCAGGGCGTTTCCGCCGGGGTGGGCATGATCGTCGGCCGCGCGGTGATCCGCGACCTGTACCACGGTCCCGACGCGCAGCGGCTGATGAGCCAGGTGTCGATGATCTTCGGCATCGCCCCGGCCATCGCGCCCATCATCGGCGGCTGGATCCTGCTTGGCGGCGGCGACTGGCCGCTGATCTTCTGGTTCCTGGTGGTGTTCTCGCTGCTGCTGGTCGTCGCCACCGCGCGCTGGCTGCCGGAAACGCATCCGGTCGAGGCACGCACCGCGCTGTCCCCGCGCGGCCTGCTGCGCGATTACCTGCGCATCGGCTTCAACCCGCGCTTCCTGCGCCTGGCGCTGGCCGGCAGCATCAACTTTGGCGGCATCTTCCTGTACATCTCCTCGGCGCCGGTGTTCGTGATGCAGCACCTGCGCCTGGGCGAAGGCGGCTTCGCCTGGCTGTTCATCCCCACCATCGGCGGCATGACCACCGGCGCGTTCCTGTCTGGGCGCATGGCCGGGCGCACCTTGCCGGTGCGGCAGATCGGCATCGGCTTTGCCTGTTGCGCGCTGTCGGCGGTATTGAACATCGCCTACGCGGCATCGGTGGAGCAGTTGCAGCTGCCTTGGGCGGTGCTACCCATCTTCCTCGGCGGCCTGGGCATGGCGCTGATCTTCCCGGTGCTGGCGCTGGCCGTGCTGGACATGTATCCGCAGCAGCGCGGCCTGGCCTCGTCGCTGCAGGCCTTCGTGCAGCTGATGATCAGCACCGTGGTGGCCGGCGTGGTCTCGCCGCTGCTCAGCGGCCGGCCGCTGCACCTGGCGCTGGGCATGGCCGGCTTCATGCTGCTGGGCTTCGCGTTCTGGTACTGGGAACACCGCCGCGAGCGCCACCTGGCCGGCCCGCACATGCACATCTAGGCCCGGCGTCCATTCCCGCATCACTCCACCTGCGTCACTCTCCCCATTACCGGCCGCCACGGCCGTCACCGGAAGCTGCCACCATGTCCATCCAATCCAAGGGCCGTCGCGAGGCGAAGAAGAAGCTGGCCGAGCGCGAGCGCAACCAGGCCGCCGCCAACCCGGCGCCGAAGCCCGCGGTGGAACCGCATGCCGAACTGCGTGACCAGCAGCGCACCCTGCTGGCCGGCATCGTCCGCCGCGACGGCGAATGGGTGCTGGGCATGGACGGCAAAATTGCCGGTGAAACCCCCAGCGCCGCCCGCGTGCTGGCGCTGATCATGCAGGCTGCGGAACTGCACGAGCGCAGCGGTACCCCGGTACGGCTGATGTACTCCGACGCGCTGAAGGACGCCGCGCACGCCGAAGCGGCGGAGCAGGGAGTCGACTTCGATACCTGGAAGCGCAACCTGGCCACGGAACTGGGCCTCGGCGCGAAGGACGCTGCGGCCACGCATTGAGTTTCGGTGGCACGGCTTGAACGGACAAGGGCGCCTCGAGCGCCCTTGTCGTTTTACGGAAGTGCCGCGTTGTGGCCCCGGCCGTGCTACGGCATGCCCGCGCCCACCGTGGCCCGCACCGGGATGCCCGCCGGGTCGAAATCCTCCAGGCAGAACACGTTGATGCCGTAGTGGTCCGGCGTGACGCGCTTGCGGTGGAACGGATAGATGCCGCAGGTCCTGCAGAAATAATGCGTGGCGGTGAAGCTGTGGAACTGGTACGCGGACAGGTGCTCCTCACCCGAGAGCAGGCGGAAGTCGCTTTCGTGCACCTTCACCATCAACGCGTTCTTGCGCCGGCAGATGGAGCAGTCGCAGGTCGTCAGCTCGGGAAAGTCGCTAGTGATCTCGAAGCGGACGGCGCCGCAATGGCAGCTGCCGGTGCAGGTGGTGCGGGGGCGGGTGGGCATGTGCGTGCAGGGATGGATGTGGTCGAACAAGACTAAGGCCAAAGCGCCTTCAGGTCCTGGCCGGCCGTCAGCCATTGCGCTGGCAATACAGGTGTTTCTCTGTCCTGCACACCATGCTGGCGCGACGATTGACGTTTTTGCCTGTTGCCCGCCGCGTACGCCGTAGGTGATCAACACACCTCGGCGGCATGAATGAATTGTTAGGCCGCTGCTCGGAGGATCAAGAGCGCGACGATGCAAGTGCCCAACAAGCCGACGAGAATTTGTTGAGCACGATAGTGTCGTCTAATGGCAATGTGATCAGGGTCTGACAAATCATTGGTTGCAGGAATCTTGCGCAGGCGGAATAAGTTGATGACGATCTCAAGGGGCGAGCCGCTGGAGCGAAAGTCTTCCAATTCACCGGGCTTTAACTGATGTGCCACCACTGCCTTGCGGAGCCGGCGAACGAGCAGCCAGTCATTTGCTATGACGGCAGCGAAAAGGACTAAAGGCACATAAGTCAACGGGTGCATAAACTCTCCGGGCGGTCTGTCGCCTGAATTAAGTCGGGCCGCGAAGTGGTGTCGACCTGGATGAATTGCTAGATCTGTACCACCTAAGGGACGGCGGCACGAACATGAGTACAAGAGTCCCAAGCTGAAAGGTGGCTTGTGCGACCAGGATGATTTTAAGCGCTGGTAGAAGGGCGTGCGCAATAGCAAAAGGGAAAAGCGAAACATTGGCCGCCAATAGAGCCGCAACTACCCAGCGGGCCCAGTTAAATCGCGAGAGAGCGGCTGCGATAAATAGCGCGGTGAGGCCAGCGGTAAGGGCAAACGCAACGGCAGTCATGACTCCATTGGTCGGAGTATCTATGAAGAGGAATTTGGAGTGGCCCGCCAGAAGGCTGCAAATAATGAACGCCGCCGCGAGCTTCAGCGACGCCGGTCGACGAGGCGTATCGCAACGTTTGTTGTTGATTGTTTTTGGTGCCGAGCAGGGATTTTCTTGCATGCAGGTCTAATGCCTGAATTGGGCGGTGCCGCGAAGCGGCGTCGGCTGGAATGAGTGGTTAATACTCGGTGGCTAGACAGGGAGAAAGTCTTTGCTGGAGAGCCGCCGATAGCCCCAAGGCAACGCCAGGTACAGTGCCTGATGATGCCTGCCGTGAAGATCTATAGGCACGAAATATGACGCCTCAACCACAAACGGCCACTTGATACGGGACGTGATCTCAATTTGAGCAGTTGGAATGATCTTTCCATCGAGATCGCGCCCACTCACGCGCTCCGCAACGATCTCCTGCCGAAGCTCGTGCTCTATGCTGGATTGGTAAGCGCTCGCTGAAACAAGGCCGGCTGCTAGTAGCGCTAGCCCGACCACCCCAAATGCAATCGTCGCCTTCTTCCCGCTTGCCATACTGTTTGGTCTGAGTGCTGACGCTTATTGGACCGCCTAACTGCGCGTGGCGCCGATCATGGCCGACTTCCATGTTGCTGGCAATGCGTGGAACTCCTCCTGCGCTTCAATCAGTTGATCGGCCGCTAAAAGGCGCGGCAAGGGGCGTGATGCCGCACAAACGAAGGTAGCGGTTATACCCCTCGACATACTGGTATGACGGCTGCGCGCCGCAATCAATGCGCTGGCTCGCGCGCATAACTCCCGACAGAAGAACGAAGGGCGCCCCAAGGCGCCCTTCGTGTCCATACCCCAACCAGCTTTTACGGCGCCGCCGGCTTCACCGGCTGCGGGTTCCCCGCCTGCCACCCGCACATCTGGCCTTCGTTCTGCTGCTTGAGCCATTCCTGCAGCGGGGCGAAGTATTCCAGCATCGGCGCGGCGTCGAGTTTCTCGGTGCCGGTCAGTTCCTTGAGGGTGGCCTGCCACGGCTGGCTGGCACCCTTGCTGAGCATGGCCCAGTACTTCTGGCCGGCTTCCTTGTTGCCGTAGAAGGTGCACTGGTTGAGCGGGCCGGTGTAACCGGCCGCGTCGCACAGACCTTTGTAGAACTGGTACTGCAGGATGCGCGCCAGGAAGTAGCGCAGGTACGGGGTGTTGCCCGGCACGTGGTACTTGGCGCCGGCGTCGAAGTAGTCCTCGCCGCGCGCGCTAGCCGGGGCCACGCCCTGGTACTGGGCCTTGAGTTCCCACCACTTCTGGTTGTACTGCTCGGGCTTGATCGAGCCGTCGAACACGCCCCAGCGCCAGCGGTCGATCATCAGGCCGAACGGCAGGAACGAGACGCCGCTCAGCGCCATGCGCATCTGCGCGTTGATGGTGGCCTCGCGGCTTTCCTGCGGCTTGTCGACCAGGCCGATGGAGTTAAGGTACTGCGGGGTCATCGCCAGCACGATGGTGTCGCCGATGGCTTCGTGGAAGCCGTCGTTGGCGCCGCCCTGGAACAGTGGCGGCAGCGGGTTGTAGGCCAGGTCGTAATAGATGTGGCCCAGCTCGTGGTAGATGGTGGTGAAGTTCTCTTCGGTGGGGGTGATGCACATCTTGGTGCGCACGTCCGCGCCGACGTCCTTGCCGTCGCCGCCCATGTTCATGTCCCAGGCGCTGGCATGGCAGACCACGTTGCGGTCCAGCGGCTTGATGAACTGGGTGTTCTGCCAGTAGCTCGGCGGCAGCTTGGGCATGCCCAGGGACACGTAGAAGTCCTGCGCGCGCTCGGTCATCTGCTTGGCGGTGGCCAGTTCGGCCTCGCGCTGGGCCTTGAAGCGGGCGGCGACGTCGGCGTTGGCGCCGGGCTTGGCCAGCGCAGCGCTTAGGTTGCCCTGGTGCTGCTTCTCCAGAGCGGCGGTGATATCCAGGCTGCCGGCGCCGGGGTAGGGCTGCAGCTGGTCCCACAGGTTGCTCCAGTCCTGCTGCCACATGTTGCCGGTCAGGTGCGCGGCGATCAGGCCGCCACCGACTTCGGCCTTGTCCTTGCCGTATTCCTTGTCCAGCCGGGCGCGGGTGTAGCAGTGCAGCTGTTCGTACAGCGGCTTGACCTGCTCCCACAGGCGGTCGGTTTCCGGGCCGACCTGTTCGGCCGGCATGTCGTAGCCGGCGCGCCACATCTGCCCGGCATCGGTGTAGCCCAGTTCGCGCGCGCCTTCGTTGACCAGTTCGACGAAGCGCTGGTACGGCTTGCGCGAGGCCACGGCGGTGGAGTGCCAGCCCTGCCAGGCGTCGAGCTGCTTGTCGTAGTCGTGCGAGCGCGCCAGTACCTGTTCCAGCTCGCCGAGCTGGCGGCAGTTCTGCTGGTCGCCTTCGCCGGTGCAGTAGGTGCCGGCGCCGTAGTCGCCTTCCAGCTTGGTGGCGATGCCGGCCAGCTCGGCCAGCTTGGCCGGGTCGCGCGGGGCCGGCATGGCGGTCATCAGCTTGAGCAGGTGCAGGGCACGTTGGGTGTCCTCGCTCATCGGCTGGCCTTCGTACTTGCCGGCCTGTTCAATCCAGCCGTTGAGGGTGGTCAGCCAGCGCTCGTTGGCCTTGGCGGCCACGCGCGCGGAATCGTCGTTGATGTAGGTGGACGACAGCCACTGCGCCGAGGTCATTTCCGGGTACATGGCCTTGTACTCGGCGTTGACCCGAGCGATGAACTGGTCGGCGCTCTCGGCCGGCGCGGCCGGCGCCGCGGGCGCTGCAGTTTCGGTGGCGGCTTCCTTCTTGCAGGCGGCCAGCGACAGCACGCCGGCGCTCACGGCGAGGGCCAGCAGCAGGTGACGTTGTTTCACGCGATTCCCCGGTGGTGATTGACCGGCGAAGGCTAGAGGGCCGCGACGACGGCGGCAAGTGGAGCGGCGTGCGGGCGTGCGTAGGAGCGGCTTCAGCCGCGATGGGGCTTTGCCGGGAAAGCCCCTTCGCGGCTGAAGCCGCTCCTACGCGGGGCGGGATTCTCAGCGCTTGAGGGCCATCAGCAGCACGCCGCCGCTGATCATCGCCACGCCCAGCCATTCGCGCCAGGCCAGGCGTTCGTGCAGGAAGGCGACGGCGAACACCGCCACCAGCACCACGCTGAGCTTGTCCACCGGCGCCACCTGGGCAGCGGGGCCGCGCTGCAGGGCGCGGAAGTAGCACAGCCATGAGGCGCCGGTGGCCAGCGCCGAGAGCAGCAGCCACAGCAGGGTCCTGCCCGGCAGGGTCAGCGGGTTGCTCCATCTGCCGGTGGCGGCCACGAACAACCCCAGCACCGCGACGATGGCGACGGTGCGCAGCAGCATCGCCAAGTCGGCATCGACTTGCTGCAGGCCGAGCTTGGCGAAGATGGCGGTCAGCGCGGCGAAGGCGGCCGACAGCAGGGCCCAGGGGAGCCATTGCGGGAAGGTGGCCATGGTGGGGTCTCCGGGTGCGAGCGGATCCGTCTTCCCACCATCGTAGGAGCGGCTTCAGCCGCGAATGCTCCTGGGCTTTCCCGGCGAAAAGCATCGCGGCTGAAGCCGCTCCTACGCAGGGCGGGGTTGCCGTGCGCAGCTGGCGAACAGGTCGCGGTCGCGCGCGTAAACCTGGGTGGTGACCTGCATCAGGCCCAGCACCGAGGGGAACAGGTTGTCCTGGTCGGTGCGGCGGTGCGCGCGCTCGCGCAGGCATTGCAGGTCCAGGCCGCGGTCGGCGGCGAATTGCGGGGAGAACCACATCACCATCGGCACGCGGGTCTGTTCGTCTGGCGCGATCGCATACGGCACGCCGTGCAGGTACAGGCCTTTCTCGCCCAGCGATTCGCCGTGGTCGGAAAGGTAGATCATCGCCGTGTCGTAGTCGTCCAGGCCGCGCAGGGCGGCGATGGTGCGGGCGAGGAAGTGGTCGGTGTAGCGCACCGCGTTGTCATAGCTGTTGACGATCTGTTCGCGGCTGCACTTGCCCAGGTCGGGGGTGTCGCAGGTCGGCGCGAACTGGCGGAACTGCGCCGGATAGCGCTGGAAGTAGCTCGGGCCGTGGTTGCCCAGCTGGTGCAGGACGACGACGCGGTCGCCCGGCCTGGCGCGCACCTGCGCGGCGAGGTCGTCGAGCAGGATCTCGTCCATGCAGCGGCCGTCGGCGCACAGGCCGGGCTTGGTCGCATCGTCCAGGCGCTGGATCTGCAGGCCCTCGCACACACCCTTGCAGCCGGACTGGTTGTCGCGCCACAGCGTGGCGATGCCGGCGTGTTCGAGCACGTGCAGCAGCGACTGGTGGGCGCGGATCTTCTTCTCATCGTAGTCGTGGCGACCGAACGGCGAGAACATGCACGGCAGCGACACCTCGGTGCTGGTGCCGCAGGCATGCATGTCGGGGAAGTTGATCACGCCGGCCTGCGCCAGTTCCGGGGTGGTCTGGCGGGCGTAGCCGTTCAGGCCCCAGTTGCGCGCACGCACGGTTTCGCCGACCACCAGCACCAGCAGGCGCGGCCGGCTGGTGGCCGCGCGCGGCGTGGCCTTGGCATCGGTGCCGAGCGGAAGCTTGGGTTGGTTCTTGATCGGGTTGGAGCTGGCCAGGTTCTGCTTCAGCGCGACCAGGTAGTTCACCGGCGTGGCCAGGTAACGCACCTCGCGGTGGTTGCGCATCAGCACCGAGACGTTCTGGAACGAGGCCAGCGTGCCGGCACCGGCCACCGCCGCCACGCCGACCAGGAACAGCAGGCGCCACAGCAGGGTGCGGCCCCAGCCGCGGCGGCGCAGGCGCACGCGCCACAGCAGCACGCACGGCAGCAGTGCGTAGCCGAGCAGCGGCAGCAGCAGCGCCGGCGTCATCAGCTCGCGCGATTCCTTGTGGTCGGTGGCCAGCACGTTGCGCAGCATGTCCGCGTCCAGGTAGACGTTGAAGCTGTTCATGTAGTGCGTGGCGAAGGCGGTGGCGACCAGCAGCGCCGTCAGCAGCACCTTGGCGTTCCAGCGCCACACCAGCAGGCCGAACAGCAGGGCGTGCACGCCCATGAGCAGCGCGAACAACGACACCGCGAACAGCACGCTGCCGGGATTGGTCGCCATGGCGTTGCGCCAGAACAGGCCGTTGCAGGCCAGCGCGAAGAACGCGCTGGCGAGCAGGATCAGCGTTTCGGTGCTGATTTCCGGCTGCCAGCGGCGCAGCCGCGCGAAGGCGGTGGCGGTGGTGGCGACCTGCGGGGACGCGGCGTTCATGCCTGGCCCTCCGCACGGCGGGCGTGTTTTGCCGGCGGGAACATCAACAGGTAGAGCAGCACGGCCACCGTCCAGCCCATCGCCAGCGCGCCCACGTCGTGCGAGAGGAAGTGCGCGCCGCGCAGCTGCTGGGAGAGGCCGAACACCAGCCCGGTGGCCAGCGCCGCCGCCAGCGCCGGCCAGCGCCAGTGCGGGCGCAGCCGCAGGGCGAAGAAATACAGCGCCACCCAGCCATAGCCGGCGCTGGCGTGGCCGGCCGGGAAGCAGGCGGCATGGCCGAGCACGACCGGGCGCGGCTGGAACAGGCCGATGAACGGCCGCAGCCCGCCGTAGCGCTGCAGGTCCCAAGGGCAATCCATCTGCGTCATCGACTTGAGCAGGGCGACGATGCCGGTGGACAGGCCCACCGCCAGCAGCAGGTACAGCAGCGGCAGGCGCAGCGGCTTCCAGCGGGCGTCGACGCAGGCGCGCAGCAGGGCCAGCATCACCAGCAGCGCGGCGAGGGTGCTCAGGTTCTTGCCGCCGCGGTGGATCACATGACTGGTCCACCACGCATCCCTGAGCGCCCACTGGCCGCCTTCCCAGCGGTAGAGCAGGTCGGCCAGCCACTGGTCGCCGTTGCCGGCCATCAGCACCAGGCCGATGGCGGCCAGCGCCAGCAACGGCAGCAGCAGGTGGCGGCGCAGGAAATCGCCGCGGGTCGCGGCGGGAAGAACCGCCGGAAGTGTGTAGGGGGAAACAGGAGCGACAGGCACGGGAGCAATACGCCGTTGGAACGTGGGCGCATCGTCGTTGCCGCTGTGTCGGAGATGGGTCGGAGCCTTGTCCGAACCGTGTTAAGCGTTCATCCGGGTCAGGTGGCCGTCAGCTGCGCGCCGCCGGCGAGGCATGCCGGTGCCGGCTTGTATCGGTCCGGGCCTGGAGGACGCGACAAGCAAGCAACGGAAAACCCGCTGAACCGCGCGGTCGGAGACGAGGCAGAGCGGTGTCCGTGCGAAGCGCTTTCTCGTGTCGGGCTGCCGTCAGCTGTGCGCCGCCGGCGATGCATGCGGATGCCGGTTGTAGCGGTCCGGCTTGGAGGATGCGACAGGCAGGCAGCGGAAAACCGGCGGAACCGCGCGGTCGAAGACGGGTCAGAGCGGTGTCCGTGTTAAGCGCTTTCTCGTGTCGGGCTGCCGTCACCTGTGCGCCGCCGGCAAGGCATGCCGATGCCGGTTTCAACGGTCGGGACGGGGGATGCGACCGGCAATCAGCGCGAAAGCCGGTGGAGCTGTGCGGCAGGCGAATCAAGCCATCGCGGCGATGAACGCTGCTGCCCGTCTATAGCGTGCATCGCCCGGGCCAATGTACGGCTTGCAGCGTCGCACCCGCACCCGATGCGATGGCAACGTCACCGGCGTTGCGCTGCCTAACTATGGAATCCAGGCGACGCCCGCGTCATCGTCGGCAGGCGCGCTGTAACCAGCGTTTGTCAGGCAGGGACACCGCCCTTTGCATCCGGGCCGTTCCGTTTCCTGGACAGCTTGCCTAGTCCTCGTCGTCGGCATCGCCGACGTTGCCGCTCACCGCGCCGTGGCTGCGCGCCACGCAGGCGGTGTCCAGCGCGGTGCCGGGCAGCAGTTGCCAGTCGTTGCGGTTGGCACTGCCGACGTCGATGACCCGGGCCGGGTCGGCGCAGGGCGTCATCGCCGGCTTCAGCACGAACAGCCAGCGCCGCCCCGGATCGGCCGCCACCCACTGCGCCGCCTGTTGCCACTGCTCGGCGACCGGGCGCTTGAAGCCGAAGTCGGTGGCCTGCGGCGAGGTCTGCAGCAGGTTCTGCTCGCGCCAGGCGACCATGCCCAGTTCGGCATCGGCGCCGATGCGCGCGCGCGCCTTGGCCATCACCGCCGAGGCCGAGCTGTACGGGTCCAGCGCCGGCATCAGCCCGGCGCCGTACATCGTCCACAGCAGTACGGTCGTCAGCACCACCGCCAGCCCGGCATGGCGCAGGCGCAGGAACGCCACCAGCGCGAGCGCGGCGATACCGAAGCCCAGCAGCCAGGCGCCCACCTGCGGCAGAACCCACGGGTCGATCGCGCGCCGGGCCGCCTGGCGCTGCGCCCAGCCGTCGCCATGCAGCGCGCCGTAGCCGATGGCCAGCGTCGCCAGCGCCAGCAGCAGCACGTACAGCAGCAGCGCCCAGCGCACGCCGGTACGGCGCAGCAGGCCCGCCAGCAGCGGCGCGGCCGCCACCGCCAGCGCCGGCAGCATCGGCAGGATGTAGACCTCGCGCTTGCCCGGGCTGGCGCTGAAGAACAGCAGCACCAGCAGCGCCCAGCCCAGCAGCACGATGTAGCGCGGGTCGGCGCGGCGCAGGCGGCGCCACCCGGCCGGTGCCAGCCACGGCAGCAGCAGGCTGCCCGGCAGCCACAGCGTGGCGATCACCTGCAGGTAGTACCAGGCCGGCTTCACGTGGTGCCAGGCGTTGGCGTAGCGGGTGCCGGTCTGCTTGAACAGCAGTTCGTGGGCGTAGGCCTGCAGGTGGGGATCGGCGCTGTGCAGCAGGGCGATGCCCAGCGGTCCCAGCCATACCGCCGTGCCGGCGAGGAACGCGGGCAGGATCAGCCACCACTTCCAGCTGCGACCCGGCACGGCCGCGCCGGCATGCCGCCAGCGCCAGGCCGCCCAGGGCAGCAGCGCCAGCAGCGGCAGGAAGCCTACGCCCTTGGTCACGGTGCCGACGCCGGCGGCGAACGCGCCCAGCGCCAGCAGCTTCCAGTCCGGCCCCAGCAGCAGGTGCCGCAGCAGCGCCCACAGCGACAGCGTGGTCATGCCCACCAGCACCATGTCGATCTGCGCGCGCTTGGCCATCAGCCCGAACTGGATGACGACGAACAGCCCCAGCAGCGCGTAGCGCGCCACGCGCCGGTTCCACAGCCGCCGCGCCAGGTCCCAGGTCAGCCACAGCGTCAGCAGCGCCGACAGCAGCGACGGCAGCAGGAAGGCGACGGTCCAGTTGCCCAGCAGCGAATAGGTGGCGGCCTGGATCCACATGAAGGTCGGCGGCTTCTCCGCGTACAGCTCGCTGCCCCGGTGCGGCAGCAGCCATTGCCCGGTCTCCACCATCTGCCGGGCGGCCAGTACAAAACGCGGTTCGTCCGGCGGGGATGGGTCGCGCATGCCGAGCCCGGCCAGCAGGCTGGCCACGACCAGCGCCAGCAGCAGGAGCCAGGGGCCGGTGGATCGGAGGCTGGATGGGCGCACGCGAGGCTCGCTTGGAAGTGTCGGCGGGGAGGATCGCGCAGCCGGCGTGGGAAGCGCGTCGGAGCCGCATTGTCGCTGTTTCGACACCGCTCCGACCATCGATATGGCTACGATGGGCGCACCTTCGGCGCCGGCCGTCGCCGCCGCCCGCGCCTTGGCCGGCCGCCGCCGGCGACGGGGGCGCACCGTTCCTCCCGGGATTCCCTCATGCGGCTGCTGGTCATCGAAGACAATCGCAACCTGATCGCCAATCTTTTCGACTATTTCGAGGCGCGCGGGCATGTGCTCGACGTCGCCCCCGATGGCGTGACCGGGCTGCACCTGGCCGCGACCCAGCCCTATGACGCGATCCTGCTGGACTGGATGCTGCCGCGGCTGGAGGGGCCGGAGGTGCTGCGGCGCCTGCGCGAGGAGCACCGCTCCGAGGTGCCGGTGATCATGCTCACCGCGCGCGACGAGCTGCCGGACAAGATCGCCGGTTTCCGTGCCGGCGCCGACGACTACCTGACCAAGCCCTTCGCCCTGCCCGAACTGGAAGTGCGGCTGGACGCGGTGCTGGCGCGCACGCGCGGCCGCAATCCGCGCAAGGTGCTGGAAGTGCACGACCTGCGCCTGGACCTGGCGACGCTGGAAGTGCAGCGCGCCGGGCAGCCGCTGCACCTGTACCCGGCCTGCCGCAAGCTGCTGGAAGTGCTGATGCGCGCCAGCCCGGCGGCGGTGCCGCGCGACCAGCTGGAATACGCGCTGTGGGGCGACGAACCGCCCGACGGCGACATGCTCCGCTCGCACATCTACGAGCTGCGCCGCAGCGTCGATGGCCCGTTCGAACAGAAACTGCTGCACACCCTGCCGCGGGTGGGCTACCGCCTGAGCGCGCCCGGCGCGACGGAGGCGCAATGAAGCGACTGACGCTGCGGCGCAAGCTGCTGGGCTGGCTGGCCAGCTACCTGGCGCTGCTGACCCTGGTGGTGTTCAGCGCGGCCAACTACGTGCACGAGCGCGCCGAGCATTCGGTGTGGCGCGCGCTGCTCAACTCCGAGCTGGACAGTGTGATCGCCAACAAGCGCAGCGATCCGCATTACCGCTGGCAGGACTCGGACACCCTGCATTTCTTCAGCGAGCATGACGCCCATGGCGTCCCGGACGAGCTGGCGCACCTGATGCCGGGCCTGCACGACGGCGTGTGGCTGGAGGGGCACAGCAACGCGGTGATGGTGCGGCAGACCAGCGACTTCGGGCGGGTGATGCTGGCGCTGGACATCACCGATTTCGCGGCGCTGGAGCACTTCACCACCCGCTGGGCCGTGCTGGCCGGCATCGCGATGGCGATCGTCACCCTGCTGATGGCGTGGATCGGCATGGACCGGCTGGTGCGCCCGCTGGTCGGCCTGGCCGACGACATCGCCGCGCTGCAGCCCGAGCGCAGCGGCCAGCGGATCCAGGTCGACGCGCGCGGCAGCGCGGAGATGGAAGTGATCGCCGGTTCGGTGAACGACTACCTGGAGCGCAACGAGCGTTTCGTCGAGCGCGAGCGCGTCTTCATCAGCACAGCCAGCCACGAACTGCGCACCCCGGTCGCGGTGATCGCCGGCGCGGCCGAACTGGCGCTGGAGCAGCCGGACCTGCCGCCGCGCGCGCGCCAGCAGCTGCAGCGCGTGCGCAGCACGGCGTCGAGCGTGGAGCAGCTGATCCAGCTGATGCTGGTGCTGGCGCGCGATCCGGCGCGGCTGGCGGCGCTGAGCGAACCGCTGGCGCTGGAGCAGCTGCTGGCGGAGATCGTGGCCGACCACGCGTACCTGGCCAGCGGCAAGGAGCTGACGGTCGACGTGGTGGACGCCGCGCCCTGCACGATCGTGGCGCCGGTGGGGGTGGTGCAGGCGGCGGTCGGCAACCTGCTGCGCAACGCGCTGGAGAACAGCGACCGTGGCGTGATCCGCATCGCGCTGTCCGCGCGCGCGGTGGTGACCATCGACGACCCGGGCCATGGCATGAGCCCGGAGGAAGTGGCCGCGGCCTACGCCAAGACCGCGCGCGGCGAGCGCAACATGCGCACCGGCATCGGCCTGGACCTGATCGGGCGGCTGTGCGAGCACCTGGGCTGGAAACTGGACATCCACTCGGGCCCGGAGCGCGGTACGCGGGTCACGCTGGACATGGGGGCGTCGCAGCCGTAATGCAGAAGGGCGTCGTGACTCCAGCTCCTTTCCCACAGGGAGAGGGGGGCAGTCTGTTAGAGGACGCAATGCCTTCCCTTCTCCCACCGGGAGAAGGTGCCCCGAAGGGGCGGATGAGGGACAGGGCGAAGCTCAAGCAGCCTGACGCCCGAACAGTCAGGTTTCCGGATGGATTCGTAGCCACCGGCCATCGCCACGATCAAGCGAGTTCCCGTGCAATACGGGCCGCTCCATCCTCAACCCAACCCCTCTCCCGGCGGGAGAGTGGCTTCAGGTCTGTCAGAGCACGCACTTAGGTTTGTCGGAGGACGCGCTGCTTTCCCTTCTCCCTGCGGGAGAAGGTGCCCCGCAGGGGCGGATGAAGGTCCGGGCGAAGCCTCATGCAGCCTGCTGCCCGAACAGCCAGGTTTCCGGATGGATATGTAGCCCCGAGCCATCACCGCGATCAAGCGAGTTCCCGTGCAATGCAGGCGGCTCTGCCCTCACTCCAACCCCTCTCCCGGATGGAGAGGAGCTCTCTCACACCGGCAGCAGGCCGCGTTCGATCAGCCACTGCCTCGCGTCGTCGGCGTCCTGCGCGAACCACGCCTGCGTGCAGCCAAGCCGGTAGGTGTAGCCCCACGCATCCATGTCGGCCATCAGCCGCGCGCTGCCGACGCCGGGCAGCTGCCCGGCCAGCACGATCTGCAGGTAGCAGGTGGCGTCCTCCTCGGGCACCGAATCGGTGGCGTCGGTGTGCACGAGGGCGCGCCGCTCGGGCGGCAGCACGATCAGGTGGCAGGCTTCGTGCAGCATCGAGTGCACCGGGGTGTCGGCGCGCACGTAGACGTCGCTGGCGATGATGCCCGCTTCCGGCTCGCCCCAGTAGCTGCCGGGAATCTTCTGCCCGTCCTCGACCCGGTGCAGGCGCAGGCCGTGGCGGGCGAGCAGGGCCGCCGCGTCGTCCCAGGCGATGTCGCCGACGCGGGTGACGGCCGGGGCGGCTTCGGTGGCGGGAGCGTCGGGCATCGGTACCCCGGGAGCCGCGCCGGCGGCCCCGGAAAGGCTCAGTTCTGCGGGTCTTCGGGCAGGGCCACGGAAATGTCGAGCACGTCGTGCTCGCCGTCCTTGACCAGGTCCACCTTGACCGCGTCGGCGTCGATGTTGACGTACTTCTTGATCACTTCCAGCAGCTCGCGCTGCAGCAGCGGCAGGTAGTCCGGGCCGCCGCGGGTGCTGCGCTCCTGCGCGATGATGATCTGCAGGCGGTTCTTGGCGGTCTCGGCGGTGGTCTTCTTGGCCTTGAAGATGTCGAACAGTCCCATCGTCACCCTCCGAACAGCTTGCTGAAGAAGCCCTTCTTCTCCACGGAAGTGAAGCGCATCGGGCGCTCCTCGCCGAGGATGCGGCCGACCGCGTCCTCATAGGCCTGGCCGGCCATCGATTCGCTGTCCAGGATCACCGGCTCGCCCTTGTTGGAGGCGTTGAGCACGTCGCCGGACTCGGGGATCACGCCGATGGCCTTCAGCCCCAGCACTTCCTCCACGTCGCCGATGCTGAGCATCTCGCCGCTTTCCACGCGCGAGGGGCTGTAGCGGGTCAGCAGCAGGTAGGCGGGCACGTTCTTGCCGGCCTCGGCGTTGGCGGTCTTGGAGTCGAGCAGGCCGATGATGCGGTCCGAGTCGCGCACCGAGGACACTTCCGGGTTCACCACGACCACGGCGCGGTCGGCGAAGTACATCGCCAGGAACGCGCCCTTCTCGATGCCGGCCGGCGAGTCGCAGATGATGAAGTCGAAACCGTCGGCGGCCAGGTCCTTGAGCACCTTCTCCACGCCTTCCTTGTTCAGCGCGTCCTTGTCGCGCGTCTGCGAGGCGGCCAGCACGTACAGGTTGTCGAAGCGCTTGTCCTTGATCAGGGCCTGCTTCAGCGTGGCCTCGCCATGGACGACGTTGACGAAGTCGTACACCACCCGGCGCTCGCAGCCCATGATCAGGTCCAGGTTGCGCAGGCCGACGTCGAAGTCGATGACGGCGACCTTCTTGCCGCGGCGGGCCAGGCCGCACGCGATGCTGGCGCTGGAGGTGGTCTTGCCGACGCCGCCCTTGCCGGAGGTGACTACGATGATTTCAGCCAAAGGATTTCTCCTGAATGTTCCGTGGGGGCTGCGCGTCAATCCAGCGCAGCGATCATGATCTGGTCCTGCTCCAGCCAGACCTGCACGGCCTTGCCGCGCAGGGTGTCGGGAATATCGTCCAGCACCTTGTAGCGTCCCGCAATCGCGACCAGTTCAGCGTGGAAGTCGCGGCAGAAGATGCGGGCGCCGGTATTGCCCTGCGCGCCGGCGAGGGCGCGGCCACGCAGGGTACCGTAGATGTGGATGCTGCCGTCGGCGATCACCTCGGCCCCGGCACCCACCGTTGAGAGTACGGTCAGGTCGCAGTTCTCGGCGTACAGCTGCTGGCCCGAGCGCACCGCGCCCAGCTGCATGCGGCCGGGCTGCGCGGCGGGAGCGGCGGATGCGGGAGCGGGCGCCGGTTCGGGCGCGCGGCGCGCCGGCGCGGGGTGCGGCGGCGGTGGCGCCGCGGGTGCGGCATC
Source organism: Stenotrophomonas sp. MYb238 (assembly GCF_009496535.1). Lineage (GTDB taxonomy): Bacteria > Pseudomonadota > Gammaproteobacteria > Xanthomonadales > Xanthomonadaceae > Stenotrophomonas. The sequence continues at coordinate 78,253 of NZ_WIDL01000015.1, forward strand.
GGCGCGCTCGTACTGGGCGCGGAACTTGGCCAGCAGCGGCAGCCCGAGCTGGACCGAAAGCTGTTCGACCTCGGTGGTGCCATAGGCCAGCGCCACCGGCAGCACGCCGGCATCGCGCAGCCCGTCCAGCAGGGCCTGGGCGCTGGCCTGGTCGGGCACGCGGCTCAGCCCGCCGAAATCGAGGATGACCGCCGCGCGCCCGAACAGCTTGGGCGCGCGCGCCACGCGCTCGCGCATTTCCTGTACCAGCCGCTCCACGTCGAGGGTGCGGATGCGCAGGTTGGCGATGCCCACCTGCCCGATCTTCAGTTCGCCTGCCTGTTCGTAATCCGGATTCACTGCCATCTCAGGTTCCCGTCGGCCGCTGCTGCAGGGGCCGGCGTGTGTGGCCCACCCAGGGGACGTCGGGCAGGTTGTCGCCATAGGTTTCCTTCACCCACTCGTAGCTGCACAGGTCCTTGAGCAGCATGCTGGCGCGCACGTCCACCTCGCCCTGGGCGTTGTGCATGGTGTTCTGGCCGACCTCGCGGAAGCCGAAGCTGCCATGGAACAGCAGGGCGGCATCGGCGCCGTGGTCCAGGAACACCTCGCAGGCCATCTGCGGGTAGCGCAGTTCGGCATAGCTCTGGGCGTCGGCATAGAACGCACGGCCGACGCCGCCGCCGCGGCGGCGGCTGGCGACCACGATGCGGTCGATATAGAAGAAGCTGGGATAGCGCTGCTGGAACCAGGCGAAGTTGCAGCTGTCGTGCTCGCTGTCGCTGCCATAGCCCACCAGGAAACCGGCCATGTTGCCGTCGCGCTCGGCGACGCGGAAATACTCGGCGGTCTCGTAGAAGCGGCGGATCTTGGCGGCATCCAGCGGCAGGATGGCCAGGCCGGCGTTGTTGTTCAGTGCCAGGACGGAATCGAGCTCGTGCTCGCGCACGTCGCGGATGACGATCGACATTGTGACTCCGTGGGTGAAACGGTCGGCCCCAAGCGGGGGGATGGGGCTGGCCGGCGATTATCGCATGGCCGGCGCGGACCGGGCGAGCCGGCGGCATGACCCGGGCCGATGCATGACTTCCGTGGGAGGGCGCGCAGGCGCCGCGCTCCGTACCATGCACCCATGTTGGGATACCTAAGCCATACCCGCGTCCTGCGCCTGGCCGGCCTGTTCACCTGGGCCATCGTCAGCCTGCCGCTCATCTACAGCCAGTACGCACTGGACGAGGAGGCCGTGCCAGGATGGCCGGGCGAGGTGCTGTGGCTGTTCGTGGTCTATGCCGCGTTCGGCGGCTGCTATTTCTGGTTGACCCGCCGGCTCAACAGTGGCGGCCATGCGCACTGGTACGACCGCCTGCTGCTGGTGGTGCTGACCCTGTGCGCGCTGGCGGTCAGCTTCCTCAACGGGTCGGGCCTGGGAAGCATCCTGATGATGGTCGCGGCCGGGGTCATCCCGTGGCTGCTGCCGGTGCGGATGGGCGTGCTGTGGCTGCTGCTGAGCCAGCTGACGGTGCTGCCGGTGTACCTGATGCTGGGCTTCTCGATGTTCGAGGCGCTGATGCAGTCGCTGCTGTATGGCGGCTTCTCGATGTTCATCTTCGTGACCAGCCTGGTGGCGCGGCAGCAGACCCAGGCCCGCGAGGAGCAGCGCCGGCTCAACGCCGAGCTGCGCGCCACGCGCCTGCTGCTGGCCGAGAGCGCCCGCATCAACGAGCGCACCCGCATCTCGCGCGAGCTGCACGACCTGCTCGGCCACCACCTGACCGCGCTGAGCCTGAACCTGGAGGTGGCCGGGCACATCACCGAGGGCCAGGCGCAGGAGCACGTGCGCCAGGCGCATACCCTGGCCAAGCTGCTGCTCACCGACGTGCGCGAGGCGGTCAGCCAGCTGCGCGAGAGCGGGGCGATCGACCTGGCCGCGGCGCTGCGGCCGCTGGCCGAGCGGGTGCCCTCGCTCGAGATCCACCTGGACATGGAAGACCCGCTCAGCGTGGAAGACCCCGAGCGCGCGCATGTGCTGCTGCGCTGTACCCAGGAAGTCATCACCAACGCGGTGCGCCATGCCGGCGCCCGCAACCTGTGGATCCGGGTCGAGCGCGAGCGCGAGCGCATCGTGATCGACGCCCGCGACGACGGCGTCGGCGGCGAGGTCGAGGACATCCTGCCCGGCAACGGCCTGCGCGGCATGCGCGAACGCCTGGCGCAGTATGGCGGTGAGCTGGACGTGTCGGCACGGCGTGGCGAGGGCTTCCACCTTCGCGCCTCGCTGCCGGTGGCAACCCATATGATGCTGGCCTCCGGGCCGCAAGGAGTGAACTGATGATCCGCGTCTGTCTGGTCGATGACCAAACCCTGGTACGGCAGGGCATCCGTTCGCTGCTGGCGCTGGACGACGGCATCGAGGTCGTGGCCGAGGCCACCGACGGCCGCCAGGCGGTGGAGATGATCCCGCAGGTGGCGCCGGACGTGGTGCTGATGGACATGCGCATGCCGGTGATGTCGGGCCTGGAGGCGCTGCAGACCCTGTCGCGGCTGGGCCAGCTGCCGCCGGCGATCATCCTGACCACCTTCGACGACGACCAGCTGGTGCTGGCCGGGCTCAAGGCCGGCGCCAAGGGCTACCTGCTCAAGGACGTGACCCTGGAGCAGCTGGTCGGGGCGATCCGCACGGTGGCCGAGGGCGGGTCGCTGGTGCAGCCGGCGGTGACCCAGCGCCTGCTGTCCGGGCTGGAGCACATGCGCAACGAATTCGTCAGCCTCGACCGGCCCGACCCGCTGACCGACCGCGAGACCGAGATCCTGCGGCTGATGGCTAGCGGCTTCTCCAACAAGGAGATCGCCAATTCGCTGGGCGTGGCCGAGGGCACCATCAAGAACCACGTCTCCAACATCCTGAGCAAGCTCGGCGTGCGCGACCGCACCCGGGCGGTGCTCAAGGCCTTCGAGCTGCAGCTGGTCTGAGCCGTGGCGCGCCATACGGCCGGGTCCGGATGTGGAGGGCGCCGCCGCCGGCGTGGACATGGCGGAACCGGCTTTCGACTGGATCTTTCCTGGTGACTGGTGTGAAGGCGGCGTGTGGAGGGAAAATGACCCGCGTCGGCCCCCTGGCCATCGCGGTTCCTGCGCGGCATCGCGCGTGGCCGTGGAGGCGATGGGTTACCCTTGACGCCCTTCGGCCCGCATGCCCGCACCGGACACGGAAACCGGTGCGCCAAATCCGTCAACAACCTGCGCGAAGCCTGATAGGATGGGCGCTTCGCTTCAATCAACCCGGCCGTGGGATCGGCCCCGGAGACTCCTGAATGACCCGTATTATCGAGTTCCTGATCGCCTTGGGGATCGTGGCTGGCCTGTTCGTCATCATTGGCGTGTGCCTGCCGGGCGAGCGCCATATTTCCGAAAGCATCGAAACCAACCGCAAGATGACGATCGTGTACGACACGGTCAACAGCCTGCGCCGCTTCAAGGACTGGAACCCGCTGGTGCTGCGTGACAAGGGCATCGAGCTGAAGTACGACGGTCCGGACGCCGGCGTGGGTGCCCGCATGGAGTACACCTCCAGGGACCTGGGCTCGGGCAGCTGGAAGATCACCGACAGCGAGCAGAACAAGCGCGTCGTGATCGCCATCGAGGACCAGACCAAGGGCAAGGACAAGGTCACCACCTTCACCCTTGAGCCGACGGGCAAGAACGACCGCAACGTCAAGATCACCCAGGACTACTCGGTCAACTACGGCTTCGACCTGTTCGGCCGCTACGCCGGCCTGTACGTCAGCCGCCACATCGGCGACGACCTGAAGCTGGGCCTGTCGCGCATGGCCAACATGCTGGCCTCGGTGCCGAACGTGGACTACCGTGCCGCCGAAGCCCCGCTGACCGACCTGAAGCTCGTGGACGTGCCGGCCGAGGACCTGCTGGTGGTCAACGCCGGCAACATCGACCGCAGCAACGAGAGCATCCGCAAGTCGATCCAGGACAACCAGGAGTGGATCAAGCGCGCGATGGAAGCCAACGGCCTGGAGGCCGCCGGTCCGGTGCGCATCGTGACCACCGACTTCGGTGCCGAGAAGTACGCCTTCGACGTGGCCCAGCCGGTCCGCAAGAAGAGCGGTGCCGCCGCTGCCGGCGACAAGAAGGAAGGCGATGCCGACAAGGCCGACGCCGCTCCGGTCGCCGCCGCCGATGGCCAGCTCGGCGTGAAGATCCCGTCCGGCAACCCGGTCACCTACGTGCATGCCGATGCGCATCGTTCGGCGTTCGCGTCCTACACCGGCCACATGGCGGGCCTGGATGTCGCACGCAACGCGCTGCGCGCCTGGGCGACCACCGCCGGCTACGAAGTGGTCGACCGTCCGTACGAATCGTGGAAGGGCGGCGTGGACAAGGCCTTCACCACCGACGGCACCTACGACGTGTACTGGTCGGTCAAGTAACCGGCCCGTCGCGGAAGATGAAATGATGCACAGAAAACGCGCCGCCTACAGCGGCGCGTTTTTTGTTGCCTCCCTGCCTGGCGGCAACCGGACGCGCCCAGGCAGGCGATGCGATCAGCGTCCGGGCGATCATGGGCCACGCTGTGGTGGCCGACGAACCGGGGGAAGGATGATGCTGGGAATGGAACGGAGGGTGCGCAAGCCGTCGCTGCTGGCGTTCTGCGGGGCGTTGCTGGCGGCGTCCGCGGTGGGGTTGTCCGCGTACGCCTCGCATGCGGTGGACGATCCGCTGGCGCAGTCGCACCTCGGCACCGCCGCGCTGTACGCCTTCGGCCATGGCGCCGTGCTGGCGGTGCTCGGCCCGGCCTCGCTGAACGCGGCCGGGCGCACGGCGCTCTATGTCCTGCTGCTGGGCGTGCTGCTGTTCTCCGGCAGCGTGGCCGGCGGCGCGCTGGGACTGTGGCCGACGCGGCTGGCGCCGGTCGGCGGTACCGCGCTGATGGCCGGCTGGGTGCTGCTGGCGCTCAGCGCACTGCGGCGGTAAGCCCGATGCCCCGGCATGCGCGCGGTTTCGACGTGGAGCAGGCGCTGGCGCATCTGCAGCGCCGCGACCGGCGCCTGGCGGGCTGGATCCGGCGCATCGGCCCGCTGGAAGCGCCGGCGGGCTGGCGCGGGCCGTTCGACCCGGTCGATGCGCTGGCGCGCGCGATCCTGTTCCAGCAGCTCAGCGGCAAGGCCGCCTCGACCATCGTCGGGCGGGTGGAAGCGGGCATCGGAAGCAGGCGCCTGCACGCCGACACGCTCGCCCGCATCGACGACGCCGGCCTGCGCGCCTGCGGCGTGTCGGGCAACAAGGCGCTGGCGCTGCGCGATCTGGCGCGGCGCGAACTGGCCGGGGAAATTCCCTCGACCCGGCAGATGGCGTGGATGCACCACGAAGCCATCGTCGAGGCGCTGGTGCCGATCCGCGGCATCGGCCGCTGGACGGTGGAGATGATGCTGATGTTCCGGCTCGGCCGGCCCGACATCCTGCCGATCGACGACCTGGGCATCCGCAAGGGCGCGCAGCGGGTCGACGGCGGCGAGACGATGCCGACGCCGCGCGAACTGCTGGCCCGCGGCGAACGCTGGGGCCCGTACCGCACCTGGGCCAGTCTCTACCTGTGGCGGATCGCCGACCTGGCCGACGCCGGCGGCGCGAAGACCAACCGGTCGCAGGACTGACACGGCGACGGAGCGGATGCGGCGCCGGATGCGCGCCAGGGCGCGCGGTCGTTCCTGGAAGGCGCGAACAGCGGGTTCTCGCTGAGGGCCGGCCCGGGAACGGGCGGGTTGCGCTTCCATTCCTTCACGAAGCAGTGGTAGCGGAAGGTCGCGGTCATGGCGCGGAAGTAGAAGATCGCGAATACCAGGCCGAACACGAGGCCGGTGGGTTGGCCGGTCTGCTGCATGACCAGGATCTTGGACAGCACGAAGTAGGCCAGCATGAAGGTCGCCGCGGTCCGGCTGCGCCTGTGGATGCCGAACGCCAGCAGGGCGATGAGGCCGACGTCGATGAGGTTGAAGGCGCTGAAGACGGTTTCGTCGCCGCTCTGGCGCAATGACAGGAGCGTGGCCAGCAGGGTCATGGCGCACGACACGCAGGCGGCGATCCAGCCATGGCGGATCGGTGCGGCGATGGTGTCGGGTATCTGCCGCTCGGTGGGCCGGACGTCGGGTGCGGAGACGGGCGTGGTGGGCGGCGTATAGGGATTGGAATCGCTCATGGTCTCGTCCTTGTTCATGCGCATTGATGGTGGGGCGTCGCGCTGCCGGCGGCCATGCCCGCGTGTGGGGCAACCTTTGCGTGATCCTTCGGCTCTGGTCCGCCGCGGTCAGGTACCAGCCGCGTGGCACCAGTGCCATGGCTCGTAGACGATGCCGTGCGGGTTGTCGCGCGGGTAGCTCATGCGGAAGCCGAAATCGCCGGCGTTCGCCTGCAGCCACGCGAAGGCGGGCGTGCGCTCGAACGATTCCTCCGCCGGCGGCTCGCCGGGCGTGCCGATGTCCAGCGCGTTGCCGCCGTGGTGTTCGCTGTAGCCGGGCGCCGCGTTGACGGTGAGGATATCCGCTACCTGCAGGCCGCGCGCGAGTTTGCGTTCGAAGATGCCCAACTGGTAGTCGTGGCTGCGGTAACCGGAGATCGCGTCCAGCGCGATACCGTCGGCCGCGGCGGCCGCGCGCAGGCGTTCCCAGGCGCGCGCGGCGGTGCGGGTCAGCCATAGCGCGCGACGGTAGCGGTCTCTGCCGGCGAAGTGGAGATGCGCCGGTTCGGCGACCAGCGGCAGGCCGCTGCGCGCGGCATAGCGCTCGTCCAGCCCGAGGCGGTGCAGGCGTTCGTTGAGGCGATCCAGCGGCAGCTGCGTTTCCGGCGGCGGGCCGCTCCGTGGCAGCGGTTCTTCGAGGCGCTGCAAGGCCTCGTCGATACCGGGTTCGCGTGCCAGGCGTTCGACCATCGGCATCAGGCCTTCGGGAAGCAGCGCCGCCAGATAGCGCCCGTCGCGCTTGCGTCGCAGCACCGTGCGCGCGCGGGAAAGCAGGCGCGCGTCGTGGCTGCCGCGCGCGTGCAGCAGGCCCGCCGGCCACAGTTCGATGTCGGGGGTATTGAGCAGCAGGCGTGGGGCGGTGCGCATGGCGGTAGCTTGGAGCATCGGTGCGGGACTGTCGATTGCGCGGAAAACATGCGCGAATGCACCGCCGTGGAAGCATGGCCGCCGGCATGATGTGGAATGCCGGCAGGAAGCCGCAGGCTCCGCATTGCGCGGAAGTCCAATGCGGCGCCGGTCCGCGCCTCCACGGCCACGATGCGGCGATGCACCGCGCGGCGACGCTTGCTCCGCCGCACCCTGTCGGCCACGCCCCAGCGGCGCAAACCCTCTCTAGGAGGTGGATTGATCGGCGGCTTGTTTCAACGCATCGAGCAGGGCGCGCGGATGTTCCGGCGAAAGCAGCAGCAGCGAGCCGTCGCGCAGCGGCAGCGCCAGCACACGGCTGTTGTCGGTGACCAGGCAGAACGCCTTGCTGCCGTCGCGCATGCGGAAGTGGCCGGAGCGGAAGCCGGGCAGGCCGTAGCCGTTGGTCTTGATCGCCGGTTTCAGTTCCCGGTGCTCGGCCAGGTCGACGATGCGCGCCCGGTCCAGCCGCATCGAGCCGATGGCGGTGGTACGGGTATAGAAGGTGGAGCGGACGGTCAAGCCGCTGGCATCGAGCGTGATGCGCCGGCGCAGGTAGGCCAGGCTCACCACCACGCCGGTCAGCGCGACCAGCCCCGGGCCCAGCCAGGCGCGGTAGCCCGCCAGATAGGCCATGCCCTTGTCGCCGAGCGTCAAGGCCAGCGGCAGCCCGATCGCCACCGCCAGGATTCCCCACAGGATCAGCAGCGGCATGCCGGTTGGCGGGGCGACGGGGTGGTCCTTCGCTGCGTGTATCGCGGTCGGCATTGCTCGGGTTCTTCCGGGAACGGTCATGGCGCGCCGATCTCCAGCAGGGGCGCCAGCACGTGCAGCACGATGTCGGCGCTGAAATGGGCGAGCATCGCCATCTCCAGCCCGCGCCGCCAGTACAGCCAGCCGCAGACGCAGCCGACCAGCGCGTTGAGGGCGATGGTGCGCAGCACGACGATGGCGTCCAGTCCCCAGATCTGCGCGGCGGCCGGCAGGTGGCCGACGCCGAACAGCACGGCGGCCAGCACGATGGCGACATGGAAGGCCGCGTTTCCCGGCATGCGCCGGCGCACGCGGGCGACGACCCACAGCACCAGCGTCATCAGGAACAGCCGCAGCTGCAGTTCTTCGGCGATGCCGCCGTAGAACGAGGCCAGCAGCCCATTGAACGCCGACACGCCGGCGGCGGTGGCTGCCGGCGGGTTGATCATCGTGGGCAGCCACGGGTCGATCCACTGCGTGCACAGCAGCACCAGCGCGCCCGAGGCGGTGCCGAGCAGGATCGCCTGCAGGGGCGCAGCACGTTGCACGGCAGTGCTTTCACCGCCGAGCCAGCGCTGCAGCAGCGGTGCGCCGAGGCCGAGGCAGTGGCCCATGCGCAGGCCCAGCAGCGACAGCGCGCCGAGCAGCACGAAGGCCTGCAGCGACTGCGCGGCCACCAGCACGGGCAGCGGCAGCGGGATGCGTTCCAGCTTCTCCGGCATGAGCTGCTGCAGATAGGGGAACAGTCCGGCCGTGGCCAGCGCCGCGGCCAGCCCGAGCACGCCGGCCATCTTCAGGTCGATCTTCCACGGCGACGGCGCCACCTGGGAAGTCATGGCTGGGCCTTCACCCAGCGGGCGATGTCCTCGATCAGCGTGGCATCGACATGGCCGGGTTTGCCGTATTCGTCCAGCGTGCCCTTGCCTTCGCCGGCGATGCCGAGGTGGTTGAGCGAGGGATAGAACTGGAAGCGGTAGCGCGGCCCCTGCAGCCCCTGCTTCCAGCGCTGCCAGTCGGCGTCGACCACCTGGAAGTCGCGGCCGCCCTGCAGCAGCAGTACCGGCAGCCCGCTACCGCGCGCGTCGGCGACCGGATCCACCTGCTCCAGCTGCTGCCAATAGCGGCCGGGCAGCTCCAGCAGCTTGGCCGCGGGGTCCTTGCGGACCCGGGCGATGGCTGCGTCGAGCGCATCAAGGTGCGCCTGCTCTTCGGCACTGACGCTGCCGTCGAGATTGGCCAGGTAGCGGTTCTGCTCGCCGAGCAGGTCGAGGATCGGGCGGGCCGGTGCGGCCAGCAGGATCAGGCCGGCCACCTGGCCGTGGCTGTTCCCTACGATGCGGCCGGCGAGCAGGCCGCCCTGGCTGTGGCCCAGGACATGGATGCGCGCGCGGTCGATGGCAGGGTTGCCGGCCAGCGCCGCGACGGCGGCGACGGCATCGTCGGTGGTTTCGTCGTCGATACCGAATGCGCCGCGGAAATCCTGCGGCCGCGCCTGCGTGCGCTTGTCGTAGCGCAGCGAGGCGATGCCGTGCGCGGCCAGTCCGCGCGCGATGTCGAGGAACGGGCGGTTGCCGCCGATGGTCTCGTCGCGGTCCTGCGGGCCGGAGCCATGCACCAGCACCACGGCGGGGAACGGGCCCTTGCCCCGCGGCAGGGTCAGCGTGCCCGGCAGTCCGGGCTTGCCCGACGCCAGCGCAGGCAGGGTGATGGCCTGTTCGCTGAAGGACGCATCCGCGGCCGGCGGCGGTGGCGGGGGCGGCGGGGGCTGCACCAGGAAGCCGGCGATGCGGTCGTCGCTGTCCAGCACCACGCGCGCCAGCACGTTGTCGCGTGCGTAGGCCAGCGGGATGGCCACGATGCGGAAGCCGTCGGCCTCGCTGACGGTCGCTTCGCCGCGCGCACCCGCCGCGCCCAGCAGCACGGGCAGCGACTCCCACATGGCCTTGAGCTTGTGCGCAGGGACCGCGGCCTTCATCTGCGGCGAGAACGTCGCCTCGGCGGCCGCGTACTGGCCGGCGTCTAGCTGGTCGAGCAGGCGCATGGCCAGGGCGGCGGGAGACTCGGCAGCCGATGCGGTGACCGATATCGCGAGCGTGAGGCCGGCGATCCATGCCTGCAGGCGCCGCACCTCAGGCTTCCTTCTTGAAGACAAGGGTTGGCGAGGAAATCGTCGGCGTGGCATGCACGATGTTGACCAGTTCCCAGCCGAGCCGGCCGTGCTTGTCCAGTTCTTCCTGCAGCGTTTCCATCTTCACGTCGCCAAGCATGCCGGTCTTCACTTTGACGACGAGATACTTCCAATGTGTGCTCATGGTTCTTCCTCGCTGGATTCTTTCTTCGGTGTGGGAAGCCGCCCGGCCTTGCGCAGGGCGTCGCGTATCACGTACTCGATCTGTGCGTTGAGGCTGCGCAGCTCGTCGTCGGCCCAGCGCTGCGCCGCCGCCAGCACGTCGGCGTTGATGCGCAGCGGGTAGGCCTTCTTCTCGCTCACTACCGGCCCGTCCCCGCCGGTGCGCGGCGCAGGTGCAGGACCAGCGCGACGCCCAGCGCGTTGACGGCCACCACCAGCGCGATCGCCACGCCATAGGTGGCCATGCGGTTGCCGGCGGCCAGATAGAGGCCGATGGCGCCGACGAACAGGCTCAGCGCGATCAGCGCCCAGCGCAGCCCGAGGCCGCGCGCGTGCCGGCTGCCGTCGCGGCTGCTCCAGGCGGCGATGCCCAGCGCCGGCAGGCCGGTGAGGGCAATGATCAGCGGGGCGAGCACGTCATTCATGCGCGGTGCCTCAGTACAGCGAGCCGGTATTGACCACCGGCTGGGTGCCGCGGTCCGAGCACAGCACGGTGAGCAGGTTGCCGACCATCTGCGCCTTGCGTTCCTCGTCCAGCTCGACCACGCCGCTGCGCTGCAGTTCGGCCAGCGCCATCTCGACCATGCCCACCGCGCCGGCGACGATGCGCTGGCGGGCGGCAATCACCGCGTTGGCCTGCTGCCGCTGCAGCATCGCCTGGGCGATTTCCGGGGCGTAGGCCAGGTGGCTGATGCGGGCGTCCAACACCTGTACGCCGGCATCGGCCAGGCGCTCGGCCAGTTCGTCCTTCAGGTGCTGGGAGATCTCGCTGGCGTGGCTGCGCAGCGACAGCTGGCCGTCCTCGTGCTGGTCGTAGGGGTAGCTGGTGGCCATCGCGCGCAGCGCCGATTCGGACTGGATGTGCACGAAGCTCTCGTAATCGTCGACGTTGTAGACCGCCTCGGAGGCGTCCACCACCTGCCACACGATCACCGCGGCGATCTCGATGGGCGAGCCGTCCAGTTCGTTGACCTTGAGCTTGCCGCTCTCGAAATTGCGCACGCGCTGGCTGACCTTCCTCTTGGTGAAGAAGGGGTTGTTCCAGCGCAGGCCGTTGTCCTTGACCGTGCCCACGTACTTGCCGAACAGGCTCAGCACCGCGGCCTGGTTGGGCTGGACCATGTACAGGCCGCAGCTGAACAGCAGGCCGGCGATCAGCAGCACGACGCCGCCGGCGACCAGCAGGCCGGCGCCCCCGGCCCCGGACTTTGCCAGCACCACCGCGTAGACCAGGGCGGCGGCGCCGGCCAGCATCAGCAGGAGCGAGCCCAGCAGGGTGGAGATACCGGGCAGGGAACCGATGGCTTTCTCTTTCATGGCGCGCGTCTTCCGTGGTGGTTGCGATGAAAGATATCAAATTGATATCAACATGCAAGAGGGGGTGATGGAGAGGGCCGCGGCTAGAATGTGCGCCCCTGTTCCCGCCCGGATCCGCCCGATGACCTCGCTTGGTACCCCGCTGTCGCCTTCCGCCACCCGCGTGCTGCTGCTCGGCTCGGGCGAACTGGGCAAGGAAGTGGCGATCGAACTGCAGCGCTTCGGCGTGGAAGTCATTGCCGTGGACCGCTATGCGGATGCGCCGGCGATGCAGGTCGCGCACCGCAGCCACGTGATCGACATGCTCGATCCGGCCGCGCTGCGCGCGGTGATCGCCCAGGAGCAGCCGCACCTGGTGGTGCCCGAGATCGAGGCCATCCATACCCAGACCCTGGTGGAACTGGAAGCCGCGCAGGGCCTGCGGGTGATCCCCACCGCACGCGCCGCGCGGCTGACCATGGACCGCGAAGGCATCCGCCGGCTGGCGGCCGAGACGCTGGGCCTGCCGACCTCTCCCTACCGCTTCGTCGACACCGAAGCCGAATACCGCGCCGCGGTGCAGGCCATCGGCCTGCCGTGCGTGGTCAAGCCGGTGATGTCGTCCTCGGGCAAGGGCCAGAGCACGGTACGCAGCGAGGCCGACGTCGGCCCGGCCTGGGACTACGCGCAGACCGGCGGCCGCGCCGGCGCCGGACGCTGCATCGTCGAGGGCTTCATCGACTTCGACTACGAGATCACCCTGTTGACCGTGCGCCACGCCGGAGGCACGTCGTTCTGCGATCCGATCGGCCACCTGCAGCAGGACGGCGACTACCGCGAGAGCTGGCAGCCGCAGGCGATGTCGGCCACGGCGCTGGTGCGCGCGCAGGACGTGGCGCGCGCCATCACCGACGACCTCGGCGGCTGGGGCGTGTTCGGCGTCGAACTGTTCGTGAAGAACGACGAGGTGTGGTTCAGCGAGGTCAGCCCGCGTCCGCACGACACCGGGCTGGTGACGCTGGCGTCGCAGGAACTGAGCGAATTCGCGCTGCATGCGCGCGCGATCCTCGGCCTGCCGGTTCCGGCCATCCGCCACCATGGCCCGTCGGCCTCGTGCGCGATGCTGGCGCAGGGCAACGGCGTGCCGCTGTTCAGTGGCGTCGATGCCGCGCTGCGCGTGCCGGACACGGCATTGCGCCTGTTCGGCAAGCCGGTGGTGCAGGGCCAGCGCCGCGTCGGCGTCACCCTGGCGCGCGCGGCCGACGTGGACCAGGCCCGCGCGATCGCGCGCGAGGCGGCCGAGGCCATCGGCATCGAGCTGCGCTGAAACTTGTAGGAGCGCACCTCGGTGCGCGGTCGGGCTTTCCCGGTAATGCCCGTCGCGCACCGAGGTGCGCTCCTGCAAAAGCAAAAACGCCGGCGTTGCCGGCGTTTCCCATTGCTTGGATCGCGGCGGCGAAGTCTCAGCGCACGTCCACCCACACCAGATGGTGGTCGCTGCCGTTGGCGATCTTCGCTTCCGGGCTGTCGCCGGCCGGCCAGAACACGCCGCTGCCGATGTAGTCAAAGCCCGTCGAGGGCAGCACGTAGTCCAGCCGCATCGTGCCCGAGCGCGGGCCGAAATCGCCGGTGGCGTGCTGCGGCGCGCCGCGGCGCACGAGGCCCTTTTCCGCATAGGCCAGGCCGGTCTGCTCGCCGCCGGCGCTGGTCGGGGTCGGGTAGCGCAGCACGCGCGGGTGTTCGAGCAGTTCGAGGATGGCGTCGTGGCGGCCGTCGCCGTCGACCGGGTCGTTGTTGAGGTCGCCGACGATCACGAAACGCGCATCCGCCGCCAGCCCGCCGCAGCGGCCCTGATCGTCGCACAGCCACGGCTTGTCGCCGCCGTCGAGATACTCCTTCCACAGCCGCAGCTCGTCATGGTTGCGCGCGGCGTTGCGCCTCTCCCTGCCGTCGAACACCGGCGGCGTCGGGTGCGAGGCCAGCACGTGCACCGTGCCCAGCGGCGTGCGCACCGGCACGTCCCAGTGCGACTTGGAGGAGAGCCGCAGCTGCGACCAGGTCGCGTCGTTCCAGAACGGCTTGCCGGTTTGCGGGTCGACCGGCCGCAGCGCGCCGGGCAGCGTGCTCCACTTCAGCAGCTGGAAGCTGCGTACCGCCTTCTCGTCGATGGGGTAGTTCGACAGCACCAGCATGCCGTACTGGCCCGGGTGCAGGCCGTAGCCCCAGGCGTCGTTGCCGCGCTCGCGGCCCTTGCCGCCGACGGTGCCGTTGTTGTCCAGGTCCAGGCCGCTGGGCACGCCGGTGTTGACCGGGGCCAGGTAACGGTAGGGATACCGCAACGCCGCGCCGCCGCCGGCCTGCGGCACCTCCAGGTATCGCTGCTGGAACAGGTCGGCGGCGCGGTGGGCGTCGTCGAAATCGAACTCGTTGAGCAGCACCAGGTCCGGGCGGACCTGCTGCAGCACCGCGGCGATCTTGCGCGCATGCGCGCTGTCGCCTTCCAGCTCGGCGATCAGGCCGCCGGCGTCGTCCGAGTACAGCGAGGTGTTGTAGGTCGCCAGCCGCAGCTGCTTGGCGGAGGGTGTGTCCGGAGCGGCGGGGGCGGTGCTGGTGCAGGCGGCGCAGAGCATCGTCAGGGTCAGGAGCAGGGTGTGTCTGTTCATGCCGGCATTCTCGCATCCGGACGATGAAGGCGTGATGGCAGCGGTGCGCTAGGGCGCGCCGTCCCCGGGCGCGTCCACTTCGCGCCAGCGCCTGCCGTCGAAGTGCTCGAGTGGCCGGTAGCGGCGCTTGTAGTCCATCTTGCGATGGTTCTCGATCCAGTAGCCCAGATACAGGTGCGGCAGGTGCGTGCGCCGCGCCCAGTCGATCTGCTGCAGGATCGCGTAGGTGCCGAGCCCGCGCGCGCGTTCGTCCGGATCGAAGAAGGTGTACACCGCCGACAGACCCAGCGGGGTGACGTCGGTGACGGCGACCGCCAGCAGCCGGCCACGGCCGGCCGCGGTGCGGATTTCCAGGAAACGCCCGTGTGACCAGCCGCCGATCAGGAACTGGTCGAATTCGTGCGGGCCGTGGTCGTCCATGCCGCCCTTGGCGTGCCGCGCGGCGAGGTAACGCCGGTACAGCGCGAACTGTTCGTCGGTGCGCTCGGCCGGCAGCACCCGGCATTCCAGGTCGCCGTTGCGCGCCAGGCAGCGGCGCTGGCTGCGGTCGGGCACGAAGCGCTCCACCGGCACCCGCACCGGCACGCAGGCGCGGCACTGCTGGCAGTGCGGCCGGTAGACCAGGTCGCCGGAGCGGCGGAAGCCCCAGCCCAACGCCATCGGGTACAGCTCGCCGAGCCGGCTGTCCTGCGGGTCGAGCACGAGGTCGCGCGCGCGCCGTTCGGGGAAATAGCCGCAGGGGTGTTCGCCCGTCTGGAACAGGCGCAGTTCTTCGGTGGAGTCGCCGTGCAAAGCCATGCCGCAAGCATAGCGGCAGGCGGTCTCACGACGTGCGCCGTCGCCGCTGTTTCCGCCGGCCATGCAGGATTGCCGATGGGCGTCACCTGTCCGCCCGATGAATGCGTCCGGTGCGCGGTCAACGCCGCGGCTGCTGGCACGTTGATGTCGACAAGGCGCAGCGATGCGTCCTTTCATCCACTACCGGAGCCAGACCATGACCCACCGCAAACCCCTGATCCTGCTGGCCGTGCTGCTGGCCGCTTCCGTTACCGGCGTCGCCCTGGCCGCCACCGCGCCGCAGCAGAAGCCGGCCCGGGCGCAGCTGGATGCCAACGGCGACGGCGCGATCGACCGCCAGGAAGCCGCCGCCCATCCGCGTCTGGCGCAGCGTTTCGACGAGCTGGACAGGAACAAGGACGGCAAGCTCTCGCGCGAGGAGATGCCGCGCTGGCATGCCCGGGGCGGCGACGGCCACCGCGGCATGGCGCGCCATCATCGCGGGCAGCGCGGCGAGGGCTTCCTGCGCATGATGGACACCAACCACGATGGCCGCATCAGCGCCGCCGAGCACCAGGCCTTCTTCGAGCGCATGGACGTGAACAAGGACGGCTTCATCGACCAGGCCGACCGCGAGGCACGCGCCAAGCAGCGCCGCGAGGAATGGTTCGGCAACGCCGACACCGACAAGGACGGCAAGCTGAGCCCGGCCGAACTGGAGGCCGCGCGCGCGAAGATGGGCGCGCGTGGTCCGCGCCCGGTGCAGGCGCCGGCAGCGAAGTAACCGCCGCGCAGTCGCCGATCGAAGAACGCCCCGCCTGCCGGCGGGGCGTTCTTCTTTACAGGCGTCGGGGGCGCCGTCAGCGCTTGAGCAGCACGAACAGCACCGCGGCGATGACCAGCGCACTGGACATGGCCACCGCGCTGCGGCCGAACAGGCTCTTGTACACACGGGTGGGACCGCTGCGGCCATGGCGGGCGGCGTCGCGGGCGAGCATCGGCCCCATGATCCGCGGCAGCGTGACGAGGTACTGGTAGTTGATCGCGCACATGCCCAGCAGCAGCGACGTCAGCGACGTGACCAGGCCCAACTGCAGCACCACGACCAGCAGCGTGCTGCCGCAGAACACGGCGGCGGTGGTGGTGTGCAGGCGCATGAAATGCTGGATCCGGGCACGCTCGGCCGACGATTCGGCGTAGCGCAGCAGGTACAACCCGCCCAGCCAGGCGGCCGCGGTGCCACCGATCGTGGCGCCGAGCGCCAGGCCGAAGTGGAAGCCGTCGGCCATCAACGTGTTGGCGAGCATGCCCAGCGAGCCGCCTGCCGCCCCGCCGCCCACGGCGGTGGCGCCCATGCCGCCGGCACCGAGCTTGCCGGCGCCGGCAAGGCCGGCGGTGCTGCCGATCACCACGGCGCTGGCGGTGCCCGGCGCGGCCACCATCAGCAGCGAACCGATCGTCGCGGCGAACGCGGTGCCCGGCGCGCTGCTGCGCGCGAACTCGCCGAAGCGGCGCAGCATTTCCTCGCGCACGGTGGCGCGGGCGCGCGACAGGCGCTTGCGCACCGCCGCGTCACTCAACCCCAGCAGCGCGGCGACCTGCTGCGAGCTCTGCCCTTCGCGGTAGAACAGCAGCAGCGCTTCGCGGCTGTCCTCGGGCAGGGCGGAGATGATTTCCTCGGCGGCCAGTTCCTCTTCCACGCGCGCCATCGCCTCGGCGGCGCCGGGTGTGGGGTCGGCGGCCATGCCGATGGCGATCTCGGCCGCTTCGCCGCTGAGCGGGCGGTTGCGGTTGGCGCGCAGCCAGTCGCGGGCGAGGTTGCGGGTGATCTGCCGCAGCCAGGGCAGGAAGCTGGCCGCGTTGTTGAGCTGGTTGAGCTGCTGCCAGGCCTTGATGAAGGCTTCCTGGGCGATGTCCTCGCTGGCCTGCACGTCGCGGGTGATGGCCAGCGCGATGGCGGTCACCGTGTTCTGGCAGGCGAGCACGATGCGTCCATAGGACTGCGTGCAGCCGCCGCGGGCGGCGGGCAGTTCGTGGTGCAGCAGGGATTCGAGCGTGGCGGCGGTCATGGGCGGCTCCCGTTGGTCTGCAGGACAGGACGGAGGCCGCGGGCCGATGTGACCGCCCCGCCGCGGGTCAGGGTTTGGGGGCCGGTGCCGGGGCGGGTGCCGGCGCGCTGGGCTGGATGCGCACGCGGAAGCCGTCCTCGTCCTGCGCCGGCTGCACCTGCGGCGCCGGGGCGGGCGGCGGCGCCTGCGTGCCGCGATGGCGCAGCATGACCACCAGCGCCACGCCGGCGATCACCACCAGCAGGGCGATGCGGATGCGCCAGGCCCAGCCGCGGCCGCCGGACGGCGCCGGCGTGTCGCGGAAGGCGTACTCGGCGACCGGATGGTCGCGGCGGGTGGTGTCGAGCAGGCGCGCGTCGCGCAGGATCTCGCGGGCGCGCGGCTGGTCGTCGGCGCGCACCACCCAGACCGTCGGCAGCTGCGCGTCGTTCTTCCTGTCCAGGTAACTGAACTGGCCGCGGCGCTTGCTGTGGTACGAACGGCCGTTGGTCAGGCGCACCTCGATGCCGGCCTCGCGCAGCATGTTGGCCACGCCCTCGGCGTTTTCCACGCGCTGGCTGGTGAATATCTTGCGCATGCTTATTCCTTGCCGCCTTCGCCGGCGGCCGGCGGCGCGACGCGGATCAGCCCTTCCTGCGCGGTGCTGGCCACCAGCACGCCTTCGCGGGTGAAGAACTGGCCGCGCGCCAGGCCGCGCGCATCCTGTGCGCTGGGACTGTCGAGCGAATACAGCAGCCAGTCGTCCACGCGGAACGGGCGGTGGAACCAGAGGGCGTGGTCGAGCGAGGCCATCTGCACGTGCGGCTGGTAGTAGCTGATGCCGTGCGGAAAGGTGGCCGTGCCCAGCAGGTGGAAGTCCGAGGCGTAGGCCAGCAGCGCCTGGTGCAGTTCCGGCGCATCGCCGACGCGTTCGTTCAGGCGCAGCCACACCTGGTGGTAGGGCGGGCGCTTGGGCGGGTTGAGTTCGTCGCGCGGGTATACGTGGCGGAACTCGAACGGGCCGCCGCGCGAGAGCCAGCGCTGCACCTTCACCGGCAGGCGCTCGAGCACTTCCGGCGGCAGCGGGCGGTTGGGTTCGATGTCTTCGGGCTGCGGCACTTCGGGCATTTTGTGCTGGTGCTCGGCGCCGTGTTCGGCCTGCTGGAACGAGGCCGCGCAGAAGAAGATCACCTTGCCGTGCTGGATCGCGGTGACCCGGCGCACCGAGAAACTGCCGCCGTCGCGGGTGCGGTCCACGTCGTAGATGATCGGGTGGTCGATGTTGCCGGCGCGCAGGAAATAGGCGTGCAGCGAATGCACGTGGCGGCCGTTGTCGATGGTGGCCTGGGCGGCGGCCAGCGCCTGGCCCAGCACCTGCCCGCCGAACACGTACTTGGTACCGATGTCGCGGCTCTGGCCCCGGAACAGGTTGTCCTCCAGCCGCTCCAGCGACAGCAGGTCGATCAGTTCGGTGACGACGGGTTCGGCGCTGGTGGACAAAATGGCGGGCCCGGGTGGCGAGGGCCGGGATTATAGCGGGCGGGGCCGCCGTGCCGTGGCACGGCGCAACCCGCCGCCGTTAGCTGTTGCCGTTGCCGTCGTAGGAGCGACTTCAGTCGCGATGGGGCTTTGCCGGTAACGCCCCATCGCGACTGAAGTCGCTCCTACGGGTATGCGTGTGCGTACGCAGGCGGAGCTTCAGCTCTTGCCCAGCCGCGCGGCCAGGGCCTGCAGCGCCGCCTGGGCGTCGGCCGAATACCAGGCCTCGACGAACCGTTCCAGCTGGATGTGCTGCGGCTGCATCGCCTCGTGCAGGTCGGCGCGGGCGATGGCGCGGGTCTGCAGCATCGGCTGGCGCGGCAGTTTCAGCTGCGCCTGCAGCCAGGCGATGGCCTGCGCGGCCACGGCGCCAGCACCATCGGCCAGTTCGTCGACCAGCCCGATCTCCAGCGCGCGCTCGGCGCTGACCAGCTGGCCGCCAGCCAGCAGCACGCCGGCGCGATGGGGGCCGACCACGCGCCGCATCAGCCGCTGGATGCCTTCCGGCGCGACCAGTCCCACCTGCACTTCGTTCAGGCCGATCAGAAAAGGCCTGGCCGGATCGACGCTGCGGGCCATCACCCGGTAGTCGCAACACAGTGCCAGCACGCAGCCGCCGGCCGGGGAATGCCCGGTGAGCGCGGCCACGACGGGGATGCGGCTTTCGGCCAGGGTGCGGGCCGCCCCGAAGAACGCCTGCCAGCTGTCCAGCAGCTTGTGCCGGTCCTCGCCGTGGCGCAGCAGGTAGGGCACGTCCATGCCGCCGGTGAACACGCGTTCGCTGCCGGACAGCACCACGCCCTGCACGTCGTCGGCCATGGCCTGGTTCATCGCGGCGATGAGCGCGCGGCACAGTTCGGTATCCAGCGCGTTGACCGGCGGCCGCGCCAGCCGCAGTTCGCGGATGGGGCCGTGGTTGATCGTGTCGATGAGCGTTGTCATGCTGCGGCCTCGATTACGGCAGGGAGTCGATGGTCCGATGATAACCAAACCATTCGCGTGCGTACTGTTGGCGGCGGCAAGCCTCGCCGCGAGCGTCGCGGCGCAGGCGACGGAGTCCGCGTGCGTGCGCCTGAGCGACGGCTGGATCCGCTACCCGGCGATGGCACACATGGCCGGCGGCTTCGGCCGCATCGACAACACCTGCAAGGCGGACGTGGCAGTGACCTCGGTGCGCAGCGCGGCGTTCAAGGCGGTGTCCCTGCATGAGACCACCCTGGTCGATGGCGTCAGCCGCATGCGCGAGGTCGAGCGTCTGCCGGTGGCGGCGGGGAAGGGCGTCGAGCTCAAGCCCGGCGGCCTGCATCTGATGCTGATGGACGGCGCTGGCCCGCTGCAGGAAGGCCAGCGCGTGCCGCTGTGGCTGGGCCTGTCCGACGGCACCGAGGTACGCGGCGAGCTGGTGGTGCGCAAGCCCTGAGCGGGAAGCGCTGACACCGGGAGAGCGCGGCGCAGCCGGGCGCGGCGCTCAGTTTCCCGCTTGCGTCCGCCCGGAGATCACCTCTTCGATCCAGCCGGCATTAGTGGCCCAGCCGGATATCGCAGGTGGTCTGACTAAGGTGCGTGGCGAGCTGGTGGTGCGCAGGCCCTGAGCGGGAAGCGCTTACACCGGGAGAGCGCGGCGCAGTCGGGCGCGGTGCTCAGTTTCCTGCGTGCGTCCGCCCGGAGATCACCTCTTCGATCCAGCCGGCATAGTGACCCAGCCGGACATTGCAGGCGGTCTGGCCATAACGTCCGGGCCGCGCGGTCCGCAGATCGCCCGCGATCACCTTCCACGATCCCAGGCCGGCCACGCGCCACTGGCCGCCGTCCTCGATGAGCACGGCGCCGCCGCTGTCGCCGTTCCCCAGCATGCCCTCGAGCGGCAGCGCCGCCGGCGGCTCGTCGAAGACATAGCAGAGCCAGCGGTCGTAGGCGCTGGTGACGGTATTGAAGGCGCGCCGGAGCGCGGTACGGTTCGGACCGGCGGGATCGTGCCCGGCCGCGCCGGTGCCGGTGGCGCCCTTGCCCACGATCTGGGCGATCCGGCCGGGCTCGTCGCCGCGCGCATAGAGCGCGACCGGCGCAACGTCCGCCACCGGTTGCCGGAGCTCGATCAGCGCGATGTCGTCCGAGCCGGCCAGGAACACCACGATCAGCATCGCCTCGCCGCTGGCCATGGTCTGGTCGACCAGCGCCTGCGGCAGCGTCCTGTACCCGGGATGGACGACGACACGTTCGACCTCGCGCGGCTGGCCGTCGATCACGACCTGGCCGAGCCGGGAATGCATCGGGAGCGTGTGCGCGGCGGTCACCGCCCAGCGCGGCGCGATCAATACGCCATGGCCTTCGCCGGGCATGTCGACGAGCGCGGGGAAGTCGGAGGCGGGTATGCGGTACTTCGCATCGTCGACGTCGTGCCGGATCACGACGGCGCTGGCACTGAAAGAAACGGCGAGCAGAAGCAGGAGCCAGGCGAATCGGGGCATGGGCGATATTCCGGGGCGGACGGGGATGGAGCGTCGAGGAGGCCGGTGCGGGCCGGTTCTCCGGATCGAGCCGGCGGCGTTCCCGGCTGCCCTTCGCCGCCATCGTATTTCCTGCGCCGCTGCGACGCACGGCCCCTGCGCCCGTCCCGCGCGGCATGGATCCGGGCGCACGATCCGCCGGCACGTAGGGGAAAAGGCTTGCCGCGGCGATCACGCGGTAAAATGCGCCGGTTCCCACTTCCACGTACGTCATGACCGTCCGCACCCGCTTCGCCCCCAGTCCCACCGGCTACCTGCACATCGGTGGCGCCCGCACCGCGTTGTACTGCTGGCTGGAGGCCCGCCACCGCGGTGGCGAATTCGTGCTGCGCATCGAGGACACCGACCGCGAGCGCAGCACCCAGGCGGCGATCGACGCCATCCTGGAGGCTATGGACTGGCTGGGCCTGGACTACGACGAAGGCCCGATCTACCAGACCGACCGCGTGGCGCGCTACCGGGAAGTGGCCGAACAGCTGGTCGCCGACGGCAAGGCGTACTACGCCTACGAAACCCGCGAGGAACTGGACGCCATGCGCGAGGCCGCGATGGCGAAGCAGGAGAAGCCGCGCTACAACGGCGCCGCGCGCGACCTGGGCCTGCCGTACCGGGACGACCCGAACCGCGTCATCCGCTTCAAGAATCCGCTGGACGGCGTGGTCGCCTTCGACGACCTGATCAAGGGCCGCATCGAGATCGCCAACAGCGAACTGGACGACATGGTCATCTTCCGTCCGGACGGCTACCCCACCTACAACTTCGCGGTGGTGGTGGACGACTGGGACATGGGCATCACCGAGGTCATCCGCGGCGACGACCACATCAACAACACCCCGCGCCAGATCAACCTGTACGCGGCCATCGGCGCGCCGGTGCCGAAGTTCGGCCACATGCCGATGATCCTGGACGAGCAGGGCGCCAAGCTGTCCAAGCGCACCGGCGCAGCCGACGTGATGCAGTACAGGGACGCCGGCTACCTGCCCGATGCGCTGCTGAGCTACCTGGCGCGCCTGGGCTGGTCGCACGGCGACCAGGAGCTGTTCGGCCGCCAGGAGCTGATCGACCTGTTCGACGTGACCAACTGCAACTCCAAGGCCTCGCGCCTGGACATGGCCAAGCTCGGCTGGGTCAACCAGCACTTCCTGAAGACCGGGGAGCCGGCCAGCATCGTGCCGCACCTGGTCTACCAGCTGCAGAAGCTGGGCCTGGACGTGGCCGCCGGCCCGGCGCCGGCGGACGTGGTCATTGCCCTGCGCGAGCGCGTGCAGACGCTGAAGGAAATGGCCGAGAAGGCGGTGGTCTGGTACACGCCGCTGACCGAGTACGACGAGGCCGCCGTGGCCAAGCATTTCAAGGCCGGCGCCGAGGTGGCGCTGGGCAAGGCGCGCGAACTGCTGGCGGCGCTGCCGCAGTGGACCGCCGAGAGCGTCGGCGTCGCCCTGCACGACACCGCCGCTGCGCTGGAGATCGGCATGGGCAAGGTCGCCCAGCCGCTGCGCGTGGCCATCACCGGCACCCAGGTCAGTCCGGACATCTCGCACACGGTGTACCTGGCCGGCCGCGAGGAAGCCTTGAAACGCATCGACGCCGCACTCATCAAGGTTCCGAAGGGCTGATTCGGCCGAGGCAGACATGACCGCACACGAGCACAGCTGTACCGCGCCCCACCACCACGTCGACGACGCGGCGGGCTTCATCGCGGTGGTCGAGCGGGTGTGCCGCGAGCGCGGCCTGCGGCTCACGCCGATCCGCGCCAACGTGTTGCGGCTGATCGCCGAGGCCGGCAAGCCGGTCAAGGCCTACGAACTGCTGGAATGGGTGCGCGAGGGCAAGGGCGTCGGCGCCGACGCCCCGCCCACGGTGTACCGCGCGCTGGATTTCCTGATGGCCAATGGTTTTGTGCACAAGCTGTCCTCGGTCAATTCCTTCGTCGCCTGCCACCACCCCAGCAGCAACCAGCATTCGGTGCCGTTCCTGATCTGCGACCGCTGCCACAGCGCGGTCGAGCTGGAGGACCGCGACATCGTGCGCCAGCTAGAAACGCGCGCCCGCGAACTGGGCTTCAAGCCGCAGGCGCAGACGCTGGAAGTGCACGGCCTGTGCGCGGACTGCGCCGGGTGAGCGACGGTCGGGCGGCGGAACGCGCGGTCTGCCGCGGGCAGCGCGCCGCGCCCTGAGGATTTCCCCGCGGAGCCCGCGGGTTCTGTGGAGTGTGATGGCCGCTGCCATGGTGCTGGGTCGTCTGCTTCGCCGTGTTCTTTGATTCGTGCCCCAGCCTGGGCAGTGCTGCTCCGGGCTGCCGCAGCCTGTTCGATCACCGGCCATCCCTGCCGACCGCGGCGATGGTCGGTGTGGTGGCGCTGATCTTGGTGATCGTCATCGTGGGGATGGGCGGCGCCGGCGGCCACGCTGGGAACGATTGCGCGGAAGGCGCGCGGCTGGCGATCCCGCTCGTCATGCGATGCCCGGCGCCGACCCGCGGCCTTACTTCTCTCGCTCCTCGGCGTTGTAGACGACGTTGCCGTCCTTGATGGTCCGCAGCACCTGGATGGTGTGCAGGTTGGCCGGCGCGATGGTCAGCGGATTGTCCGAGAGCACCACCAGGTCGGCGCGCTTGCCGGTTTCGATCGAGCCCTTGCGGGCCTCTTCCGCGTACTGCCGCGCGGCCCACAGGGTGATGGATTTGAGCGCCTGTTCCTGCGTGACCCGCTGCGCCGGGCCGAGCACGCGGCCGCTGCGGGTGGTGCGGTTGACGGTGGCGTCGAGCACGCGCATCGCATCGGGGAACACCACCGGCGCATCGTGGTGCGAGGTGAATACCATGCCCGCGTCCAGCACCCAGCGCGTGGGCGAAATGTTCTCCGCGCGCTTCGGTCCCAGCACCGAGTCGCGGTGCCAGTCGCCCCAGTAATAGGTGTGCATCGGGAACAGCGAGGGGAAGATGCCGAGCCGGCGCAGTTCGCCCACCTGGTCGCGGCGCAGGGTCTGGCCGTGGATCAGCACCGGTAGCAGGCGTTTGTCCGGATGCGCGGCTTCGGCGGCGGCCACGGCGCGGATGAACTGATCGATGGCGGCGTCGCCGTTGGCATGCGCCAGTACCTGCCAGCCGTTGCCCCAGGCCTTGCCGATCAGTGCATCGGCCTGCGCGTCGCTGTAGGCGGGGTAGCCGGCGTATTCGGCTTTCTCGCCCGCGGGCGCCTTGTAGTACGGCTGGCTCAGCCACGCGGTCTTGCCCTGCGGCGAACCGTCCAGGCTGATCTTCACCCCGCCGATGCGGAAGTGGTCGATGTAGTCCGGGCCGTAATAGGGGCCGCGCATCGCCGGGCTGTCCAGCGCCACCTGGATGTCGGGGTAGGCGACGACGTCGATCTTCAGCCTGCCCGCCTTGCCGGCCATCGGCAGCATCGCCAGCGTGCCGGCGTCGGTCTTGCCGTCCTGCGCGGTGGTGTAGCCATGTTTCATGTACAGCGCCTGGCCCGCTTCGAGCATGGCCATGGCCTGTTCGATGCTCAACGCAGGCATCAGCCGCGCGAGCGCGAGAGTGTGCGCGCTTTCCTCCAGCACCCCGTCGGGAACGCGGCTGCCGGGCTCGCGGCGGATCACCCCGCCTTCCGGGTCGGGCGTATCGACATTGATGCCGGCCTGTTCCAGCGCCTTGCTGTTGTAGGCGCCCAGGTGCCCGGACTGGTGCATCAGGATCACTGGGATATCGGTGGCGATGGCATCCAGCTCGGTACGCGTCGGGTGGCGTTTTTCGGCCAGCTGCGAGTCGTCGTAGCCGAAGCCGATCAGAACCCTGTAGCCGCCGGGTAGCGTGGCCGCGGCGCGGAAGCGGCGCATGATGTCCTGCAGCGCGGGAATCGCGTTGCCGTCGCCATCCGGGGCGGGCAGCAGGTTGGCCGACAGCGCCTGCAGGCCGACGCCGGAGACGTGCCCATGGCTGTCGATGAAGCCCGGTACCAGGGTGCGGCCCTGGAGGTCTACCTGACGCGCGCCCGGGCTGAAAGACAGCGCGTCCGCGCGCGTGCCGACGAAGGCGATGTCGCCATCGCGCACGACCACGGCTTCGGCCTGCGGCTGCCGGTCGTCCATCGTGACGATCGGCCCGCCGGTATACAGCGTGTCCGCCGCGTCGGCGGCGCCGTGCAATGCCGCCAGGAGCGGCAGGACCAGCAGGGGTTTCATGCACGCGCTCCGCGGCGACGGACCAGGCGGCAGCCTAGCGCGGCGCCGGCATGCGCGCGGTGAGTGCCGCGCCGGCCGCGCTGCCGGTGCGCGCGGCCGGCCTCAGCGCCGCGGTTCGGCGGCCGTATCCACTTCCACCACCACCGACATGCCCGGGCGCAGGCGCGCGGCCAGCGGCTGGCCGGGATCGATGGCGATGCGGATCGGCAGGCGCTGCACCACCTTGGTGAAGTTGCCGCTGGCGTTGTCGGGCTTGAGCACCGAGAACTCCGAGCCGGTGGCCGGGGCGATCTGCTCGATGCGGCCGTGCAGGCGCTGGCCCTGGAAGGCGTCGACGCGGAAGGTCGCCGGCTGGCCGATGGCCATCTTCCAGGTCTGGCCTTCCTTGAAGTTGGCCACGATCCACAGGCTGTCCGGCACCAGGAACAGCAGTTGCGTGCCGGCGGTGACGTACTGGCCCAGCCGCACCGAGGCCTCGGACAGCTGGCCGTCGCGCGGGGCGCGGATGACGGTGTTGTCCAAGTCGATCCGCGCCAGTTCCAGCGCCGCCTCGGCGCTGGCGACCTTGGCTTCCAGTCCCTGGCGGGCGACGCGGGTGGCGGTGAGGTTCTCCTCGGCGATGCGGATGGCCGCCTGCGACTGCGCCACGCCGGCGCTGGCCGACTGCGCGCCGGCGCGCAGCCTGTCGCGGTCGCTGCTGGACACCAGCTGCTGCGCGGCCAGCGTCTCGTAGCGCTGCAGTTCGGCGCGGCTGCGCTGCTGCTCGGCCTGGCCGGCCGACAGGGTGGCGCGCGCCGAGGCGATCTGCGCGCGGTTCTGCGCCTGGCTCTGGTCGGAGTTGGCCAGCTGCGCGCGCGCATCGGCCAGCGCCGCCTCGGCCTGGTCGACCTTCTGCCGGTAGCTGCGCTCGTCGATGCGCAGCAGCGGCTGGCCCTGCTTCACGTGGTCGAAGTCCTTCACCAGCACCTCGGTGACGTAGCCGCTGACCTGCGGCGCCAGCACCGTCACCTGGCCGCGCACGTAGGCATCGTCGGTATGCACGTGGCTGCTGTTGAACGGCCACAGCTGCCAGGCGCGCAGGATCAGGGTCAGCCCGACCAGGGCGATGACGACCATCACCACCACGCTGGTGCGGCTGGGCGTGTTGTATTTGGAGACCGGCGTCGACGCCGCGGCCGCCTCGCCATCGCTGGCGTCGGTGATCGGCTCGTCGGGGGTGCCGGGGTTTTCCTGCTTGTCGCTCATGTCGGTTGCTTCATCTGGAGGGCGTGGCGGCCGCGGCCGGCCGTATCGCTTTTTTTACGGTGGGATTGCGGAACAGCACTTCCAGCAGCAGCCAGCTGAGGAAGCCGATGGCCAGCCAGCCGCTCAGCGCGAACACGTCGTTGAACGCGCGTACGTTGGCCTCGCGCCTGGCGGCCTGCGCCAGCGACGCGGCGGCCTGCGCCTGGCGTTGTACCGGGTCGGTGATCAGGCGGGCGTAGCCCTGCTGCTGCGTGCGCAGGCGCTGGGCGACGACCGGGTCGGCCGGGTCCAGCTGGCCGACCAGCTGGCTGGAATACACATGCTCGCGGTGCAGCTGGTAGCTGCCCAGCAGGGCCGAGCCGGCCAGGCCGCCGAAGGTCTGGGTCAACGACAGCACCACGATGAAGGACACGATGTGGTCCAGCCCGCGCGCCATGGCCTGGCGGATGCCCATCAGCATCAGCGGGCCCATGAACATGCCGCTGCCCACTGCGGCCAGGAACTGGCTCAGTGCGAAATCCATCGGCCGGTCCAGGCTGGTGCGGTGCTGGTCCAGGAAGGCGGCGCTGCCGAGCAGGATGATCGAGGCCAGCAGCTGCGGGATCAGCGCCTTCGGCCCGAAGGTCAGCGCGCCGGCGGCGATGCCCACCAGCACGCCGAGCAGGATCACCGCGAACAGCGGCGCCATCTGGTCCGGCCCCATGCCCAGCGTGCGCATCATCGTGACCATGCCGTAGGACTGCTCGTTGGTCAGGAAGCGGATCAGAAACGCGCCGGCGATGAAGCGCAGCATCGTCGGGCCCATCAGCCAGCGGATCTGCAGCAGCGGGTTGCGGCGGTAGTGCTCGATCAGGAACGCGGCAAGGATCAGCACTGTCGCCGCGGCCAGCAGCCAGCCCAGCCACGGCGTGTCGAACCACCAGTGCAGGTAGCCCTGGCTGAGCACGATGACCAGCATCGCCAGCGCCGGCGCGAGCAGGGCGAAGGTGACGAAGTCCAGCGGCTCGAACACCTTGATCTGGATGCCCGGCGGCAGCTTGAGGATCACCACCGCGGCAAACGCGCACAGCGCCAGCCCGGCCTCGAACAAATAGAGGTTGTGCCACTCGCCGTGGTCCAGCAGGCCCGGCGAGACCAGCCACGCCAGCGGCACCGCCAGCTGCGACAGGCCCACGCCGACCACCAGCAGGTTGCCCACGTACTTCCGTGGCAGCGCCTGCAGCATGTACAGCGTGCCCAGCGTGGTGCAGGCCGCGCCGGCGAACCCGCTGGCCGCGCGCACCAGCATGGTGGTCGCCAGCCCGCCCACGGCCAGGTGCAGCACCGCCAGCGCGGCATAGACGCCCAGGCCCAGTTCGGCGAACAGGCGGATGCCGTATTCCTGGCGGAACTTGAACACCAGCAGGTTGGCGGTGACGTTGACCATGATGTAGGCGGCCACCAGCCAGTTCGCCTCGGCCGGCTGCAGGCCCATCTGCCCCTGGATCCACGGCAGGTTGGCGCTGAGCAGCGCGTTGCCCAGGCCGCCGGTGATCGCCACCAGTACCGCCACCGCCGCGTAGGCCACGCGCCGGTGCGGCGGGTGCCAGGGCATCGAGGCGGAGCCGGGCAGGGTGGGTTTTTCGTGCTCCTCCCAGTCGGGGATCGGCTTGAGCGGTTTCATGCGTCCGCTCCGGCGGATGCCGCCAGGCCGGGGCGCAGCAGCTCCAGCGCGCGTGTGGCGAGGCGGGCGCGGTCGGCGCGGGTGCGTCCGCGCAGCGCGGCGCCGAGCATGCTCGATACCAGCGACAGGTCGGCCAGTTCCAGGTCGGCCCGGCACAGGCCGGCGGCGCGCGCGCGCCGCAGGGCCGGCTCCATCAGCTTCAGCACCCGCTGGCGGGCGGCGCGGATCGGCGGGTCGTTCTGGTCCACGGCGCGCCAGTAGTCGGCCAGTGCCGGCGAGAGCACGATGCGCCGGGCCATGCCGCCGATCAGCTCGAACAGGGCGTCCTCGCGCTCGCCCAGTTCGGCCACGTGCGCCTGGATCTTCTCGACCGTGCGCTGGAGCATCGCCTCGATCAGCGCGGCGCGGTCGGGGAAATTGCGGTACAGCGTGGCGCGGCCGACGCCGGCGCGTTCCACCACCAGGTCCAGCGGCGCGGTGATGCCGTGTTCGCCGAACACGGCGTCGGCCGCGTCCAGCAACTGGGCGCGACGCGCGGCGGCATCGGAACGGATCGAGGTCATGCGCACATGATCCGGACAAAAGTGTCCGCTTACAATGAGCGCGATGTGAAACGCCGTGTCCGGCAAAGCGGCCATTCAGGTCGGCGAGCCGGCCCGGATGCACCGGCCCGGAAAAGAGGAAGGGGCCTTGCGGCCCCTTCCTCATGCACTCTCCGGCGGCGCTTCCGGTCAGAACCAGGCGCGGATGCCGAAGGCGACGCCGCGGCCGGGCAGCGGCGAGTAGTCGCGCAGCAGCGAGGTGTGCGGGCGGGCCTCGCGGTTGGTCAGGTTGCTGCCGTCCAGGAACAGCTCGTAGGCGTTGCTGCCGCTGCGGTCCCAGCGGTACGCCAGGTGCGCGTCGACCAGGGTGTAGCCGGCGCTGGGCGCCTCGTTCGGCGCCACGTCCTTCTGGCTGCCGTAGCGGATCGCGCCCACCGAGGCGCGCCAGCCGTCGCGTGCCCAGCGCAGGTCGGCGCCGACGCGTGCCGGCGAGATCCGCGGCAGGTAACCGCCGTTGGCCAGGTCCACGCTGTAGCGGTGGCTGTGGTTGCCGTGCGGTACGGCGATGTCCGCGCGGCGGCTGCCGCTGCCGTCCAGTTCGGCCTTGACGTAGTCGCCGAACACGCGCAGGTCCCAGTCGCCGCTGTCGCCTTCGGCCAGGTGGAACATGGCCTCGGCCTCGGCGCCCTTGAAGGTGGCGTCGTGCTGGGTCCAGACCCGGACCGGCAGCCCCTGTTCGACCACGCCGGTGTCGGCCAGATAGATGAAGTCCTTGAACCTGGTCTGGTAGATCGCGGCCGAGACGTCGATGCGGTCGCTGTGCGCGTGCAGGCCCAGTTCCATGCGGTGGCCGCGCTCGGTGTCCAGGTTGGCGTCGCCGATCTCCAGCGAGCGCGTGGCGATGTGGGCGCCGGCCGCGTACAGCTCCTCGTTGGTGGGCGCGCGCTCGGATCCGTCCACGCCGAAGCGCAGGTCGAAGTGGTCGTTGACCGTCCAGATGCCCGCCGCCGACAGGTTGGTGGCACCGAAGTCGCGCCCGCGCAGGCCGTCGTCGGGGCTGAGCCGGACGCGGTCGTGGCGGCCGCCCAGTTCCAGCTTGAGCGGGCCGAACTGCTTTTCCTGCAGCACGAACAGGCCCAGCGTCCGGGTGCGGGTATCCGGCACGAAGGCCTCCTCGCCCTGCGCGCCGAAATCGCTGTCGCCGAACTGCAGGCCGAACGCGCCGTTCCAGCCGGCCAGCGGCTGCTGCACCGCTTCCACGCGGCCTTCCACGCCCTTGTTGGTGAAGCGCGTGGACGGCGTGCCGGCTTCCAGTTCGGTGTGCTCGTAATCGGTCCAGGCGGCGCGCACGGTCACGCTCTGCAGGAACGGCAGCGGATCGTAGAGGCCGCCCTTCACGTCGAAGCGGTTCTGCACCATGTCGATGCGCACGTCGTGCTCGCCTTCGCCTTCCTCGTCGCCATGGTCGTGGTCGTCGTGGTCATGATCGTGGCCGTGATCGTCGTCGGCATGGACATGGGCGCCGTTGGGAATGCCGTAGTTGCTGCGGTAGGTGCCCAGCGACGCGCCGAGGAAGCCGGACGCGCCCAGCCAGGTGGCGCCGACGCCGCCGGCGCGGGTGCGCGTGGAACTGTTCTCCAGGCGGCCGCGCGGGCCGAGTTCGTCGCCGTGGTCGTCGTGGTCGTCATGGTCATGGCCGTCGTCCAGCGCGGCGGGGTCGATCGCGTAGCCGGGAATGCGGTAGTCGTCGCCATTGCGCACCAGGCCGTCGACGTGCAGCACCAGGTTGTCGCCGCTGACCCCGTCGAGGCGGAACATGCCGCTGCGCTCGTTGTTGACGCTGTTGCCGCGCAGTTCGGCGCGGCCGCTCAGGGGATGGTCGGGCAGGTCGCGGGCGATGCGCCCGTCGACCACGTTGACCGCGCCGCCGATGGCGCCGCTGCCGAACAGCAGGGTCGCCGGGCCCTTCAGCACCTCGATCTGGTCGGCCAGGAACGGCTCGATGCTGGTGGCGTGGTCGGCGCTGACCGTGGAGGCGTCCATGTTGCCGACGCCGTTGGCGACCACCGCCACGCGCGGGCCTTCCTGCCCGCGGATGACCGGGCGGCCCACGCCGGGACCGAAGTAGGTGGTCTGCACGCCGGGCATGCGCGCGATGGTGTCGCCGAGCGTGGCGCCCTTGCGTGCGTCCAGTTCCTCGCCGGTCAGCACGGCCACCGGGCGGGCCAGCGATTCGGCGTCGCTCTGCAGCGGGGAGGCGGTGACCTTGACCGCGGAGAGTTCGGTCAGGTGGTGGCTCTGCCCGTCGTTGTCGGCGGCGGCCTGGGCGGCGGGAAGGGCCGCGGCGAGCGCCAGGAACAGCGCGGGGCG
>NZ_WIDL01000016.1 GCF_009496535.1 Stenotrophomonas sp. MYb238
GGACGGAATGGCGGTGGCGACGGCGGACATGGCGGAACCCTGCATGTGTCGGGGATCCCACCGTGCCGCCGGGGTCACTTATTTATCAAAACAGTTTTTGCAATACCGAGCATAAGTTGTGCTAATAATCGACTCAAATGCCCGGAAAGAAACCCGTAACCCCGCGTTTTTCCTACAAGTCCGACCGGCTCAAGCCGCTGCGCGCGTTCTGCCAGACGGTCCGCCTGGGCTCGGTTTCGCGTGCGTCGGAAGCACTGTTCGTCAGCCAGCCGGCGGTGAGCCTGCAGCTGCAGGCGCTGGAACGGGAACTGGGGGTGGTGCTGTTCGAGCGCAGCGGCCGGCGCCTGGTGCCCAGCCGCGAGGGCCAGCTGCTGTACGAGATGGCGCAGCCGCTGGTGGAGAGCCTGGACGGGCTGGAGGCCAGCTTCCGCGACAAGGTCCGCGGGCTGGACGCGGGCGAACTGACCGTGGCCGCCAATTCCTCGACGATCCTGTACCTGCTGCCGAAGATCGTCGAGGACTTCCGCCAGCGCCACCCCGAGGTGCGGCTCACCCTGCAGGACGCGATCAGCGCCGACGGCAACGAACTGCTGCGCGGCGACGCCGCCGACCTGGCGGTCGGCTCGATGCTGGATGTGCCGGGCGACCTGAGCTACGCGCCGGTCTACGACTTCGAGCAGGTGCTGATCGCCCCGCGCGGCCATCCGCTGGCCGGCAAGCGCGAGCTGACCCTGGAAGACCTCTCGCCGTGGCCGCTGATCCTGCCGCCGAAGCGGCAGATCACCTGGCGGCTGGTGGACCTGGTGTTCCAGCGCCACCGCGTGCCCTACACCGTGGCGCTGGAGGTCGGCGGCTGGGAGGTGATCAAGCAGTACGTGGCGATGGGCATGGGCATCTCCATCGTCACCGCGCTGTGCCTCAACGACGCCGACCGCGAGCGGCTGGCGATCCGCCCGATGGCGCGCTACTTCCCCAAGCGCAGCTACGGGGTGACGGTGCGCCGCGGCAAGGTGCTGTCGCCGCAGGCGCGCGCCTTCATCGAGCTGATCCGCCCGGACCTGTTCGCCCCGCGCCAGTACGACGATACCGGGCATTCGGAGCGGTAGCGTCCGCCGCGGTTGTAGGAGCGACTTCAGTCGCGAAGGGGCTTGCCTGGTAATGCCCGGTCGCGACTGAAGTCGCTCCTACGGCCGGCTGGTGGGCGGCGCGTCGGGGCCTCAACGCCCGGCCGCGGCCCATTCCGCCGCCGGGCGCGGCCGGCTGAAGGCGTAGCCCTGCAGCAGTTCGCAGCCCAGGCCGCGCAGCAGTTCGATCTGCTCGGCGGTTTCCACGCCTTCGACCACTACCCCCAGCTCCAGGTCGCCGGCCATGGACACGATCGCGCGCACGATCTTGCGGTCCGGGGCGCTGTCGAGGATGCGGCGCACGAAGGACTGGTCGATCTTGATCAGGTTGACCTGGTAGTGCGACAGGTAGCCCATCGAGGAATAGCCGGTGCCGAAGTCGTCGATGGCGATGCGCACGCCCTGCCGGTGCAGCTGTTCCAGCGCGGCGGCGACATGCTGCTGGTCGCCCAGCAGCATGTCCTCGGTCACTTCCAGCACCAGCCGCCGCGGCGGCATGCCGGCCTCGGACAGGGTCTGCGCCAGCTGCGTGGGGAAGTCGCTGGCGTAGATGTCGCTGACCGAGACGTTCACCGCCAGATAGGGTTCGCAGGGCGCGTCCAGGTGCGGCAGGAACGCTTCGCACGCGCTGCGCAGGATGCGCTGGGTCAGCGCGCCGACGTGGCCGGTCTCGACCGCGGCCTGCACGAATTCCGGCGGCGGGATCCAGCCCAGGTCCGGGTGCCGCCAGCGCGCCAGCGCCTCGAAACCGGCGATGCATCCACGGCGCACGTCGTGGATGGACTGGTAGTAGACCTCGATCTCGCCGCGCGCGATCGCCTCCGGCAGGCTGGCCTCGATCTGGAACTGGCGCGCCGCGCGCTCGTGGATCGCGCTGTCGAAGGCGACCACCGCCGTGCTGCGATTGCGCTTGGCCTCGTACATCGCCGCGTCGGCCTCGCGCAGCAGGCGTTCGGCGGCCAAGCCCTGCAGCGGCGCGGTGCTCATGCCGAACGCGGCGGTGATCGGGATGCGCCGACCGTTGATCAGGAACGGCTGCTGGAACAGCGCGTCGCACAGCGCGCGCAGCCGCGCCAGGTCGTCCTCGCCGTGCACGCGCGCCATCACGACGAAGGCGTCGCCGCTGAAACGCACCAGCGCTTCGCGCGTGCCGCAGCGCTGCCGCAGGCGTTCGGCCACGGCCACCAGCACGCGGTCGCCGAACGCGTGGCCATGGGTATCGTTGACCAGCTTGAAGCGGTTGAGGCCGAGCATCACCAGCGCCACCTGCTCGCCCTCGCCGCCGGGCTGCGGCAGCGCGTGCAGGAGCCCGGCCAGGCCGCTGCGGTTGTGCAGGCCGGTCAGTTCGTCATGCGTGGCCTGGTGGTGCAGCGCGCGCTGGCGCGTGGCCTGCATGATCCCGCGCACCATCAGCACCGCCACCACGAGCACCAGCAGCAGCACGACCACCACGATGAAGAACAGCTGCGTGCGGTATTCGCGGGCGAAGATCGACGGCGGCGCGTTGACCAGGGTGCTGCCCTCGGGCAGGCGCCGCGGATCCACGCCCAGCCGGCGCAGTTCGGCGTTGTCGAACAGCAGCGCCAGCGGCGTGTCGTGCACCACCGGTATCGCCGAGGCCGCCTCGCCGGCCAGGATCCGGCGCGCCATCGCCGCCTGCAGGCGACCCGTCTCCAGGCCGCTGTTGAGATAGCCGCCGACCGCGCCGTGGCCCACCGCCATGTCCAGGTCGCTGTACACCGGCAGCGCGGTGCGGGCGCGCACGTAGGCCGGCACCAGCTCCGGTTCCAGCGGCAGTTCGCCGTCGCGCACCGGGATGCTGCCCAGGGCGAAGACCAGCGTGCCCTCGGGCACGCGCGGCAGGCGCGGCGCCAGCCGGTCCAGCCGCGGCGTCGGCCAGTGCTCGACGGCGGGATGGCCGGGCAGCCGCGCCAGCGCCGCGTTGATGTTGGCCCGCATCGCGGCGCCGTTGTCGCTGTCGGGGGTGATGAACAGCAGGCGCCGGGTGCGCGGGTGCAGCACCAGCGCGGTACCGAGCGTACGGGCGAGGTCGAAGCGTTCGAGGATGCCGGTGACGTTGGCGCGCGCGCCGACGATGCGCTCGGGCGCGGCGTTGATGCCGCTGAACACCACCGGGGTATCGCCGAACAGCCCGGCCTGCGCCACGACGAAGGCCAGCGCATCGTCGTCCACGGTGGCGATCAGGTCGAACCGCTGGCCGGCGTACTTGCCGCCCATGTAGCGGGTCAGGCGCTCGCGCTGACCGGCGTCGGGGTAGCGCTTGGCGTCCATCCATTCGACATGGAACACCGGCCTGTCGCGGGTGGCCCCGCCCCACTCGGTCAGGCCGGAAAGGATGCGGTCCTCCCAGCCGAAGCCGGGGTGGTAGGACAGCAGCACCAGCACGCGCGGCGGACGGGACGGCGCCTCGCCCCGCGCGGCCGCCGCGCCGCCGGCGGCTGCCGTCGCGCACAGGCAGGCCAGCCACAGGCCCGCGAGCCAGCGCCAGGTCCGGGCCTTCAACCGGGTTGCCAGGACAGGCGGCGCCATTGGCACGGAGCGACAACATGGGAGCACGGTGCATCCTGCAAGCGGACGGAATCCTGCCCGAGCATAAGCCCTGCCCGCCACGCCGGGATGGCCCGAAAGCCATCCCGCCGCTGCCGGTGCGGCCGCCGCGTCAGCGGTCCGCGCAGCCGCAACCCCTCCAGCCCGCCTGCCGGCTGGTCTTGCCGATGCCCGGGTTGAAGGTGTTGCTCGGGTCCAGACGCCGGTAGAAGTCCGCCAGCGCCGGCTTGGCCGGATACAGGTGGCCGACGTTGTGCTCGGCCGGATATTCGGCGCCGCGCGCGTCCAGCAGCGCCCACATCGCGTGCTCGATCGCCACCGGGTCCTCGCCCTTGCGCGCGATGTAGTCCTGGTGGAACACATGGCACAGGAAGTGGCCGTAGTACAGCTTGTGCAGCAGGCGCGCGTCGAGCGCGGCCGGCAGCCGCTCGAACCAGTCGCGGTCGTCGCGGCGCAGCGCGATGTCCAGCGCGACGATGTCCTCGACGCGGTCGCGGTGCGCCTCGCGGTAGCGCACCGCCGCGCTGGCGATGGCGAAGCGGTGCAGGAAGGCCTTGCGTCCCTCCTCCGCCGTGCAGCGGAAGAAGCCGCCCTCGTGGTCGGCGAAGAAGCCGCGCAGCCAGGCCTCGGTGTCCGCCGCATCCTGCGCGGAGACCTTCAGCAGCAGGTGATGCTCGTAGCGCTGGCGGAACCTGCCCATGCGCGCAGGCAGATGCGGCGGCAGCAGGCCGACCAGCGCCTGCATCACCCGATCGGTCGCGCCGCGCAGCCCGAGCCTCTCGAACCAGCCGTCGACCCGGCTCTTCCACGCGAACGCGGCCGGCACGCGCGCGGTGCCGAGCCGGTCGATCAGCAGGAACACGTCCTTGCCGTAGCGCTCGCCGATGTCGTAGGCGTCGCGGTGGATGTACTCGCCGGAAATCGGCAGGCGCTCGAAGCCGGTGAGCAGCTGGCGGCGGATCGCGGTCAGGCTGTCGGTGCGGTTGCTGCCGATGTAGAAAACCTCGGCCGGCTCCTTCTCGAAGGTATCCAGGCGCACCGCGAACACCGCCAGCTTGCCGGCCGAACCGGCGGCTTCGTAATGCCGCGCCGGGTCGGCGTTGAAGCGCGCCGGGGTGCCGGCATCCACCTGCCGCACCTGCGCGGCGTAGTGCGGATCGGACGCGGCGCGGCCCTCGCCGCTGCCGATGTCGGCTGGCGCGTAGTCGCCGGCCTGCAGCCGTTGCAGGATTTCTTCCGGACCATCGCCCAGCGCGATGCCGAGATGGTTGACCAGGTGCAGCCGGCCTTCGGCATCGACCTGCGCGAACAGCGCCATCTCGGTATAGGCCGGCCCGCGCCGCACCAGCGCGCCGCCGGAGTTGTTGCAGATGCCGCCCAGCACCGAGGCGCCGATGCACGAGGAGCCGATCACCGAATGCGGCTCGCGGCCGAGCGGCGCCAGCGCCTGTTCCAGCCGGTCCAGCGTGGCGCCGGGCAGGCACACGACCTGGCGTCCCCCATCCAGCAGCTGGATGCCGGTCAAGCGCAGCGTGCTGACCAGCACCACGGGCCGCCCGTAATCGTCGCCGTCGGGCGTGGAGCCGCCGGTGAGCCCGGTGTTGGCGGCCTGCAGGATGATCGCCGCACGGCCCTGCACCGCCGCCTGCAGCACGCGCCACAATTCCAGCAGCGTGCCAGGCCGCACCACCGCCAGCACCGGGCCCTCGCCGAAGCGGTAGCCCCTGCGGAAGCGGCGCGTGGCTTTGTCGCCGGTCAGCACGTGGCGCGGGCCGACGCTCTGGCGCAGGGTGGTCAGCAGGGCGTCGCGGGAGGTCTGGTCGGGCATGGAAGGTTCCTGGTGAAGCCTTGGCTTTTCGTAGGAGCGGCTTCAGCCGCGATGAGGCTTTCCCCGGTAAAGCCTCATCGCGGCTGAAGCCGCTCCTACAGGGGGGGACCGGGGCTCACGCCGGCAGCCGCACCAGCGCGTCGCGGCCGATGTCGGCGATGCGGCGCGCGCCGGTCAGGGTCATCGCCACGCGCATCTCCCTGGCGATCAGGTCGAGCAGGTTGGCGACGCCGGCCTGGCCCTGCGCGGCCAGCGCGTAGACGAAGGCACGGCCGAGCAGCACGGTGTCGGCGCCGAGCGCGAGCATGCGCACCACGTCCAGGCCGTTGCGCACGCCCGAATCGGCGAGGATCTTCAGCTCGCCCTGCACGGCATCGGCAATGGCCGGCAGCGCGCGTGCGGTGGACAGCACGCCGTCCAGCTGGCGGCCGCCGTGGTTGGACACCACGATGCCATCGGCGCCGAACTTCACCGCATCGCGCGCGTCGTCCGGGTCGAGGATGCCCTTGATCAGCATCGGCCCCTTCCAGAACTCGCGGATCCATTCCAGGTCCTTCCACGAGATCGACGGATCGAAGTTGCTGCCCAGCCAGCCGATGTAGTCGGCCAGTCCGGTCGGGTGGCCGCGGTAGGCGGAGATGTTGCCCAGGTCGTGCGGGCGGCCGCGCAGGCCCACGTCGAGGGCCCAGCGCGGATGCGTCGTCGCCTGCAGGTAGCGGCGCAATGCCGCGTGGGGGCCGCTCATGCCCGAATGCGCGTCGCGGTAGCGCGCGCCCGGCACCGGCATGTCCACGGTGAACACCAGGGTGGTGACGCCCGCCGCCTGCGCGCGCTCCAGCGCGTTGCGCATGAAGCCGCGGTCGCGCAGCACGTACAGCTGGAACCACATCGGCCGCCTGATCGCCGGCGCCACTTCCTCGATCGGGCACACCGACACCGTGGACAGGGTGAACGGGATGCCGCGGCTGTCGGCCGCGCGCGCGGCCTGCACTTCGCCGCGGCATGCATACATGCCGGTCAGGCCGACCGGCGCCAGCGCCACCGGCATCGCCAGTTTCTCGCCGAACAGCTCGGTGTCCAGGCTCAGGTCGGCCATGTCGCGCAGCACGCGCTGGCGCAGGGCGATGTCGGCCAGGTCGGACACGTTGCGCCGGAGCGTGTGCTCGGCATAGGCGCCGCCGTCGATGTAGTGGAACAGGAACGGCGGCAGGCGACGCTGCGCGGCCGCGCGGTAATCGGTGGAGGCGGAGATGATCATGGGTCGACCGTGGAGGAAGGCAGGCGCGAGGCCCGCGCGCGCCGGGCCTCGTTTTCGTCGAGCGTGCGCAGCGTGGTGTGCACGAATTCGAGATGGGCCAGGGCGGCGGCGCGCGCGCGTGCGGGGTCGCCGGCCAGCACCGCGTCCATCATCGCCCGGTGCTGCTCGGACAGCGGCGAGAAGGTGCGCGGCGAGGTGTACAGCCGTTCGCGGCTCTGCGAGATGTTGGTCTGCAGCAGGTCGAACAAGCCGCGCATCACCTGCAGCAGCACCAGGTTGTGCGAGGCCTCGGCGATGGACAGGTGGAAATCGGCGTCGGCGCTGGCCTCGCCGGCGGGGTCGTCCTTGCCGTGCGCGTCCATCATCGTCTGGAAGGCCCGGGCGATGCGCTCGCGGTCCTGCGCGGTGGCGCGCAGCGCGGCATGCCAGGCCGCGGCGCCTTCCAGCGCATGGCGGATCTCCAGCACGTCGAAGCGGTATTCCGGATCGCCCTGGAACAGCGGCAGGTAGGGCGCCAGCGGCTCGACGATGGCCTGCCGCGCGCGCGCCGCCGGCTCGGCCACGTAGGTGCCGCCGCCGACACGCGCGGTCAACAGGCCCTGGCTGCTCAACTGGGCGATGGCCTCGCGCAGCGCGGTGCGCGACACGCCCAGCTGCACCGCCAGCGTGCGTTCGGCCGGCAGGCGGTCGCCGGCCTGCAGCTGCCGCTCTTCCACCAGCGCGCGCAGCTGCGCGGCGACCCGGTCCGATACCCGCTGCGGATTTCCGCGATGCATGTTCATGCCGTCATCGTGCCCGCTCAGGGAATCATCCACGTCAGCCACCACGCCTGCGCGCTGGTGATCAGCCCGACCATCACCGTGAACGCCAGGCTGTGGCGGATGGTGAAGCGGAACAGGTCGGCCTCCCGGCCGGCCAGCCCCACCGCCGCGCAGGCGATGGCGATGGACTGCGGCGAGATCATCTTGCCGGTCACCCCGCCGGTGGTGTTGGCCGCCACCAGCAGCACGTCGGACACGCCGATCTGCTGCGCGGTGGTGGCCTGCAGCGCCGAGAACAGCGCGTTGGACGAGGTGTCCGATCCGGTCAGGAACACGCCCAGCCACCCCAGGAACGGCGAGAAGAAGGTGAACGCATCGCCGGTATGCGCCAGGGCCAGCGCCAGCGTCGCCGACAGCCCGGAGTAGTTGGCGATGAAGGCGAAGGCCAGCACCATGCCGATGGAATAGATCGGCGTCTTCAGCTCGCGCACGGTCTCGCCAAAGGTGGACAACGCAGCCCGAGCCGGCATCCGCAGCACCAGGATGGCGACCAGTGCCGCCAGCAGGATCGACGTGCCGGTGGCCGAGAACCAGTCGAGCTTGTACACCGCCTCGTAGGCGGAAGGCGCGCTGGTGATCGGCGGCATCTTCTGCACCAGCTTGTCCAGGCCCGGCACCGGCAGTTTCAGCACCCAGCTTTCCAGCGCGCCGCCGGCGGCGAACAGCGCCTTGAACGGCTTGATGCTCCACAGCGTGACCAGGGCGGTGAGGATCAGGAACGGCGACCACGCGCGCGCGATCTGGCCGGCGCCGTGGCGCGGCGCGTCCTGCGCCAGCATGGCGGCCTCGGCGCTGGCCTCGGTCTCGAAGCGGAAGATGCGCCGCGGTTTCCAGCGGCGCAGGAACAGCGTCAGGCACACCAGCGATGCCAGGGACGCGGTGATGTCCGGCAGTTCCGGGCCGATGAAATTGGAGGTCAGGTACTGGGCGAGGGCGAACGAACCGCCGGCCACCAGCACCGCCGGCCAGGTTTCCCTGATGCCGCGCCAGCCATCCATGATCGCCATGATCCAGAACAGCACGATCAGGGTCAGGAACGGCAGCTGGCGCCCGGCCATCTGCCCGATCTCGAACGCGTCCAGCCCGGTGACCTGGCCGGCGACGATGATCGGGATGCCCATCGCGCCGAACGCCACCGGCGCGGTGTTGGCGATCAGGCACAGGCCCGCGGCGTACAGCGGCTTGAAGCCCAGCCCGACCAGCAGCGCGGCGGTGATCGCCACCGGCGCGCCGAAACCGGCCGCGCCTTCCAGGAACGCGCCGAAGGCGAAGCCGACCATCAGCATCTGCAGGCGCTGGTCCTCGGTCACCGACAGGATCGAGGCGCGGATGATGTCGAACTGGCCGGTCCGCACCGAGATCTTGTACAGGAACACCGCGCCGAGAATGATCCAGGCGATCGGCCACAGGCCGTAGACGAAACCGTACAGCGCCGCGCCCAACGCCTGCAGCGGCGGCATGCGGTAGAACAGCAGCGCCACGCCCAGGGCGATTGCCACGGTGAGCGTGCCGGCCAGCCAGCCCTTCATGCGCAGCACCGCGAGCGCGACGAAGAAGAAGGCGATGGGCAGCAGCGCGATCAGGCTGGACAGCCAGATATTGCCGGCCGGGTCGTACAGTTGTTCCCAGGGCTGCATGTCGATTCCCCAATTCGGACAGGACAGCGCCTGCGCGGGGCAGGCACGCAACGGCAGCCTTATTGGTACTACCAATAAGCGACAACCGGAACCCGGGATGCGAATGGGATCAGGCAGTCCGCGGAGAGCGCATTAGATCACAGCTCTTTCCGCGATATTGGACAGACCAATTTAACGGAGAGCTCGGCGCTCACGC
Source organism: Stenotrophomonas sp. MYb238 (assembly GCF_009496535.1). Classification (GTDB taxonomy): domain Bacteria; phylum Pseudomonadota; class Gammaproteobacteria; order Xanthomonadales; family Xanthomonadaceae; genus Stenotrophomonas. Next base: position 9,433 of record NZ_WIDL01000016.1, read on the forward strand.
GGGTCGCGCGGCTATTGCGGACGGGCTATAGCGCCCGCCACGCCATGCCCTCGCCGCGGCGCCAGAACACCGCGCGCGCCTTGCCGTACACCGTGTCGGCATCGACCAGGCCGAAGAAGCGGCCATCGAAGCTGTCGCCGCGGTGGTCGCCCAGCACCAGCAGCTTGCCCTCGGGAACGGTGATGCCGTCGATGTCCGGGCCGCCGCCGGCGTCCAGGTCCAGCGTCACCTGCTTGCCGCCGAAGGCTTCCTGCCGCGGCTCCAGGCGCAAGGGCCGGCCGTTGATGCGCAGGTAGCCGCCGTGCAGTTCGACGCGGTCGCCGGCCACCGCGACAACGCGCTTGATCAGCCGCGTGCCGTCGGCCGGCGAATCGAACACGGCCACGTCGCCGCGCTGCGGATGGCCGGTGTCGAGCAGGCGGATGCCGGTGAACGGCAGGCGCAGGCCGTAGGCGCGCATGTCCACCGCGACGTGGTCGCCGGGCTGCAGCGTCGGCTGCATCGAACCGCTGGGCACCTGGTAGTGGTTGGCGAGCGTGTCGCGCGCCGCGCCCAGCAGCAGCAGCATCGCCGCCAGCGGCAGCGCTTCGCGGCGCAGCCAGGCCAGCACGGGGTGGGCGGATGCGGGGCGTTGGTCCTGGGGCATGGCGGCATTCCATCGACAGTGATCGAGTGTGGACTGCCGGCCTCCGGGGGAAGTTCCCGTCTCCTTGGGCAGCGCGGGTTGCAGCGCGCTTCCGAAGGAAGAGGGGCGCCGAGGATTGCAATGCACGAGGCTGCGCCCTGCCCCAAACCCCGCTCATCCCGACGGGCAAGGGCTTGGGTAGATGCGGGGCTTGCCCCGCATGGGGCCGTCCCGCGATGCTTCATGCGGGGCAAGCCCCGCATCTACAGGAATGTTGCCACCACCCCGGCCATGCTCTCTGGTCCAAGCGGAAGACAAAGAAGCGGGAGGATCGCTCCTCCCGCTTCCTTACCACCCGGCTTACTTCAGCCCGCGGTTCTTCAGCAGCGGCTCCACGCTCGGATCCTTGCCGCGGAACTCGCGATAGGCGGTGGCCAAGTCGCGGGTGTTGCCGATGGACAGGATCTTGTCGCGGAACACCTGGCCGTTCTCGCGGGTCAGGCCGCCGTGCTCCTTGAACCACTCGAAGGCGTCGTCGTCGATCATCTCCGCCCAGAAATAGGCGTAGTAACCGGCCGAGTAGCCGCCGCCCCAGATATGGTCGAAGTAGCTGCTGCGGTAGCGCGGCGGCACCTGCGCCAGGTCGACGTGGTACTTCTTCAGCGCGGCGGCCTCGAAGGCGTCCACGTCCTGCTGCGGCGCGTCGGCGCCCTGCGTATGCCAGGCCAGGTCGAGCAGCGCCGCAGCCAGGTACTCGGTGGTGGCGTAGCCCTGGTTGAAGGTCTTGGCCTTGGCGATCTTGTCCACCAGCGCCTGCGGCATCGCCTCCTTGCTCTGGTAGTGCCTGGCGTAGTTGGCGAACACCTTCGGGTCCGAGGCCCAGTGCTCGTTGAACTGCGACGGGAACTCGACGAAGTCGCGCGGCACGCCGGTGCCGGCCACGCTCGGGTACCTGGTGTTGGAGAACATGCCGTGCAGGGCGTGGCCGAACTCATGGAACATCGTGGTCACGTCGTCCCAGCTCAGCAGCGCCGGCTGGCCGGCGGCGGGCTTGGTGAAGTTGCACACGTTGTAGACCACCGGCCGGGTGCCGGTCAGCCCGTCCTGCTCGACGAACACGTCCATCCACGCGCCGCCGGACTTGCTGTCGCGCTTGAAGTAGTCGGCGTAGAACAGCGCCAGCGGCTTGCCGTCGGCGTCGCTGACCTCGAACACACGCACGTCCGGGTGGTAGACCGGGATGTCCTTGCGTTCCTTGAAGGTCAGGCCGTAGAGCTGGTTGGCGGCGAAGAACACGCCGTTCTGCAGCACGTTGTCCAGCTCGAAGTACGGCTTGATCTGCGCCTCGTCCAGGTCGTACCTGGCCTTGCGCACCTGCTCGGCGTAGAAGTCCCAGTCCGAGGCGGCGGCCTTGAAACCGCCCGTCTTTGAATCGGCACGTTGCGCGTCGATGACCTTCTGGATCTCGGCCAGTTCGCCGCGCGCCTTGGCGGTCGCGGCCGGCACCGTGTCGGTCAGCAGCTTCAGCGCGTTGGCCGGGGTCTGCGCCATCTGGTCGCCGAGGTTGTAGGCGGCGTAATTCGGGAAGCCCAGCAGCTTGGCCTTGGCCGCGCGCAGCTGCGCCAGGCGCTGGATGATCCTGCGGGTGTCGTTGGCGTCGCCCTTTTCGGTGCGGGTTTCCGAAGCCTCCAGCACCTTGGCGCGCAGGTCGCGGTCCTGCAGCGACATCAGCACCGGCTGCTGGGTGGTGTTCTGCAGCGCCAGCACCCACTTGCCGTCGAGCTTGCGGCCCTTGGCCGCTTCCTCGGCCGCGGCGACGTCGCCGTCGGACAGGCCGGCCAGCTGCGCCTTGTCGTCCACCACCACCGCGCCGGCGGCGGTGGCCGCGACCAGCTTGTTGTGGAAGTCGTTGGCCAGGGTGGCTTCCTCGGCGTTGTACTGCTTCAGCGTTTCCTTGTCGGCATCGCCGAGCTGGGCGCCGGCCTTGACGAAGCCCTTGTAGGTTTCCTCGACCACGCGCAGCTGCTCGGCGTCCAGGCCGGCCCCGGCGCGGCCGTCGTACACCGCCTTGACCCGTGCGAACAGCTTCGGGTCCAGGTGGATGGCGTCGCCGTGCGCGGCCAGCTTCGGGATCACCTCTTCCTGGATCTTCTGCCGCTCGGGATTGGTATCGGCCTGCACCACGCCGAAGAACACGCGGCTGGTGCGGTCGAGGATGGCGCCGGACTTCTCCAGCGGCAGCAGGGTATTGTCGAAGGTGGCCGGCTCGGCGTTGTCGGCGATCTGCCTGATCTCGGCCAGCTGCTGGCGCATGCCTTCCTCGAACGCCGGCAGGTAGTCGCCGTCCTTGATCCTGTCGAACGCCGGCGCCTGGAACGGCAGCGTGCTGGCGGCCAGGAACGGATTGGCCGGGGCCTCGGCCGGCTGGCCGGCGGTCGGGGTGTCGGTGGTCACGGGGGCGGTGGACTCCTTGCCGGAACAGGCCGCCAGCGCAAGGCTGATGGCGGCGGCCAGAATGACGGTGCGCGACATGTAACGTGCTCCTGAGGGACGGGTGCGTGCAGCCGCAAACCCTACTCCGTCCGCCACGCGCCGGCATGTGCCGATGGTGGCGGCTTCCAGCCTGTACGCGCCCGTAGGAGCGCACTTCAGTGCGCGAGGGGACTTCCCGGCAGAGCCTCTTCGCGCACTGAAGTGCGCTCCTACGGGGCGCCGCGGCGCAGCGTGGCGAAGGCGGCCAGCGCGTCGGCGCGGCCGGCGGCCAGCTCCACCTGCGGCCGCGGTGGATAGGCCGGCGCCAGCCGCCGCGCCAGTTCGGGATGCTCCCACGGCGCGAAGCGCGCCGGCAGCGGCAGGCCCGCCAGTTCCGGCACCCAGCGCGCGATGTAGGCGCCGTCCGGGTCGAACCGCCGCGCCTGGCTGACCGGATTGAACACGCGGAAGTACGGCGCCGCGTCGGCGCCGGTACCGGCGGTCCACTGCCAGCCCTGGGTGTTGTTGGCCAGGTCGGCGTCCACCAGCGTGTCCCAGAACCAGCGCGCGCCGTGCCGCCAGTGCTGGCGCAGGTGCTTGCTCAGCCAGCTGGCCACCACCATGCGCACGCGGTTGTGCATCCAGCCGGTGTGCCACAGCTCGCGCATGCCGGCATCGACGATGGGCACGCCGGTGCGCCCGTGCCGCCATGCCTCCAGCTGCGTTTCGTCGGCCGGCGCCCACGGGAAATCGTCGAAGCGCGGGTCGAGGTTGTGGTCGGGAACCCGCGGGTAGTGGTGCAGCACGTGGTGGGCGAACTCGCGCCAGCCCAGTTCGGCGAGGAAGCGGTCGCGGTCGGCCTCGGCGATGGCGTCGCCGGCGGCCAGCACCGCCGCGGCGATGCGCCGTACCGACAGCTCGCCGTGGTGCAGGTGCGGTGACAGCCGCGAGGTGCCCGCCTCGGCGGCGAAATCGCGGCCCTGCGCGTAGCCGTGCACCGCGCCGTCGAGGAAGGCGTGCAGGGCCGCGCGCGCGCCGTCCTCGCCGGGCGTGAAGCGCTGCCAGAAGCCGGCGTCCCACGCCGGACGCGGGGCCGGCAGCAGGTCGTCCAGGCGCTCGCCCGCGGACAGGTCGACCGCATCCAGCGCAGGCAGGCGCGCCGGCGCATCCCAGGTAACCGGTGCACGCCAGTGCGCGCGCGCCGATTTCCAAAACGGCGTGAACACGCGGTACGGATCGCCCTGCCGGGTCGCCAGGTCCCACGGCTCGAACAGCAGCGCGCCGTTGAAGCTCTCCGCGTGCAGGCCGGCCTGGCGCAGGCTGCGCTTGATGTGCGCGTCGCGCTGCTCGATGGCCGGCTCGTAGCGCCGGGTCCACAGTACCGCCTCGGCGCCGGTACGCGCGGCCAGCGCCTGCAGCGCGGCGAGCGTGGGCCCGCGCGACAGCAGCAGGCGCGACCCACGGCGTTCCAGCGCATCGGCCAGCGCCGCCAGCGAACGCCGCCGCCATGCCAGCGACGCCGCGCCCGGCACCCATGCGCCCTCTTCCTCCGGCGCATGGATGTAGACCGGCAGCGGCCGCAGGCCGCGGTCCAGCGCCGCGCGCAGGGCCGGCTGGTCGTCCAGGCGCAGGTCGTCGCGCAGCCACACCAGCGCGATGTTCACCGCCTACACCGTGCCGCGGTTGCGGCCGATCCACGGCCGGTACCAGTGGCGGACCGCGGCCATGTCGGCGGCATCGTCGCCGCTGGTGTGGAACGGCGCGCCGAAGCCGATGGTCTTCTCCGGGTAGTGGAAATAGGCCGGCACGATCGGCACCTGCGCCATGCGCGCGATGCGGATGAAACCGCTCTTCCACTCCTTCACCGGCTTGCGCGTGCCTTCCGGCGCCAGCGCGAACCAGATGCGCTCGCTGCCCTGGATCATCGCCACCGCCTGCCCCACCGTGCCCTGCGGCGAACTGCGGTCCAGCGGCACCACGCCCAGCCGGCGCAGCACCGCGCCCAGCGGCCACCAGAACAGCTTGTCCTTGCCGAGGATGCGCGCCTCCACGCCCAGCGCCATCTTCGCCGCCAGGCCCCAGAGGCCGTCCCAGTTGGACGAATGCGGCGCGGCGATGACCACCGCCCTGCGCAGATCGGGAATCGGCCCGACCACGCGCCAGCCGCCCAGGCGCAGCAAGCTGCGCCCCAGCCAGCGCGAGAACGCGCTGCCGTGCACCCGGGGTACGTTCGGCGGAACCGGCGGCACGACCGGCGACGGCTTGTCCAAGCGCTACTCCCAGTTCCGTTGCGAGCGGCCGCGCTTGAGCTGCGCCCGCCCTTTCTTCTCGTCCAGCCGCCGCAGCCGGGAGCCGTAGGTCGGCTTGGTCGCCACCCGCGTCTTGGGCACCGCCAGCCCCGCGCGGATGAAATCGGCCAGCCGCTCGCGCGCGTCGGCGCGGTTGCGCTCCTGCGTGCGGAAACGCTGCGCGTCGATCACCAGCACGCCCTCGTCGGTGAGGCGCCGGTCGCGCCGCGCCAGCAGGCGCGCGCGCAGCGGCTCGGGCAGCGACGGCGAACCGGCGACGTCGAAACGCAGCTCGACCGCGCTGGATACCTTGTTGACGTTCTGCCCGCCGGCGCCGCTGGCGCGCACGAAACGCTCGACGATCTCCGTTTCCGGGATCGCCAGCGACGCGTCGACGGCAAGCGAGGGGGTGGCCATGGCTGCGGATTGTATCGGCCCGGCCGGTCGGCCGCGCGTGCAGGCGACGCGGCGGCGGCTTTCCGGCCCGCGGCAGCGACTGCTAGGCTGCGCGCTGACTTCCGGAAGGAGCAGCCCATGTCGACCGCTTACTGGTGCGTGTTGATCGCCGCGCTATTGCCCTACGTCTGGATCGCCATCGCCAAGGTGCGGCCCGGGTACAACAACCGCAACCCGCGCGCCTGGGCCGCCAGGAGCGACAACTACCTGGTGCAGCGCGCCAACGCCGCGCACCTGAACGCCTTCGAGAACTTCGCGCCCTTCGCCGCCGGCGTGGTCCTGGCGCAGCTGGCCGGCGTGGAGGCGCAGCTGATCAATCAACTCGCCATCGCCTTCGTCGTGTTCCGCGTGCTGCATGGCCTGCTCTACGTCGGCGACAAGCCGCCGCTGCGCAGCCTGGCGTGGCTGGGCGGCTTCGCCTGCGCGGCGGCGCTGATCGTGCTGGCGGCGCTGCGGGCCGGCTGATCCCTACGGCGCCTCGTTCCAGCCCAGCAGCTGGAACGCCTTGCGGAACCCGGCGTCCAGCGGCGCGGTGATCTCCATGCGCCGCCCGTCCTGCGGGTGCGGGAACGACAGCCGCTGCGCGTGCAGCAGCATGCGGTGCACGCCGTGCATGCGGAAGGTGCGGTTGTGGCGGCCGTCGCCGTGGCTGGTGTCGCCTATCAGGTGGTGGAACACGTGCTTCAGGTGCCGGCGGATCTGACGGAAGCGGCCGGTCTGCGGCTGGCAGCGCAGCAGGGCGTAGCGCGAGGTTTCAAAACCGTTCGACGGCACCGGCAGTTCGCCGGTCAGCAGTTTCTGGAAATGGGTGATGGCCGGCTTCTTCACCGGCTTGCCCGGGCCGCCGTCCAGGTCGTGATCGACCGTGAACGCCTCCTCCGCCGGCCAGCCACGGCATACGGCGAGGTAATCCTTTTCGACGTCGCCGCCCATCAGCGTCTTGCCCAGGGCGCTGGCGGTGTCGCGGTCGAAGGCCAGCAACAGGCAGCCGCTGGTGGCGCGGTCCAGGCGGTGGATCAGGAAGATCGGCCGGCCCAGCTGTTCGCGCAGGCGGTCGGCAAGGAAATCGTCCTCGCCGCGCGCCAGCTTGCTGTCGTGGACCATCAGCCCGGCCGGCTTGTCGACCACGGCCAGCCAGTCGTCGGCGTACAGCACCGGCAACGTCCGGTCGGGCATCGCTGTCGTCGTGTCGTGTTCCATCGTTCGGCATACCTGCTCGGGCCCGCCATGCGCGGCCCTGTTCGTGGGAGCCCCGCGGCAGCGGGGCGGTAGGGCACGCGGGTGTCAGGATTTCAGCGGTTCGACCGTGATGCCCATGCGCAGCATCAGCTGCGCGACCTGCAGGGTGTCGAGGCTGGCGCCTTGCAGATCGACCACGCGCAGGTCCAGCTCGCCCAGCTCCGAACCGGTCAGATCGCAGTGGGTGAAATCGGCCGAGCGCCAGTCCAGCGACGAGAAGTCCCCGCCGGACAGGTCCGACCCGCTGAAGTTCGCGCCCGCCACGTTGGCGCCGACCCAGCGGTTCTCCCACAGCTCGCACTTCTCCAGCGTCACCCCGGAGAAATCGGCGTAGCTGAAGTTGGACTGGGTGATGAAGGCGCTGCAGAACCAGGTGCGCGCGGTGATCTGGTTCATGAAGCTGGCATTGGAGAAATCCGCGCCCTGCGCCCTGCATTCGGCGATCTCCAGCCCCAGCGCCTTGGCGAACGCGAACCCGCACATGCTCAGGTCGCACTGGCGGAAGCTGGCTTCCTTGAGCTGCGCGCCGTTGAAGCGGCAGCCGGCCTGGGTGTCGACATCGTAGAAGACGCAGTTCACGAACGCGGCGCCGGTCAGGTCGGCGCCGGAGAAATCGCAGTTGCGGAAATGCGTATTGGCGACCTTGGCGCCGGTGAAGCGGTCCCTGTCGATCCGTTCGTCGCTGACGATCGTCGGTGCCGCGGTGGCCCCGCCGCTCATCGCCGCAGCCATGCCGACGCCAGCGCCAGCGCGCCCGCGCCGCCGCTGATCCACGACCACAGCGGCACCGACGCCCATTGCGGGCCGCCGGCGTGCAGGCCGTGCAGCAGCGCGGCCACCACCAGCAGGCCGGCGCCGGCCACCGCGGTGACCACGCGCCGCTGCATGCGCCGCAGCGTCTGGTCGAGGTTGACGATGTCCTGCGAACGCATCGACAGCGCGTGCTGGCCTTCGACCTGCTGGCGCAGCCAGGCATGCACCAGCACCGGCATGTCCGGCGTGCGGGTCATGATTTCCGGCAGCCGCCGGCGCAGTTCCTTCAACGCGCGGCGCGGGCTGTAGCGCTCGCGCAGGATGCGTTCGAGCACCGGCCTGGCCACCGCCCAGATGTCGAGCTGCGGGTCGAGCTGGCGGCCGACGCCCTCGATGTTGAGCAGGGTCTTCTGCAGCAGGATCAGCTGCGGCTGCAGGGTCAGCTGGTAGCGCTGCGCGGTGCGGAACAGCTTGAGCAGCACCTCGGCCAGCGAGATCTGCGACAGCGGCCGGGTGAAGTACGGCTCGCACACCGCGCGCACCGCCGCCTCCAGGTCGTCGATGCGCACCGTGGCCGGCATCCAGCGCGCCTGCACGTGCAGTTCGGCGATGCGGCGGTAGTCGCGGTTGAAGATGGCCATGAAGTTCTCGGCCAGGTAGTACTGGTCCTCTTCCGAGAGCTGGCCCATGATGCCGAAGTCCAGCGCGATGAAGCGCGGGTTGTCGCGGCGCGCCGGGTCGGTATCGACCCAGATGTTGCCGGCGTGCGCGTCGGCGTGGAAGAAGTTGTCGCGGAACACCTGCGTGTAGAACACGCGCACGCCCTTGGCGGCCAGCGCGCGGCGGTCGATGCCGGCCGCGTCCAGCGCGGCGATGTCGTCCGAGGGAATGCCCCAGACCCGCTCCAGGGTCAGCGCGCGCTCGGCGGTGTGGGTCCAGATCACCTCGGGCACGTAGAGGTCGTCGGAGTCCTGCCAGAAACGGCGCAGCACGCTGGCGTTGGCGCCTTCGCGCTGCAGGTCCAGTTCGGCGGCCAGGGTGGTCTCGATCTCGGCCACCACCTCGCGCGGGCGGATCTTGTCCGCGCGCGGGTGGGTGCGTTCGACCAGCGCGGCCAGCGACCTGAGCAGGGCGATGTCGGCGTCGATCTGCCGCTCGATGTCCGGGCGCAGCACCTTGACCACCACCTGGCGGCCATCGTGCAGCGTGGCCGCGTGTACCTGCGCGATCGAGGCCGAGGCCAGCGGCGCGGTGTCGAAGCTGACGAACGCGGCGCTGACCGGCAGGCCCAGCGCCTGTTCGACGATCTGCCGCGCGCGTTCGCCGTCGAATGGCTTGACCCGGTCCTGCAGCAGGGTCAGCTCGACCGCCACGTCCGGCGGCACTAGGTCGCGGCGGGTGGACAGGATCTGCCCGAACTTGACGAAGATCGGCCCCAGTTCCTGCAGCGCCAGGCGCAGGCGCGCGCCGCGCGGCAGCGAGGCGACGTCGCCGCGCGCGCGCGGCACGAACGGCCGGGCGATGCGCAGCCAGCGCTCGGCCGGCGTGCCGTCGAACAGGTCGTCGAGCCGGTAGCGCAGCATCACCCGGCCGATGCGGCTGGCGCGGAACATCGCGCGGGTCGCCTTCATGCCCGGCCTCCGCTGCGCAGGCGCGCCACGCGCGCGGCCAGGCGCTCGACGTCGTCGCGGATCGCGTCGACGTCGTCGTGGAAGGCGTCCAGCTCGGCGCGCGGCACCACGTCGCGCGATTCCTCTGTCACGTATTCGGCCGCGGTCTGCGCCAGGTCGGTGGCGCTGCGGCGGGCCTGCGCCAGCGCCGCGCGCAGGGTCTGCGCGACCTGCACGCCCAGCACCTCGCCGAACACCGCCACGAACGGCTGCTGCCAGTCCGGGTCGAAGCGCGTGGCCAGCTGCTGCAGGCGCCGCGCCAGTTCGGCGTCGCCGGACACCTTCACCCGCCCGGCCGGCGCCGCGCCCGGGCTGCGGCGCGCGTTGGCCAGGAACGGCAGCTGCGCCAGCACCCCGCCCAGCGTGCTGCGCACGGCCAGGTCCGGTTCCTGCGCGGCGTCCACCGGACCGACCGTCAGGCGCTGGCCGTCGACCCCGATCTGCAGCGCCAGCGACGGCGATTCCAGGGTCAGGGCGATGCGCTGGCCGTCCAGCGGCGCCAGCGCGGCGCGGGTGTCGGGGTCCAGCGCCAGCGCGCGGTTCAGCGCCATTTCCAGCGCGCGGCCGGCCAGCGGCTTGATGAACTTGAAGGGGGAAGCAGGCATGCGCGGCATTCTACCGAAGCGGGGATGCGGGAATGGGGAAGGATGGATTCCCGTTTGCCGGAGGTCACCGTGTGTCCGGGCAGGCAGGTGAACGCGCAGAGCATCCGGCAAACCCTCCTCCCCGTTCCCTGTTCCCCATTCCCGGCCGTTCCCCCATGCTATGCACACCCGCATCAATGCAATCGGCAGGAGCAACAGGCAATGGGCAAGACCCGGGTCGGCATCATCTTCGGCGGTCGTTCGGCCGAGCACGAGGTCTCGCTGCAGTCGGCGAAGAACATCCTCGATGCATTGGACAAGGAGCGCTTCGACGTCAGCCTGATCGGCATCGACAAGCAGGGCCATTGGCACCTGAGCGATCCGCAGCAGTTCCTGCTCAACCCCGGCGACCCGGCGAAGATCGCGCTCAACCGCTCCGGCAACGCGCTGGCGGTGCTGCCCGGCCGCGAGCAGGCGCAGCTGGTGCCCAGCGACCCGGCAACGGCGCTGGCGCAGATCGACGTGGTGTTCCCGATCGTGCACGGCACGCTGGGCGAGGACGGCTCGCTGCAGGGCCTGCTGCGCATGGCCAACCTGCCCTTCGTCGGCTCCGGCGTGCTCGGCTCGGCGGTGGCGATGGACAAGGACGTGGCCAAGCGCCTGCTGCGCGATGCCGGCCTGCCGGTGGCGCCGTGCGTCTGCTTCAACCGCGCCACCGCGGCCGCGGCCGACTACGACGCGCTGGTCGCGCAGCTGGGCACGCCACTGTTCGTCAAGCCGGCCAACCAGGGCTCGTCGGTGGGCGTGAGCAAGGTGCGCGATGCCGACGAGTTCCGCACGGCGATGGCGCTGGCGCTGTCCTTCGACCACAAGGTGCTGGTGGAATCGGCCATCGTCGGACGGGAGATCGAGTGCGCCGTGCTGGGCAACGACCATCCCGAGGCCAGCGTCTGCGGCGAGGTGGTGGTGCACGACGATTTCTATGCCTACGACACCAAGTACATCAGCGCCAACGGCGCCGAGACGGTGATCCCGGCCGACATCCCGGCTGAGGCGCAGGAGCGCATCCGCCGGATCGCCATCGCCGCCTACCAGGCGCTGGACTGCGCCGGCATGGCGCGCGTGGATGTGTTCCTCACTCCGGCGGGCGAGGTGGTCATCAACGAGATCAACACCCTGCCCGGTTTCACCCGCATCAGCATGTATCCCAAGCTGTGGGGCGCCAGCGGCCTGGACTACACCGCGCTGATCACCCGCCTGGTGGAACTGGCGCTGGAACGCCATGCCGCCGACAAGGCGCTGCGCAGTTCGATCACCGGCGGCTGACCGGCCGGACCGCCGGAGCCGGCGGCGCGATGCGCCCACCGGCTCCGGCGTGCGTCATCCCTTCCTGCGGAACAGCGAGATCACCGCCAGGATCAGGAACACCACGAACAGGATCCAGGCGATGTTGCTGGCGGCGCCTGCGATGCCGGAGAAGCCCAGCAGCGCGGCGATGATGGCGATGACGAAGAAGACGATGGCGTAATGGAGCATTGGGATCTCCCTTGTGTGAGAACTCGGGCTCCATCCTCGGCAAACCGCGGTGGCGGGATGGTGACGGGGAAGTGATCGCCAGATGATGGGCGCCGGCGCGGCTCAGCCCTGCACGCTGGCGCGCAGGCGGCGCAGTCCTTCCTCGATCGACACCTTCGGCACATAGCCGAAGTCGCGCCGCGCAGGCTCCATCGAATACCAGTGCGGCGTGCACAGCTGTTCGGCGAGGAAGCGCGTCATCGGCGGCTCGCCGCGCAGGCGCAGCAGCGGCCACAACTTCTCGCAGACCGCGCCGATACGGTACGCGGCCTTGAAGGAGATCGACTTCTCCACCGCCGGCGCGCCCATCGCCGCGAGCAGCCTGTTGAGCAGTTCGCGCATCGGCAGCGGTTCGCCGTTGGAGATGAAGTAGGCCCTGCCGGCGCAGGCCGCGCCCGCCACCAGGTGGTCGAACGCGTCGAAGTGCGCCTGCGCGGCGTTGTCGATGTAGGTCGTGTCCACCTTGTTCAGGCCGTCGCCGACCAGGCGCAGGCGCCCGGCGCGGGCGCGCTCGGCCAGGCGCGGCACCAGCTGGTTGTCGCCCGGCCCCCAGATCAGCCGCGGGCGCAGCGCCACCGTGGCCAGCTCCGGCCCGTTGGCGGCCAGCACTTCCTGTTCGGCGATGGCCTTGGTGGCGGCGTAGGGCGCCTGGAAGTCCTCGCCGTAGGGCACCTCGTCCGCGCCCAGCCCTTCCACCGGGTGGGTGGCGCGGTGGGTCACGCTGGGCGTGGAGGTATGGACCAGCCGGCCGATGCCGTGCGCGCGGCAGGCCGCCAGCACGTTGCGGGTGCCCACCACGTTGGCCTGGAAATAGCTGTCGTAGCTGCCCCACGCACCAGCCTTGGCGGCGTTGTGGAACACCGCATCGGCGCCGGCGGCGGCATGGCGCACGGCGTTGGCGTCGGCCAGGTCGCCACGGATCTGGCCCACGCCCAGCGCGGCCAGCGCCGGGTAGTGGCCGCGGTTGAAGCTGAGCACCTCGTGTCCGCGCTCGACCAGCCCGCGGCACAGCGCCTGCCCGAGGAACCCACCGCCGCCCGTCACCAGGATCTTCATCGCGATACCGCGCCACTGCCGGAAAGCCGCACACGATAGCGGCAGTGCCCGGCGCTGGCGACGACCCGGCCGCAAGCCATTGATCGCATTGGCCTTCATAATTCTTCATCGTCCCATCAGGCACTTCAGCCGGGGCCTGGCTGTACTCGCAGGCCCCGACCCGAGGAGCCGCCATGAAACGCCTGATCCTGTTGTCCCTGCTGTTGGCCACCGCCCCTGCCGCCCTCGCCGCCCCGGCACCGGCTGCCCTCGACGATGGCTGGAAGGTGGCCGATCCGGCCGCCACCGGCTGGCACGTCGAAACCCTGGAGGCGATGGCGCGCGCCATCGCCGACGGCCAGGCCCCGGAAACCACCAGCGTGCTGCTCGTCCGCGATGGCGCGCTGGTCTACGAGCGCTATTTCGGCGGCAGCGACCGCGACACGCTGCAGGACACCCGTTCGGCGACCAAGAGCGTGACCGCGCTGCTGGTCGGCGCGGCCATCGCCCGCGGAAAGATCACCGGTACGCAGGCCCGCCTGTACGACCTGTTCGGCGACCGCCACTGGCAGAACCCCGGCCCCGCCAAGGAAGCGACCACCATCGAGGACCTGCTGACGATGAGCGCGCAATGGGAATGCGACGACGACAACGTGTTCTCGGCCGGCAACGAGGAACGCATGTACGTGAGCGCCGACTGGGTGCAGTTCGCGCTGGACCTGCCGGCCAGGGGCTATGCGCCGTGGACGCGGCGGCCGCAGGAAAGCCCCCATGGCCGCGCCTTCGCCTACTGCACCGCGAACGCCTTCATGCTCGGGGCGGCGGTGGAGAAAGCCAGCGGGCAGCGGCTGGAGGATTTCGCCGCGCAGGCACTGGAGCGGCCGCTGGGCATCGTGCGCTCGCAGTGGGGCCGCGCCTCGGAAGGCACGGGCATGGGCGGCGGCGGCACCCGCTACCGCAGCCGCGACCTGGCCAAGCTCGGCCAGTTGATCCTCGATCACGGCCGCTGGCAGGGGCGGCAGGTGCTGCCGGCCACCTGGGTGGCGGCGATGACCACGGTCCACGCGCAGGCACGCGAGGATGCGGACTATGGCTACCAGATGTGGCGCTTCCGCTTCCCGGTACGCGGCGTGGAGCGCGGCGTATGGGCCATGTCCGGCAACGGCGGCAACTATGTGTTCGTGCTGCCGGAAGAGCGGCTGGTGGCCGTGATCACCCGCCGCGCCTACAACCAGCGGCAGGCGCATGCGCAATCGCAGGGTGTGTTCGCCGACTACGTGCTCAAGGCATTGCCCTGACCGTGCCCGTCTCGTCCGGCAGCAGCCCTTTTCCGCGCACCTGTGCGCGCTGCGCGGCCAGGTCGGCTTCGATGCGTTCCAGCGACGCGTCGAAACCCGGCCGCGCCCGCAGCGGGGCCAGCAGCGGCGAGGCGCGAAGGTAGGCGGCATCGCGGTAACCGGCCAGGCGCGCGCGCTCCAGCGCCGCCAGCGCCGCCTCGGGTTCGCCCGCGGCCATCAGCAGCAACGCCGCATCCAGGCCGTCCAGCAGATCGGTGCCGCGCGCCACGCCCTCGAGCAGCCCACCGGCCCGGCTTCGCAGCGCGGCCGGCGCCGGTAACGGCTGCGCCCCCGAAACCCAGGCGATCGTCTGCGCCAGGCTGCCCTGCGGACGCAGGCGCAGCGCCTGCAGGCTGGCCTCGCGCGCTAGGCCGGTTTCGCCCCGTGCCAGCGCCAGCTCGGCCTGCAGCAGATGCAGCCCGGCATGCCCGGCGCCACGGCGCAGGGCCTCGTCCAGCGCCGCCTGCGCCTCGTCCCGGCGGCCGTGCACGAACAGGAACCGCGGCCAGGCCAGGTTGGAGAACACGCTGTCCGGGTACAGCCGGAAGCTGTCCCGGTAGCGCGCTTCGGCGGCAGCCGCATAGCCCAGCAGATTGAGGTTGCCCGCTATCTGGATGGGCAGGAAACGCACCTTGGCAGGGTCGCGGACCTGGAGGTTGGCTTCCAGCGCCTCGACCAGACGCCCCTGGCGTTCATAGAGGTAGGCGGCCGAGCCGCGCGCCGCATCGGCGCCGGGATCGCGCCGCACCGCCTGCTCGTAGGCCGCCAGCGCCTGCGCCATCTCGCCGCGGCAGTCCAGGGCGTAACCCAGCGCGGCATGCGCGGCCGCCCACTGCGGCCGCGCCGACACCATCCGCGCCGCCAACCGCTGCGCCTGCATCGCGTCCTCGGCGCTGCCGTCGTACTGGCAGGCGCGGGCACTATAGGCGCGGCTCAATCCCAGCGTGGCGTCCGGATCGTCCGGCGCCTCCTGCAGGCGCTGCCGGTACAGCACGATCGCGCGCTCGTTGTTGTCGCGCTGGCCGATGCCGGCATAGTGGTCGGCGCGCTGCAGCAGGGGCGGGACCGGAGGCGGTTGCCGGGAACGCCACGACCGCCACGCGACCACGGCGCCGGCCGCCAGCGCGACGGCAAGGGCGATGCGGAGGCCGCGGCGCCACCGCGGCAACGCCGGTGCGGCCGGCCCGGTCGTCTCGACCGCATGCACCGGCACGCACAGTTGGTAACCCTGCCCACGTACCGAGCGCAGGTAGCGCGGCTGCCGCGGATCGTCGTCCAGCGACTGCCGCAACAGGCGCACGCGCTGGGTCACGGTTTCCTCGTTGACTAGCGCCGGCGCCCAGACCTGCGCGATCAGCTCGTCGAAGCCGACCACGCGCTGCCCCTGCTGCACCAGGTAATGCAGCAGGCGGAAGCTCAGCCCGCGCACGTCCAGCGCCACGCCGGCACGCTCGACCCGCTGGCGCCGCACGTCGATCAGCAGGTCGTCCAGCTGGTAGCGCTCGTCCATCGCCTGGCGGCCTCAGCCGAGCCTGTCCTGCGCCCAGGCCGCCAGTTTCTCGCGGCCGATCTTGGCGTTGTGGCGGATGTCGACCGGGAAGGCGGGGTGGCGCAGGTAATGGCCGATGCCGGCCAGGTGCGGATGGCGCGCGGCCAGCGCGCGCAGCTGCGACTCGACCGTCGCCGCATCGGCGCCGGGCAGCAGCTCGTAGCAGAGCACCGGCACCTGCCTGCCGGACTCGCCGACGCCGACCAGCGCGGTGCGGCGCACGCCCGGCACGGTGTTGAACACCGGCTCGGCCTGTTCGGTGTACAGCGGCCCGGCGGCGGTTTCCACGCGCTGGGTCTTGCGCCCGCAGAACCACAGCCGGCCCTGTTCGTCGAACCAGCCGACGTCGCCCATGCGGTGCACGATGCGCTCGCTACCATCGGCCAGGGTTTCGCGGATCTTCGCCGCGGCGGTGGCCTGCGGGCGGTTGTAGTAGCTATCGGTGGCGGTGGGGCCGGCCACGGTGATCTCGCCCACCTGGCCGGCGGGCAGTTCGCGAGCGCCGCTCCAGTCGACGATCGGCGCGTCGTCGATGGCGATGATGCGCACCACGTTCGGCGCCACCACGTGGCCGACGCAGGTACCGGCGCCGGCTTCGGTGGCTTGGCGGGTTTCCTGCAGTTCACGGCCTTCGATCACCGCCACCGGCAGGCATTCGGTGGCGCCGTAGGGCGTCCAGAACTGCGCGTGCTCGGGCAGCAGTTCGCGCATCTTTGCCACCACCTGCGGCGGCACCGGCGCGCCGGCCGAGGTCACGCGCGTCACCGTCGGCAGCGGCTGGCCATGCTCGGCCAGCACCCGCATCAGCGCCGGCGAGCCGAACAGCTGGGTCACGCCGAAGCGGGCGATGGCGTCGTGCAGCCGGCGCGGGTCGGCGCTGCCCGGCCGGGTCGGGTCCATGTCCGGGATCACGCTGGTCAGGCCCAGCGCCGGGTCGAACAGCGCGAACGGCGGGAAGGTCGGCAGGTCCACGCCGCCGGCCTCCATGCCGAAGGCGTTGCGCAGCAGCTCGACCTGGCCGACGAAATGGCGGTGGCGGTAGACCACGCCCTTGGGCACACCCGTCGAACCGCTGGTGAACAGGATCGCGGCCACGTCGTCGGGCGCGGTATCGGCCAGCTGGCTGCCGGCGCCGGCCCCGGCGGCCTCGAGCTTCGCCAGCGTGGTACCGCCCCAGCCCCAGCGGGTACCGACGGTGACCAGCCGCGTGGCCGACTTCGCCCAGCCCAGCAGCAGCCGCGCCACGTGCGCCAGCCCGATGCCGACGAAGGCCTGCGGCTGCGCCTCGTCCAGGCACTGGCGCAGCGCGCGCCTGTCGATGCCCGGATCGACCAGCACCGGCACCGCGCCGCTCTTGAACAGGGCGAACATCAGCAGGAAGAACTCCGGCCCCGGGCGCACCATCACCACCGTGCGCACGCCGCGGCCGATGCCGTGGGCGGACAGGCCGGCGGCGATGGCATCGCTGCGCGCGTCCAGGCTGCGGTAGTCCAGGGTGACGTCGTAGGCGGCCATGCCGCCGGCACCGGGCCGGCCCGGGCAGCGGATGGCGACCTGGTCGGGCCGTTCGCGCGCCAGTTGCGGCAGGCACGCGGCGATGTTGCACGGTTCGTTCATCTTTCTATTGTCGCCGCTGAAGAAAATTCTTGCGCGCGGCCCGGGCGCGTGGAAAATTTTCCGCCTTCCCCCTGCCCATCCCGCCGCCCGAAGGCCGGCCGCCATGCTCCATCCCTGCCTGACCTGCGGCGCCTGCTGCACCCAGTACCGCGTCGCCTTCCACTGGATGGAATCGGACGAGGTCACCGAAGGCGGCGTGCCGCACGCGCTGACCGAGCGCCTGGACGCGCACCGCCTGTGCATGCGCGGCACCTATTCGGACCCGATCCGCTGCGTGGCGCTGGACTCGGAAATCGGCGTGTACTCGCGCTGCAGCATCCATCCCAACCGGCCCAGCGTGTGCCGCGAGGTCGATGCGTCGTGGGAGTACGGCAAGGCCAGTTCGCAGTGCGACCGCGCGCGCATCGCCCATGGCATGGCGCCGCTCACCGTGGCCGACTGGCGCTGGCGCGACGACGCGGACAACGACGACGACCACCCGGACGACAGCGGCAACAGCCCGTCGTCTCCACCGAACACGCCTGTCGCGGCGTAAGCGCGGATCCGCGCTGCGCCGCCCCAAGGTTTGCCACGCAAATCGTGGGTCCGGCTCATCGTTCCCCACATCCCCCGCGCCTGCCGGCGCGCGCCCCTTGACTCAAGGGGGCCCTTCGTTGGTCGCACACGGCGTCAAGCCTTCGCATCGTAGGAGCAACTTCAGTCGCGATGAGGCTTTCCCGGGAAGTCCCATCGCGACTGAAGTCGCTCCTACGGGAGCGTGGGCACGCCGATGGTCAGCCGATCGGGTTGCGCTCCAGGAACGCCCGTACCGCCGGCACGATCACCTCGTGCTTGTCTTCCAGCACGTAGTGGTTGGCGTCCTCGAAGGCCATCACCTCGGCCTGCGGCAGCGCCCTGCGAAAGCCGGCCAGGAAATGGTGGTCGAAGCAGATGTCGCGCAGGCCCCAGGCGATGAACGCCGGGCGGTCGGCGAAGGACGGCAGCGCCGCGGCGGCGCGCTCCAGCAGCGGCCAGGCCTTGTCGGCGGGCGACAGCGGGATGTCCTGCATGAAGCGGATGGTGGCGATGCGGTTGTCCCAGCTGTCGTACGGCGCCACGTAGGCGCGGCGCACGTCGGCCGGCATGCGGCGCGAAACGCCCAGCCACGAGGCGCCCGCCGAGAACGCGTTGAACGTGCGGATGAACCATTCGCCCGGCGTCCAGTGCCGGCCCATGGCGATCTGCCACGGCATCGGCTTCTCCGTCGGCAGCGGAAACGCGGCGGTATTGGTGATGACCAGCCGCTTGACCTGCGCGTTGTGCGACAACGCCCAGCCGAAGCCGATCATGCCGCCCCAGTCGTGCACCGCCAGCGTGACCGGCCCGGTGATGCCGAGGTGGTCGAGCAGCGCGGTGACATCGTCCACGCGCGACTGCAGGGTGTAGTCGTAGCGGCTGTCGTCCGGCTTGTCGGACAAGCCCATGCCTATGTGGTCCGGCACGATGCAGCGGTACCTGTCACTCAGGCCGTTGACCAGGTGCCGCCACAGATAGCTCCACGACGGATTGCCGTGCAGCATGACGACCACCTCGCCATCGCGCGGGCCTGCGTCGATGTAGTTCATCGACAGGCCCGGGCGGACCTGGAAACGGTGGGTGGTGGTGGGGTAACCGGGAAAGTTCAAGCGCGGCCCTGTCTGGATCGGATACGTCCGCCGCGGACGCTGCCGGCGGCGGACGATGGACGGATGGCCCCTTGCGGGCGCGCAAGATTGTCGTGCCAAACCGCCGGATTGACCAGTTCGGGCGCGCCGGTCAGCCGCAGCTCGTCTTGAACGAGGCCGACGAGGCGGACCCGATCGACAGCAGGATCACGCGGCAGCGCTGCCCGCCCGCGCCCTGGTAGGCGATGGAATCCCCGCTTTTCAGCCAGCGGGTCTGGTCGTCCTGCCCGCCCGCGCTGACGCTGACCTGGGCGCTGCTGGAATGGATCGTCTGCACGCCCAGCACCGACGACGCATCCAGCGCCATGCCGGTGTTCTCGGACAGGATGACGTCGTAGCCGCCCTGGACACCCGCCTGCCGGCCGGCCACCTGCGACAGCCGCTGGTTCTCCTGCCTGGCCAGCGCCAGCTGGGCGAACAGCCCCGCGTTCATGGCCTTCATCTCCCCGACCGCCCCCTTCACTTTGGCCAGCGCCGCGCGTCCGCCGCCGTCCACCGAACTGCCGAGCGCGCCGAGGCTGTCCTGCAGTTTCTTGAACGCGGCGTCCTGGTCTTCCTTCATGCGTACCAGGTACGCGTCCGGAGCGCGGAACCTGTCGCGCACATGGCCATAGGCCTCGCTGCCCGCCACGCCTACGGCGAGCAGGGCCAGCGCCACCAGCGTGCGCTTGACCGGCTCGCCCTTGCTCGCGCTGTCGCGCTGCCCCCAGTACCAGCCCAGCGCGCGCCGGACCATGCCCTGCCTTGCCGGCGGATCGCCCTTCTCCCCCGCAACGGCCTTGTCGTTTTCCCTGCTTTCCATGACACCCCCTGATGGCTCGATAGCGGAGCCGGCATGCCCGCTCCGCGGTCCGAGCATAATCCAGGCACACGCATGCCGGCCGCGCGGCGGTTCCGGCATATGGGAAGGAGGCGGGAGATGCACGATTTCGACGCCCTGATGGCACGCATCCGCGCCTGCCGGCTGTGCCAGGCGCAGCTGCCGCTGGGCTGCCGGCCGGTGCTGCAGGCCTCGCCACGCGCGCGCCTGCTGATCGTCAGCCAGGCGCCCGGGCGCAAGGTGCACGAGACCGGCATTCCCTTCAACGATCCCAGCGGCGAGCGCCTGCGCGACTGGCTGGGGATGGACAGGCCGGCGTTCTATGACGCCGCCAGGGTCGCCATCGTGCCGATGGGCTTCTGCTTCCCCGGCACCGGCGGCAACGGCGACCTGCCGCCACGCCCCGAATGCGCCCCCACCTGGCATCCGCAGCTGCTGCCACGACTGGAACAGCTGCGCCTGACCCTGGCGATCGGCCAGTACGCGCAGGCCGGCCTGCTCGGCGACCGGCGAGGGCGCACGCTCACCGAGACCGTGCAGGCCTGGCAACAGCACCTGCAGCGCGGCGTACTGCCGCTGCCCCACCCCAGCCCGCGCAACCGGCTGTGGCTGGCGCGCAACCCGTGGTTCGAAAGCGAGTTGCTGCCGGTATTGCGCGCGCGGGTGGCCGACGCGCTGGCCGGCTGAACCTGCGGAACAGCGCGATCCCCCAAACGGTCGGTACCGGATGCCGCAGAAGCGGAAGAATGCAACCGCCAGCCCGATCCGCTGCGGTCGGCCCGGATGCGGGATCCGGACCCGCAGCGACTACCATGCACGCCCACCCCACGACAGCGGCCGCCATGTCCACGCCTCCTCCTTTCCTCGACGACAACCAGATCGAACGGCTGTCCAGCCTGCTCGAGCAGCGCGCGGTGCCGTTCAAGGGTCTCAATCTCGAAGCGCTGGACGGCTTCCTCTCGGCCTTGGTGGTAGCGCCGGTGGCGGCACCGCCCGGCCAATGGCAGCCGCAGGTCTGGGGCGGCCAGCCGCCGCGCTGGAACGACGAGGACGAAGCCCTCCAGGTCCAGCAGCTGCTGATGGGCCACTGGAACATGTGCGCCGCACGGGCGCGGTTCGAGGGCGAGGACCTGCCCGATCACCTCGCGCCGCTGATGTGGCTGCCGGAAGACCCGGAGCAGGACGAGGAGGCCCAGGCCGAATCCGAGCTCGATGTCGGCCGCGACTGGGCGCTGGGCTTCTTCACCGCGGTCATGCTGCATGAAGCCGAATGGGACAAGTGGCTGGACGAACACGAGTGGATCGAGGAGATCTTCGACCTGCTCGACCAGCTGGCCAGCGGCGAACGGATCGACCCCGAGAATCCCGAGGCGCCACCGGCCAAGGTCACCTACCGCGAACGCCTGGACATCACCATGGAGCTGCCGGCGATGCTGGCCGACCTCAACCACCATCGCATCGACGTCCTGACCCCGCGCGTGCCGATCCGCCGTGAAGCGGAACCGGGCCGCAACGACGACTGCCCCTGCGGCAGCGGGAAGAAATACAAGAAGTGCTGCGGGCTGAACTGAGCGGGGCCGTCGGCTCCGTCACCCGGCGCCATGGGCCGGGGTTAAGCGCCCGACGCTGAATTTCCCATGGGTGCCGGGCTCGCCCGGCACGCACCCTCCCCGGCAAGCCCGTGCGGGGCAATCCCCGTACCTGCACGGCACGACGTGGCAATTCCGAACGATTGCCCGGCGATACCGATGGCATCCGGAAGTGCTCCCCCAATGCCATCGCCGCCAAGCGCGTGACCGCATGGCAGCTGGCCGAGGCGATGAAGCAGGCGGGCATCGGCGCGCATGCGTACCAGCCGCGCGGCGATGCACCGGGTGCTGGACGGGAACGCCTCGACGCTGACGCGGGTACACCCTGAGCAGAGCGACCGCCGCCGCGGGCTGCGCGCGCCGCTTCGAACTGGCGGTCGTGCAGGCCAGATGCAGAACGCCCGCGGGAAAACCCGCGGGCGTTCTGCGTTGTTACCGGGATCGAGTGCCCTGGCTTACCAGACCACCTCGGCCATGGTGCAGTTCAGGCCCGAACCAATCCCCATCAGCGCGACGCGGTCGCCCTTCTTGAGCTTGCCCAGCTGGCGCAGCTTGCTCAGCACGATCGGCACCGAGGCCGGGCCGACGTTGCCGTGCTCGCCGAAGATGGTCATCACCTTCTTCGGGTCGATGCCGAAGGCCTTGATGAAGGCGTTGGTGTGCGGCTGGCTGACCTGGTGGATGACGAACTGGTCGATCTCGTCCACCGCCCAGCCCAGCGCCTGGCGGGTGGCCTCGAAGGTCTTGGTGGCCAGCTTGATGCCTTCGATCAGCAGCAGGCGGGTGTCGGTGACCATGCGGTCCAGGTTGCCCACGCACAGCTTGTTCCACTGGTTGGCCGCGCGGGTCACGCCGCCCTTGTAGCGCGGCGCGTCGGGCACCAGCTCGGCGCGCGCCAGCACCATGGCGGCGGCGCCCGAGCCGGTGGTCAGCGCGGCGAACTCGTCGCGCAGCTGCTGGGCGGTGACGTCCGGCGCCATCATGCGCTCCAGGGTCTTTTCATAGACCAGGTTGGAGCTTTCGCCGTCGACGATCAGCGCGTAGTCGATGTCGCCGCGCTCGATCATGCGCGCGGCCACGTCCATGCCGTTGATGAAGGCCAGGCAGGCGTTGGCGATGTCGAAGGTGACGCAGTCGTCGCCGATGCCCAGGTTGCCCGAGACGATGGAGGCGGTGGACGGCTCCAGGTAGTCGCGGCTGACCGAGGTGTTGACCAGCAGGCCGATGCGGTCGGCGGACACGCCGGCATCTTCCAGCGCCTTGCGCCCGGCCATGGTGGCCGCGTCCGAGGCCTGGGTACCCTGGTCCCACAGGCGGCGCGCGTGGATGCCGGCGACATCGCCCAGCATGTCGGCGCGGATGCCCAGACGTTCCAGCGTCGGCTGCAGCCGCTCGTTGATTTCCTTGGAGGTCAGGGTGTGCGGCGCGTCGACATGCGCCAGTCCCGCGATCGAGACATTCTGGAAAGGCATCGGAAGGCGCCAGGACTCAGGCGAAGGGGGCGCCATTCTAGCGGCTGCATCCCCTTGACGCATCTTTAACGGTTTCCGGCCACTGCGTATGGACACCGGACCGGCGCGCCACCTGCGCAAAGCCTTGGCCGGCGAGGCGTTGCGCCCGCCGGAGCGTTGCTGGAAAGCCTCCGGTCAACGGGCAGCGAAGCGGCGGAGCGTTCGATCCGGGGAAGAGCCGCGCCGCTTCGGCAGCGCGCGCACGCCATGCCGGCGCGTCGTTGCGCGTCGCGTTCACGGACCTTCGTCAGGCGGCGCGAGGTCGCCGAAGACCGGTGCCGGTGCGCAGGGCCGTCAGCGGCACTGCCATGCGCTGTAGCGCTGGCTGCCGTCCGCCGGCGGCGCCAGGGCCTGGATCGCGTTGGCGCCGGCGCTGGGGGCCTCGTTGCGCGCCAAGGTTTCCAGTTCTTCCTGCACGCGCAGCGGATTGCGGTTGTAGAAGCCGACCTTGTTCTTGACCGAGACCACGATCTCGCCCTTGGCCACGCAGCCCGGCGCCACCGGGCCGGCCGGCAGCACGCGCACCGCCTTGCCGCCGCTTTCGATCGGCACCCAGGTGCAGGCGGCCGTGCTGGCAATCAGGGCGGTGAGGATCAGAGCGCGCATGGACAGGTCCTTGTTGGGATCGGAACGGATTGTGCCGTGCCGGGATGAATCGATGATGATTCGCGGCCCGCCCGCGGTGGAGCGGGCCGCGAAGGTACTACATCACTTGCCGGCCGGCAGCGGGTTGCCGTCGCCGTCGATGACGATCACCTCGCCCAGCCCCAGCGCGCGCACCGGCGCCTCGGTCTGCTTGAGGTCGCCGACCACCACCCAGGTCAGCTTCGACGGGTCCAGCGTCTTCGCCGCTTCGGTCACCTGCGCCGGGGTCATCGCCTCGATCTCGGCCTTGCGCTTGAACACATAGTCGTCCGGGCGCTGGTAGCGCACGATGCCGCCGATGGTGTTCATCACCGCCGAGGCGGTCTCGTAGGCGCCCGGCAAGCTCAGCGTCTGGATGTTGCGGATGCGGGCGACTTCCTCGGCCGTCGGCGGACGCTGGCCGCTGGCGAAGCGGCTGATCTCGGCCTGCATTTCCTTCATCGCATCGCCGGTCTTGTCGATCTGCACCGGCGCGATCGCCATCCACGGCCGCTGCCCCAGCGCGCCGCTGGCGCTGGAACGGGCGCCGTAGGACCAGTGCTTGTCCTCGCGCAGGTTCATGTTCAGGCGCGAGGTGAAGTCGCCGCCCAGCACGCCGTTGGCGATGTCGAAGCGGGTCGCGCCGGCGTCCATGGTCGAGGGCACGACCTGGCCGGCGAACAGGTTGGCCTGCACCGCGCCGGGCTGGTCGATCAGGTAGACGCGGGCCTTGTCCGGACGCGCGACCGCGGACGGCGCGCCCACCTTCGGCGCGGCGCCCTCGCCCTTCCAGTCGCCGAGCTGGCGTTCCAGCAGCGGCACGATTTCCTTCAGCGTGGTGTCGCCGACCACGATCAGGGTGGCGTTCTCCGGGCGCACCCAGTCCTTGTGGAAGGACACCAGGTCCTCGCGGCCCAGGGCCTGGATCGCCGCCTCGTCGCCGCTGCCGGTGAACGGGATCGCGTACGGGTGGCCCTTGCCGTACAGCAGCGGCGGCAGCACCCGCATCGCCACTGCGTTCGGGTTGACCTTCTCCTGCTTGATGCCGGCGATCCAGGTGGCCTTGATGCGGTCGATCTCGCCCTGGTCGAAGCGCGGCGCGCGCAGCACGTCGGCGTACAGGGCCAGCGACGGCGCCAGGTTCTCCTTCAGCGCCGACAGGTAGACGTTGGCGCCGTCCAGCGCGGCGCCGGCGCCGATGCGCGCGCCCAGCGCGTCGGCCGCGTCGGCGAAGGCCAACGAACCGAGCTTGCCGGCGCCTTCGTCGAGCATGCCCATGGTGAAGTTGGCGGTGCCCGGCTTGCGCCCCTGGTCGGCGGTGAAGCCGCCCGGGAACTCGTAGCTGAACTGCACCACCGGGATGTCGTGGCGCTCGGCCAGGACCACCCGCGTTCCGTTCTTCAGCGTGGCGCGCTGCAGCTGCGGGAACTTCAGTTCCGGGAAGGTCGCCGTCTGCGGCACCCCGGCGCTGCGGTCCACCTGCGAGGGCAGCACGCGGTATTTGGCGTCGACCGCCGGCACGTCGAACGGCGCCGGCTTGCCCGAGGGCAGTTCCTCCAGCGCCACGCGCTCGCCCGGCTCGACCACCAGGGTGTGGTCGCCCACGCCCAGCCACTTCGCGCCGGCCGCCTTCACGTCGGCGGCGCTGGCGTTCTGGATGTTGCCCAGCGAAGTGCGGAAGCAGCCCGGGTCGCCTTCGTACACGGCGCACTCGGCCAGCGCGTCGGCCTTGCCGCCGAAACCGCCGATGCGCTCGATGCCGCGGATGAAGCCGGAGCGGAACGCGGTCT
The DNA here is from genome assembly GCF_009496535.1 of Stenotrophomonas sp. MYb238. GTDB lineage: Bacteria > Pseudomonadota > Gammaproteobacteria > Xanthomonadales > Xanthomonadaceae > Stenotrophomonas. The sequence goes on from NZ_WIDL01000016.1 coordinate 34,670, forward strand.
TGGCGCGCGCCAGTTCATCGGCACTCGGGCCGTCGGCCACCAGCTTCTTCAGTTCCTCGTCGATGACCGCTTCGACCCTGGCCGGGTCCACGCCCTGCTTGACCGTGGCCATGATCACGAAGTTCGAACCCAGCTGCGACGGGCCGACCATGGTGCCGATGTTGTCCACCAGCTTGTCCTGGTGCAGCAGCCGCTGATCCAGGCGCGAGGACTTGGCGCCGCCCAGCACCTGCGAGAGCAGCTGCAGCTGGTCGATGTCGGCGGTGCCGACCTGGGCCACGTTCCAGGCGCGGTAGATGCGCGCCTGCGGCACCTTGTCGGTCATCACCTCGCGGGTGGAGGCCGCGCGCCGGGCCACGTCCACCTTCGGCTGGGCCATGGTCGGGCCGGCCGGGATGTCGCCGAAATAGCGGGCGACCTTTTCCTTGGCGGTGGCCACGTCGATGTCGCCGGCCAGCACCAGCACCGCGTTGTTCGGGCCGTACCAGGTGCGGAACCAGGTCTTCACGTCGTCCAGCGAGGCGGCGTTGAGATCGTTCATCGAGCCGATCACGCCGTGGTGGTACGGGTGGCCGGCCGGGTACAGGGCGCGGGTCAGCTTGTCCCACACCTGGCCATAGGGCTGGTTCTCGCCCTGGCGCTTCTCGTTCTGCACCACGCCGCGCTGTTCGTCGAGCGCGGCCTGGTCGATCGCGCCGAGCAGGTGGCCCATGCGGTCGGACTCCATCCACAGCGCCATGTCCAGCGCGGTGGTGGGCACGTTCTGGAAGTAGTTGGTGCGGTCGGTGTTGGTGGTGCCGTTCTGGTCGGTGGCGCCGACCTGCTTGAAGGGTTCGAAGAACTCGCCGTGGTGGTTTTCGCTGCCCTGGAACATCAGGTGCTCGAACAGGTGGGCGAAGCCGGTGCGGCCGGACGGCTCGTCCTTGGCGCCGACGTGGTACCAGATGTTGACCGCCACGATCGGCGCCTTGCGGTCGGTGTGCACCACCACGCGCAGGCCGTTGGGCAGGGTGAACTCCTCGAACGGGATGTCCACCGCCGGCGCGGCGGCCGGGGCTTTCGCCGCGGCGGCCAGCGGCATGCCGGCGAATCCGCCGAGGGCGATGCCGAGCGCGGCGGCGAGAAGGGCGGTCCGGGGTGCTGCTGCGTTCATCCCACTTTCCTTGAGCAATGAATGTGAACGCCGATCCTAACCGCGCGCGCATCCGGCGGCATACGCCATGGGTCATGGGTGGGCCGGGTGCATGCCGCGCAGGCGCTGCGCGGGTGCGACGCGTTCACCGCGCGCCATTCGGGCAGCCGCCCCTGTCCTTCTGGTCCCCGCCCCCCCACTGAAAGACGCCTGTACACCGCACCGATGTCCGCGGACACGGGCCGGCAGACGGGGGTGTCCGGACAGCGGACACTCCATGGCGGAAAAATATCCTTTTAAATCATGAAGATATTTTTGGCACGCATCCTGCTTCGTGTACAGCGGCGACCACGAAGGATCAAACGACTCATGACTGGAAGCTGAACAAATTGAAGGAAAGCAAAAAATTCCTTGCATCCCGAGATTTGGTGTATTACTTTACTACCACACCACCGTTCACACACACCAAACAGGCCCGCCATGAACACCAAGTCCTTCGCCATCGCCATCGTCCTCGCCGCCGGGTTCGCCGCTTCCGCGCACGCCGCCGACATCACCACCCTGGAAACCGTGCAGGTCCGTCCTTCGGCCGACCAGCTGGCCCAGGCCGAACACGAGCGCAGCAGCGCCATCCCCACCCTGTCGTCGGTGCAGGTGCGCCCGACCGCCGGCCAGATCGTCGAACTGGCCGCCGAGCAGGCCGCCTCGCGGCTGGCCGCGCACACCCCGGTCGCGATCGGCGCCAGCATCGGCCAGTGGATGGTCTCGCTGCCGGCCATCACCGTCCGCCCGGATGCGCAGCAGGTCCAGGCGCTGGCCGCGGAACTGGCCGCCGACACCCTGGGCCAGGTCGCCAACGGGATGGTCGCCAAGTGAGCCGTCGTCCCGATCCGGACCTGTCCGCGCCGCACCCGCACGGCGCATGCCCCGCCATCGGCCGCAGCGGCGCGGACAGGTCCTAGCGCGACGGCCGCGGCGTAAACTCCGCCGATGACCGTCCCGCCCGTTTTCCACGTACTGCTGTACCAGCCCGAGATCCCGCCCAACACCGGCAACGTGATCCGGCTCTGCGCCAACACCGGCGCCCGGCTCCACCTGATCGAACCGCTCGGCTTCGACCTCGATGACAGGCAGCTCAAGCGGGCCGGCCTGGATTACCACGAATACGCGCGCATGCAGGTCCATCCGGACCTGGACACCGCGCTGGCGCGCATCGCGCCCAACCGCCTGTTCGCCATGAGCACCCGCGCCAGCGTGCGCTACGACACGGTGCGCTTCGCCGACGGCGACGCCTTCCTGTTCGGCCCGGAAACGCGCGGCCTGCCGCAGGAACGGCTCGACGCCCTGCCTGCCGGCCACCGCCTGCGCCTGCCGATGCAGCCGGACAACCGCAGCCTCAACCTGTCCAACTCGGTCGCCGTGGTGGTGTTCGAGGCGTGGCGCCAGCATGGGTTTCCCGGCGGCGCCTGAGCCTGCGCATGCGATCGCGCGCATGCGGCGGACGCCGCGGATCGATGCAGTATTCTCCGCACTCCGCGCCGCCCCCCGGCGCCCACCACCGGAAGACCGATGCTTCGCACCACCGTTGTTGCAGCCCTGCTTGGATTGGCCGTCATCGGCCAGGCCCACGCGGCGCCGGCCCTGGATACCAGCCTGCCGACGGCCGCGCAGATCCAGCGCATCCATGCCGACCTCGCCGACCACAAGACCTACAGCGAGCTGAGCCAGGGCGACCGCGCCCAGGTCGTCAACGCGCTGTCGCGGATCGGCGGCGCGCTCGGCGACGATGCCGTGCTGTCCAGCCTGCACCCGAGCGCGCAGGTGGACGTGGTGAACGACCAGGAGCTGGTCAACACCCTGCTTGCCAGGGCCAGGGCGGACAGCCGCCTGGTATGCCGCCGCGAGCAGGCGACCGGCAGCAACCGCATCCAGACCATCTGCATGACCGTGGCCGAGCGCGCCGCCGCGCGCGAGCGGAGCATGGAGGCGATGCGCAAGACCGGCTTCAGCCAACCCGAAAACCGGCCCTGACCGTCCGCCGGCATCGCCGTTCCGCCACCGACCCGCCGCCGGTGGCGGCAGGCCGCCATGGCCGCGGTCCCGCGGACGCGGATGCCGCTATCGGTCGATGTCCTGCAGGCGCGTTTCCGGCATCAGCCACAACGCCAGCAGGCCGCAGATCAAGGCCATCGCGGTCGGGTAGACCAGCCCGGCGAAATCGCTGTGGTAATGGGCGCTCACCGCCGCCGTGGCCAGCGGCATGAAGCCGCCGAACCAGCCGTTGCCCAGGTGATAGGGCAGGCCGATGGCGCTGTAGCGGATGCGGGTGGGGAACAGTTCCACCAGATAGGCCGACGCGGGGCCGCAGACCAGCGCCACCGGCAGCGACAGCCACCACAGCACCGCCAGCGCCGGCAGCCAGGCCAGTTCCGGCCGCACGCTGGCGGCCAGCAGGCGGAAGGCCGGCAGCAGCGTGGAGGCGGCCAGCAGGAAACCGGCGATGATGACCGGACGCCGGCCGATGCGGTCGGACAGCCACCCGGCCAGCGGGAACAACGGCGCGGCCAGCAGCAGCGCGCACATCATCAGGCCGCCCGCCGTGCCCACGTCCAGGCCCAGCGGCTTCTGCAGGAACACCAGCGGGAAATACTGGCCCGCGTTCCACACCACGCCCTGCGCGGCGGTCATGGTCGCCAGCGCCAGCAGCATGGCCTTTACGTGCCTGCGGTCGCCGAAGGCCTCCCGCAGCGGCGAGGCCGCCACCCGGCCCTCGCGCTGCAGCTTCTCGAAGGCCGGCGATTCGGCCAGGTGCAGGCGCATGTAGACCGAAAGCGCCAGCAGCAGCACCGACGCCAGGAACGGCAGCCGCCAGCCCCACTGCTCGAACGCGGCCTCGCCCAGCGCCCCGCGGCAGGCGGTGATGGTGCCCAGCGCCAGCAACAGTCCCAGGGTGCCCGTGCCCATCACCAGCGATGTGTTGAGCCCGCGCCGCGCCGGCGTGGAATGCTCGGCCACGTAGGTCGCCGCGCCGCCGAACTCGCCGCCCACGGCGATGCCCTGCAGCAGCCGCAACGCTACCAGCAGCGCCGGCGCCAGCAGGCCGGCCTTCGCGTAGGTGGGCAGAACGCCGATGCCGACCGTGGCGATGCCCATCAGCACGATGGTGATGAGGAAGGTGCGGCGGCGGCCGATGCGGTCGCCAAGGCGGCCGAACACCAGCGCGCCCAGCGGCCGCACCACCCAGCCGGCGCCGAACACCGCCAGCGCCGACAGCAGCCCGGCGGTCTCGTGTCCGGGCGGGAAGAACTGGCGGCCGAACACCACCGCCAGCGAGCCGTAGAGGAAGAAATCGAACCACTCGAACACGGTGCCGGCCACCGCTGCGGCGATGGCACGTGCGCCCTGCCGTGGCCGGGCGGCGTCCGTCGTCATCGGCTCAGCGCCCGTCCAGCACGAACACGCCGTGCGCGATCGGCGCGTCCACCACCGCGTGCGCCCAGCGGATGTCGCTGACCAGCGCGCCGCCGTAGTACAGCCGTACCCGTCCCGGCTGCTGGAACCGGGGCTGCGGCACCATGTAGAAGTCGCTGTAGATGCGTTCGTGCCAACCGCGCGGCGTGGCGAAACCGACCTTGCGCACGGTGTGGTCGGCCTGGTCGATCCAGAACATCGTGCTGGCGCCGCTCGGGTCGGCGACGCGGATCGTCCAGGCCGCGCGGCCCTCGACCTGGTCGTCGGCCATGCGCGTCAGCACGAACCCGTCGTCGAGCGCGAAGCGGATGATGCCGAAGCCGAAGTTCTCGCTCCATTCGCGCGAGGCCTCGGCCTGCTCCACCTTGCCCTTGTCGTTCCAGGTGTCCTTGCCGTCGTAGCTGATCTGGTACAGCGTGGCATCGCCATTGCGCGCGTCGAGCCGGAACTTGCCGTTGGCGCCATGCGCGGCCTGGTTCCAGGCCGGGAACTCGCGCCACATCTCGTAGTGCGACACCTCCCTGCGGCTGGCGGCGGTGCCGTCGGCGTACAGCACGGCGGTCCCGGTCAAGTGCAGGGTGCGCGGGCGTTTCCAGCTGTCGCCGCCCGCGGCGGCGTGGGCCATCTGCACGATCCGGCGCGCATCCAGCGGTTCCTCGGCGGCAACGCCGGCGGCCAGCGACAGGCCGCACAGCAGGGCGAACAACGGCAACAACATGCGCTTCATTCTGTCTCTCCTCTATCGGATGGAGTCGGCTGGAACGGCGGCCTGCACCACGCCGGCCGCCTGCAACACGGCGAAGGCGCTGCCATCGATCGCGAGCACTTCGTCCAGTACCTGCGCGGTGTGCTGCCCCAGCACCGGCGCCGCCTGCGCGTAGCGCAACGGCGTGGCCGAGAAGCGCAACGGATTGCGCACCATCGGCACCGTGCCGCCGCCGGCGTGCGGCAGGTCGATGCGCAGGCCGCGCGCCTGCACCTGCGCGTCGTCGAATACCTGGTCGATGCGGTTGACCGGGCTGGCCGGCACCACCGCCTTCTCCAGCGCGTCCAGCCACTGCGCGGCAGGACGCGTGCGCAACCGCTGCTGCAGCAGCGGCACCAGTTCGGCGCGGTGCGCCACGCGCGCGGCATTGCTGGCATAACGCGGATCGGCCGCCAGCCCTGGCTCGCCGATCACCTCGCACAGGCGCGCGAACTGGGCGTCGTTGCCCACGGCGAGCATGAAATGGCCGTCGGCCGCCGGCATCACCTGGTACGGCACGATGTTCGGATGCGCGGTGCCCTGCCGGTCCGGCACGACGCCGCCGACCAGCCAGTTCGAGGCCTGGTTGGCCAGCCACGCCACCTGCGTGTCCAGCAGCGCCAGGTCGATGTGCTGGCCCTGGCCGCTGCGTTCGGCATGGCGCAGCGCGGCCAGGATCGCGGTGGCGGCGTACATGCCGGTCATCAGGTCGGTCGCGGCCACGCCCACCTTCTGCGGGCCGCCGCCGGGCGCGTCGTCCGGCTCGCCGGTCACGCTCATCAGGCCGCCGACGGCCTGGATCGCCGCGTCGTAGCCGGCGCGCTGCGCGTACGGCCCGTCCTGGCCGTAGCCGGTGATCGAGCAGTACACCAGCGCCGGGTTGACCGCGCGCAGGCTGGCGTAGTCCAGCCCGTATTTCGCCAGCCCGCCGACCTTGTAGTTCTCCACCAGCACTTGGCAGCGCGCGGCCAGCGCGCGGATCAGCGCCTGCCCTTCCGGCCGGGTGAAGTCGATGGCGACCGAGCGCTTGCCGCGGTTGGCGCACAGGTAATACGCCGACTCGGCGGTGTCGTTGCCGTCGGCATCCTTCAGGAACGGCGGTCCCCAGCCGCGGGTGTCGTCGCCCATGCCGGGGCGCTCGATCTTGATCACTTCGGCGCCGAAGTCGGCCAGCACCTGGGTGGCCCACGGCCCGGCCAGGATGCGCGACAGGTCAAGCACGCGTACGCCGTCGAGCAGGTTCATCGCGGCCACCATGCGGCGCAGGCGGCGGGGATCGCCGGTTGCCAGGCCATCGCCTGCTGCAAGGCCTCGGCCAGCGCGATCAGGGTGTATTCCTCGCCGATGCCGGCGACCAGTTGCATGCCCACCGGCAGTTCGCCGGCGGCCACCGGCAGCGGCAGCGACAGCGCCGGATGGCCAGACATGTTGGCGTAGGCGGTGAGGTCGGCCTGGCTGGCCGGCACCGGGGTGCCGAAGGCGAAGGCGCGCTGCGGCGCGGTCGGCATCGCCAGCACGTCGCATCGCGCCAGCCACTGCTGCAGCTGGACCTGGGCGCGGTCCACCAACTGCGAGGCCGCGGCCAGTTCGGCCGCGCTGCGGCCCTCGGCCCAGCCCATCAGCTTGGCCAGCAGCGGCGAGAAGCGGCTGCGGTCGCCGGCCCAGTCTCCGGCGTGTTCGACCAGCAGCTCGGCCTCGCATAGCAGCAGCCCGGCGCGCCGCGCGCAGCCGGAAGCGAAGGCCGGCGCCGGCAGCGGCTGCAGCCGGTGGCCGAGCGCGGACAGCAGGTGCAGCCCTTCGTCGAACGCGGCCTGCACGTCAGCGTCGATCCCGGCGGCGTCGCCGAAATCGACCACGCCGATGCGCAGCGGCCCTTCGCGCGGCGGCGCGAACGCGATGCCGCGCGACTGCGCGCAATCCGGGTCGTAGCCGGCCATGGCCGGCAGCAGCAGGCGCAGGTCGCGCGCCGACCGCGCCAGCGGCCCGACGTGGTCCAGCCGCCGGCACAGCGCAACCGTGCCGCGGGTGCTGACCGCGCCCCAGCTCGGCTTCAGGCCGACCACGCCGCAATAGCTGGCGGGTATGCGCACCGAGCCCATGGTGTCGGTACCCAGTGCCGCCGCGCACAGCCCGGCGGCCACCGCCGCGCCGCTGCCGCCGCTGGAGCCCCCGGGCGTGAAGCCGGGGCGATGCGGGTTGTGGCAGGCGCCGTAGAACGGGTTGTCGTTGTCCGCGCCCATCGCCGCTTCGTGCATGTTGAGCTTGCCGACGATGACCGCGCCGGCGCGGCGCAGGCCGGCCACCGCCGGGCTGTCCGCCAGCGCCGGGGCGGCGCCGCGGCGCGTCTGCATGCCGGCGGTGGTGGCCATGCCGGCCACGTCGATGTTGTCCTTCACCGCGACCGGCAGGCCTTCCAGCGCACGCGCCTTGCCGGCGCGGCGGCGCGCGTCCGCCTCGGCTGCGGCGGCGAGCGCGGCGCGCGCATCGACATGGAGGTAGCTGTTGATCGCCGCCTGGCTGGCGTCGATCGCCGCCAGCTGCTGCCCCACCAGCTCGACGCAGCTTACGGCGCCGGACGCCAGCAGCGACGCCTGCGCGGTCAGGTCGCGTCCCAGGAGTTGCGCATCGGCCTTGCCCACGCGATCGTCCTCAGCCGAACCGCTTGTCGATCAGGCGCACCGGCTTCTGCCGCACCTCGATCCCGGTCAGCGGCGCCAGCGCGCCCGGCGCGGCCAGCACCACGCCCATCTCCACGCCCAGCTTCTGCCGCAGCAGCGCGGCGAACTCGGCGGCCAGCGCTTCATCGTCGAGCACGCCGCGCGTTTCCACGTGCACGGCAAGGTCGTCGCGGCCGGCGTCGTCGCGGCTGGCGATGCAGATGAACTCGCCGGCGAAGGCGGCGTGTTCCTCCAGCACCGGCGCCATCGCCTGCGGGAACACGTTGATGCCGCGGATCTTGACCATGTTGTCGCTGCGGCCGAGGAAGCCCTCGATGCGGCGCAGGTTCAGGCCCAGCGACGAGGGCGTGGTCAGCACCCGGGTCACGTCGTGGGTGTTGAAGCGAATGATCGGGTAGATGTCGTCCTTGTACAGGCAGGTGACCACCATGTCGCCTGCCTCGCCGTCGGCCACCGGCGCGCCGCTGTCCACGTCGAGGATCTCCACGTACTGCGCGTCCTCCATCAGGTACAGGCCGTCCTGGTCCGGGCCCTGGCCGGCGATCGCGCCGGTGTCGCCGACGCCGTACCAGTCGTACAGCTGCGCGCCGCCCCAGGCCGCCGACAGCGACTCGCGCGACTCGCGCCCGAGGTGGCCGCAGATCATGCGCACGGGGATGTCACGGCCCGGCTCCAGACCGTTCTCGCGCGCCACGTCGGCCAGCTTCTTGATGTAGTCGGCGAAACCGACGATCACCGTGGCGCCCATGTTCTTCATCAGCTGCACCTGCTGCGCCGAGCGCATCTCGATGCCGGTGCCGGCCGAGCAGAACAGCGCCTGGGTGAAGTGGGTGACCGCCTCGCGCACGTAGTGGCCGCCGTTGATCATGCCGTGGCCGTAGACCGAGTGCACGACGTCGCCGGCCTGCATGCCGTGCCAGCGGTAAAGGCGCGCCAGCAGCAGATTCTGCACTTCGCGCGAATGCGGCGAGAACACCAGCGGCTGCGGCCGGCCGGTGGTGCCGGAGGTGGTGTGGAACACCAGCGGCCGGTCGCCGGCGGCGGTGCCGTCGCGCCAGCCGTGGAAGTCGCCCAGCGGCGGGCACGCTTCGACCGAGGCCATGATCTCGTGCTTGCCGAACACCGGCAGTTTGGTGATGTCGTCCAGGCTGCGGATGTCGCCCGGCGCGATGCCGGCCGCGCCCCACAGCCGCTGGTAGAACGGGATCTGCCAGGCGCGGGCGACGCAGCGCAGGAACATCGCATCCTGCTCGGCGCGCAGCTGCGCGCGGCTGATGCGTTTGAACTTGTCGGTGAAGGCCTGGTCCAGCGGAAACTGGCGCAGCAGTTCCTTCACGTCGAACGATTCGAAATAGGTCGGGTGGGTCATGGCGTCTCGACGATCAGCAGGTCGACCAGCCGGCGCACATCGTCGATGTCCTGCAGCTGGTCGAAGTGGGAAATCAGGGCGGCACGGCGCGCGGCATCGAACGGACGCGCGGCGTGGTCAAGGCAGTGGTGGAACTTCTCCAGTTGCTGCTCCCGCGACAGCGGCCGCTGCGGCGAACCGATGGCGGCGTCGCGGTGGGCGCGCAGGACGCGGCCGTCGCGCAGGGTCAGTACCAGCGACTGCGGCACCAGCGCATTGGGGTCCTCGCAGTCGTTCGGCACCAGGGTCACGCGGGCGGCGAACGCGGCCAGGCGCGGGTCGGCGAGCCGGTCGGCGGTGTAGGCCGACAACCCGACGCGGCCGTCGAGCAGCACGGTGCCGAGCAGGAACGGCAGGCACAGCCGCGCATAGCTGGTTTCCATGCCGGCCATGTACGGGCGCCCGACCAGGCGCCGCACCAGCGGCGGCGCCTGCAGTTCGATCGCGGACACCTCGTCCAGGCCCAGCGCGTGGCGCTGGCGCAGCTCCATCAGCATGTCCTGCGCGGCGTGCGCGGCGCCGCCGGTGGGAAACGCCTTGTGGCTGACATCCAGGATCTGCGCCTGGTGCGCGGCCAGGCTGCGCAGCGCCGGGCCGGTATCGAACCCACCCTCGATCAGCGGCAGGTAGCCGAAGGGGCCTTCGAGCACCTCGCGCGGCGCGGGAAACCCGTTGCGCGCCAGTTCCCAGCAGCTGAGCACCGCGCGGGCGTTGAGCGCGACCTGCAGGGCCAGCGCCGGCGAACCTTCCACGTGCGCCTGCATCGTGCCGGACAGGTGGCTGTAGGTCAGGCCGAGCATGCGCCGCTGCAGCGTTTCGTCGGCGCCATGCAGGTGCGCGATGCCCAGGGCCGCGCCCAGCGCGCCGCACATGGCCGGACGGAAGAAGCGCATCGGCGACCGCGCGCAGATGCCCAGCAGGGTGGCGACGTCCACCGCGACGTTGAGCGCGGCGATCAGCGCGCGGCCGTCGCTGGCCTGGCCTTCGATGTTGCCGCGCCGTTCGGCGGCGGCGACCAGCGAGGCCATGATCACCGCCATCGGATGCACCACCGCGGGCATGTGCACGCAGTCGAATTCCTGGTTGTGGATCTGGTAGCCGTTGAGCATGGCCGCGCTCGCCGCCGGCAGCATCTGCCCGGTGACCCAGGCGCGTGCGCCCTGGCCGCTGCCGTAGGCGGCGATGCTCTGGCGCACCGTTGCGGTCAGCGGCACCTGCGGGCCGGAGCCGGACAGCCCCACCGCCAGCGAGTCCATCGCGAACGTGCGCGTGGCCGCCACCGCTTCCGGCGCCAGGTCCTCGTAGCGCAGCGTGCGCGCGTGCCGCAGCAGGGCCTCGGTCAATCGCATGGGTCCACCCTCGCCAGCACCGTGTCCAGGCTTTCCAGACTGCCGCCGTCGGCGAGCGCCCGCACCTGTCCGAAGAGGGATTGCGCCAGTCCGGCGGATGTGCCGCCCCAGCGCGCCAGTTCCACCGCCTTGGCGACGATCTCGTCGGCCTGCATGGGACATTCCGGATCGCCCCAGGCGTCGATGCGGTCGGCGTCCACGCACCGCCCGTCGGCCAGCCGCAGCCGCACCCGCGCGCCGTAGTGCGCGGGGAAGCGTGCACTGCACGCGGCGTCCTCGGCCAGCACGATGCGTCCACGCCACGCGGCCACTTCGGCGTCGCTGCAGGCCTCGGCGGTGTAATGCGCCAGCTGCGGGCGGCCATGCACCACGATCGAAGCCAGCGCATGCTGCAGGCTGAACTTGGCCTGTGCCTCGTCCGCGGGTTCCGGCCGGTCGCAGAAGCGCAGGGCTTCTGCGTAGGTGTGCAGTTCCACCGCCTCGACCCGCGCGCCGGCCGGCAGCCGCGCCAGCGCATCGCGCATCGCGTCGATCGCCGGATGCGCGTGGCGGCAGGCCGGCCAGGGTTTCAGGCTGGTGTCGTGGATCAGCCAGTCGTCCGCGGCGGCGACCACCGCGGACGGATCGGCGTCGGGCGCAGTCGCGGCGAACAGGCCCTGTTCCCCTTCCAGGATGCGGCGCGGGCCGCGCACGCCGGCCAGGGCCAGCCGCGCCGCCAGCCAGCCGCCGCGCGCGGCCTCGGCGTTGTGCAGCGACTTGGTCGGCACCGGCTCATGGCGCATCTGCCACAGCCCGCCGGTGCGGCTGCCGGCCGTGCCCAGCGCATCGGCGAGCGCGGCGTCGTCCAGGCGCAGGATCGAAGCGGCCGCCGCCGCGGCGCCGAACGCACCCGCCGTCGAGGTCGGATGCCAATAACGGTAGTGGCCGCGGCCCAGCGCGCGGCCGATGCGGATGGTGGCTTCATAGCCCCGGACCACCGCATCGAGCAGCGCGGCGCCATCGGCGCCCGCGCACTGCGCGGTGGCCAGCGCGACCGGGATCACCACCGGCCCGGGATGCAGGATCGCGCCGCGGTGCACGTCGTCCATCTCCAGCACGTTGCCGAGCGCGGCGTTCAGCAGCAGGGCGTCCCCGGCATCGCGCCGGCCCACCCCGAGCGCGCGCGCGCGGCCGGCCGGTTGCGCGCGCACCAGCGTGCGCAGCTGCGCCGCCAGCGGATGGCGCGACGCGCCGAGCGCGCAGCCCAGCCAGTCGACCATCAGCAGCGCCGCACGCTGGCGCGCCCGCGCGTCCACCGGTTGCCGCAGGCGCCGGGCGAGCTGTTCGGTGAGGCTGGCGGAGGAAACGGGCATCGCGCTGCGGTTCGACTCGGCGGTGGAGGATCGGTACTGGCGCTGCTGCATGCGTGACGCGGGCCGGCGTCCGCAGCATAGCCCAATTTGTCCGGACATATCATATGATCCGTTTTCCGCACGCCGCAATCCTCGCCCATGCCCAGACCACTGGATGCCGACACCTTCCTCGACCTGCTCGCGCAGGGGCCGGAGGTCTTCGCTCCGGGCTGCGCCGGCCATTCGCTGCTGTTCGAGCGCTGGCTGCGCATGGCGCCGGAACGCTGCGCCGGACTGCGCTTCACCGGCGTGCACATCCCCACCGTCAATACCTTCGATTTCGCCGCGCTGCATCCGCTGGCGCGGCAGCGCACCCTGTTCCTCAGCGCCGACCTGCGCGCCTCCTGGCTCGATGGCCGCGTCGACTACCTGCCGATCACCTATACCGCCGCGTGGCACTGGCTGGGCGAGACGGCATTCGACACGGTGCTGGTCCAGGTGGCCCCGCCCGACGACGACGGCAACTGCTCCTTCGGCGTGGCCTGTGATTTCACCCCGGCGGTGTGGCCGCGCGCCCGGCGCGTGCTGGCCCACATCAATCCGCGCATGCCGCGCACCCGCGGCCCGTCGATCCCGCTGGCGCGCATCGACGCGGCCATCGAACAGGACACGCCGCTGCTCGAAGCCGCCGACCCGCCCGCCGACGCCGCGCTCGATGGCGTGGCGGCGAACCTGGCGCGGCTGGTCGACGATGGCGCGACGCTGCAGCTGGGGCTCGGGCGCCTGCAATCGGCGGTGCTGCGCGCGGTGCGAGGGCGCCGCAACCTGCGCATCCACAGCGGCATGGTCTCCGACGGTCTGCTCGGCCTGCTCGACTCCGGCGCGCTGTCGGCGGCGCCCGATGCGGTGGTGGCCGGCGTGGCGCTGGGCACGCAGGCGCTGTACGACGCGGTGCCGCGCGCGGTGCGCTTCCGCGAGGTCGGCCATACCCACGACCGCGCCGTGCTCGGCGTGATTCCCCGCCTGACCGCGATCAACAGCGCGCTGTCGGTCGACCTGCTCGGCCAGGTCAACGGCGAATTCCTGTCCGGCCGCCAGCTCAGCGGGGTCGGCGGCCTGCCGGATTTCCTGCAGGGCGCTCGCCAATCGCCCGGCGGACGCGGCATCATTGCGCTTCCGGCGGCCACCCCGAAGGGCGAAAGCCGGATCGTGCCGGTGCTCCCCGCCGGTCCGGTCAGCGTTGCCCGCGTCGATGCCGACTGCATCGTCAGCGAACACGGCATCGCCGACCTGCGCCACCTCGACGTCCATGCCCGTGCCCGCGCGCTGATCGCCATCGCGGCGCCGGAACACCGGCAATCGTTGGAACGCAGCTGGCACGATCTCTCGCTCAGGCTATGAACAAGGACCCGTACACATGACCGGTATGCGCCGCAGCAAACCCCGCTACGCCGAGCTGGGCGACCTGCTGCAGGCCGCCATCGAGAAGGGCGAATACCCCGTCGGCACGCTGCTGCCCACCGAACTGGAACTGTGCGAACGCTTCGAGGTCAGCCGCCATACCGCGCGCGCGGCGCTGGCGCAGCTGATCGCCGCCGGACTGGTGCAGCGCCGTCCGGGCGCCGGCACCCGGGTGATCGCGCAGAGCGCGGCGATGCGCTACGAACACGAGGTCGACACCGTCGACACGCTGATGCAGTACGGCAACACCACGCGCCTGAAGATCGTCGAGACCGGGCGCGTGCTGGCCGACGCGGCGACGGCGCAGCGGCTGGAGATCCGCGAGGGCAAGGAATACCTGCGCCTGCGCGGCCTGCGCCTGGAGGAACCGGCGCGGCTGGCGGTCGCGGTGACCGAGATGCTGGTGCCGGTGCGCACCGGCGTTCCCGTCGCCAAGCTGCTGGATGCGGCCAGCACCGCGCGCACCGTGGCCAGCTTCCTGGATCCGGCGCGGCTGTCGCGGGTCGAGCAGGTGTTCGATGCGGCGTCCTTCGACGCCGACGACGCCAGGCTGCTGGAGATCCGCAGGAGCGAACCGGCGATGCGCGTGCAGCGCCGCTACCGCGACGCTAGCGGCCGCCTGCTGATGCTGGCCACCAGCCTGCATCCGCCAGGCCGCTTCGCCTACTCCATGGTGCTTTCGCGCAACCACCGGCAGTAGGGCGCGAAGGCAGCCGCAGGGCCCGGTAGGAGCGGCTTCAGCCGCGAACGCTCTTGCAGCATTGAAAGGAAGCAAAGCTTTCGCGGCTGAAGCCGCTCCTACAGAAAATCCAGGAAATCCAGGGAATCGGGCGCGTCGTGGCCGGCGCCGGGCTCAGCGCGCCAGCACGCCGGGATTCATCAGTCCCTTCGGGTCCAGTTGCGCCTTGATCGCGTCCAGCAGGGCCAGCGCGGCCGGATCGCGGCCTTCGCGATAGCGGTAGAACTTGCCGATCTGGAAGTTGACCGCGCCTTCGGCGCGCATGACCCCGGCGATGGCGTGCTTGAGCGCGTCGGCGACGGCGCGGGCCTCGGGGTTGTCCTGCGGGCAGCCGATGCGGGCGCGGTGCGCGGCGTCGACGGTGCGCTGGTGGAAGGCGTTGTGCGAGTCCGGCCAGTAGAGGCACGGCTCGATCAGCACGGCCTGCGCGCCGATGGTGGTCATCAGGGTGCCGACGAACAGGCCATGCCGCTGCATGGCCTCCTTCTCCCGCGCGAACAGCGCCTGCAGCGCATCGAACAGGCGCACGGCTGCCGAGTGCGGGACGATGCCGTGCACCGGCGCCCAGCGTTCGCCGGACGGGCCCAGCATCGCGTTCTTCGCCGCGAACGGATTGGCCGCCATCACCCTGGGCACGCTGTTCTCCACCGCATGCCCGAGCCCGGCCACCGCGCGCCGCGCCGCATCCACGCGCGCGGCGAGTTCGGCGGCCGAATCGCCTTCCACGGTGACGTGCAGGCTGAACATGTCCGGGTCGAGGAAGCGGCGTCCCTTGGCGGCCAGGCGCAGGCCCTCGAACAGCCCGCCCTTGCGGATGACGTTGCCCAGTGCCCTGGCATCGGCGCCGAGGCCGGCGCGGCGCATGCGCACCTGCGCCAGGCCCGGATCGAACGCCGCCACCTCCGAAGGCAGGCCGGCGCGCGCCAGTGCCGCCATCGCACCCAGCAGCGGCGCGGGCTGCGCAAACTGCCACGACAGGTAGTCGATATGCGCCGACCGGGGCAGCAGCCGCAAGGTGGCGCGGGTCTTGATCCCGAGCAGGCCGCAGTCGCCCAGGAACAGCCCGGTCAGGTCGGGGCCGTGCCAGCGGAAGAACGGCGCGGTGCCGGCCGCGGCCGAGCCGGTACGCAGCCGTTCGCCGCGGGCGGTGACCACCTCCAGCCCCAGCACCGTCTCGGCGGAACTGCCGTGGCGGCCGGAGCCGTGGAACGTGCTGCCCTGCGCCAGGGTGCCGCCGACGGTGGCATGCGAGCCGGACATCGGGCCGAAGTACGGCGTGCGCACGCCGCGGGCATCCAGCGCCCGGCGCAGGTTTTCCCAGGTGACGCCGGCCTCGACCACGACGTAGGCGTCCTCGACGTTGATCTCGACGATGCGGTCCAGACCGCCGGTATCCACCAGCACGCTCGGCTGGCGCGCGGCCAGGTAGCCGCCGGTGTAGCTCATGCCGCCGCCGCGCGGCACCACCGCGATGCCGGCCTCGACCAGCGTCCCGACCGCCTCGGCCAGTTGCCCGGCGTCGGTGGGGCGCAGCGCCGCCAGCAGCGGCTGCCCCTGCGCGTAGACGTCGGTGGCCAGGTAGGCCAGCTGCGCGGGGTCGGTGATCAACCCCGCGCCGGGCGGCAGTCTCGGCGCGACGGCCTGCAGGAGCGGATCATGCAGGCCGTCCATCGCTTCAGAACGCGTTGATGCCGGTCAGTTCGCGGCCGATCACCAGCTGGTGCACGGTCTCGGTGCCTTCGTACGTGATCACCGATTCCAGGTTCAGCGCATGGCGGATGGCGCCGTGCTCGGTGGTGATGCCGGCGCCGCCGAGCAGGTCGCGGCACTCGCGGGCGATGTCGATGGCCAGGCGGCAGTTGTTCCACTTGGCCAGCGACACCTGCTGCGGCTGCATCTGCCCGGCGTCCTTCAGGCGGCCGAGCTGCAGCACCAGCAGCTGGCCGGCGGTGATGCGGCGGGCCATGTCGGCCATCTTGATCTGCGCGCTCTGGGTGGCGGCGACCGGGCGGCCGAACAGGATGCGCTCCTTGGTGTAGGCCAGCACCTCGTCCAGGCAGGCGATGGCCGCGCCCAGCGGGCCCCAGGTGATGCCGTAGCGGGCCTGGGTCAGGCAGCCCAGCGGGCCCTTGAGCCCCTTCACGTTGGGCAGGCGGTTGGCGTCGGGCACGCGCACGTTGTCGAAGAACAGCGCGCCGGTCACCGAGGCGCGCAGGCTCATCTTGTGCTTGATCTCCTGCGCGGTGAAACCCGGGGTGCCCTTCTCGATCACGAAGCCCTGCACGCCGTCGTCGGTATTGGCCCAGACGATGGCGATGTCGGCCACCGAGCCGTTGGTGATCCACATCTTGGAGCCGTTGATGACCCAGTCGCCGCCGTCCTTCACCGCGCGGGTCTTCATGCTGGCCGGATCGGAGCCGCCGTGCGCCTCGGTCAGGCCGAAGCAGCCGATGACCTTGCCGCGCGACATGTCCGGCAGCCAGCGCATGCGCTGCTCTTCCGAGCCGTAGGCGTAGATCGGGTACATGCACAGCGAGCTCTGCACCGAGACGAAGCTGCGCAGGCCCGAGTCGCCGCGCTCCAGCTCCTGGCAGATCAGGCCGTAGCTCACGCCGTTGAGGCCGGCGCCGCCGTACTGCTCCGGCAGCGAGCTGCCGAGCAGGCCCATGTCGGCGATCTCGGGGATCAGCTCGGTCGGGAAGCGGCCCTGGTCGAAGCAGTCGCCGATGATCGGCAGCACCCGCTCGTCGGTGAAACGGGCGACGGAATCCTGCACGGCACGCTCTTCCTCGCTCAGCAGCGAACGCACGTCGAACAGGTCGTAGGGGTTGAGGGTCTTCAAAGTCATTGCTGTCTCGGAAAGCTGCCGTCACGGCCGGGAAGGTGAACGAATAAGGTAGTCCATTCAGGCCGAAAGGATTGCTGCGGCCGCACGTTCGCCGGCTCTGACCGCCGCTTCCATGCCCGGGGCCTGCAGTTCGGTCTGTTCGCCGGCGAAGTGGATCCGGCCGGAAACCGCCGCGTTCCAGCGCAGGGTGGAGGCGAAATGGCCGGGGGCGATTTCCGAATAGGCGCCATCGGCCAGCGGATCGCTGCCCCAGCTGCGGGTTTCCAGCGGCTGCAGCGCGCCGCGCGCGGCCGGCCGCAACCGTTCCAGCGCGGCGATCGCCCAGGCCAGGCGCGCATCGCGGTCCAGCCGGTCGGCCTGGTGCGCCGCCGCGCCGTTGAGCCACAGGACCAGGCGGTCCTCTCCCGCGGCGCCGCCGGGGACCGCGAACAGGCGCTGCAGCGGGCCATCGCCCCACAGCGACGAGGGCAGGCCGTCCTCCTCCCAGAAGCGGCGGGTCGCGCGCAGGTGGACCGTGGTGACGGCGTTGTAGCGGCGCCCGGCCCATACCTGCCGCTGCGCCGGCGGCGGCGCCGGATCGATGGCGATGCGGGCCAGCGGACCGCTGGGCAGCGCCATCACCAGGTGCGGCGCGGCGAAACGGCGGCCATCGGCGCAATGGACCTCCACGCCCTGCGGCGCGGCCTCGACCCGGGTGACCAGCGCGCCGAGCACCGGCGGCCGCGCCAGGCCGGCGGCCATCGCCTCCGGCAGGGCCTGGCTGCCGCCCTGCACCCAGCCGGTCCCCTGTACGCCGAAACGGCGCAGCGCATCGCGGCGCAGCGCGTCCAGCGCGCTGATCGCGTGCACCGAGGAAAAACTGCTGCCGATATCCATCCAGGCGATCGCCTGCGGCGACCAGCCCTTGCTGGCCAGGTAGTCCGACAGGGGAACGTCCAGTGCCGCGTTGTCCGGGTCCTGCCAGCTGTCCTCGGCCGCCAGTCCCGCCATGCCCAGCGCGGCCGGCAGCAGCATCGGCGGCAGCAGGCCACGTTCCCTGCCCTGCAGGATGTTGTGCGGGCTGCGCTCCCACTCGGTGGCGCGCACCAGGGTGTCGCCGAGCACCAGCCCCAGGTCGGCCGGGCGCGGCAGCGCCACCGCCGGCGGCACGATGTCCACGCCGACCCGCTGCGCGTGCGCGCGCACCCTGGCGTAGCCGGTGCCGACCTCGACCCCGCCGACCTCGAACCGCAGGCCGTCGCGCTCCACGGTATGCAGGCGGCCGCCGACGCGCGGGTTCGCCTCCAGCACGGTGACGCGCGCGCCGCCGGCTTCCAGCGCATGCGCCGCGGCCAGCCCGGACAGGCCGGCGCCCACCACGATCACGTCGGCAGGCGCGGCCGCGGCCACGCCCGCCGGCCGCAGCGCCGCCAGCAGGGTCGCGCCCATCGCTCCGCTCAGAAGCCTTCTCCTGTTCACTGCATCCCGCTCCAGGTGGGGAGCCCGTCCCGGTGTGCGACGGGACGGGCCGGACCGGTCAGAACCGGTAGTTCACCTCGACGCCGAACATGCGCGGCATCGGCGCGCTGATGCCGAAATCGCGCTGCTGGACGGAGCTGTAGCCGGTCGCCGGGGCGGCGTTGGGCACCATGATCCGCGGCGCGGTGAAGCTCAGGTAGCGCAGGCCGCCCTGCGGCGTGTCGTCGTCGAACACGTTGGTCACGTACGCGCTGATCCGCCACGATTCGTTCGGGGTCAGGCTCAGGCGCAGGTTGCTCAGCGTGGAGGCGCCGAACTTGGCCAGGTTGTGCACCTGGATGTAGCGCGCGCCCTCGTAGGTGGTGTCCCAGTTGGCGTCGTAGCCCCAGCCGTTGGACAGCTCGCCGGCGTAGGCCAGGCCCACGGTCAGCTTGTTGCGCGGCACGAACGGCGATTTGTGCCCGGCCACGTTGGCCAGCGGGCTGCTGGCGTTCGGGTTCGGGTTGGACGCGTCGGACAGCAGGTCGGCCTGGTCGGCCGAATAGAACTTCTGGATCTCCGAGTCGGTGAAGGCATACACCACCGAGGCCAGCCAGCCCGGCGCGAACGCCCACTGTCCTTCCAGCTCGAAGCCGCGGATGCGGGTCTCGCCGACGTTGACGGTGTAGGTGTTCACGTAGGGCGTGCCGTTGCGCTGGTACGCCGTGCCGGACACGGTCAGGCCCTGGTTCTCCCAGTCGATCTGGTACACGTTGGCGTTCAGGCGCAGGGTGTTGTCCAGCCAGTCGCTCTTGATGCCCAGCTCGTAGTTGGTGACTTCTTCCTCGTGCACCTTGTTCAGGCCCTGCGCGATCAGGTCGGCGCTGGCCTGGTCGGTCAGGCGGGCGTCGTAGGCGAAGGTGTTGAAGCCGCCGGGCTTGTTGCCCTTGGACACCAGGCCGAACAGGTTGACGTTCTCGGTGGCCTGGTAGCTCAGGGTCCAGCGCGGGGTGAAGCTGTAGTACTTGGCCGAAGCGGTGTAGTTGCGGGTATAGGCGATGCCGCTGACCACCGCCGAATTGGAACCGTTGAGGCTCAGTTCGTCCTCGGCGTAGCGCGCTTCCAGCGAGGTCGTCCACTTGTCGTTGATGTGCCAGCGCAGCTGGCCGTACACGGCGCGGTTGACGGTCTTGTTGCCCGGGTCGGATGGCACCGGCACGCCGGTGCCCAGGTCGCCGGTGTAACCGGGCAGGCCCTCGGCCTGGTAGTAGTACGCGCCGATCAGGCCGGCCAGGTCGCGCTCCTGGTCGCTGCTCAGACGCAGGCCCTGCGACCAGTCCTTGGAGCGGTTCAGGCCGAAGGTCTGCAGCGCGCCCGGCACGGTGATGTTGACCGGGCCGGCCGGGACGATGAGCGCCGGGACCGCGTCGTAGCTCTGGTCCAGCGCGCTGTAGCGTTCCTGGCGGTTGATGCCGGTGATGGCGCTGAGCAGCCAGCCGTTGTCGAAGTTGTAGTCGATCTTGACGCTGGTGCGGGTGGCGTCGCTCTTGAGCCCCGGCATCAGCCCCTTGGCCAGGAAGCCGTCGGTGTAGATGCGCCACTCCTCCGGCAGCGGCAGGGTGCCGCAGTAATAGCCCTTGGTGCGCGAGACCATGTAGTTGGGCGGGTCGTTCGGGTTCGGCGTGGGCGTGGGCAGGTAGCAGTTGTTCTTGTCCGAGCCGATCAGCGTGATCGCCACGTGTTCGTCGCGCGTCTTCTGCCGGCTCACGCGCGCGACGATGTCCAGGTTGTCGGTCGGCGACCAGGCGATGGCGCCCATGGCGCTCAGCGTCTCGCTGCCGCCGAGGTCCTTGCGGCCGGACGCGGCGTTGTAGAACAGGCTGTCGTTGCCGCGCTTGTTGACGCTGGCCTCGTAGCCGAAGCGGCCGTCCTCGGTACCGCCGGAGTAGTAGATGCCCAGCTTCTCCTGGCCGTGGTTGCCTGCGCCCAGGGTCAGCTTGCCGCCCGGCGCGCTGCCGGGACGGCGGGTGATGTAGTTGACCGCGCCGGCGAAGGTGCTGCGGCCGAAGGCGGCGGCCTGCGGGCCGCGCAGCACCTCGACCTGGGCGATGTTCTCCAGGCCGAAGCTGGACATGTCGCCGTTGACGTAGATGCCGTCGATGAACAGCGAGGCATTGGTGTTGATGTCGTTGGAGGCCGGCGGCGACATGTTGGACATGCCGCGGATCACCGGCGCGTCCTGGTAGCGGCCGAAGGTGGACCGGAACGAGAAGCCCGGGGTCATGTTGGCCACGTCGCGCAGGTCGACCAGCCCGCGGCGCTCGATGGCCTCCTCGGAAATGGCGGTGACCGGCAGCGGCGTCTTCTGCAGCGTTTCGCGGATGCCGCGCGCGGTCACCTCCACCGAGTCGAGCTGGGTGACGCTGGGCGAGGCCGCCTGCCCCTGGTCGCCGGCCGGCTCGGCGCCGGTGTCGGCGGCGGCCGCGGGACCGGCCGCCAGCAGCAGGGCCAGTGCGATGGAAGCGCAGAGCTGATCGGGTTTTGCGTGCTTCATGGTTTCGTTTTCCCGGCTGGGGGCGGCAGGCGGGAGAGCGCGCCGCCGCGATGGAAGAGTGGGACGGTTACTGCCTCAATCCTTGGCGGCGGGCTTGTGCTTCAGGTCCCGGTAGTAGGTCCAACTGGTGACATTGGGCTGCGTCCAGGCCGCCGGGGCCTTGGCGTACTGCGGGTAGCGCGTGCGCACGCGCTCGCGGATGTCCTGCGGCAGGTCGTCGAGCGAATCGAGCTTGGCGCCCTGCGCCACGTACAGCAGGCCGCCGGGACGCTGGCCCAGTTCCATCCACGGCAGCCAGGGACCGGTGCGCGTCCAGCTGTAGTCCAGCGGCACGCTCTTCAGCGCCGGGTTCTCCATGTCCTTGCGCGAGGCGAAGAACATGAAGTGCTCCGAGCCGGCATAGACCGGCCCTGAGGATTCCAGCGGGAACGCATCGGGCTGCAGCGGGTTGGGATAGGACAGCGGGATGTTCAGGGTGAGCATCAGGCGGTCGCCCGCCTTCATCCACGGCAGCGCCATCGGCGGGCGGCCCGGCGGGTTGAACGCCTGGTTCACCGGATCGTTGGCGACGTCGACCACGGTGTTGCGCTTGCCGCTGATCGGGTTGTCCCAGCTTTCCAGGATCTGCCCGGTCTTGAGGTCGCGGTAGAAGGTCAGCTCGCGCGAGAGCATGCGCCAGGTGCCGTCGGCCTGCTTCTCCGAGCGGCAGATGTTGTAGCCCTCGAAGCCCATCAGCGGGACCGGCGCCTTGCCGGTCTCCTGCTGGAACAAGGTGCCCTTCCACCACGCCACCACGTCCTGCGACGGGTCCAGCGAGCAGCGCAGCTTCATCATCGATTCGGCGGCGTCGGCGGCCGCGTCGATGTCCAGGGCCGCGGCATGGACCGGGAGCATCGCGGCGGCCAGCACCGGCAGGCCCCACCCCTTCTTCGCGACTGCCAGCAAACGGGAAACGTTGTTCACGTACCACCTCTCGTTGGATTGCCTTCGATGCATCGGGCGCTGCATCGTGGTGTGCCGATGCGGCGGCGGTGGCACCGCCACCAATGACATATGGGTATAACAATAGATCTTAAATGTCCAGACATTTGAACTGGAATTTCACATTTCCCGCCCCCGCGTCCGGCTGGCGCGGAAATACGCTGCTGCGCGAAGCGCCGGCGTCCGCAAAGTGATGCGATGCACAACCGCCGTGCGCGTGCGGACGCCGCCGCGCACGGCACTTTGCGGCGCCTATTTCTTCGCCGCGAACGTCTGGTCCAGGCTGCGCTCGAACGCGTGGTAGCCGATGCGCTCGTACAGCTCCTCGCGGGTCTGCATGGTGTCCACCACGTTGCGCTGGTGGCCGTCGCGGCGGATCGCGGTGTAGACGTTCTCGGCGGCCTTGTTCATCGCGCGGAACGCCGACAGCGGGTAGATGCACATCGCCACGCCGGCCGAGGCCAGTTCCTCGGTCGAGAACAGCGGCGTCTGCCCGAACTCGGTGAGGTTGGACAGCAGCGGCACGTCGCCGACCGCCGCGGCGAAGCGCCGGTAGGTGTCCAGATCGTACGAGGCTTCGGCGAACACGCCGTCGGCGCCGGCCTCGACGCAGGCGATGGCGCGCTCGATGGCCGCGTCCACGCCTTCCATCTGGATCGCGTCGGTGCGCGCGATCAGGAAGAAGTCCGGATCGGTCTTGGCATCGGCGGCGGCCTTCACCCGGTCGACCATCTCGGCCTTGGAGACGATCTCCTTGTTCGGGCGGTGGCCGCAGCGCTTGGCGCCGACCTGGTCCTCGATGTGGCAGGCGGCGGCGCCGGCCTTGATCAGCGACTTGACCGTGCGCGCGATGTTGAACGAACTGGGGCCGAAGCCGGTGTCGATGTCCGACAGCAGCGGCAGGTCGCAGACGTCGGTGATGCGGCGGATGTCGGTGAGCACGTCGTCCAGGGTGGCGATGCCCAGGTCCGGCAGGCCCAGCGAGCCGGCCGCGACGCCGCCGCCGGACAGGTAGATGGCGCGGAAGCCGGCGCGTTTGGCCAGCAGCGCGTGGTTGGCGTTGATCGTGCCGGGAATCTGCAGCGGCCGTTCCTGCTTCAATGCGGCGCGGAAACGGGCGCCGGGACTGGCAATGCTCATCGGTGTTCCTCTGTGGTTGGGCGATGTCCGAGGGACCTCACATCGCCGGGTAGTTGGGCCCGCCGCCACCCTGCGGGGTGACCCACACGATGTTCTGGGTCGGGTCCTTGATGTCGCAGGTCTTGCAGTGCACGCAGTTCTGCGCGTTGATCTGCAGCCGGGTGTCGCTGCCCTGGCCGACGAACTCGTACACGCCTGCCGGGCAGTAGCGCGCCTCCGGCCCGGCGTATTCGGCCAGGTTGATGCGCACCGGCACCGTCGGGTCCTTCAGCGTCAGGTGGCTGGGCTGGTCTTCCTCGTGGTTGGTCGAGGACAGGAACACCGAGCTGAGCCGATCGAAGGTCAGCACGTTGTCCGGCTTGGGGTAGTCGATCTTCGTGTGCCTGCTCGCCGGTTCCAGGCATTCGTGGTCGGCCTTGGCGCGGTGGAGCGTCCACGGCGCGGTGCGCAGGCCCAGCTTGGGCAGCAACCACTGCTCGATGCCGGTCATCAGCGTGGCCAGGGTGCGGCCCTTCTTGAACCACTGCTTGAAGTTCTTGGACTGCAGCAGCTCGGCCTTCAGCCAGCTGGCCTCGAAGGCTTCCGGGTAAGCACTCAGTTCATCGCGCGAGCGCCCGGCCGCCAATGCCTCGAACGCCGCCTCGGCGGCCAGCATGCCGGTCTTGATCGCCGCATGGCTGCCCTTGATGCGGCTGACGTTGAGGTAGCCGGCCTCGCAGCCGACCAGCGCGCCGCCCGGGAACACCGTCTTGGGCAGCGACAGGATGCCGCCGGCGGTGATCGCGCGTGCGCCATAGGCGATGCGCTTGCCGCCTTCCAGGTGCCTGCGGATCGCCGGGTGGGTCTTGAAGCGCTGGAACTCCTCGAACGGGCTCAGCCACGGGTTCTTGTAGTCCAGCCCGACCACATAGCCGATGGAGACCTTGCCGCCGTCGGCGTGGTACAGGAACGCGCCACCGTAGGTGTCGTCGTCCAGCGGCCAGCCGGCGGCGTGCACCACCAGGCCCGGCTCGTGCCTGGCCGGGTCGATCTGCCACAGCTCCTTGATGCCGATGCCGTAGGACTGCGGGTCCTTGCCTTCGTCGAGCCTGAAGCGGGAGATCAGCTGGCGGCCGAGGTGGCCGCGCGAGCCTTCGGCGAAGATCGTGTACCTGGCGTGCAGCTCCATGCCGCGCTCGTAGTTCGGGCCGGGGGTGCCGTCCTTGTGGATGCCCATGTCGCCGGTGGCCACGCCCATCACCGCGCCGGCGTCGTCGTACAGCACCTCGGCGGCGGCAAAGCCGGGGAAGATGGCCACTTCCAGCGCCTCGGCCTGCTGCGCCAGCCAGCGCGTGACCTCGCCCAGGTTGACGATGTAGTTGCCGTGGTTCTGGAAGCACCCGGGCAGCAGCCAGTTGGGGGTGGCCTTGGCGCCGGTGGCGTCCAGGAACAGGAATTCGTCGCGGGTGACGGCCTGCTTCAGCGGCGCGCCCTTTTCCTGCCAGTCGGGGAACAGCTCGCTCAATGCGCGCGGGTCCATCACCGCGCCGGAGAGGATGTGCGCGCCCGGCTCGGAGCCCTTCTCCAGCACGCACACCGACAGTTCTTGCCCCTTCTCCATCGCCAGCTGGCGCAGGCGGATGGCCGTAGCCAGGCCGGCCGGGCCGGCGCCCACGATCACCACGTCGAACTCCATCGCTTCGCGCGGCGGAAGGGCTGGGGAAACGTCGGTGGTCATGCGGATCTCCTGGGTGGGCCACCGCCGGCAGGCGATGGCTGCCTGAAGGCGTCGATCAACGGGCGGCGGCGACGATCTGCGAAGGCGCGGCGTTCCACAGCAGCGCGGCGCGCCCGGCCAGGTGCGCGAACACCCGCTCCAGGTGCCCGATGCGATGCGGCTGGCCCATCACCCACGGATGGAGGCTCAAGACCAGCAGCCGGCCCTGGCCGCTGCGCTGCGCTTCTTCCAGCAGGAACTCGCAGGCGTCGATGACCTGGTCGGCATATTCGGACTCGGCGTGCAGGTTCTCGCCGACGATGAAGCGGTCCTCCAGCTCCATCGACAACGGCAGCGCGGTCAGCGGCCCGTGCGCGGTGCTGAACGCATACGGCAGCTCGTCGTTGATCCAGTCGCCGAACCATTCGATGCCGGCCTGGCGCAGCAGTTCGGGTGTGTTTTCCGACTGCGAGCGCGCCGGCGACAGCCAGCCGCGGATCGGCGCGTCCGACCATGGCGCCAGCGCTTCCAGCGTGCGCGCGATGCATTCGGCCTCGCGCTCGGGCGCCAGCCCGCCATGGTGCACGCTGTCCATGTTCCAGCCATGGGCGACCAGTTCGGCAGCGCGCGCCTTGAGCCTGCGCAGCAGCGCCGGATGGCGCTGCGCCAGTTCGCCGTTGACCGCGACGCTGGCCTGCAGGCCGTGCCGTTCCAGCGCGTCGAGCACGCGGAACACGCCGACCCGGTTGCCGTAGTCGCGCAGGGTGTAGTGGCGCAGGTCCGGGTACGGCATCACCATCGAGCCGTGCGGCTTGAAACCCTCGCCCTTCGGGTCGAGCGGGAAGTGCTCCAGCGACAGGTTGATCCACAGCGCCAGCGGCTTGTCGCCGGGCCAGCGTACGGCCGGGCGCTGCGCCAGCATCGACCAGTCGTAGCGCTCGTGGTCCATGCCGTGGCGCATGCGCGGGTATTCGAGATGGCTGCGGTCCAGGCTCATGCGGCGTCCTCCGCGGCGACCGCCGCCATCGAGGCCAGCGCGTCGTCGTAGTGGTGGTCCAGGTAGTGCCGGGCGATCTCGCGGCCGGTGGCCTTCCACACGCCGTCGTGGCCGCAGATGTAGTCCATCGCCTCCTCGAAGGCCGCCAGCCGGTGCGGGTGGCTGACCTGGTAGGCGTGCAGCGGCACGCACATCACCGTGCCCGAGCGCTCGCCCTCGGCATACAGCCGGTCGAAGGCGTCCTTGATCATCTGCCCGTAGCGGCGCGGCTCGATCTTGTTGGTGACGTAGACGATGGTGTCGTTGAGCTCCAGCGAATACGGCACCGAGACGAAGCGCCTGCCGGAACGGGTCTTCACCGGCGTCGGCTGGTCGTCGTGGAACAGGTCGCAGGTGTACAGGCCGCCGGCCTCGGCGAACAGGTCGATGGTGGCGTTGGAGTGCGACAACGCCGGCGCCAGGTAGCCGTCGCAGTGCTGGCCGGTGTGGCGCGCGATCAGCTCCATCGAATGCCGGATCATCTCCCGCTCCTGCGCCTCGTCCAGGCCGTAGGTGTAGCGGGTGTTGTAGATGCCGTGGCTGAAGAACTCCCAGCCGCGCTCGGCGGCCATCGCGATCACTTCCGGATGGTGCTCGAGCATGGCGGTGGACAGCGACACCGAGCCGCGCAGGCCGAAGCGGTCCATCACCCGCATCATGCGCTGGTGGCCGACGCGGTTGCCGTAGTCGCGGGTGCCGTAGCCAAGCACGTCCGGCAGCGGCCGCGGCCAGGCCTTGCGCTGCGGGTTGGGCGGCGGCGCGTACTCGTAGAACTCGATGTTGGGCGCGATCCACAGCGCCACCCGGGCATTGCCGGGCCAGGTGATCTTCGGGCGGCTGTCCCAGGGCCAGTAGTCGTACAGGCCCGGATCGGAGCGGGTGGCGGCGTTCATGCGCGCAGCGCCTGCAGCTGCGCGGCCACCGCGTCCACGTCCTCGACGTCGCCGTACTTGAGCATGATGTCGCACAGGTTGGCGAAGTGCGGGATCTCGTGCTTGTCGGCCACGCACTGCTCCGGGACGATGGTGCGGTAGCCGCGCGAGAGGCTGTCGATCACGCAGGCGCGCACGCAACCGGAGGTGGAGCCGCCGGTGACGATCAGCGTGTCGATGCGGTGGAAGGTCAGCAGCGACCACAGGTTGGTCTCGAAGAACGGGCTGGCCATGCGCTTGTGCATGACGATGTCGCCCGGCCGCACCTCGGCGCGCTGGTCGAACTGGGCGCGCTCGGAACCGTGCTTGATGTTCTGCAGCGAGTCCGGGGTATCGGTGCGCGTGCCCCAGACGCCGGCGTCCTCGCCCGATTCCAGGTAGGCCACGTAGGTCCACACCACCGGCAGGCCGAGTGCGCGCACCTGCGCCGACAGCGCGTTGATGTGCTCGATCTGGCGCGGGTCGGTTTCGTAGGCGGTCCTGAACGCGGCCAGGTCGGTGTAGGCGCGCTGCACGTCGATGTTGACGATGGCCGGGCGTCGGCCGAAGCCGAACCTGGCGCGGTTGGGGTTGGCCTTGACCTGCTCCCAGTACTGGCGGGCGGTGAGCGAAGAGGTTTCCATCGCGGGCATGGGAAGGTTCTCCGTTGCGGCGGGGTCAGGCGCGGACCAGGCGCGCGCGTTCGTCGCGCACCAGGGTGGCGGCCAGCAGGGCGAGCGCGACCAGCACGCAGATCAGCACGAAGGCCGGCTGGTAGCTGTGGGTCACGTCGAAGATCTTGGCGGTGAGCCAGATGCCCAGGCCGGCGGTGGTGGCGTCGAGCAGGGTGATGGTGCCGAGGATGCGGCCGGCCGCGGCCAGGCCGAAGGCGTTGACCGCCAGCAGCTGGATCATGGTGTACAGCCCGCCCCAGCCCAGGCCGAACAGCACCAGCGAATACCACACCAGGTCCGCGCGCAGGGTCGCCAGCACCACCGCGCCGGCGGCCATGATCGCCAGGTTGAGCAGGAACACGCGCTTGGCCGGGAACAGGTCCGAGAGCATGCCGAACAGGAACTTGCCGACCATCGCCAGGCCGAACATCAGCCCCAGCGCGTTGCCGGCCTGCTGCGGCGCGAAGCCGAGGTCGCGCATGTGCAGGAACAGGTTGGCCGACACCGCCATGATCGAGAAGAAAGTGGTCATGGCCACGAACGCCAGCACCCAGAAGGTGCGCGTGCGCAGCGCCTGCCGGTAGCCCAGGTCGGGCAGGCCCGAGGCGGTCCTGCCGGCGCCGGCGCCCACCTTGTCCGCTCCCCACGGCGCGATGCCGCCCGGGCGCGGGCTGCGCACCAGCAGCAGCGCCAGCAGCAGGCAGGCCAGCGGTACCCCCGCCTCCCACAGGAAGGCGCCGCGCCAGTCCATGCCCTGCAGCAGGTGCACGCCGAGCTTGGGGAACACCATGCCGCCCAGGCTGGTGCCGACCAGGGCGATGCCGATGGCGGTGCCGCGCTGGGTCACGAACCACTGCGACACATAGATCACCGCCACGTTCAGGCCGGCGGCGACCAGGACCAGCGCGAAGCCGAGGTGGATCAGGTACAGGTGCGTGAGCGAGTGCACGTGCGCATAGGCGGCATACAGCGCCGCCAGCAGCGCCAGTCCCGCCAGGATCAGCTTGCGCGGCCCGACCTTGTCGATCACCACGCCCAGGAACGGCGCCGTCCAGCCAGCCAGGACCAGGGTGATCAGGTCGCGCAGCTTCAGCTCGCTGCGGCTCCAGCCGAACTCGCGCAGCAGCGATTCGTCGAACGCGGTCAGTCCGGTGATGACCAGTCCGTTCGACACGAGCAGTACCAGCATCCCCATTACCGCCATCAGCCACGGGTAATAACGCTTCATCTGAACACCTCTGCAGGTTGGGTCATGGCAGGTAGATACGCCGGCGGGGGGTTTCCGCCGCCGGCGTTGACCGGGAGCGGATGGCATGCCTACACTTTGTCCGGACAAAGTGTGCCACAGTCTTTCGCCCGGGAGGAAGCCATGCAAACCATCGTCGTGCTGTTCAACCTCAAGCCCGGCGTCAGCCGCGAGGAATACGAGGCCTGGGCGCGCGACAGCGACCTGCCGGTGGTCAACGGGCTGGCGTCGGTGGACAGGTTCGAGGTGCTCAAGGCCAGCGGCCTGCTGATCGGCGACGGCCCCTCGCCCTACGAATACGTCGAGCTGATCCGGGTACCAGACATGGCCGCCTTCGCCGCCGACCTGGCCGATCCGGCGGCGCAGGCCGGCGCGGCGCAGTTCCAGCAGAAGTACGCCGACAACCCGCTGTTCATCCTCGCCAGCGCCCTGTAAGCCCCAAGGAGCCCGCAACCCATGGCCCGTTATCCCGAACTGCAGGGCAAGGTCGCCCTGATCACCGGCGCCGGCCGCCACGCCGGCCTCGGCGAAGGCATCGCCCGGCGCCTGCTCGAGGAAGGCTGCAAGGTGGTGCTGACCGACATCGGCAAGGGCCGCGGCGCGGAAATGCCGGTGACCGCGGTCGGCACCGACGAGGAAATGGCGCAGGTCGCCGCCGCGCTGGCCGCCGCCACCGGCGGCGAGTGCGTGGCGATGGCGCTGGACGTGCTGGAGGAGGCGCAGGTCGAAGCGGTGGTCGCCGCCACCGTGGCGCGCTTCGGCCGCCTCGACATCCTGGTCAACAACGCCGGCATCGGCTACCTGATGAAACCGCTGCTGGAGATGGACGCCGGCGAATGGGACGCGGTGCTCGGGGTCAACCTGCGCGGCGCGTTCCTGTGCAGCAAGCACGCTGCGCGGCAGATGGTCGCCCAGGGCGACGGGCGCATCGTCAACATCGCCTCGCAGGCGGCCAAGTCGCCGTTCCCGCATGCCGCGGCCTATTGCGCCTCCAAGCACGGGCTGGTCGGCCTGACCCGGGTGGCGGCGCTGGAGCTGGGCGCGCACGGCATCACCGTCAACGCGGTCTGCCCCAACCATGTCACCACCGGGCTGGGCGCGTGGCAGAACGAATACTTCGCCGAAAAAACCGGCCGCAGCGTGGAGCAGTACCTGGCCGACATGCGTGCGCGCATCCCGCTGGGACGTCCCGGCCTGGCCGCGGACACCGCCGCGGCCACCGCCTTCCTGTGTTCGGACGATGCGGTCTACGTCACCGGCGAGGCGCTCAACGTCTCCGGCGGCGAAGAAGTGCACTGAGCCGGCCCCACCCCGAGAACCCCCATGACCCAAGCAAGCTACAAGTGGCCCAACGACGCGCGCCTGGCGCTGTCGGTCGTGGTCAACGTCGAGGAACTGTCCGAGTACAACGTCGGCCAGGGCGACAGGATCACCGAACCGGTGGACGAGCTGCACGTCACCCTGTCCAAGCCGGTGCGCAACTACGGCAACGAGTCCAACTACCGCTACGGCATCAACGAGGGCCACGCGCGCGTGGCCGCGCTGCTGGACAGGTACGGCGTGACCGGTACGTACACCGCCGCGGCGGTCTCGCTGGAGCGCGCCCCGGAGGTCGCCGCCTACCTGCGCGGCAGCCGCCACGAGGTGTGTTCGCACGGCCACCGCTGGATCCACCAGTTCCGCTTCGACGAGGCGCAGGAACGGCAGTTCATCCGCGACGCCGCCGACAGCATCGAGAAGACCGTGGGCGTGCGCCCGGCCGGCTGGCTGTCGCGCTACCTGCATACCGGCGCCACCCGGCGCCTGCTGCAGGAGGAAGGCTTCCTGTACCACATGGACGACTACTCGGCCGACGCGCCGTTCTGGGGCGAGGTCGAGGGCAGCGACCGGCCGATGGTGGTGGTGCCCTACCAGCTGGACACCAACGACATGAAGATGTGGGTCGCCCCGTCCTACCTGCCGAAGGACTGGCTCGACTACGCCATCGACAGCTTCGACACGCTGTACGCCGAAGGCGCGCACGCGCCCAAGGTAATGTCGCTGGGCCTGCACCTGCGCATCATCGGCCGCCCCGGCCGCATCGGCGCGTTCGAGAAATTCCTGCAGTACGTCGCGCGCAAGCCCGGCACCTGGTACGCCACCCGCCGCCAGATCGCCGAACACTTCGCCGCGCAGGTACCGGCGCCATGACCGCCGCGCCCAACCCCCGCCGCTGCCTGCTGTTCGTCCCGGGCTCGCGCCCGGAACGCTATGCCAAGGCCATCGCCACCGGCGCCGACCAGGTCTGCATCGACCTGGAGGACGCGGTCGCCCCGGCCGACAAGGAAAGCGCGCGCGCGGCGCTGTTCGCCTTCCTCGCCGGCGCGCCGACCAGCCACGGCGAGATCGGCCTGCGCATCAATCCGCTGTCCACCGCGCTGGGCCAGGCCGACCTGGCGGCGCTGGCCGCGTCCAGGTTGAAACCGGCGTTCGTGATGCTGCCCAAGGTCGAAACCGTGGCCGAACTGCGGCAGGCGGATGCGGCGCTGGCCGCCATCGATACCGCCTTCATTGCCCAGATCGAAACGCCGCGCGGGCTGCTCGACGCGCGCGCGCTGGCGGCGGCCATCCCGCGCCTGCAGGCGCTGATGTTCGGCGGCTTCGACTACATCGTCGCGCTGCGCGGCCGCGCCGGCTGGGACAGCTTCTTCCATCCGCGCGTGCAGCTGGCCACCGTCGCCGCCGAGGCCGGCATCGGCTGCCTGGACGTGCCCTACCTGGACATCAAGGACGAGGCCGGCCTCATCGCCGAGACCGACCGCGTGATCGAACTGGGCTTCACCGCCAAGGCGGCGATCCATCCTGCCCAGGTCGAGCCGATCCAGAGCCGCTACCTGCCCACCGCCGCCGAGTACGAACGCGCGCAGCACGTGATCGCCGCGCTGGCCGCCAGCGGCGGCGAGGCCATACAGCTCGACGGCAAGCTGGTGGACCGCCCCATCGAGATCGCCGCCGAACGCGCCATCGCGCTCGGCGCGCACGGCGTCCGCGCCGGCTGACCGCTCCCGCCGCCGCCCCGCTTTCCTTCCCTCTTTGACCGGGCTGCGCCCAGCGCAAGCCCACCGCCCCGCGAAAAGGACACCACCATGGTTCAGAACGTCAAGCAGATCGCCGAAAACCGCTTCCGCGAAACCTTCGGCCGCTACTACGAAGACTTCAACGTCGGCGACATCTACGAGCACCGTCCCGGCCGCACGATCACCGAGACCGACAACACCTGGTTCACCCTGCTGACCATGAACACCCACCCGATGCACTTCGACAAGGAGTACGCCAAGGCCTCCGAGTTCGGCAAGGTGATCGTGTGCTCGCCGCTGACGGTGGCGCTGATGGTCGGCATGAGCGTGACCGACGTCAGCCAGAAGGCGGTGGCCAACCTCGGCTGGACCGACATCCGCATGACCCACCCGCTGTTCGTCGGTGACACCCTGATCGCCGAGTCGGAGGTGCTGGAGAAGCGCGAGTCCAAGTCGCGCCCCGGCGCCGGCATCGTCACCTGCCGCAGCGACGGCTACAACCAGGACGGCAAGCTGGTGTGCACCTTCAACCGCACCATGCTGATCGCCCGGCGCGGCCATTCGGTCGAAGACAAGGTCAACTACTGAAGGACGCCGCCATGAGCACCGACACCGACCCGCTCTGGGGCCCCGAGGAAGAACAGGCGCTGATGGACTCGATCGACCACTGGATCGAGAAGTCCGTCGCGCCCATCGCCCGCGAATACGACCTGGAGGACAAGTACCCGCACCAGCTGGTGGAGGAGATGAAGGACCTCGGCCTGTTCGGCGCGACCATCTCGCCCGAGTACGGCGGCCTTGGCCTGCCGGCGCGCATCTACGCCCGGATCGTCATCAAGGTCTCGTCGGTGTGGATGGCGCCGACCGGCATCTTCAACTCGCACCTGATCGTGGCTTCGGCGATCGAACGCTGCGGCACCGAGGCGCAGAAGCGCAAGTACCTGCCGCGCATGGCAACGGGTGAACTGCGTGCCGCGCTGGGGCTCACCGAGCCCAACGCCGGCACCGACCTGCAGGCGATCCGCACCGTCGCGCGGCGCGAAGGCGACCATTACGTCATCAACGGCGCCAAGACCTGGATCACCAACTCCCTGCACGGCAACATGGCCCTGCTGCTGACCAAAACCGACCCCGGCGCGCAGCCGCGGCACAAGGGCATGTCGATGTTCATCGCCGAGAAGGGCGAAGGCTTCGTGGTCGCCAAGAAACTGCAGAAGAGCGGCTACAAGGCCATCGACACCTGCGAGCTGGTGTTCCAGGACTACCGCGTGCCGGCCGACTGCCTGCTCGGCGGCGAGGAAGGCAAGGGCTTCCACCATGCCATCGGCGGGCTGGAGCTGGGCCGCATCAACGTCGCCGCGCGCGGCTGCGGCATCGCCGAGGGCGCGCTGCGCCTGTCGGTGCGCTACGCCCAGGAACGCACCACCTTCGGCAAGCCGATCGCCGAGCACCAGGCCATCCAGCTCAAGCTGGGCGAGATGGCCGCGCGCGTGGAGGCCTCCAAGCTGCTGATCGAGAGCGCCGCCAACGCCTACGACAAGGGCGAACGCTGCGACATGGAAGCGGGCATGGCCAAGTACTTCGCCACCGAGACCGGCGCGTTCTGCGCGCAGGAAGGCATGCGCATCTTCGGCGGCTACAGCTACTCGGTGGAGTACGACATCGAGCGCTTCCACCGCGACGCGATGCTGATGTGCATCGGCGAGGGCACCAACGAGATGCAGCGCATCATCATTTCCAAGCAGCTGGTGGCGCGCAATCCAATCTGAAGCTTGAAGCCCCTCTCCCGTTGGGGTGAGGGGGGCGGTTTGCGAACCACCGGTCCGCTGCCCCTCGAACGCCCTTGCGCCAGCGCAAGGGCCGGGGCGCGAAGCGAGGGTTGGGACGCCGCAAGGAAGCACCCGCTGCCAGCCCTGTGGAACGCGTCGCCACGCGCCAGCCAGGGTGAACCGCCAAAGCAACACCGGATGTCCACCACTTTGACGCGTGGCGACGCGTTCCACAGGGCGACGACCGCAGGCGCTGCGCGGCGCCCCTCATCCGCCCCTTCGGGGCACCTGCATTCGGCACATCCCTGTGCCTCACCCTTCGGGCGGCTTCGCCGTGCAGCCTGGCAATCCTGCCAAGCCGTCTCCCGGAGGGAAAAGGAACTCGCCACCACCGTCCGTCCACGAGGCCCCCATGAAAGACCTGCCCCTGAAAGGCCTGCGCATCCTCGCCGTCGAGCAGTACGGCGCCGGCCCCTATGGCTCGATGCACCTGGCCGACCTCGGCGCCGAGGTCGTCAAGATCGAGTCCCCGCCCGGCGGCGACGTCGCGCGCGCCACCGGCCCGCATTTCCTGGGCGACGGCGACAGCCTGTTCTTCCAGACCTTCAACCTCAACAAGCGCTCGCTGCGGCTGGACCTGAAGTCCGCCGAGGGCCGCGCCGCATTCGAGCGCCTGGTCGCCGACGCCGACGCGGTGCTCAACAACCTGCGCGGCGACCAGCCGGCCAAGCTGGGCCTGGACTACGCCACGCTGTCGGCGATCAACCCGAAGATCGTCTGCGCGCACCTGTCCGCCTACGGCCGCGACAACCCGCGCGCGGCGTGGCCCGGCTACGACTACCTGATGCAGGCCGAAGCCGGCTTCATGGCACTGACCGGCGAGCCGGACGCGCCGCCGGCGCGCTTCGGCCTGTCGATGGTGGACTACATGACCGGCACCACGATGGCGATGGGCCTGCTGGCGGCGGTGATCGGCGCCATGCGCAGCGGCGTCGGCCGCGACGTCGACGTGAGCCTGTTCGACGTGGCACTGCACCAGCTCAGCTATCCGGCCACCTGGTACCTCAATGCCGGCCATCGCACCGGGCGCCTGCCGCGCAGCGCGCATCCGTCCACCGTGCCGTGCCAGGTGTTCCGCACCGCCGACGGCTGGGTGATGGTGATGTGCATGCTGGAGAAGTTCTGGCAGATCTTCGTCGAGGGCATCGGCAGCCCGGCGTGGGCGGCCGAGCCGCGCTTCGCCGACTTCGCCGCGCGCCGCCAGGTGCGCGAGGAACTGACCGTGCTGATCGACGAGGTGCTGGGCACCCAACCCACCGCGCACTGGACGCAGCTGTTCGCCGGGCGCATCCCGATCGCACCGGTGCTGGACATCGCCCAGGCGCTGGACAACCCCTACGTGCGCGAGGTGGACATGCTGCAGGAGGTCGCGCACCCGCAGGGCACCCAGCGCATGCTGCGCAACCCCATCAAGCTCGACGGCCGGCGCCTGTCCGGTCGCGCCGCACCGGCGCTGGATGCCGATGCCGACGCGCTGCTGCGCGATCATGACGACTGAAGCCCCACGGAGCCGGCGATGAAACTGCAAGGCGTGCGCGTGCTGGACCTGTCGCTGTTCCTGCCGGGGCCGCACCTGACGATGATGATGGCCGACCATGGCGCCGAGGTGATCAAGCTCGAGCCGCCCGGCGGCGAGCCGGTGCGCGAGGTCGGGCTCAAGCAGGCCGGGCACAGCACCTGGTTCCGCAACACCCACCGCGGCAAGCGCTGCATCGTGCTCGACCTGAAGAGCGATGCCGGCAAGGCCGCGTTCGCGCGGCTGGTGGCCTGGGCCGACGTGGTGGTGGAGGCGTTCCGCCCCGGCGTGGCCGCGCGGCTGGGCATCGACTACGCCAGCTGCAAGGCGATCAACCCGAGGATCGTCTACTGCGCGATCAGCGCCTACGGCCAGACCGGCCCGAAGGCGCTGCGCCCGGCGCACGACCTGGCGATGCAGGCCGACAGCGGCGTGGTCAGCCTCAACCGCGCACCGGACAGCACCCCGGCCGCGCCGCACATGCCGGTGGCCGACATGGCCGGCTCGCTGATGGCGCTGGCCGGCATCCTGATGGCGCTGCTGCGCCGCGAACGCAGCGGCGAAGGCGACTTCATCGACCTGTCGATGCAGGACGCGCTGATGGCATGGCTGCCCAATGTGCTCGGCCCGCCGTTCGCGCTGGGCCGCGACCCGGTGGTGCACGAGGAGCGCAGCTGGGGCGGCAATGCCCTGTACAAGCTCTACCGCTGCGCCGACGACCGCTGGCTGGCGCTGGGCGGTACCGAGCACAAGTTCGCGGCGAACCTGCTGCGCGCATTGGGGCGACCGGACCTGGTCGCGCTATGCGAACTGCCGCCCGGCCCCGGCCAGGACCCGGTCAAGGCCTTCCTCGCCGACACCTTCGCCACCCGCCCGCTGTCCGAGTGGAGCGCATTCCTGCAGGACGTGGACGTGTGCTGGGCGCCGGTGAAGACCCTGACCGAAGCCTTCGCCGACCCGCATACCCGCGCCCGCGGCATGGTCTGGACCGACGACACAGGCGGCACCCACCTGGGCATCCCGATCCGTTTCGCCAACGAGCCGGGACGCATCAACCCGCACCTGGACGGCATCGGCGAATCCACCGCCGCGGTACTGGCCGAGCTGGGGCTGTAAAGACTGTTCCGCCCGCGGCCCGTAGGGGCGACCTGTAGGAGCGGCTTCAGCCGCGATGGAGCCTTGCCGGTAAAGCGTCATCGCGACAGCGAATCCACCGCCGCGGTGCTGACCGAGCTGGGCCGTAAGGACTGTTCCGCCCGCAGCCCCGTAGCGGTGGCCTGTAGGAGCGGCTTCAGCCGCGATAGGGCCTTACCGGTAAAGCCCCATCGCGACAGCGAATCCATCGCCGCGGTGCTGGCCGAGCTGAGGTTGTAAGGGCTGTTCCGCCCGCGGCCCCGTAACGGTGGCCTGTAGGAGCGGCTTCAGCCGCGATGGGGCTTTACCGGTAAAGCCCCATCGCGACTGAAGTCGCTCCTACCGAGGATCGCGGCTGCCAAAGGCAATACCTGATGGTTCGCCCACAGGGAAGAGGAACAACATCCGCCGGCCTGAAGATCACAGGAGAAGGACCGGCGCTACTTCCAGCGCGATTTGTCGCGCACGTAGCGCGCGGCGTCCTCCAGCGACTCGGGCAGGTACTGCGACCACAGGTTGGGCGCATATTTGCTGTGGTAGCCGTCGTAGATGTCGCGGTAGAGCTCCATGTGCACCACCGGCTGGCGCTTGCGCGCGCGCAGTTCGGCGATCGGGATGCGGCCCACCACCAGTTGCTCGTGCAGGCTGCTCGCCGTGGCGATGGCCTCGCCGTTCGGCCCGTAGAGCGCGGTGCCGCCGCTGCCGGGATCGTCGAAGAACGGGCCGTTGTCCGGCGAGATCGAGTTGTTGACGATCGAGCTGTAGACGCCGTTGTACAGCGCGCAGGCCTGCACATCGAGCGGCATGAAGCCGCCGGAGGCGGTGCGCAGGAACACCTCGGCGCCCTTCATCGCCATCGCCCGGAACAGTTCCGGCTCGCGCTGCGCCGAGCTGGTGGCCAGGTTGCCCAATGGCGTGCGCGTCACCGGTATCACCGCGTCGCGGCCGTACATCTCCACGTAGCGGTCGAGCACGTCGTAGATGGTGGTGGTGAACAGCTCGAAGCCGGGGAACACGCCCTTGATGTTGCGCGCCTTCCAGTGCTTGTCGACGATGCGGCCGGTGTTGTCCATCACCGTGGTGATCGACAGCACGTGCCCGGGCCAGTCCGGATCGCGCACGTAGGCGCCGAACACGATCCAGGTGTCGTACTGGCGGCACTTGGCCGCGATTGCCTCGCTCTCCACGCCGGGCAGTTCGATCGCCAGCTGGTAGGCCTCCTTGCGCGTCCAGCGGCGCCAGCCCTGCAGCGGGAATTCGTGGAACTGCAGCAGGTCCGGCCGCGCGCCGAAATAGAAGGCGCGGTCGATGGTCTCCAGCATGTGTTCGAGATTGCGCTTGAGCGCGGTGCGGGTTTCGCGCGGCTCGAAGCTGTGCACGCGGGTCTGCGCCAGGCCCAGGGTCCACGCCGGCTTGGCCAGCTCGACCGTCTCGTAGGTGCCGTCGTCGCGCAGGTTGGGCGCGTCGGCGCCCTTGCCCATGGCCGCGTGCGCGCTGGCGGGCGCGCCCAGCAGGCCGCCGCCGACGCTGCCCAGCGCGGCCAGTCCGGCGGCGCCGGCGAGGAACGAACGTCGGGAACTGCTCATCAATCACCTCCGCGGGTATGGCAGCAGGCCGCCATCGCCCGGTGTGCGGCCGCCACGCCGCGCGCGTGGCGCAGGCGGCGGCCGGTACCGGTGGAACCGCTCAGATCGGATCGCCGGCGAAGCTGGGGCCGTTGAGCTTGCGCCAGTCGCGGCTGACGAACTTCTCGTCGATCATGGTGCGCTGGACCAGCACGCCGTTCCGGTACCAGTGCCAGATGCGGTTGCGCAGCGTGCCGCAGTCCGAAAGCTGGATCATCTCGTACAGCTCGATGCCTTCCTCGCCCTTGCGCTGCCAGTGCAGCATCAGCGTGCGGTGGTGGTCGTCCTCGGGAATCTCGGTGCACCAGCCGTAGATCAGCTCGTTGTCGAAGATGATGCGGCCGAAGCTGTAGGTGGTGGGGAAATCGCGGATCTCGGTCCTGCCGTCGGCCCAGCTGTAGTGGTTGGTCTGGTGGTAGGGAACCGCGTCGTCGCCGGTGATGCGGCAGACCAGGCGCGAGCGGTGCTCGTCGGTCTTGTTGCCCTCGGCGTCGTAGTAGCGGTACACGCCGTCCCACACGCCGTCGTGCTTGGCCAGGTAGGGCATGTGCTTCTGCAGGTCGATCATGTGCGTTCCTTGTGACGGTTGCGGTTGTGCGGCGCGCGGCGCCTGGTTCATTGGTCGCGAAGCTCGTCCATGACCTGTTCCATCGGCACGTCCATGCCGGTGTCCTGCAGCGCCTCGGTCTCCTGCTGCACGATGCGCAGCACCCGGGCGATGTATTCCTGCATCCACAGCGTGCGCTGCGCCTCGGCCTCGCGGTCGGGACGGAACTGGTCCAGCTCGGCGCGGCTGAGCAGGCCCTTCTGCTCGATCAGCCGTTCCAGCGCGTCCAGCCGCTGGTGGGTGACCGCGTTCTCCATGGCGATGGCCATGGCGATGGAGAGCACGCGCTCCACGTCCGGGTCCTTGAAGAAGTAGGGACGCTTGCCGCGGGCGCGGGTGCCGGCCAGGGCGATGGGGTCGATGTCGCTCATGCCTTCCACGCTCCGAACATGGTCCACAGCGCGGCGCGGCCGTGGTCCTCGCCCTGCGCGCTGGCCACCGGGAAGATGTCCCGGTCCACCACGCCGCGCACCCTGGTCTCGAAATAGCGTTCGGGGTCGAAGCCGGCCGCGGCCATCATCCGCCGCAGGTCGTACTCGTGCATCACGCCCCAGAACGGCTCGTTGTTGTTGTAGGTGTCCCAGTCGCGCACGAACTGCTCGTACACGTCCATGCCGTGGTACTGCGGCTGCTCCAGGTGCGCGGTGAGGCCGCCGGGCGCCAGCAGGCGGTTGATCTCGCGCAGCTTGCGCGGCATCGCCGTAGCCGAGCTCTCGTGCCAGAACATGGCGGTGGTGATCAGGTCGAAGTGAGCGTCCGGGTAGTCCAGCGCCTCGCCGTTGGCCTGGCGGAACACGATGTTGTTCACGCCCAGCGCGCGGGCGCGGGCATGGCCGTAGCGCAGCATCGGCGCGGCCACGTCCACCGCGATCACTTCCGCCTCGGGGAAGGCCTGTGCCAGCGGCACCACGTTGTGGCCGCAGGTGCAGCCGATGTCGAGGATGCGGCGCGGCCTGAACTGCGGGTGTTGCTCCTTCAGCCACTGCGCCAGCGCCTGGCCGCCGCCGTCGTTGTAGCGGCCGAGCATGCCGCCGGTGGTGGCGAAGATGCCGCAGTCGTAGTTGGCCGCCGCCGACACGTCGTCGGCCACCAGCTCGGTGTGGTAGCCGCCGGGCATGCAGTGGATGTCCACCGCGCTGGCGTAGCGCGGCACCTGCACGGCCGGGTCCAGCTGCAGGCCGTCGTCGCCGGCGTTGAGCGCGCGCGCCTTCTCGACCAGCGCGTCGAGCTGCCGGAGCACCAGCCCGCGCCCGGCCTGCTGGCGCATCTCCATGGTGTTGCGGCGCAGGGCGCTCCAGGTCTGGTAGACCGGGTCGCCCGCCATCGCCTTGCGTACCTCGTGGCGGCTCTGCGGCGCGTGGCCCTTCTCCTTCTCGAAGGCCGGCCTGACCCGCTGCTCGTAGGCCAGCTTGACCTTCGGGCCAAGCCGCGTGGCCAGATAGCCGTTCATGTTGGCCAGGAAGTCGAAGCGGGTGGTGTCGTCGAGCGTGCTTTCGGGAAACAGCGCGTGGCGGCCGACATGCTGCCAACTCGGGGGAAGGGCTTGCTGGCTCATCGCGAAGTCTCCTGTCACCGACCAAATGTATTAATGACATACCTATATGTCATATGGATCGGTGCGGTCAAGCACCCGCAGGTATGCAAGCACACAGACGCCTGCAAGCCGGCAGGAGCGCCTGCCTGCCCGGCCAAACACTTCGCCCCTGACCACCCGCAGGCAGGCGCAGGCCGGGAGGACGGGCGCTTGCTTCGGCCACTCGACAGCAGGCCGGAAGGCATTCTTTACCGGCTCACGCCCCGGTGCCGCACGTGCCGGGAGTACGGCCCGCCTGCACAGGGTGGCGCGCAGGCCACTCTCTCCCCACCCGTGCATGCCGCGTGGCAAGCACCGGCCGGCCCTGACGCCTGAAAGCACGGCCGTTCACCGGCACATGCTCCGCCCGCGACCGCCGGCATCACGCCATCCCCGGCCCTGCGATCCACTTCGCTGCGATCACTCCGCCGCCGGGAACCACCACGGCGAGGCCACACCGGTGTTGACCAGCAGCGCGCGCGCACGCACGAAGCGGCGGATCGAGCTGCTGCCCATGCGCGAGCCGCCCATGCCGGAATGGCCGAAGCTCTGCTTCTCGGCGGTCTGCACCATGGCGGTGAGGCTGGCGTCGTTGATCGAGACGGCGCCGGCGTGCAGCTGGCGGGCCACGCGCTGCGCGCGCTCCGGGTCGCCCGAGAACACCGCCGCCGACAGCCCGAACTCGCTGGCGTTGGCGCAGGCGACGGCCTCGTTTTCGTCGGCCACCACCTTCACCGGCAGCACGGTGGCGAAGCTTTCCTCGCGCATGACCGCCATGTCGTCGTCCACGCCCACCAGCACCGTCGGCGGGCACCAGGTGCCGCCGTGCTCGACCAGCTCGCCACCGGTCAGCGCGCGCGCGCCGCCGGCCAGCGCCTCGGCCAGCTGCCGGCGCACCAGTTCCACCTGCGAGGCGGCGATGATCGGCCCGATCCGGCCCTGCTTCGGGTCCGGCCACGCCAGATCCAGCGCGGCGGCCTCCTTCACCAGCGCGGCGATGAAGGCCTCGGCCACCGGCGCCTCGACATAGACGCGCTCGATCGACATGCAGCTCTGGCCGCCGTTGACGAAGCTGCCCCAGGCCAGCGCGCGCGCCGCCTGCGCGACGTCGGCATCGGACAGCACCAGCGCCGGGTCCTTGCCGCCCAGCTCCAGCGAGGCCGGAATGAACCGGCGCGCGCAGGCCTCGGCCACCTTGCGCCCGGTCGCCACCGAGCCGGTGAAGCAGACATGGTCGCAGGCCTCGATCACCGCCTGGCCGGTGTCGCCGGCGCCGGTGACCAGCGCGAACACCTCGCCCAGCCCGGCCGCGGCCAGCGCCTCGCGCAGCAGCGGCACGAAGCGCGAGGTCACCTCGCTGGGCTTGGCCAGTACGGTGCAGCCGGCGGCCAGCGCCGGCACCGCGTCGATCAGGGTCAGCATCAGCGGGAAATTCCAGGGGCTGATGACGCCGACCACCGGGTACGGCACCCAGGTCTGCTGCGCCTGGATGAAGGGAATGGCGTCCTGGCGCGGCGCCGGCTCGGCCAGGCAGGCCGGCGCCTGCGCCGCCCAGCGGCGGATCGCCGCCAGCGTGCCGTCGACCTCGATCACCGATTCGTGCCAGCGCCCGGTATCGGCCAGCAGCATCTCGATCATGGCGTCGCGGCGCGCGGCCAGCGCCTCGGCCAGCGCCGCCAGCCGTTCGCAGCGGCGCTCGATGCCCTGCCGCTCCCACTGCGGCTGCGCGGCGCGCAGCGCGGCCGCGGCGGCGGCCACTTCGGCGGCCGGCGTGACCGCCAGCTCACCCTCGATCTGGCCGCTGCGCGGGTTGCGCAGCGGCAGC
Organism: Stenotrophomonas sp. MYb238; assembly: GCF_009496535.1. Classification (GTDB taxonomy): domain Bacteria; phylum Pseudomonadota; class Gammaproteobacteria; order Xanthomonadales; family Xanthomonadaceae; genus Stenotrophomonas. The sequence goes on from NZ_WIDL01000016.1 coordinate 76,672, forward strand.
GTGCTCGTTTCAGTCATGACCCAGGACTCCGGCGCCCAGCAGCGCCTCGATGGTGGCTTTCTGGCGGGCGGCGAAATCGGCCCGCTGCGGGATCTTCAGGGTGTCGCCGTCGAGCAGCGCGTTGGGTTTGAGCGCGGTGGCGCCGAGGCCAGCATTGATCGCCGCCTGCGGCAGCCGCGACAGCACGTGGCCCATGCCCGGGCGCAGGCGCCGCCGGCGCAGGCAGGCGATGTCCAGGTCGGCATAGGCGGCCATCGATTCGCCGGCCGCGGCCGCGGCCAGCACCCGGCCCTGGTCGTCGACGATCTTGCTCATGCCGTCGGCGCTGCCCAGCGGGATGTCCACGCCGCTGATGCCGGCGGTGTTGGCCGACACCACATAGGCCATGTTCTCGATGGCGCGGGCGCGCTTGGCGATGTCCTTGGGCGTCAGCTCGGGGCTGCCGACCTCGCTGGTCGAATGCAGGATCACCTCGGCCCCGCGCAGGCCCAGCGCGCGCGCGATCTCCGGATAGAGGATCTCCTCCGAGGCGATGCAGGCCAGCCGCCCCAGCGGCGTGCGCGCCACCGGGAATACGCCGTCGATGCCGTACACGTCCAGGTATCGGTCCCAGACGTCGTGCGGGCTGGGCGCGTACAGCGAGATCAGCCGGCGGTAGCGCAGGATCTGGTTGCCGCTGTCGTCCAGGATCACCGACGACTGGAAGTACAGCCCGGGGAAATGCGGGTCGCGCTCGTAGGCGTTGCTGCACAGGTAGACGCCGTTGTCCTGGGCGATGCGGCCCAGCCGCTCGTACTCGGCGCCGTGCATGTCGAAGCAGCCCTTGGCCGCCCAGCCGGGGATGGTGTCGCCCAGCGGGTAGCTGGTGGCGAAGTACTCGGGCAGCACCACCAGTTTCAGGTCGGCGCCGATGAAGGCCTTGGAGGCGCGGATCTGGCGGCCGACGCGGTCGATGTTGTCGGCCACCGCGGCGGCGGCGTCCGCGGGCGTGGAGCAGGCGTTGATCGCGCGGCAGGTGGTCTGCAGCGCCAGCGCGCGGTAGGCATCGGTCATGGGGTGGAATCTCCGGTTGCGGATTCGGGAAGCGGCTGCGCCTGCACGCCGTCGGCCAGCAGCACGCGGAACATGCCGGTGCCGGCGCGCAGCGGCTTGATCGCCGCGTATTCGGGCGAGTGCCAGAACGCCAGCGCAGCGGCGCGGTCGGGCCAGCACGAGATCACCGTGCGCGCCGGCGCGTGCTCGCCTTCCAGGCTGTCCTGGGCGCCGCCCATCACCAGGTAGCGGCCGCCGTAGTGGGCCACCACCGCCGGCGTGGCGCGCGCATAGGCGGCAAAGCCCTGCGGGTCGCTGATGCGGGCTTCGATGATCAGGTAGGCGGGCATGGGCAACTCAGCCGAAGCGCGGCGCGCGCTTTTCGAGGAAGGCGGCCGCGCCCTCGGCGAAATCGCTGCTGGCGAAGGCGTCGTCGAACGCGGCCTGCGCCTGCGCCAGGCCAATGCCGGCATCGCCGCCGAGATGGCCGAGCACGGTCTTGATGCCGCGCCGCGCCTGTCCCGAACTCGCCAGCAGCTGCTGCAGCTGCGCCTGTTCCAGCGCTTCCAGTCCGTCGTCGCCGGCCAGCTGGTTGACCAGCCCCCAGTCCAGCGCGGTGGCGGCATCGAGCAGGCGGCCGGTCAGCAGCATTTCGCGCGCGCGCGCCAGGCCCACGGCAGTGACCAGCCGGCGGCTGTCGTCCGGGCTGTAGACTAGGCCGAGCTTGGCGGGGGTGATGGCGAAGCGGGCGCGCGGACTGGCAAGGCGCAGGTCGCAGGCCAGCGCCAGGCCGAGGCCGCCGCCGGCGCAGGCGCCGTCGATCACCGCCAGCGTGGTCTGCGGCAGGCGCTGCAGCTTCAGCTGGGTGCGCTGCACCTGGGCATTGCTGGCGGCGAAGGCGCCGGGGGTGGCCAGCAGCTGGCCCAGTTCGTCGATGTCGGCGCCGGCGCTGAACGCGCCGGGCACGCCGGACAGCACCACGATCTGGGCATCGCTGGCGGCGATGGCGTCCAGCGCGGCCTCGAGCGCGGCCCAGTGGCAGGTGGCCAGGGCGTTGCGCTTGTCCGGGCGGTGGATGCCGATGCGGGCGAGCGCACCGTCACGGTTCCAGGCAATCACGGTGTCTTCAGCGATCATGGTCGATCCTTTTGTCATATCGTTATAGCATTAAGCCAAAGGAGGGTGAAGCGACAATGTCACAGGACACGCTGGCCGCACTGCTGAGTTCCAACGCGCACAAGCTGCTGCGCAACGACCTGCCGACGCCGCTCTACCACCAGATGTTCAGCCTGCTGCGCGACCGCATCCTCAACGGCGAGATCCCGCGCGGCAGCCGCATCCCCACCGAGTTCGACCTGGCCGAGGGCTTCGGCGTCTCGCGCATCACCGCCAAGCGGGCGCTGGACGAGCTGGCCGCCGAGGGCCTGGTCGAGCGCCGCCGCGGCAAGGGCACGCACGTCATCCACCGTTCGCGGCCCAAGCCGATGCACAGCCCGCTCACCGGGCTGCTGGAAAGCCTGGAGGTGCTGGCCGAGCACACCCGCGTGCAGCTGCTGCAGTTCCGCCGCGCGGTGCCGCCGGAGCCGATCCGGGCGCTGTTCGACAGCGGTCCGCGCGACACCCTGGTGCACGCCATCCGCCTGCGCCTGCGCGGCGAGACCCCGTTCGGCTACTACAGCAGCTGGACCCGCACCGAGCATCCGGAATTCAACGAGGCGCGGCTGGCCAGCACCTCGCGGCTGAAGCTGTTCAAGACCGTGGGCATCCAGATCCGGCAGGTCGAGCAGGTGCTGTCGGCGGTCAACGCCGACGCCCTCAGCGCCATGCACCTGAAGGTCGAGCCGGGTACCGCCCTGCTTTCGCTCGAACGCCGCTCCTACGACGGCGACGGCCGCCTGGTCGACCTGCTGGCGGTGCAGTACCGCCCCGACCAGTTCACCTACCAGATGACCCTGGACGTGGACGACGCCACGGCCTGAGCGGCCGGGCCTTTCTCCTTAACTTCCGCGACACCTGCCCGGCGGCAAGTCCCGCCGGCATCGCCGTGCCCGCACTCCGCGCCCCCCATGGCGAAGCGATGCGACCTCGCATGCGGTGATGCCACATCGCATCAACGCGCATCGCGCCCGCTTCCCGGCGGCCATCGCCATGCCCCTTGCCACGGCCATTGTTTAGACATATAGATATATCATTAATATCATTTGGCCCGCCGGAGAACCGTGGACCCGTTCACCGCCCAATCGCTGAAAGGCGTGCTGCGCCGCGACCTGCGCGCGCCGCTGTACCACCAGCTCCAGGCCTTCCTGCGCGGACTCATCGAGCGCGGCGAGATCGCCGACGGCGAACGCCTGCCGCGGGAGGAGGAGCTGGCGCGCTGCATGGGCATCTCGCGGGTGACCGTGCGCCAGGCGCTGCAGCCGCTGGCCGACGAAGGCCTGCTGGTACGCCAGCGCGGCCGCGGCACCCGCGTGCGCGGCGGCCGCCCGGGCAGCGGCGGCCACGGCATCCCGATGCCGTTGAAGGTGCCGCTGGGCGAGCTGATGCACAGCCTGGACATCCTGGCCGACCACACCCGCGTGCGCCTGCTGGGCTGGGAGCGCGCGGTACCGCCGGCGCCGGTGCGCGCGGCATTCGGCAGCGGCGCGGACGAGGCGCTGGTGCGCTGCGTGCGCGTGCGCTACCGCCACGGCCATCCGTTCGGCTACTACGCCAGCTGGACCCGCACCGACCATCCCGATTTCGACGCCGACAACCTCGCCCGCGGCTCGCGCATCGCGCTGTTCCGCCGCTGCGGGATCGGCTTTTCCCAGGTCAGGCAGAGCGTATCGGCGCAGCGCGTCGGCGCGCTGCCGGCCATGCACCTGCAGATGGCGCCCGGCCAGGCCGTGCTGACCCTGGAGCGGCGTGCCTACGGCCGCGACCGGCAGCTGCTGGACCTGCTCGAAATCCAGTACCGCCCCGACCAGCTGCGCTACCAGATGCGGCTGGACCACGAACCCGACCTGCCGGAGACCAGCGCTTGAGCGCGACGCTTGCCGAAAAGATCCTCGCCCGCGCCTGCGGCCGCGCCGCCGTGCATCCCGGACAGATCCTCACCGCCCGCCTGGACCTGCTGATGATGCACGACTCCGGCGGACCGCGGCGGGTCGCCTCGCGGCTGGAAAAACTCGGCACGCGGGTGTGGGACGCGGACAAGGTGGTGGTGGTGTCCGACCACTTCGTGCCGGCGGTGGACCTGGAGAGCGCCGACATCCTCGCCCTCACCCGCCGCTGGGCGCAGGCGCAGGGCGTGACCCACTACGACATGCTCGGCATCTGCCACGTGGTGCTGCAGGAACACGGCCACGTGCAGCCGGGCATGTTCTGCGTCGGCGGCGACTCGCACTCGCCCAGCGGCGGCGCCTTCGGCGCCTTCATGGTCGGCATGGGCGCCACCGACATCACCGGCGCGCTGGTCACCGGCGAGGTGTGGCTGCGGGTGCCGCATACCACCCGGGTGCAATTGGACGGCGTCCTCGGCGCCGGCGTCAGCGCCAAGGACGTGATGCTGATGCTGTGCGGCGAGCACGGCATGGGCAACGAAGGCCAGGTGTTCGAGTTCGGCGGCGAGGCGGTGCGCGCGCTGCCGATGCACGAGCGCCTGACCCTGTGCAACATGGCCGCCGAGCTGGGTGCGGAAACCGGCATCGTCGAGCCGGACGCGACCACGCTGGCGGCGCTGGCGGCGGCCGGCAGGCCGTTCGCCGGCGACATCGCGCAATGGCGCAGCGACGCCGACGCCGCCTACCTGCACGTGCACCGCTACGATGCCGCGCGCATCGCCCCGCACGTGGCCGCGCCGCACAGCCCGGCCAACAGCCGCCCGGTCGGCGAGCACGGCAGGGTGCATGTGGACCAGGCCTACATCGGCGCCTGCACCGGCGCCAAGCTCGCCGACCTGCGCATGGCCGCGCAGGTGCTGAAGGGGCGCAAGGTCGCGCGCGGCACGCGCCTGCTGATCGCCCCAGCCTCGGTGGCGATGACCGCGCAGGCCGCCGCCGACGGCACCCTGGCCACGCTGACCGCGGCCGGCGCGATCCTGCTGCCGTCCGGCTGCGGCGCCTGCGCCGGCATGGGCGCGGGCATGCTCGGCGGCGGCGAGGTCTGCATCTCCACCACCGCGCGCAACTTCAAGGGCCGCATGGGTTCGGCCGATGCGCAGGTCTACCTGGGCTCCCCCTACAGCGTGGCCGCCGCCGCGGTGAAGGGCGAAATCTGCGATCCGCGCGAACTGCTGGGAGAAGACGCATGAACGTGCGCGGCAAGGCCTTCGTATTCGGCGACCGCATCGATACCGACGTGCTCGCCCCCGGCCCGTACATGCGCGAGCCGCTGGCGGTGCTCGCCAGCCACTGCCTGGAAGCGGTGGACCCGGATTTCGCGCGCGAAGTGCGGCACGGCGACATCGTGGTCGGCGGCGACTCGTTCGGCATCGGCTCCTCGCGCGAGCAGGCGGTGCAGGCGCTGGCCGAACTGGGCGTGGGCGCGATCGTCGCCCGCTCGTTCGCGCGCATCTTCTACCGCAACGCGCTCAACCTCGGCGTGCCGGCGCTGGTCTGCGCCGACCTGGAGGCGGCGCGCGGCGACGAACTGGAGGTGCGCCCGCTCGAAGGCCGCATCCTCAACCACAGCAGCGGACGCGGATTCGACTGCGAGAAGATCCCCCCGGAACTGATGGAGATCGTGATGGGCGGTGGACTGATGCCGTGGCTGGAAAAGCGGCTGGCCGCGGAGCGCCGCGCATGAGCGCGCCGCGACAGGGCATCGTGCACGCCACCATGCTCGCGCCGGACCTGGCCGCGTTCTGCGCGGCCTACACCACGCAGCTGGCGATGGCCGTGCAACGGCAGGGCACGCTCGACGCCGCCGACGCTGACACGCTCGACCTGCCGGACCTGGCCGGCGCACCGCTGGCCTGGCTGGCCAACAGCGCCGGGCAGCCGGTGCTGCGCGTGGTCGAAGACCGCGCGGCCGTGGTCGGCGAACCGATGTTCCGCCATGGCTGGCTGTCGCTGGAGGTGCTGGTCGGCGACATCGACACGCTCGCCGCCGGCCTGCACGCACCGTTCCGCGTGCTCGGCGCGCCGGCCAATCTGGAACTGAGCGACGCCATCCGCGCCGCGCAGGTACTCGGCCCGGCCGGCGAGCTGCTCTACCTCACCCAGGTCAAGGCCGCGGTGCCGCCGTTCGACCTGCCGATGACCCGGGACGCCGTCGCGGTGCCTTTCATCGGCGTCACCAGCACGCCCGACCGCGGTGCCTCGCATACCGCGTGGACGGCCCTGCTCGGTGCCACCGGCTGGGCGTTCGAGACGAAGATCACCGTGCTCAACCGTGCCCACGGCCGGCCGCTGGAAGGCCGCTACCCGGTAGCGGTGGTGCCGATGCCGGGGCAATGCCTGGTCGAGATCGACCAGGTCGAACTGCCCTCCACGCCCGCGCAGCGCGCGGCCGGCCTGCACAGCCTGTGCCTGCGCCTGCCCGCACCGGACGCCGCGGCGCTGCACGACGCCGGCTGGCAGGTACGGCCGCAGCCGGACGGGCGCCACAGCCTGCGCGGCGCCGCCGGCGAGCATGTCGAGTTGATCGTGGCGGTGGACGCCTGAGACCGGAGCCTTCTTGTCCGACGGGCGGGGACTTTCCCGGTCGTACGCCGCGGCGCTGCGCGACGCCGGCTGGCAGGTACGGCCGCAGCCGGACGGGCGCCACAGCCTGCGCGGTGTCGCCGGCGAGCATGTCGAGCTGCTTGTAGCGTCGGACGCCTGAGATCGGGGCCTTCTTGTCCGACGGGCGGGGAGTTTTCCCGGTCGTACGCCACGGCGCTGCGCGACGCCAGCTGGCAGGTGCGGCCGCAGCCGGATGGGCGCCACAGCCTGCGCGATGCCGCCGGCGAGCATGTCGAGCTGCTTGTGGCGTCGGACACCTGAGACCGGAGCCTTCTTGTCCGACGGGCGGGGAGTTTTCCCGGTCGCACTTCGGGAGCCAAAGCCCCTCCCCCGCGACGGCCGAAGTCCAGTGCGAGAGAGTGAGTGGGGTGAGGGTACGCGCGGAGCCTCGTGCGTTCTAAACATCCCTTGGCTTCGCCCTTATCCTCGTCCGCTCCTTGCGTACCGCTCCTGCGGCACGCCCTTCGGGCCGGTTTCGCCGTCCGCTTCGGCATCCTGCCTCGCGAGTGGGGCACCTGCATTCGGCACATCCCTGTGCCTCACCCTTCGGGCGGCTTCGCCGTGCAGCTTGGCAATCCTGCCAGGCTGTCTCCCGGAGGGAGAAGGGAAACAGCCGACGCGTCAGCGGCCGGCAACGGTCGGGACCATCGGGAAGGATCCGGTGGCTGCGACAACGGCCCGCAGCCATAGCGATCCCGCCGGCATGGATGTCTTCCCGGCCACACTGCGGCAAACCCGAGCCCATCTCCAATGGAAGTCAGGTGAGGTGAGGGTGCACGCCAAGCCTCGTGCAGTCGCAAATTTCGGGCTTCGCTCGCCCCCTCCTCCCAGCGCAGGCCACGCCACCTCGGCATGGCCTCCAGGCCCGCTCCGTCGTCCGCTTGGGCTCCCTGCCCCACACGCGACACCCCCGCGTCCGCCCCATCTTCATGCCCCTCCGGGACCGCTGCGCCATGCAGCGCGCGGCACTCCTTTCAGGCCGCCTCCCGATCGAGAAAGCAAGCATCCCCACCCACGGATTGCTGCAAGCGCACGCAACGCCCAACCAACGGAACAGGCACGCGCGGCGGCCGACGCGGTATGGTGTCGCCCTTTCCGCCACCGCGAAGCCGCCGATGCCCGCCAACCCGCCCGCTGCCACCCCGTCGCAGAAACTGGAACGCGCGCTCAAGCCGCGGCAGCTGATCATGATGGGCCTGGGCAGCGCGATCGGCGCCGGCCTGTTCCTCGGTTCGGGCGTGGGCATCCAGGCCGCCGGCCCGGCGGTGCTGCTGTCCTATCTGGTCGCCGGCACGCTGGTGATCATCATGATGCACGCCATGGGCGAGATGGCCGCGGCGCGGCCGGCCAGCGGCGCATTCTCGGTGTATGCCGCCGACGCGCTGGGCGCCACCGCCGGCGCCACCATCGGCTGGCTGTGGTGGGTGCAGCTGGTGATCGTGATCGCCGCCGAATCGGTGGGCGCGGCCGGGCTGCTGGCGACGCTGTGGCCGCAGTTGTCGGTGCCGCTGACCTCGCTGGCGTTCATGGTGGTGTTCACCGTCATCAACCTGATGGGCGTGCGCAACTACGGCGAGTTCGAGTTCTGGTTCGCCATCCTCAAGGTCGCCGCGATCGTCGCCTTCATCCTGGTCGGCATCGCGCTGCTGTGCGGGCTGCTGCCGGGCGTGGCCTCGCCGGGCCTGTCCAACGTGTTCGGCCACGGCGGCTTCGCGCCCAAGGGCCTGGCCGGCGTCGGCGCGGCGTTGCTGGTGGTGGTGTTCGCCTTCGGCGGCACCGAGATCGTGGCGGTGGCCGCGGCCGAGACCCAGGACCCCGAGCGCAGCCTGGCGCGCGCGATCCGCACCGTGGCCTGGCGCATCCTGGTGTTCTACATCGGCTCGATCGGCGTGATCATCGCGGTGGTGCCGTGGACCAGCGAATCGCTGAAGTCGCCGTTCGCCGCGGTGCTGCAGGTCGCCAACATCCCCGGCGCCGCCACGGGCATCACCCTGATCGCGGTGATCGCGCTGCTGTCGGCGCTCAACGCCAACCTCTACGGCGCCTCGCGCATGATCCATTCGCTGGCCGCGCGCGGCGAGGCGCCGCGCGGGCTGGCGCGCGTCAGCCGCAGCCAGGTGCCGGTGATGGCGGTGCTGGCCAGCGTGCTGTTCGGCTTCGCCGCCACCGTGCTGGAGCTGCTGTATCCGGACCGCGTGCTGCCGGTGCTGCTGAACGTGGTCGGTTCGACCTGCCTGCTGGTGTGGACCATCACCCTGGTCTCGCAGCTGGTCCTGCGCCGCCGCGCCGAGCGCCTGGGCACGCCGCTGCCGTTCCGCATGGCCGGCTTCCCGTACCTGACGGTGCTGGCGCTGGCGATCCTGGTGCTGATCTTCGCGCTGCTGCTGTCCGCGCCGGAGACCCGCCTGCAGTTCCTGTCGATGGCCGCGCTGACCGCCGCCATCGCCGTGGTGAGCGGCCTGGCGCGACGCTTCCGCGGCGGCTGAGGACGCCATCGGGCCCGGCAACGCCGGGTCCGCCCCGCAACGGGCTTGTATTGGCGTGCGGGTGACGGCAGGCTCCGCCCATCCGAGGCCCGCCATGCCTACTCCCGATCCCCGCGTCGATGCCTACATCGCCAGCGCCGCCACTTTCGCGCAGCCGATCCTGCGCGCGATCCGCCAGCGCGTGCACGCGGCCTGCCCGGAAGCGGAAGAAGCGATCAAATGGGGTATGCCTGCCTTCCTGCATCGCGGCAGGCTGCTGTGCGGCATGGCCGCCTTCAAGGCGCATGCCGCGCTGAACCTGTGGTCGCGCGATGGTCAGAAAAGCGGCGCTGGCCAGAGCATGGGCCAGTACGGCCGGCTGCTGTCGGTCGCCGACCTGCCCGGCAAGCGCGAATTCGCCGCCCAGCTGCGCCGGGCCATGCAACGCATCGAGGACGGCGCGCCGGCCCTCAAGCGCACGCCGCGGCCGCCGCTACCCATGCTGCCGGCGTTCGCGCAGGCGCTGGCCGCAGCACCGCGGGCCAGGGCCACGTTCGACGGCTTCGCAGCCGGCGCCCGACGCGACTATCTGGAATGGATCGGCGAGGCCAGACGCGAAACCACCCGCCAGCAGCGCATCGCCCAGGCCGTCCAATGGCTGGAACAGGGCAGGCGCCGGCACTGGAAGCATGAAAGGCATTGACGCCGGCCCCGCCAACGATTCCACTTGCCCCCGAAATACGACCCCGACGCCTCCCGCAACGCCATGACCGACCTCGAAGACCTCATCCAGCGCGCCATCGACCCTTCATCCGTCAAGCTGGAAGGCACCCTCACCAATCCCCCCTCCTTCGGCGTCTACCTGATCGAGGACACCGACGACGGCAGCCAGCACTACCGTTTCGGCAGCCACCCGGTGCGCATGCAGGAGCTGGAGGACAAGTTCGGCGGCTGCGAGCTGGAATACCTGTTCCTGTCGCGCGAGGACGCCGCCGCGGCGACGTCGGCGCTGAACAAACGCGAGGAATGACGCCGGCACGGGTAGGAGCGGCTTCAGCCGCGAAAGGGCCGTCCCCACCAACCCCTCGGTTGCAGGAACCAAGAGAGGCGATTTCCCGGGAACGCCCCCTTCGCGGCTGAAGCCGCTCCTACAAGCTCCACCGCGCTACCCGATCACCCGCCGGAAGGGCGGCAGCGCGTCGATGATGCGCTTGCCGTAGCGGCGCGTGAGCAGCCGCGAGTCGAGGATGATCACGCGGCCGGTATCGGTGGAGGTGCGGATCAGGCGACCGGCGAACTGGGTCAGCGTGCGCAGCGCGTGCGGGACCGCGATCAGGTTGAAGGAATTCAGCCCGCGGCTCTCGAACCACTCGCCCAGCGTCGAGGTCTGCGGATCGGTCGGCACCGCGAACGGCACCTGGGTGATGACCACCGTGGTGCAGGCCTCGCCCGGCAGGTCCAGGCCCTCGCCGAACGAGTTGAGCCCGAACAGCACCGAGCCCTCGCCCGCCGCGGTGCGGCGCAGGTGCTCGTCGATCATCTTCTGCTTGGCGCCCTCGCCCTGCACCAGCACTTTTTTGCGCAGGGTCGCCGGCATCAGCTCGGCCACCTTCTCCATCTTCCAGCGCGAGGTGAACAGCACGATGCTGCCCTTGTCCCAGTCCAGTTCGGCGGCCAGGTACTTCGCCACTTCCTTGGGGTGGCGCTCGCGGTCGTCCGGCGTCACCGGGAACGGCGGCACCACCAGCTGCGCCTGGTTGGCCAGGTCGAACGGCGAGGCCAGCGACACCATCTCCGCTTCTTCGGGGATGCCGTTGTCGATGGACAGCGCCTGGAAATCGCCGCCGCCGGTGAGCGTGGCCGAGGTCATCACCACCGAATCCACTTCGTCCCACAGCAGCTTGCGCAGCACCATCGCCGCCGATACCGGCGAGCAGTGCAGCACGTGCTCGCCGTCGCGGGTCAGGGTGATCCAGCGCGCCATCGGCGGCTGGCCTTCCTTGTCCTCGCGCCGCCAGCCGGCCCACAGGTCGTGCTGCTGCTGGATCATCTCCAGCGCCATGCCCAGGCTGCGCTGCAGGCGCTCGTGGCCGGCGTCCTCGGGCTTGCCCTTGGCGACCTGCGCGGCGGCGGCCGTGGCCCAGTTGAGCAGGGTGCGGGTCTCGTCGGCCAGTTCCTCGATCGGCTGCTTCCACGCTTCGGGCAGGCGGCCGTTGGCGGCGCGCCACAGCGGCTCGCGCTCGTCCGGCGCCGGCGTCCACACCTGCGCGATGCCGTCGGCGAACACCTTGAGCAGCTTGCTCACGCGCGCGGCGGCGTCGATGGCCTCGTTCGGCAGCAGGTTGCCGATCTTGTCCTTGTCCACCGCGCGGTAGGCGCCGGCGATGATGATCTGCAGGCGCCCGGTGCGCCGCGCCATGTCGTCCAGCGGCAGGCTGGCCGCGCCCTGGTCGATGGCGACGTTGCCGATGTGGTGGCCTTCGTCCAGCACCAGCAGCATGTCGCCGGGCGGGGCGATCAGCGGCTGGCCGTTGTCGGATTCGCCGATGGACAGCGCCGACAGCAGCAGCGCGTGGTTGGTGACCACGATCTGCGCCTCGCGCACCTCGTTGCGCGCGCGCAGCACCGGGCATTGCGTCGAATAGGCGCAGCGGCGCCCGGCGCAGCCCGAGGCCGGCGTGGTGATGCGCAGGCGCAGGCCGGGCGTGACCGCTTCGGGCGCGTTGTCCAGGTCGCCGTTCCAGCGCCCTTCGGTGAAGGCGCGCATCAGCTTGCCGGCCACGTCCATCTCGATCGGCGCCAGCGGCCGGTCGTAGAGCTGCACCTCGTCGCCGAACATGCCCTCCTGCGCGCCCTCGCCCTGCGCCTCGGCGGCGTTGCGCGTGCACAGGTAGCGGGTGCGGCCCTTGGCCAGCGCCACCGTGGCCTGCAGGCCGGTGGCCTTGAGGAAATTGGGGATATCGCGCTCGACCAGCTGCGACTGCAGCGCCACCGTGCCGGTGCTGACCACCAGCTTCTTCTTCGACGCCAGCGCGATCGGCACGCCGGCGGTGAGATAACCCAGGCTCTTGCCGACGCCGGTCGGCGCCTCGACCACGCCCACCCCACCGGTGGCCAGCGCGCGCGAGACCACGCCGATCATCTGGCTCTGCGAGCGGCGCGTGCTGAAGCCGGGCGTATTGGCCTGCAGCTTCGCGTAGGCGTCGCGGATGGCCGTCTTCACTTCCTCGGTCAACGCCCGCGGCGCTTCCACTTTCTCCGTCACGCCGTTCTGCCGCCTGCTCCGTTCATGGCCGGCATTTTCCCATACCGGCGCGCGGGCGCCGACCCGCCTCGTTCAGCGTGGCGCGGCCGGGTTCGCGCGCAGTGCCCGGGCCAGCGCCCAGGCCAGCAGCACGAAACCGGCCGCCTCCAGCAGCGACAACACGAAGTGGCCGATGCCCAGCGCGGTGTTGAGCGCGGCGATGCCGTCGAAGTTGCCGGCGGCGATCAGCAGCAGCGGCAGCACCGCCAGCAGCGCGCCCAGCAGCGTCGTGGCCATCAGGATCGCCAGCGCCCACAGCGCCGCGCTGCGCGCCGCCGCCTTCGGCGCGCCGAGCAGCAGCACCAGCGCCACGCCCAGCGCGATCATCACCGGCAGGCGGTAGCCGACCGATACCAGCAGCGAGCCCAGCAGTTGCGCCTGGTCCATGCCGCTCAGTCCGCGGTGACCAGGGTGGCGGCGCGTTCGCGCAGCCCCGCATACACCGCGTCGGTTTCCGGACGCACGCCATGCCATTGCTGGAAGCTCTCGGCGGCCTGCTCGACCAGCATGCCCAGCCCGTCGAAGTAGTTGCGGCAGCCGGCCGCGCGCGCCCAGGCCAGGAACGGGATCGCCGCCTCGCCGTAGTTCAGGTCCACCGCGGTGGTCAGGCTGTTGACCAGCGACAGCGGCAGGCTGAAGGCCCCACCGTCGCCGCGGCCGGCGGAGGTGGCGTTGACGATCAGCTCGAAGTCGCCCTGCTCGCGCAGCGCCTCCCAGTACGCCGAGATGGCGCGCCCCGGCTCGCTCATCGCGTCGACCAGGGCGTCGGCGCGCTCGGGCGTGCGGTTGACCACGACCAGTTCGAGGATGCTGGCATCGAGCAGCGCCGGCGCCACCCCGCGCGCGGCGCCGCCGGCGCCGAGCAGCAGCACCCGGCGGCCGCGCAGGTCCAGGCCGTGGCGGCCGGTCAGGTCGCGCACCAGGCCGATGCCGTCGGTGTTGTCGCCATGCCAGCGATCGCCCTTGCGCAGCAGGGTGTTGACCGCGCCGGCGCGCTGCGCGCGCGAGGTGGTGGTGGCGCACAGCGCGAACGCCGCTTCCTTGTGCGGCAGGGTCACGTTGGCGCCCACGCCGCCGTCGGCGGCGAAGGCCTCCAGCGCCGCGGCGAAATCCTGCGGCGCGGCCTCGATGGCGCGGTAGTCGATCTCGATCCCCTGCGCCCGGCCGAAGGCGGCCTGGATGCGCGGCGACTGCGAGTGGGCGATGGGCTGGCCAAAGACGGCGTAGCGGGCAGCGCTCATGGTGATCCTCTGCATGACCTAGACTTGCGCGATCCCTGGCTTGCGGAACCTCCATGCGGACCCGATCGCTGCTGCTCGCGCTGTCCGCGAGTCTACTCTTTGCGCCGCGGGTGACGGCACTGGCTGAGTTCGGCATCGAAGGCATCGGCGTGGTTTCCACCCGCGCCGACGAGCTGCGCGCCACCCGTTCGGCCGACGGCCGGCGCCTGGTCTGGGCCAGCAACCGCGACGGCGGCGCCGGCGGCTGGGACCTGTGGCAGGCCACCTGGCAGGACGCGCGCTGGACCGACCCGCGCCCGCTGCCGCTCGATACCGCGGCCGACGAGGTCGACCCGTTCCTCGCCGCCGACGGCCGCTGGCTGTACTTCGCCTCCAACCGCGACGGCGGCCACGGCGGTTTCGACCTGTACCGCGCACCGCTGCTGGACGATGGTGGCTTCGGCCCCGCGCAGAACCTGGGCGCGCCGATCAACGGCGCCGACGACGAACGCTCGCCGGCCCTGCGCGAGGACGACGGCACCCTGCTGCTGGCCAGCAACCGCGCCGGTGGGGCCGGCGGCTGGGACCTGTGGAGCGCGCGCCGCGACGGCGACAGATTCGCCGCGCCGCGGCCGATGGCCGGCATCAACGGCGCGGGCGACGAACTGGATGGCGCCTGGCTGGCCGGCGGGCGCGCGCTGGTGTTCGCACGCGGCAACGCCGGCGGCGGCGCGCAGCTGCAGCTGGCGCATTGCCGCCACGGCCGCTGGAGCGATGCCGGGCCGCTGGCGCTGTCGTTCAACACCGCCGATGGCGACACCCGCGCGGCGCTGCCCGATGCCAGCACGCCGGGCGAACTGCTGGTCAGCGGCCACGCGCGCGCGCCGCGCGCCGGCGGCTTCGACCTGTATCGGATGCGCGCGCCGGCCAGCGACGGTGCCGGCGACTGCCGGTAGGTGATGCCCTCGCCGCCGTGTGCATGGCGCGGCGGTGAGATCGGTCAAGGCTTCATGCGGGGCCAAGCCCCGCACCTACGGAGTGCGCGGGCTACGGCAGCGTGCCTTAGGCACCGGGCTCGCCCGGCACGGGCTTCACCGGGAAGGTTTCATGCGGGGCAAGCCCCGCATCCACGGAGTGCGCGGGCTGCGGCAACGCACCCGCAGGTGCCGGGCTCGCCCGGTACGGGCTTCACCGGGAAGATTTCATGCGGGGCAAGCCCCGCATCCACGGAGTGCACGGGCTGCGGCAACGCACCCGCAGGTGCCGGGCTCGCCCGGCACGGGCTTCACCGGGAAGGTTGCATGCGGGGCAAGCCCCGCATCTACGGTTGGCTATCGCCGTTACCGGGAGCCGTCTTGCCGGCGAGCACCTCGGCGCGCCGCCGCTCGTATTCGACCTCGCCGATCCGGCCGCTCTGCTGCAGCCCGGCCAGTTCGCGCAGCCGTGCCTCGATCTCCGGCGGCTGCGGCGCCTGCCGCTGCAGCCGCTGCGCGGCCGAAGGCAGTTCCGGCGGGCGCCGCGCGGCGCGGACCACGGCGGCGATCACCAGGCCGATCACCACCGCGAACGCGGTCACGCCGACCACCCACACCACCCATTGCCAGGGCTGCATGCCAGGCGCGTCCATCTCAGCCTTCCCGCAGCCAGCGCGCGATCTGCGGCGCGTAGTAGGTCAGCACGCCGTCGGCGCCGGCGCGCTTGAAGCCGACCATGGTCTCCATCACGCAGCGGCGCTCGTCCAGCCAGCCGTTGGCGGCGGCCGCCTTGAGCATCGCGTACTCGCCGCTGACGTGGTAGGCGAAGGTCGGCACGCCGAATTCCTGCTTCACCCGGTACACCACGTCCAGGTACGGCATGCCCGGCTTGACCATCACCATGTCCGCGCCTTCGTCCAGGTCCAGCGCGATCTCGCGCAGCGCCTCGTCGCCGTTGGCCGGGTCCATCTGGTAGGTCTTCTTGTCGGCCTTGCCGAGGTTGCCGGCGCTGCCTACCGCATCGCGGAACGGGCCGTAGAACGCCGAGGCGTATTTCGCCGAATACGCCATGATGCGGGCGTGGATGTGGCCGGCTTCGTCCAGCGCATCGCGGATCGCGCCGATGCGGCCATCCATCATGTCCGATGGCGAAACGATGTCCACGCCGGCCTCGGCATGCGACAGCGACTGCTTCACCAGCGCCTCGACGGTGACGTCGTTGAGCACATAGCCGCCCGCGTCGATCAGCCCGTCCTGGCCATGCGTGGTGTACGGGTCCAGCGCCACGTCGGTCATCACTCCCAGCTCGGGAAAGCGCTGCTTCAACGCGCGCACCGCACGCTGCGCCAGGCCGTCCGGGTTCCAGGCCTCGGCCGCGTCCAGCGACTTGCGCGACGGGTCGATCACCGGGAACAGGTCGATCACCGGCACGCCCAGTTCCAGCGCCTGCTCGGCCTCGCGCAGCAGTTCGTCGATCGACAGCCGCTCCACGCCCGGCATCGACGCCACCGGCGTGCGGCCGGCCAGCTCGTGCACGAACACCGGCCAGATCAGGTCGTCGGCGGTGAACGTGTTCTCGCGCATCAGCCGGCGCGAGAACGCGTCGTGGCGCATGCGGCGCGGGCGGTAGCGGGGATGGAACATGGTGGTACTCCGGAGGCGGGGGAATGGCTTATTGCAGCAGGTAGCCCTGCGGTTGCAGCGGTTCGGGCAGCGGGCGTTCGCCCAGCGCGTCGAGCACGTCGATTTCCACGGTGCGCACCATCGCGTCCAGCGGCAGGTCGTTGGGCTCCAGGCCGAAGGGCTCCTCGAGCTCCTCGCCCAGCTGGTCCAGGCCGAAGAACGCGTAGGCCAGCAGCATCGACACCACCGGCGTGGCCCAGCCCAGCGCGCCGGCCAGGCCGAACGGCAGCAGCACGCAGAACAGCCACGCGCAGCGGTGCAGCAGCAGGGTGTAGGCGAACGGCAGCGGCGTGCCGGCGATGCGCTCGCAGGCGGCCTGCACCGTGGACAGCGCATGCAGGCGTTGCTCGAAGCGGCCGTACAGATAGGGGTCGAGCCTGCCGGCGCGCAGCGGCGCGGCCAGTTCGTCAGCGACCAGCGCCAGCAGGCCGTCGGGAATGTTCTGCCGCCGCAGCGCTGCCTGCTGGTCCGGCTCAAGCCAGGGCGCGGCCGCGGCGGCCTCGTCGCGGCCGCGCAGGCGGGCGGCCAGCGCGTGCGCGAAACCGATCAACGGCCGCGACACGCGCCGGCGCAGCGGCGCGTCGTCGGCCAGCAGCGCGTTGCCCTGGCGCACGAAGCTGCGCGCCTCGATCAGCAGCTGGCCCCACAGCTTGCGCCCTTCCCACCAGCGCTCATGGCAGGCGTTGTTGCGGAAGCTCAGGAAGATCGACAGCACCAGGCCCAGCAGGGTGAACGGCGCCACCGCCAGGCCATCGGCGGCGAACGGGTGATGGAGCTTGGCGAACAGCGCCACGGCCACCGCCAGCGCGCCGATCGCCAGCACCCGCGGGGCGATGGCCGGCACGATCGAACCGCGCAGGATGTACAGCAGCTGCCAGCCACGGGGGCGGGGTCGGATGATCATCGGTGGGGGTCGCGCCGGCTGTGGGCCCTGTGCGCCGGGCCAGGCTGCCGGCAGGGCCCGCCATTCTACGCCTTGCCGGTCAGACGAAGCCGCCGCCCAGGCCCAGGCGGATCACGCCGACCACGATCACGGCCACGTTGAGCAGCAGCCCGGCCTTGGCGCGGCCGCGGTTGCCGGCGCGGGTGAGCAGCAGGCCGATGGCGGCGACGACCGCGCCGACCGCGGCGAACGGGATCAGGAACCAGTTGCCCCAGCCCAGCAGCGGGATGAAGGCCAACACCATTCACAGCAGCGCCGCGATGCCCCAGACCAGGCTGATCAGTCCCATGTCGTTTCTCCAGCGGATAGTCCGCGCACGATAGCCCGGAATGCCGGCGATCAACCATCCGGCCCGGTTCGCGGCCGATTCACGCACGGGCGCCGATCATCCCTGCACCACCATCCGGGGGAGCAACGCCATGAAATTCCCGCTCGCCATCGCATTGGGCATCGTCCTGGCCGCCGGCGGCTGCGCCAGCACCTCGCGGGTCATGCTGGGCCAGGCGCGCGCGCCGGTCGATCCGGCCAGCGTGCAGATCTACTCCACACCGCCGGCCGGCTCGGTGGAGATCGCCCAGCTCGAGGCCTCCAGCGCGGTCGGCTTCGGCACCCAGGGCCAGACCGACGCGGCCATCGCCCGGCTCAAGCGCGAAGCCGCCGCGCTCGGCGCCAACGGCGTGATCCTGATGGGCGTGGGCGCCGGCGGCTCGCCGGTGGGCATGTCGGTCGGCGCAGGCAGCTACGGCCGGCACAGCGGCGGCGGCCTGAGCGTGGGCATCCCCACCCAGCAGAAACGCGCCGCGGGCGTGGCGATCTGGGTACCGCCCGAAGCGCGCAGGTAACCCGTAGGAGCGGCTTCAGCCGCGAGACCGGCAATGACAAACGCCTCAGATGGCTTCGCCATGCGTGGCTTCGCGGCTGAAGCCGCTCCTACGTAGACAGAAAGGGCGCCGCCAGGCGCCCTTCCTGTCATTTCCGGCGCTGGGCCGGGATGAAGACCTCATCGACCGCGGTGGCCAGCTGGTCCGGCGGCAGCAGGCCCTGGTCGAGCAGGAAGTTGTTGAAGGCCAGGCGGTCGAACCTGTCGCCCAGCGCCAGTTCGGTGCGCATGCGCAGTTCCATGATCCGGGTGTAGCCGTAGAAGTAGCTGCAGGCCTGGCCGGGCGAGCGCACGGTGTAGCGGTCCAGTTCCTGCGTGGCCATCGCCTCGGACAGGCCGACGCCTTCCACCAGCACCTTGCGCGCCTGTTCGCGGTCGGTCAGGCCGAGGTTGAGCATCGGGTCGAGCATGGCGCGCGCGGCGCGCAGCAGGCGGAACTGCAGGGCGATCATCTGCCCGTCCAGCGGTTCGAACGGCACCAGTTCGGCCTCGGCGTACAGCGCCCAGCCCTCGACGTTGACCGAGTTGAACGCAAACAGGGTGCGCGCCAGCGAGATGCCGCGCTCGACCATCGCCGCGAACTGCAGGTCGTGGCCCGGCCGGCCCTCGTGCGCGCTCAGCGTCCATGCCGCCGAGGCGAAGTTGAAGTCGTCGTACTGCGCCTTGCCGCCCGAGGCCGGGTTGCCCAGCGGCAGCACGAAGGTGCCCTGCTGGCCGGTGTTGCCGACCAGCGGCGGCGGCAGGTAGTGCGGCGCCGGCGATGCCGCGCTCTCGGCCTCGCTGCCCAGGCGCATCTGCAGCAGGCGCCGCGGCACGTCGACGATGCCGTGCCGACGGATGATCGGGTCGATGGCGTCGATGACGCCGCGGTAGTGCGCCTCGAGCCGGTCGTTGCCGATCGTGTCCTGCTTCAGCGCGCGGATCACCGCGGCATGGTCGTTCGCGTCCTCGACCTTCAGGCCCTTGGCCTGCACCACCAGCGGCGCCAGCTGGCGCATCATCGCGCGGGTTTCCATGTACTCCAGCTGCGCGCGCTGCATCAGCAGCGCCGGGTCGACGTCCACGCCCACGTCCTTGAGCTGGAAGGCGTACAGCTCCGGCGGCAGGCGCGTGTCGGTGCGCGCCTGCGGCAGCACGTCCTGCCGCGTCCAGGCGATGTAGTCCTTCATCTGCGTGGACAGCGTGGCCAGCGCCGCGTCGGCGCCCTTGATGTCGTATTTCGCGAACAGCTTGCCGATGCCGTCGATGTAGGTATCGACGTTGGCCAGCGCCTGCTCGACCTCGATCCTGGTCGGTTGCAGCAGGTCCGGCACGCCGCTCTTCTCTTCATAGCGCTGCCGCGCCAGCGTGGCCAGCGGCTGCGTGCCCGGCGCCTGGCCGATGTAGGCCTTGAGCCGGTCCAGCGCCCTGGCCCGGCGTTCGGGCGCGACCTGCTCGGAAAGCAGGCCGTTGAGCCCGCCGAACACGCTCTGCGGCACGTCCACCCACGGCATCAGGTGCTGCTCCTCGAGCTGGCTGCCCTCGATGCTGCGCCCGGCCGCGGCGATCATGATCTCCAGGTCCTGGCGTACGTTGGGGTCGCGTTCGAGCTGGAGTTTCCCGCGCAGCTGCGCGCGCGCCTGGTCCAGCGCGGCGCGGTAGCGCGCGGCGTTGTCCGGGCCGAGATCGACCACCTTGTCGTCGTAGCCCGGCACGCCGAAGAAACTGGCCATCTCCGGCCGGAACGGCGCCTGCGCGCGCAGCAGGATCTGCGCCAGTTCGTTGCTGTGCGCCACCCAGGCCGGCGCCGCCGGAGCGGCCTTGGACGGCGGCGCGGCGGCGGCGGCCGCGGCCAGCGGCAGCGGCGCGACCAGGGCGAGGGCGACGGCGAGGACGATGGGCTTCATGCGCGCGGCTCCGGAGCAGGAGCCGTGACCCTACGCAGTCAGCGGCAACGCGGCAAGACCGTGCAGTCGCGGTCGCGCGCGTCGCGCAGGTCCACCGGCGCATGCCGGCCCGGCAGCTCGGCCTGCAGGCGCGTATAGAACCAGCGCCCGTCGCTGCGCTGTGCGCGCACGCCGAGCTTGCCGCTGCCATGCGGGCCGGCGACGCGGATCGTCATGTCGGCGCTGCCGCCGTCGCCGAACTGGCTGATGCTGCCGAACGGGAACGGCTTGGCGCGCAGCGGCCGGCCGAGCGCGGCGCCCACTTCCGGGTCGCGCCCGGCGCGCGCCAGCGCTTCGCGGTAGGGCTCGCTGCTTTCCAGCGGCGCGGCCATCTGCCGCAGTCCCATCCAGTAGGTCAGCGACCAGCCGCCGACGATCAGCAGCGCGACCAGCGGCAGCGCCCAGCGCAGATTGCGCTGCAGCCAGTTGCGCGGCGGCCGCTGGCCGGGCGCGCGCGCGCCCGGCAGGGGAGGTGGCAGCGACGACATCCGTGTCCTCCTTGCCCGATCAGGGCGTAAGGCAGCGCGCGAGGAAATTCTCGGCGATGCGGTAGCGGTGCAGCGCGTTGCTACCGGACAGGCCGTGCTTGGCGCCGGGATAGGTCATCAGCTCGAACGGCTGGCCGCGCTTCTGCAGCGCGCTCATCAGGCTGGTCGAGTTGGAGAACAACACGTTGTCGTCGGCCATGCCGTGGATCAGCAGCAGCGGCGAGGTCAGCCCGTCGATGTGGCTGAGGATGCGCGCCTCGCGGTAGCCATCGGGGTTGGCCGCCGGCAGGTTCATGTAGCGCTCGGTGTAGTGCGTGTCGTACAGGCCCCAGTCGGTGACCGGCGCGCCGGCCACGCCGCAGGCATACCTGTCCGACGCCTTGGCCAGCAGCATCAGCGTCATGTAGCCGCCGTTGGACCAGCCCTGCACGCCGATGCGCGCGCCGTCCACCCACGGCTGCTGCTTCAACCATTTGATGCCTTCGAGCTGGTCGGCCACTTCCACCGTGCCCTGCACGCCGTACAGCGCGCCGCCGAAGTCGCGGCCGCGGCGCGGGGTGCCGCGGTTGTCCAGCGAGAACACCACGTAGCCGCGCTGCGCCAGGTACTGGTTGAACAGGTGGTCGCCGCGGCCGGGCCAGCTGTCGGTGACGGTCTGCGACGCCGGGCCGCCGTAGACGTACACCGCCACCGGGTACCGCTTCGCCGGGTCGAAGCCGGCCGGCTTGATCAGGCTGTAGTGCAGCGGCGTTCTGCCGTCGGCAGCGGTGAGCGTGCCGAACTCGACCGGCAGCTGCGCGTCGCGGTACTTCGCGTAGGGATGCGACGGATCGGCCAGGTCGTTGTCCAGCAGCGTGGCGATCTTCTCGCCGTTGGCGCGGTACAGCTCGATCTGCGGCGGCGTGCTGCTGTTGGACCAGCTGTCCACGTAGACGCTGGCGTTGTTGGCGAACGCGGCGCCGTGCATGCCCGGCGCGCGCGAAAGTTTGACCGGCGCGCCGCCGGCCAGCGGCACGGCGTAGATCTCGCTGCGCAGCGCCGATTCGACGCCGGCGCGGAAGTAGGCCTTGCCGGCGTCCTCGTCCACGGCCAGCAGCTCGTCCACCGGCCAGTCGCCCGCGGTCAGCGGGGTAAGCGTGGCGCCGTCCTCGCTGGCCAGGTACAGGTGCTCGAAGCCGCTGCGCTCGGACGACCACAGGAAGCGGCCGTCCTTGAGGAAGCGCAGGTCGTTGTGCAGCGGCACCCAGGTCCGGCTGGTCTCGGTGACCAGGGTGCGCTGGCGGCCGTCGGCCAGCGTGGTCTCGATCAGCTCCAGCGTCTTCTGATCGCGGCTCTGGCGCTGGAAGGTCAGGCGCTGCGGATCGCGCCAGGTGACGCGGGCGAGATAGATGTCCTGCTCCTTGCCCAGGTCGACCCACTTCGGCGCGGCGCCGGCGCGCGGCGCGACCACGCCGAGCGTGACCCGCACGTTGCGGTCGCCGGCCGCCGGGTAGCGCTGCTCGACCATCTCCACGCGGTCGGCATACATCTCATAGCGCTTCTGCACCGGCACCGGCGATTCGTCGATGCGGGCAAAGGCGATCGCCGAGTCGTCCGGCGCCCACCAGTAGCCGGTATGGCGGTCCATTTCCTCGTCGGCGACGAATTCGGCCACGCCGTTGCCGATGGTGGCGCTGCCGTCGCGGGTCAGTTGCAGTTGTTTGCCGCTGGCCAGGTCGATCACCCACAGGTTGCGCTCGCGCACGAAGCTGACGAAACCGCCCTTGGGCGAGATCTTCGGGTCGGTGGCGAAGCCCTCGCCATGGGTGAGCTGGCGCACCGCGTCGCGGCCCTGCTTGCCCAGGTCGTACAGGTAGAGTTCGCCGCCGAGCGGGAACAGCAGCGTCTTCGCGTCGGGCGACCACTGGTAATCGACGATGCCGGTCATCGCGGCGATGCGCTGGCGCTCGCGCCGCGCCTTCTCCTCGTCGCTGAGCGTCTCGGCGCCGGGCAGCACCACCTTCGAATCCACCAGCAGCCGGGTCTGGCCGCTGGCGATGTCGTATTCCCACAGGTCCAGCTGGTTGCGGTCGCTGTCCTTGCCGCGCAGGAAGGTCACCCGCGAGCCGTCCGGCGCCACCTTGGGCTTCATCAGCGTCGGCCCGGACAGCGGTGCGCTGCCGGTGATGGCTTCCAGGGTGAGTTTTTCGGCGTGGACGGCGGGCGCGGCGAGCATCATGGCAAGGGCGAGGAACAAGGGACGCATGGGCTTCCTGTCAGGGACAGAACGGATCGCGCCATCCTAGCCGAGCCGGCCCGCGCCTGCCCCTGTCGTCGGTCCCGCCCCGCCGCTCAGCGCCGGCCGCGCTGCTCCTCGCGCATCCGGCGGCGGATGAAGAACACCGTGAACAGCGGAATCCCCAGGATGATCAGGGCCCCGCAGATCGTCAGCCAGCCCACCGGTTGCGTCAGCATGTCGCGCAAGATCGGATGCATCGTCGTCCCCTCCCGTGCCGTGTCGATGGAGGCAGCGTAGGGGTACCGGCCGCGAGCGGCCTTGCGCAGGATCAATCGTCGGCGATGGCGGATGCTTGGTCTCCCCGATCAGCGTCCGCCACGACGCCACCGGAGTGCGGCCCGGAAACGTGCTGGAAGCGCAGGCCCAATTGCTCGTGGCGCCGCCACAGCAGCTTTCTGTCTGGTTGTGCATACCTAGTTCAGGCGATACGGACCTTGCGCTTTAGGGGGCATAAAGATCGATTCCGCCCCCTGCTTTCCAATATTTAAACTACTTATTATTTATACAAGATGGAATTCCATCCACATCCCCTTCAATTAATTTCAGGTCAGCATCTATCACCGCTCTGATGGCAGAGTCGCGCTCAGTCGTCAGCTCTCTAGCCTTATGCAAAAGAGATGCTGCATGCGCACAATCTTGCCTGCCGCCACTCTTCGAAATATAGGCAGCCAATCGCTGCATAGCCGCAGGATCGTTTTTTTGAGCACCCCTTTCAAGCCACTCCTCATAGCGACTCCAATCCCTAATGTTTAGGTAATAGGTCTCCACTAAGGCCTGAGCATGCCGATCCCCCTTTGCTGCCGCTCGCTCCATCGCACCCAACTTTTCCTTGCCGAAATTTTCACTTGCACTGCCAGCAATCTCGGAAGTGATCTTGGTGCCGCGCTTATCTTCATTGCTACAGGACACAATAGCTATGCACATTAAAATGCACAACAGAGGCTCAATGCGATCCATGATCACTTCGTCCTGGTTATTCTTTCTGTCACAGGGACTCGACTCCCCAGCTGACTGCCTGAGCATTTAACGGTAGCAGATCCATCGGAATTTATTCGAATTACCTTTATGGACATTCCTGTGGACCCAGAGCCGCCTGGACTAAATCGACGCCATATACCAAGGGCTCCCTTGCTATCTCCTTGCATATTCACGCGCAGCGTCATGGCGTCGCCAGTGTAATTCTTCGGACACACAACGAATCCATTGGGAACGTAGACATCTGATTCAACTACTTGGAAAATCGACTCCTATGTTTTTTCCTTCAGACGGCTCCGTCACCGACCCGCAGCATTCCCAGTACAAACGGCTGACGGCAGGGCTAGTTCCTTCCGGCATCGCGGCAGCATGCGGGTCGGCGCCCCCTCCGGCCATGGACCGGCACGATTATTAAGGAGTAGGGATTTAATTCAGCCTCCAAGTTTCGGGAAAAGAGGCAATACCGCTGGTCCGGCAATAACTGACTGGTCCAGCGACAGCTCGTGATTAGCCTTCTGCCCAGCAGCTGGCGAGCTCGAATCTTGGGTGAGAACGTTTCAAGTCACACTGCCGTCCAACAAGCCCCCCAGGACCTCCATTCCCCAAGCGCAATGAAAATCCACTCCACCCAGCAGGAGTACATGCTTACTACAAGATTTTCGACAAAACCACTATCGCAATAATAGATAGAATGACAGCCAATGGAAGCAGCACACGAACAGAAATTAGTATGTTTAGATTCCCTTTCCCAATTTCCTTCCCCATGCGCCTTGTATACAAATTATTCAAAACTGAAGATACATCACGCCCAGAAAAGCTCCTTGGGCGACCGATCTCCATCCAATAGACCGGAGCAGATTTTTCAATAACATCCATAAGCACATAAAAGAGTGAAAGATATGCCACATTAGCCAAAAATGCTGCGACAAGCAGAATGAAAACCATCACTCTTTATCCTTATTAACTTCGTAGTTTACTGCGGGCGCATATTTGATATGCCCCCCCGCCCAGGCCAAAGCTGATAGTGGCATCTACTTGACCAGCCGGGTTTATCGACAGGGAGCCGCCAATGCTACCAATAGCGCCGAAATCACCCCCTATGTCAAAATTAAATGGCGAATTCCCGCTGAACAATTGGACGCTAAAAATCTTCACATCTACTGTCAGGCCAGCATATGCCCCCTCACCAACCGGAACCCAGCCCACAGTATCTGCCCCATTACCACCAAGGTTTTTATTTGCCTGAATTCCTGTACCAGCCGATGCGGCAAACTTTGCATTCACCGAAACCCTTTCTTCCAGCACCCTTCCTGCTGCCTGACGCCCAATTTCGTACTGACCAGCTGCCTGCCTTAGGCCTTGTGTTTCTTTGCCAATTATCTCGGACGCCGCATCATCAATTGGACGACTCTGCTCACTGGATTCAACTGGACGGCCAAGCATCATATCAACCACCTTTGACCAACTCCGCCGCCCATCCGGATCAGTAAACCGATACGGATTGTTGTTGGCATACCAGTACCGGTTGAACGCCCCCACCGGATTGCTGTAGGCGGTAATGGGGTCCACGCTCAGGAAGCGCGGGATCAGCGGGTCGTAATAGCGCTGCTGCATGTAGACCAGGCCGGTGGCCTTGTCCATCATGTGCCCGGTGTAGCCCGGACGGTTGTCGTTGGTTCGGTTGAGCATCTTCCCGTACGGCTCATGCTCGGTCGTCTGCAGCGTGTTGCCCAGTTCATCCGTCGCCGCGATCGGGCTGCCCAGCGCATCGGTATGCCGGTAGATCGTCCCATATACCGTCTCCCCGATCGGCATCCGCCGCGACGCCACCAGGCTGCCGCCCAGGTAGATGTGCTGGAAACGCAGGCCCAGCTGCTCGTCGCGTTGCCACAGCAGTTTCCCGTCCAGGCTGTACACCTCGTACAGCAGCCCGTCCGCGCCGGCCGTGCGTACCCGGCGTCCCTGTGCATCGTAGCGGTACGTATCCGTACCCTGTGCCGTGCGCAGCCGGTTGCCGTGGTCGAACACGAACAGGTTGCCGTTCTTGTTGATCACGTTGCCGCGCACGTCGTAGCCCAGCCCGATGATGCTCGCACCGCCCGGGCCGTTGAGCACGTTGGTCAGCCGGTCGCGCGCGTCGTAGCCCATGCTCCGGCTCTGCCGCCCTGCCACCGTGAAGTCGGTGATCGCCGACACGTTGCCGTTGCGGTCATACGCATAGCCCAGGTCTAGCACCCCGCCGCTGTCGGTGCTGGGCTCGGGCAGCTGCCGTGCGTTCTGCGACATCGTGTGCACTAGGCCGTTGCCGTAGGTGAACCGTTTGATCGCTCCGTTCGAGTAGTACTGCACCCCCGCGAAAGTGCCCGTCTGGGTCGGCTGGCCCAGCGTGTTGGGCAGCTAGTCCACCGTCAGGCTCTGCGGATACACCAAGCTGGTCATTGCCGTGGCCGTTGTAGCCGTAACCAATGTGCGGATTAATTGCCTCCGTCCCCTTTAGATCCCAAATGCCGATCAGCGCGATCTTACATGCCCCAGCCAAGCTGCCTACGGAACGCAACGGCAACGATCCATAAAATATAAAATGTCAGCAGTACCACAAGATATATGCGCAGGCGCAATGCGCGCCCCCTCTGATCAAGTGACATTGAATCAAGGTAGCGGAATCTACCAAGCAAGAGCGGGATCACAATTTCACGGGTTGCTCGACCTAACACCGGCCTCCCTAACTCAATCCATAGATCCTCACAATCACCTTTCAAAATATTAATGAATTTTGACAACTCAAAAATATACAAAAAACTCATGATAATGGCAAAAGGCGTTGCTATGACTAGAAGATCAATTATCATTATTACTCCACAAAGTAGTGCCAATTGATAGCGACTTATTAATCGCCACCTTTCCACCTCCGCCCACCCCGCCGAAGCCCTTTAACGTAACAGTGCCGCCGGGGTTGAATTGAAATTTCAGGCCAGCAGCAACAACGTCACCCACTTTCAAGTCACCACTATTAAATATGATTGGCGTATTCCTTGCTCCCGGAATGCTAAAATTTAAAATATCAACTTCAGCGCCAGCAAATAAACCAACCCCTTCGCCGATTACACCCATGAGATCCAATTTTTGCTCCCCTGTTCTCAGGTTGTCTGAATAAGAAAGGGTGCCTCCGAGGCCAGCTGCGCCGGACACTTCACCGTAGAGAGTCATGTTTGTCGCGTCTACTACTGCGCCTCCGATGTGTCGCGCGAGTTCGCCCATGCTTCCAGCAGGGGAACGCCTAGAGCCCTGGTCACCCGAATGCCCCGTAGAGCTCACACCACCCATTGTAGCTACTGACCCTCGCAGACTAGGATGGGCGCTCATTGATCGACGATCCTCTGCCAACCCTTTTCGTGTCTCCTTATCCATTCGCCCATCGGGATCAGTAAACCGATACGGATTGTTGTTGGCATACCAGTACCGATTAAACGCCCCCACCGGATTGCTGTAGGCGGTAATGGGGTCCACGCTCAGGAAGCGCGGGATAAGCGGGTCGTAATAGCGCTGCTGCATGTAGACCAGGCCGGTGGCCTTGTCCATCATGTGTCCGGTGTAGCCCGGACGGTTGTCGTTGGTTCGGTTGAGCATCTTCCCGTACGGCTCATGCTCGGTCGTCTGCAGCGTGTTGCCCAGTTCATCCGTCGCCGCGATCGGGCTGCCCAGCGCATCGGTATGCCGGTAGATCGTTCCGTATACCGCCTCCCCGATCGGCATCCGCCGCGACGCCACCAGGCTGCCGCCCAGGTAGATGTGCTGGAAACGCAGGCCCAGCTGCTCGTCGCGCTGCCACAGCAGCTTCCCGTCCAGGCTGTACATCTCGTACAGCAACCCGTCCGCACCGGCCGTGCGTACCCGGCGTCCCTGGGCGTCGTAGCTGTATGTTTAATTGCCTCCGTTCCCTTTAAGTCATCGGCTGCCGTTTACCGACAGCCTCGAAGATCGCTGCAAATAGCAGCAGCGCCAATACAAAGACGACAACAAAGGTCACGATTGGGAGACTTTGCAGATCAAAGCCATGGAAGAAGTGCAAGTACTGCCCACGGCTTTCATCCCAATTGGTCCAATAGGGATATGGGGGTACTGCAATCACCAAAGCCGCAATAGCCGCGCCGACCCATCTCAGCCTAGTTAGCCACCTAGCCACCATGATGGAGATAAGCGTTACCGCAAAAGCAACCTCCAGATTCAAGGTGCCTCCCCACGCATAAGCCATCACCAACCCGGGCACAAGTAGAAGGAAACCTGCCGCGGCAACAACGAGAGATCGAAGCGTTTTACTTTGCATCGTCGATGTTCTTTTGGTTGTGACCGACCCAGACATTGTTGATGTACTCACTCAGTCCAGGGATAACTTGCGGAACTGCCCAGCCTTCGCCTATCGAAACAGCGACTCCATTCACTGAGCCGCGCAATACGTAGCCAAAATGCAATCCATGCCCGGGCTGAGTGACATTAATAGTCCAAGTGTTGCCGTTGCGATCCGTCGCGGTATAGCTTTTAACCGGACTACCCGGATCGTCACCCCATGCAGCGCCACTCCTCGCCATGAGCCCACGTGCACCGCGAGGCGTCGCATTGTTAGGTGTTCCTGTCGGTGTAGCCGGCTTGTCCTGGCCCGGCGTAGGATCATTCGCTATCGCCTTCTGGACAGAATGATCTGACTTATTGTGAGAAGTCGCAACAGCGTAGCGATGATAGGCCGGACTCGCGCGATCTTGACTTCCGGAAACTCCGGCCGGAGTTGGGAATGAAATCTTCGTCGGAATGCGGCTACCTGTGACCGGAATCGTGCACGTCGTCGTGCCGTCCTTTGACTTGCAATCGCGACCGTCGGGATCGGTGAAGCGATACGGGTTGTTCGCGGCGTAGGCGTATCGATTGAAGTTCGGGCCAAGACTTGCCGCTATCGGATCCACACTAAGGAACCGCCCGAGCTGCGAGTCGTAGTAGCGCTGCTGCATGTAGACCAGGCCGGTGGCCTTGTCCATCATGTGTCCGGTGTAGCCCGGACGGTTGTCGTTGCTCCGGTTGAGCATCTTCCCGTACGGCTCATGCTCGGTCGTCTGCAGCGT
>NZ_WIDL01000017.1 GCF_009496535.1 Stenotrophomonas sp. MYb238
CTTCCCGCCTCCCCCTTCCCGCCTCCCAGCCCTGATGGATACCGCCCTCACGCTGACGACCGACATGAAGCTCGTGCTCGGGCTGGTCGGCTTCACGATGGCGATGTTCCTGTTCGACCGCATCCGCGCCGACGTGGTGGCGCTGGTGGTGATGGTGGTGCTGGGCGTGACCGGCCTCATCGCGCCGGAGGAGATCTTCGGCGGCTTCTCCGGCAACGCGGTGATGAGCATCATCGCCACCACCATCCTCGGCGCCGGGCTGGACCGCACCGGCGCGCTGAACCGGCTGGCCGGCTGGCTGCTGCGGCGCTCGCACGGGCTGGAGCAGCGCCTGCTGCTGCTGACCAGCGCCACCGCCGGCTTCAACTCCTCCTTCATGCAGAACCCGTCGGTGATGGCGCTGTACCTGCCGGTAGCCTCGCGGCTGGCCTCGCACACCGGGCTGACGCTCAAGCGGCTGCTGCTGCCGATCACTGCGGCCATCGTGATGGGCGGCGGCCTGACCATGGTCGGCAACTCGCCGCTGATCCTGCTCAACGACCTGCTGATCTCGGCCAACAACAACCTGCCCTCGGGCACGGCCACCATAGAGCCGCTGCGCATGTTCGCGCCGCTGCCGATCGGCGTGGCGCTGCTGGTGGCCTCGCTGCTGTATTTCCGCTTTTACGGCGACCGCAAGCTCACCGGCGGGGAAGGCCAGCCCGATGACGGCCAGACCCCTGCGCGCACCGAGAGCTACTTCGCCAAGGCCTACGGCATCGAGGGCGAGGTGTTCGAACTGACGGTGACGGCCGAGAGCCCGCTGGTCGGCATGGCCGTGAGCGACGTGGAAAGCCTGTTCGACGCGCCGCTGCTGCTGGCGCTGAAGACCGGCAACGACACCCGCCTGGCACCGCCGGCGGACCTGCGCATCTGGGTCGGCAGCGTGATCGGCGCGATGGGCCCGCGCCAGCAGGTAGCCGATTTCGCGCAGAACCAGTTCCTGCGCATGTCCTCGCGCCTGCGCAACCTCGGCGACCTGTTCAACCCCAGCCGCGCCGGCATTTCCGAGGCGGTGATCCCGCCGACCTCCAGGCTGATCGGCAAGACCGCCGGCCAGCTGCGCCTGCGCAAGGAACGCGGCATCAGCCTGCTGGCGATCAACCGCGACAAGCAGGTGATCCGCGAGGACGTGCGCAACGTGGCGCTGCGCGCCGGCGACATGCTGGTGTTCCACAGCATCTGGCAGGACCTGGCCGCCGCCGCGGAGAGCCGCGATTTCGTGGTGGTCACCGACTACCCGAAGGGCGAGCAGCGCCCGCACAAGTTCAAGATCGCCATGGCGATCTTCGCCGTCACCATCATCATCGCGCTGACCTCGCACCTGCCGGTGGCGCTGACCCTGCTCACCGGCGTGGCCGGCATGCTGCTCACCGGCGTGCTGCGCATGGACGAGGCCTACGCTTCGATCAACTGGAAGACCATCTTCATGATGGCCGGCCTGATCCCGCTGGGCTGGGCGATGGATTCCAGCGGCGCGGCGGCCTGGGTCGCCGGCCACACCATCGACAAGCTGCCGGCCGGCATCCCGATCTGGTTGCTGGAACTGGCACTGGCGATATTGACCACGGCCTTCTCGCTGGTGATCAGCCACGTCGGCGCGACCATCGTCACCGTGCCGATCGCGGTCAACCTGGCGCTGGCCGCCGGCGGCAACCCCACCGCGTTCGCGCTGATCGTGGCGCTGTCGGCGTCCAACAACCTGATGACCGCGTCCAACCCGGTGATCTCGATGGTGATGGGCCCGGCCAAGTACACCCCGCGCGACATGTGGCGCGTCGGCGGCCCGCTGTCGCTGATCTACACCGTGGTCGTGGTGGTGATGATCAACATCATGTTCTGACCTGCTCCTGTAGGAGCGCACCTTGGTGCGCGATGGGACTCTACCGGGAAAGCCTCATCGCGCACCAAGGTGCGCTCCTACCCATCATGCAGCGAGCAGCACCCTGCCGTCTTCCACGCGCACCGGCACCACGCGCAGCGCATCGCCCTTGCAGGGCCCGGACACGCAGGTACCGCCCTGCAGCTCGAACGCGGCGCCATGCACCGCGCAGACCAGATGGCCCTCGCGGCTCTTGAGGAACTGCCCCGGCGCCCAGTCCAGGCTGCGGCCGGCGTGCGGGCAGACATTGAGCCAGGCGCGGACCTGGGCGCCGTCGCGGTAGAGGATCACCGGTTCGGCGTCACCCTCGATCACCGCCTCCACCAGGTGGAAACCCTGGTCGGGCAAGGCGTCGAGCCGGGCCAGCTCGACGGCGGAAGACACGGACATGGACATCGCGGGGCCGTGATGACGACGGAGTGGGCCGATTGTCGCACGCCCGCAGCGCCTGCCGCGCAGCGGTCCTGCATGAACACGCGACCGAATTTAACGACAAATTCACTCATCGGGCGGCATCGCCCCCGATACTGCCGCCAGCCAAACCGTCATACCGCCGACATGCAGATCCGTTATTTCCAGTTCGCCAACCTGCGCAACCTGTTCGCGCCGCGCAAGCCGCGCAACCCGTTGCTGCGGATCGCGCTGGGCCTGGTGGGCCTTGCGATCCTCGCGGTGCTGGTCGTGGCCGGCGTGTTCGTCGGCGCGGCGATGATCCTCGTCGGCTTGACCTGGAAGCTGCTGGCCGCACGCAAGGCGCGTGCCGCGGGCAAGACCGCCGGCAACGTGATGGACGGCGAGTACCGCGTGGTGCGCAAGCCGGCGCTGCCGCACGCCCACTGACGCCCACCTCCGGGCAACCGTCGTCCTCGTGGCACCCGGCCGTTGGCCGGTACCCTCCAGCATGTGTCTGGCATAGGGCTCCTGGGTCAGGTTCGGCCACGAAGCGCCAGGGACGTGGGTGATGACAGACGGGACTCATGATTTGCAACGCTGCCCCTGGGGCAGCAGTACGAAAGCGATGACGCGTCTTCCGGCCAGCGGCCGGCACTACTTCTGTGCCTGGAGGAAAGCCCATGGGTCAGGGGACGGCCGCGAAGCGCCAAGGTTTCGGGTGATGACAGACGAGGCCCAGGTTTGCAACGCCAACCGTGGGGCGGCAGCGCGAAAGCGATGACGCGTCGCGGGCACTACCGGGTCGCCGGC
This sequence comes from Stenotrophomonas sp. MYb238, assembly GCF_009496535.1. Lineage (GTDB taxonomy): Bacteria > Pseudomonadota > Gammaproteobacteria > Xanthomonadales > Xanthomonadaceae > Stenotrophomonas. The sequence goes on from NZ_WIDL01000017.1 coordinate 3,125, forward strand.
GGCGTCCGGCATCATGGCGCCTGCCCCCGTTTTCCGGACGAACCATGACCGACCTGATTCCCGCACCGCCCGTTCCCCGCATCCCGGTGGCCGGCGGCGGCACCTTCCCCGTGCGCCGCATCTACTGCGTTGGCCGCAATTTCGCCGACCATGCGCGCGAGATGGGCGCCAACGCGCCGGCCTCGGCGGCCGAGCGCGGCCAGCCCATGTTCTTCATGAAACCAGCCGATGCCATCGTCACCGGCGGCGCTCCAGTTCCCTACCCGTCCGCCACCGCCGACCTGCACCACGAGGTCGAGCTGGTGGTCGCGCTCGGCAAGGACGCCCCGGCCGGGGTGCTGCCGGTCGAACAGGCGATGCCGCTGGTGCTGGCCTATGGCGTCGGCCTGGACCTGACCCGCCGCGACCTGCAGGCCGCGGCCAAGGCCAAGGGCGGGCCGTGGGACATCGCCAAGGGCTTCGACCATTCCGCGCCGGTCAGCGAACTGGTGCCCGCCGCGCAGGTGGGCGAGCTGGCGCCGCTGGAACTGTCGCTGGAGATCAACGGGCAGACGCGGCAGCGCTCCACGCTGGACAACATGATCTGGAACGTGCCGGAAATCCTGCACGAACTGTCCAGGCTCTACGCGCTGCGCGCCGGCGACCTGGTGTTCATGGGCACGCCGGCCGGCGTGGCCGCGCTGCGGCCCGGCGACCGCTTCAGCGCGCGGCTGGATGGCATCGCCCGCTGCGACGGCATGATCGCCGGATGACATGCACCCGGGTAGTCTGTGCCAGCTTCCCCTTCATGCATACAGGAGAGACCCATGGGAATGATCAGTGAGTTCAGGGAATTCGCGATGCGCGGCAACGTCATCGACCTGGCGGTCGGTGTCGTGATCGGCGGCGCGTTCGGCAAGATCGTCACCTCGCTGGTGGACAAGGTGATCATGCCGCCGATCGGCTGGCTGATCGGCAATGTCGATTTCTCCAAGCTGGCCTGGACGCTGGCGCCGGCCCGGGTGGCCGCCGACGGCACCGAGATCCCGGCCGTGGTGATCGGCTATGGCGATTTCATCAACACGGTGGTGCAGTTCGTCATCGTCGCCTTCGCCATCTTCATGCTGGTCAAGGTGGTCAACCGCCTGTCGCGCAAGAAGGAAGAAGCGCCCGCCGCCCCGGCCGAGCCGAGCGAGGAAGTGCTGCTGCTGCGCGAGATCCGCGACAACCTGAAGAAGTGATGCAAACCCCACTCCCTTCGGCGCGATGCCGCACAGCATGCGCGCCACCGGCGCGCGTGCGGTTGGGCACCACGCCGCTGGCGTGGGCCGGGGCGCGGCGCGAAGGGTTGGGGTGAAGGTTGCGCGGAGCCTCGCGATGTTCGATGGCACGAGGCTTCGCCCACACCCTCGTCCGGTGCTTCGCGCCACCTGCATCCGGCACCTCCCTGTGCCTCGCCCTTCGGACGGCTCCGCCGCGCAGCTGGGTGATCGGAGGGAGAAGGGAGAACGGCAAAGCCGGTGACCTCCAGCACGGTTCCCCCGAAAGCCGCTGGCGTATGCTCGCGGCTTTCCCGTTCCTGGAGCCCGCCATGCGCCGTCTCGCCTTCGCCATCGCCGCCGCGCTCGCCTGCAGCAGCGTGCAGGCCGCACCTACCCGCATCCCCGAGCAGGCATTGGCCCAGGCCGCGCAGCTGCGCGAACAGGCGCTGGCCGACGACACCGGCTGGAAGGTGGTCGAATCGCTGACCACCGAAATCGGCCCGCGCATGGGCGGCAGCGAAGCCGACGCGCGCGCGGTGGAATGGGCCAAGGCCAAGTTCAAGGCGCTGGGCTTCGATAAGGTATGGACCGAGCCGGTCACCTTTCCCAAGTGGGAGCGCCGCGGCGAGCACGCGCAGGTGCTGGGCGCGCATGCGCAGCCGCTGGCGATCACCGCGCTGGGCGGCAGCCCCGGCGGCAGCGCCGAGGGCGAGGTGGTGCGCTTCGACAGCCTCGAAGCGCTGAAGGCCGCGCCCGCCGGTTCGCTGGCCGGCAAGATCGCCTTCATCGACTACCAGATGACGCGCAGCCGCAGCGGCGAGGACTACGGCATCGGCGGCACGATCCGCAGCCGCGGCCCGTCCGAGGCGATCCGCAAGGGCGCGGTCGGCTACATCATGCGTTCGGCCGGCACCGACTCGCACCGCGTGCCGCATACCGGCATCACCCGTTTCGACGAAGGCCTGGCCCCGGTGCCGTCGGCGGCGCTGTCGGTGCCGGATGCCGACCAGCTGGCGCGGCTGGTCGCGCGCGGCCCGACCCGCATCCGCATGGCGCTGGACTGCGGCTGGGACGGCCGCTACACCTCGCAGAACGTCATCGGCGAGATCACCGGCCGCAGCCTGCCGAAGGAAGTGGTGGTGATCGGCGGCCACCTCGATTCGTGGGACCTGGGCACCGGCGCGATCGACGACGGTGCCGGCATCGGCATCACCATGGCCGCCGGCCACCTGATCGGCCAGCTCAGGCAGGCGCCCCGGCGCACCATCCGCGTGATCGCCTTCGCCAACGAGGAGCAGGGCCTGCATGGCGGCTTCGCCTACGCCGCCGCGCGGGTCAAGGCCAGGGAAATCCCGCTGCAGCACATCGCCGCGGAAAGCGACTTCGGCGCCGGCCGCATCTACGCGTTCAACACCGGCTCGGGCAATCCCGCCGGCTCGCGCGAGGCCACCGCGCAGATCGCGCAGGTCCTGGCGCCGCTGGGCATCGAATACCGCCCGGACGAAGGCGGCCCCGGCCCGGACGTGGGCCCGCTGGCGGCCAAGGGCGGCGCCTGGGCGTGGCTGGCGCAGGACGGGACCGATTACTTCGACCTGCACCACACCGCCGACGACACGCTGGACAAGATCGACCCAAAGGCGCTGGCGCAGAACGTGGCCGCCTATACCGTGTTCGCCTACCTGGCCGCCGAATCGGACGGCAGCTTCGGCAGCGAAGCCAAGGACGTGGTGCCGCCGAAGGAGTGAGCGGGGAGCGCGATGGAGGCGCGAGGCGACCGTGATGGAAGGCGCTCCCATGCGGATGCGCCGCCGGAGGCTGTCGTTGCCCACAGGAATCGCCCCTCACCGTAGGAGCGGCTTCAGCCGCGAAAGGGCTCTACCAGTGATGCCCCATCGCGACTGAAGTCGCTCCTACGCAAGCGGGCAAGGGTAGTGCGCGGTCTCCTCGTGCAATCACCGCCGCCGGAACAGTCACCTGCAGCCATGCGCGCCTCCGCCGTAGGAGCGGCTTCAGCCGCGAAGAGGCTTTCCCCGGTAAAGCCCCATCGCGGCTGAAGCCGCTCCTACGAAAGCCGCTTTTCTTTCCTGCTCACCCGGGTCTGGGATAATGGCCGCCAACGCACCGCATGGCAGCCTTCCTCATGACGTCCCGATCCCTCCGCATCGCCCTGGCGCAGTACGACTTCCCGGTCGGCGACGTGGCCGGCAACAGCGCGCGCATCGTCGAGCTGGTGCAGATCGCCCGCGACGAATACGGCGCCGACGTGGTGCTGTTCCCGGAACTGGCGGTCAGCGGCTACCCGCCGGAAGACCTGCTGCTGCGGCCATCCTTCCTGCGCGACTGCGAACAGGCGATCGCGCGGATCGCCGCGCAGGTGCAGGGTATCGTCGCCGTGGTCGGCTGGCCGCAGAGCACCGGCGCGGTGGTGTACAACGCCGCCAGCGTGCTGCGCGACGGCGCGGTCGCCGCCACCTACCGCAAGCGCGAGCTGCCCAACTACGCGGTGTTCGACGAGCGGCGCTACTTCGACACCGACCCGGACGGTGGCAACTGCGTGTTCGAGGTCGGCGGGGTGACGCTGGGGCTGCTGGTCTGCGAGGACCTGTGGTTCCCCGAGCCGCTGGCCGCCACCGTGGCCGAGGGCGCCGAACTGGTGCTGGTCGCCAACGCCTCGCCCTACGAGCGCGGCAAGCACGCCCAGCGCGACGCGCTGATGGCCGAGCGCAGCCGCGACAGCGGCGCCGCCATCGCCTACGTCAACCTCGTCGGCGGCCAGGACGCGCTGGTGTTCGACGGCGCCTCGGTGGTCGCCGACGGCGACGGCACGGTGCACCCGGCGGCGCTGGCCTTCGCCGAGGAAATGCTGGTGGCCGAGTACGACGCCGACGCGCGCGCGTTCACGCCGCTGCGCTGGATCGACGACGGCGACGAGAGCATGGACGCGCTGGCTTGGCGCGCGGTGACCCGCGGCATCCAGGACTACTGCCGCAAGAACGGTTTCGGCAAGGTGTGGCTGGGCCTGTCCGGCGGCATCGATTCGGCGCTGGTGCTGGCGCTGGCGGTCGATGCGCTGGGCGCGGACAACGTCACCGCCGTCGCCCTGCCCTCGCGCTACACCGCCGGCCTGTCCAACGACCTGGCCGCCGAGCAGTGCCGCGCGCTCGGCGTGAAGCTGGAGACGGTGCCGATCGAACCGGCCTTCCAGGGGCTGATGCAGTCGCTGTCGGCGCTGTTCGAGGGCCAGGCCGCCGACGTGACCGAGGAGAACCTGCAGTCGCGCAGCCGCGGCGTGATCCTGATGGCGCTGGCCAACAAGTTCGGCGGCCTGCTGCTGACCACCGGCAACAAGAGCGAGTACGCGGTCGGCTACGCCACCATCTACGGCGACATGTGCGGCGGCTATGCGCCGCTGAAGGACCTGTACAAGACCGAGGTCTACGGCCTGTCCAAGTGGCGCAACACGGTGGGTGGCGCGCCGGTGATCCCGCCGGCGGTGATCGCGCGCGCGCCTTCAGCCGAACTGCGCGAGAACCAGACCGACCAGGATTCGCTGCCGGCCTACGACGTGCTCGACGGCATCCTCTACCGCTACATCGACCAGGAGCAGTCGCGCGAGGACATCGTCGCCGCCGGCTATGCGCCGGAGGTGGTCGATCGCGTGCTGCGGCTGGTGCGCATCAGCGAGTGGAAGCGGCACCAGGCCGCGCCCGGCCCGAAGGTCTCGCGCCGCGCCTTCGGCCGCGAGCGGCGGTATCCGATCAGCAACGGCTATCGCGGGTAACGGCCCGGGAGCGGACCCGCGCGGCATGGCATTGCCGGATGCCATGCCCATGCGGCGCTGCCTGCGATCGCCCTAGCGGTAATAGATCGAGACGAAAAGCTGCGGCGGATACCAGAAGCTGGCCACCGGATCATGCGTGACGACAACGACCTCGATGCCGGGGTTGCGGCCCAGCCAGTCGTTGATGGTCGACTCGACCTCGGCCGCGTTGATCTTCCAGGACAGCGAGAAATAAGGGGCCGCGAAAGCGAAGGTCTTCAGGTGCATGTTTCCTCCTTGGAAGGGAGCCGGGACCTGCCCGACCCGGCCGCGCATACCCGCGCGCCTCGTACCGTGTGCCGGAACCGTGAAGGATGCCGGCGGACCCGAGCAGGTCCTTCTCCCTGGCAGCAACGCCGTCCTGCAGGTGCCGGCGGACCGGCATCGGATCCAGACCGCGATCGTGCCTCAATCCCCCGCCTGCCGGCTGCGCCAGCCCGCCAGGAACACCGCGGTGGCGGCGGCCACGTTCAGGCTCTCCACCGCGCCGGTGCCGGGAATGGACAGGCGCAGGTCGCAGTGCTGGACCAGGCTGCGGTCCATGCCCTCGCCCTCGGCGCCCATCACGTAGACCATGCGCGCCGGCAGCGGCGCGGCGAACAGGTCCTGGCCGCCTTCCACCAAGGTCGCGGTCAGCGCGAAACCGGCATCGCGCAGCTGCGACAGCGCCTGCGGCAATGCAGGCAGGCGCACCAGCGGCACCGCCTCGGCGCCGCCCTCGGCCACGCGGGCCGCGGCGCCGGACAGGCTCAAGGTCGATTCGGCCGGCAGCAGGATGCCGGCCGCGCCGAAATGCGCGGCCGAGCGCAGGATCGCGCCGAAGTTGTGCGGGTTGCCGACGCCGTCCAGCCACAACGCCAGCGCCGGGCCGTCGCCGAGCCCCGCCAGCCAGGCGGCCAGCGGCTGCGGTTCGTCGCGCAGCACGTCGGCCACCACGCCTTCGTGGTGGGTGGTGGCGGCGAGCTTGTTGAGGTCGCCCTCACCCACCACGCGGTAGCCGACGCGGTTGGCCACGCACCACTTGAGCAGCGGCTGCAGCCGTGGGATCAGCGCCTCGGCCAGGTACAGCTTGCGCAGCGCCTGCGGGCGCCGCGCGTGCATCGCCAGCACCGCGTTGACGCCGTACAGGCGCAGTTCGTCGTTGCCGCGCACCGGGCCTGCGCCGTCGCCGCGGCCGCCGGCGGGCGCCAGCGGCGTGGCGCGCGGCGGGCGCGCGGAGGGACGGCGGTTGTTCCAGGGGCTGTTCACCGGGTGGGTACTCGCTTACTTGTTGCCACGCCAGAAATCGGCGTTCTTGATGCCCAGCGCATCGGGATCGAAGACCGGGTCCACGCCCAGCTTCTTCTGCCGCTCGTAGTCGGTCAGCGCCAGCATGGCCGGCTTCTGCAGGATCAGGATGGCGATGACGTTGAGCCAGGCCATCAGGCCGACGCCGATGTCGCCCAGCGCCCAGGCCATCTTGGCGTTGTGGAAGGCGCCGAAGATCACCATGGCGATGATGCCCAGGCGCAGCAGCAGGGTCGCCAGCGGGTGGGTGCGACGGGTGCCGGCGATGTAGGTCAGGTTGGTCTCGGCCATGTAGTAGTAGGCCATGATGGTGGTGAAGGCGAAGAAGAACAGTGCCAGCGCCACGAAACCGGCGCCCCAGCCCGGCAGCACCGATTCCACCGCCGCCTGGGTGTACTGCGCGCCGTCGGAGGGCTGCAGGCCCGGCACGCCGGTAACGATGGCCTCCAGCGTTTCCTTGCCGCCGTCCTTGACCACCCGGAAGGTGTTGTACATGCCGGTGGACAGCACCAGGAACGCGGTGGAGGTGCATACCAGCATGGTGTCGAAGTAGATCGCGAAAGCCTGCACGTAGCCCTGCTTGGCCGGGTGCGAGACCTCGGCCGCGGCGGCGGCGTGCGGGCCGGTGCCCTGGCCGGCCTCGTTGGCGTACACACCGCGCTTGACGCCCCAGGCGATGGCCTGGCCGATGATCGCGCCGAACGCGGCATGCGCGCCGAAGGCGCTGGAGAAGATGTCGGAGAACATCTTCGGCACCTTGTCGGCGTTGAGCACCATCACCGTGACCGCCATCAGGATGAAGGCCAGCGCCATGAACGGCACCACCACCTCGGCGAAGGTGGCGATGCGCTTGATGCCGCCGAAGATGATCACGGCCAGCAGCAGCGCCACGGCAATGCCGACCCACAGCTTGAACATGGAGGCACCACCGAGCGCCGTGCAACCGTCGGTACCGCACAGCACGTTGGTCGCGCTGTCGGCGATGGCGTTGGCCTGCACGCCCGGCATCAGGAAGCCGGCGGCGATGATCGTGGCCACGGCGAAGGCGACGGCGTACCACTTCAGGCCCATCGCCTTTTCGATGTAATAGGCCGGGCCGCCGCGGTAGCGGCCTTCGGCGTCCTTGGTCTTGTAGATCTGCGCCAGGGTGCACTCGACGTAGGAGGTGGCCGCGCCGAGGAAGCCCATCACCCACATCCAGAAGATGGCGCCGGGGCCGCCGTAGGCGATGGCGGTGGCCACGCCGGCGATGTTGCCGATGCCCATGCGCCCGGCCATGGAGACCGCCAGCGCCTGGAACGAGGACACGCCGGCGTCGGATTTCTCGCCGGCGATGGTGAGCCGGCACATCTCGGCAAAGCCGCGTACCTGCATGAAGCGGGTGCGCAGGCTGAACCACAGCGCCGCGCCCAGGCACATGAAGATCAGTGCGTTGCTCCAGATGATGCTGTTGATGAATTCGACGATGGCTTCCACACGATCTCCCCGGATGGCTGAAGGTAGGCGGGTGCCGGCTTCAGGAACCGGCGATTCTTCCACGATTGCGCGGCCCTGTGCAGGCCCGTCACGACGCCGGCGGCCACGCCCGCAGGCGGGCGAAGCAGCGCAGGTCGTGCAGTACGCCGTCCTTGAGCACGGCCTGGCGTTCCAGGCCTTCCTCGGTGAAACCGTTGTTGAGCAGCACCCGCGCCGAGGCGGGGTTGCCGGTCATGACCTGCGCCGCCAGCCGGTACAGGCCCAGTTCGTCCATCGCCCAGGGGGCGAAGGCGGCCACGACCGCGGTCATGATGCCCTGTCCCCAGTGGCGTCGTCCCAGCCAGTAGCCCAGCGTGGCGGCGTGGCGGCGCTCGCCGCTGCCCTGCTGCACGCCGATGCCGCCGCAGGCCTGGCCGCCGATCTCCAGGGCGAACACCGGCCCGGACAGGTCCAGCACCTGCCCGGACAGGAACGCCTCGCCGTCGGCGCGGGTATAGGGATACGGGAAGCGCGTGCTCAGTCCGCGCGAGACGTCCGCGTCGTCGGCATGCCGCAGCAGCGATTCCAGGTCGTCGCGACGCCAGGGGCGCAACCGCACTGCGCCGGCGGCGGGCGGCTCACGCATGCCCGCCCACCGACGGCGTCTCCCGCTCCTGCTTCGCCAGTTCGTTGGCCACCGTCTCCGGCGACTGCGTGTACGGCGCCAGCAGCGCGTAGAACGCCGGCACCACGAACAGCGACAGGAAGGTGGACACGGCAACGCCGAAGATCACCACGATGCCGATGGTGCCGCGGCTGGCCGAACCCGGGCCGCCGGCCAGCACCAGCGGCACCGCGCCGACCACGGTGGCGATGGAAGTCATCAGGATCGGGCGCAGGCGCACCGTCGCCGCCTCGACGATGGCCTGGTGCACGTTGTGGCCCTCGTCGCGCAGCTGGTTGGCGAACTCCACGATCAGGATGCCGTTCTTGGCCGCCAGGCCGACCAGCATGACGATGCCGATCTGGCTGAACAGGTTGAGCGTGCCGCCGCTGATGTACAGGCCGACGAAGGCGCCGAGCACGCCCAGCGGCACGGTGAGCATGATCACCAGCGGGTGGATGAAGCTCTCGAACTGCGCGGCCAGCACCAGGTAGACCACCAGCAGGGCCATGGCGAAGGTCAGCAGCACCGCGCTGCCGGCGCTCTGGTACTCGCGCGACTCGCCCTTCCAGTCGATCTGCGCGTACTCGGGCAGTTCCTCGCGCGCCACCTGCTGCACCCAGGCGATGGTCTCGCCCAGGGTGTGGCCGGGAGCGACGCTGGCGCTGAGGGTGATCGAGCGCAGCCGGTTGAAGCGGTTCAGGGTGCCGGCCTCGGCCACTTCGCTCAGGCTGACCAGGTTGGACAGCGGCACCAGCTCGCCCGAACGCGCGCGCACCTGGATCGCGGCCAGGTCGGCCGGCGAGGCGCGGCCCTCGCGGCCGGCCTGCACCAGCACGTCGTATTCCTCGCCGTTGTCGACGAAGGTGGTGACGCGGCGCGAGCCCATCATCGTTTCCAGCGCGCGGCCGATGTCGGTCACGCTCACGCCCAGGTCGGCGGCGCGCTGGCGGTCGATGTTGACCCGCATCTGCGGCCGGGTTTCCTTGTAGTCCGAATCGGCGCCGACCAGGCCCGGGTAGTCGGCCATGCGCGCCAGCAGGCGGTCGCGCCACTGCGCGATCTCGGCATACTCCGGCCCGCCCAGCACCACCTGGAACGGCTGGCCGAAACTGCGCACCAGGCCGCCGCCGACCTGGGTGCGCACGCGCACCCCGCTCAGGCCGTCCAGCTCCTTCTGCAGTTCGTTGGCGACGTCGGCGGTGGCCTCGTGGCGCTGCCGCCACGGCTGCAGGAACACGCTGATGCGGCCGGTATGCATTTCCTCGCTGTTGCCCCAGCCGCCGGGCACGCGCGGGTTGGCGCGCACGATCGGTTCCTCCGGGCCGACGAAGCGGTCGACGATGCGCTCGACCTGCTGCACCTGGCCGACGGTGTAGTCGAAGCCGGCGCCCTCCGGGCCATCGATCATGATCTGGAACGAGCCGCGGTCCTCGGCCGGCGCCAGTTCGGAGGGCAGCAGCCGGAACAGGCCCCAGCTGGCGCCCAGCGCGGCCAGCATCACCAGCCCGAACACCCAGCTGCGCTGCACGTGGCGGTCCAGCACGCGGCCGTAGGCCGCCGCCACGCGCGCCAGCTGGCGATCGATGAAGCGGTTGATGCGGCTGGGCCTGCGCTCGCTGTGCGGCCTGAGCAGCTTGGAGGCCATCATCGGCGTGAGCGTCAGCGCGACGAAGGCCGACAGCGCCACCGCCGCGGCCAGCGCCACCGCCAGCTCGCGGAACAGGCGGCCGGTGTTGCCCTCCAGGAAGCCGACCGGCAGGAACACCGCCACCAGCACCGCGGTGGTGGCGATCACCGCGAACGCCACCTGGGTGGTGCCGCGGCGCGCGGCGACCAGCGGCGGCTCGCCCAGATCGATGCGGCGCTGCACGTTCTCCACCACCACGATGGCGTCGTCCACCACCAGGCCGATGCACAGCACCAGCGCCAGCAGGGTGAACAGGTTGATCGAGAAACCGAAGGCGAACAGCGCGATGAACGCGGCCACCAGGCATACCGGCACCGTCACCGCCGGGATCAGCGCCGCGCGCAGGCTGCCCAGGAACAGCCAGATCACCACCAGCACCAGGATCATCGCCTCCACGAGCGTGGCGTACACGCGCTCCACTGCCGCCTCGATGAAGGTGGTGTTGTCGAAGGCGACGAAGATGTGGGTGCCGGCCGGCAGGGTCTTGGCGATGCGCTCGGCCTCGGCGCGGGTGGCGCGGGCCACGTCCAGCGCGTTGGCGGTGGAGGTCTTGACGATGCCCATGCCGATGCCGGGCTCGCCGTTGCTGCGGTAGTAGGCGCGGCGCTCGGCCGAAGCCAGCTCGACCCTGGCCACGTCGCCCAGCCGCACCACGTAGCCGTCGCTGCCCTTGCCCAGCGGGATGCTGGCGAAATCGGCCGGCGCGACGTAGCTGCGCTCCACGCGCAGGGTGAAGTCGCGGTCGGTCGATTCGATGCGCCCGGCCGGCAGCTCCACGTTCTCGTTGCGCAGCGCGGTTTCCACCTCGCCCACGGTCAGGCCGCGCGCGGCCAGCTGGTCGCGGTCCAGCCAGATGCGCATGGCGTAGCGCTGGCGGCCGCCGATGCGCACCTGGGCCACGCCGTCAATGCTGGAGAAGCGGTCGACCACGTAGCGTTCGGCGTAGTCGCTCAGCTCCAGCGTGTCCATCGCCGAGGAGCTCATGTTGAACCAGATGATCGGGTCGGCGTCGCTCTCGACCTTGGCGATCTCCGGCGGGCGCGCTTCTTCGGGCATGCGGTCGGCGACGCGGCTGACCGCGTCGCGCACGTCGTTGGCGGCGGCCTCGATGTCGCGGTTGGCGGTGAACTCGATGCTCACCGAGGCGCGGCCGTTGGTGCTGCGCGCATTGATGGTGTCGATGCCCTCGATGCCGGCCAGCGCGTCTTCCAGCACCTGGGTGATGCGGCTCTCGATCACCGCCGCCGAGGCGCCGGTGTAGTCCACCGACACCGAGACGATGGGCGGGTCGATCGCGGGCAGCTCGCGCAGGGTCAGGCGGTTGAAGGACATCACCCCCAGCACCACCAGCAGCAGGCTCATCACCACGGCCAGTACCGGCCGCTTGATCGACAGGTCCGACAGCTTCATTCGGCGGTGGCCTCGGCGGCGGCCGATGCGGCGGCCTTGGCATCGTCGATGCGCAGGCCCGGGCGCAGCTTGCCGGTGCCGTCGACGACGATGCGCTGGCCGGCCTCAAGCCCCTCGACGATCTCGACCACGCCGGAGCGACGGGTGCCGGTCTTCACGTCGACGCGCTCGACCGTGGCGTCGTCCTTGACCCGGAACACGTAGGAATCGCGCCCGACCTGCACCACCGCGATCTCCGGGACCACCAGCGCCTGCCGCTCGGGGCGGAATACGCGCACGTCCAGCAGCATGCCCGGGCGCAGGGCGCGGTCGGGATTGGGGAAATCGGCGCGCACAGTGACCGCACGGCTGCCCGGATCCACGCGCGCATCCACCGTGCTGACCTCGCCGTCGAAGCTGCGCCCCGGCCAGGCGATGCTGCTGCCGCTGACCTTGTCGCCGGGCTTGAGCGAGGCCAGCTCGGCCTCCGGCACCTGGAAGTCGACGTGCATGCGCGAGATGTCGTCCAGCGTGGCGATGACCGTGGTCGGGGTGACCAGCGCGCCGGGGCTGACCTGGCGGATGCCGAGCACGCCGGCGAACGGCGCCCGCACCTGGCGGTCGCTCACGTCCGCGCGCATCTGTCGCACCCGCGCTTCGGCCGCGTCGCGGATCGATTTCTGGGTATCGAGGGTGGAGCTGGCGACCAGCTGCTGGGTGGCCAGCTCGCTCTGGCGGCGGTACAGGCGGTCGGCCTCGTCGAAGGTGGCCTGGGCCTGGGCCAGCGCGGCCTGCTGGGCGTCGATGCGCAGGGTCACCAGCGGCGCGCCGGCGGCCACTTCCTGGCCGCTGCGGAAATGCACCGCGTCGATGATCTCGCTGACCTTGGCGGTGACGGTCACCGACTCGCGCGCCTTGGCGGTGCCGATGGCCTGCAGGGTGTCGTTCCAGGCCGAATGCGCGACCACCTGGGTGGTGACCGGTACCGCGCCGCCCTGCGCGCGCGGCGCCTCGCCGGTCCCGCGCCCGCAGGCGGCCAGGGCCAGTACCAAGACAGCGCCACCGGCGAAGGTGGCGGAAAAACGCCCCAACATACGCAATCCCGTCAGATACACGATCGGGCAGTCTAGCCGGCGCAGATGACGGTCCGGATGTGCCATTGGGTGGGGCGGCGGTGCAAACAAACGTGCGGCCGCCATTACCTGCCGTTATGGCGGAAGGGTGGCGGCGGCCAGGTGGCGACGGAGCTGGCCCGGTCGGCACCCATTCCCTTCTCCCATCGGGAGAAGGTGCCCCGAAGGGGCGGATGAGGGGCACCGCGGCGGAGCACGCCACCATCGCAACGACGGGCGCGCCGCCACGCATCATGATGAACAGCCCGCGTTATCTGGAGGGTTGCCTGGGCTGCGGGCGTGGCGGCGGGTTCATCATCACGGCCACCGGCAGATCCCTGCTGCTCGCCCGTACCCGCACCCCAGCTCCCACTCAGCGCCCCTTCCCATGCCAGCGGCGTGGAGTCCATCCGCCCGCGCGCCATGGCGCGCAGGCGGTGCGGTCCCGCCGCAAGGGAGCGAGGCTGAGATCTCAGCGCAGCGCCAACCGCACCACCTGGTCGGCCATCGCGTCCAGCGCCTCGCCGTCCGCGTACAGGTGCAGTTCCGGCGCTTCCGGGGCCTCGTAGGGCGAGTCGATACCGGTGAAGTTGGGGATCTGCCCGGCCCGCGCCTTGCGGTACAGGCCCTTCACGTCGCGCGACTCGGCCACGTCCAGCGGCACGTCGACGAAGATCTCGATGAATTCGCCCTCGGCAAAACGCTCGCGCGCCATCTGCCGTTCGGCGCGGAACGGCGAGATGAAGCTGACCAGCACGATCAGGCCGGCATCGGTCATCAGCTTCGCCACCTCGGCCACGCGGCGGATGTTCTCCACCCGGTCCTCGTCGGTGAAGCCCAGGTCGCGGTTCAGGCCATGGCGGACGTTGTCGCCGTCGAGCAGGAAGGTGTGGCAGCCGCGCGCATGCAGGCGCTTTTCCACCTGGTTGGCGATGGTGGACTTGCCCGCGCCGGACAGGCCGGTGAACCACAGCACCTTGGGCGTCTGCCCCTTGATGCGCGCGCGCGCGGCCTTGTCCACGTCCAGGTGCTGCCAGTGCACGTTGCCGGCACGGCGCAGGGCGAAATCCAGGGTGCCGGCGGCGACGGTGGCGTTGCTCTGGCGGTCGATCAGGATGAAGCCGCCCAGCGCGCGGTTGCGGGCATAGGGCTCGAAGGCGATGGGTTCGTCCAGTGACAGGTTGCAGTAGCCGACCTCGTTCAGCTCCAGGCGCTTGGCCGCCAGCTTGTCCTGCGTATTCACGTCGATGCGGTGCTTGATCTCGCTGACGCTGGCGGCCACGGTGCGGCTGCCGATCTGCAGCCAGTACGGGCGGCCGGGCAGCAGCGCGGCATCGTCCATCCACAGCACGTGCGCGGCGAACTGGTCGGCCACCTCGGGCGGGTCGCCGGCCGCGGCGATGACGTCGCCGCGGCTGACGTCGATCTCGTCGGCCAGGGTCAGGGTCACCGCCTGCCCGGCCGTGGCGGCATCCAGAGGACCGTCCGGCCCCAGCACCTCGCGCACGGTGGAACGGCGCGCCGAGGGCAGCACCACCACCGCGTCGCCGGCGGACACGCGGCCGGCGGCGACGGTGCCGGCGAAGCCGCGGAAATCCTGGTTGGGCCGGTTGACCCACTGCACCGGCAGGCGCAGGCCGCTGTCGGCGTCGTGCCCGGTGATCGCCACCGTGTCCAGGTGCTCGAGCAGGCTGGGACCGGCGTACCACGGCATCAGCGCCGAGCGCGCGGACAGGTTCTGCCCTTCCAGCGCCGACAGGGGGATGGCCTGCACGTTGGCGATGCCCAGCTGCGCGGCCAGCGCGCGGTATTCGCCGGCGATGCGCTCGAACACGTCCCGGTCGTAATCGACCAGGTCCATCTTGTTGACCGCCAGCACCACCTGGCCGATGCCCAGCAGCGAAATGATGTAGCTGTGGCGGCGGGTCTGCTGCAACAGGCCCTTGCGCGCGTCCACCAGTACCACCGCCAGGTCGGCGGTGGAGGCGCCGGTGGCCATGTTGCGGGTGTACTGCTCGTGGCCCGGGCAGTCGGCGACGATGTACTTGCGGCGGTCGGTGTCGAAGTAGCGGTAGGCCACGTCGATGGTGATGCCCTGCTCGCGCTCGGCGGCCAGGCCGTCCAGCAGCAGCGCATAGTCGATGCGCTCGCCCTGGGTGCCGTGGCGGCGGCTGTCGGCCTCCAGCGCGGCCAGCTGGTCGTCGAACAGGCGCTTGCTCTCGTACAGCAGGCGCCCGATCAGGGTGCTCTTGCCGTCGTCGACGCTGCCGCAGGTGATGAAGCGCAGCAGCGGCTTGGATTCGTGCTGCTGCAGGTAGGTGGAGATATCGGAAGACGTGGCGACCGCGTTCATCAGAAATAGCCCTCCAGCTTCTTCTTCTCCATCGAGGCGGACTGGTCGTGGTCGATCAGCCGGCCCTGCCGCTCGGAACTGGTGGACACCAGCATCTCGGCGATGATCTTCTCCAGCGAGTCGGCTTCCGATTCGATGGCGCCGGTCAGCGGATAGCAGCCCAGCGTGCGGAAACGCACCTTGCGCAGCTGCGGCACCTCGCCCGGCTGCAGCGGCAGGCGTTCGTCGTCGACCATGATCAGGCTGCCGTCGCGCTCGACCACGGGCCGCTCGGCGGCGAAGTACAGCGGCACCACCGGGATCTTCTCGCGGTAGATGTAGAGCCAGATGTCCAGCTCGGTCCAGTTGGACAGCGGGAACACGCGCACGCTCTCGCCGGCGTGGATGCGCGCGTTGTACAGGTTCCACAGCTCCGGGCGCTGGTTCTTGGGGTCCCAGCGGTGGCGGTCGTTGCGGAACGAGAACACGCGCTCCTTGGCCCGCGACTTCTCCTCGTCGCGGCGCGCGCCGCCGATGGCCGCGTCGAACTTCCACTTGTCCAGCGCCTGCTTCAGGCCCTGGGTCTTCATCACGTCGGTGTGCACGGACGCACCGTGGCTCACCGGACCGATGTCGCGGGCAATGCCGTCGGGATTGATGTGCACGCGCAGGTCCACGCCGGTCTCGGCGACGCGGCGGTCGCGGAAGGCGATCATCTCGCGGAATTTCCAGCGCGTATCCACGTGCAGCAGCGGGATCGGCGGCACCCCGGGCGCGAACGCCTTGAGCAGCAGGTGCAGCAGCACCGAGCTGTCCTTGCCGACCGAATACAGCAGCACCGGGTTGGAGAAGCCGGCCGCGACCTCGCGCAGGATGTGGATGCTTTCGGCTTCCAGCCGGTCGAGGTGTGACAAAGGAGCGGTAACGGTCATTGCGGAGGATTCGGGAGCTGCACGTATAGGAACGGGGGAAGGGTAACAGTGCGGGCCGGCGGAGTCCCCGGCAGGGCAGCGAGTGTGCGGCCCGCCCGCCCCGCGCAGAAATAAACGCAGGGCATGAACCGATAACCGCCCATCCTTTCCCCCGCGCCGGGCGCCTCCCTAGCATCGGTCACCCAATCCCAGACCGGACAGGACATGACCGCCGCCGCTGCCACCGTGCCTCCCAGCCCCCTGCCCGACGACCGCAGGGTCCTGCTGACGCGCCTGGTGGACGGCCTGGACGGCAACAGCCTGTGGTGGCTGTCCGGTTTCGCCGCCGGCCTGGCCCAGGGCCATCCGCCGCCGTCGCTGGCGGTGATTCCCGGCGGCCAGCCCGCGGCGCAGGCCGCAGGCCGGCTGACCATCGTCTACGGCAGCCAGACCGGCAACGCGCGCCGCGCCGCCGAGCAGCTGGCCGGCGAGGCCGAAGCGGCCGGGTTGGCGGTGCGGCTGGTCCGCGCCGACGCCTACCCCACCCGCGAACTGGCCGGCGAGCGCCTGCTCTACATCGTCATCAGCACCCAGGGCGAAGGCGATCCGCCGGACGACGCCATCGGCCTGGTCGAGTTCATCGCCGGCAAGCGCGCACCCAAGCTGCCCGAACTCAGGTACGCCGTGCTCGGCCTGGGCGATTCCAGCTACGCCGACTTCTGCGGCATCGGCCGCAGGCTGGACGCGCGCCTGGCCGAACTCGGCGCACGCCGCCTGCAGCCGCTGGGCGAAGCCGACCTGGACATCGACACCGTCGCCGCGCCGTGGCGCACCCGCGCCCTGGCCGATGCGCGCCAGACCCTGGGCGAAAGCGCCGCGCCGCCGGCCAGCAACGTCACCCCGCTGCGCCACGGCCAGAGCGCGGCGCACAGCGCCCAGCATCCGTTCCATGCCGAACTGCTGGCGCGGCAGCTGGTCAGCGGCCGCGACTTCAAGGGCCCGGCCTATGGCCAGTACGGGCGCATCGACAAGCGCGTGCACCACGTCGAGCTGGCGCTGGAAGGCAGCGGCCTGCACTACGAACCGGGCGACGCGCTGGGCATCGTCCACCGCAATCCGCCGCAGCTGGTCGACGCCGTCCTCGCCGCCACCGGACTGGACGGCGACGCCGGCGTCAGCCACGACGGCCACACCCGTCCGCTGGCGCAGTGGCTGGGCGAACACCGCGAACTGACCCGCATCTCGCGCCCGCTGCTGGCGACGGTGGCCGAACGCAGCGGCAACGCCGACCTGGCCAGCCTGCTGGAGCCGGCGCGCGCCAGCGAACTGGCCGCCGTTTTCAGCGATCACCAGCTGGTCGATGTGCTGCACCGCTGGCCGGCCGAATGGGACGCCGCCGCGCTGGTCGCCGCGCTGCGTCCGGTCGCGCACCGTCTGTACTCGATCGCCTCCAGCCGCAAGCGGGTCGGCGACGAGGTCCACCTGACCGTGGACGAACTGGCCTACGACGCCCATGGCCGCGGCCATGTCGGCGCCGCCAGCGCCTTCCTCGCAGCGCTGGAGGAAGGCGCGCAGGTGCCGGTGTTCGTCGAGCCGAACGAACGCTTCCGCGTCCCCGCCGATGCCAGCCGCGACATCGTCATGATCGGCCCGGGCACCGGCGTGGCGCCGTTCCGCGGTTTCGTGCAGGAACGCGCCGAGACCGGCGCCGCCGGCCGCAACTGGCTGTTCTTCGGCGCGCGCCATTTCAACAGCGATTTCCTCTACCAGGTCGAGTGGCAGGACGCCCTGCAGAAGAAGGAACTGCATCGCCTCGACCTGGCCTTCTCCCGCGACCAGGCCGACAAAATCTACGTACAGGACCGCCTGCGCGAACAGGGCCGCGATCTGTACGACTGGCTGCAGGGCGGCGCCCACCTGTACGTGTGCGGCGCCATCGGCATGGGCAAGGACGTGCACGCCGCGCTGCTGGACGTCGTCGCCGCGCACAACGGCGGCGATGCCGACGCCGCGGCCGACTACCTGTCCACGCTGCAGCGCGAAGGCCGCTACGCCCGCGACGTCTACTGACCCGTAGGAGCGACTTCAGTCGCGATCGGGCTTTACCGGGAAAGCTTCATCGCGACTGAAGTCGCTCCTACGCAACACAGCCATTGGATTGACCATGAGCCACCCTTCCGTCGAAAAGATCAAACTCGAAAGCCGGCGCCTGCGCGGCACCATCAGTCAGGGCCTGCTGGACCCCACCACCGGCTCGCTGAGCTTCGAGGACCAGCGCACCATCAAGTTCCACGGCAGCTACCAGCAGGACGACCGCGACCTGCGCGACGAGCGCCGCCGGCAGAAGCTCGAACCAGCGCACCAGTTCATGATCCGCATCCGCGCGCCGGGCGGCGTGTTCACCCCGCAGCAGTGGCTCAAGCTCGACCAGATCGCCACCACCTGGGCCAACCACTCGCTGCGCGTGACCACGCGCCAGACCTTCCAGTTCCACGGCGTGATCAAGCGCGAGCTGAAGGCGACCATGCAGGCGATAAATTCCGCCGCGATGGACACCGTCTCGGCCTGCGGCGACGTCAACCGCAACGTGCTCGGCGCCAGCAACCCGCTGCAGTCGGCGCTGCACGCACAGGTGCACGACTGGGCGCAGCAGCTGTCGCTGCGCTTCAGGCCGGCCACCCGCGCCTATTACGAGATCTGGCTGGACGAGGAGAAGGTGGCCGAGAGCGGCGTCGAGCACGAGCCCGTCTATGGCGATGCCTACCTGCCGCGCAAGTTCAAGATCGCCGTGGCGGTGCCGCCGTACAACGACGTGGACGTGTTCGCCAACGACCTGGGCCTGATCGCCATCGTCGACGACGCCGGCGAGCTCGCCGGCTTCAACGTGGCCATCGGCGGCGGCATGGGCGCCAGCCACGGCATCGCCGCGCACTACCCGCGCGTGGGCAACGTGATCGGCTTCGTCGCGCCGGAGCAGGTGTTCGCCATCGCCGAGGCCGCCATCACCGTGCAGCGCGACCTGGGCGACCGCGAGGAACGCAAGCATGCGCGTTTCAAGTACACCATCGACGACCACGGCTCGGACAGGATCGTGGCGATGATGGAGGAGCGCGCGGGCTTCCGGCTGCAGCCCGCGCGGCCGTTCCTGTTCGAGCACAACGGCGACCGCTTCGGCTGGGTCGAGGGCGAGGACGGCCTGTGGCACCTCACCCTGTCCCTGCCGTGCGGCCGCATCGCCGACACGCCCGGGCGCCCGCTGCTGACCGGCATGCGTGAGATCGCCAAGTTGCACCAGGGCGAGTTCCGCATGACCGCCAACCAGAACGTGATCGTCGCCGGCGTGCCGGCGGCGCAGCGCGCGCGCATCGACGCGCTGGTCGCGCAGCACGCGCTGGACCTGGAGAACAACGCGCCCACCGCCACCGCACGCAGCGCGGTGGCCTGCGTGGCGCTGCCCACCTGCGCGCTGGCGATGGCCGAGGCCGAGCGCTACCTGCCCGGCTTCCTGGCCGCGCTGGAACCGCTGCTCGCCCGGCATGGCCTGCGCGAGGCGCCGATCCTGCTGCGCGTGTCCGGCTGCCCCAATGGCTGCTCGCGCCCGTACCTGGCCGAGATCGCCCTGGTCGGCAAGGCGCCGGGCCGCTACAACCTGTTCCTCGGCGGCGACCACCGCGGCCAGCGCCTGAACACGCTGTACCGCGACAACGTCACCGAAGCGCAGATCCTCGAAGCGCTGGAACCGCTGCTGGCCCGCTACGCCACCGGACGCGACGCGGACGAACGCTTCGGCGACTTCCTGCACCGCAGCGGCCTGATCGACCTGCCGCCCTACCCAACCCACCGCCAGATTGCCGTGGAACTGCACGCATGAGCGCCCTGCCCCTGTCTTCCCTCAACGACGGACACATCGCACCGACCGAGGATCTGGCCACGCTCAATACGCGGCTCGAGGCGATGGATGCGGCCGCGCGCGTGCGCTGGGCGCTGCAGCACACGCCGGGCACGCACGTGCTGTCCTCCAGCTTCGGCGCGCAGTCGGCGGTGACCCTGCACCTGCTCAGCCGCCAGCAGCCGGACATCCCGGTGATCCTGATCGACACCGGCTACCTGTTCCCGGAAACCTACCGCTTCGCCGACGAACTCACCGAGCGGCTCGGCCTGAACCTGAAGGTGTACCGCCCGCTGGTCAGCCGCGCATGGATGGAGGCGCGCCACGGCCGGTTGTGGGAACAGGGGCTGGTCGGCATCGAGCAGTACAACAACCTGCGCAAGGTCGAACCGATGAACCGCGCGCTGGACGAACTGCAGGCCGGCACCTGGTTCACCGGCCTGCGCCGCAACCAATCGGCCAGCCGCGCCAATACCCCCGTGTTGCAGAAGCGCGGCCAGCGCTGGAAGGTCAACCCGATCGCCGACTGGAACGACCGCGACGTCTGGCAATACCTCAAGCAACACGAGCTGCCCTACCACCCGCTGTGGGAGCAGGGCTACGTCTCGATCGGCGACTACCACACCACCCGCCGCTGGGAGCCGGGCATGCGCGAGGAGGACACCCGCTTCTTCGGCCTCAAGCGCGAGTGCGGGCTGCACGAAGAGATCTAGGTCGGCCGGAATGCGGGGCATGCCCGGCAACGGGCGGATGCGGGCAGAGCGCGGCGGAGCGGGCTCCATCCGATGCCCCGGCACGGCGCGGAATCTAGGATGTGGGCAACGGCCGGAGCATCTCTTCCCCGTCCCGGCAGCGCCCTTACGCCGGCGCACGGCGTTGAAGCCTCGACGCAGACGGAGCGGACGTGGCGAACCGCCGCCCCGATCCTGCGCGCCGGTCAGCCTGCCGTTTCCTGCGCCTGCTGCCGTTCCCAGAAGGCGAGCAGTTCGTGCAGGCCCGGCGCTTCGCCGGCGTCCGCCACGTCCTCGCGCAGGTAGCGCGCCTCCTGCCGCCACTGGCGGCTGCTCAATGCCTGCAACACGCTGCCCTCGGCACGGCTGCAGCCCATGTGCCACTGGCTGAAATACAGCCGCTCCACCGGACCGTGCTGCAGTTCCTCCAGTGCCACGTGCATGCGCGAGGCGCGGATGCGCTCGTAGATGCGGGCCACGCCCGCCTCCGGCCCCTCGAAATACTGGAAGAAGCGGCGGCCATCATGGAGCAGGACGCCGGTGACGCCTTCCATGCGGTTGTGCGCGCGGGCGTCGACCAGCAGGCGGTCGAGGTCGGCCGGCGTAAGGCCGGCGACGGCGGTGCTGAGGTAGGCCACGGCGTGCTGCGTCATCTGCTTGCTCCATCTGGACGCGCGAGCATGCCACAGGCGCCCCGCCGCCGGTTGCCCGGCGGCGGGGGCAGCGGCGTCAGTAGCGGTAGTCCAGCTTCAGCCAGAACGTGCGGCCCGGTTCGTTGATCCGCACCGGGTCGGCGGGGAAGCCGAAGTCGGCGCTGCCGGCCAGGTTCAGGTGCTCGGCGTAGGCGCGGTCGAACAGGTTGTCCACGCCGGCGCTGGCGTGCAGGCCGTCGTTGATGCGGTAGGCGGCATTGAGCGAGAGCGTGGCGAAACCCGCGGTCGGGCCGAGGTCGCGCGCGACCACGTTGCCTTCATCCTGCGCGACCCGGTTCTGCCGGCCCACCACCCGCAGCAGCGCGCCGGTGGACCAGCGCGCGTGCTCCCAGGACGCGGTGAAGCGCCCTTCCAGCGGCGGGATCTGCGGCAGCGGGCGCTGCTCGTCGCGGTTCTCGCCCCAGGCATAGGCCAGCGTGCTGCCCAGCTTCCAGCCCTGCACCGGGCGCCATTCCAGCCCGGCCTCGGCGCCGGCGATGCGCGCATCCACGTTGCCCGCGCGGGTGCTGCTGCCCATCATGCCGCCGCTGCGGTAGGCGAACAGGATGTAGTCCTGCAGGCGCCCGGCATAGGCCGATACCCAGGCGTCCAGCGCGCGGCCGTGGAACTGCAGGCCGAGATCGAGCTGGGTGGTCTTCTCCGGCTTCACCCCGGCGAAGGCGTTGGCGGCGCCAGCCGGGCCGGCGTCGGCCGAGAACAGCTCCCAGTAGTCGGGCATGCGCTCGCTGTGGCCAAGCCCGGCATACCAGGTCCAGGCCTTGCCGTGGTCGCGCTCGTAGCGCAGGAAGCCGCTGCCCAGCGTTTCCTCCCGCGTCAGGCCGGCGGTGGGGTTGGGCATGGCCATCATCCCGGCGGTCCGGCGCAGGTCCTTCGCCTGCGCCTTGTCCACGCGCAGGCCGCTCACCCAGCGCCGCGGCGTGTCCTCGCCGAAGGTCAGCTCGGCGAACGCGCCCTGGTTGCGCAGCTCGGCGTCGCGGGTCCACGGCATCTGCCGGAAGGTGCCGCGGCCCATGCCGTTGCGCTTGCGGTGGCGGCTGTCCTGCGCGTCGATGCCGGCGACGACGGCCACGTCCTGCCAGCGCCATTCCGAAGCGAGGCGGCCGCCGCTGGTGCGCCGCTCCACGTTCGACGCCATCGGCATCGGCATGCTGCCGTGCGGGTTGGGCGTGCGCAGCGTGTAGTTGTCCATCACGTGGTCGGCTTCGTTGTAGTACAGGTTGGCCTGCAGCTTGTCCCACGCGCCGGGCAGGTTGCCGCGCTCGAAACGCAGGCCGTAGCTGCTGCGCCTGAACGCCGCGCCGTCCATGCCGCGGCCGGCGTAGCGGGCCAGCGCGTCGCCGGTGCCGGCGTTGAGTTCGAGCACGGTGTCGGCGTCGGGGGTCCAGCCGATGGCGGCGTCGGCGTTCCACTTGCGCCAGCGCGAGGGCACCACGTCGCCGTTGCCGTCGCGGTAATCGTCGGACTCGGAGCGGTTGCCGTTCACCCGTACGTAGCCCGGCTTGCTGCCGACGCTGGCGTCGAGCATCTGGTCGTTGCGGTTGCTGGAGCCGCCCAGCGCGCTGGCCTGCAGCTGCATGCCCGGCGCGTCGAAGCGCGGCATGTCGCGCTCGAAGCGCACCGTGCCGGCCGAGGCGCCGGCGCCCCAGCGCACGCTCTGCGGGCCCTTGATGACGGTGAGCCGGTCGTAGGTTTCCGGCGCGATGTAGGACAGCGGGTTGTCCATGCGCGACGGGCAGGCGCCGATCAGGCTGCCGTCGTTGCTGAGGATGTTCAGCCGCGAACCGGACATGCCGCGCAGCACCGGGTCGCCGTTGGTGCCGCCGTTGCGGATGGCGGAAAAGCCCGGCACGGTCTTGAGGTAGTCGGCGCCATCGCTGGCCGGCACCGGCTGCCGCGGCAGGCGCGGATCGGTGACCCAGTTCAGCGGCGAGGACGGCGCGGCACTGGTGACGACCAGGGTGTCGAGCGTCTTGATCGAGTCGGGTTCGTCGGCGTGCGCGGGGTGGGGAAACAGCGCCAGGCAGACGCAGGCGGCCAGGCACGCCGGGACGCCCGGCATACGGGAAACGGGATACATGAGGTTCTCCGGTACGACATGCCGCGTACTGCCGGAGGGCAGCGGGCGGCGGGAAGAAGGGGGAGTGTCGTCAGGAGAACAGCGGCGGCCCGCGCGCCGGGTGTGCCGGCCAGCGCAGGCCGGCGGTGAATACGGTGGCGCGCGGCGACTGCGGCGCGATGCGGTACAGCAGCGGCGCCAGCACCAGCAGCACCGCCAGCCACGGCAGCAGCCGCGAGGCCATGGTGCAGTAGTCGCAGGCCTCGCCATGGGCGGCGTGGGGATCGGCCGGGGGCGCCTTGCCTGTGGCGCTGTCGGCAATCCCATGCCCGGCATGCGCGTCCATCGCGTGGTGCCCGGCCGGCATGTCGCCCGGCATCGCCATGGCGGGCATCGCATGCGCCATCGACGCGTGCGTACCCTGCCCGGCCTGCATCCAGCGGCTGACCACCGGCGCCAGCGCCATCAGCAGCGTGGCCGCCAGCGCGAGCAGCAACATCCAGCGGTGCAGGAGCGGGGATCGGTTCACGCCCCGATTTTAAGGCGCCGCCGCGGTCTTTCAGGTGCGACGGAGTGCCGCAGGGCAGGAAGGGGAAATCGATGGGCGCGCACTGTAGGAGCGCACTGTAGGAGCGCACTTCAGTGCGCGAGGGGCTCTACCGGGAATGCTCCATCGCGCACTGAAGTGCGCTCCTACCGTGCGCGTCCGCGCCTCAGCTGGTGATGGTCTGGGTCAGTTCTTCCCAACTCGGCGGCCTCGGCCAGTCGGCTTCCTGGTTGCCGTCGAGCACGCGGCGCAGGTCGCGCTTGTCGATCTGCGGCGCCAGCACGTGCACCAGTTCCAGCGCGTAGTCGCGCAGCACGCGGTCGCGCGGCAGCACCGCCCAGGCGGTGCACTCGGCGACCGCCGCCGGCGCCGGCCAGGCGCGCAGGTCGCTGTCGCCGGCGCTGACCGCCATTTCCGCCAGCAGGCCCACGCCCAGGCCGGTACGCACGTAGGTCTTGATCAGGTCGGCGTCGAGCGCGGTCAGCGCCAGATCCGGCTCCAGCCCCTGCGTGGCGAAGGCGCGGCGCAGCGAGGAACTGGGCCGGGTCGAGGATTCGTAGCTGATCAGCGGGTGCGCGGCCAGCGCGGCCATGTCCGGCACCTTGCCGGCGCGGTCCAGCGCGTGGCCCTTGGGCACCAGCACCAGCCGCCGCCAGCGGTACAGCGGCACCGCGATGCCGGTGCTGGGTGCGCCGCCGGCGGTGCTGACGATGGCGATGTCGGCGTCGCCCTGGCTGAGTAGGTCCAGCGCGTCGCTCTCGGCCGCCTGCTGCAGGTGCACGCTGACCTGCGGATAGGCCAGCTTGATCCGCGCCACCGCCGGCGGCAGAACGAAGCGCGCCTGGGTGTGGGTGGTGGTCAGGATCAGCTGGCCGTGGCTCTCGCGGCGCTGGTTGGCCGCGTAGGTGCGGATGTTGTTGGCCTCGGCCAGCACCAGGCGGGCGCGGGAGATCACCTCCTCGCCGGCCGGCGTCACCGACTCCAGGCTGCGCCCCTTGCGCACGAACAGCAGGAAGCCCAGTTCGTCCTCCAACTGCTTGAGCTGCTTGGACAGGCCCGGCTGGGTAGCGTGCACGCGCGTGGCCGCCAGCGTGATGTTGAGCTCGGCATCGGCAATGGCCACCAGATAGCGTAGTTGGGTCAGGGTCATTGGAGGTCGGAAGGCGGCTCGGCGGGGACGGACGACTGTAGGTCAGATTGCCCGGCTCACTTATAACCGAAAGTAATCTGACAGGCGGCGCAAGTCATTTCCGGGCCTCCGGGGCCGGGGCTACGGTCAGCATCCCTTCCGCCACCGCCTTCCCACCGCCTTGGACGCTCCCCTGTTCCCCCTGTTCGCCGATCTGAACGGCCGTGCCGTATTGGTGGTCGGCGGCGGCGCGGTGGCCGGGCGCAAGGTCGAGGCGCTGCTGCACGCCGGCGCCCGCCCCCGGGTCGGCGCGCCGCAGCTGTCGCCGGCGCTGCGGGAGCTGGCCGGGGCCGGCCGCATCGACTGGCTGCCGGGCCTGTTCGACACGGGCTGGCTGGCCGAGGACGTATGGCTGGTGATCGCCGCCACCGACGAGCCGGTGGTCAACCGCGCGGTGGCGACCGCCGCCGAGGCGCAGCGCTTGTTCGTGAACGTGGTGGACGACGCGCAGCTGTCGCGCTTCCACGTGCCGGCTGTGGTCGAACGCGGCCCGCTGCAGATCGCCGTTTCCAGCGGCGGCGCCGCGCCGATGGTGGCGCGCCATGTCCGCCGCCGCCTGGAAGAACTGTTCGACGGCGCCTGGGGTCAGCTGACCGAACTGGCCGGCCGCCGTCGCCCGGCCATCCGCGCGCGTTTCCCCGACACCGGCGCGCGCCGCCGCTTCTTCGACCGCCTGCTCGACGGCCCGGTGCTGGAGCTGCTGCGCCGGCGCCGGCCGGCCGAGGCCGAGGCCGCCCTGGAACAGGCCCTGGCCGGCGAACCAGCGGCCGCCGCCGGCTCGGTGGTGCTGGTCGGCGCCGGTTCCGGCGACCCCGGCCTGCTCACGCTGGCCGCGCTGCGCGCCCTGAACCAGGCCGACGTGATCCTCCACGACCGCCTGGTCAGCGCCGAGGTGCTGCAGCTGGCCCGCCGCGATGCCGAGCGCATCGAGGTCGGCAAGTCGGCGCGCGGCCACAGCACCCGCCAGGAGCACATCCACGCGCTGATGCTGGAACACGCCCGCGCCGGCCGCCGCGTGGTGCGGCTCAAGGGCGGCGACGCCTTCGTGTTCGGCCGCGGCGGCGAGGAGCTGCAGTTCCTGCGCGCGCATGGCATTCCCTACGAGGTGGTGCCCGGCATCACCGCGGCGCTGGCCTGCGCCGCGCACGCCGGCATCCCGCTCACCCATCGCGACCATGCCCAGCAGCTGCGCCTGGTCACCGCGCACTGCCGCGATTCGCTCGACACGCTGGACTGGCCGGCGCTGGCCGCGCCGCGGCAGACGCTGGTGTTCTACATGGGCGTGGCCGCGCTGGCGCAGATCCAGGCGCGCCTGCTCGATGCCGGCCTGCCCGCCGCCACCCCGTTCGCGCTGGTCGAGAACGGCTCGCGCGCCGACCAGCGCGTGGTCAGCGGCACGCTGCGGCACCTGGCCGATGCCGCCGGGCGGCACGCCGTGCAGTCGCCGGCGCTGCTGATCCTCGGCGACGTCGCCGCGCTGGCCGACGAACTGCACTGGTTCGGCCAGGCGCCCCTGCCGGCCGCCCCACTCCCCTCCTCACCTTCCGCAAAGACGCCGCCGCCCACACTGGCCGACGCCGCCTGATTCCCTTCCCAGGAGATCTCCATGGCCATCTACAGCAACATCCTCGATACCGTCGGCAACACCCCGGTGGTCAAGCTCAACCGCCTGGCGCCGGCCGGCGTGGACGTCTACGTCAAGGTCGAGTCGTTCAACCCCGGCGGCTCGGTCAAGGACCGCCTGGCGCTGGCGATCGTGCTCGACGCCGAGAAGCGCGGCGTGCTCAAGCCCGGCGACACCATCGTCGAGGCCACTTCCGGCAACACCGGCGTCGCCCTGGCCATGGTCGCCGCCGCGCGCGGTTACAAGTTCGTCGCGGTGATGACCGAGACCTTCTCGGTCGAACGCCGCAAGGCCATGCGCGCCTATGGCGCCAAGGTGATCCTGACCCCGGCCGCGGCGCGCGGCACCGGCATGGTCGAGAAGGCCAAGGAACTGGCCGCCAAACACGGCTGGTTCCTGGCCAGCCAGTTCGCCAACCCGGCCAACCCGGCCTACCACCGCAACACCACCGCCGCCGAGATCCTGCGCGACTTCGCCGGCAGGCGCCTGGACTATTTCGTCAGCGGCTGGGGCACCGGCGGCACCCTGACCGGGGTCGGCGAAGTGCTGAAGCTGGCGCGCCCGGACACCCGCATCGTCGCCACCGAACCGGCCGGCGCCTCGCTGCTCAAGGGCGATGAGTGGAAGCCCCACAAGATCCAGGGCTGGACCCCGGACTTCGTGCCGGAAGTGCTCAACCGCGACATCTACGACGAGCTGTACTCGGTGCAGGACGAACGCGCGATCGAGACCTCGCGCCGGCTGGCCGCCGAGGAAGGCATCTTCGTCGGCATCTCCTCCGGCGCCACCGCCGCCACCGCGCTGGACCTGGCCGCCAAGGCCCCGGCCGGCTCGGTGATCCTGGCGATGCTGCCGGACACCGGCGAGCGCTACTTCTCCACCCCGCTGTTCGCCGACATCAACGAAGGCAGCGACGACGACTGGCTGGCCGGCCTGCCGTAAACCGGGGTACCGGACCTGCGGCACCGCGACCGGGGGACGCCCCGGCCGTCGCCGCGGACCGCCGCCATTGCCTCCCCTGCGTCTGCTTCGCATCCCCTGCTCCTCCCCCGGCACGAAGGCCGCCCCGCGCGGCCTTCGTGCTGTCCGGCCGCGTGTCGCAGCCGCCGAGACGCCCCCTCCTCAGACTTTGCCGCGAGCGGACGCAAGCCGTGCATCCGTCACGTTTCGCTCATATACGGCAAGGGAAGATCGCGGACATGAACATCGACATCTGGCAGGGCGACATCACCACCCTCGACGTGGACGCCATCGTCAACGCGGCCAACGAGAGCCTGCTCGGCGGCGGCGGCGTGGACGGCGCCATCCACCGCGCGGCCGGGCCGGGGCTACTGGCCGAATGCGAGCGCCTGCCGGAACTGCGCCCGGGCGTGCGCTGCCCGACCGGCGAGGTCCGCGCCACCGCCGGCCACGCGTTGCCGGCGCGCCACGTCTTCCATACCGTCGGCCCGGTCTGGCACGGCGGCCAGCGCGACGAGGCCGCGCTGCTGGCCAACTGCTACTGGCAGTCGCTGCGGCTGGCCGAGCAGATGCGGCTGGAGTCGATCGCCTTCCCGGCCATCAGCTGCGGCGTCTACGGCTACCCGATGCACCAGGCCGCCGCCATCGCCGTCACCGAGACCGTCACCTGGCAGAAAAGCCATGCGCGGCCGGTGCGCATCGTCCTGGTGGCCTACAACACCGCCACCTACAAGGCCTACCAGCAGGCGCTGGCCGCGGCGGGGCAGGCAAGCCCGGCGTTCCCGGCCATGGACGATCCGCTGCCGTCGTTCGCGCGCTAGCCGGCGCTGCGCCGCGCGCCGCCGGTTGCGCGCCTGCGCATGGCCGTGGATGCAGGCCGTTGGCCGGTATGCGCCGGCAGACATGGACCTGCAACGGAATCGCCTGCTGTCCAGCCGGCATCGGGTGCCACTTGGGTTGCACGCATCGCGACTGCACCTACGTAGGAAATGCAACGCGCCTGTCCGCTTCGCCACGTCATCGGCCAAGCGAGCAATGTTCGAACTCGCGCCGCATGCGGAGCAGGCACGCCGGGAGCGGGCGCCATCGTCCCCGCAAATGGAAACGCCGGCACGAGGCCGGCGTTTCCAGGTTCATCGCGGGCGGGCGGCGATCAGCCTTCCCACTTGCCCAGCGCGGCCAGGCCATTCTCCTTGGCGCGCTCGTACACGGTCTTCTGCGCGGCGTCGTAGTTGCCCTTCATGTCCTTGGCCCACAGCTTCAGCGCGGCCTGCTGCATGGCGCGGCCGTAGGAGAAGCTCAGCGGCCACGGCAGCTTGTCGAGCTGGTTCATCGCGTTCAGGTGCGCGGTGGACTGCTCGTCGCTCTGGCCGCCGGACAGGAACACCACGCCCGGCAGGATCGCCGGCACCACCGACTTCAGGCACATCACCGTGGCTTCGGCCACTTCCTCGACGTCGGCCTGCTCGTCGCAGTCCTTGCCGGAGATGACCATCGAGGCCTTCAGGATGGTGCCTTCCAGCAGCACGTTCTGCTGGTACAGCGCGTCGAACAGCGAACGCAGGGTCGCCTCGGTGACTTCGTAGCAGGTTTCGATGTCGTGGTCGCCGTCCATGATCACTTCCGGCTCGACCATCGGCACCAGGCCGCATTCCTGGCACAGCGCGGCGTAACGGGCCAGCGCGTGGGCGTTGGATTCGATGCAGGTGCCCGACGGGATGCTCTCGCCGATGTTGATGACCGCACGCCACTTGGCGAAGCGCGCGCCGAGCCTGTAGTACTCCTGCAGGCGCTCGCGCAGGCCGTCCAGGCCTTCGGTGACCAGCTCGTCGGGGCAGCCGGCCAGCGGATGCGCACCCTTGTCGACCTTGATGCCCGGGATCATGCCGTGGTCGGCCATGTACTTGGCGAACGGCACGCCGTCCCTGGTCGACTGGCGGATGGTTTCGTCGTACAGGATCGCGCCGGAGATGTGCTCGTTGAGCTTGGGCGTAGTCAGCAGCAGCTCGCGGTAGGCGCGGCGGTTCTCTTCGGTGTTCTCGATGCCGACGCTGGCGAAGCGCTTGGCGATCGTGCCGGTGGATTCGTCGATGGCGATGATGCCCTTGCCCGGGGCGACCATGGCCTGTGCGGTTTCAGCCAGCAGTTCGATGCTCATGAAGTTCCTGTGACGGGGTGCGGGAAAACCCGGATTATAGCCCGCGCCACTCGTGGGCCGTCCGTGAGGACGGCCTGGAACCGGTTCCAGTGCATGCCGCGGGACAAAGCCTGTCCGCTGCGGTCACGCACGGGCCATCGCGATGGCCCGTGCGTGCGTGTTCGTCAGAGTTCGCCCAGTCCGCTGGCGCGGCCGTCGTTGCCGACTTCGAGCAGGCGCAGGGTGTTGGTGGCGCCGTGGGTTTCCATGTGCTCGCCGCTGGTGAACACCACGCGGTCGCCGGCCTGCAGCAGGCCGGCCTCGACCAGCAGGCGGATGCTGCCGCGCGCGGCCTCGCGCGGGGTGAAGCCGCGGCTGTCGAAGTTGATCGGGAACACGTCGCGCATCAGCGCCATCTGCCGGCGCGCGCCGTCGTGGCGGGTCACCGCGAACACCGGCGCCTTGGCGCGGAAACGCGACAGGTAGCGCGCGGTGCCGCCGGATTCGGTCATCGCCACGATCGCGCGCACGCCCACGTGCTGGGAAAGGAACATCGTCGCCATGGCGATGGCCTGGTCGGCGCGCTCCAGGTTGCGCGGCGAGGCGTTGAAATCGGTATCGATCTGGAACTGGCGCTCGGCGCCGAGGCAGATGCGCGCCATCGCCTCGACCGCCTTGATCGGGTAGGCGCCGGCCGCGGTTTCGGCCGACAGCATCACCGCGTCGGTGCCGTCGATGACCGAGTTGGCCACGTCCAGCACCTCGGCGCGGGTCGGGATCGGGCTTTCGACCATGGACTGCAGCATCTGCGTGGCGGTGATCACCACCTTGTTCTGCGCCAGCGCGGCCTTGATGATCTTCTTCTGCAGGCCCGGCAGTTCGGCATCGCCGATCTCCACGCCGAGGTCGCCGCGCGCGACCATCACCACGTCGCTGGCCTCGACGATCTCCTCCAGGTTCTCGATCGCCTCGGTGCGCTCGATCTTGGACACCAGCGCCGCATCGCAGCCGTGCTGGCGGGCGATGGCGCGCGCGTCGTTCATGTCCTGCGCATTGCGGCAGAACGAGACGGCGATGAAATCCACGCCGATCTTCGCCACGATGCCGATCAGTTCCTTGTCGCGCTCGGTCAGCGCGCCCAGCGACAGGCCGCCGCCCTGCTTGTTCAGGCCCTTGCGGTCGGACAGCACGCCGTCGTTGAGCACGGTGTTGACGATGCGCTCGCCCTGCACCTCGACCACCTGCAGTTGCATCAGGCCATCATCGAGCAGCAGGACATCACCCGGGCCCACGTCCTGCGGCAGGCCGAGGTAGCTCACGCCCACCTGGGTGGCATCGCCGGGCGCCGCATCGGCCTTGGCGATCAGGTCGAAGCGGTCGCCGGCCTTGAGCTGCACCTTGCCCTCGGCGAAGCGCTCGATGCGGATCTTCGGGCCCGGCAGGTCGGCCAGGATGCCCACCTCGACGCCGACGCGGTTGGCGGCGGCGCGCACTTCGGCGGCGCGCTTGGCCTGGCCGGACGGATCGCCATGGGAGAAGTTCAGCCGCACCACGTTGACACCCGCGCGGAACAGATCGTCGAGCACGCCCGGCGCATCGGTGGCCGGTCCGAGGGTGGCGAGGATCTTGGTGCGGCGCTGGCGTTCGATCATGGTGCGAAAACTCCCGGAAAGGCCGCCGAAATTAGCATATCCAGCGCATGACAACGATGTCGCATACGATTTCAGAAGACACTTTCGACGCTGTCCGGCAGACAGGACGGACAGCGTGTCCGGACAGCGCCGCGATGGTGCACGGCGCTGTCCTGCGGCGCCGCGACGCATGGACAGGGCAACGGCACCGGCATGCCTTCGCGGGACAGGCCGGAGCCAGCCGGGACATCGCACCGGCTTGGCCCGCACCGCGGGCATGCCGGTGAGGATTTCCCTCGACGACAGCCACGGCGTCGGGCCGCGGCGCAGGCCCGCCTGTGCCGCCGTGAAGATTTCCCGACGGAGCCATAGCGCGGGGCATTGCCCGTGCTGCAGAAACCGCGGCTGGCGCGATGGGGCGTAGCACCGAGCATCGCCCAGCCAGGCACTTCCCGCGGTGGAGCCACCGCGGCGCGCCGCCCGCGTCCTACGGCGAGAGCAGCCGCCCCAGTTCCGCCGGGGTGGAGGCCAGCGCGCCGGCGCCGGCCGCGGTCAGTTCCTCGCGGCCGCCGAAGCCCCACAGCACGCCGACATCGCGCATGCCGTGGTGGCACGCGCCTTCGATGTCCATGCGAAACAGCGGCGTTGCCCGGACGACCACGCGGACAACGCCAGCAAGGCCCCGGGTGGGGCCCGTCGACCTACGGCGAGAGCAGCCGTCCCAGTTCCGCCGGGGTGGAGGCCAGCGCGCCGGCGCCAGCCGCGGTCAGTTCCTCGCGCGCGCCTTCGATGTCCATGCGAAAGAGCGGCGTTGCCCGGACGACCACGTGGGCAACGCCAGCAAGGCCCGGGTGGGGCCCGTCGACCCTACGGCGAGAGCAGCCGTCCCAGTTCCGCCGGGGTGGAGGCCAGCGCGCCGGCGCCGGCCGCGGTCAGTTCCTCGCGGCCGCCGAAGCCCCACAGCACGCCGACATTGCGCATGCCGTGGTGGCGCGCGCCTTCGATGTCCATGCGCCGGTCGCCGACCATCCAGCACTGCGCGGACGCCAGCGACAGGCGCTGCAACGCTTCGGCGATCAGTTGCGGCTTGTGGCTGCGCGCGCCGTCCTCGGTCGCGCCGATCACGTCCTCGAAGCAGCCGCCGAACGGCAGGTGCTCGACGATGCGCCGTGCATGCGGCTCGTTCTTGGCGGTGACCACGGCCAGGCGATGGCCGGCGCCATGCAGGCCCCGCACCACCTCGCCGATGCCGGCGTAGACCTCGTGCTCCAGCCAGCCGTGCAGGTCGAAACGTTCGCGGTACAGCTCCACCGCCTGCTCGACGCGCTGCGCGTCGCCGAACACCGGGGCGAAGCTGGTGCGCAGCGCGGGGCCGATCCACTTGCGCAGTTCGGCATCGCCGGGCACCGGCTGCTCCATCTTCTCCAGCGCGTACGCCACGCAGCGGGTGATGCCGACGGCCGAATCGATCAGCGTGCCGTCGAGATCGAAGAACAGCACATCGCGGCTCACGCGCCGCGGGCCTCCAGCGCCGCCACCGCCGGCAGGGTCTTGCCCTCCAGGAATTCCAGGAACGCACCGCCGCCGGTGGAGATGTAGCTCACTTCCTTGGCGATGCCGTACTTGTCCACGGCCGCCAGGGTGTCGCCGCCGCCGGCGATGGAGAACGCGCTGGATGCGGCGATGGCGCGGGCCAGCGCTTCGGTGCCCTTGCCGAAGGCGTCGAACTCGAACACGCCGACCGGACCGTTCCACACCACGGTGCCGGCCCTGGCGATCAGTCCGGCGTACTGCGCGGCGGTCTTCGGGCCGATGTCCAAGATCATGTCGTCGGCGCCCACTGCATCGACCGCCTTGACTGTGGCCGGGGCGGCAGCGGCAAAGGCAGGCGCCACCACCACGTCGACCGGCAGCGGGATCTCGGCGCCGCGCGCCCTGGCGGCGGCATCGATGTTGCGGGCGGTTTCCAGCAGGTCGTTCTCGACCAGCGACTTGCCCACGCCGTGGCCTTCGGCGGCGATGAAGGTGTTGGCGATGCCGCCGCCGACGATCAGCTGGTCCACCTTGCCGACCAGGCTGGAGAGCAGTTCCAGCTTGGTCGAGACCTTGGAGCCGGCGACGATGGCCAGCAGCGGCCGCGCGGGATTGGCCAGCGCCTTGTCCAGCGCGTCCAGCTCGGCCATCAGCAGCGGACCGCCGGCGGCGACCGGAGCGAAACGGATCACGCCGTGGGTCGAGGCCTGCGCGCGGTGCGCGGTGCCGAAGGCATCCATCACGAACACGTCGCACAGCGCGGCGTACTTCTTCGACAGGGCCTCGTCGTCCTTGCCCTCGCCGACGTTCATGCGGCAGTTTTCCAGCAGCACGATGCTGCCCGGCGCGACCTCGACGCCATCCACCCAGTCGCGCACCAGCGGCACGTCCACGCCCAGCAGCTCGGACAGGCGCGCGGCCACCGGCGCCAGCGAATCGGCCTGGCTCCACTGGCCTTCCTTCGGACGGCCCAGGTGCGAGGTCACCAGCACGGCGGCGCCCTTTTCCAACGCCAGCTTCAGCGTCGGCAGCGAGGCGGTGATGCGCTGTTCGGAGGTGATCCTGCCGTTGTCGTCGATCGGCACGTTGAGGTCTTGCCGGATCAGGACACGCTTGCCGGAAAGATCAAGGTCGGTCATGCGAACGATGGACATGGCAGCTCGGCTCCGCGAAGGTGGTGGGGAAACCGCGATTCTCGCCCGCCCCCGCAAGCGGGGCAAACCCGAGGTGCACCGCATGCCGCCCCGCCTGCCGCAACCCGAGCTGTCCAGCCCCCGGCTGCGCCTGCGCGAAGTGCGCGGGGACGACGCGCCGGCCCTGTTCGCCATCCACAGCGACCCGCAGGTGATGCGCTACTGGAGCTACCCGGCCTGGACCGAGCCGGCGCAGGCCGAACGCAAGGTGGCCGACATCCAGCGCCAGCGCCGCGAGCTGGACATGTTCGTCTGGGCCATCGCCGATACGCGCAGCGACCGGCTGATCGGCACCAGCGCGGTGTTCGCGATGCACCTGGAGCAGGGCCGCGCCGAGATCGGCTACAGCCTGCATCCGCACTGGCAGGGCCGCGGGCTGGCCAGCGAGGCGTTGCGCATGATCCTGCGCCACCTGTTCGAGGACATGGGACTGCGCCGGATCGAAGCCGACATCGACCCGCGCAACCAGGCCTCGTGCCGGCTGGTCGAAAAGCTGGGCTTCGTCCGCGAGGGCGTGCTGCGCGAACGCTGGCACGTCAACGGCGAACCCGGCGACACTGCGCTGTACGGCCTGCTGCGCCGGGACTTCACCGACCGCGCGCAGGAGCGCACTTCAGTGCGCGATGGGGCTTTCCTTGGCTGAATCCCGCGTGCGGACGGATCAGCGGGCAGGCCTTTCGCGACTGAAGTCGCTCCTACGGGACAGCATCTGCTTCAATCGTTCGCGGGGCGGTTGCCGCGCAGCAGGCTCATCGCGAAACCGGCCACCGCCAGCGCGCCGGCCACCAGCACGGCCCACAGCACCAGGTTCTTCCAGTCGCGCACCGGCGCCGCCGGCGCATAGGCCTTGTCGCCGGCGCGTACCGCGCCCTCGCCAAGGCTGGCGACCGCCGGCTGCCACTGCGCGCCGTTGCGGGCGCGCAGGGCGGCCAGCATCGGCTCCAGGTTGCTCTCGCGCACGCCGGCGCGCGCATTGCCGGCCACCAGCAGGTACGGCGCGCGGCCCTGGGCGAGGAACACCACGCTGCCCGGCCGGTAGCCCAGCTTCAAGGCCGGCGCCGGCGTGCCGGCCACCGCCGGTTCGGCCTGCAGCTGCCAGTCGCGGTCGCCGGTTTCCTGCCCGAGCTCCAGCGGCGCCGACGCCTGCCTGCGCTCGCCTTCCTGCAGCGTCCAGGTGTTCCAGCCGCTGGCGCGCACCTGCCAGGCCTGCTCCGCGTCGGCCACCTTGCGGTCGTCGTCGCGGCTGGAAACATTCCACGACACCGCGGTGTTGGGCGGCATCGCCACGTCCACGCGCTGCACCGGGAAACGCCCCTGCATCCGGTAACGGAAACGGGCCGGCGCGGTGGCGTCGGGCGCGGAAGCGGCCAGCTCGATCCACTGCCAGTCGTTCGCGGCCGCATCGCCGGCCAGTTCGCCCCGCAGCGCGCGCAGCGGCGGCGCGCCTTCGCGCTGCAGCGGCACCAGCCGCAGGTAACGCAGCGACGTGGAGACGGCGACGCGATCGCTGCTCAGCTGCCGCCCCTGGTTGTGCAGGCGCACCAGCCGCACCTCCGGGTCGAGCACCTGCCAGCGGCGCAGGTCGTCGCTGCCTTCCAGGCGATAGCCCAGGTCCACCGCCGTCGGCTCGCCTTCCCATTCCACGCGCAGCGCCTGCACCTGCCCGGCCTGCCGGCCCAGGTCCACCAGCCACGACGGATCGCCCTTGGCCGCGCCGGCGGCGCCCAGCGTATTGCGCACCGACACCACGTTGCCGCCGGCATCGCGCTGCACCACCACGCTCAGGTCCCCGCCCGCCGTCGTGGCGGCGCTGGCGGCGCTGGCGGGCAAGGCGAACCAGTCCAGCGCCACCTGGCGCGCCGGTCCGGCGATCGGCGTGGCCGCGGCCTGCACCGCGCTGGCCATGGGCCTGCCGTCGGCGTCGATCACCTGCACGTCGCGCAGGTCGCGCCAGTACGCGGCGCGGTAGACCCCGGCGTCCAGGGCGACACGGTAGGCGCCGGCCTTGCCGGCCGGCTGCAGCGGCCATTGCCTGGCGAAATCGTCGGCGGCGTGCGCCGTCAGCGGTAGCAGCGCCATCCACCACAAGCGTCTGATCATGCGGAAGCTTCCTCGTGTTGCGTCTCGTCGCCGCTCTTGCGCGGCGGTGCCGGCGCCAGCCAGCCGACCAGCGTGCACAGCAGCCCATAGGCGATGAAGGCGCCGATGCCCAGCAGGTCGCCCAGGTTGCCGCGGTCGATCAGCAGCAGCTTGGCCAGCACCACGGCCATCAGGATCGCCCCGGCCAGCCACAGCCCCCATTGCCCGCGCCGCGAGCCGCTCACCCAGCCGACCACGCCGAGCAGGCTCCACACCACGGTCAGGCTGGTCTGCGCCAGGCTGGTGTCAATCAGCCGGCCGTTCCAGTCGATGCCGCCCCAATGGTGCACGGCGCGCAGGGTGATCGTGCTGACCAGCACCAGCGCCGCCAGCGGCAGCAGGCCCAGGCGCAGCCCGGCCAGGCGCGAGCGCGCATCGACCGACCACAGCCGCATCGCCGCCAGCACCAGCACGGCCAGCTGCGCCAGGTCCAGCGGGTTGAGCAGCGCGATCCACGGCAGCGGCAACGAGGCGCCGTCGCTGGCCAGCGATACCAGCCACCACAGGCCCAGCACCGCGAAGGTCGCCGCCTGCAGGACCGGCCGGTAGCGGTCGAACGCCGCGCCCAGCGGCTGCGCCAGCCAGTGCCAGCGGCGGAGCGACAGCGCCGCCAGCAGCAGCCACGGCAGCGCCAGCAGCATGCCGACCCAACCGCCGGCCAGTTCGAAGCGCTTGCCCAGATGCCAGGACAGCAGCGACAGCACCGTCGGCCACAGCAGCCACCAGGCGAACTGCGCGGCGCCGGCGATGGCATCGCCCGCCGCACGCAGGCAAAGCAGGCTGCGCACGCCCAACGCCGCGAACAGCGGCCAGGCCCAGGCGCCGTGGCCGGCGAACGGCTGGCCATACGCCCCGAGCTGCAGGAAGGCCAGCGGGAATGCCAGCACGAAGCAGCCCAGGGTGGTCAGCGACAGCGCCAGGGCCGGCCGGCGCCGGTGCACCTCGGCCGCGATCCAGCCGGTGACGCCCAGCAGCAGCAGCATTCCATGCAGGATGCTGCGCGGCTCCACGAAACGCGCGATCTCGGTGCCGACGTTGCCCATCCACCAGGCCAGGCTCCAGGCGTAGGCGATCACCGCCACCGGCGTATTGCCGGCGCCGCGGTACAGCCACGCGGTGGTGAAGGCGGCCAGCGCGATCAGTAGCGCGCCCATGAAGGTGGCGTTGGCGACGGCGAACTCCACGCCATCGCGGACGGCATGGGCGCCGTCGATGCCCACCGCCAGCGCGAACGCGGCCGCCAGCTGCAGGCCGATGCCGGTCCAGCGCGCCAGCCGGCGCTGCTGCACCAGGCCCAGCCAGACCAGGCCGGCGCCTTCCAGCGCGAATACCGAGGCGGTGGCCTTGGCCGACAACGCCAGCGGCACCGCCAGCGTGGCGAATCCCACCGCGAGGATCGCGTAGCCCTGCGCCAGCAGGCGCAGCCGCTCGCGGCCCAGCAGCGCGCGCGCCAGCACCGCGTAGAGCACGGCCACGCCCAGCGCGCACAGCGCCAGCGGCATGCGCTCGCCCTGCAGCAGGCCGGCCTGCAGCGAGAACGCCACCAGCGGCGTGCCGAACAGCAGGCAGCCGTCGATGCGCGCGCCGCCCGGCGTTGCCGCCCGGCGCGCGTACAGCAGCGGCAGCAGCAGGTAGAACGCGAAGAACAGCAGCAGGAACGGCTCGGTGCTGGCGAACTTGGCCGGCGCGTAGTCCAGCACGCCCCAGATCGTGCCGATGCCCCAGGTGAAGGCGAAGCCGAGCAGGTTGAGGATGCGCCACGGCCGCACCCAGGCGATGGCGAAGATGCCGGCATTGAGCAGCGCGTAATACGAGAACAGGCCGACATGGTTGCCGCTGCCGTCGGACAGCCAGACCGGCGCCATGAACCCGGCCAGCACGCCGAGGATGGCCAGCGTGCGCGACTCCTGCAGCACCGCCATCACGCACAGCCCGCCGATCAGCACCACGCTGATCGCGAACGCTGGCAGCGCGTCGATCAGGCCGTGGTTCTTGAACGCGGCGAACACCACCAGCAGCAGTACGCCTATCGCACCGCCCTGCAAGGCCAGCGCGAAGGTACGGTGGCTCTCGCGCTTGCGCCATGCGAACACCAGTCCGGCCAATGCGGCAAGGCTGATGCCGGCCAGGCGGAACGCGGGCGGGAAACTGAACCAGCCGGCATCGCTGCCGTACTTGAGCAGCGCCGCCACGCCGGCCAGCAGCACCAGCATGCCGACCTTGACCGGCACGTTGCCGGTGGTGAACCACTGCTTGACGCGCGCGATGCCGCGCTCGACGAAACCGGGCTCTGCCGGCGCCCATGCTTCGGGCCGTGGCGCGGAAGCCGGGATGGGGCGTGCCGGCGGCGGCGCCAGGGGTTCCGGCAGAGGCGGCAACGGCGGTGCTTCCACGGGCCGAAGCGGCTCGGCCGCCTGCCTCGTGGGTTCGGGTTCGGGTTCGGGCTCTGGCTCAGGTGCGGAAGGCGCGAACGCTCCCGCCTGCGGCGACGGTTCCTGCCAGGCGTTGCCCCATTCCGCGGCCGGGGACGGGGCCGCTTCGCCAGCCGGCGCGGACGCCAGCGACGCCTCGAGCGCGGCGACGCGCCGCTTGAGCGAGGACACCGACACCAGCGCCATGACCAGCAGCACCGGCACCGCCAGCACCACCACGACAGCCAGCATCCCAAAGAACATCAACGCGCCATCCATTCCTCGTCCTTGTCACCGGGAGGTGCGGCACCACCTTATCCGCGCTTCGCCGAAACGCAAGATGCGGCATGGCCGGTCCGTGGCGTACGGGCAGGAGGGCACGGCCCGCCACATGGCCTCTTCACCACGTAGGAGCGCACTTCAGTGCGCGATGGGGCTTTGCCGGGAAGACCCCATCGCGCACTGAAGTGCGCTCCTACGAGTGCGCCCTGCCCGGCCGCAGGGTGGCGGGACGAAAAAGAAGGGCGCCTGTCCGGCGCCCTTCTCCATTCAACCGCGACGGACCGGTCAGGCCGCGACCACGCGCACCATTTCCAGGCACTTGTTGGAATAGCCCCACTCGTTGTCGTACCAGCTGACCAGCTTGACGAAGGTGGAGTCCAGCGCGATGCCGGCTTCGGCGTCGAACACCGAGGTGTGGGTCTCGCCGCGGAAATCGGTGGCCACCACCTTGTCCTCGGTGTAGCCCAGCACGCCCTTCAGCGCGCCTTCGCTCTGCGCCTTCACCTCGGCGCAGATCTCGGCGTAGGTGGCCGGCTTTTCCAGCTCGACGGTCAGGTCGACCACCGACACGTCCGAGGTCGGCACGCGGAAGCTCATGCCGGTGAGCTTCTTGTTGAGTTCCGGGATCACCACGCCGACGGCCTTGGCCGCGCCGGTGGAGGACGGGATGATGTTCTCCAGGATGCCGCGGCCGCCGCGCCAGTCCTTGTTGGACGGGCCGTCGACGGTCTTCTGGGTGGCGGTGGCCGCGTGCACGGTGGTCATCAGGCCGCGCTTGATGCCCCACTTGTCGTTGATCACCTTGGCCAGCGGCGCCAGGCAGTTGGTGGTGCACGAGGCGTTGGAGATGATCGTCTGGCCGGCGTAGGTCTTGCAGTTCACGCCGAACACGAACATCGGCGTGTCGTCCTTGGACGGCGCCGACATGATCACCTTCTTCGCGCCGGCATCGATGTGCTTCTGCGCGGTTTCCTTGGTCAGGAACAGGCCGGTGGATTCGATCACCACGTCCACGCCCACCTCGTCCCACTTCAGGTTGGCCGGGTCGCGCTCCTGGGTCAGGCGGATCTTCCTGCCGTTGACCAGCAGGTCGTTGCCCTCGACCTTCACGTCGGCCTTGAAGCGGCCGTGCACGGAGTCGTACTTGAGCATGTAGGCCAGGTAGTCCGGCTCGAGCAGATCGTTGATGGCCACGATCTCGATGTCGTTGCCGAAGTTCAACACCGCCGAACGCAGCACGTTGCGCCCGATGCGACCGAAACCGTTGATGCCGACCTTGATTGCCATGTTCACGAACTCCTGCGGCCGCAGACCGCTGCGGCGGGGGTGGAAAGGGACCGGCATTGTAGCAGCCGGGCTTGTGCGGCTGGCCTGCGCCCCCTGCGCGGCGCATATGACCAAAGCGCTGCCGTCCATAGGCAAAACCATGAACGCATTCTGAGCGCGGCCACCGGTTTGATCCGGATCAAGGCGTGCCCCGGGCGTGCGGCGGAGACTGGCGCCAACCTCACCAAGCAATGGAAACGCACCATGCGCAAGACCCCCGCCCTGCTGCTGTCCAGCCTCGCCGCCACCCTGGCCCTGGCCGCCTCCCCCGCCATGGCGCAGTCCAAGGGCGACTGGACCCTGGGCGTCGGCGTGCACAACGTCGATCCGAAGTCCAGCGCCGGCGATCTCGATGGCTCGGC
Source organism: Stenotrophomonas sp. MYb238 (assembly GCF_009496535.1). Taxonomy (GTDB): domain Bacteria; phylum Pseudomonadota; class Gammaproteobacteria; order Xanthomonadales; family Xanthomonadaceae; genus Stenotrophomonas. The sequence continues at coordinate 43,749 of NZ_WIDL01000017.1, forward strand.
CCTGGGGCTGGGCGCACTGCCGACCAGGGTGGACAGCAGCGTGCGTCCGACCGTGACCTTCGAGTACTTCGTCGCCGACAAGGTGGGCGTGGAAGTGCTGGCCGCGCTGCCGTTCCAGCACGACGTCAGCATCGACGGCGTGGGCACGGTGGGCCGCACCAAGCAGCTGCCGCCGGTGGTCTCGCTGCAGTACCACTTCGCCAACAGCAGCAAGGTCACCCCGTTCGTCGGCCTGGGCGTGAACTACACCAAGTTCTTCAGCACCGACAGCAAGGGCGCGCTGACGGGCACCAAGCTCAAGCTGGAAGACTCGTGGGGCCTGGCCGCGCACGCCGGCCTGGACTTCGCGCTGACCGACAAGGACGCGCTGCGCGTGGACCTGCGCTGGGCCGACATCGACACCAAGGTCAAGGTGAACGGCCACAAGCTCGGCACCGCCAACATCGACCCGCTGGTGTACGGCGTGGCCTACGTCCGCACGTTCTGATCCAGCCTTGCCCCCGGTACCGCGGGGGCAAGGATGTTCCCAGGGCCTGTTCATGGCCCGCCGCGAGCCAAGCGCGGCGGATCGTGGGCAGGCCCGCCACTTTCGGCACATGGTCCGGGCGATGCCGCCGCTAGAATGCGGCAATGAAATTCTCCACCCGTGTTCCCGTCCTCCTTTCTGGCCTCGCCCTGGCCGTGACCGCCCTGCTTCCGGCACCGGCCTCCGCCTGGGGCGCGCAGGGCCATCGTCTGGTCGCACGCATCGCCGAAACGCACCTGGACCCCGCGGCGAAAGCGGAAGTGGCGCGCCTGCTCGCCGCCGAGCCCGGCGCCACCCTGGCCAGCATCGCGCCCTGGGCCGACCAGCTGCGCGCCGAGGATCCGGACCTGGGCAAGCGCTCGGCCGGCTGGCATTACGTCAACATGGCCGAGGACGGCTGCATCTACGACCCGCCGAAGCACTGCCGCGACGGCGACTGCGTGATCGAAGCGCTGAAGGTGCAGAGCGCGCGCCTGGCCGACCGCAGCCTTTCCGATGCCGATCGCCTGCAGGCGCTCAAGTTCGTCGTGCACCTGGCCGGCGACATGCACCAGCCCATGCACGCCGGCTACGGCCACGACAAGGGCGGCAACACCTACCAGCTGCAGTTCAACGAGCGCGGCACCAACCTGCACTCGCTGTGGGACAGCGGCATGTTCTACGCCCTGCAGCTGGACGACGACCAGTACCTGCAGCGCCTGCAGGCCCTGCCCGCTCCCGCGGGCGTCGCCGCTCCGCAGCTGCAACGCGATGCGTCGCTGTGGGCCGAGCAGAGCTGCCGCATCGCCACACGCGAGGGCGTCTATCCGGCCAACCGCAAGGTCGGCCAAGCCTACGCCGACACCTGGCGGCCGGTGGCCGAAGCACAGCTGCGCCTGGCGGGCGAACGGCTGGCGGCGCTGTTGAACGAACTGCTGGACCATCCCTGACGGGAACAGCCCCCCTCCGGCACGGGTTTCACCCCTGTTGCCTGGCCTGGATCATTCTGTCGATGGTGTAGCCAAAGGCATAACGGCGCAGCTGCTCGACCATCGCCCGCCCGCGCTCATCATGCAGCCCCAGGCTGCTGCCGAGGACATGCTTGGCATAGGCATCCATGGGAGCCTTGCAACTGGCCTGCGCCGCATGCGCCACTTCGCTGGCGGTGAAGCCGGGGAAATCGAGCCCCATCGCATAGCGATCCCCGATCAGCCGTTTCACGTAGTCGGCATGGCACTCGAGCACCTTGGCCTCGAGAGTGGCGACAGCATCCGGTGGTGGCTCGGTGGCCGTGGCCGGCAGAACGGTCATGCTCCCGCCGAACAGTACGGCGAACTTCCATGCATTCGATACAACTGTCATGGCTTCTCCTTGGCTTGCGTCGATTGAACACCGGATGACGCTCCGGCAGCGCTACTCGGGCGGACGTGATTTCCCGCAGATCACCACGCCCGCTTCTGTCCCCGGCAAACTCACCTGGCACGTTCCCTGAGGCGAGATGCGCGACCTGCTGGTGTCTATGGCGAACCACTCGTATTCGCCGCGGTCGGCCCATCCTTCCGGGGCGGCGGTCGATTTCATGAAGGCATCCCAATAGAACGCCTCGCTGGCGCGTGCCGCTACCCGATGCCCGTTGCGGTAAGTCGGCGCATAGCGGTACTGCCTGACCGCATCCAGGGCTGCGGCGTCGAACACACCCTTGGGCTCTGACGACTGCACAGTCGCGCCAGTCACGCGGCCATCCACATCTATCTCCACCGTCACGGTAACCGCGCCGTTGATGCCGTCGGCTCCGTCGGGATACTCCGCAGCCACCGTCCTGAGCGCTGCTGGCCCCTCAATGGCCGGCGATCCGGCGTCGACGGCCGGTTGCGCCGCCCATGCCGCATAGCCAAGCCCGGTCGACAGGCCCGCGCACAGCAGCACGATCGCGAACCACTGCTTCTTTCCGGGCACGGGACGCTTCAACATGGCGATGCGCGCCTTCAACGGATGATGGTTTTGCCAGTGACAACCCACCGGCAACGGCGACAGCGCCAGCCCGGTCTTGAGCATGGCGTCGCCGTAACTGCGGCGTGCGCCGGCGCTGCGGGCGACGACGCGTTCGTCGCAGGACAATTCCTGGTCCTCGCGGCAGCGGCGCACCGCCAGCGGCAGCAGCGGGTTGAACCAGTACAGGCACTGCATCGCCGCCAGCAGCGCGTTGACGACGGTGTCGCCGCGGCGCAGGTGCACCTGTTCGTGCAGCAGCACGAGCCGGCGCTCCGGCGCGGTATAGCGCTGTTCGAAATCCACCGGCAGCACGATGCGCGGCCGCCACAGGCCGACGACGGCCGGCAGCCCGGCGGCGGCGCGCGCCTGCCATGACCCGTCGTCGCGACGCCGCAGCATTCCCAGTCCACGGACGAAACGGCGCTGCTGCCGCAGCAGCCATGCCATCGTCAGCAACGCTCCCGCCAGCCAGGCGCCGCCCAGCAGCAAGGCCCACGGCAGTGTCGCCATGTCCGGCGCCAGCGCGGCGTTGGCCGCCGGCATCGTCGCGCCGATGGCCGTCATCGGCAGCACCGCGCTGCGTGGCGCCGGCAGCAGTACCGCGACCAGCGCCACCGGCACCGCCAGCCACAACAGATAGGCCGCGCTGGCGCCGAGACGGTGCCGCACCGTACCGCGCAGGGCCAGCACCACGGCCATCGCCACGCCGCTGGCCAGCGCGGTTTCCAGCAAGGCCTGCATGACGTCAGGGCTGGTCATCGTCGAGCTCCTCCAGCAGCCTGCGCAGTTCGGCCACGTCGTCGCGGCTCAGCCTGCGGTGCTGGCTGAAATGCGCCACCAGCGGCGCGACGCGACCGTCGAACAGGCGTTCGAGCAGGCTGCTGCTCTCCTCCAGCAGCCACGCATCACGCTGCACCCGCGGCGCGTACAGGTAACGGCGCCCGTCCTTCGCGGCGCTGATCGCACCCTTGTTGAGCAGGCGGTTGAGCAGGGTCTTGACCGTGGCCTCGGCCCAGTCGTTGCGGCCGGCCAGGCGCGCCATCACCTCGTCGGCGGCGAGCGGATGCGCCTCCCACAGGATCTCCATCACCACCGCCTCGGCTTCGCTGATCCGGATCATCGTTTACGCCCGTAATTTTTATCGATTACACGAGTAAACGAAATGTCTGTCAAGCGCCCCGACCGGGAATTCATCGCCCGGATGCTGTAATGCCGTCTCCCCGCAACGACGCCCCCGCCATGCCCCACCATGTGACCGATCCCGATGCCGCCGCGGCGTGGCTGCTGGCCCACGTCGAGGGGCCGCTGCGCATCGGCGCGCCGCTGGCGCTGGGCAAGCCGCACCGCCTGCTCAACGCGCTCTACGCCCGCATCGAGAACGATCCCTCGCGCCCGCTGCAGCTCTACACCGCGCTTTCGCTCGATCCGCCGCAGGCCGGTGGCGACGGCCTGGAAGCGCGCTTCCTGCGCCCGTTCGTCGAACGCCATTTCGGCGCGGATTTCCCGCGCCTGGCCTATGCGCGGGCGGTCGCGCGCGACGCCCTGCCCGCGCACGTGCAGGTGGAGGAGTTCTACATGCAGTCCGGCGCGCTGCTGGGCTCCTCGCAGGCGCAGCGCGCCTATACCAGCCTCAACTACACCCAGGCCGCCGACGCGGTGGCGCAGCGCGCGCCGCACGCCATCGTGCAGAAGGTGGCGCGCCGCGCAGGCACCACGCGGCTGTCGCTGTCGTGCAACAACGACATCACCCAGGACACGCTCGATGCCATCGCCGCGCGCGGCCTGCCGCGCCCGCTGCTGATCGCCGAGATCGACCCGGAGCTGCCGTGGCTGGGCGGCACCGCCACGGTGGACGCGGCGTTCTTCGACCTGGTGGTCGACCCGCCCGGTCCGTATCCGAAACTGTTCGGCCTGCCGCGGCAACCGGTGAGCGATGCCGACTACGCCATCGGCCTGTACGCCAGCGCACTGGTACGCGACGGCGGCACCCTGCAGATCGGCATCGGCGCGCTGGCCGACGCGCTCAGCCATGCGCTGGTGCTGCGCCATACCGACAACGCCCGTTACCGCCAGGTGCTGCGCGCGCTCGATCCCACGCTGGAAGATCATCCGCTGGTGCGCGAGATCGGCGGGCTGGGGCCGTTCGAAACCGGCCTGTACGGCTGCAGCGAGATGCTCAACGAGGGCTTCCGCAGGCTGGTGCAGAGCGGCGTGATCCGGCGCAAGGTGCACGACGACCTGGCGCTGATGCAGCGCCTGGCCGGCGGCAACGCCTATACCGCCGACCACGCGCGGCTGGCCGAGGAAGGCGAATACCTGCATGGCGCGTTCTATCTCGGCTCGCCGGAGTTCTACGACTGGCTGCGGCACCTACCCGAGGACGAATGCCGCGCCATCGGCATGCGCCGCATCAGCGAGATCAACCAGCTCTACGGCGGCGACGAGACCCTGCAGCGGCTGCAGCGCCGCGATGCGCGCTTCTTCAATTCCTGCATGATGGCCACCGCGCTCGGCGCGGCGGTATCCGACGCGCTGGAGGATGGGCGCGTGGTGTCCGGCGTCGGTGGCCAGTACAACTTCGTGGCGATGGCGCACGCGCTGGCGGACGCGCGCAGCGTGCTGATGTTCCGCGCCGTGCGCGAGAGCGGCGACGGCGCGCAGTCCAACGTGCGCTGGAACTACGGCCACACCACCATCGCGCGCCACCTGCGCGACGTCTTCATCGACGAATACGGCATCGCCGACCTGCGCGGCAGGACCGACGAGCAGTGCGTCATCGCCATGGCCGGCATCGCCGACGCCGCCTTCCAGGCGCCGCTGCTGGAACAGGCGAAGGCGGCGAAGAAGCTGGCGCGCGACTTCGCCGCGCCGGCGCACTGGCAGCGCAACCGCGCCGACGCGCTTGCCGCCGCGCTGGCGCCGTTCCGTCGCGACGGCACCCTGCCCGACTATCCGCTGGGCAGCGATTTCACCCCGGTCGAGCAGGACCTGCTGCGCGCCCTGACCTGGTTGAAGGCCAACACCGGCAGCGTCGGCGGCAAGCTGCGCACCGTGCTCGCCGCCCTGCGCCAGCGCGCCGGCGACAACGACGCCATGTACCTGCAGCGCATGGGGCTGGCGCACCCGGCCGGGCTGGGCGAACGGCTCGATGCCCGCCTGCTGCGCCTGGCGCTGGCGCGTACGGCGCGCGCCTGAACCTCGCCGCGCGCGGCGCTCAGCCGTCCGCGGCGGCCGGATCGTGCTGCAGGATGTTCACCAGCTTGCCGAACGGGTCGCGCACGAAGAACCGGCGCACGCCCCAGGGTTCGCGCGCGGGCCCGTATTCGATGGCGATGCCGGCGTTGCGGACGCGACGCAGCGCTTCGTCCAGATCGTCGACCTCCACCGAAAGATCGGGCACTGGCGTCCCCGCTCCGCCTTCGCTGGCGAAGCTCAGCTGCGTGGCCATGCGCGAATCGGCCGCGTAGGTGCGTATCCAGCCATGGTCCATGGCCAGTTCCAGCCCGAGGACGGCGTGATAGAACGCGTCGGCGGCGGCCGGGTCGTCCGTGCGGATGTTGGCGACGATACGGTTCACTTTCACTGGTTGCTCCACGGTGTGTGTCATTGCCCGGCCGGCGGCTCCCAGAGCTCGACCTTGTTGCCTTCCGGGTCGATGACCCAGCCGAATTTTCCCTGTTCGGAGGTCTCGGTCCTGTCGACGACGTCGCAGCCTTCGGCATGCAGCACCGGCAGCAGCGCCTCCAGGTCGGCGACGCGGAAGTTGACCATGAACGAGGAAGTGCTTGGCGCCATGTAGGTCGTGTCGGCGGCGAACGGGCTCCAGATCGTCATGCCCGGTGAGCTGCCCTCGCCACCCCACGAGAACACCGCGCCGTTCCAGCCGGCGACGTCGAGCCCGAGATGATCGCGGTACCAGGCCGCCAGCGCCGCCGGGTCCTGCGCCTTGAAGAAGATGCCGCCGATACCGGTCACGCGCTTCATGTGGCTTCTCCGGATGTGCCGCCCGCGACGGGAGGCCTGCGGCCGATGCTCGCATGCGGATGGAGTCGGGGCCAGCGTGCAGACGGGAGGTTCTCCGGCCGGTGCCTCGCCAACGCCGGAGAACCTGGCCGTAGGAGCGACTTCAGTCGCGAAGGGGCATCGCCGGGAAAGCCCTTTCGCGACTGAAGTCGCTCCTACGAAGAGCGGGAGGCGCTCCCGCCGGAGGAGGGCCCAAGAACGGGAGGCCTGCGGCCGATGCTCGCATGCTGATGGAATCGGGGCCAGCGCGCAGACGGGAGGTTGTCCGGCCGACGCCCCGCCAACGCTGGATGACTTGGTCGTAGGAGCGACTTCAGTCGCGAAGAGGCGTCGCCGGGAAAGCCCCTTCGCGACTGAAGTCGCTCCTACGAAGAGCGGGGCGCTCCCGCCGGAGGAGAGCCAAAGAAAAGGCCGGGAAATCCCGGCCTTTTCTCACGCCGATACGCTGCCGCGCATCAGTTCGCCAGCTGCGCCTTCGCGGCGGCGACCACCGCTTCGGTGGTGATGCCGAAGTGCTGGTACAGCTTGTCGGCCGGGGCCGACGCGCCGAAGGTGTCCAGGCCGACCACGGCGCCGTCCAGGCCCACGTACTGGCGCCAGAAACCGGTGACGCCGGCTTCCACCGCCACGCGCGCGCGGATGGCGCGCGGCAGCACGGATTCGCGGTAGGCCGCGTCCTGGCGGTCGAACACGTTGGTGGACGGCATCGACACCACGCGGGTCTTGATGCCGGCCGCGTCCAGCTCGGCCTTGGCGGCCATGGCCAGGCCCACTTCCGAGCCGGTGCCGATCAGGATCACGTCCGGCGTGCCGGCGGCGTCGGCCAGCACGTAGCCGCCGCGTTCGATCTGCTTGACCTGCTCGGCGCTGCGCTGCTGCGGGGCCAGGTTCTGGCGGCTGAAGATCAGGCAGCTCGGGTTGTCCTTGCGCAGGATCGCGGCCTTCCAGCTCACCGCCGACTCGGCGGCGTCGCAGGGGCGCCACACGTCGTTGTTGGGGATGTAGCGCAACGAGGCGACGTGCTCGACCGGCTGGTGGGTCGGGCCGTCCTCGCCCAGGCCGATGGAGTCGTGGGTGAACACGTGGATGACGTGCGCCGGGATCAGCGCGCTCATGCGCAGCGCGTTGCGGGCGTAGTCGCTGAACACCAGGAAGGTCGCGTCGAACGGCAGGAAGCCGCCGTGCAGGGCCAGGCCGTTGGCGATCGCGCTCATGCCGAACTCGCGCACGCCGTAGTGCACGTAGTTGGCCTGCGCGTCGTCGCCGACCACGGTGTGCGCGCCCTTCCACAGCGTCAGGTTGGAACCGGCCAGGTCGGCCGAGCCGCCGATGATTTCCGGCAGCAGCGGCGCGAAGGCCTGGATCGCGTTCTGCGAGGCCTTGCGCGAGGCGATGTTCGGCGCCTCGGCCTGCACCTGGGCGATGTAGGCATCGGCCTGGGCGACGAAGTCGGCCGGCAGCTCGCCATGCGAACGGCGGGTCAGTTCGGCGGCTTCGGCCGGGAACTGCGCGGCGTACTTGTCGAACAGCTGCTCCCACTCGGCCTGGCGCAGGGTGCCGGTACCGCCGGCGCGCCAGCCGGCATAGATCTCTTCGGGGATCTCGAACGGGCCGTAGTCCCAGCCCAGCGCCTTGCGGGTGGCTTCCAGCTCGTCCTTGCCCAGCGGCGCGCCATGGCTGGATTCCTGGCCGGCCTTGTTCGGCGAACCGAACCCGATGGTGGTCTTGCAGCAGATCAGGGTCGGCCTGTCGAACTGCGACAGCGCCGCGTCGATGGCCGCCTTGATGCTGTCCGGGTCGTGGCCGTCGACGCCGCGCACCACGTTCCAGCCGTAGGCCTCGAAGCGCGCCGGGGTGTCGTCGGTGAACCAGCCTTCCACTTCGCCGTCGATGGAGATGTTGTTGTCGTCCCAGAAGCACACCAGCTTGCCCAGGCCCCAGGTGCCGGCCAGCGAGGCGGCTTCGTGCGAGATGCCTTCCATCAGGCAGCCATCGCCCATGAACACCCAGGTGCGGTGGTCGACGACTTCGAATTCCGGGCGGTTGTAGCGCTGCGCCAGCAGCTTCTCGGCCAGCGCGAAGCCCACGGCGTTGGCCAGGCCCTGGCCGAGCGGACCGGTGGTGGTCTCCACGCCCGGGGTTTCATGGCGCTCCGGGTGGCCGGCGGTGTGGCTGCCCAGCTGGCGGAACAGCTTCAGCTGTTCGATCGGCAGGTCGTAGCCGCTCAGGTGCAGCAGCGCGTACTGCAGCATCGAGCCGTGGCCGTTGGACAGCACGAAGCGGTCGCGGTTGAACCACTTCGGGTTGTTCGGGTTGTGGCGGAGGTAGTCGTTCCAGAGCACCTCGGCGATGTCGGCCATGCCCATCGGCATGCCCGGATGACCGGAGTTGGCGGCTTGTACCGCATCGGCGGCGAGGAAACGGATGGCGTTCGCCAACTGGCGGCGGGTGGGCTGCGTCATGGTTCGTCGGGTCGGGAGGCTCCCGCGGAGCTGCGGGCGGCCTATTGTCCCACAGAGCACCGGGCAGGTCAGGCCATGTCCGCCTGCGGCAGAGGCAAGCGCGGCCTGCTTCCGGAACGGCGAAGGCCGCCCGGTGGGCGGCCTTCGTCTACGTCCCGACCCTGCGGCCGGCTCAATGATGGCCGGCGTTGTCCGCCACTTCCGGCACCTCGTCGTCGGCCACGCCGCTGCGGTGGGAAACCACCACCGCGGTGGCCAGGTCGCCGGTGACGTTGAGCGAGGTGCGGCACATGTCCAGGAAGGTGTTGACGCCGAGGATGATGCCGATGCCCTCGGGCCGGATGCCGATGATGCCGCAGATCATCGCGATCACCGGCAGCGAGCCGGACGGGATGCCGGCGGTGCCGATGCCGCCGAGGATGCACAGCAGCAGCACCATCAGCTGCTGCGGCAAGCCCAGGTGCAGGCCGTAGACCTGCGCCAGGAACAGCACGGTGATGCCTTCGAACAGCGCGGTGCCGTGGTGGTTGGCCGAGGCGCCGACGGTCAGCACGAAGCGCGAGACCTTGCGCGGCAGCTTCAGGTTCTCCTCGGCCACGCGCAGGGTCACCGGCAGGGTGGCCGACGAGGACGCGGTGGCGAAGGCGGTCAGCGTGGCTTCCTGGGTACCGCGGAAGAAGGTGCGCACCGGCATGCCGCCCAGCAGGCGCACCCACAGCGGCAGCACCACGAAACCGTGGATGGCCAGCGCCAGCATCACGGTGACGACGAACCACAGCAGGCTCTGGATCACGTCCCAGCCCAGCCGCGCGGTCAGGTTGAACATGAAGGCGGCCACCGCGAACGGCGCCAGCTTGATGAACATGCCGATCAGGTGCATGCACACCTCGAACAGGCCCTGCACGGCGTTCTTGAACGCGGTGGTGCCGGCGGTCGGCTTCATCACCAGGCCGATGCCGATCATCAGCGCGAAGAACACGATGCCCAGCTTCTTGCTGTCGTCGCCCATCGCATTGACGATGTTGTGCGGCACGATGTTGACCAGCAGGTCCATCAGCCGCAGTTCGTTGCCCTTGCTGATGATCTCGCCGGTCTTGGCGTTGCTCATCGCCTGGTCGACCAGGGCCGGGTCCATGTGCGTGCCCGGCTGCAGCAGGTTGACGCAGAGCAGGCCGATGCCGACCGCCAGCGCGGTCACCACCGCGGTGTAGTTCAGCGTCTTCCAGCCCAGGCGGCCCAGCGAGGCGATGTCGCCCAGCTCGGCCACGCCCAGCACCAGCGCCGAGAACATCAGCGGCACCACCAGCATGAACAGCAGGTTGAGGAAGATCTGCCCGAACGGCTGGGTCACGTAGTCGATGGTGGTCGTCACCCAGGCCGCGTCCGCTGCGGTGGCGTGTGCGACCAGGCCCACGATGGTGCCCAGCATGAACCCGAGCAGCACCTTGATGTGCAGGGGCATGGAGGGCTTCCGGGGCGCGTGGGCGTGGGACATGCGGCGGTACTCGCGGGCGAAAGGTCGCGTAGCTTAACAAAAGCTGCACACCACCCACCCCTGCCATAAGGGCCAATGCCCAGGCCATCGCGTTCCCATAGCCGCGGGGCTTGCCCCGCATGAAGCCTTTCCGGTGAAGCCCGTGCCGGGCAAGCCCGGCACCTACGAGCACGCTGCCGCAACCCTCGCTTTCCGTAGATGCGGGGCTTGCCTCGCATGACGCCTTTCCGGTGAAGCCCATGCCGGGCGAGCCCGGCACCTACGAGCACGCTGCCGCAACCTTCGCTTTCCGTAGATGCCGGGCTTGTCCCGCATGAAGCCTTCCCGGTGACGCCTGTGCCGGGCAAGTCCGGCACCTACGAGGCCGTTGGCCGGCCTCCGGGAATATCGCTCAGCACCTGCCCGTTCCCGCGACCTTCATCCCGTGGATGCGGGGCTTGCCCCGCAGGTGGCCTTCCCGGTGAAGCCCGTGCCGGGCGAGCCCGGCACCTACGGCCGACGCAGGGCCTCCGCGGATTACCGCTCAGCTGGATTTCGAGCGTTCAGGATAGAGCGGCGGCAACGGCGCCGCCGGCGCCGCCGCGTCGGTGCGCCACGTCGGCCCGCCGCCGAATGCGGCCCGAAGCGCGGCCCGCGCCTCTGTGCCGCTGCCGCCGGCCCAGCGCGCGCGCCGCAGCGTGTCCAGCGCCTGGCGCTGGGCCGCGCTGTCCAGCCGCGCGGCCAGCTCGTCCAAGTCGGCGACCGGAGGGCGGGCCATGCCGCGCAGCGCCTGTTCGACGTCGTCGAGATCGCCGGTGTCCAGTGCCCTGCGCAGATCGACCAGCGAGTGCGTGGCCGCGGCGGCCGCACGCGGTTGCGCCTCGTGTTCGGCCGTTGCCGCGACGCGGCGCGACGCGCGACGCCGGGTCAGCGCCCAGACCAGCGTCGCCAGCCACAGCAGCGCGAACCCGGCAGCCAGCAGCGGCCACAGGCGGACCGGCATACCGCGCGCGTCCGGCAGCGCGAGGGCACCATCCGCCGTCGCCGCCACCGGCGCGGGCGCGGCGACCGCGTCGGGCACCTGCGGCGGCGGCACCGCGCCGGCGCGGCCCGGCGCCACCGGCAGGCTCAGGTCGGGCAGCGCGGCGGTCCTGGCCTCGGCCGCGCGCACGTCCCACCAGCGCATGCGCACGCCGGGCACCGCCAGCGTGCCCGGCTGCTGCGGCACGACGGAGTAGCGGCGCGTCAGCTTCAGCTGCGGGCCGCCGCCGTCGAAGGTTTCGTCGTACTGGGGCGGTTCGGCGAATACCTGGGCGGCATCGCCGAGTGAGGGCACCGGCAGTTCCGGGAACTGCGCGCGCGTCGCGCCGACGGCGGTGGCCTCCACCTCGATGGTCACCGCCTCGCCGACCCGCGCGGCCTGCGGCGCGGCGGTATAGCGCAGGCGCAGGTCCTTCAGCGGCAGCCATGGCTGCGGCGCGGCATCGGGCACCGCGCGCACCTGCAGGGTCTGGTCCGGCGCGCGTGCGCTGAGCGCGCCATTGCCGCGGCCGAGGAAATCGTCGAACAGGCCGCCGACGCCGCGGCCGCTGAAACGCGCGCCCTCCAGCCGCAGCGGGCCGCTGCGCTCGGGGATCAGCAGGAAGCGCCGTTCGACCACGTTGTAGCGGCGGCCGCCGACCTCGCGCACCGAGGAACGATCCTCGCCCACGCGCTGCAGCGACGTCGACGCCGGCGTGGCCAGGTCCAGTTCGCCGGATGCCAGCTGGGTGGCGAAGTACAGCCGCACCACCACGCCCACGCTCTGCTGCACGTAGGGCTGCGGGTCGTCCACCTCGGTTTCCACGAACGCCACCGCGTCGCCGGCGCGGCCGGCCACCGGCGCGGCCTCGACCGTCAGCGGCAGGGGCGCGGTGCGCGCGGCGCCCACCTGCAAAGCCGGCACGGTCAGCACGCCGCTGCGGCGCGGGGTGAGCACCACGCCGAACAGCGCGGCATTGCTGACCCGCCCGTTGGCCATGCGCGTCTGCCGGCCGCTGGTGCGCCCGCCGAGCGCGAAATCGGCCTGCAGCGGCGCGTAGTCCGGCACCGCGCCGGCCTGGTCGGTCTCGATGGTGAGGGTGACCACCTCGCCTTCGCCGACATGGTCGCGGTCCAGCCATGCGCGGGTCTGCGCCTGCACGCCGGCGGCGCAGGCCAGCAACACGAACACCCACGCCATCATGAGAACGCTTCGCCGCTTCATCGCCCTTCCCGCCTGCGCCGCTCGTATTCGAGCTGGAATTTCGCCTTCAACAGATCGCCCGGCTCGTCGGGCACGCGCTGCATCCACGCCTCGACCGCCTGCCGCCGCTCGCGCTCCTGCGGGCTCATCGCCGCCTGCGCCGCGTGCTTTCCGGGGTCGTCGCCATCGGCCTGCTGCTGCCGGCGCATCGCCTCGGCCATGCGATCGCGCTGGGCCTGGTCGGCCTGCTGCTGGCCTTGGGCATCTTCCGCTTCCGGCGCCTTGCGCTGCGCGTCCGGCGACGGCTGGCCCTTGTCCTGCTGCGGCGGCGCGTTCTGCTGCCGGTCCTGCGACGGCGGCTGCCGCTGCTGCGACCGATCCTGCTGCGATCCGTCCTGCGGCTTGCCTTGCGGCTGTTCGCCGGGCGAATCCTTCCGCTGCTGCGCATCGGGCTTGTTCTGCTGCCCGCCGCTCTGCTGCCCGGGCGGCGGCCGGCGCTTGCGCGCGGCGTCGACCGCGGCGCGGTTGGCCTTCGCGTCGGCCATGTCCGGCCGCTGCTTCAAGGCGCGGTCGTAGGCATCGATCGCCTCGTCGTAGCGGCCCTGCCGCGCCAGCGCGTTGCCCAGGTTGTACCAGCCCTGTTCGTTGTCGATGCCCTCGAAGCGGCGCTGCGCGCCGGCGAAGTCGCCCTTGCGGTAGGCCTCGACGCCTTCAGCCATGCGCTGGTGGTCGCGCTGGTCGGCGCGTTGCCACCAGCCGCCGCTTTCCGCCGCATGCGCCGGCACCGCCAGCGGCAGCCACAGGCACAGCACGACGGCCGCCAATGCCTGCCGGCACCGCCGGAATGCCAGCAGCGCGACCAGCAGCAGCGGCGGTAGCAGCCAGTAGCCCTCGTCCTGCCAGGTCCTGTCGACGCCGCGGCCGGGACGATCGCCGTCGGCCGCCTGCGGTTGCAGTACGCCCAGCGCGTGCAGGTCCGCATCGGTGGCCGACAGCCGCGCGTAGCGGCCGCCGCCGGCGACGGCCAGCGCGCGCAGCGTGCCTTCGTCCAGCCGCGCCTGGCCGATCTGCCCTTCGCGGTCGCGGTAGGCGGCGCCGACCGGCGTGCCCAGTCCCAGCGCCGATACGCGGTAGCCGGCCGCGCGCAGGCGCATGGCCTGGGCGCTCGCCGCGGCGTCGGCGTGGTCGCTGAGCAGCAGGATCACGCCATCGCGCGCGCTGGCCTGGTGCAGCAGGTCGCCGGCCCATTCCAGCGCCTTGTCCGCGCGCTGCCCGTCCACCGGCATGATGTCCGGCGCCAGCGCGTCGAGGAACAGCGCGACGTTGCCGGCGTCGTCGGTGAGCGGCGCCACGGTGAAGGGCTCGTCGGCATAGGCCACCAGCGCCACCCCTCCGCCGCGGCGCTCGCGCAGCAGCGTCGCCAGCTTGGCCCGCGCCTGCAGCAGCCGGCTCGGCGGCAGGTCCGGTGCCGCGATGGTGCTGGACATGTCCAGCACCACCACCAGCGGCGTCTTCGATTCCCACAGCGGCTGCTCGACCTGGCGCCAGCTGGGGCCGGCCAGGGCGAGCACCGCCAGCAGCAGGCCGGCCAGCAGGGCCAGCCATCGGCCGATGCCGCGCCGGCCTCCGCCCACCAACAGGTGCGGCAGCAGGTGCGCATCCACCGCGCTGCGCCAGTCGCCGCCGCGCCGGCGCCGGTACCAGCCGCCCAGCAGCGCGGCCGGCAGCAGCAACAGCGCCCACAGCCAATCCGGGCGGATGAAATGCAGGCTGTCCCAGAAGGCGATCATCGACGCCGCCCCGGCCAGGCCAGCGCCAGCAGGCCCAGCAGCAATGCCGCCGCCAGCGGCCATGCGTAGCGTTCCAGGCGCGGGCGCAGCGCCGGACCGGCGCTACGCACCGGTTCCAGCCGGTCCAGCTCGGCGTAGATGCCGGCCAGCTCGCCGGTGTCGCGCGCGCGGAAGAAACGTCCGCCGGTGTCGCTGGCGATGCGCGCCAGGGTGTCCTCGTCGATCTGGTCCTCGCCGGGCACCTGCAGGCCGAACAGCGAGAACCCGCCGCTGCCGCCGAAGGCGATGGTATGCACGCGCACGCCCTCGGCCTTGGCCAGCTCGGCGGCCTTCAGCGGGTCGAGCACGCCGGCGGTGTTGACGCCGTCGGTCAGCAGGATCAGTACGCGTTGGCCTTCGGGCTGCTCGCGCAGGCGCTTGACCGCCAGCGCGATGGCGTCGCCCAGCGCGGTCTCGCGCCCGGCCAGCCCGACCACGCTGTCGCGCAGCTGCGCGCGCACGCTGGCGCGGTCGCGGGTCAGCGGCGTCAGCGCATAGGCGCGCTGCCCGAATACCAGCAGGCCGATGCTGTCGCCTTCGCGGCGGTCGAGGAAGTCGGCCAGCACCGCCTTGGCCGCGGTGAGGCGGTCCACCACGCGGCCGCCGAGCTGCATGTCGTCCTCGCTCATGCTGCCGGACAGGTCCACGGCCAGCATCATCTGCCGCGCCTGTCGCGGCGGTTCGACCGGCTCGCCCAGTTGCTGCGGACGCGCGGCCGCCGCGCACAGGCAGAGCCAGCCCAGCCACAGCAGCAGCGTGCGCAGGGAAGCACCGCGCCGGCGCGCCGCCGTCACCTGCAACCGCGCCGGCGCCCAGGGCACCCGCAGCGCCGGGCCGCTGCCGGCGCGCAGCGGCCACAGCCCCATCAGCAACGGCAGCGGCGCGGCCAGCCACAGCCACGGCCAGGCGAACTCCGGCAGTCCGCTCAACAGCGCGGGCAGGCGGTCCATCACCGGCGCTGCTCCATCAGGCCGACGAAGCGCTCGCGCGCCAGCGCGCAGGCGCGCGCGGCCTGCGCCTGATCGACCTGGCGGCGGAAACCGCCGTCGATCAGCAGGCGACCGTCGCCTTCGCTGAAATCGCGGCGCGCCTGTCCGTCAAGGAAACGCAGCCAGTCCTCACCCTGCAGCAGGGCCGCCTGCGGCGCGCAACGCCGGGCGGCGCGCCGCAGCAGTTCGGAAGCCGCGCCCAGGCGCGCCGCCGACCCGTCCGCTGCCACCACTCCCCCGTCGAACAGGGCGGACCAGCGTCGCCGCCGGCGCGCGCGGCGTCCGCGCAGCGCGGCGACCGCCAGCACGACGAGCGCCACCGCGGCCAGCACCAGCCACCAGCCAGGCGCGGGCGGCCACCAGCCGGGGGCGGCAGGCAGGTGCACGTCACGCAGCGGCAGGGATGTGGCGGTCATGCGCCGGCCTTGGCCACGGCCGCGTCCAGCCAGGCGTCGCTGGCCTCGTCGGTGGCCAGCACCCGCACCCGGATGCGGCGGCCGGGCAAGGCCTGGCACAGCGCCTCGACCGGCGCGACGAAGGCCGCATGCCAGGCATCGCGGACCGCATCGGCCGCCAAATCCAGTTCCATGCGCCCGCCTGCCGCCGCCACCGGCAGCAGGCAGCGCGGCGGCTGCATCTCCAGCGGATCGACCAGCAACAGCAGGCTCACGTCCACGTGCATGGCCAGCGCCGACCAGGTGGCGGGCGCGACGGCCAGGGCGCTGGCCGGATCGGCCAGCACCAGCGCCCGCGCGCCCGGATGCAGCAGGCGCGTCGCACGTTCCAGCGCGGACTGCAGCCCGGTGCCGTCCGCGGCCGGCGCGCGGTACCAGCGCACCAGCGCATCGAGCACGCGCAGCACGCCGCGCATGCCGCCCGCGGGCGGCACCAGTCCGTCCTCGCGTCCGCCGCACAGCGCCGCCACGCGGTCGCCGTCGCGCAGCGCGGACCAGGCCGCGACCGCACCGGCGCGCGCGGCCTGCACCGATTTGAACCGCGTGCGGGTGCCGAAATACAGGGAAGGCGCGGTATCGGCCACGATCAGGGTCAGCCGCTCGCGCTCGGCCTGGAAGGTCTTGGTATGGGTGAAACCGGTACGCGCACTCAGCTTCCAGTCGATGTGGCGCGCGTCGTCGCCGGCCACGTACTCGCGCGACTCGGCGTATTCCATGCCGCGTCCGCGCTGCGCCGAGGTCGCGCGCGCGGACACGCCGCGCTGCCCACGGCGCGGGTCGCGCGCGCGCAGCGCCGAACGCCGCAACGCGATCAGTTCGGCCAGCGAAGGGGCGATGCCCTCGGATGCGGGAAACGGGGAATCGGAAACCGGGATCGACGCTTCGCCACCGGCTGACAGGCCCGGTGATACCGCCCTTCCCCCGTCCCCACTCCCGCTTCCCCGCTTCATCACGGCAACGGCACGCGGTCGAGCAGCGCGGCCACCAGGCGCTCGCCGTCCCAGCCCTCGGCCGCCGCTTCGTAGCTGGGCAGGATCCGGTGCCGCAACACGTCCGGCGCGACCGAACGCACGTCGTCCGGCGTCACGTAGTCGCGCCCGGACAACCAAGCCTTGGCCCGCGCGCAGCGCTCCAGCGCGATGGAACCGCGCGGGCTCGCGCCCCAGGCGATGCGCCGCGCCAGCGGCGCGTCATAGGCCGAGGCATCGCGCGAGGCCAGCACCAGTTCGACCAGGTAGCGCTCCAGCTGCGGCGCCATGTGCAGTTCCAGCACCGCGCGGCGCGCCTGTTCGACCTGCTGCAGCGACAGCTTCTCCACGCGCACCGGCGCCGCATCCATCTCGCGCAGCGCGCGTTCGCGCGCCAGCCGCAGGATCTCGGTTTCCGCCCCGGCATCGGGATAACCGATGCGCACGTGCATCAGGAAACGGTCCAGCTGCGCTTCGGGCAGCGGGAAGGTGCCTTCCTGCTCGATCGGGTTCTGCGTGGCCATGACCAAAAACACCGCCGGCAGCGGATAGGTCTTCCTGCCGACCGTCACCTGCCGCTCGCCCATCGCCTCCAGCAGGGCCGACTGCACCTTGGCCGGCGCGCGGTTGATCTCGTCGGCCAGCAGGATCGGATGGAACACGGGCCCCGGCTGGAACTCGAAGCGCCCTTCCTGCGGACGCCAGATGTCGGTGCCGGTCAGGTCGGCGGGCAGCAGGTCGGGCGTGAACTGGATGCGCGCGAAGTTGGCGTCGATGCGCGAGGCCAGCGCGCGGATCGCGGTGGTCTTGGCCAGCCCGGGCGCGCCTTCCACCAACAGGTGGCCGTCGGCCAGCAAGGCGACCAGCAGGCGCTCGACCAGTACCGACTGGCCGACGATCTCGGTGGCCAGGGCATCGCGCAGGGCGATGAAGGCCGCGTGCAGGCCGTTATCGGCGGCCGGCGGTTCGGGCATGTGCGGAGGCAGGTTCATAGGCGCAGTTTGACCGATCCACGATGAAATGGTTCATCGCGCCGGCCCGCAACGGGAAAGGCCGCCTTGCGGCGGCCTTTCGGTGATCGTCCGGGTGGTCGGACTCAGTTCGGCTCAGTTCGGCTCAGTTCGGCTTGGCGACGCGCAGGATCTTCGGGGTCACGAACACCAGCAGTTCGGCCTTGTCCTTGCTGCGGCCACGCTTCTTGAACAGGTTGCCCAGGAACGGGATGTCGCCCAGGAACGGCACCTTGGCCACGCTGCTGCGGTCGTTGAACTCGTAGACGCCGCCGATCACCACGGTCTGGCCGTCGTCCACCAGCACCGCGGTGTTGATCTCGCGGCGGTTGATGATCGGCACGGTGCCGTAGTCGGTCACTTCCAGCATGCTGTCGACCTCGTCCTTCTTCACGTTCATGTTGAGGAAGACGCGGTTGTCCTTGGTAATGGTCGGGGTGACCTTCAGTTCCAGCAGCACTTCCTTGAACTGCACGTTGGCCGTCGGCGCGCCGCCGGCGCCACCGCCGCCGGAGATGGTGACGTAGCCGATTTCCTTGCCCTGCTTGATCACGCCTTCGCGCTGGTTGGCGGTGACGATGCGCGGGTTGGAGACCACTTCGCCGCGTCCTTCCTCCTGCATGGCCGACAGTTCCACGTCCAGCGAGAAGCCGCCGCGCAGCAGGGTGTAGGCGATCGAGCTGGCCGGCGTCTCGGTGTACGTGCCGGCCGGCAGGTTCACGTTGAGCCCACGGCCGGTGGAGGTGTTGCCGATCGTGCCGAGCGAGCCGCCGTACGCGTCGCCTCTGCCGGTGACAGGATTGCGGTTGTTGACGTTGACGCCGAACTTCGCGCCGAGGTCGCGCGCGAAGGTATCGGTCGCGATCACGATGCGCCCCTCGATCAGCACCTGGTCGACCGGCCGGTCGATCACCGCGATCAGCTCGCGCATCTGCGCGATCTTCTTCGGGATGTCGCTGACCATCAGCGTATTGGTGCGCTCGTCGGCCACGATCATGCCGCGCTGGGACAGGAAGCCGTTCTCGCGCTGCCCGCCACCGGTCCCGCCACCACCGGTCGTGCCGTTGTTGCCGATGCCCTTGGCCTCGGTCAGGGCTTTGAAGATCGCCTCGGCGCTGTGGTAGTTGATCTGGATGTAGTCGGTCACCAGGTTCTCGCGCTCTTCGATGGCGATGCGCGCGTCTTCCTTCTCCTGCTCGAACTTGGCCAGCTCAGGCTGCGGCGCGACCCAGATCACCCCGCCATCGCGACGCTTGTCCAGGCCCTTGGCGCGCAGGACGATGTCCAGCGCCTGGTCCCAGGGCACGTTGACAAGGCGCAGGGTCACGTTGCCCTGCACGGTGTCGGAGGCGACCACGTTGAGGTTGGACTCCTCCGCGATCAGCTGCAGCACGGTGCGAACCGGCACGTCCTGGAAATTGAACGTCACCGGGCGGCCGCTGTAGCCGCGTGCGGCCACGGTCGCGGCCGCCTGCGCCACGGTCGTGGAGGTCACCGCACCGGTGGCGGCCTGTTCCTGGCGTGGCGAGATTTCCACCACGTACTCGTTGCCGGACTGGTAGGCCAGCGACTCGAACGCGCCCCGGGTGCTGAGCACCAGCTGCGAGCCCTTGCCCGACGGCCTGGCGTCGATGCGCTGCACCGGCGTGGCGAAGTCCACCACGTTCAACGGCCGCTGCAGTTCGGCCGGCAGGGTCGCGTTGCCCATGTCGACCACGACGTCGTTGCCCTGCGTCCGCAGGTCGGGACTGGCGCCCTGCCCGTCGAACTGCAGGATGAGGCGGCCGGCGCCATCGTCGCCGCGCTTGAAGTCGACCTTGGTGACCGCGACGGCCGCCGCCGGCTGCACGGCCGGAGCAACCGGCGCGGTAGCCGCGGCGAAGGCCGCGAACGGAGAGCCGCAGGCCAATGCCAGCGCAACTCCCAATGCGCGGGCGTGGACCATCGCTTGGCGCCGGGCGGGACGCAGGCTCAGGGCTTTGGAAAAAGTCATCGTGCTATCCCCAATAATCATTCATCGATCGTCAAGCGCCAGCGAGGCCGGGCGTTCCAGCCAGCCGCCGGCACCATCGGGCACCAGTTCAATCAGCTCAATGCCGTCCTCGCGCACACCGGTGACGCGGCCATCGCTCTGGCCCAGGTACACGCCGGGACGGACGCGGTAGGTCACCTTGTCCGGCCCCATCACCAGCGCCACCATGCTGGCGCCCTTGCCGATCGTCCCCACCATGTCCAGGCTGTCGAGCGGGAACGCTTCCAGCGGCTCCTTGCGGCGGTTCGGATCCGGCCGCAGCGAGCTGCCCCCATCCGGATTGGCCCAGGCATCGCTGAACGGGTCGCGCAGTCCCTGGGCCGAGTACTCGAACGTCTCGAACTGCTGCATCACCGGCAGCGGATCCAGCGGCTCGGCCGGACGTGCGCGCACGTCGGCGATCCATTTCTCCAGGTTGGGCGCGTCGCCCGGCGTGCTGGTGATTCCACGCGAGCACCCCGTTGCCGCCAGCAGCAGTGCGGCAGCGCAAAGGGCCTTGATAAGAAGGGAACGATCCATCACTTGCCCCCCTTCTTGCGCGCCACTTCTTCGGTGGCGGCCTTCTTTTCCTGTTCCTCGAGCTCGGTGTCGTCCAGGTAACGGTAGGTCTTGACCGTTCCGGACAGCTCCAGCGCGCCGCTGCGCGCGGTGATGCCGGCCTTGGGATCCTTCGGCTTGAGGTTGATGTCGTGCATGGTCAGGATCACCACGCGCGGCAGCGAGGCCACGCCGCTGACGAAGGCACCGAACTGGTGGTAGCTGCCCACCAGCCGCAACGCGATCGGCTTCTCGGCGTAGAACTCCTTCAGCTGTTCGTCGCCCGGCTTGAACAGTTCGTTGTTCAGGCCGCTGGACAGCGCCGTCTGCGACACGTCGATGATCAGGTCCGGCATTTCGGTCTTGCTGGGCAGCTGGCGCAGCATCTGCTGCAGCACCTGCTCCATCTGCGCGAGCTGCTGCTTGAGCGGCTCGAGGTTGACCGCGCGCTTCTGCTCCTTCTCGAAGTCCTGGCGCAGGGTGACTTCCCTGGCTTCCAGCTCCCCCAGTTCCTCGGACTTGCCGCGGATCACCAGCAGGTAGGACAGGCCGAGGATCAGCACCGCCAGCAGGGCGCAGAACACCAGTTTCGGGCCCTGCGGCCAGTTGCCGATGTTGTTGAGGTCCAGATTGTTGAAACTGCCCTTCTTCTGGCTCATGGGCGGGCCTCCTTCTGCGCTGCGGCCGCCGGCTCAGGCGCCGGCTGCGCCGCATAGGCGGCAGCCGCGGGGGCCGCAGCCGGCGCAGCGGCTTCGGCCTGCGCGGGTGCCGGCTCGGCGGCCGTGTTCTCGCCCGGCGCCGGCAGCTTCACCTTCAGCATGAAGACATAGGGCAGCGACTTGATGTCCACCGCACTGCCGGTGGCTTCCTGCGCCTTGGCCTCGATGATCGACAGCTCCGGATTGGTCATCCAGCCGGAACTTTCCAGGTTGCGCATGTAGGCACTGACGCGCGCGTTGGACTGGGTGCGGCCTTCCAAGGTCAGCGTCTCGCCTTCCTGCTTGAGCGTGGTCAGCACCACGCCATCGGGAATGGTGCGCACCAGCGCGTCGAACAGGTGCACCATCTGCGAACGCTTGCCCTGCAGTTCCTCGATCACCTGCTTGCGGGCGAGCAGCCGGTCCTTCTGCCGGTCCAGCCGCTCGATCTCCTGGTTCTGCTGCTTGACCTTGGCGATCTCGGTCTCGAGGTAGGCGTTGCGCTCGTTCTGGCCGCTGACCTGCCGGTCGTAATAGAAATAAAGGAGCAGCGACAACAGCACGCCGGCGAGCGCGGCCAGGCCCAGCATGGTGTAGAACTCGCGCTGGCGCTGCTTGCGCCGTTCGGCGCGCCACGGCAATAGATTGATGCGTGCCATCAGTCGAACCCCCGCAGGGCCAGCCCGGTGGCGATCATCAGCGCCGGGGCATCCTGGGCCAGCGCGTGCGCCTGCACCTTCTGGCCCAGCGTCATCTGCGCCAGCGGATTGGCCACCGACGTGCTCACGCCGAGCTGTTCCTCGACCATGGTCGGCAGGCCCGGCAGCGACGCGCAGCCGCCGGCGAGCACGATGTGGTCGACGCGGTTGAATTCGCTGCCGGCGTAGAAGAACTGCAGCAGGCGGCCGATCTGCTGGACCGTCGCTTCCTTGAACGGCTCCAGTACCTCGACCTCGTAACTCTCCGGCAGGCCGCCCTGGCGCTTGGCCAGTCCGGCTTCCTCGTAGCTCAACCCATAGCGGCGCATCACCTCGTCGGTGAGCTGCTTGCCGCCGAACACCTGTTCGCGGCTGTACAGGCTGCGGCCGCCGCGCAGGACGTTGAGCGTGGTCATGGTCGCGCCGATGTCCACCAGCGCGACGACGCCGTCGCTGGCCACCGGCAGTTCGCTGGCCACCAGCGCGAAGGCGTTCTCGATCGCGAACGCTTCCACGTCCATGACCCTGGCCACCAGCCCGCCCAGTTCCAGCGCCGACTGGCGCAGCTCCACGTTCTCCGAGCGCGAGGCCGCCAGCAGCACCTGGACCATTTCCGGGTTGTTGGGCACCGGCCCGAGCACCTCGAAGTCCAGGCTCACTTCCTCGATCGGATACGGGATGTAGTTCACCGCCTCCAGTTCGACCTGGGCTTCCATGTCGCTCTCGTCCAGATCGGCCGGCATCGGGATCACCTTGGTGATCACCGCCGAACCGGCCACCGCGGCCGCCGCTCCCTTGACGCGCGTCCCCGAGCGCGCCACGGCACGGCGGATCGCTTCACCGACCGCCTCGACCTCGACGATGTTCTTTTCCACCACCGCGTTCGGCGGAAGTGGTTCCACGGCATAATGTTCCACACGGAAACGATTGCCGCTGCGGGCGAGCTGAAGCAGCTTCACCGCAGTCGAACTGATGTCAACGCCGATGAGCGGCTGTTGACTTTTTGGGATAAGCCCCACGGTTTCTCCCCTGCCGACGGGCACTTGGACGCATTTGTTGCGCCCGCGCATTAATAATGAATTTCTGGCGATTGGCAACCGCTCCGCACGCAGGCCGAGAAATACGTCACGCCGGCAGAGCCATCCCCAACCACTTGTCCCCAGGGACGGCCCCAGCCGCTCCCTCGCGTACTCTATACTCTGCGGCCACGAAATCCGCAATCGGGATCCTGCTTGATGCCCCGTTTCCGTCGCTGGCTGCGCTGGCTGCTGGCACTGTTCGTCGCCCTCGCCCTGGCGGGCGCCATCGCCGCCGGCGCCCTCTATTACATCGTCTCCTCCAAGCTGCCCGACGTGCAGTCCCTGCGCGAGGTGGAACTGCAGGAGCCGATGTACGTCTACGCCAGCGACGGCAAGCTGATGGCCGTGTTCGGCGAGACCCGGCGCTATCCGATCCAGATGAAGGACGTGCCCGAGCGCCTGAAGCAGGCGTTCCTGGCCACCGAGGACGCCCGTTTCTACGAGCATGGCGGCGTCGACTACAAAGGCATCGCCCGCGCGGTCTGGCTGCTGGCCACCACCAGCGACAAGCGCGTGCCGGGCGGCTCGACCATCACCCAGCAGGTGGCCCGGCAGTTCTTCCTCAGTTCCGAGTACAGCTACACCCGCAAGCTGGCCGAGATCCTGCTGGCGCGAAAGATCGAGAGCGAGCTGAGCAAGGACGAGATCTTCGAGCTGTATCTGAACAAGAGCTTCTTCGGCAACCGCGCCTACGGCGTCGGTGCGGCGGCCGAGTACTACTACGGCAAGAAGCTGGCCGACCTGGACCTGGACGAGATGGCCTCGCTGGCCGGCATCCCCAAGTTCCCGTCCAGCGGCAACCCGATCAGCAACCCGGAGCGCGCGCGCCAGCGCCGCGACAACTACGTGCTGCAGCGCATGGCCGACCTGGGCTTCATCCCCCAGGCCGAAGCCGACGCGGCCAAGGCGGTGCCGATGCACGCCACGCCGCACGAGCCGCCGATCGAGGTCAACGCGCCCTACGTGGCCGAGATGGTCCGCCAGGAGATGATCGCCCTGCACGGCGGCGACGTGCTTAACAAGGGCTACCGCGTCACCACCACCATCGACAGCCAGATGCAGGAAGCGGCCAACATCGCGGTGCGCGACGGCCTGCTGCTGTACGACCACCGCCATGGCTGGCGCGGCGCCGAGCAGCACATCGATGTTCCCGCCGATGCCGACACCGCCGCGCTGGCCCGGCAGGTCGCCGCGATCCCGGCCCAGTCCGGGCTGCTGCCGGCCATCGTCTCGGCGGTCCATGCCGACGGCGGCATCAGCGTGGTGCTCGCCAACCGCACCGAACTGGTGCTGCCGGCGGCCGCCAGCCGCTGGACCGCGCGCACGCCGGCCAAGCTGGTCGCGCGTGGCGACGTCATCCGCGTGCGTGCCGGCGAGAAGGAGGGCGAGTGGCTGATCGAGCAGCTGCCGGCCGGCCAGGCCGCGCTGGTCTCGCTCGACGCCGACAACGGCGCCCTGCGCGCCCTGGTCGGCGGTTTCAGCTTCGCCGGCAACAAGTTCAACCGCGCCACCCAGGCCCGCCGCCAGCCCGGCTCCAGCTTCAAGCCGTTCCTGTACGCGGCCGCGTTCGACAAGGGCTTCAACCCGGCCTCGATCGTGCTCGACGCGCCGGTGGTGTTCCGCGACCGCCGCGGCAAGACCTGGGAGCCGAAGAACGACGGCGGCGGTTTCCGCGGCCCGATGCGCCTGCGCGAGGCGCTGGTGCAGTCGCGCAACTTGGTGTCGGTGCGGCTGCTGGACAGCATCGGCGTGGATTTCGCCCGCAAGTACATCAGCGAGTTCGGCTTCCAGGAAGCGGAGCTGCCGCCGAACCTGTCGATGTCGCTGGGCACCGCCTCGCTGACCCCGCTGTCGGTCGCGCGCGGCTACGCGGTGTTCGCCAACGGTGGTTCGCGCGTGGACACCTGGACGATCGACGAGGTCAAGGACCGCGACGGCAACGTGGTGTTCAAGGAAAACCCGGCGCTGGCCTGCCGCGGCTGCGGCGGCAGCGCCGCCGGCGCGACGCCGGCCAGCCAGGTCGTGGACGGTTTCAACTTCGGTGCCGAGGCCGCGCCCGCGCCGGCCAGGCCCGAGGCCGTCGCCGGCGAAATCGGGCCCAAGACCGAACCGGAAACGCCGAACCCCGACGCCCGCACCGCACCGCGCGCCATCGATGAACGCACCGCCTACCAACTGGTGTCGATGATGCGCGACGTGGTCCAGCGCGGCACCGGCACCGCGGCCAAGGTGCTGGGCCGCGAGGACGTGGGCGGCAAGACCGGCTCGACCAACGACCACCGCGACGCGTGGTTCTCCGGCTTCGGCGGCGCGCTCGCGACCACCGTCTGGGTGGGCCGCGACGACTTCCGCTCGCTGGGCTACCGCGAGTACGGCGGCCGCGCCGCCCTGCCGATCTGGATCGACTACATGCGCGTGGCGCTGAAGGATGCGCCGATCGCGCGCAACGACCCGCCGTCGGGCATGGTCGAGGCCAGCGTCAACGGCGCTACCGAGTGGATCAAGGTCGAGGACCTGGACCGGATGCAGGAATTCGACTTCGACCAGAACGACACGCAGGCCGACGACGCCGCGTTCGACATCTTCTGATGCACGCCGGGATGGCGGCCCCGCCGCCATCCCGCACCGGCCCGGATTCCGGCGGGCTGCCGACAACCAGAGGGTGACCCGATGCCACGCCCGGCACCGAACGCGCAGCGCGGCAGCCGCGAGCGCCTGCTGATCGCCCAGGAAGCCGCCCGCCTGGTCCGCGAGAGCGGCATCCACGATCTCGACCAGGCCCGGCGCAAGGCGGCCAACCGGCTCGGCATCCACGACGAGGCGCTGTGGCCACGCCAGGCCCAGGTGATCGAGATGCTGCGCGAGCAGCAGCGCCTGTTCGACGCGCATTCCCAGCCGACCGCACTGCGCCGGCATCGCGAGTCGGCCGTGCAGGCCATGCAGTTCCTGCACGCCTTCCATCCGCGTCTGGCCGGCGCGGTGCTCGCAGGCACCGCCGATGACGGCAGTCCGGTGACCCTGCACCTGCATTGCGACGACAGCGACGCCGTGCAGCGCTTCCTGCACGACCAGCGCATCCCCGCCGAGGCGCGCACGTCGCCGCTGCAGTTGGCCGGACATGCGGCGCGGCAGCGTTATCCGGGCTGGGAATTCGCCGCCGACGGCATCGCCTTCGAATTGATCGTGCTCCCCGAGGACGCCCTGCACCATCCGCCGGTTTGCAGCGACGACGGCAAACCAATGCCGAGGGCGACACTCGCGCAGGTGCGGCAACTGCTGGCCGAAGCATCGGCGTAATCCCCTCGCCGCAGCACGATCACTCGCGCCGGCCCCGGAATCGAGCGCCACTGCACGCATCCGCACCGCGGCGCTGGTGGACATATTTTCACCACGCCCTGGAAAAGCCCGTGGCACATGGCCACGACGAACTTGTCCACAGCTTTTGCCGGGAGTGCCGCACAGGCGCTGTGGAAAACGGATCGCGGGAACGACCTTGCCGTCGCCCGCCGCCCGCCGCCCGGCAGGGAGCCGCCAGGAACGGCTTCAATCTTCGCTCGCCGATGGCCCGAAGAGTTGCACCCGGGATCGTCGAAGCGGTTCCCGACTTCTCCGCAGCCCGGGCGGTTGCCACCCAGGAGGCGACAACAAAAAGCCCCGCCGGAGCGGGGCCTTTCGCATGACGGTGGCGCATCGCTGCGCCCGCATCCTTAGGTGTAGTCGCGCACGTCGTGGCCGGTGTAGACCTGGCGCGGACGGCCGATCTTCATTTCCGGATCGACCTGCTGTTCCAGCCAGTGCGACACCCAGCCGGCGGTGCGGCCGAGGGCGAACATGACGGTGAACATCTCGGTCGGGATCTGCAGCGCCTTGTAGATGATGCCGCTGTAGAAATCGACGTTCGGGTACAGCTTGCGGGCGACGAAGTAGTCGTCCTGCAGCGCGGCCTGCTCCAGCTTGACGGCGACGTCGAGCAGCGGGTCCTTGAGGTTCAGCTGCTCCAGCACGTTCTGGGTCATCTTGCCGATGACCTTCGCGCGCGGGTCGAAGTTCTTGTAGACGCGGTGGCCGAAGCCCATCAGGCGGAAGCCGGAGGTCTTGTCCTTGGCCTTGAGTACGGCGGACTCGACGTTGTCGGCGCTGCCGATCTCTTCCAGCATCTTCAGCACGGCCTCGTTGGCGCCGCCATGGGCCGGACCCCACAGCGCGGTGACGCCGGCGGCGACCGATGCGTACGGGTTGGCGCCGGTCGAACCGACCAGGCGCACGGTCGAGGTCGAGGCGTTCTGCTCGTGGTCGGCGTGCAGGATGAACAGCAGGTCCAGCGCCTTCACCACGTTCGGGTTCAGTTCGTACTTGCCGTCGGCCGATTCGAAGGTCTGCTTCAGGAAGCGGCTGACGTAGTCCAGCGAGGTGTCCGGGGCGTTGGCCGGCAGGCCCTTGCCATGGCGGTAGATCAGCGACGACAGGGTCGGCACCTTGGCGATCAGGCGCACGGCGGCCTTGCGGCGCTGCTCGGCATCGGCCAGGTCCAGCGAAGCGTGATACTTGGCCGACAGCTGCGCGATCGCGGCGGCCAGGATCGCCATCGGGTGCGCGTCCTTGGCGAAGCTGCCGATCAGCGTGTTGATCGACGCGTCCACGCCGGCTTCCTCGGCCAGCTCGGCCTCGAACGCCTTCAGCTGCGCGGCGTCGGGACGCTCGCCATTGACCAGCATGTAGGCGACTTCGACGAAGCTGGACTTCTCGGCCAGCTGCTCGATCGGGTAACCGCGGTACAGCAGCACGCCGTTGTCACCATCGATGTAGGTGATGGCCGACTTGCAGCTGGCGGTGGCGGTGTAGCCGGAGTCGTAGGTGAAGAGACCGGTTTCCTTGGTCAGCTTCGAGATATCGACACAGTCGTTGCCCAGGACGGGTTTGACTACAGGCAGAACGACGGATTTTTCGCCGGCGTTGAGCGTGACCTGATCAAGATCGGACACAGTGTGCGCTCCTCAAGTGGAAGGCGCCTGTCCTGACGAGGAATGACGGGCAGACGCGTGAAGGAAGTTCCGCGGTTTTCCACCGCGGTTCGCGCCATTATCGCACAGCAGCATTTGCCGGTTGCCAGACGAAAGTCCTATGGACGACGCATGTCCGCGACACAGCGTCGCGATCGCGGTACCGGCGCGGTACGCGGGTGTTCAGCGCGGAAGGCGGCGGCAGGAAGCCCACTGGAGAAACCGTCCGGCATCGGGCGGGGCAACGGTTTCGAGGCCGCCCGCCCTGAGTGGCGGCCAGCCGAAGCCGCCGGAAACGGCTTTCGATGCGATCCATGGACAACGCGGGTTACCGCCGCGGAAGGCGGCAACAAAACAACGGCCGCGCTAGGCGCGGCCGCTGCTCTGGCGAAACGACAGCTTCCGATCAGCGCGCGTAGCGCTTCTGGAACTTGTCGATGCGGCCGCTGGTATCGATGACCTTGTGCTTGCCCGTGTAGAACGGGTGCGAGGCCGAGGAAATTTCGACCTTGATCAGCGGGTACTCTTCGCCGTCTTCCCATTTGACCGTCTCCTTGGAGGACATGGTCGAACGGGTCAGGAACTTGAAGTCGGAGGTCACGTCGTGGAAAACGACGTCGTGGTAATCGGGATGAATGTCGGCCTTCATGGGCTCGCACCGTGTGGGCTGGTGGTCAAGAGCGGCATTATAGTCCCGGCCTGCCCGCCTGGGCAAGCCGGAAATGCACGGAGTCAGGAAACCAGTCCCAGCGCCCGCCGCACCTGGCTTTCGAAGCGTTCCTGGTCGTAGCCGATCAGCAGCGTGGTGTTGTCCGGCGCGCCGGTCTGGCGGTTCCAGTCCACCACGGTGGCGCCGCGGGTGCGGCCGCCGGCCATCTCGATCGCCAGCGGGCGCTGTTCAAGCTTCGTCGCGCCTTCGGGCTGCAGCGCCCAGGCCATCGCCAGCGCATCGGCCGCGTACCAGTGCTCGCCGCGGCTGTCCTCGGACCACAGCCGGGTCTGGCGCGAGATCAGTTCGTAGAAGCGCGCCTTGTCGGTATCGGCGGCCAGCCACTGCTCCACGTTCCGGTGCAGCAGGCCATGGGCCACGGTGGCTTCCCAGTCGGCGACGTCGATATGCGGGAACGCGCTGAACACGATGTGCGCCGCTTCGGGGTCGAAGGCGATGTTGAACTCGGCCACCGGGGTGATGTTGCCGTGGCCGGTGATCGCCCCGCCCATCACCAGGAAGCGCTTCACGCGCTGCGGCAGGGTCGGGTCGAGCTTGAGCGCCAGCGCGATGTTGGTCAGCGGCCCCAGCGCGACCAGCAGCAACTGCCCGGCGTACTGGTGCGACAGGCGCAGGATCGCCAGCGCGGCATGCTCGGCTTCCACCGCGCGCGCGGCGACGGGCAGGTCGACATCGCCGAAGCCATCGCGGCCGTGCACATGGGCGGCATCCTCGGCCGGATACACCAGCGGATCGGGCGCGCCGGCGAACACCGGCACATCCTCGCGGCCGGCCACTTCGCACAGCTTCAGCGCGTTGCGCACGGTGTAGTCCAGGCCGACGTTGCCCGCCGCCACCGTCAACCCGATCACCTCGTGGCGCTCGTCGGCAAAGGCCATCAGCAGCGCCAGCGCATCGTCCACGCCCGGGTCGGTATCAATCAGCAACGGAATCTTCTTGCTCATCTCATGCTTGTCTTCTGGTCGGCCATGGAGTCTGGCACCTGGGCCATGGCAGGGGAAGTGCGCGTTCAGGCCGAGGCGTAGCGCGCCGCGCCGCCCACCCAGCGCGCCACGACGCGGTCGGCGACGGCCGGCGCCTCGGCCAGCAGGCGCTCGGCCAGGGCATGCACGCCCGGCAGCAGGGCCGCGTCGCGGGCCAGGTCGGCCACGCGGAACGCGGCCAGGCCGGTCTGGCGGGTACCGAGCAGCTCGCCGGGGCCGCGCAGCTCCAAGTCCTTTTCGGCGATCACGAAGCCGTCGTTGGTCTGGCGCATGGTCTCCAGCCGCTGCCGCGCCATCGCCGACAGCGGCCCCTGGTACATCAGCACGCAGCTGGACGCCGCCGCGCCGCGCCCCACCCGCCCGCGCAGCTGGTGCAGCTGCGCCAGGCCCAGACGCTCGGCGTTCTCGATGATCATCAGCGAGGCGTTGGGCACGTCCACGCCGACCTCGATCACCGTGGTGGCGACCAGCAGGCCGGTCTCGCCAAGCTTGAACGCACGCATCGCCGCCTGCTTCTCGGCGGCCTTCATGCGCCCGTGCACCAGCCCGACGCGTACGCCCGGCAGCTGTGCGGACAAGGCCTCGAAGGTCGCCTGTGCGGCGACGGCTTCCATGCGTCCCGCGTCCGCGCCCGGTTTCCCGTCCTCGTCGTCGCTCTCGTCGATCAGCGTGCACACCCAGTAGGCCTGCCGCCCCTGCGCGCAGGCCAGGCGGATGCGCTCGACCAACTCGGGCCGGCGTTCGGCGCTGATGACGATTGTCTGCACCGGCGTACGCCCGGGCGGCAGTTCGTCGATCGCCGACACGTCCAGGTCGGAATACGCCGCCATCGCCAGCGTGCGCGGGATCGGCGTGGCGGTCATCACCAGCTGGTGCGGCACGCTGCGGCCATCGGCGCCCTTGTCGCGCAGCGCCAGCCGCTGGTGCACGCCGAAGCGGTGCTGTTCGTCGACGATGGCCAGCGCCAGGTCGTGGAAGACCACGGTGTCCTGCATCAGCGCATGGGTGCCGACGACCACCTGCGCCTGGCCGGAGGCGATGTCCTCCAGCACCTTCGCGCGCGCCTTGCCGGTGACCTTGCCGGCCAGCCAGGCCACGCGCACGCCCAGCGGTTCCAGCCAGCCGCGAAGATTGGCCAGGTGCTGCTCGGCGAGCAGTTCGGTCGGCGCCGCCAGCGCCACCTGCTTGCCCTGCTCCACCGCCAGCATCGCCGCCAGCGCCGCCACCACGGTCTTGCCGGAACCGACGTCGCCCTGCACCAGCCGCAGCATCGGGTGCGGGCGCGCGAGGTCCTCGCGGATCTGCGCGAACACGCGCTGTTGCGCGCCGGTGAGGCGGAACGGCAGCGACTGGCGCAGCTGCCGCACGCGCTTGTCGCCGCCCTTCAACGCGGGAGCGTGATGCCGCTGCAGGGCGATGCGCTGGCGGCGCAGGCTCAGGTGGTGGGCGAGCAGTTCTTCCATCGCCAGCCGCCGCTGCGCCGGATGCGTGCCGGCGCCAAGCGCGGCCACGTCGGCGTCGGCGGGCGGACGATGCATGGTCAACAGCGCCTGCCGCAGCGACGGCAGCGCCAGTCCAACCAGCAGATGCGCCGGCAACAGCTCCAGCGCGGCCTCGCCGGGCAGGCGTTCCAGCGCCTGCCCTATCAGCCTGCGCAGGGTCGCCGGGCCGATGCCTTCGACGACCGGATAGACCGGATCCAGCGCGTCGCCCAGGCCGGCGTCCTCGCCGTCGCCGAGCATGCGGTAGCTCGGGTGCACGATCTCCAGCCCGTGCTGGCCGGGACGCGGGGTGCCATAGCAGCGCAGGCGCGCGCCGACCGCGAACTGCGCCACCTGCGCGGCGCGGAAATGGAAGAAGCGCAGCACCAGGGTGCCGCGCGAATCGTCCTCCACCGCCACCCGCAGCATCGGCCGGTAGCGGAAGCCGCGCTCCACCGCGACCACCCGGCCTTCGACCTGCGCGGCGGCGCCGGGCTGCAGCGCGGCGATGGCGCTGAGCCGGGTACGGTCTTCGTAACGCAGTGGCAGGTGCAGCCACAGGTCCTGCAGGCTGCCGATGCCGCGCGCCTGCAGCTTGGCGGCCACCGCCGGGCCGACGCCCGGCAGCGCCGTCACCGGCGTCTCGCCACTGGCCGCCAGTGCGGGGGCGGCCGGCCGGGTACGCGCCATGCGTGTGGATCAGTCCAGGATCATCACCGCGTCGACCTCGAACGCCGCGCCCTTGGGCAGGCCGGACACTTCGATGGTGGAACGGGCCGGGAACGGTGCCTGGAAGTATTCCTGCATCACCGCGTTGACCTTGGCGAACTCGCCCAGGTCGGTCAGGTACAGGCCCAGGCGCACCATCTTGTCGAGCGAACCGCCGGCTTCCTCGGCCACCGCCTTGAGGTTGTCGAAGGCGCGGCGCGCCTGCGCGGCGACGTCGCCGGCGACGATCTCGCCGGTGGCCGGGTCCAGCGGGATCTGGCCGGA
The DNA here is from genome assembly GCF_009496535.1 of Stenotrophomonas sp. MYb238. Taxonomy (GTDB): domain Bacteria; phylum Pseudomonadota; class Gammaproteobacteria; order Xanthomonadales; family Xanthomonadaceae; genus Stenotrophomonas. Next base: position 75,911 of record NZ_WIDL01000017.1, read on the forward strand.
GAAGTACACGGTGTTGCCGGCGCGCACGGCCTGCGAGTACGGGCCGATGGCGGCCGGCGCGTTGGCGGTGTTGATGATCTGGCGGGACATGGGGAGCTCCGGTTGGGATAAGACGCGCCATTGTAGCGTCCGCCCCCGCTGCATCGGTTCCCGCGCGATGTCGGGCAATGCCACGGCACCGCGATGCTGGACAATTCTTCGCCACCTGCCGGAGACGCACGCCGCGCAATGCGTGCGGGCGGTTATCCACAGCTTGTCGGCATGGCGCTGCACACCGGCTGTGGAGAACCGCTCGCGCGGCGAGCCATGGCGCCGGGGCGCTCCGTCGAAGGCAGCGGCATGGCGGAGCCGATCGACGAGATCGAGCTGCGGGCAGCCGCGTGGCGTACCCCACGCATCGAGACCGGCCACGGAAGCGCCCCGCCCTGCCGTCCGCCGCGCTACTGCCGCCGCACCGCCTGCACCACGCTCAGGCGCCGCAGCCGGCGCATCACTTCGGCCAGGTGGTTGCGGTCGCGCACCTGGATGTTGAAGCACAGCACCGCGGCGTTGAAATCGCGGTCCAGGTAGTCCACGCGCTCGATGTTGGACTGGCTCTGGGCGATGGCCGCGGCCAGCTGCGCCAGCACGCCGGTGCCGTTCTCCACTTCCACCACCAGCGCGGTGTCGTAGTCGCCGACCACGCTGCTGTCCCAGCCGATCGGCACCCAGCGCTCGGGCGACTTGCGCAGCTCGGCCAGGTTCGGACAGTCCATGCGGTGCACCACGATGCCCTTGCCGGCGGTGTGGTAGCCCATGATCTCGTCGCCCGGAATCGGCTGGCAGCAGCCGGCGAAGCTGACCACGCCGCGCTCGCTGCCGTTGATCAGGATCTTCTCCTGCGCACGCTGGGTGGTGCCGCCGGCGCGCGGCTCGCCGTGCGCCATCAGCGCCTGCGCGGCCTGGGTCGGCATCCAGTTGCCGAGCGCGACGTCGGCCAGGAAGGCCTCCAGGCGCGGATAGCGGTGCTCGCCGAGGAAGGCGTCCAGCCGGCCCTTGGGCAGGCGCTCGATCGAGCTGTCCATCGCCTCCAGCGCACGGTCGAGCATGCGGTGGCCCAGCTGCACCGCGTCCTCGTGCTCGAGCTGCTTGAGCTGGTGGCGGATGGCGGTGCGCGCCTTGGAACTGACCACGAATTCCAGCCACTGCGGCTTGGGCGTGGCCGAGCGCGCGGTGATCACTTCCACCGTCTGCCCGCTGACCAGCCGGGTGCGCAGCGGCACCAGCTTCTTGTCCACGCGCGAGGCCACCGCGCGGTTGCCGACGTCGGTGTGCACGGCGTAGGCGAAGTCCAGCGCGGTGGAGTTGCGCGGCAGGGCGAGGATCTTGCCCTTGGGCGTGAACAGGTAGACCTCGTCCGGGAACAGGTCGACCTTGACGTTGTCGAGGAACTCCAGCGAGGAACCGGCCGAGCGCTGCGAGTCGATCAGCTCGACGATCCAGGCATGGGCGCGGCTCTGCGCGCTGTTGGGCGTGTCGCCGCCGAACTTGTAGGTCCAGTGCGCGGCCACGCCGCGTTCGGCGATCAGGTCCATCTCCTCGGTGCGGATCTGCACCTCGATCGGCGAACCGTAGGGCCCGAACAGCACCGTGTGCAGCGACTGGTAGCCGTTGGCCTTGGGAATGGCGATGAAATCGCGGAAGCGCCCGTCCAGCGGCTTGAACGCCGCATGCACCGCGCCCAGCGCGTGGTAGCAGCTGGGCACCGAGCGCATCACCAGGCGGAAGCCGAACACGTCCATCACCTGGTCGAAGGTTTTGTTCTCCTCGCGCATCTTGGTGTAGATGCTCCAGGGCGTCTTGATGCGGCTGACCAGGCGGTGTTCCAGGCCCTCGCGCGCCAGCCGCTGCGAGAGCTGCACCTCCACCTGCGCCATCGCCTCGCGGCGCACCACCGGCTGGCTGCGGATGTGCTTTTCCAGGATCGCGTGGCGCCACGGGTACAGCGCCTTGAAGCCCAGGTTCTGCAGCTCGGACTTGATCAGGCTCATGCCCAGGCGCTGGGCGATGGGCGCGTAGATGTCCAGCGTCTCCATCGCGATGCGGCGCCGCGCCTCGGCGCTCTGCGCGCCCAGCGTGCGCATGTTGTGCAGGCGGTCGGCCAGCTTGATCATGATCACGCGCAGGTCGCGCGACATCGCCAGCAGCATCTTGCGGAAGCTTTCGGCCGCCGCTTCCTGGCGGTCGCGGAAGCGCAGCTTGTCCAGCTTGGTGACGCCTTCGACCAGCTCGGCCACGGTCTGCCCGAACTGCCCGGCCAGTTCATCGTGGGTGAGCGGGGTGTCCTCGATGGTGTCGTGCAGGATCGCCGCGACCAGCGCTTCGACGTCCAGGCCGAGCTCGGCCAGGATGCCGGCGACCGCGACCGGATGGGTGATGTAGGGTTCGCCCGACTTGCGGGTCTGCCCGGCATGCGCGGCCGCGCCCACTTCCCAGGCGCGGCGCAGCATCGGCAGCTGCTCGGCGGGCAGGTAGCTGGCTGCGCGTTCGAGTTGGAGTACGTAGTCCGGCACCGCGCCATCCGCGGGCGCAGCGACCTGGGCGGAGGGGCCTGGGTTCATGGCTTGGAAGATATGCCAGCGGCAACGACACGGCAACGGCGGAGACGCGACATCGCTCTGGCGCTGTCGCCCCACGGTTTGCAGTGCAAACCGTGGGCCCCGTCCTTCGCTCATCCACACCCCGTCGCTCCGTGGCGCCTCCTGGCTCAGGGGGCTTTCCTGCAGACGCAGCCGGAGTACAGGTTTTCAGGGTGCCGGGTGCCCGGAAAGCAGACAGCCCGCACGCGGCGGGCTGTTTGCGCATAACGACGATCCGGGGATCAGTCGTCGTTCTTGGACATGTCTTCGTCGGCGACGACTTCGGCGGCGGCCCATTCCAGTGCCTCGCGCTCGGCACGCTCGCGCTCGGCCTTCTCGACTTCCTCGATCAGCGCGTTGTCGATCTTGCGGGCGGCGATCTCGCGCAGCGCCAGCACGGTCGGCTTGTCCTCGGTCTCGCTGTTGTCGAGGGTGGCCTGCACGCCGTTGGCCAGCTGGCGGGCGCGCTTGGACGCCATCATGACCAGCTCGAAACGGTTGTTAACGACTTCCAGGCAATCTTCTACGGTAATGCGGGCCATGCGAGCTCCCGGCGACCAGCAGCGGCCGCTCGATCGGATGAGGGAAAGGGGGCGGATTGTACAGGCCGGCACCGGCGGAAATCAAATCGCGCCCCAGGCCAGCCCTTTGGAATCAATCAGTTGCCGTTCCGGGAAGGCGCCAGGAGCGGCCTCACGGCCACCATCGCCCCATCCCGGCGCAGCCCGGACTCAGTCCAGCAGCGAGCGGATCAGGCCGTCGTGGCGGACCTGCTGCTGCGCCCGGCGCAGGCGGCTGGCGGTGAAGATGGCGCACATCTCGTCCACCGCAGTGTCGAACACCTCGTTGACGATGACGTAGTCGAACTCGTCGTAGTGCAGCATCTCCTCGCGCGCGGCGGCCAGCCGCTGCGCCATCACCGCCTCGCTGTCCTGGCCGCGCTTGCGCATGCGGTCGTCCAGCGCCTGCTTGGACGGCGGCAGGATGAATACGCTGACCGCGTCCGGCACCTTCGCGCGCACCTGGCGCGCGCCCTGCCAGTCGATCTCCAGCAGCACGTCCTTGCCGGCGGCCAGCTGCGGCTCCACCGACTGCCGCGCGGTGCCCTTCCAGTCGCCGTGCACGCTGGCGTGCTCGAAGAAATCGCCGGCGGCGATCATGCGTTCGAACTCGGCGGCGCTGACGAAGTGGTAGTGGCGGCCGTTCTCCTCGCCCGGGCGCATCGCCCGCGAGGTGAAGGAGATGGACAGCGCGATCTGCGCATCGCGCGCCAAGGTGGCGTTGACGAGGCTGCTTTTGCCGGCGCCGGAGGGTGCCGCGACGATATAGAGGGTGCCACGCATCGCGCGGATCTCCGGTCGATGGTTCGGGCGGCGCACGATAACCAGCCCGGGCCGCCGCTGCAAATGCCGGGCCGGGTCAGAGATCGAACGCCAGCATGTCGCGCCCGGTCGCCGCGCGCACGATGCGCTGGTAGACGCCGGTGCCGCCGCCCCCGCCGGTCATCACCACCAGCCCGCGACGGCGCTGCGGGTCGCCCACCGCGAAGGTCTTGTAGCGGCCGGCGTTGGCGCCGCCATGGAAGAACCAGCGGGTGTGCGCATCGACCCGCTCCAGGTTCCAGCCCAGGCCCTTGTCCAGCCAGCCCGGGCGCACCGCCAGCTGCGGCGTCAGCATCGCCTGCCGGGTGGCTTCGGCGATCTCCCAGTCCTGCCGCGCCTCGCGCCGCATGACGTGGGCAATGAAGCGCGCGTAGTCCTGCACCGGCCCGCGCAGGCTGGCGGCGGCATTGGCGAGCAGGTCGCCCGGCCACACGAACATGCCCTCGGGCGCGGCGGCCCGCGCCTGCGGCAGCGCATCCACCGCATCGTCCCAGGTCCAGGCCGACAGCGGCTTGCCGCGCGCCTCGGCCAGGGGCTGCAGCAGCGGCCATTGCGCGCGGAAGGTCTGCACCACCGGCGCGGCGCCGGGCGCGGGCACGCCGGTCACCGAGTGGCGCGCGGCGTGCGCGTTCCAGGTGTAGGTGCTGCCGCGCATGCCGGCCGGCGCTAACAGGCGCTGTTGCGCCAGTTGATCCAGGCTCTGGCCGGTGACGGTCTCCACCACCCGCTGCAGCCAGAAGAAGGCCTCGCCCGAGTAGTTCACGCGCTGCCCGGGCTCAGCGATCGTGCGCAGGGGATCGCGATCGGGATGCGCGCGCCAGTCCGGCAGGCCGCTGCCGTGGCGCAGGACATCGCGCACGCTGATCCGCTCCAGCCGGGGGTCGTCGCCGGCCAGGAAGTCGGGGCGGTGGTAGTCCACCAGCGCGCGGTCGAGCTGCAGTTCCCCGGCATCGACCAGTTGCAGCACCAGGTAGGCGAACACCGGTTTGCTCAGCGAGGCGCACTCGAACACGCTGTCCGCATCCACCGGCGCGCCGCTTTGCACGTCGGCCACGCCGAACCCGCGATGCCAGGCCAGTTCGCCCCGCTCCACCACCGCGATGGCGACGCCGGGCACGCCGAAGGCGCGCATCCATTCCGGCAATCCGGCCAGGAAGGCGTCGGACGGAATCCACGGGCGGTCGCTACCGCCGGCCCCGGCGGCACGCAGCGCCACCGGCGGCAGCAGGCCGAGCGCGGCGGCGCCCGAAGCGGCGGCCAGGAACCTGCGTCGCTGGGCTGGATCGACATGCTTCCCGCGCATGGCCGTACCGGGGGTTCAAGGAGCCTGACTGGATAGCAGGCCATGCTCCCCGCGGCAAGCCGTCGCGGGATGGGCCGGTTTTCCGTCATTCTTTCTCCCGGCGGCAGCCCGGCGGGCACCAATGGGCATCGCGACGAACCGGCCGCAGGGACAAGGACAGCGAATGAGCGGATTCCCCCATCACCTGCTGGCGGCGACCGGCGCCCATTGCCAGCCAGGCAGCGGACCGGCAGGACTGGCGGCCCTCACCATCGCGCTGCGCCCGTTCCTGCTGGAGGAACGGCAGGTGGACACCTGCATCCACCTCGACGGCATCGCGCTGGACCTGCGCGACCCGCGAGACCACGCCGGCAACCGCCACCGTTTCCCGGTCAACCCGCAGCCCGGCTACATCGACGGCAGCCTTTACCTGCTGCACCGGCACGTACCGCTGGACGTGACCGCGCTGGCCTTCGGCACGCCGGACGCACAGGGCATGCCCATGCAACTGACCGGCACGCTGGTCTTTTCCGCCGCGGGCATCGCCGCCTGGGCCGACACGCCGCTCACGCTGGACTTCGTGCTGGACCTACCGCCCACGCCGGCGCAGGTCGACGCCGCCATCGCTTCGGCCATCGCCGCCACCGGCGCACGCACGGCCCGCGACGCCGGCCGCGCCATGGCCCGGCTGGTGCGCGACCATCCCGGCTGGGACGACCGCCAGGCGCTGCATGCCCGCCTGTGCCAGCATCTTTCCGCCACAGGAGGTGACCCGTGATCGACCGCGAGCAGCTGCAGTCCATCGGCCTGGCGCCCGACGACGCCGAGCGCGCGCGGCAGGCGCTGCGCGACGGCGACGTGCGCGGTTTCGTGCACGAACTGCTGTTGCACGGGCTGTGGAGCGACGTCGTCGACGAGACCCAGCCCACGCCATTGTGGACCACGCGCTGGCGGGAACTGGCCGACGCCGGCTTCCCGATCATCGACGCGGCCGCACTGCAACGCCTGCTCGATGCCGGCGCCGACGTACACGACCTGACCGGCGTGGTGCGCTCGGCGCAGATCCTGGCCATCCACAACATCGCGCAACTGCTTGACTACCCGGCGCTGGGGCTGGGCTGGGACCTTCCCGATGCCGCCACGCCGCACCTGGCCTGCGGCACCTTGGCAGCGTCCGATACGCAGCGCCTGCATGCGCTCACGCCGGAGCTGCTGGCGCGCGATCCAAGCGGACGCTCCGGCGAACCGCGGCCACTGGCGCTGCGGCAATGGCAGGCCCTGCCGGTGGAGGCGCGCGAGCGCATCCGCTGGCTGGTGCACGACCACCAGCGCGCGCAGGCCGCCGCGCTGTGGAAACAGCAGGTCGGCGGCGAACCGCGCGCCTGCCTGGAAGCGGTGGAAACGCTGCGCCGCACGTGGGAACTGGCGCCGTGAACGCCAGTTCGGCCCGGACGGCAAGCGGACAGCGCATGCCGCCATGCCGCGCCCTCTTCACCCTGCGCATCCGCGGTGTGGTTCCCGTGCAGGTTGCAGGCACCGTGACTGCACGTACGACGCTGGCGCTACGCAGCCAGTGGATGCAACCACCGGCCGGCTTGCTGCCTGGCAGGAATGCGCGTGCGCACCACGGCACCGGCGCACACGCGGCCATCGGCACTGACCAAGGAAACCGACCATGCGCCTGCGCGCCCTGCTGTGTTCACTGGTGTTGGCCCTGCAATCCTTCGCCGCCGGATGCGGCCATGCGAGAGCAACCTCGCCGCAGATCTATTTCACCGGCGACCAGCTGGCCTTGGCGCAGGCCATCCACAAGGGCGCCCTCGACGATATCGCGCCGCTCGCGCAACGCGTCGGTCGCGAGGGCCTGAACCGCCCCGGCGCACGGGACATGACGCTGCTCTTCTTCGCCCTGCAAAGCGCCATGGGCGAGAAGCCCCGACAGCTGCAGATCCTCACCGCGCTGGTCCGCGCGGGTGCCGACCCGACGCAGGAGGCGCCTGGCTTCGGCAGCGTGCTCGGCGTGGCCCTGCGCGCCAAAAGCCCGCTGTACTTACAGGCCCTGCTCGACGCCGGCGTGAACCCCGACACCGTGCTCGGCAGCTCACCCATCCTGTTCGACGCCGCCCGCGAGCACACTGCCGCCACGCTGGCGCTGCTGCTTGACCGCGGCGCCGGCATCGACAGGAAGAACATCCTGGGCAACACCGCACTGATGGAAGCGCTGCAGGGCATGCAGCTCGACCAAGTGATGTTCCTGCTCGACCGCGGCGCCAGCCCGCATTTCGTCAACATCAACGGCGTCTCGTTCGCGGGGCAGTTGCAGTTCCAGATCGGCCGGCAGCAGAGCGGCTCGCCCGCGCAGCGCCGCATGCTGCAGATCCGCGACCGCATCGTCGGCATGGGCGTGGCATGGCCGCCGCCTTCGCGCGATGAAGAGCGCCAGCGCATGCGTGAACGCGGACAGGAGCCCGACAAGCTGTTGCCCATCCGATGACAGCCCTCCAATCCGGCGAAAACCGGGCACATGCGTTGCGCCACCTGGCCTGGACGGCCGGAGGCGGCGTCGAAAAACTGCGCTGGCGGGGTGCTGCTGGCCGCCAGCGCCATGGGCATGGCGGCGGGCAGGCTGCTCCTGCTTTCGCCGCGGCGCTGGCAGCGCACCTGCCGAACGAGCGGTTTCGATACGAGCGTATGTATCGCCCGCTCACCAAGCGCAAGCAGCCATCAATGACAAGGCCACCGGACAACAACCCACCACTGCCTTGGCCACCAAGGCGCAGGTATACCCGTCCGTGATCGAGGCACTGGGGCGGCTGGACGGCGAGGGCCTCTTCGGCCGGTACCGCGAGGGACTGCTCAACGCGGTACTGTTCATCACCGCCCCCGACGCCGATGACACCGAGACGATGGAGGACCGGTCGGCCCGGTTGTTGAACCGACCCGAGGTCTGCAGGATTTACTGAAACAGCACAAGGACATGGGATGAACCCGGCACTGCTTCCCCCTGGCGACTGGCCCGTGCTGCTCCGCTCCGCCCCGTACTTCAGCCGCGCCATCATCGATGCGCTGCACGCAGCCGGCCCCGACGGCTTCGCGCCGCTGGTACGCGCGGTCTACTACTTCGACCTGTTCGACGCCCAGGTCTCCAACGGCGGTGTGGGCCAGTATTTCGACAACGTGGCCGCACACCTGGACGACGCGGCCGCTGTGCCCGGCATCATCGCGGCCAATCCGGTCTATGCGCCCGCGCTGCCGTTGATCGAGGAGGCGCACGCGATCTGGAACGCGGTGGCGGATGCATACCGCGCAGAAGACGACGACAACGAAGAAGAAGACGAGGATGGGGACGACCTGCTGGCCCCGCACGAGGAGCGCATGGAGGTCATCGCCACCGCCTTTTTCGCCCTGCACCACGCCCTCCGCCAACGGCTGGAGGAAGACATCGTGCGCGACCCGCAGCGCTACTTCGCCCTGGCGCCCGTGCCTGGCCTGCGCGGCCGCGGCGTCGAACACGTGGCGCTCGCGGACGGCGCGCACCGCCTGCGCTTCGTGGAGGGTTTTCCCCTGGGCCCCAATGTCTTCGAGAACGAAGACGGCGGCTGCGACGTGGTCTGGTTCTCGCCCGATCGCACGCTGTTGCAGTGCGAGACGGCCGGCTTCGGCGACGAGCGCAGCCGCCACTGGATCCACTACCCCAGCCAGGCCAGCAGCAGTTGGACGACCGGCGAAAACTTCATGAGCGGCGCCCTCCAGGCCGTGCGCAACGACCGGCTGGCGCTGGGCCTGGGCCACCACGGGCTGCACGAGACTTTCCTCGCCAACGGCCAGCGCGAAAGCGCGTCGCTGTACTGGCATGGCCAGGAGTTGTGCAGCGAACACTTCTACCCCGGCGGCTCGCCGCAACTGCGCATCGCGCCGCACGCCGGCGGCCAGCGCTGGCGGCGCTACTGGCCCAACGGGGCGCTCAATACCGAGAGCATCGAAGACCGCGACGGCCGCGACCGCTACCTGCGCTGCCTGGACGAGCGCGGCACCGACCTGGCGCCGGGCGGCACCGGCCGCCTGGTCGAAATGCTGAGCCTGGACGACGGCATGCGCCAATGGCGCGAAGGCGAACTGGTGGGCGGCTTCCTGCAGGGCCCGGTGCGCCGCATGGCCAGCCTGCCCGACGGCAGCGGCGCACGCGAGACGGAGCGCACGTTCTACAAGAACGGACGTGCGCAGTGATCACCAACGCTCCATCCCAATAGCTGCCAGCGCCCGCTGACAAGGCGTCGGCAGCCAACCCCGCCGCGGCCGGCAGCCTTACTCCAGGTTCTGCACCTGCTCGCGGATCTGGTCGATCAGCACCTTCAGCTCGACCGCGGCGTTGGAGGTGCGGCTGTCCACCGACTTGGAGCCCAGCGTGTTGGCTTCGCGGTTGAACTCCTGCAGCAGGAAATCCAGGCGGCGGCCGACCGGCTCGCGCTGGCGCAGCACGCGGCGGATCTCGCCGATGTGGCTGCCCAGGCGGTCCAGTTCCTCGTCCACGTCGAGCTTCTGCAGCCACAGCACCAGTTCCTGCTCGGCGCGGCCCGGGTCGACCGGGTGCGGCAGGTCGGCCAGGCGCGCAGCCAGCTTGGCGCGCTGACCTTCGCGGATGGCGGGAATCAGTTCGCGCACGTCGCCGGCGATGCGTTCGATCGCATCCACCCGCTCGCTGATCGCCGCGGTCAGCTTGGCGCCCTCGCGCTCGCGCGCGGCGACGAAGCCGTCGATGGTCTCGTCCAGCAGCGCCAGCGCTTCGGCATGCAGCGCCGCGGCATCGACCGCCTCGCCACGCAGCACGCCCGGATAGGCCAGCAGTTCGGTGAAGCTGACGCGCATGTTCAGGAAATGCCCGTGCAGGCGCTGCGCCACCTCGCCCAGCTGCTCGACCAGCGCCTCGTCCACCGCCAGCGTGGGCGCCGCCTCGGGCGCGCGCAGGCGCATGATCAGATCCACCTTGCCGCGGCTGATGCGCGCGGCCACGCGCTCGCGCAGCTGCGGCTCCAGCGCGCGCAGCTCTTCGGGCAACCGCACCCCCACTTCGAGGAAACGGTGGTTGACCGAGCGCAGCTCGCAGCCGAGGGTGCCCCAGCGCGTGACGCGTTCGCCGCCGGCATAGGCGGTCATGCTTCGGATCATGTGGATTTCCGGTGCGTTGCAAAGGGCGAATGGTACCCTAGGCGGCTCCGGATGCCGGCCCGCAGGCCGCCCGGACACTCCCACGACGCTCCATCGCCACCCGGATTTCCCATGACCTTTTCCCGTCCCAGCGGCCGCCAGGCCGACCAGCTGCGCACCGTCACCCTCGAACGCGGCTTCACCCGCCATGCCGAAGGCTCGGTGCTGGTGAGCTTCGGCCATACCCGCGTGCTGTGCACCGCCAGCATCGAGAACCGCGTGCCGGCGTTCCTGCGCGGCAAGGGCGAAGGCTGGGTGACCGCCGAGTACGGCATGCTGCCGCGTTCCACCCATACCCGCTCCGACCGCGAGGCCGCGCGCGGCAAGCAGGGCGGCCGCACGCTGGAGATCCAGCGCCTGATCGGCCGCACCCTGCGCGCCTGCATCGACCGCAACGCGCTGGGCGAACGCACCATCACCCTGGACTGTGACGTGCTGCAGGCCGACGGCGGCACCCGCACCGCGGCCATCACCGGCGCCTACGTGGCGCTGGTGGACGCGGTGAACACCCTGCTCAAGCGCGGCGAGATCAAGCGCAATCCCGTGTTCGGTGCGGTGGCGGCGGTGTCGGTCGGCGTCTACAAGGGCGTGCCGGTGCTGGATCTGGACTACGCCGAGGACAGCGACTGCGACACCGACATGAACGTGGTCATGAACGACGGCGGCGGCTTCATCGAACTGCAGGGCACCGCCGAGGGCCATGCCTTCCGCCGCGACGAACTGGACGCGCTGCTGGCGCTGGCCGATAAGGGCATCGGCGAACTGTTTACCGCGCAGCAGGCCGCACTGGCGCAGGCATGAACCGGCGCATCGCCCTGGTCACGCTGGTGGTGGCCGACTACGACGAGGCCATCGCCTGGTACACCGGCAAGCTCGGGTTCCAGCTGCTGGAGGACATCGACCAGGGCCACAAGCGCTGGGTGGTGGTCGGGCCGGCCGACGGCAGCGGCGCCGCCCTGCTGCTGGCCCGCGCCGGCGACGAGGAACAGCGCGGCCGCATCGGCAACCAGACCGGCGGCCGGGTCGGCTTCTTCCTGCACACCGACGACTTCCGGCGCGATCACGCCGCGATGACCGGGCGCGGCGTCGAATTCCTCGAGGCCCCGCGTGAAGAACCCTACGCCACGGTCGCGGTATTCCGCGACCTGTACGGCAACACCTGGGACCTGCTGGAGCCCAAGCAATGAAACTGGTCCTGGCCAGCGGCAACGCCGGCAAGCTGAAGGAACTGCAGGCCATGCTGGCCGAACTGCCGCTGCAGATCGTGCCGCAGCGCGAACTGGGCGTGGACGACGTGCCGGAAACCGGCCTGACCTTCGTCGAGAACGCGCTGATCAAGGCACGCCACGCCTGCGCGGTCACCGGCCTGCCGGCGCTGGCCGACGATTCGGGCCTGATCGTCGACGCGCTCGACGGCGCGCCCGGCCTGTACAGCGCGCGCTATGCCGGCAGCCCCACCGACGATGCCGCCAACAACGCCAAGCTGCTCGACGCGCTGCGCGACGTGCCGGCCGAACGCCGCGGCGCCCGTTTCTACGCGGTGATCGTGCTGCTGCGCCACGCCGGCGACCCGCAGCCGCTGATCTGCGAAGGCAGCTGGGAAGGCCGCATCGTCGACACGCCGCGCGGCAGCCACGGCTTCGGCTACAACCCGGTGTTCCTGGACGAGGCACTGGGCCTGACCGCCGCGGAAATGCCGCCGGAGCAGAAGAACGCCCGCAGCCATCGCGCCGCGGCGCTGCGCCTGCTGCTGCAGCGGCTTTCCCGCCAGCTGGCGCACTGAGCCGCGGCGATGAACGCGCATTCCCACGTCCACGACGACGCCTGCGGTTGCGACGCGCCCGGCGGGATACAGCTGGTGCCGCCGCCGCTGTCGCTGTACGTGCACCTGCCCTGGTGCGTGCGCAAGTGCCCGTACTGCGATTTCAACTCGCACGCCGGCAAGGGCGCGCTGCCGTTCGACGCCTACGTGGACGCGCTGATCCGCGATCTCGACCAGGACCTGCCGCTGGTCTGGGGCCGGGTGGTCAACAGCGTGTTCTTCGGCGGCGGCACGCCCAGCCTGTTCCCGCCCGAGGCGATCGACCGCTTCCTGCAGCAGGCCAGCGCGCGGCTGCGGTTCGCGCCGAACCTGGAAGTGACGCTGGAGACCAACCCCGGTACCGCCGAGCACGGCCGCTTCGACCGTTACCGCGCCGCCGGCGTGAACCGCATCAGCTTCGGCATCCAGAGCTTCGACGACGACGCGCTCACGCGGCTGGGCCGCATCCACGACAGCGGCGAGGCCGAACGCGCGGTAAAGCTGGCGCAGGATGCCGGCTACGACAACTTCAACATCGACCTGATGTACGCGCTGCCGGAGCAGACCCTGGCGCAGGCCGAGCACGATCTGGAGCGCGCCTTCGCGCTCGATCCCACGCACATCTCGCATTACCAGCTCACGCTGGAGCCGAACACGGTGTTCTTCGCGCGGCCGCCGCAGGGTATCCCCGACGAGGACAGCGCCTGGGACATCCAGGAGCATTGCCAGGCGCTGCTGGCGCAGGCCGGCTACGGCCAGTACGAGGTCAGCGCCTATGCCCGCGACGGCTGGCAGTGCGCGCACAACCTCAACTACTGGCGCTTCGGCGATTACCTGGGCATCGGCGCCGGCGCGCACGGCAAGATCAGTTCCGGCGCGCAGCAGCAGGTGCTGCGCCGCTGGAAGCACAAGCACCCGCAGACGTTCATGGACAGCGCCGGCACGCCCGCGGCCATCGGCGGCGACGACGTGATCGATGCCGCGCGCCTGCCGTTCGAATACATGCTCAACCTGCTGCGCCTGCACGAAGGATTCGGCCTGCGCGACTTCGAATCGCGCACCGGCCTGGACCGCGCCGTGCTGCGGCCGGCGCTGGCCACCGCGGTGGAGCGCGGCTGGCTGCTGCACGATGGCGGACGCGTCGTTCCCACCGAACTGGGACGGCGTTTCACCAACGACGTGGTCGAGCTGTTCCTGCCCTGAACAGGGCGCGGCGGGGCGCCACGAGTGGCGGTGCCACCGGCGAAATGTTAGAAATCGCCCATCAGGGGGCGCGGAACGCACATCGGATGTCAGGCATCACAGCAACCTCCTCCAGTCAGGCGCTCGCCCGGCTCGACGGCGCGCAGGTTCCCGAGCGCGTGCGCCAGCTGCTCCAGGCCGCGCACGGCATCGCCGCGCAGGTCCTGGCCTCGCCGCTGCAGCTGACCATGGTGCAGCTGGAACGCGAACTGTTCGGCCTGGCCGAGAAGGCCCGCAACAGCCAGATCCAGGCCGACATCTACGCGCAGATCCGCCAGCTGGGCGTGCACGCTGCCGAATTCCCGGGCTGGTTCCTGGACGCGCTGGCCGAGGACCTGGCGCGACTGCGCGAACCGCCCGCGCCCGACGCCGCGCCCACCGCGGCGATACCGGCGATGACCCTGGTCACCGACACCGACATCGACCGCGACATCATCCTGCACGAGATGGCGCGGCGCGAAAGCTACCGCGCGCAGTCGCACCTGCAGCTGCTCGGGCAGCGCTTCGGCGTGCTCGCCGCGCAGCCGGCGTTCGACGTCGAACGCCTGCCGGTCGGGCCGCATGCGCTGTGCCGGATCCTGCGCGCGTGCGGCGAGCGGCTGGGCCTGAACCTGGAGGCGCAGCAGCAGCTCTACCACGTGTTCGAACGGCAGGCGATGGAGCGGCAGGTCGAGCTGCTGGACCGCCTGAACATCCTGCTGGCGCGCGAAGGCGTGCTGCCCGGGCTGGTCTACATCCCCTACCTGCCGCGTCCGTCGGGCCCGCGCCGCGCCGCGGGCGCTGCGGGCGGCCCCGCGCAGGCCGGCGCCGCGCACGCCACGCCGCGCCCGTTGACCCACTGGCAGGGCCAGGCCCCGGCTACCTCATGGGCAGAAACGGCGCTGCCGCCGCCGGCAGCGGGCATCGCCGCGCCCGCGATGGCCGGGGCGAACCCGGCGGCGGGCGGGGCGATGGCCGGCATGGCATCGCTGCACCAGCTGCTGGACACCGCGCGCCAGCTGCTGGCCCAGCACCTGCAGGCCAGCGGCGGCGCCGGCGGCGATCCCGGCGCGTTTGCGGGCGCGGACATGCTGGCCAGCCTGGCGGCGCTGGCCGGCCAACGCCGCCCCGCCAGCGGCTCCGCGGCCGCCGATCCGGGGGCGATAGGCGCAATGGGCGCGATGGGTGCGATGAGCCCGACGCCGCAGGCCACGGCACCGGCCCCGCCCGCGCGCGCCGTTCCCAGCGAAGCGGTGATGGACGTGCTCGCGCGCCTGCAGCCGCAGGGCGTGGCCGCCGGCTCGCGCCGCAGCTTCGGCGACATCCAGAAGGCGCTGCTGTCGCAGGTGCGCGCCGAACACGGCCAGAACGCCGCGCTCTCGCCGCGCGACAGCAATACGCTCGACCTGCTGGGCATGCTCTACGGGCAGATCCAGCGCGAGGTGCGCGCCGACGGCCCCGCCGCCGACCTGCTCAACCGCCTACAGGTGCCGCTGGCGCGCGCCGCCGTCGGCGACGAGGCATTCTTCATCCGCGACCAGCATCCGGCGCGCGAACTGCTCAACACCGTGGCCGAGTCCGGCGCGGTCTGGCTGGGCGACGACGACGGCGATCCGGTGCTGCTGCAGAAACTCGGCGAAGCGGTGGAACGCGTCGTCGCCGAGTACCAGGGCGACGAGGCGGTATTCGCCGCCGCCAACCGCCAGGTGCAGTCGCACCTGCAGGCCGCGGTGCGCAAGGCCGAGGTCACCGAGCGCCGGCAGATCGAGGCCGCGCGCGGCAAGGAACGGCTGGAAGCGGCCAAGCAGCTGGCCGGCCGCACCATCGGCCAGCTGTGCCGCGCGGCCGAACCGCCCAAGTTCGTGCAGACCCTGCTGCACGAGGCCTGGAGCGACGTGCTGACCCTGACCCTGCTGCGCCAGGGCGAGGACTCGGAGGAATGGCGCCAGCGCCAGGAGTCCACCCGCCGCATCGGCGAGATCACCGCCAGCGCCGAAGGCGCGGCCGATCCGGCGCTGTGCGGCCAGATCGAGGAATCGCTGCTGCAGGTCGGCTACCACGAGGACGAGGCCGGCGCGATCGCCCGGCGCCTGTCCACGCCCGGCGGCGAGGACGAGATCACCTCGCGCACCGAACTGGCCGCGCGGCTCAAGGCGCGCGCCCGGCTCGGCGGCGGCGCCGGCAAGGACGGCCAGGACCCGCAGGCGCCGCCGCAGGCCGAACGCACGCCGGCCGAGGAAGGCTTCTACCGCCAGCTGCGCACGCTGCCGTTCGGCACCTGGTTCGAATTCACCACCAACCAGCAGGGCGACACCCGCCGCCTGCGCCTGTCCTGGTACAGCCTGGTCACCGACCATGCCCTGTTCGTCAACCAGCGCGGGCAGAAGGTGGCCGAACATTCGCTCGACGCGCTGGCGCGGCTGATGGCATGCGGCCAGCTGCGCGTCGTCACCGAGGACCGCGGCCGCCTGATCGACCGCGCCTGGCAGGCCACCGTGCGCGCCCTGCGCTCGCTCGCCGGCGGCCACGCCGCTCCGGAGTCCGCATGATCCCCGAAACCCGACGCGCCCCGCGCCTGCAGGTGCCGGCCCTGGTGCCGGTCACCGACACGATGACCGCCGGCGTGGTCGGCCGGCTCGGCAACGTGTCCGAAACCGGCATGCTGCTGATCGCCTCCGAACCGCTCAACGAGGACGCGCTCTACCAGCTGCGCTTCCCCGTCCCCGATGGCCGCGGCGGCGAGCAGCCGATCGACGTCGGCGTGCACCTGCTGTGGCGCGAGGCGGCGCAGGCGCCGGGCCATTTCTGGGCGGGCTTCCGCTTCCTCACCCTGGAAAAGAGCCACCGCGAACGCCTGCGGCAATGGATCGAATCCAACCTTCCGGCATCCTGAGCGACGGAACCGGCACAGCGACGCGGCGCCGATTGCGGCAGAATCGTGGCTCGATTCCCGCCTTGCCGCGAGCCCCACGATGAACCTGCCCGACCCCGGCGCCCTGTACTCCGACCACCTGGGCGTGCTCGCCCGCCGCGCCGACGAAGCCCTGGCCCGCGGCGGCTTCGACCACCTGGTCGTGCCCAGCGGCCGCCTGCATTACCAGCTGTTCGACGACCGCGACTACCCGTATGCGGTCAACCCGCAGTTCAAGACCTGGCTGCCGCTGACCCGGCTGCCCGACAGCTGGCTGGTGTACACGCCCGGTCGCCGCCCGCAGCTGGTCTACCACCAGCCGCACGACTACTGGCACGCGGTGCCGGCCGCCCCCAGCGGCTGGTGGGTCGAGCATTTCGACATCCACATCATCCGCACGCCGGAAGAGGCGCTGGCGCTGCTGCCCAGGGACCTGGCGCGCTGCGCGATCCTGGGCGAGCCGCAGAGCGCGCTGGGCGGCGTCGTGCCCAACAACCCGCAGCCGGTCATCGACTACCTGGAATACCAGCGCGCGTTCAAGACGCCCTACGAGATCGCGCTGATGCGCCAGGCGCAGGTGCACGCGGTGCGCGGCCACCGCGCCGCCGAAGCCGCGTTCCGCGCCGGCGCCAGCGAGTTCGCCATCCACATGGCCTACTGCAGCGCCGTCGGCCAGGACGCCAACGAACTGCCCTATGGCAACATCATTGCCCTCAACGAGCACGCGGCGGTGCTGCACTACACCGACCTCTGCCATGCCGCGCCGCAGCCGGCACGCAGCTTCCTGATCGACGCCGGCGCCTCCGCGTACGGCTATGCCAGCGACATCACCCGCACCTACGCCGCCGCCGGCCACGACGAGTTCCAGGCGCTGATCGACGCGGTGGACGCCGCGCAGCGCAACATGTGCACGAAGGTGCGCGGCGGCTTCGACTACAAGCAGCTGCACATCGATGCGCACCTGGCGCTGATGGGCATCCTCAGGGACTTCGGCGTTATCACCGTCTCGCCGGAAGCGGCGCTGGCCAGCGGCGTCAGCGCGGCGTTCTTCCCGCACGGTATCGGCCACCTGATCGGCGCGCAGGTGCACGACGTGGCCGGCTTCGCCGCCAGCGACCGCGGCGGCCACATCGAACGCCCGGCCGGCCATCCCTACCTGCGCATGACCCGCGTGCTGGAGCCGGGCATGGTGGTGACCATCGAACCGGGCGTGTACTTCATCGACATGCTGCTGGACGAAGTGAAGAAGGCCGGCAACGGCGCCAGCGTGAACTGGGAGCGCGTGGATTTCTTCCGCCCCTACGGCGGCATCCGCATCGAGGACGAAGTGCTGTGCACCGACGGCGACGCCGACAACCTCACCCGCCCGGTGTTCGCGGCGCAGGGCTGAGCGCCTCGCCGCCGTTGCGATGACCCAAGCCCGGCCGCAGAACGCGGCCGGGCTTTTCATTGCGACTGCCCCAACGTCCACCTGCCCACCGTAGGAGCGGCTTCAGCCGCGATGGGGATTTACCGGGAAAGCCTCTTCGCGGCTGAAGCCGCTCCTACGGCGCTCCTGCGCGCATCGCGTGCGTGTTCGCGCCCGAGGTTCGCGGGGCAGGACCGAGCACCTCGCCGTAGCCGTTGCGATGACCCAAGCCCGGCCGCAAAACGCGGCCGGGCTTTTCATTGCGATTGCCCCAACGTCCACCTGCCCATCGTAGGAGCGGCTTCAGCCGCGATGGGGACTTATCGGGAGAGCTTCTTCGCGGCTGAAGCCGCTCCTACGGCGTTCCTGCGCGCATCGCGTGCGTGTTCGCGCCCGGTGTTAGCAGCGCAGGATTGAGCTCTTCGCCGCGCCGCGATGATCCAAGTCCGGCCCCAGAACGCGGCCGAACTCTTCATTGCGATTGCCCCATCGTCCGCCTGCCCCCGTAGGAGCGGCTTCAGCCGCGATGGGGATTTGCCGGGAGAGCCTCTTCGCGGCTGAAGCCGCTCCTACGGTGCTCCTGCGCGCGTCATGTGCGAGCCAACCGCGCATCCGACACCTGCCTTCGGTGCTTGCAGGACGGCGTCTCCAGCCCTCCCCGCGCTACGCGCAAGGCAGTAGAAACCCCTGGCTCAACGCGCCGCCATGAACGCCTCGATGCCGTCGGTGCTGCGTTCCAGTTCGCCGGTCAGCACGTGGTGGCCGTCGCCGGTGATCAGCACGTCGTCCTCGATGCGGATGCCGATGCCGCGCCAGCGCGCTTCCACGCTGCCGTCGTCCGGCGACACGTACAGCCCCGGCTCGATGGTGAACACCATGCCCGGTTCCAGCAGCCGCGATTCGCCGGCGAGCCTGTAGTCGCCCACGTCGTGCACGTCCAGGCCCAGCCAGTGCCCGGTCTTGTGCCGGTAGAAGCGCTTGTAGTGGCCTTCGATCAGGTTCTCTTCCAGGTCGCCCTTCAGCAGCCCCAGCCGCAGCAGGCCCTCGGTGAGCACCTCGACCGCGGCCAGGTGGCCTTCCTCGTAGGCGATGCCCGGCCGCGCCTGTTCCAGCGCCGCCGCCTGCGCGGCCAGCACCAGGTCGTGCAGGGCGCGCTGCTCGGCGCTGAAGCGGCCGTTGACCGGGAAGGTGCGGGTGATGTCGCTGGCGTAGCCGCGGTATTCGGCGCCGGCGTCGATCAGCACCAGGTCGCCGTCGCGGCTGCCGCCGCTGTTGGCGCGGTAATGCAGCACGCAGGCGTTGGTGCCGGCGCCGACGATGCTGTTGTAGGCCGGCACGGCGTCGTGGCGGCGGAACACGCATTCCAGTTCGGCCTGCAGCTCGTATTCGCGGATGCCGGCGCGCGCGGCGCGCATCGCCGCGCGGTGCGCGCACACGCTGATGTCGGCGGCCTGCTGCATCAGCGCGATCTCGGCCGGCGACTTGAACAGGCGCTGCTCGTGCAGCAGGTGGCCCAGCTCCAGGAACTCGTGCGGCGGCTGCGCGCCGTGGCGCACCTGCGAGCGCACGCGGTTCACCCAGCCGATCAGCTTGAGGTCGAAATCGGCGTCGCGGCCGAAGTGGTAGTAGACCCGCGAACGCCCTTCGAGCAGGCCCGGCAGGATGTCGTCCAGGTCCTCGATCGGATAGGCGTCGTCCATGCCGTAGCGCGCCACCGCGCCTTCCTGGCCTTCGCGCGGGCCGTCCCAGGCTTCGCGCTCGGCATCGCGCTCGCGGCAGAACAGGAGCGTCTCGCCATGGCGGCGGCCGGGAATCAGCACCAGCACCGCTTCCGGCTCGGGGAAGCCGCACAGGTACCAGAAGTCCGAATCCTGCCGGTACGGGTAGTGCGTGTCGTTGCTGCGCACGCGCTCGGGCGCGGCCGGCAGCACCAGGATGGCGTCGTCGCCGGCCGCCTCCATCAGCTGGCGGCGACGGTGCGCGTACTCGGCGGGCGCGATGCCGGTCAGCGTGTGCATGGCGGCTCAGTTCAGGCGCTGGCGGTGGCGCGCGCCCATCACGCAGTCGCCGTGCAGCAGCAGCACCGCCACGCGCACGAATTCCTCGATCTCGGCCAGCGCGTCCTCGTCCTCGTCGGCGCTGTCGAACTCGTCGCTGGACGCCTGCGCCAGCCGCGCCAGGTCCTGCAGCGCTTCCTCGCCTTCCTCGCTCAGCGCAGGGCGCTTGCCCGCGGCCAGGCCGAAGCCGCCGAGGAACGCGCGGCACCAGTCGAACAGCGCGTCGGTACGTTCCTGCAGCGGCGCGGCCGGCGCGGCCAGCACCAGTTCGAAGGCGAAATCGCGGTCTTCCAGCTGCGCCACGACGGCCTGCCGCAGGCGGTCGAGCGCGCTGCCCGGTTCGGGCGTGGGCAGGTTGTCGTCGGCCAGCACCCTGGCCGGCCAGGCCGGCAGGTCGGCGCCGCCGGCGGCCAGCCAGCCGCACAGTCCACCGTGGAGTTCGGCCGGGGTGGCGCCCAGGTCCAGCGACTGGCTGGCCTGCAGGATGTCGTTCACGGCGGGAAGATCGGTCATGTCACATGGGTCTGCGGAAGCGGGAAAGGCCCGCGCCGCGCGCGGCGCGGCGACGGCTGCACAGTGTAGCAACGGCGCCGTGCGCGCCATCTTGACCACCCCCGACGCGCATGCCTATCGTGCCGGGCATGGATGCCTTCGATCCCGCCGCCCAGTTGCAGGCCCTGGCCGCCCGTCTCGACCTGCTGTTCGAGCGCAACCGGCGCCTGGCCGAGGAAAACCGCAGCCTGCGCCAGCAGCAGGAACAGCTGGTGGCCGAACGCGCGCAGCTGCTGGCCAAGAACGAGCAAGCGCGCTCGCGCGTGGAAGCGATGATCACCCGCCTCAAATCGCTGGAGCAGCACACGTGAGCCAGAACGAGCCGGTCAGCGTCCGCATCCTCGACCGCGAATATACCGTCGGCGTGGAGCCGGCCGAGCGCGACAGCCTCACCGCCGCCGCGCGCATGCTCGACGCGCGCATGCGCGAGATCCGCGGCAACAACCGCATGGCCGCGGTGGACCGGGTGGCGGTACTGGCCGCGCTCAACCTCGCCCACGAACTGCACCTGATGCGCGACGAACTGGCGCAGCAGCAGCAGCGTTTCCAGAGCGCGATGAACGCGCTCAACCGGCGCGTGGACGACGCGATCGACGACGGCCGCTGACGGCGCCGCATTCATCCGATGAACGGTCGCATCCGCGATGTGCGGACAGGCTGTCATGCGCGCGCAACCTCGTTATACTGGCGCCGCGTTCTCTGCCCTGAACGACGGCGTGTGCAAACATTCGCCTTGTCCCTTAATGACGACCACGGGGGCGCGACGGCACCGGGTGTGCAGGTCCGCCTTGCAGCGGGAAGCCCGATGGTTCCCCAGCGTCCCCACTTGAACCCCGGGTTCAAGGTCGTTTCGCACGCATCGTCATGGCGGAGAATGCAATTATTCTGGAACGGCGCCGCAAGGCGCCGTTCTTCTTTTCCCTTCTCCCTCCGGGGTGAAGGCGTGTTGCTTGCGAACCATTGGTTCGCACACGCCTGAACGCCCGGCGCGCTGCGCCGGGCTGGGGCGCGGAGTGAGGTGGCGCGAAGCGCCGGATGAGGGTACGGGCGAAGCCTCGTGCAGCAAAACATCGCGAGGGCTTCGCCCCCAGCCCTCTCCCCAACCCCTCTCCCAAGGGGAGAGGGGCATACTTACCGCCCATGACTGCCGACGACCGCCAGGATCTCCGCCGCCACCTGCGCCAGCGCCGCCGCGAGATCCCGGCCGCCGAACGCATCGCCGCCGCCGAAACGCTGGCCGCGCGGTTGCTGGCCCTGCCCTTCGCCGATGTGAGCGGCCCGGTCGCCGGCTACTGGGCGGTGGACGGCGAGATCGCCCTCCACCGCTGGCAGATGCAGCTGCCCAAGCGCCAGACCTACTGCCTGCCGGTGCTGCACGGCCGCCTGCTGCGCTTCGCGCCATGGCGGCCGGGGCAGCCGCTGCGCGCCAACCGCTACGGCATCCCCGAGCCGGACATCGATCCGGAACGCACGCTGCACGCGCAGGACATGGCGCTGGTGGTCGCGCCGCTGGTCGGCTTCGACCCGCAGGGCCGGCGGCTGGGCATGGGGGGCGGCTGGTATGATCGCAGCTTCGCTTTCCGCCAGCGGCAGAGCGCGCCGCCGTGGCTGGTCGGCGCCGGCTTCGCCGCCCAGCAGGTGCCGGCGCTGCCGGTCGAGGACTGGGACGTGGCGGTGGATGCCATCTGCACCGAGCAGGCCACTCTCTACCCGGAACCGTCGCACGCATGACCGCCCGCAAGCGCTACTGGCTGATGAAGTCCGAACCGGACGCCTTTTCCATCGACGACCTGCAGCGCGTGGGTACCGAACCGTGGAACGGCGTGCGCAACTACCAGGCGCGCAACTTCATGCGCGACGGCATGAAGGTCGGCGACGGTATCCTGTTCTACCACTCCAACACCAAGGTGCCGGGCATCGTCGGCACCGCCACCGTGGCCAGCGCGGCCTATCCGGACGAGACCCAGTTCGACCCGAAGACGCCCTACTTCGACCCCAAGGCCACCCGCGAACAGCCGCGCTGGTACCTGGTGGACGTGGCCTTCGAGCGCAAGCTGGCGCAGGTGATCGCGCTGGACGAGATCAAGCAGTACACCGACGAACTGGGCGAAGGCTTCGCGCTGACCGCGCGCGGCAACCGTCTGTCGGTGTTCCCGGTCACCGGCGCGCAGTGGAAGCTGCTGCTGGCGCTGGAAAAGAAGCAGCCGGCCTGATTCCCCATCCTCCGTAGGAGCGGCTCCGGGTGGCCTCGGGCCATCAGCCGCGAACGGAGCGTTCCCGGGAAAGCCCGTTCGCGGCTGAAGCCGCTCCTACGACAACCGCATTTTTCCAACTCCACCGAGCCCACCATGTCCGAAGCCAAGCGCCTGGCCGCCGAAAAAGCCATCGAATACGTCCAGAAGGGAATGATCGTCGGGGTCGGCACCGGCTCCACCGTCGCCTATTTCATCGAGGCGCTGGCGCGCATCAAGGACCAGATCGAAGGCGCCGTCTCCAGCTCCGAGCAGAGCACCGCCCTGCTCAAGGGCCACGGCATCGAGGTGCTGGACCTGAACCACACCGGCGGGCTGTCGCTGTACGTGGACGGCGCCGACGAGTGCGACGGCAACAGGAACCTGATCAAGGGCGGCGGCGCCGCGCTGACCCGCGAGAAGATCATCGCCGAAGCCAGCAAGCAGTTCGTCTGCATCGTCGACCCGAGCAAGCAGGTCAAGGTGCTGGGCAGGTTCCCGCTGCCGGTGGAAGTGATCCCGATGGCGCGCAGCCTGGTGGCGCGCGAGATCCTGGCCCTGACCGGCGGCCAGCCGGTGTGGCGCGACGGCGTGGTCACCGACAACGGCAACCTGATCCTGGACGTGCACAACCTGTCCATCACCGACCCGGTGAAGCTGGAGCAGCAGCTCAACCAGATCCCGGGCGTGGTCACCGTCGGCCTGTTCGCGCGCCGCCCGGCCGACGTGGTCATCGTCGGCGGGGAGCCGCCGCAGGTGCTGTAAGCCCGCACACGCGACGACGGTTGCCACGGCGCGTCAGCCGGCCGTGGCATCGAGCCAGGCACGCCACTGTTGCTCCAGTGCCGGCAGAGTGTCCGGCAGGTCGAAGGCCGGGCCGGTGTCGGCCAGCCACGCGTCGAAACGGCTGCCGGCCGCGATGCGCGCGCTGATGCTGCCCAGTACACCGGCGCGGGTAGCCGCAGTGGTCTGGACCAGGAAATCGGCCCAGCCCTGCACCTGCGCGTAGTAGCGCGCCCCGGTCGCCGGATCGCCGGCCGCGGCCGGGCTGCGATAGAACAGGCTGACGCCCTTGGCAGCCGGCGCGGCCTGTCCGTCGGGGCGGGCCGGGTTGGCCATGGCCAGGAAGCTGGCCAGGTCGGGCAGCGGATGCGCCGGATCGGCCTGCATGCCGCGCAGCATCCGCCGGCGCTGGGCGACCAGTTCGTCGGCCTCCAGCACCATCGCCGCCGCTTCGTTGAGCCAGTCCGGACTGCGCGCGTGGCCGTGCCCGGAGGTCGTGCCCAGGTCCGGCCAGTAGGCGAGGTTGAAGACCACGTGGCCCAGCTCATGGCGGGTCAGGTTGCGCCAGATCGCCTGGGCGATGGTCGGGTTGGCGGCGAGCAGGCGGCTGCCCGGGTCGTCGGCCGCCACCGCCGACTGGCGCGCGGTCTGAAAGGCCTGCATGCCGGGCCAGTCGATCACCTGCACGGCACCAACGGCGACCAAACGCGCGCGGTCATCGGCGCCGATGCCCTCCGGCGCGTCCAGCAGCACCGCGAGCCGGAGCGGCGGCCGGGCGAAGTGATGCTCGAAGGCCGCAGCGCTGGCGGCCAGGTCGCCGCCCAGCATCCGTACCTGCCCGGCATCGCGGCCGTAGACCCAGCCATGCGCGCCGGTGGCGCAGTGGTCCAGCCCGGGCAGCGGCGGGCAGCCGGCATCGGCCCGGGCGTTGCCCGCGAGCAGCAGCAGGAAAGGCACTGTCAGAAGAGTAGGGAAACGGCGAAGGACCATGCGGGCATCTCCGGACGGGGATGCGTTCCCTGACGCGCGGAACCGGCGGATGTGTCAGCCGCGTACGGTTCCGGCCACGCCGTCAGCGCGTGGATTTCCTGTCGGCCTGCGCCAGCGCCTTCACCAGCTCGCCGACCAGTTCGCGCTGCCGCGGCGGCAGGGCCAGGAAGGTATCGATCACCGCGCGTTCGCGCGCACCCACCGCGTTCCACTCGGCGCGCGGCTCGGCCACGCGCGGCGCATCGCCGAAACGCAGGGTATGCGGCGCCACGCCGAACAGTTCGGCCAGCACCTGCAGCTTGTCCTGCTCGGGAATGGAACGACCGCCCAGCCAGCGCGAAGCGCTCTGGAAACTCACCGAACGCCCCGCGTAGCGGGCATTGAACAGGCGGAAGAGGATCGCCGGCCGCGGTTCGTAACCGGCTGCGCTCATCGCCTGTCCCAAGCGTCGGGAGAATTCGAAGCGTTCGTCGCTCATGGCCGGCAACGTTACGGACCACGCCCGTAACGAGAGCACCAATCGCTTTCATTTGAATGAACTAATTGCTTTCATTGGTGCATGGACCCACGCGCGGCGCGTGCCCGGGCATCGCCGCCCCGCCAAGGAGAAGCACCATGGAGAGCGATTGCGTCGCCGGCGCGGCAGCGCCCCCTTTCATCCGCGACTACACGGACGTGGACTACCGCAGCCGCTACGCCGGCCTGCTGCGGCTGCACCCCATGCCGGCCGAGGCGATCGCCGAGCTGTGCCTGTTCCGCTTCTGGCTGGCCTGCCGCGCCCACGCGCAGTCGGACCCGGCGGCGGACGCCACCGCGGCAGCGGTGCCGCCGCTGTACCTGCCCGCTGGCTGGGCGCCGCCGCGACAGGCCGCCGGGCTGGCCATCGACTGCACGCTGGGCGCCTGGTTCGGCCACCTGCTGGAAAGCCGCTTCGACCTGTACGACCGCTTCTTCCAGCTCGGCCGCAGCGACGACGACCCGCTCGGCCTGGACGCGGTCGCGCTGGCGCTTTCCTGCCAGTTGTTCGTGCAGCCCTCCGCCGCCACCCGGGCCTGGCTGCGCGGGGAGGTGCACGCGCTGTTCGCCGACCTGCTGGCCGCCTTCGCCGCCATGGCGCCCGCGCCGGCACCGGACCGCGGCGGCGCTTGACGCCGCCGCGCGCATCCGTGAAGGTGCGCAGCGCCTCCTTCACCCGTGGAATCCGCCATGTCCCTGCCGCGCCTCGCCGCCTGCCTGTTCCTGTTGCTGCTGCTCGGCGGCTGCGCCAGCGCCGGCGGGCACTGGGTGGAACTGGCCGGCACCCGCTACCAGGTGGAACTGGCCCAGGACGACGCCACCCGCGCGCGCGGGCTGATGTTCCGCGACCGCATGGACGCCGACCGCGGCATGCTGTTCATCCACGACCGCCTGGAACCGCAGGCGTACTGGATGAAGAACACCCGCATCCCGCTGGACATCCTCTACTTCGACGACACCCGCCGGCTGGTCAGCCAGCAGCGCGACGTACCGCCGTGCTCGGCCGGCGACGCCTGCCCGCCCTACCCCAGCTTCAAGCCGGCGCGCTACGTGCTGGAACTCAATGCCGGCCAGGCGGCGAAACTGAAACTCGAAGACGGCACCGAACTGGTGTTCGGCCCCGGCATCCCGAAAGGCAAATAACCCGCCCCACGTAGGAGCGACTTCAGTCGCGAAAGGGCTTTCCCGGTAACGCCCCTTCGCGACTGAAGTCGCTCCTACCCGGCATGCGCAGGCCGCACGCCTTGAACCGGCCACGCTTTGCCGCCAGTCATGGGCCATATCTGGCATACGCCTCACCCTGCCGCACTGGGATGCGCTGGCCGACGACGCACTGCCGCTGCTGCCCACCGCGCTGCTGATCGCGCGCGACGAATACCCGCAGCTGGGACGGCGCCGGACTGATGTTCGGCCTAGGCATCCCGAAGAGCAAATGACCCGCCCCACGTAGGAGCGACTTCAGTCGCGAAAGGGCTGGCCCGGTAACACCCCATCGCGACTGAAGTCGCTCCTACCCGGCATGCGCGGGCCGCACGCCTTGAACCGGCCACGCTTTGCCGCCAGTCTTGGGCCATGTCCGACACACGCCTCACCCTGCCGCACTGGGATGCGCTGGCCGACCTGGCCGACGACGCACTGCCGCTGCTGCCCACCGCGCTGCTGATCGCGCGCGACGAATACCCGCAGCTGGACCCGGCCCGCTACGACCGGCTGCTGCAGGCCCATGCCGACCACCTGCGGGTGGAAGTGGACGCCATCGCCGAGTGGCCGCTGAAGGTGGCCGCCATCAACCACCACCTGTTCAACGAACTGGGCTACAGCGGCAACCACGACGCCTATTACGACCCGCGCAACAGCTACCTCAACGAGGTGGTCACGCGCCGGCTCGGCAACCCGATCTCGCTGGCGCTGGTGCAGATGGAAGTCTCGCGCCGGCTCGGTCTGCCGCTGGAAGGCATTTCCTTCCCCGGCCATTTCCTGGTGCGGCTGCCGGTGGAGGAAGGCGTGCTGGTCATGGACCCGTTCAACGGCGGCCGCCCGCTGGGCGTGGACGAACTGCGCGAGCGCGCGCGCAGCAACCTCGGCGGCGAGACGCCCGACGACCAGGTGCTGGCGCAGATCCTGGACCCGGCGCCGGCGCGCGCGATCCTGATGCGCATGCTGCGCAATCTCTACGGCGTCTACGCCGAACGCGAGGAATGGGACCGCGCCGCGCGCAGCGCCGACCGCATCCTCAAGCTCGCGCCCGAGCAGAACGACGCACTGCGCGACCGCGGCCTGGCCTATCTGCGCCTGGACCACCTGGCCGGCGCGCGCGCGGACCTGTCGCTGTACCTGCGGCGCGAACCCGATGCCGCCGACGCGGCGCAGGTGCGCGAACGCCTGATCGATCTCGGCGGCGAGCGGCCGCAGCTGCATTGACGCGGGAACGGTCGTAGGAGCGCACCTTGGTGCGCGAGGGGACTTCCCGGGAAAGCCCGGTCGCGCACCAAGGTGCGCTCCTACGGCGGCAAGCCTCAGTCCAGCTCCACCATCTCGAAATCGTCCTTGGTCGTGCCGCAGTCCGGGCAGGTCCAGGTCTCGGGCACGTCTTCCCAGCGCGTGCCGGGCGCGATGCCTTCCTCGGGCAGGCCATCGGCTTCGTTGTAGATGAAGCCGCAGACGACGCACATCCAGGTGCGGAAAGTGGAGGCGGAAGCGTCGGACATCGGATAATCACGGCAACACGAGGGGCCGCAGATTGTCCCATTCCCGCCGCCGTACAGGTAGCCATCCATGCCCCACCCCGCCTCCGCCGCCCGCGGCGTCTATCTGATCACCCCCGACGAGGCCGATACCGCGCGCCTGCTCGAGCGCACGCGCCCGCTGCTCGCCGCCGGCGCCGCGTGGCTGCAGTACCGCAACAAGGCGGTCGACGCGGCCGGCCGCCATGAACAGGCGCAGGCCCTGCAGGCGCTGTGCGCCGCCGCCGGCGTGCCGCTGATCGTCAACGACGATGCCGCGCTGGCCGCCGCCGTCGGCGCGGCCGGCGTGCACTTGGGCGAGGACGACGGCGACATCGCTGCGGCGCGCGCCCTGCTCGGCGCCGACGCCATCATCGGCGCGTCCTGCTACGACCGGATCGAGCTGGCGCAGCGTGCGGTGGCCGCCGGCGCCAGCTACGTCGCCTTCGGCGCATTCTTTCCCAGCCGCAGCAAGGCCACCACCCGGCGCGCGCACCCGCAGCTGCTGCGCGAGGCCGCCACGCTGGGCGTGCCGCGCGTGGCCATCGGCGGCCTGACCGCGGACAACGGCGCGCCACTGGTCGCCGCCGGCGCCGACCTGCTCGCGGTCATCAGCGGCGTATACGCGGCCGACGATCCGGTGGCGGCGCTGCGCGGCTACCAGGCATGTTTCCCTCCGCGCTGAGCGGCCACGGCGCGTTGCTTCCCGTCTTCTCCGGGGAAGCCGCTCGACCGGATCGCGCGGTTGCATGGGGAAACCTTCCAAAGGGTCGGCCGACGTATGCGCCGCATGCAGTGGTCGCGAAAGAGCGGATGTAGGTACGACGGACACTTCTGACGGCCGAGCGCCGCGGGCTTCCGCGCACCCTCACCCCAGCCCCCGCTCCGCGCCCTGGCCCATGCCAGCGGCGTGGGCGCTTGAAGTCACGCGCGCCACTAGCGCGCAGACCGTGCCTTCTCGCCCCACGGGGAGAGGGGCTTGAACAACTCACCGGATCGCCAGAGTGCATGGGGAAACCTTCCGAAGGGTAGGCTTGCGGATGCGCCGCATGCCGCGGTCGCGGAAGAACGGATGTAGGTACGGCGGACACTTCTGACGGCCGAGCGCCGCGGGCTTCACCGCGCACCCTCACCCCAACCCCCGCTCCGCGCCCCGGCCCATGCCAGCGGCGTGGGCGCTCGAAGGCACGCGCGCCAGTGGCGCGCAAACCGTGCCCTCTCGCCCGCGGGGGAGAGGGGCTTGAACAGCTCACCGGATCGCCGGGGTGCATGAGGAAACTTTCCGAAGGCTCGGCCGAATGCACCGCATGCCGTGGTCCCGGAAGAACGGATTCAGGTACGGACACTTCTGACGGCCGAACGCAGCGGGCTTCGCCGCGCACCCTCACCCCAACCCCCGCTCCGCGCCCCGGCCCATGCCAGCGGCGTGGGCGCTCAAAGGCACGCGCGCCAGTGGCGCGCAAACCGAGCCCTCTCGCCCCGCAGAGAGAGGGCTTGAACAGCTCACCGGATCGCAGGGGTGCATGGGGAAACCTTCCGAAGAAGGGTCGGCATGCGGACGCGCCGCATGCCGTGGTCCCGGAAGAACAGAGGTATGTGCGACGGACACTTCTGCCAGCCGAGCGCCGCGGGCTTTGTCGCCCCCCCTCACCCCAACCCCCGCTCCGCGCCCCGGCCCACGCCAGCGGCGTGGGCCGGGGCGCG
>NZ_WIDL01000018.1 GCF_009496535.1 Stenotrophomonas sp. MYb238
CGGGGCGAAGGGGCGGCAAGACGGGCCGCCGCAGCCCGGCGAGGGTCGACGGGCGCCGCGGCCGGGCCGCGCGCCGGCATTCGAGCCGCAGGTCCGTCGGCGCTTACCGCCCCGATACGTGCAGTGCCTGGCGGCATCCGCCTGCACACGCCCGCCGGGACCGCCGGCGCATAATGCCGGCATGATCATCCAGTCCCTGCTCGATACCGATCTCTACAAATTCACGATGATGCAGGCGGTGCTGCACCAGCACCCCGGGGCGATCGTGCAGTACCGCTTCAAGTGCCGCACGCCGGGCATCGACCTGGCCCGTTACATCGACCAGATCGATGCCGAGATCGACCACCTGTGCAGCCTGCGCTTCGGCGCGGACGAGTTGGACTACATGCGCGGGCTGCGCTTCGTGAAGCCGGACTTCGCCGATTTCCTCGGCCTGTTCCACCTGGACCGCAAGTACATCGACCTGCGTGCCTCGGCCACCGTGCCGGGCGAGATCGAACTGGACATCTCCGGCCCGTGGCTGCACACCATCCTGTTCGAGGTGCCGCTGCTGGCGATCATCAACGAGGTCTGGTTCCGCAATACCAGCACCGCGGATTTCGCCGAGGGTGAACGCCGCCTGCGCGCCAAGACCGCGCTGCTGCGCGATACCCCGGGCTTCGGCGACTGCCGCATCGCCGACTACGGCACCCGCCGCCGTTACTCGCACGATTGGCACGCGCACATGCTGCCGCTGCTGCGCGACGCGCTGGGCACGCAGTACGTCGGCACCAGCAACGTGTATTTCGCGCGCCGGTACGGCATGACCCCGCATGGCACGATGGCGCACGAATACCTGCAGGCATTCCAGGCGCTGGGCCCGCGCCTGCGCGATTCGCAGGTGGCCGCGCTCGAGTCCTGGGCGCGCGAGTACCGCGGCGACCTGGGCATCGCCCTGTCCGACGTGGTCGGGCTGGATGCCTTCCTGCGCGATTTCGACATGTATTTCTGCAAGCTGTTCGACGGCGTGCGCCACGACTCGGGCGATCCGTTCGTGTGGGGCGACCGCATGCTGGCGCACTTCAAGGCCAACCGCGCCGATCCCTCCAGCAAGATCCTGGTGTTCAGCGACGGCCTGAACATCGAGAAGGTGATGCGCCTGTACGACTATTTCCGCGGCCGCTGCCAGGTGGCCTTCGGCGTGGGCACCCACCTGACCAACGACCTGGGGCCGACCCCGCTGAACATCGTCATCAAGATGGTGCGCTGCAATGGACAACCGGTGGCCAAGCTCAGCGATTCGCCGGGCAAGAGCATGTGTGACGATCCGGGTTATCTGGCTTACCTGCGGCAGGTATTCCAGGTGAACGCCCCTCCTGCGGCGGACTGAGGGGCCGGGGAAAAGAGCGTGGGTGAGCGAGTGTCATCCCCTCTCTTACGATGATGGAATAGGATCGGCGCCGCCCGGGAGGACCGGGCGGGGCCGAGCCTGCCTCTGTCCGTACCTGACGTGAGCGTCCGCGATCCGCGGCGATGATCCCCCGCAGGGTTCTGTTCATGCTCTGAACGAGTGCCGGTGCCGGGGTGCCGTGGACGGGCGCGCGCTACGTACTGCAAGTGACGATTTACGTCACACCGTCCTCCGGATCGGGCCTGCATCCTCCCGATGTGGTGCCTGTTACGGTACTTGGCCTAGAATTTGCGTGACGGATGTCACATTAATCAACCGCATGGAGTTGGCTGGTGAAGGTTCTTTCCGTTTTTGGTACCCGCCCTGAAGCGATCAAGATGGGACCACTGGTCCGGGCGCTGGGGCAGGCACCGGGCATCGAATCGATCGTATGCACCACCGGCCAGCACCGGGCGATGCTGGACCAGGTGATGGCGCTGTTCGACATCGTTCCGGATCACGACCTGGACGTCATGGTCGCCGACCAGACCCTCAACGGCCTGTGCGCGCGCCTCTTCGAGCGCCTGGACGCGCTCTACGCACAGGTACAGCCGGACCGCGTGCTGGTGCATGGCGATACCTCCACCGCGATGACCGCCGCCGTGGCCGCTTTCCAGCGCCGCATTCCGGTCGGCCATGTCGAGGCCGGCCTGCGCACCGGCGACCTGCAGCGTCCCTGGCCGGAGGAAATGAACCGGCGGGTGATCGACGTGGTCGCGGACCATCTGTTCGCGCCGACCGCCAGTTCGCGCGCCAACCTGGAACGCGAGCATCTGGCCGGGCGGACGGTGGTGACTGGCAATACCGTCATCGATGCCCTGCAGCAGACCGTGGCGCGGCTGGACCAGGACCGCGCCCTGCGCCAGGCGGTGGATGCGCCGCTGCACATGCTCGATCCGCATCGCCGCCTGCTGCTGGTGACCGGGCACCGCCGCGAGAGTTTCGGTTCCGGTTTCGAGAACATCTGCCGTGCGCTGGCCGAGCTGGCCAGGCGCCCGGACCTGCAGATCGTCTATCCGGTGCACCTCAATCCCAACGTGCAGGGGCCGGTCAACGCGCACCTGGGCGGGCTGGACAACGTCCACCTGATGCCGCCGCAGGACTACCTGAGCTTCGTGCGCCTGATGCAGCGCGCCGACGTGATCCTCACCGACTCCGGCGGCGTGCAGGAGGAGGCGCCGGCGCTGGGCAAGCCGGTGCTGGTGATGCGCGACGTCACCGAGCGGCCCGAAGCGGTGGAAGCCGGCGTGGTGCGCCTGGTCGGCACCGAGCCCAAGCGCATCGTCGATGCGGTGGCGGCCGCCTGCGCCGCGCCGCACGCGGCCGCCGGGTTCAACCCGGACGCCAGCCCCTATGGCGACGGCCGCGCCAGCGAGCGCATCGTGGCCGCGCTGCTGGGCCAGCCCTTCCAAGAGTTCCGGCCCGCGCAGTGCGCCGTTGCCGATCGTCGATCCCTTTCCCTGCAAGAAGTGACGCCATGACCCCGAACGGCCGACATTTCCTCCTTTCCCTCCTCGCCACGCCGCTGCTGGCCACCGCGCCGGCCGGCTTCGCCGCCGACAGCGCGGCCGGGCAGTTCGGCGAGTGGGCCGGCGATGCCATGGTGACCCGGCAGATGACCCTGCGCGACCTGGGGTTCCGCCAGCCGTTGACGCTCAGCGGCCAGGAGGACCGGCGCGAGATCTACCTGCCGGTGCCCGCAGGCGTGCCGACCCGCGATGCGCAGCTGCAGCTGGACGGGCGTTACGTGCGCGGCCACACCGGCCGCACCTCGGGGCTGTGGTCGGTTGATGGCGACCCCATGGCCGCGCGCACGATCACCGATGCGCAGGGCGATGCCAGCCAGCTGCTGGGCATCGACGGTTCGCCGCGCGAGAACGGCTTCGTCCGCGTCGGCGTGGGCTGGTGGTCGGTGGTGTCCGACTACCGTTGCGCCGACCAGAGTGCGCCGGCCAACGTGCTGCGGCTGTCGCCCGATTCGCGTTTCACCTACCGCTTCGACAGCCGCGCCGTGGATACCGTGGCCAAGGCATGGGGAGCGCTGCCGCCGCGCGTACGCGTGCTGGTGGAGGGCAAGGCCATGCCGGCGCCCGCTTACGACGCGGCCTGGCGCGTGGGCACCGCGCTGCGCAACGGCGGCAAGCGCGTGGACGTGGTGGCGTTGCCGGCGGTCGGCGCCAGCGTGGACCTGGGCGGCGTGGCGATCCCCGCCAGCCTGCGCGGCATTCCCGCGTATGCCGCCCTCGCCGGCGCCGAACGCAACCACCGCATCGCCGACCTGGCCGAAGTCGGCGCGCTGCTGTCGCTGCGCGACAGCGGTCCGCTGGCGGCGGACGTGGTGATCGACAGCGAGCCGTTGCGCGCGGCCGTGCGCAACGCGCTGGATGCGCTGGCCGCGCAGGCCACCGCCGCGGGCAGCGACACCGCCGCCGCGTTCGCGGCCTGGCGCGCGGCGTCCATGGCGCCGCTGGAAAAGGGCCTGGGCAAGGACTCGGTCGGCGTCGCGCCGGTCGCCGGCAGGCCGGTCCTGCTGGTGGCCCCGGCCGCCGGCGCCAAGGTGGCCGGCCTGCTGGGCGAGCAGTGGCGCAGCTATGCGCTGGGCCGCACGCTGCAGGTCGAGCAGGCCTCGACGCCGCCGGTATCGGAGGACACCGTCCTGCTCAGCCGCCTGGGCAACATGTCCGGGACGCTGGACATCGTCGTGCGCGGCGACCGCACCGCCGCCTTCGAACTGGGCGCGCTGTCGGCCGACGGGCGCCTCCCCGAGCAGGTGGTGATCGACGTCTCGGCCGCGCCCAACGCGGCCGGCCAGGGCGCGGTGGCGACGATCTACTTCAACGATTTCCTGCTTGGCGCGAAGATCCTGAGCGCCGATGGCAAGCCGCAGCGGCTGGTGGCGCAGGTGCCGGCCTACGCGCTGGCCGCGCGCAACGAGGTGCGGGTGAGTTTCCTGCGCCAGCCGGCGCGCCCGTACTGCCACGACCCGGCCACCGCCTTCCCGGTCTCGATCCTGCCCAGCAGCCACCTCAAGCTGGCCAGGCGCAGCCTGGGCACCAGTTTCGTCGCCGCCGCGAGCCAGCTGGCGCACGCCAACGATGTGTTCGTGCC
Source organism: Stenotrophomonas sp. MYb238 (assembly GCF_009496535.1). GTDB lineage: Bacteria > Pseudomonadota > Gammaproteobacteria > Xanthomonadales > Xanthomonadaceae > Stenotrophomonas. Next base: position 4,538 of record NZ_WIDL01000018.1, read on the forward strand.
CGGAACCTGGCTGCAGGACGCGCCGGCCTCGCTGGCCAAGGTGATCGCCGTCGCCAGCGCGGTGGGCGCCTCGCCCGAAGCCGCGCGCCTGCAGGTGGTCGATGCCGGCAAGGCGGTCGCTCCGGGCAATCCCTTCCTGGCGTTCGCGCTGGCGCCGTCGGGCGTGACGCCGGCCGCGCTCAAGGACGGCCGCCTGGTGGTGGCCGGCAAGCCGCAGCCGCTGCTGGACGTGAGCGGCCTGGATCGCGCCGCCGCCGTGCAGGTGGTGGATGCCGGCGGCCATGTCGGCGTGCTGTACAACGATCTGGGCGCCCATGCGCCCACCCTGGATGAACCGTTCCGGCTGGTGCGCGGCGACCTTGCGGTGCTCGACGGCCGCGGCGTGGTCACCGATTTCGACAGCCGCGATCCCTACGGCGCGCGCGTGGCCGCCGAAGGCAACCCGCAGCCGTGGTGGCGCCAGCACATGGTGTGGCTGCTGCTGCTGGTCGGCGTGGTCGTGTTCATGCTGCTGGCCGCACGCGTGGCCCAGGTCCGCCGCCGCCGCGCGACCGCCGCACAGGGACACTGACCGGCAGTGGACGGCCTGTTCTGGAACGTCTGGCTGGGCAACTACTACGCCGTCCTCGAGTCGGTGGCGGTGGCCGTTGCCGTGCTGATCCTGATTTCCAGCCTCGATGACCTGTTCATCGACGCCTGGTACTGGATCCGCGAGACGTGGCGGACCCTGACCATCAAGAAGCGGGCGGGTTACCGCCCGCTGACCCAGCAGGACCTGCTGCAGCGGGCCGAACAGCCGCTGGCGATCATGGTGCCGGCGTGGATGGAGTACGACGTCATCGCGCAGATGGTCGAGAACATGATCGACGTGCTCGACTACCAGGACTATGTCGTCTTCGTGGGTACCTATCCCAACGACGCGCAGACCATCGGCGAGGTCGAACGCATGCAGCGGCGTTACCGCCGCCTGCAGCGGGTGGAAGTGCCGCATGCCGGGCCCACGAGCAAGGCGGACTGCCTCAACTGGCTGGTCCTGTCGATCTTCGACTACGAGCAGCGCCACGGCATCGAGTTCGCCGGCGTGATCCTGCACGACAGCGAGGACGTGCTGCATCCGATGGAGTTGAAGTTCTTCAACTACCTGCTGCCGCGCAAGGACATGATCCAGCTGCCGGTGACCTCGCTGGACCGCGAGTGGTACGAACTGGTGGCCGGCGTGTACATGGACGAGTTCGCCGAGTGGCATGCCAAGGACCTGGTGGTGCGCGAGAGCGTGTCGGGCATGGTGCCGTCGGCCGGCGTGGGTACCTGCTTCTCGCGCCGCGCGCTGCTGGCGCTGAGCGAGCAGACCGACAACCAGCCGTTCAACACCGACAGCCTGACCGAGGACTACGACGTCGGCGCGCGCCTGGCGGCGATGGGCATGCAGTCGATCTTCGCCCGCTTCCCGGTGCAGTTCCGCGTGCGCCGCCCGTCGTGGTTCGGCTGGGGACCGGTGCGCGAACGCACGGTGAGCATGGCGCTGTGCGTGCGCGAGTATTTCCCGGACAACTTCCGCGCCTCCTACCGACAGAAGGCGCGCTGGGTGCTGGGCATCGGCCTGCAGAGCTGGGAGTCGCTGGGCTGGCGTGGTTCACTGGCGACCAAGTACCTGCTGGCGCGCGACCGCAAGGGCATCGTCACCTCGTTCGTGAGCATCGTGGCCTATGTGATCTTCCTGCAGCTGCTGTTGTTCTGGGTGCTGCGCGCCACCGGCCTGTGGAGCCTGCAGTTCCCGACCGTGTTCCAGGCCGGCACCTGGCAGATGAACATCGCCCTGTTCACCACGGCAGCGCTGGCCATGCGCGTCGTGCAGCGCTTCTATTTCGTCAACCGGCTGTACGGCTGGGAACACGCGCTGATGTCGATCCCGCGCATGGTGGTCGGCAACGTGGTCAATTTCATGGCCACCGCCCGCGCCTGGCGCATGTTCCTGCTGTATCTGCTGTTCGGCAAACGCATGGTGTGGGACAAGACCATGCACGATTTTCCCGACGCCACCCAGCTGGTGCATACGCGCAGGCGCCTGGGCGAACTGCTGACCACCTGGCAGGCGGTCGAGCCCGAGCGCGTCGAACAGGCGCTGCAGCAACAGCAGCGGGGGCGCCAGCAGCCGCTGGGGAGGATCCTGGTGTCGCAGGGCTGGCTGGACGACGAGACCCTGGCCGAGGCCATCGCCTTCCAGGGCGACATGCAGCGCGCGGCGATCGACGTAGATTACCTGCGCGCGGGCGTGTTCCCGGTCAGCATCGACGCCTGCGTGCAATGGCGCATGTTGCCGCTGCCGCCGCTGCAGGAGGGCACCTTGCGCCTGGCCGTGGCCAATCCGCTTTCCGACGCCGCCCTGGCCCTGCTCCAGCAGGAAACGGGCAGCGCGCACATCGAGCAGGACATCGCGCGCGAAAGCGAGATCAATGCGGGCCTGCGCATGATCGGCGGCGCCGAACAGTGGCGCGTTGACACCGTGCCGCTGCTGGGCGACCTGCTGGTGGAGATGCACCTGATCGACCATGCGCGCTTCGAGATCGCGCTGGACGAATACCGCCCGCAGCGCGATGGCCGCATCGGCGATTACCTGGTGAGGAAGGGCATCGCCACCGAGGCCGCCATCGCCCAGGCCATGCAGGAGCAGCGCCAGCGCGCGGCAACGCTGCAGTCGCCGTCCGCCGGAGCCGTACCTGCATGAAGACCGTGCTGCTGTCCACCGTCATCGCCGCCGTCCTGGCAGTGGCCGCCGCGCCGGCGCAGGCGCAGGCCGATGCGCCGCTGCCGCTGTCCGGCCCGGCTTACCGGCTGGCCGAGCAGGCGTTCGCCGCCTACGACCGTGGCGACTACGCGGCGGCTTACCGGCAGGCCGGCGAAGCGGCGCGCCTGCGCCCGGACGTGGTGCGCCTGCGCCTGCTGCAGATCTATGCGCTGCAGAAGCTCGGCCGTGGCGAGGAAGCGCGCAGCCAGGCCCGTCGCGCACTGGATGCGGGGTTGAAGGACCCGGCGCTGCCGGGGCTTGCCGCCGCGGCAGTCACCGCTGGTGCGGGTCGCCGCGCTGCGCGTCCGGCGCCGGCCGCGCCGCAGACGCCGGCCGAACGTGCCTACGCGCAGGCATTCGCCTTGGCCACCGAGGCCTATGCCGCCTTCAACGACGACCGGATGGACGTTGCCGCCAGCAAGGCCGAACAGGCCTTCCGCCAGCAGCCGCAGCAGGGCGCCTGGGCGATGCTGTGGGTGGCTGCGCTGGAGGTACAGCAGAAACTGGAACAGGCCGACGCCGCGGCAGCCACCGCCCTGCAGCTTGGCGCGCCGAACGTCGCCGACCTGCGCGCCAAGCGCGTGGCGCTGGGCCGCGCGCGCGCGGTCAAGCCCGCCCAGGACGGCTACCAGGCGTTGATCGCGCAGGACTTCGGCGCGGCCACAGGCTTCGCCCGCGACGCCGTGGCGCGCGCGCCGGATGTCGCCTCGCACCGCTTGCTGCTGCTGACCGCGCAGATGCTCGACGGCCAGCTCCAGGACGCCGAACACACCGCCGACCAGGCGCTGGACAACGATCCGGAAGACACCGTCGCCCTGGTCATGCGCGCCTACCTGCGCCAGCGCCAGGGCGATACAGCGGGGGCCAACGCCGATTTCGACATGGCCCTGAAGCAGGATTGGCTGGACGCCCAGCAGCAGCGGAACGTACGCCTGCTGGCGGTGGACGCGGCCATCGCCGTCGGCGATCGCGAGCGCGCCGCCGCGTTGCTGGCGCCGCTGCAGGCCGATCCGCTGGACGACGAGGAAGAGAAGGCGCGGCAGGGCATCCGCCAGGCCGTGGCAGAGCGCGCCAAGGCGATCCATGGCGCGCGCGCCGGCCAGACGCTGACCCTGCAGTCCTATCCGGCACCGTTCCAGCAGTGCCGCGACACGCCCTATGGCACGCAGTGCGAACTGATGCCGGCCGACCTGCAGGGCGACGGCGGTGCCGCACAGCGCGCTTACGCCGCCTATGGGCGGCAGGACTACCAGCAGGCGATCGCCCAGGCGCGCCAGGCCGTGCAGGAGAACCCGGACAACGCGACCCTGCAGGGGCTGTTGACCACGACCCTGGCCGCCGGCAACCGCAGCCAGCAGGAAGAGGCGCGGCAGCGCCTGGACGGCGCCTTGGCCGCGCACCCCGATGACGCCGGCCTGCTGATGCAGCGCGGCTACCTCAACCAGCGCGCCGGCGAGCCCGCGCAGGCGCTGGCGGATTTCCGCGCCGCAGAAGCTACCGGCAAGGCGCCCAGGACGGTGGTGATGGACCAGGCCTACGCCAGCGCCGCCAACGGCGACCACCGGCAGGCGGTCGCCCTGCTGCGTACCGCCATCGACCGGGCCGACGCGGGCCAGTTGCCGCTGGACAAGGCGCAGCGCTTCAACACGCGCAGCGCCATCGCCGGTTACGCGCGCGAATGGGGCGCTAGCGTTTCGGCCGGCTACCGCGGCGCGCGCCAGGCGGCGACCAACCTCGGCGGCGCGGCGATCAGCACGCCCGGCGATTCGGTGTTCGGCACGCTGGAGGCGTTCTGGCGCCCGCAGGCCACCAACAACCGGCATGGCACGCTGGAAGCCTATGCGCGCATCGCCAACACCCTGTACGACGAGGGCGGCACCTACGAGTCGATCCTCGCCGTCGATCCCTGCACCGGCGAAAGCAGGCCCGATCTGCGCGACCGCGTCGAACGCCTGAGCCACTCGCGTTCGGTGGCCGGCTGGCCGTCCACCATCGGCTCGCTCGGCGTGCGCTACGCATTCGGCCAGACCGGCCTCAGCGTCGGCCTGGAGCGCCGCCAGTTCCTCGGTTCGGCCACCCGCCGCGGCGGCGTCTACGCCGACTCGGCGGCCGAGCGCTGCCGGATCCAGCTCGAGTCCGAACGTCCGCTGCAGGTCAACGCGCTGGCGCGCTACCGGCTGGGCGACAACGCCGGCGGCTGGATGGGCTACGCCACCTACGGGTTCTACAAGGGCACCGGCGTGCGTACCGACGTCGGCCAATGGTGGACGCTCAGCGGCTACGCGCAGGCCGGTTTCAGCTGGGACGACAACCGCGCCCGCTTCAGCGTCGATGCGCTCGACGCCAACGGCGACCCCGGCCAGCGCCTGGTCGATTCCAGCGGGCGCCTGCGCCGCCAGCAGGTGTTCGCCGCGGCCGAACTGCGGCTGGGCCGCAGTTACCGCTTCGGCGCCGACCAGACCCGCTGGGTGGTGACGCCCTCCGTGGTGGTCGGCGTGGACTGGCTGGACCAGCGCTCGCGGGTACGCGGCATCGAGTACCCGAACATCGGCGCGCAGTCGTTCCTGCTGTCCGACACCAACCGCGGCTGGTCCCTCGGCGCCGGCCCCGGCGTGGGCCTGCGTTACTGGTTCCGCGAGGACCACTACAACGCCACGCGTTCCTACCTGGACCTGGCCGTGCAGTACCGCTTCGCGTTCGGCGGCGGCGATACCCAGCGCGCCAAGGGCCTGTTCGCCACCGCCACCCTGTACTACTGATCCCGCATGAAGGATTCGCCCATGACGCCTGTTTCCCTTCCCCGTCCCGCGCGGCGCCCGCGCGCGTTGCTGCTGGCCGCGCTGTGCGCGCTGGCGGTGGGCGGCCCCGCGTGGGCGCAGGCGCCCGCGGCCCCCGCTGCGCCGGCGGCCCAGGATTCCTCGATCGTGCTGGTCGGCCGGGACGGCTGGCTGTTCCCGGCCTGGGGCAGCCTGACCGAGGTGGATACCGCCGCGGTGGCGCGCAACACCGAACTGATCGCCGATGCGCAGCGTGCCCTGGCGGCCGCCGGGATCGCGCTGCAGGTGCTGGTGCTGCCGGACAAGGCGTTGTTCTACGAGGACCGCTTGCCCGACGGCAAGCGGCTGGGCGATCCGGTGCGCGGCCGCTACGCGCTGGAGGTCGACGGCCTGGGCAAGGCGCAGGTGCCCGCGATCGACGCGCTGCAGGTGCTGCGCCAGGTCAGGCAGGGCGGGCAGGACGTGTTCTACCGCAGCGACCAGCACTGGACCCAGCCGGCCGCCGACGCGGTGGCCACCGCCGTGGCGGCGAAGGTGAAGGAGCAGGTGCCGGTTCTGGCCGGCCAGGCCGGCAGCGGCATGGTGCTTGGCAGCGAGGTCAAGGAGCGCCGCTTCGGCGACCTGGCCGAACTGTTCCTCACCGACGAACAGCGCAAGGCGATCGGGCGCGACACCTTCACCGTGCGCCGCCAGGCGGAACAGCAGTCGCTGCTGGACGACGCGCCGGCGCCGGTGCACGTCACCGGCCACAGCATGGTGCAGCCGTACTTCGGCTTCCCGCAGAAGCTGTCCAACCTGCTGGACCGGCCGGTATCGGTGAACTGGAAGCCGGGCAACGTCGGCCACTGGGTGATGCTGCTGGAATACCTGGAATCGGCCGAATTCAAGCAGAACAAGCCGCAGGTGCTGGTCTGGCAGATGTTCGAGCCCTCCTACCCGCAGGGCCCGGATGCGCGCGGGCAGTGGGACAACGCCTCGATCATGACGCCCGAGCAGTGGAAGGCGCGCCTGCACAAGGCGCTGGGGCAGTAATCCGATGAATGCCCGTCCCGGGGCGCCCGCGCCCCTGCCTCCTGCTGCCCCGCCGCGCGCCCATCGGCTGACCGCCATGGTGGTGTCGGCGCTGTTGCTGATCGGCGCGTGCGCCGGCGGCTGGATGCTGGCCAACGCCAGGCTGCCGGCGGAAAAGCTGCTGCCTTCCAAATGGGCCGACGGCGAAGCCGGCCAGGCCATCAACCAGGCGCTGCGCCTGCCGATCCAGAACGAAGGCGACCTGGTCGGTGCCGCGCTGCGGTACCGCCTGCTCGGCGACACCGGCGAGCAGGTGGCACTGGGCTGCCCCGACTGGCTGTTCTACCGCGATGGCCTGCGCCCGCAGCCCGGCGCCGCGGCCACGGTGTTCAACGACCGCGTGCGCCTGATGCGGCACTGGTCGCAGCAGCTGCAGGCCCGGGGCGTGCAACTGCTGGTGGTGGTGGTGCCGGACAAGTCGCGCATCGAACAGGCGCATACCTGCGGCCTGCGCTATTCCGAGCCGATGCGCGCCCGTTACGGGCAGTGGCAGCAGGCCTTGGCCGACGCGGGCGTGCCCGGCGTCGATCTGCTGCCGGTGCTGTCCGGGCAGGATTCGCCGGTGTTCTTCCGCACCGACGTGCACATGAACCGGATCGGCGCGCAGCGCGCGGCCGATGCCGTCGCCGCCGCGGCGCTGCCGCTGCTGGGCGGGCAGGGCGGCCAGGCCTTCGAGGTCGGCCCACTGGGCGCGCCGAAGCCGCGCATGGGCGACCTGATCGTGCTGGCCGGGCTGGAACACGCGCCGCCGGGCTGGCGGCCGTCGCTGGACCAGGAGCCGGAGCAGTCGATCGCGCCGGTCCGCAGCGGCGGCCTGCTCGACGACACGCCGCCGGTGGAAGTGGCGCTGCTGGGCAGCTCCAACGGCCGCCGCAGCCTGTTCGCCGAACGCCTGGGCCACGGCCTGGGGCGCGAGGTATGGAACCAGAGCATGGACGGGGGCCAGTTCTCCGGCGCGCTGCTGGCGGCGCTGCCGCAGCAGGCGACGTGGCCGCCGACCCTGAAACTGGTGATCTGGGAATTCTCCGAAATGGCCCTGTCCCTGCCGCTGACCGAAGGCGAGCAGAAGGCATTGGCCGGCACCGACTGAGCGCCGACCGACCATGCTGTTCAACTCCTTCCTGTTCCTGCTGGCCTTCCTGCCGATCGCGCTGGGCGTGCACTACCTGCTGGGCGCGTTGCAGCCACGGCTGGCCGCGCTGTGGCTGTGCGTGGCCTCCATCGTGTTCTACGGCTGGTGGAACCCGCAGTTCGTGATCCTGCTGGCCGGCTCGATCGTCTTCAACTACCTGGTCAGCCTGGCGATCCTGGCGCTGGCCGGACGGCCGCGCCTGCAGCTGCTGGCCACCGCCTTCGGCGTGGCCGCCGACATCCTGCTGCTGGTGCACTACAAGTACTTCGCGGCGATGGTGAACTTCGTCCACGACCTCGGCTTCGCCGTCGGCCCGATGGACACGCTGATCCTGCCGCTGGGCATCTCGTTCTTCACCTTCACCCAGATCGGCTACCTGCTGGATTGCCGCGCCGGCGTGGTCAACGACCGCAGTCCGCTGAGCTACGTGCTGTTCGTGACCTTCTTCCCGCACCTGATCGCCGGCCCGATCCTGCACCACAAGGAGATGATGCCGCAGTTCAGCAAGCGCGAGACCTACCGGTTCCAGGCCGAGAACCTGTCCATCGGCGGCATGCTGTTCGTGATTGGCCTGGCCAAGAAGGTGCTGCTGGCCGACACTCTCGCGCCTTACGCCGACGCCGGTTTCGCCTCCACCGGCCAGGTGCAGTTCTGGGGAGCGTGGGCCACCGCGCTGAGCTACGCGCTGCAGCTGTACTTCGACTTCTCCGGCTATTCGGACATGGCGCTGGGCCTGGCGCGCATGTTCGGCATCCGCTTCCCGCTGAACTTCAATTCGCCCTACAAGGCCACCAGCATCATCGATTTCTGGGCGCGCTGGCACATGACCCTGACCCGCTACATCACCGCCTACCTGTACTACCCGGTGGCGATGGCGGTGACCCGCTGGCGCCCCCGCCACGGCCGGCCCACGGGACCGACCGCGGTGGCCTCGGCCGGCGGCTTCTTCTCGATGATCGTGGTGCCCACGGTGTGGGCGATGGGCCTGGCCGGCATCTGGCACGGCGCCGGCCTGCAGTTCCTGATCTTCGGCCTGCTGCATGCGGGCTACCTGGCGATCAACCATGCCTGGCGCGTGTTCGTCGGCGGCCGCAAGCCGGTGGCGATGCGCACGCTCAACCCTTTCCAGCACGCCGGCTACCTGCTGCTGACCTTCGCCGCGGTACTGGTGGCGCAGGCGTTCTTCCGCGCCGATGGCGTGCACGATGCCTGGCAGCTGGTGCAGGGCATGGCCGGCGTGCGCGGCTGGGAGAGCCTGGAGAACCTGGCGCATGTCGGCGGCCTTCGCTTCGCCGATGGCATGCGCCTGCTGCTCGGCCACCACCTGCAGCTGCTATACATCCTGGCGGCGCTGGCCATCGTCTGGCTGGCGCCGAACGCGCACCAGATCATGGGCGTGTACTCGCCGGCGCTGGCCAAGCCCAATCCCGCGCCGCGCCCGTGGATGCGCTGGCAGCCGAGCCTGGCGTGGCTGCTGCTGATGATGGTTCTGCTGGCGCTGTGCCTGCTCAACCTGCACAAAGAAACGCGTTTCCTCTACTTCCAGTTCTGACAAGGTGGATTCCAACATGGACAAGCAGACGATCCAGAACCAGCTGATCGACATCGTCGAAGCGGTGATCGGCACCCGCGTGCAGCCGGACGAATACATGGAGTCGCTGTTCGACTCGATGTCCAAGGTGCAGCTGATGGTCGAGGTCAAGGACCGCCTCGGCGTCACCCTGCCGGTGGACGAGATAGACGCCCTGGTCGATTCGGTGCAGGTGCTGGCCGACTACGTGGCCGCACACGGTTCCCGCTGAGCGCGCGGAAACGCCGGAGGTAGCGCGATGTACTTCGATTTCGACCAATGCCGCTTCACCGACCTGGAGGTCGCGCCGCACGCGCCCGCGCTGCACGCCGCCGACGGGATGATGGACTGGGCCGGCCTGCACCGCGCCACCGGCGCATGGATCGAGCGCGCGCGCGGCGCTGGACTGTCGCCGGGCGACGCGCTGGCGATTTCAGGGCACAAGGAATCGGCCTTCGTGGTCGCCATGCTCGGCTGCCTGTGCATGGGCGCGACCTACGTGCCGGTGGACAACATCAACCCGCCGGCGCGCCTGCGGCGCATCGCCACCCTGGTGCACGCGCGCGCGGTCTACGACGCCGCGGCCGACGCCTTCCTGCCCGGCGCCGACGCGCCGCGCCCGCTGGCGGTGCCGGACCTGGCCTACATCATGTTCACCTCCGGCAGCACCGGAGACCCGAAGGGCGTGCAGATCGGCCGCGACAGCGTGGCGCTGTTCGCCGGCTGGATCCGCGACTGCCTGGGCCTGGGCCCGGCGCCGGCCTTCATGAACCAGATGCTGTTCAGCTTCGACTTCTCGCTGTTCGACCTGTGCGGCGCGCTGGGCCTGGGCGGCTGTTGCGTGCTGTGCCCGCGCGAGGTGATCGCCAGCAGCGAGCGCTTCATCGACCACCTGCGCGATTCGCACGTGGCGGTGTGGGCGTCGACGCCGTCGTTCGTGCGCCAGCAGATGCTCAACCCGCGCTTCGACGCCGCCCATCTGCCGGACCTGCGCGTGTTCGTGTTCGGCGCCGAATCGCTCACCCCGCGCGTGGCCGAGGAGCTGTGGGCGCGCTTCCCGCAGGTGCGCATCGTCAATTCCTATGGCCCGACCGAAGCGACCTGCTCGACCACCTGGGTGGAGATCGATCCGGCGCTGCGCGCCGCCGCGCCCAATCCGTTCCCGATCGGCATCGGCAAGCCGTATGCGGAGGTGTTCCTGGACGACGGCGAGATCTGCATGGCCGGCGACCACGTGATGCGCGGCTACCTGGAGCGTCCCGACCTGGATGCCGGCGTGCTGTTCGAGCACAACGGCAAGCGCGCCTACCGCAGCGGCGACCTGGGCGACATGGACGCGCAGGGGCGGTTCTATTTCCGCGGCCGCCGCGACGACCAGATCAAGCTCAACGGCTACCGCATCGAACTGGCCGAGGTCGATGTCGGCCTGGCCCGCCTGCCGGGCGTGGTCGCCGGCGCCGCGGTGGTCCTGCGGCGGCCCGACGGCAGCCTGGCGCGCATGATCGGTTTCGTCGAGACCGCCCAGCCGCAACCGGGCGAACTGCAGCGCGTGCCCGCGGCGCTGGGCGACTGGAAGGAGCAGCTCGAGCGCCACATGCCCCCCTATATGATTCCTTCGGAGCTGTTCGCCGTGGACGCGTTGCCGCAGACGATCAGCAACAAGGTCGACCGCAAGCAACTGGAGCAGCGCTACCAGACCCTGGCGCGCACGCTCCGCACCACGGAGAAAACCGCATGAACACCATGATGAAATCGCTGGCCGTCGCCGCGTTGGCGCTGTCGCCCGGCGTGTCCTTCGCCCAGCAGGGGACGGAGGGCCGCCTGGCGCAACTGTACGCGCCGCGTCCGCCGGCCGGTTCGGCCTTCGTGCGCGTGCTCAATCCCGGCAGCGCCGTGTTGAAGGCCAGCGTCGGCAACGGCGCCGAGCAGAACCTCGGCCCGGCCACGCGCGCCACCCGCTACGCGATCGTCGAGGGCGGCAAGCCCTTCACGGTGCGCGTGGCCGGCAAGCCCCGCACGCAGCCGGCGGTGGCCGCCGGCAGCTTCACCACGCTGGTGCTCGACGCCGGTGCGCCGGCCAGGCCGCTGGCGGTGCTCGAGGACGGCGGCGGCAGCAGCGATGCGCTCAAGGCCGAGATCCGCTTCTACAACCTGGCCGCCGGCTGCGCCCAGGGCAGGCTGGCGATGGCGGACAACGGCCCGGTGGTCTTTCCCGCGGTGGCCAACGGCCGCAGCGCCGCACGCGGCATCAATCCGGTCAAGGCGCGCCTGGTGGCCGGATGCGGAGGCAGGGACAGCGCTGCAGTCGAATTGCCGGCGCTGCAGCCGGGCGACCACTACAGCCTGTTCCTGACCGGCGCCGCCGGCGCGCCGGTGCTGCAGGGCCAGCTCAGCGGCACCGATGCGGTGGGTCGCTGAAGCGATGACGGAACGACCGGTTTTCCGCGAGGACCACGCCCTTTTCCGCGAACAGGTCCGCCGCTTCATCGCCGAGCGCATCGCGCCGCACTACCCGCAGTGGGAACGCGCGGGCATCACCCCGCGCGCGCTGTGGCGGGAGGCGGGCGAGGCCGGCCTGCTCAACTGCCAGTTGCCCGAGCCCTACGGGCTGGGAGGAGACTACGGGCACGCCGCCTGCGTGATCGAGGAACTGGCGCGCGCCAACTTCCTCGGGATCGGCTTCTCGATCCACTCGGACATGGTCGCGCCCTACCTGATGCAGTACGCCACGCACGCCGTGCGTGACGCCTGGCTGCCGAAAATGGCGCGTGGCGAGGCGATCGGCGCGATCGCCATGACCGAGCCCGGTGCCGGCAGCGACCTGAAGGCGATCCGCACCCGCGCGGACGCCGTCGACGGCGGCTACCGGCTGAACGGACAGAAGACCTGGATCACCAACGGCGTCAACGCCGACGTGGCCGTGGTGGTGGCCACCGTCGCTCCCGAGCTGGGAGCCGGCGGCCTGAGCCTGTTCTGCGTCGACCTGCGCCAGCCGGGGGTCAGCCGCGGCGCGCCGATGGCCAAGATCGGGCAGCACGCCCAGGACACTGCCGAACTGTTCTTCGAGAACGTGCATCTGCCGGCCGATTGCCTGCTGGGCGAAGCGCGCCGCGGTTTCGCCTACCTGGAGGAGCAGCTGGCCGCCGAGCGGTTGGCCATCGCCCTGCGCGCGGGCGCCTCGGCCGAGGGCATGCTCGGGGAGAGCGTGGCCTACGTGCGCCAGCGCAAGGCGTTCGGACGCACGCTGATCGACCACCAGAACACCCGTTTCGTGCTCGCCAGCGCCGCCGCCCGGCTGGCCATGCTGCGCTGTTTCCTCGACCAGTGCCTGGGCTGGCAGATGCAGGGCCGGCTGGACGCGACCACCGCGGCGATGGCGAAGCTCAACGCCACCGAGATCCAGGGACAGGTACTGGACGACCTGCTGCAGCTGCACGGCGGCTACGGCTACAGCAGCGAGTACGGTATCGGCCGCGCCTGGACCGACGCGCGCGCGCTGCGCATCTTCGGCGGCACCAGCGAGATCCTGCGCGACATCATCGGCCGCGCGCTCTAGCCGCGGCTACAGGCCCCAGCGCCGCCGCAGCGCTTCGGCCTGCGGCGTGTCCTGCGACAGCCACGGGTCCACGGCATAGACCAGCACGTTGTCCGCGCCGCTGCCGCGGGCCCACTGCAGCTGCTGGCGGATGCGCGCGAAGTCCGCGCTCTCGCCTTCGAAGCGGCTGCCATCCGGCGCCGAGCCGGGCAGTTCGCGGAACAGTTCGACGATGGCATCGAAGGACGTGCCCCGGCGCGCGAACACCTGCAACAGCGGCTGCAGCTGCCGCAGGTTGTCCAGGCCGGCGACGCCGACCCCGTCCTGCACCATCGGCCGCAGCGGCACCTGCGCCAGCAGTGTTTCCCACAGCGCTGCCAGATCGCCCTGGGTGGGCAGGCGGCTGAAGTAGGTGGACACCGCGCAGTCGCCGCCCTGCGCGGCGGCGGCCTGCTGCAGGCCGTGCAGCCAGCGCGCCAGCCATTGCTGCCGCGTGGGGTCGGCCCAGTGGTACTGCTCCAGTTCGTAGGGCAGGTACCAGCCGCCGAAGGCCGGCGATCGCGGCCACGGAGCCGATGCCAGCCATTGGCGCGCGCGTTCGAGGCTGTCGGCGAAGAATGCCTGCAGCGTCGCATCGTCGCCGCCCATCGCCCGCCACCAGCGCTGCTCGAACGGCAGGCCGACGCGCACGCGCACGCCCGCGTCGCCGGCGGCGTCGAACAGCATGCGCAGGCTGGTTTCAGGCAGCTCCCAGTCGCCATCGTCGCCGCCGAGGATTCCGCTCCATTGCAGCACCAGTTGCCGGCACCCCAGCCTGCGCGCCAGCTGCACGCTGCGTTGCCAGTCGGCCGGGGACCACTGCAGGTGGCTGCGCCATGGCTGCAGGAAGCTGCCGTCCACCCGTTCCGGCGGCGAGCAGCCGGGCAGGCTGGCGATGGCCGCCGCCGCAGGCAGCAGGAGCGCGGCGCGCAGCATCCTGCGGCGGCAGGGGGAAAGCAGGTCTGGATCGTCGCGGTTCGATGGCATGGCGGCCATCATCCCAGAGTCGGCGGCTGGCGGGAGCATGCACGGACCTGCGCGCTCACTCCAGCGCAAAGCGCAGCACGAACAGCCCGGCCACCAGCCACAGCGCCGGCCGCGCCTCGCGCCAGCGACCGGTGCCGGCCTTGAGCGCGGCGTAGGCGATGAAGCCGAACGCCAGGCCGTTGGCGATGGAGTAGGTGAAGGGCATCGCCAGCGCGCACAACGCGGCGGGCACCGATTCGGTCAGGTCGCCCCATTCCACGTTGACCAGCTCGCGCAGCATCAGCCCGGCCACGAACAGCAGCGCCGGCGCGGTGGCGTAGGCCGGCACCATCGCCGCCAGCGGCGAGAACAGCAGCGCGGCCAGGAACAGCGCGGCCACCACCAGCGCGGTCAGCCCGGTGCGGCCGCCGACCTGCACGCCCGAGGCGCTTTCGGCGAACGCGGTGGTGGAACTGGTGCCCAGCAGCGAGCCGGCGACAATGGCGCTGCTGTCGGCCAGCAGCGCGCGGCCGAAGCGCTTCCTGCCATCGGCCAGGTCCAGCAGGCCGGCGCGGCCGACCACGCCGTACAGCGTGCCGGTGGCGTCGAACACTTCCACCAGCACGAACACCAGCACCACCTGCAGCAGCACGGCCAGCGGCGCGCCGCCGTCGTGGTGCAGCAGGCCGGGCAGGTCCAGTTGCAGGAAGGTAGGCGCCAGGCTCGGCGGCAGCGACACCAGGCCCTGGTACTGCACGTCGCCCACCAGCCAGCCGGCGGCGGTGACGGCGAGGATGCCGATCAGGATGGCGCCGCGCACGCGCCGCGCCTCCAGCACCGCGATCAGCAGGAAGCCGGCCAGCGCCAGCAGCGGTGGCACCGTGTTCAGCGGCCCCAGCGCCAGCATCGTGTCCTCGTTGGCGACGATCACGTTCGACTTCTGCAACGCGATGATCGCCAGGAACAGGCCGATGCCGGCGACGATGGCCGAGCGCAGCGACGCCGGGATGCCGGCCACCAGCCAGGCACGGATGCCGCTCAGCGACAGCGCCAGGAACACCATGCCGGAAATGAACACCGCCGCCAGCGCCTGCTGCCACGGCAGCCCGGCCGAACCGACCACGGTGAAGGCGAAGAACGCGTTCAGGCCCATGCCCGGCGCCATGCCGACCGGGAAGTTCGCCGCCAGCGCCATCACCGCCGAACCGATCGCCGCGGCCAGGCAGGTGGCCACGAACACCGCACCCGGGTCCATGCCGGTGGTGCCGAGGATGTCGGGGTTGACGAAGACGATGTAGGACATCGTCAGGAAGGTGGTCAGCCCGGCCAGCACCTCGGTGCGGACGTTGCTGCCGTGCTGGCGGAGCTTGAACAGGCGGTCGAGGAAGGGCATGGGGGCGATTCGGGAGGTGGCGGAAGGAGTCCTTCTCTCCGGGAGACGACTGGCAGGATCGCCAGTGCGCAGGGCGACGTCGCCCGAAAGGAGGGCACGGGGAGCTGTCGGATGCAGGCGCCCCGAAGGAGCAGGCGAGGGCACCACGTGGATAGTGCAGCCGATGCAATGACGAACGCGTCGCCTCGCGCCGGCACGGTCGAACCATGGCAAAGCGGAGCTGCGCCTATCCGCCGCCCGGGTGCATGGCGGGAAACGACCCGCTCCTGCGGGGCCGCTCTCCGCGATCCTTCCCTCAAGGGGCGGAAGGTCTTCAACGGAGAGGCAGCTTGAAAAGCAGACGGCCGCATCGCTGCGGCCGTCCGGGTGCTGCTTACTTCAGCGCCTTGAAGCGCAGGCGCTTGGGACCGGCGTCGTCGCCGAGGCGACGCTTCTTGTCCTCCTCGTACTCGCGGTAGTTGCCCTGGAAGAACTCCACGTGCGAGTCGCCCTCGAAGGCGATGATGTGCGTGGCGATGCGGTCCAGGAACCAGCGGTCGTGCGAGATGACGAAGGTGTTGCCCGGGAACTCCAGCAGCGCATCTTCCAGCGCGCGCAGGGTCTCGATGTCCAGGTCGTTGGACGGTTCGTCGAGCAGCAGCACGTTGCCGCCCTGCAGCAGGGTCTTGGCCATGTGCAGGCGGCCGCGCTCACCGCCGGACAGCGAACCAACCATCTTCTGCTGGTCCTGGCCCTTGAAGTTGAAGCGGCCGATGTAGGCGCGCGACTGGATCTCGATGCCGTTGATGTTGAGGATGTCCAGGCCGCCCGCGATTTCCTGGAACACGTTGTGGTTGCCGGTCAGCGCATCGCGGCTCTGGTCCACATAGGACAGCTTGACGGTCGGGCCGACCACGATCTCGCCCGAATCGGGCTTCTCCTGGCCGGTGATCATCTTGAACAGGGTCGACTTGCCGGCGCCGTTCGGGCCGATGATGCCGACGATGGCGCCCGGCGGGATGATCATCGACAGGTTGTCGATCAGCAGGCGGTCGCCGAACTTCTTGGAGACGTTCCTGAACTCCATCACCGAGTTGCCCAGGCGCTCGCCCGGCGGGATGAAGATCTCGTTGGTCTCGTTGCGCTTCTGGTAATCGACCGACTGCAGCTCTTCCAGGCGGGCCAGGCGGGCCTTGCCCTTGGTGCGGCCACCCTTGGCATTCTGCCGCGACCACTCCAGTTCCTTCTGGATCGCCTTCTGGCGGGCCTTCTCCTGGTTGTCTTCCTGCTTCAGGCGCTCGTCCTTCTGCATCAGCCATTCGGTGTAGTTGCCCTTCCACGGAATGCCGCGGCCGCGGTCCAGTTCCAGGATCCACTCGGCGGCGTTGTCCAGGAAGTAGCGGTCATGGGTGACGGCCACCACGGTGCCGGTGTAGCGCGCCAGGAACTGCTCCAGCCATTCCACCGACTCGGCGTCCAGGTGGTTGGTCGGTTCGTCGAGCAGCAGCATGTCCGGCTTCTGCAGCAGCAGGCGGCACAGTGCGACGCGGCGCTTTTCGCCACCGGACAGCTTGCCGATCACCGCGTCCCACGGCGGCAGGCGCAGCGCGTCGGCGGCCACGTCCAGCTGGTTCTCCAGCGTGTGCGCATCGCCGGCGGCCAGGATCGCTTCCAGCCGCTCCTGTTCCTTCGCCAGTGCGTCGAAGTCGGCGCCTTCCTCGGCATAGGCGGCGTAGACGGCTTCCAGCGCGGCCTGCGCCTGCAGCACTTCGCCCACGCCTTCCTCGACCGCTTCGCGCACGGTCTGGGCCGGGTCCAGGCGCGGTTCCTGCTCCAGGTAGCCGACCTTGATGCCGGCCTGCGGGCGGGCCTCGCCCTCGAAATCGGTGTCCACGCCGGCCATGATCTTGAGCACGGTGGACTTGCCGGCGCCGTTCAGGCCCAGCAGGCCGATCTTGGCGCCCGGGAAGAACGACAGCGAGATGTCCTTGATGATCTGCCGCTTGGGCGGGACCACCTTGCTGACGCGGTTCATGGTGTAGATGTATTGCGAGGACATGACGTCTCCGTAGCGCACGCCCGCGCCCGGTCCGCAAGGCGGACGAGCCCGAGGCAAAAGGGAATGGGCGATTATAGCGGGAACCCGCCGCGCTCCGGCGGCCGCGGCGCGGCTGGCCGGTCGATGAATGGCGCCGGCGGTAACCGTTTCCAGCCGGAAACCGTTCAGATCGCGTGAGCATGATGGAAAGCGTCCATCAACACCGCGAGGGCCACCATGAAGATGCACCGACTTGCAGTCGCCGCGATGACCACCCTGCTGGCCTTCGGCGCCATCGCCCCGGCCTTGGCCGCCGGCGACCGCGACCATGACCGCGGCCGCCACGGCTGGGACGACCGCGGCCGCGGGCCCGGCCCCGGCCATGATCGCCACGACCGTCGCGACTGGCGCAATGACCGGCGCGACGACCGCCGCCACTACAGCGCCGGTTACCGCGAGGGCTACCGCGACGCGCGCCACACCGACCGCCGCTACTACGCCCCGCCGCCGCGCGTGGTCTACCGCCCGTACGGTTTCGAGCGCGGTTACCGCTACAGCAACTACTACGGCGGCCCGGTCTACGTGGTCAGCGACTACGGCCGCTACCACCTGCGCCGTCCGCCGCACGGCCACCGCTGGATCCGCGACGACCGCGGCAACCTGCTGATGGTGGCCATCGCCACCGGCATCATCGCCGACATCGTGTTCAACCGCTGAGCCGGCTGCGGTTCGGAAAGACGGGGCGCCCACCGGGCGCCCTTGACTTTTTCCGGGCGTGGCACGGGACGGCCGGGGTGGGGCGGTGAAGGAAGCGTTACAATCGGCCCTTCCCCCCGCCCACCCTCCCAGGAGCCGAGATGTTCCCGCGCGACGCCCGTATCGAGTCCTACGACCCCGAGTTGGCCCAGGCCATTGCTGCCGAGTGCCAGCGCCAGGAAGACCATGTCGAGCTGATCGCCAGCGAGAACTACGCCAGCCCGCGCGTGATGGAGGCCCAGGGCAGCCAGCTGACCAACAAGTACGCCGAAGGCTATCCGGGCAAGCGCTACTACGGCGGCTGCGAATACGTGGACGTGGCCGAGAAGCTGGCCATCGACCGCCTCAAGCAGCTGTTCGGCGCCGACTACGCCAACGTGCAGCCGCACAGCGGCTCGCAGGCCAACCAGGCCGTCTACTTCGCGCTGTTGCAGCCGGGCGACACCATCCTCGGCATGTCGCTGGCGCATGGCGGCCACCTGACCCACGGCGCCAAGGTCAATGCCTCGGGCAAGATCTTCAACGCCGTCCAGTACGGCGTGGACGAGCAGGGCCTGATCGATTACGACGAAGTCGAGCGCCTGGCGCTGGAACACAAGCCGAAGATGGTCGTGGCCGGTTTCTCCGCCTATTCGCAGATCGTGGACTGGGCGCGTTTCCGCGCCATCGCCGACAAGGTCGGCGCCTACCTGTTCGTGGACATGGCGCACGTGGCCGGCCTGGTCGCCGCCGGCGTGTACCCCAACCCGATCGAGCACGCCCATGTGGTCACCTCGACCACCCACAAGACCCTGCGCGGCCCGCGCGGCGGCATCATCATCGCCAAGGGCGCCGGCGAGGAGATCGAGAAGAAGCTGCAGTCGATCGTGTTCCCGGGCATCCAGGGCGGTCCGCTGATGCACGTCATCGCCGCCAAGGCGGTGGCCTTCAAGGAAGCGCTGGAGCCGGAATTCAAGGCCTACCAGCAGCAGGTGGTGAAGAACGCGCAGGCGATGGCCGACACGCTGATCGCGCGCGGCTACAAGATCGTTTCCGGCGGTACCCAGAACCACCTGATGCTGGTGGACATGATCGGCAAGGACGTGTCCGGCAAGGAAGCGGAAGCCGCGCTGGGCAAGGCGCACATCACCGTGAACAAGAACTCGGTGCCGAACGACCCGCGCTCGCCGTTCGTGACCTCGGGTCTGCGCCTGGGCACCCCGGCCATCACCACCCGCGGCTACCGGGAGCCGGACTGCGTGGCGCTGGCCAACTGGATCGCCGACGTGCTGGACAACCCGAACGACGACAACGTCATCGCCGGCGTGCGCGAGAACGTCACCCTGCAGTGCAGGCAGTTCCCGGTTTACGGCTGAAGAGCCGGGGACGGGGGAAGAGCCGGGGACGGGGGAAGTGGGAACAGGGAATGACAGGCCGTTGCGGCCTGTCGATGGCGACAGGGAGTTGTCATGGCGGCGGATTTCCGTGAATTGAGGGTCTGGGAAGAAGCGATGGTGATGGTCGAGAAGGTCTACGAGCTTGCCTCCGCATTCCCGGTCGAGGAGCGATTCGGTCTGGGCAGCCAGATCAAGCGTGCGGCCATCTCTGTTCCTTCCTGCATTGCCGAAGGCAATGCGAGGTATTCCACCCGTGATTACCTGCGTTTCCTCTCGATGGCCTCCGGTTCGCTGGCGGAGGTGTTGACCCAGGTGCTGCTGGCCGCGCGGCTGGGCTTCGTGCGCCAGATTGCGGTCGACGCGTTCCTGGCGCAGCATCGGGCCGTCTCCCTGCAGTTGCAGGCATTGAGGAAGTCGCTGCAACGCAGGAATGCACGTAGCGCGGGGGACTTGCATTCCCCGTTCCCCGTTCCCTTCTCCCCGCTCCGCTGATGCACTGTCCCTTCTGCCAGCACACCGACACCCGCGTGATCGATTCGCGCGTTTCCGAGGATGGGGCGACCATCCGCCGCCGGCGCGGCTGCGAGGCCTGCGGCGAGCGCTTTTCCACGCTGGAGACCATCGAGCTCAAGCTGCCGGTCATCGTCAAGAGCGATGGCGGGCGCGAGGCGTTCGACGCGCGCAAGCTGCGGGTCGGCTTCGACCGCGCGCTGCAGAAGCGGCCGGTGGCCGAGGAGCGGATCGAGGCGGCGGTGCGCGCGGTGGTGCACCAGCTGCGCATGAGCGGCGAGCGCGAGGTGCCGTCGATCCGCGTCGGCCAGTTCGTGATGGACGAACTGCGCAAGCTCGATCACGTCGCCTACGTGCGTTTCGCCTCGGTCTACCGCAGCTTCGAGGACGTGGCCGATTTCCGCGACGAGATCGAGAAGCTGGAGCGCGACCACCCGGCCGGCGACGGCCAGCTGTCGCTGCTCGACGCCGCTGCCGCGCGCCGCGAGCGCAAGGCGCCGCGCTGACGCCGCCGCGCATCGTCGGCCTGCAGGCGCGGCCGGCATGGATTCCCGCGGTGGCGCGGGCGCATGTGCAGGCGTTCGGCGCGCTGCTGCCGGAGTGGACCGTCGATCAGGCCGAAACCGAGCTGCGCGTGCAGCGGGACGATGCCATTCCCTGTACATGGCTGGCGGAGGACGACGCGGGCTGGCTGGGATCGGTCAGCCTGCTGCACGACGACCACGAGCAGATCCGCGGCTGGTCGCCGTGGCTGGCCTCGCTGTACGTATGCCCGGAAGGCCGCGGCCACGGCGTGGGCGCGCGCCTGGCCGGGCATTGCGTGGCGCATGCCGCGCGGCTGGGCGTGCGGCGCCTGTATCTTTACTGTGAAGCGGCGATGGTGCCGTGGTACCGCGCGCTGGGCTGGGAAGAGCACGTCCGGCTGCAGCTTGGGCCGCTGGCCGTCACCGTGATGCGGATCGATCCGCCGCTGTCCTGAGGGGCCTGCGGCACCCGTCTTCCACGAGGTACCCATGCAGGATTTCACCGCTACCGACCACCAGATGATGGCGCGCGCGCTGCGCCTGGCCGAACGCGGGGCATGGACCACGCGGCCCAATCCGATGGTCGGCTGCGTCGTCGCCCACGGCGGCGAGGTCGTCGGCGAAGGTTTCCACCAGCGCGCTGGCGGCCCGCATGCGGAAGTGTTCGCGCTGCGCCAAGCGGGGTCGCGCGCGCGCGGCGCCACCGCCTACGTCACCCTGGAGCCGTGCGCGCATTACGGGCGCACGCCGCCCTGCGCGCTGGCGCTGGTCGAGGCCGGCGTGGCGCGGGTGGTGGCGGCGATGGGCGATCCGTTCCCCGATGTCGACGGCGGCGGTTTCGCGCTGCTGCGGCAGGCCGGTATCGAGGTGGCGGTGGGGCTGATGGCGGACAGGGCGCGCGAACTCAACCTCGGCTTCCTGTCGCGGGTCGAGCGCGGCCGGCCGTTCGTGCGGGTCAAGCTCGCCGCCAGCCTGGACGGGCGCACGGCGATGGCCAGCGGCGAATCGAAATGGATCACCGGGGCGGCCGCACGCGCCGACGTGCAGCGCTGGCGTGCGCGCGCCGGCGCGATCCTGACCGGCGCGGCGACGGTACTGGCCGACGACCCGGCGCTGACCGCGCGCCCGGAGGCTGGCGACTTCCTGCCGCCGCTGCGGGTGGTGCTCGACGCGCGGCTGCGCACGCTGGCCTGCGCGCGGGTGCGCGAAGGCGATGCGCCCACGCTGTACCTGCACGATCCGGCGCTGGCGCCGCCGGCGCTGGAAGGAACGCAGTTCGCCTCCGCGCCGCTGCACGCCGATGGCCGCTTCGACCTGGCGGCGGTGATGGCGCTGCTGGGCGGGCGCGGCATCAACGAGGTCCACGTCGAGGCCGGGCCGACCCTGTGCGGGGCGCTGCTGCGCGCCGGGCTGGCCGACGAACTGCTGCTGTACATGGCGCCGCTGCTGATGGGCGAGGGCGCCCGCCCGCTGCTGGCCGGGCTGGGCATCGGCACGATGGCGCAGGCGCGGCCGCTGGAGGTGCATGACCTGCGCAGCGTCGGCAAGGACCTGCGCCTGCGCCTGCGGCCAGGCTCTCCGTAGGTCGGGCCATGCCCCGACGCTTCGCGCGTGGCGCCGAGGCAGGGCCCCGCATCCCCGTAGGAGCGCACCTTGGTGCGCGAGGGGTTTCACCTGGAAGGCCCCATCGCGCACCAAGGTGCGCTCCTACGAGCGAGGGGCGCGAGCCACTGCTGCAACACTGTCATCCATCCGCCAGACAGGTCGGCCGGGGACGGGCTGGTACAATGCGCCGGCCGGTTCGCCGGCAACCACGAACGTCTTCAGGGCGGGGTGTAATTCCCCACCGGCGGTAGGTGCGCGGCTTTCTTCGGGAGCTTGCACGAGCCCGCGAGCGCCGAGGCCGGCACGCGAGTCCGCTCGCGGGAATGCGCAGCATGCGGGTTCCACCGGCCGAGGGTCAGCAGATCCGGTCCGATGCCGGAGCCGACGGTTGGCGATGCCGCGAACGCGGTGCCGCCTAGAGTCCGGATGAAAGAAGACGGCCAGCGCGCGGCCACGCCGTGCGTGCGCCTGTTTGCCTTGTGGCGTTTTTCGCTCTCCAACCGCGGGAAACGTTCATGAAAACCCCCTGCATCATCCTTCCGGTCTCCCGGCCCCTCTCCACCACGGAGGTGCGCTGATGTTCACCGGCATCATCGAAGGCGTCGGCCGCCTGGCCGCGCATGAGCCCGTCGGCGGCGATGTCCGCTTTACCTTCGAGGTCGGCAGCCTGCCGTTCGACAACGTGCAGCTGGGCGAGAGCATCGCGGTCAACGGCGTGTGCCTGACCGTGATCGCGTTCGACGCCAGCTCGTTCCAGGCCGACGCCTCGACCGAAACCCTGGGCCTGACCACGCTCGGCCAGCTCGCCGCGGGCGCGACGATCAACCTCGAGCGCGCCATGCGCCCGACCGACCGTCTCGGCGGCCATCTGGTCAGCGGCCATGTCGACGGCATCGGCCAGGTGCTGTCGATCGTTGATGACGCCCGCGCGCAGCGCTGGCGCTTCGCCGCGCCGGCGCCGCTGCTCAAGTACATAGCCAAGAAGGGCTCGATCTGCGTCGACGGCGTCAGCCTCACCGTCAACGAGGCCGACGACGCCGGCTTCGAGGTGGCGCTGATCCCGCACACCGTCGCCCATACCCGTTTCGCCCACACCGGCGTCGGCGACGCCGTCAATCTGGAAATCGACCTGGTGGCGCGCTATGTCGAGCGCCTGCTGGGCCAGGGAGCCACCGCATGAACTTCGCCCCCGTCCCCGAACTGCTGGAAGAGATCCGCGCCGGCCGCATGGTCGTCATCGTCGACGACGAGGACCGCGAGAACGAAGGCGACCTGATCATGGCCGCCGAGCTGGTCAAGCCGTCGGACATCAACTTCATGGTCACCCACGGCCGCGGCCTGGTGTGCCTGCCGCTGACCCGCACGCGCGCGGCCGACCTCGGCCTGGCGCCGATGGTGCAGGCCAATACCGCGCAGTTCCAGACCAACTTCACGGTCAGCATCGAGGCCGCCGAGGGCGTCACCACCGGCATCTCCGCGCACGACCGCGCCCATACCATCCGTACCGCGGTCAAGCCGAACGCCAGGCCGTCGGACCTGCACCAGCCGGGCCACATCTTCCCGCTGATCGCCCAGCCCGGCGGCGTGCTGACCCGCGCCGGCCATACCGAGGCCGGCGTGGACCTGGCCATGCTGGCCGGGCTGGAACCGGCCGGCGTGCTGGTGGAGATCCTCAACCCCGACGGCAGCATGGCGCGCCGCCCGGAGCTGGAAGTGTTCGCGCGCGAGCATGGGCTGAAGATGGGCTCCATCGCCGACCTGATCGCCTGGCGGCTGGCCACCGAGCACACCGTCGAGCGGGTGGACGAGCGCGAGATCGACACCGAGTTCGGTGCGTTCCGGCTGGTCACCTACCGCGACCGCATCGCCAACGACCTGCATTTCGCGCTGGTCCGCGGCACCCCGGACAGGGACACCCCGACGCTGGTGCGGGTGCAGGTGGAAAACCCGCTGGCCGACCTGCTGCACTGGCGCCGCGACGACTTCGGCGTGGCCGCCACCGACGCCCTGCGCGCCATCGCCGCCGAAGGCCAGGGCGTGATGGTGGTGCTCTCGGCTCCGCGCGATTCCGATGCGCTGCTGGCGCGCCTGCGCCGCGAGCCGGAACTGCGCCCGGCCGGCAAGGACAAGGACGTGGGCCAGTGGCGCCGCAACGGCGCCGGCGCGCAGATCCTGGCCGACCTGGGCCTGGGCCGGCTGCGCGTGCTCGGCACCCCGCGCCGCCAGGTCGGCCTGGCCGGCTACGGCCTGGAGATCGTCGAGACCGTCCAGCCCTGACGACCCGCCGTAGGAGCGGCTTCAGCCGCGATGGAGCTTTCCCGAAAACCCACACCCCGCGCCACCACAGGCACGGGGACGTGGCCGCGAAGGCCCCGTCGCGGCTGAAGCCGCTCCTACGGGATGGCGACCTACACGGTAAACTGACCCACCTTTTGCATCGCTACGCCCCATGAGCCACTACGAAGGCGACCTCCGCCCGGCCGGATCGGCCCGTTTCGTCATCATCGCCAGCCGCTGGAACGCCCGCATCACCGACGTGCTGGTGGCCGGCGCGCGGCAGAGCCTGGCCGGCAACGGCATCGGCGAGGACGCCGTCGACGTGGTGCGCGTGCCCGGCGCCTGGGAGATCCCGCTGGTCGCCACCCGCCTGGCCGCCGCCGGCCGGCACGCGGCCATCATCACCCTGGGCTGCGTGATCCGCGGCGACACCCGCCACTACGAGCACGTGGCCGACCGCTGCGCCGAAGGCCTGATGCGCGCGCAGCTGGATTTCGGCGTGCCGGTGCTCAACGGCGTGCTCGCGGTCGAGCGCGTGGAGGATGCCGAGGCCCGCGCCGGCGGCAGCCACGGCAACAAGGGCGAGGAAGCCGCGCTGGCGGCATTGGAAATGGTCAATCTTCTGGAGCAGCTGCCATGAGCAACAAGAACCACGGCAAGCCTGCCGGCAAGCCCTTCCGCCGCGACGGCGTCGACCCGGTGCTGCGCTCGCGCGCGCGCCGCCGCGCGCTGCAGGCGATCTACGCCTGGCAGATCTCCGGTGGGAACGCCGAGTCGCTGCTGGCCCAGTTCGCCCATGAGCAGGCGCACGAAGTGGCCGACCTGGCGTATTTCGAGGACCTGCTGCGCGGCGTGCTCGACCACCGCCGCGAACTGGACGAGGCGCTGGTGCCGTTCCTCGACCGTCCGGTCGAGGAAGTCGACGCGATCGAGCGCGCGGTGCTGCGCGTGGCCGCCTACGAACTGCGCCACCGCGTGGACGTGCCGTACCGCGTGGTGATCAACGAGGCCATCGAGACCGCCAAGCGGTTCGGCTCCGAGCATGGCCACACCTACGTCAACGGCGTGCTGGACCGCGCCGCCGTGGAATGGCGCAAGGTCGAATCGGGCCAGTGATGCCGCCGCCGGCGCGCGACCGCGCCGGCCGCTTCCGCCACGACGCCGGGGCCGGCAGCATCGGCACCGGCGTTTTTCGTTCCTGGAATGCCTGTCCATGAGCCTTGACGAGTTCGCATTGATCGACCGCATCGCGCGCCGCACCCATGCGCGGGCCGACATCGCGCTGGGCATCGGCGACGACGCGGCCCTGCTGCGGCCCGCCCTGGACCAGCAGCTGGCGGTCACCGCCGACACGCTCAACGCCGGCGTGCATTTCCCCGCCGAGAGCGCGCCGGCCGACATCGGCTGGAAGGCGCTGGCGGTCAATCTTTCCGACCTGGCGGCGATGGGCGCCGCGCCGGCGTGGTGCACGCTGTCGCTGTCCCTGCCGCAGGCCGAGGCCGGCTGGCTGGAGGCGTTCGCCGACGGGCTGTTCGCGCTGGCCGACGCCAGCGGCATCGCCGTGGTCGGCGGCGACACCACGCGCGGGCCGCTGTCGATCTCGATCACCGCGATGGGACAGGTGCCGGCCGGAAAGGCGCTGCGTCGCGATGGCGCGCAGGTGGGCGACGACATCTGGGTCAGCGGCCATCCCGGTGAAGCCGCCGGCGCACTGCGGTTCTGGCAGCAGGGCCGGCTGGACGTGCGCACCGTGGTGGCCGACGCCGATCACGAGCGACTGCGCCAGCGCCTGCAGCGGCCGACGCCGCGGCTGCAGCTGGGGCTGGCCCTGCGCGGACTGGCGCACGCGGCGGCCGATGTGTCCGACGGCCTGCTGGCCGACCTCGGCCACATCGCCACGCGCAGCGGCGTGGCGGCGGTGGTGCAGGCCGACGCCGTGCCGTTGTCGCCTGCGCTGCGCGCCGCGCTCGGCGTCGATGCCGCCTTGGACTGCGCGCTGCGCGGCGGCGACGACTACGAGCTGTGCTTCACCGCTCCGCCGGAGCAGCGCGGGGCGCTGGGTGCGTTGTCATCCAGCCTCGCGCTGCCGTTGACGCGCATCGGCACGATCGCCAGGGGCAGCGGCGTCCGCTGCGAGGGCGATGCCGGCGGCGAGCGCGCCGGCGGCTATCGCCACTTCGCGGAGTAGGGCGGTCGTCGTGCTTCGGCGCGCGCGGCCGTGCCGGTCAGCGCGCGCCGGTGGGGTTGGACGCGTCGACCGGATAGGTGCCATGGCCCTCGATCACCCGGTCGCCTGAAAAGCGCAGCACCTCGCTCACCCGCACGCCTTTCTGGTTGCTGTAGGCGATGACGAGGGTATCGATGCCGGCGAACACCGCCTCGACGTGGAAATGCAGGTCGGGGATGCGCGCCAGTCCCGCGCTCCAGTAGGCGCGGATGGCGGCCTTGCCGCGCAGCACGCCGCCGGTTTCCGGCAGGAGCTGGCGGGCGAAGGGCGAAGCGAACACCGCGTCGTCGTGGAAATGCGCGAGCACCGCCTCCACGTCGTGCGCGTTCCACGCCGCGGCCCAGCGCGCGGCGAACTGCGAGGGGTCGATGTCCATGGTCCTTGCTCGTCTCGTTGCGGGATCGGCCTTGTTCGGCAGTTGCGCAGGTCGGGGGGCTCCGACACCCGCTGATGCAGAAGCTGCGCGCCGGCAGGCGTAGCCCGGATCTGCCGCGGCCGGGAACAATCGCGGGCAGGTTCGCTGCTGCGGCGTCACCGGCACGTCGTCACCCGGGCGGCAGCACCTTGCCCGGATTGAGGATGCCGTCCGGGTCCAGCGCCTGCTTGATCGCGCGCATCGCCGCCAGCGTGGCGGGGGTGAAGGCCTGCGCCATGAAGTCGCGCTTGGCCAGGCCGATGCCGTGCTCGCCGGACAGCGTGCCGCCCAGCGCGAGCGTCAGTGCGAACACTTCCGGCAACGCGGCATGCGCGCGCGCGTTCTCGCCGGCGTCGTCGGGGTGGTAGAGGATGTTGACGTGCAGGTTGCCGTTGCCGGCATGGCCGAAGGTGACGATGGGCAGCGCGAAGCGCGCCGACAGCGCCTGCACGCCGGCCACCAGGTCGGGAATGCGCGAGACCGGCACCACCACGTCCTCATTGATCTTGCCCGGCGCGATGCTCTTCAGCGCCGGCGACAAGGCGCGCCGCGCCGCCCACAGCTGCTCGCGCGCGCTGCCGTCCATCGCCACGTCCAGCGCCAGCAGGCCGTCGCCCTCGGCGGCCTGGGCCAGCGCATGCAGCACGTTGGGCAGAGTGTCGTCGTCGCCATCGGCGTCGATCAGCAGCATCGCCCCGGCTTCGGGCACCTGCGCGCCATTGCGGCGCAGCAGCTCCAGGCTGCGCGCGTCCATGAATTCCAGCGTGGTCGGCGTGGCCGGCTGCGTCATCACCCGCGACACCGCGGCCGCGGCGCTCTCCGCGTCGCGGTACAGCACGCGCAGCCCGGCCTGCGCGCGCGGGCGCGGCGCGAGTTTCAACGTGGCCTCGACGATCAGCGCCAGCGTGCCCTCGCTGCCGACGATCAGGTGGGTGAGGTCGTAGCCGGTGGCGTCCTTGGTCCATGGGCCGCCGCATTCGATGATCTCGCCGGCGCCGGTCACCGCCACCAGCCCGAGCACGTTGTCGCGGGTGGTGCCGTACTTCACCGCGCGCGGGCCGCCGGCGTTGGTGGCCAGGTTGCCGCCGATGCTGCAGATCTCGAAGCTGGACGGGTCCGGCGGCCAGAACAGGCCGTGCGGCTGCAGCGCCTGCTGCAGGTCGCCGTTGAGCACGCCCGGTTCGACCACCGCGCAGCGGTCGCCGGGGCGCAGCGCGAGGATGCGGTCCATGCGCGCGAACGACAGCACGATGCCGCCGGCGGTGGGCACCGCCGCGCCGGTGGTGCCGGTGCCGGCGCCGCGCCCGACCAGCGCCACCCCATGCGCGCGGCACGCCCGCACGATGGCCTGCACCTGCCCGCGGTTTTCCGGCAGTGCCACGCCCAGCGGCAACGCGTGCCGCCAGGAGTTGTCCTGCGCGTGCGCGGCCAATGCGGCGGCGTCGGTGCGCCAGTGCGTGCCCAGCAGGTCGGAAAGCGTCTGGTCGAAAGCGGCGGGCAGGGACGTCATGGGATGCGGGAACCGGCAGGGGAACGGTATTGGATCAGGCGCCAGCCCAGCACAGCCAGCGCCAGCGGCAGCCACACCCAGCGCAGCTCGGACAGCACGGTCTGCAGGCCGCGCACGCTGAAGAAGGCGTTGGCGAAGGGCGAAACGCGGATCGGCCGCCACGGCGCGAACAGGCGCGCGTCGCTCCACGGCCACCACAGCGCCACGCCGAGGCCGCCGGAGGTAAGGGCGTCGAGCAGCGGATGCGAGAGCGCGCAGGCGAAGACGAAGGCCAGCGCCTGCAGTCTTCCCGCGTGCAGCGGCCGGTGCAGCAGCAGGGCCAGTACCGCCAGCAGGCCGGCGAACAGCAGCGAATGGCTGGCGCCGCGATGGCCGAAGGCATCGGCGTAGGGAACATGCAGGGCGAAGGCCAGCACGTCGGCGTCGGGCAGCATCGCGGCGGCGACGCCGGCGCCGAGCAGGCGCGCGGAGACGCGCCCGCGTTCGCTGGCGCACCACAGCGCCAGCGGGACGGCGGCGTGGGTGAAGACGCTGGGCATCAGCAGTCGTCGGCGCGGAAGGCGTCGCGCAGCCAGCGCAGCCGCGGCGGTTCGCCGCTGGCCTCGACCACGTCGAAACGGCAGGGCGCCTGCGCCTGGGCGGGATGGGCGGAAAGATAGAGCTGCGCGGCCAGCAGCAGGCGGCGGCGCTTGCCGGCATCGACCGAGGCGGCGCCGCCGCCGAACGCGCCGCTGCGGCGGTAGCGCACTTCCACGAAGACGACGCTGCCGGCGGCCGGGTCGAACATCACCAGGTCGAGTTCGCCGCCGCGGTAGCGCACGTTGCCGGCGAGCCAGCGCAGGCCGGCGTCTTCCAGGTGGCGGCGCGCGGCGGCTTCCACCGCCGCGCCGCGTGCGGCCTTGTCAGCGGCCATCACCGATCGGCACCGGCTGGCCACCGCTGAAGGTGGACCACGCCGGCGTGCGCAGCACGTTGCCGAAGCCGTCCAGGTGCAGGGTGCCGGTGGCGCCGGCCAGGCCGCCCTGGGCGCTGTTGGCCAGCTTTTCCAGGTAGGCGGTGATCTTCCAGGCGTCGAAGCCGAAGGCGAACAGGCGTGCGGCCGCGCCGCGCGCGGTCGGCAGGGTCGCGGACAGTTCGCTGGCCGCCGGCAGGCCCGGCGCGCCGCGCACGGTCCAGGCCTCGCTCGGGAAGGCGATGCCGTCCAGCGCCATGTCCTCGTCGGCCTTGCCGGTGCCCGACACCAGCTGCGAGGTGCCCACGCGCGTGGCGCCGCCCATGCCCGCCAGCGCCAGCTGCGGCGCCAGCACGCGCGCCTGCGACCCCTTGACCGCCAGGAACACCGCATCGACCGGGCCGGCCTGGCGCAGGCGTGCGCTCACGTCGCCCGGCGCGTCGGCGACGCCGAGGCTGGCGGCGACCTTGCCGCCGCGTTCGGCGAAACGCTCGCGGAAGGCGGCGGTGGCGCGGCGGCCGTTGTCGTCGTTGCTGCCGATCACCAGCACGTTGCCGCGCTCGCGCGCCAGCAGGTATTCGGCGGCCATGATGCCGTCGTCTTCCGGCGCCAGCGAAAAGCCGGCGCTGCCGGCCGGCGGGGTGTCCTTGCCACGGTTGAGCGCCAGCAGCGGCACCTGCAGCTGCTGGCGGCCGAACAGGGCGTCGACCTCGTCACGGCCGAGCGGCCCGACCACGAAATCGGCACCGCCGGCCACGGCCTTGTCGTAGGCGGCGATGGCGCCGGCCGGGGTGCCGCGGGTATCGATGAAATCGACCTGCGGGCGGCGGCGGTATTCGGCGTAGTAGCCGGCGAGCAGGCCGTCGCGCACCGGCGCGGCGGCGGTGGCCAGGTTGCCGGACAGGGGCAGCAGCACCGCCATCTTCACCGGCGGCCGGTAACCGTCGGCTTCGGCCGGCGGCCGCTTGCCGGTATCCAGCTGCCAGGCGGCGTCGCGGTCGAACGGACGCGGCAGCGGCAGGCCGCGGCCGATCAGGGCGCGGCCTGCGTGGTTGTAGAGCGGGTCGCCGGCCGGCAGCGCGGCGCTGCGGCTGGCGAGGGTGGCGTCGTCCAGCCCGGCCAGCAGCCGGGTGATGGCGCGCTGGTTGTCGCTGCGGGCGCTGCCGGCCAGCAGCACGCCGGCGCGGGCGCGGGCGCCCGCCGCGGCGAAGGCGTCGCCGCCGGCTTCCAGCGCCTGGCCGCGGGCCAGGTGCCAGCGCGCCTGCTGGGCGGCGGGCAGCAGGTCCGGCTGCAGCGTGCCCAGGGCCTGCAGCACGGCGGCCGGCTGTTTGTCGGCCAGCGCCAGTTCCGCGGCCAGCAGCGCATGGCGCTGGCGGCTGGCGCCGGCGAGCTGGCGCACCTGCACCTGCGGCAGCAGCATGCGCGCGCGCGCATCGTCGCCGGCCTCGTGCCAGGCGAAGGCGGCATCGGCCAGCAACTGTGACTTGGCCGCGCCGCGCGCCAGCGCGGCTTCGGCTTCCAGCTGCTGCGCGGCTTCGCGCGGCTTGCCCTGCTCGAGCAGGGCGATGGCGGCCTGCTGTCCGGGCGAGGCGGTCGGCGCCACGCCGGTGGTGGCGCAGCCGGCGAACAGCAGGAACGACAGGGACAGGACGGTGATCCGTGCGGCAGGCTTGTTCATTCGGGATCCGTTCAACGGCATGCGGCGGCGCCGGGTGGGGGACACGGTAGGATTCTAACCTTGCCCATGGAAAAGCCGATGATGCCCGCTGCCCCCGCCACCCTGTACGTCGTCGCCACGCCGATCGGCAACCTGGCCGACCTGAGCCCGCGCGCGCAGGAGGTGCTGCGCTCGGTGGCGGCGATCTGCGCCGAGGACACGCGCCACACCGGGCAGCTGCTGTCGCATTTCGGCATCGGCAAGCCGCTGGTGGCGCTGCACGACCACAACGAGGAGGCGATGGCGCAGCGCGTGGTGGCGCGGCTGCTGGGCGGCGAGTCGATGGCGGTGGTGAGCGATGCCGGCACGCCGCTGGTCAGCGACCCCGGCTTCCGGCTGGTGCGCGCCGCGCGCGCGGCGGGGGTGAAGGTGAGCCCGGTGCCGGGCGCCTGCGCGGCGATCGCCGCGCTGAGCGTGGCCGGCCTGCCCAGCGACCGTTTCGTATTCGAGGGCTTCCTGCCGGCCAAGGGCGCGGCGCGGCGCGAGCGCCTGCAGCGACTGGCCGGCGAGACCGGCACGCTGGTGTTCTACGAATCCTCGCACCGCATTGTCGAATCGCTGGCCGACATGGCCGCCGCCTTCGGCGACGAACGCCCGGCGGTGGTCGCGCGCGAACTGACCAAGCTGTTCGAGACCGTGCTCGACGGAACGCTGGCGCAGCTGCGCGCGGCGGTCGAGGCCGACGACAACCAGCGCAAGGGCGAGTTCGTGGTGATGGTGCAGGGCGCCGGCGACGACGGGGAGGCGAAGATCGCCGAGGGCCGCCGCCTGTACGCCAGGCTCAATGAACACCTGCCGCCCTCGACCGCCGCCAAGCTGGCGGCCGAACTGAGCGGCGCGCCGCGCAAGGCGCTGTACGGCGGTTGAGGCCAGGCCGCGAAACATGGGGGGCAACTCAGGTGAAGAGCCCCTTCTATCTATTAAAGGCGCGCGGCGACAGCCGCAGGGGGGAGGGCGGCCTGCCTGCGCGGCATTGCCGCGCAGCGCAACCGAACGCCCGGCGTTGCTGCGCCGGGCCGGGGAGGGCGAGGCAGAAGCCGGAGCCTGAAGTTCGCGCAGCAAACTTTGGGACCAGTACCCGCAAGGCGGGCGCTACCCCGTACAATGCGCGCGGCGGAGTCGGCCGGACAGTCGCGTCGTTCCTTCGGGAACGACGAGGAAAGTCCGGGCTCCACAGGGCAAGGTGCCAGGTAACGCCTGGGCGGCGCGAGCCGACGGAAAGTGCAACAGAAAGATACCGCCTAAGTTCCTCGTCACCCCATTGCGGCCCATGGATGGCCGCTGGCGATGCGAAGCATCGCCCAAGTCTTCTGGACAGGCCGCAATGGGGTGGCGAGGGACCGGTAAGGGTGAAATGGTGCGGTAAGAGCGCACCGCGAGTCCGGCAACGGACCGGCACGGCAAACCCCACCTGGAGCAAGACCAAATAGGGACCTAATGGCGTGGCCCGCGTCGGGTCCGGGTAGGTTGCTCGAGCGCCACGGCGACGTGGCGCCTAGAAGAATGACTGTCCACGACAGAACCCGGCTTACAGGCCGGCTCCGCCGCTTTTCCCGCCTGCTGGGCGGGAAAAGCCCCATTGTTTTGTACCGCTGAGGCGGTACAAAACAATGGGCCCCGGGCCTCTTGCCTTCCACAACCCCGCGCCTGTCGGCGCGCCCCCTTTACTAAAGGGGGCTGTTCTCCAGATGGATGGCTTGGCTCGCTTCGCGTCGCGCTTTGGGATGGGGTGGCGCTGCGCGTGTTTGCCGTAATTCTCAGGCCGTACTTCTCAGGGTGCCTGTTTTTCTGCGTTGTCCTGTGCGGTGCTCGAAACGGCTGATGCGGCTGTCGATGTCTCCTTGCGCCTGCTTCCGGACAGCAGCGGCAGGACCAGCAGATTGGTGGCGGCGCCCACCGCCCAGACCAGGCCGGGCCAAAGGCCTTGGCCTAGGGCATAGAGGGTGGTCACCAGCAACGGGCCGGCGATGCCGATCAGGCTGGTGATGCTGGTCAGCGTTCCCTGCAGTTCGCCTTGCTGGTGGGCGTCGATCCGGCGCGTGAGCATCGACTGCAGGGCCGGGGCGGCCAGGCCGCCGGCGGCGAACAGCGGCAGCAGCAGGAACGGTACCCAGCCGGACAGGGCGATGGACAGCAGCGCCAGTCCCAGCGAATCGCCGGCCAGGCCCAGCAGCAGCGCGCGGCGTTCGCCCAGGCGCGACACCAGCGGGGCGATGGCGAAGGCCTGGGTCAGGGCGTGGCACAGGCCATAGCCGGCCAGCGACAGGCCGCCGATCCACATGCTCCAGCCGAAGCGCTCCTGGCCGTAGAGGATCCACAGCGTTGCCGGCCATTGCCCGACGAGGGTGACGATGGCGTACACCGCCACCAGCGGCAGCAGGCCGGCCTTGCCGTGCAGCCGGTGCAGGGCGGCGAAGGCGTTCAGGCTGACCCTGCGGCGCTCGTCGCGCCGCGCCGGGCGCGATTCGGGAAGCAGGCGCCAGGCCAGCAGCAGGTTGAGGCCATTGAGCAGCGCGGCCAGCATGAATGGCGCGCGCAGTAGCCATTCGCCGAGCAGGCCGCCCAGCACCGGGCCGGCGATGAAGCCGATGCCGATCGCCGCGCCCATCTGCCCGAAACGGGCGGCACGCTGGTCCTCGGGCGTGATGTCGGTGAGGTAGGCCGCGGCCACCGCCATGTTGGCGCCGGTGACGCCGGCCAGCGCGCGGCCCAGGTACAGCCAGGGCAGGGTCGGGGCGAACGCCATCAGCAGGTAGTCCAGCGCCGCGCCCGCGAGCGAGACAAGCAGCACGCGGCGGCGCCCGAGGCGGTCACTCAGCGCGCCCAGCACGGGGGCGCACAGGAACTGCATCAGCGCGTACACCGACAGCAGGGCGCCGTAGTGGAAGCTGTTGGCGGCGCGGTCGCCGGTCAGGCTCTGCAGCAGCCCCGGCAGGATCGGCATGATCAGGCCGAAGCCGATGGTGTCGATCAGCAGGATCGCGAGCAGGACGAACAACGGTTTGCGCATGGCCTGCCCTGGCTTCCCTGTCGGCGGCGGAGAGGGGCGGATTCTTCCACAGACCGGCCCCGTCCTCGACCGGCGCCCTGCGCGTCAGACGTCCACGCGGCTCTGCCCCAGGAAAACGCCCTGCGGGCCGAAACGGCGTTCGGCGATGAAGCCGCGGCCGTCGTGGCCGATCGCCACCAGGGTGCTGGCGCGGGTGCCGTAGTCCTCGCCGCGGATGAAGGCGGCCGACAGATGACGTTCCAGCGGCAGCGCGATGCCGGTTGCCGGCAGGTCGGCGTCGGCCGGTCGCCAATCGTCGGCCAGGGCCGTCCACAGGCCGTCGAGTGGCGGGTCGTCCTGCGCCAGCCAGCCTTCCAGTGCCGCCATCAGCCGCCGCGTCTTCGGCCACGGCGCATCGAGGGCGCCGTTGGACATGCCGTGCACGCCCGGTAGCAGCGCCTGCCGCGCAAGGGGGCGATTGCCCAGGTAATGGCAGCCGTCGGCATCGGCCAGCAGCAGGTTGAACGGCGCGTAGTCGCCGGCAGCGGCGGCCAACCGGTCGATCCGTTCCGCCGCGGAGTGTCCGGCGCCGGCCAGGTAGTCCGCGACCAGGGCGCCGCGCGAAGGGCCGCCGCTGGCGGCGGTGGGGTCGCGCACGTTGGTGACCACCGCGGCGCGTCCCTGGCCGTCGATCCCCATCCAGGTGCCGCCGGACCGCAGGTCGCGGCCGGCGATCACGCCGTCCTGCGGCGCGGACCAGCGGCCCAGCGCGGCGGTGGGGCGGGCGTGGAACTCGTCGCGGTTTCCCGCCATGAACAGGCGCCAGCGGGGGTGGGATTTCCAGGCGAGAGCGACCAGGCACATGCCGCCAGTGTGCCTTTCCGCGCGCCCGTCGGCGATGGACGCCTGAATGGCGGTCGAGCGGGAGCGGCGTTTTCACGCGCCCTCTACACGACTGAATTTCATTGAAATCTCAAAATTTGAGACGAAACAGCAACTTGTGGATAAAGCTTGAACAAGTCTCTAAAGATCGGTGCAAGCCATTGATGTGAATGACGATTTTGCCCGCGAAAAGTTGTTGACAACCCTTCGCCCGCTGCTAAGGTGGTCATCCGAGGGAAAACCGGGTTTTTTGTGGTTTTCCGTGGTTCAATGACCGCCCAGCGACATCAGGCACTGACAGGTAGGACGGCGTGTTTCAAGGCGAGACGGCCATCACGGTTGACGACAAGGGACGCATGGCGGTGCCCACCGCCTATCGCGACCTGGTCGCGCGTGCGAGCGGCAATCGCCTGGTGCTGACCTACAACCCGTTCGAAGCCGGGTGCCTGTGGCTGTACGCCGAGAAGGAATGGGAGCGGGTGCGCGAGGACGTGATGGCCAAGCCCAACACCCAGCGCGTGGTGCGCACCCTGCAGCAGAAACTCGTCGGCTCGGCCGCCCACCTGGAACTGGATGGCAACGGCCGCATCAGCCTGCCGTCCAGCCACCGCAACGCGGTCGGCATCGAGAAGAAGGCGGTGCTGATGGGCATGGGCGACAAGTTCGAACTATGGAGCGAGCAAGCGCATCGCGCACTGATCCAGCAGACGTTGTCTGACGAGGATCTGGGCGATGGGCTGCTCGATCTGAAGTTGTGAGCCGGGGTGCCCGGGTGCGCGGTCAAGCGCAGGCCGGTCACCCTCCGGTGTCGCAGCCGCCGGCGGCTCACCTGCCGGTGCTGTACGCCCAGGTCCTTGACGGCCTGAGGGTGATCGAAAACGGAACGTATCTGGACGGCACGTTCGGCCGCGGCGGCCACGCCGGCGGCGTGCTGCGCCAGCTCGGCGCGGACGGCCGCCTGCTGGTGATGGACAAGGACCCGGAAGCCATCGCCGTGGCGCAGCGCGACTTCGCGCCCGATGGCCGCGTGTCCATCTACCGCGGCAGCTTCGCCGACCTGCTGGACTGGCGCGAAACCGCCGCCGGCCTGGACGGCGTGCTGTTCGACCTGGGCGTGTCCTCGCCGCAGCTGGACGTGGCCGAGCGCGGTTTCAGCTTCGGCAAGGACGGTCCGCTGGACATGCGCATGGACCCGGATTCGGGCGAAAGCGCGGCGCAGTGGCTCAACCGCGCCGAGGAGCGCGAGATCGCCGACGTACTGTGGACCTACGGCGAGGAGCGCCAGAGCCGCCGCATCGCCCGCGCCATCGTGGCACGTCGTGCGAACCAGCCGTTTTCCCGCACCGCCGAACTGGCCGAGCTGATCGCCTCGGTGATGCCGCGCGGGAAAGACAAGATCCACCCGGCCACGCGCAGCTTCCAGGCCATCCGCATCCACATCAACCGCGAACTGGCCGACCTCGAGGCCGGGCTGGACGCGGCGATGGCGCGTCTGAAGCCCGGTGGCCGGCTGGCGGTCATCAGCTTCCACTCGCTGGAAGACCGCATCGTCAAGCAGTTCATGAACCGCCATGCCAAGGCGCCGCCGAGCAACCGCCGGCTGCCGGAAGTGCAGGCCTTCGTGCCGACGCTGGACCTGGTCGGCGGCGCCATCAAGGCCGAGGACGACGAACTGGCGGTCAATCCGCGTTCGCGCAGCGCGGTGCTGCGGGTGGCCGAGAAGCGGGGAAGCGGGAACGGGGAGGCGGGAGTGAAGCTATCCCGCGATCCGTCATTCTCCGCCTCCACGAGGGGCACCCCATGAGCCGCCTGCTGCTGGTGGTGCTGCTGGCCTGCACGATCGCTTCGGCGATCGGCGTGGTGTTCATGCGCCACCGCCATCGCCAGCTGTTCGTCGAGCTGTCGCGGCTGGAGCACGCGCGCGACGAACTGAACATCGAATTCGGCCGGCTGCAGCTGGAACAGGCCACGCTGGCCCAGGCCACGCGCGTGGACCAGGAAGCGCGCGGCCGCCTGGGCATGAAGTTCCCGGAAGCCGGCGACATCGTGGTGGTGCGGCCATGAATGCGCCCCGCCGCAACCGCAACCGCAGCCAGTTCAACCTGCGCAACCGCATGCTGATGGTCGGCGCGGGCCTGGGCCTGTGCGCGGTGACCCTGGTCGGCCGCGCCGCCTACGTGCAGCTGGTCAACAGCGATTTCTACCAGCGCCAGGGCGAGGCGCGCTACCTGCGCGAAGTGCCCATCGCCACCTCCCGCGGCATGATCACCGACCGCAACGGCGAACCGGTGGCCGTGTCCACGCCGGTGGCCTCGATCTGGGTCAACCCGCAGGAACTGCTGCGCGCGCCCGGGCGCATTCCCGAACTGGCGCAGGCGCTGTCGCTGCCGGTGGACGAGCTGACCGCCAAGCTGACGCAGAAGGCCGACAAGGAGTTCATGTACCTGCGCCGGCGCATGAACCCGGACGTGGCCGAGCAGATCGTCGGACTGAAGATTCCCGGCGTGTTCGCGCAGCGCGAGTTCCGTCGCTATTACCCGCAGGGCGAGGCGATGGCGCACGTGCTGGGCTTCACCAACATCGATGACCACGGCCAGGAAGGCCTGGAGCTGGCCTTCGACGAATGGCTGCGCGGCAAGCCCGGCGCCAAGAAGGTGATCCGCGACCGCAAGGGCGCGATCGTGGAGAGCATCGACCTGGTGCGTCCGGCCGAACCGGGCAAGGACCTGACCCTGAGCGTCGACCGTCGCATCCAGTTCCTGGCCATGCGCGAGCTGCGCAACGCGGTGGTCGAGAACAAGGCCGCCGGCGGTTCGGTGGTGATCATGGACGTAGCCACCGGCGAGATCCTGGCCATGGCCAACCTGCCGACCTACAACCCGAACGCGATCAGCGGCGCCACCCCGGACACGCGCCGCAACCGCGCCGTGACCGACCTGGTCGAGCCGGGCTCGACGATGAAGCCGTTGACCATCGCCACCGCGCTGCAGAACCACGTGGTCACCCCGGATACCGTCATCGACACCAATCCCGGCTACCTGACGCTGGGCCGCTACACCATCCGCGACGTGCCGCGGAACAACGGCGTGCTCGACGTCACCGGCGTGATCACCCGCAGCTCCAACATCGGCGCGGCCAAGATCGTGGCGCGCCTGCCGGACCAGACCTTCTACAACTCGGTGCGCGCCTTCGGCTATGGCGTCGCCCCGCACAGCGGCTTCCCGGGCGAATCGGTGGGCGTGGTGCCGTCGCCGGGCAGCCCGGGCTGGTACGGCACCACCAAGACCACCATGTCCTACGGCTACGGCCTGTCGGTGACGCCGCTGCAGATCGCGCAGGCGTACTCGGCGCTGGCCAACGGCGGGCGCGTGATCCAGCCGACCTTCGTCAAGGGCCAGCACAACGAGGCGCGCCAGGTCATCGACCCGGCGGTCGCGCGGGAAGTGGTGCGCATGATGGAGACGGTGGTGACCCAGGGCGGCGCCAAGCAGGCGGCGATCCTGGGCTACCACGTCGCCGGCAAGACCGGCACCGCGCGCAAGAACGGTCCCAGCGGCTACGAGCGCGGCCACTACAACCTGCTGTTCGCCGGCGTGGTGCCGGCCACCAACCCGCGTTTCGCCGCGGTGATCGTGGTCAACGATCCGCGCGGCGCGCTGCAGTACGGCGGCCTGGTGTCCGCGCCGGTGTTCCACCACGTGATGGAAGGCACCCTGCGGCTGATGGACGTGCCGCCGGACGACATCCAGTCGTGGCTGGCAGCGCAGGCGGCCGGCAAGGTCGGCGGCAACCCGGTCAACAACCCCGCGGTGCTGCCGGTGCCGCAGGACCCGGCCGAGCCCAACATCGACGCCGAATTCGACGCCGCCATGCCGACCGCCATCGCGCCGCAGCCGGCCGCGCCGGAGGTGCGCCAGTGAGCCGCACGATGCAACTGTCGCAGCTGCTGCCGGACGTGGCGCTTGCGCACGATCCGCAGATCGCCGGGCTGGTGCTGGATTCACGCCAGGTGCGCCCGGGCGATGCCTTCGTCGCCATCGCCGGTTTCGGCGCGCACGGGCTGGGCTTCGTCGAACAGGCAAGGGCAGCCGGCGCCAGCGCCATCCTGTTCGAGCCGCCGGCCCCGGCGCAGCTGCCGGCGCCGGCCGATGCCATCGCCGTGCCCGGCCTGCGCCAGCGCATGGGTGCGATGGCCGACCGCTTCCACGGCCACCCCTCGCGCGCGATGACGATGGTCGGCGTGACCGGCACCAACGGCAAGACCTCGACCGTGCAGCTGCTGGCCCAGGCCTGGCACCTGCTAGGCATCCGCAGCGGCAGCATCGGCACGCTGGGCGTCGGTCTGTACGGCGACGTGGTGCCGACCGGCTTCACCACGCCGCTGGTGCTGCAGATGCATGAAGTGCTGGCGCAGCTGCGCGATGCGGGCGCGCAGGCGGTGGCGATGGAAGTCAGCTCGCATGCGCTGGACCAGGGCCGCGTGGATGCCGTGCACTACGACGTGGCGGTGTTCACCAATCTCACCCGCGACCATCTGGACTACCACGGCGACATGGCCAGCTACGGCGCGGCCAAGGCGCGCCTGTTCCACCGCGACGGCCTGAAGGCGGCGGTGGTCAACCTGGACGACGCGTTCGGCCGCGAACTGATCGGCACCCTGGCCGCGGACGTGCAGGCGATCGGCCTGAGCTCGACCGGACAGGCCGGCGCCGCGGTGCGTGCCGATGCGCTGGTACTGGACGGGCAGGGCATCGGCTTCGACCTGGTGATCGGCGACGAACGCCACCCGCTGCGCTCGCCGCTGCTGGGCCGCTTCAACGTCGACAACCTGCTGGCCGTGGCCGGCGCACTGCATGCGCTGGGCCAGCCGGCGCCGGCCATCGCCGAGGCGCTGGGCCGACTGCAGCCGATCCGCGGCCGCATGAACCGCCTCGGCGGCCAGGGCGAGCCGACCGTGGTGATCGATTACGCGCACACCCCCGACGCGCTGGAGCAGGCGCTGCGCAGCCTGCACGGCCATCTCGACGGGCGCCTGCTGTGCGTGTTCGGCTGCGGCGGCGAACGCGACACCGGCAAGCGCCCGCAGATGGCCGCCATCGCCGAGAAACATGCCGACGTGGTGTTCGTCACCGACGACAACCCGCGCGGTGAGGATGGCGACACGATCGTCGCCGACATCATGGCCGGCTTCGCCGAGCCGTCGCGGGTGAACGTGCAGCGCGACCGCGCGCGCGCCATCGGCGCGGCCGTCGCGCAGGCCGGCCCCGGCGACATCGTGCTGGTCGCCGGCAAGGGCCACGAGCCTTACCAGGAGATCGCAGGCATCAGGCACCCCTTCGACGACACCGACGTGGCCTCGCGCGCGCTGCAGGCACGCGCGGCGAATGGAAAGGTGACCGCATGAAGCGCACTCCGCTGTCGCTGATCGCGCACTGGGCCGGTGGCCAGATCCACGGCGACGACGTGGCCATCGACGCCATCGGCAACGATACCCGCACGCTGGCGCCCGGCAGCCTGTACGTGGCCCTGCGCGGCGAGCGCTTCGACGGCCACGACTTCGCCGCCGGCGCGGTGGAGAACGGCGCCAGCGCGCTGCTGGTGGAGCGACTGCTGCCGCTGGACGTGCCGCAGGTGGTGGTCGCCGACGCCGAACGGGCGCTGGCCAGGATCGCCACCGCCATGCAGCAGGGCCGCGCCACGCGCGTGTTCGCCATCACCGGCAGCAACGGCAAGACCAGCGTCAAGACGCTGCTGCTGGCGATCCTGCAGCACGTGGCGGTGGTCGAGGGTCGCCAGGTCTACGCCACGCCGGGCAACCGCAACAACGAGATCGGCATGCCGCTGGCGGTGATCGACGCGCCGGAAGACGCCGACTTCGCCATCTACGAAATGGGCACCGGCAAGCCGGGCGACATCGCCTACCTGACCGCCATCGCCGCGCCG
This sequence comes from Stenotrophomonas sp. MYb238, assembly GCF_009496535.1. Taxonomy (GTDB): domain Bacteria; phylum Pseudomonadota; class Gammaproteobacteria; order Xanthomonadales; family Xanthomonadaceae; genus Stenotrophomonas. The sequence goes on from NZ_WIDL01000018.1 coordinate 45,506, forward strand.
GACGTGGCGCTGGTCAACAACGTCGCGCCGGCGCACCTGGAGCGCATGGGCAGCCTGCTGGAGATCGCCAACACCAAGGCGGCGGTCTACGACGACCTGCGCGAAGGCGGCGTGGCGGTGGTCAACGCCGACGACGCGTTCGCGCCGTACTTCGCCGCGCGCGCCGGTTCCCACCGCGTGATCCGCTTCGGCCTGGAAGCCAGCGCCGAGGTCACCGCCACCGGCATCGCGCTGGCCGAAGCCGGCTCGCGCTTCCAACTGGGTACGCCGCAGGGCGAGGCCGAGGTGGCGCTGCAGCTGCCCGGCCGCCACAACGTGCTCAACGCGCTGGCCGCCGCATCGCTGGCGCTGGCCGCCGGTATCGCATTGCCGCGGGTCGCCGAGGGCCTGGCGCAGGCGCGCCCGGTCGCCGGCCGCCAGGTCGCGCACGTGCTGCCCAGCGGTGCGGTGCTGGTCGACGACAGCTACAACGCCAATCCGGGTTCGCTGGCCGCGGCGATCGCCGCGCTGGCCGCGGGCAAGGAGGAAGGCTGGCTGGTGCTGGGCGACATGCGCGAGCTCGGTCCCGACGCGCAGGCGCTGCATGCGCAGGCCGGCGTGCGTGCGCGCGAGGCCGGCCTGAAGCGCCTTTACACGCTGGGGCCGCTGAGCCAGGCCGCGGCACAGGCCTTCGGCGAAGGCGCGCGGCACTTCGAATCGCATGCCGCCCTGGCCGCGGCGTTGATGGCCGATCTCTCCGCCGTGGGCGCGGCCGCGCCGTCGCCCGAGAACGGCCAATCCCCAATCCCCGTTCCCCGTTCCCCGCGCGTCCTGGTCAAGGGCTCGCGCGGCAGCGCCATGGACAAGATCGTGACCGCGCTGCTCAAGCGCGGCGAGGACACACCGCATGTTGCTTGAACTGGCCCGTTGGTTGCAGCAGCTGGACGACCTGTTCCGGCTGTTCAACTACCTCACCTTCCGCGGCATCCTCGCGGCGCTGACCGCGCTGGGCCTGTCGCTGTGGCTGGGGCCGGCCGCGATCCGCCGCCTGGCCCAGCTCAAGGGCGGCCAGCCGATCCGCAAGGACGGCCCGCAGTCGCACTTCTCCAAGGCCGGCACCCCGACCATGGGCGGCGGCCTGATCCTGCTGTCGGTGCTGATGGCGGTGCTGCTGTGGGGCGACCTGCGCAACCGCTATGTGTGGCTGGTGATGGCGGTGATGCTGTGCTTCGGCGCCATCGGCTGGTACGACGACTGGATCAAGATCGCAAAACGCGACCCCAACGGCCTGAAGTCGCGCTGGAAGTACCTGCTGCAGTCGATCTTCGGCCTCGGCGCCGGCCTGTTCCTGTTCTATACCGCCGACGTGCCGGCGGCGCTGACCCTGTACATCCCGATGTTCAAGGCCATCGCGCTGCCGCTGGCCGGGATCAGCTTCGTGGCCATCGCCTACTTCTGGATCGTCGGCTTCTCCAACGCGGTCAACCTGACCGACGGCCTGGACGGCCTGGCGATCATGCCGACCGTGCTGGTCGCCTGCGCGCTGGGCGTGTTCGCCTACGCCTCGGGCAACGCGGTGTTCTCCAGCTACCTGCAGATCCCGCAGATTCCCGGCGCGGGCGAACTGGTCATCATCTGCGCGGCGATCGCCGGCGCCGGCCTGGGCTTTCTGTGGTTCAACACCTACCCGGCGATGGTGTTCATGGGCGACGTCGGCGCGCTGGCGTTGGGCGCGGTGCTGGGCACCATCGCGGTGATCGTGCGCCAGGAACTGGTGCTGGTGGTGATGGGCGGCGTGTTCGTGATCGAGACGCTGTCGGTGATGATCCAGGTGGCCAGCTTCAAGCTGACCGGCAAGCGCGTGTTCCGCATGGCGCCGATCCACCACCACTTCGAACTCAAGGGCTGGCCCGAGCCGCGGGTGATCGTGCGTTTCTGGATCATCTCGGTGGTGCTGGTGCTGATCGGCCTGGCGACGCTGAAGGTGCGCTGATGGACGAGACCGCGCGCCAGGCAACCCGGCTCGAAGCGATCGGCGGCCACTACGACAAGTGGCTGCTGGGCGCGGCCGTGGCGCTGGCGTCGCTGGGCATCGTGATGGTGGCGTCCAGCTCCATCGCGCTGACCCAGAGCCCGTTCTACTACCTGACCCGCCACCTGGTGTTCATCGGCATCGGCCTGGCGCTGGCGGCGGTGGCCATGCGCGTGGAACTGCGCGAGGTCGAGAAGTACAACCACCTGCTGCTGCTGGGCTGCTTCGCGCTGCTGGTGGTGGTGTTCGTGCCCGGCCTGGGCAGCACCGTCAACGGCGCGCGCCGCTGGATCAACCTGGGCGTGGCCAAGTTCCAGACGGTCGAAGCGGTGAAGGTGCTGTACATCGTCTGGCTGTCCAGCTACCTGGTGCGCTTCCGCGACGAGGTCAACGCCACCTGGCAGGCGATGCTCAAGCCGGTGGGCGTGGTCGGCGTACTGGTCGTCCTGTTGCTGCTGCAGCCGGACTTCGGTTCGTCGATGCTGCTGCTGGGCATCACCACCTGCATGCTGGTGCTGGGCGGCGCGCAGCTCAAGCGCATCATCCTGCCGGTGCTGCTGATGCTGCCGGCGCTGGTGCTGCTGGTGATCTTCGAGCCGTACCGCATGCGCCGCGTCACCTCGTTCATGGACCCGTGGGAAGACCAGCTGGGCTCGGGCTACCAGCTGTCCAACGCGCTGATGGCGATCGGCCGCGGCGAATGGACCGGCGTGGGCCTGGGCGCATCGATCCAGAAGCTCAACTACCTGCCCGAGTCGCATACCGACTTCATCTTCTCGGTGATCGCCGAGGAGCTGGGTTTCGCCGGCGTGTGCACCATCATCGCGCTGTATGCGCTGCTGGTCGGGCGCGCGTTCTGGCTGGGCATGCGCTGCATCGAGATGCGCCGCCATTTCTCCGGCTACATCGCCTTCGGCGTCGGCCTGTGGATCGGCCTGCAGACCTTCGTCTCGATCGGCGTGAACCTGGGCATGCTGCCGACCAAGGGGCTGACCCTGCCGCTGATTTCCTCGGGCGGCTCCAGCGTGATGATGACCTGCGTGGCGATCGGCGTGCTGCTGCGCGTGTCGTGGGAATACAACCGCGCGGTGCGCCGCCAGGAAGTGCGCGAGGACGCCGACGTGGCCGATGCGCCGGCCGTCGATGCGGCGCAGCCGGTCGAGCCGGCCACCGCCACCGCGATCGCCGCGGCCATGCGGACCGGCGCCGCGCGCGGCACCAGCCGCATGCAGCAGCGGGTCGAGCCCACCTTCGGGAGGATCGCATGATGGCGACTCCCTCGCAGAAGCCGGTACATCCCCACGCTGGGACGCAACAGGAAAGCGCCGCCAGGCCGGACGGCGACGCGCGCCCGGTGCTGATCATGGCCGGCGGCACCGGCGGCCACATCTTCCCGGGGCTGGCGGTGGCCAGGGTGCTGCGCGCGCGTGGCATCCCGGTGACCTGGCTCGGCGCCGACGGCGCGATGGAAACCCGGCTGGTGCCGCAGCACGGCATCCACATCGACACGCTGGCCATCTCCGGACTGCGCGGCAAGGGCAAGCTGGCGTTGCTGGGCGCGCCGCTGCGGGTGCTGCGCGCGATCCGCGCGGCCGGCTTCATCCTGCGCGAGCGCAACCCGCGCGCGGTGGTGGCCTTCGGCGGCTTCGCCTCCGGTCCCGGTGGCATGGCCGCGCGCCTGCACGGTTTCCCGCTGCTGGTGCACGAACAGAACCGCGCCCCGGGCATGACCAACCGCATCCTGTCGCACTTCGCGCGGCGCCTGCTGACCGGTTTCCCGGGCAGCTTCGCCGACGCCCGCGAAGAGGCGGTCGGCAACCCGGTGCGCGCCGAGATCGCCGCGCTGCCGGCGCCGGAACAGCGCCTGGCCGGCCGCGATGGCCCGATGCGGCTGCTGGTGCTGGGCGGCAGCCAGGGCGCACGCGCGCTCAACAACGCCGTGCCCCGGGCGCTGGCCGCGCTGGGCGGCGGCGTCGCCATCGAGGTCTGGCACCAGTGCGGCGAGAAGCTGCAGGACGAAGCGCGGCAGGCCTACCGCGAGGCCGGCGTCGAAGGCCGCGTCGACGCCTTCATCCAGGACATGGCCGCGGCCTATGCCTGGGCCGATCTGGTGGTATGTCGCTCCGGCGCCTCCACCCTGGCCGAACTGTGCGCGGTGGGCATCGGCAGCGTGCTGGTGCCGTTCGCCGCGGCGGTGGACGACCACCAGACCCGCAACGCCGACTACTTGGTCGAGCGCGGCGCCGCCGAACTGCTCAGGCAGGACGACGCGCTGGCCACCAACCTGGAAGGCGTGCTGCGCGCGCTCGCCCACGCTCCGGCCCGACGCATGCAGATGGCGCAGGCCGCGCGTGCGCTGGCCAGGGTCGATGCGGCCGAACGCATCGCCGACATCATCCTGGAAGAAGCGGGGAACGGGGAATCGGGAACCGGGAACGGCCGCAGACAGGACAACCAGCAGGAACACACACCGATGCATCCACAAAAGGGCGTGAACCGGATTGCCGGCGGCGCGCAGCGTTCTCCCGTTTCCGTTCCCGGCTTCCCCGTTGCCGGCTCCAGCGGAGACCGCGCATGATCCGTCGCCTCCACGACACCACCGACCTGGTCCGCGCCTTCCCGCGCGTGCATTTCGTCGGCATCGGCGGTACCGGCATGAGCGGCATCGCCGAGGTGATGCTGACCCTGGGCTACGAGGTCTCCGGCTCGGACAACGCCGACAACGCCGCCACCCGCCGCCTGGCGCGGCTGGGCGCGCGGGTGATGCGCGGGCACTCGGCCGCCAACGTGCTCGGCACCGACTGCGTGGTGGTGTCCAGCGCGATCCGCGAGGACAACCCCGAGCTGATGGAGGCGCGCAGCCAGCGCATCCCGATCATGCCGCGCGCGGCGATGCTGGCCGAGCTGATGCGCTTCCGCCGCGGCATCGCCGTGGCCGGCACGCACGGCAAGACCACCACCACCTCGCTGACCGCCGCGGTGCTCAGCGAAGGCGGGCTGGACCCGACCTTCGTGATCGGCGGGCAGCTGCTGGCCGCCGGCGCCAACGCCAAGCTCGGCGGCGGGCAGTGGCTGGTGGCCGAGGCCGACGAGAGCGACGGCAGCTTCCTGCGCCTGAACCCGCTGGTGGCGGTGATCACCAACATCGACGCCGACCACCTGGAGAACTACGGCAACGACTTCGCCCGCGTGCAGGAGGCGTTCGCCGAGTTCCTGCAGCGCCTGCCGTTCTACGGCCTGGCGGTGCTGTGCATCGACGATGCGGAAGTGGCCGCGCTGGCCACGCAGACCCCGCGCCACGTCATGACCTACGGCATGAACGGCAGCGCCGACGTGCGCGCCGAGGACGTGGAACAGGACGGCGCGCGCATGCGCTTCACCCTGCGCCTGCCCGAGGGCAGCAGCGTACCGGTGACGCTGGCGCTGCCCGGCCGCCACAACGTGCTCAACGCGCTGGCCGCCGCCGCCATCGGCTGGCAGCTGGGCGTGGCACCGGAAACGATCGCCGCCGCGCTGGAGAAGTTCGAAGGCGTGGGCCGCCGCTTCAACGATCTGGGCATCGTCACCACCGTCAAGGGCGCGAAGGTGCGGCTCATCGACGACTACGGCCACCATCCGCGCGAACTGGCCGCGGTGTTCGCCGCCGCCCGCGGCGGCTGGCCGAGCCAGCGGCTGGTGGTGGCGTTCCAGCCGCACCGCTACAGCCGCACCCGCGACCAGTTCGACGCGTTCGCCGCGGTGCTGTCGGAAGTGGACGCACTCGTGCTCAGCGAGGTCTACCCAGCCGGCGAGGCGCCGATCCCGGGTGCGGATTCGAAGTCGCTGGCGCGCGCGATCCGTGCGCGCGGCCGCAGCGAACCGGTCGTGGTCGGCCACGCCCACGACCTGGTGTCGGTGCTGCCGGACGTGCTGCGCGATGGCGACCTGCTGCTGATGATGGGCGCCGGCGACATCGGCCACGTCGCCCAGCAGATCGCCACCGGCGGCTTCCAGGAGGCGCGGGACGAATGACGGCCTGCCTGCTTCCGCTGGCGCGCACCGCGACCATGGCCGATGCCGGCCGTGGCGCGGCGCCGTGGTGCGGAGCCGGCCGGGCGCAGGGGAGGCGCGCATGAGCGCGCTGCTGCGCATCCTCGCCTGGCTGCTGGCCATCGCCCTGGTGGCGCTGCCGGTGGTGGCCGTGCTCAACGGCTGGGTCGGCGCTGAGCGCTGGCCGCTGGCCAAGCTGCGCGTGCACGGCGAGTTCAAGCGCGTGCCCGGCGAGGATCTGCGCAAGGCGCTGCTGCCGTATGCGCGCGCCGGCTACTTCGCGGTGAGGCTGCAGGACGCGCAGCACGCGGTGGAGCAGCTGCCGTGGGTGGAAAGCGCGCGGGTGCGCAAGCAGTGGCCGGACGTGCTGGAAGTCAGCGTGGTCGAGCACCGCCCGTTCGCGCGCTGGGGCAAGGACCGGCTGCTGTCCGAGCAGGGCCGCCTTTTCGCCACGCCGCACGGCCTGGAGGACGCGCCGCTGCCCGAGCTCGACGGCCCGGACAGCAAGACCGCCGAAGTGGTCGAGCTCTACAACGATTCGCGCGCGCTGTTCGCCCCGGTGGGCATGGACGTGCGCGCGCTGACGATGGACGCGCGCGGCAGCTGGTCGCTGGCGCTGGACAACGGTACCGAGGTCGTCGTCGGCCGCGACGACGCGCGCTCGCGGCTGGGCCGCTTCGTGCGCGTGCTGCCGCAGCTCACGCGCACCCAGGTGCCGATCGTGCGCGCCGACCTCCGCTACACCAACGGTTTCACGCTGAGCTGGGGAACCCCGCCGCCGGCAGCAAAGCAGACGCAGGACAGGACATGAATCGCAAGGGTGACAAATCGCTGATCGTCGGCCTCGACATCGGCACCTCCAAGGTGGTGGCGCTGGTGGGCGAGTACTCGCCGGGCAGCCCGATCGAGGTGATCGGCATCGGCTCGCACGAATCGCGCGGGCTCAAGCGCGGCGTGGTGGTGGACATCGAATCGACGGTGCAGTCGATCCAGCGCGCCATCGAGGAGGCCGAGCTGATGGCCGGCTGCGAGATCCGTTCGGTCTACGCCTCGATCTCCGGCAACCACGTGCAGTGCCGCAACTCACAGGGCATCACCCCGATCCGCGAGGGCGAGGTGACCTGGGGCGACCTGGACCGCGTGCTGGAAGCGGCCAAGGCGGTGGCGATCCCGGCCGACCAGAAGATCCTGCACGCGATCCCGCGCGAGTACGTGCTGGACGATTCGCAGGAAGGCATCCGCAACCCGGTCGGCATGACCGGCGTGCGCCTGGAGGTGCACGCGCACCTGGTGGTGTGCGCGCAGTCGGCCGCGGCCAACATCAGCAAGTGCGTGCAGCGCTGCGGCCTGCAGGTCGACGACCTGGTGCTGTCTTCGCTGGCCTCGTCGGTGGCGGTGCTGACCGCCGACGAGCGCGAGCTGGGCGTGGTGATGGTGGACATCGGCGCCGGCACCACCGACATCGCGGTGTTCGTGCAGGGCGCGATCTGCCACACCGCCTCGCTGCCGATCGCCGGCGACCACGTCACCAACGACATCGCGCACATGCTGCGCACGCCGACCCCGGAAGCCGAGCAGATCAAGGTGCGCTACGCCTGCGCGCTGGCGCAGCTGGCCACCGCCGAGGAAAGCATCCAGGTGCCGTCGGTCGGCGACCGCCCGCCGCGGCGCATGCCGCGCGCCTCGCTGGCGCAGGCGGTGCAGGGCCGCTACGAGGAAATCTTCGAGATGGTGCAGGCCGAACTGCGCCGCTCCGGCTTCGAGGAGATGGTGCGCGCCGGCATGGTGCTCACCGGCGGCGCCTCGAAGATGGAAGGCGTGGTCGAACTGGCCGAGGAAATGCTGCAGATGCCGGTGCGCGTGGGCATCCCGCAGCACGTCACCGGCCTGGGCGAGGTGGTGGGCAATCCGGTGCACGCCACCGGCGTCGGCCTGCTGCTGATGGGCAGCCAGATCGAGCATCCGCGGCGTCCGTCGCTGCCCACAGGGCGCGCCGGCACGCTGTTCAACAAATTGAAGAACTGGTTCCGCGGCGAATTCTGACGCGGGGCGGGTGGTGGCGCCGGTTCCGGCCGGCGGATTGAAGCAGAGCGGTATCTCCCGAGTGGCGTGGCCACGAAGGACTCCAACGACAACTGCCGCAACGGCGGCGCGGTACGGCAAGGGCAGGACGCCTGCGCGGCCACGCCAACGGAAGCGGTTATAACGAGGACATGGACATGGCACATTTCGAACTGATCGAGAAGATGGCACCCAACGCGGTGATCAAGGTGGTGGGCGTGGGCGGTGGCGGCGGCAACGCCGTGGCGCACATGGTCAACTCCAGCGTGGACGGCGTGGAATTCATCACCGCCAACACCGACTCGCAGGCCATCAAGAACTGCGGCGCCAAGCTGCAGTTGCAGCTGGGCACCAACGTCACCAAGGGCCTGGGCGCCGGCGCCAACCCGGAAGTCGGCCGCCAGGCCGCGCTGGAAGACCGCGAGCGCATCATGGACGCCCTGCAGGGCGCGGACATGGTGTTCATCACCGCCGGCATGGGCGGCGGCACCGGTACCGGCGCTGCGCCGGTGGTGGCGCAGCTGGCCAAGGAAATGGGCATCCTGACCGTGGCCGTGGTCACCAAGCCGTTCCCGTTCGAGGGCCGCCGCCGCATGCAGGTGGCGCTCAAGGGCATCGAGGAACTGAGCCAGCACGTCGATTCGCTGATCACCATCCCCAACGAGAAGCTGATCACCGTGCTCGGCCGCAACGCCACCATGGTGCAGGCCTTCCGCGCCGCCAACGACGTGCTGCAGGGCGCGGTGCAGGGCATCGCCGACCTGATCGTGCGCCCGGGCCTGATCAACGTCGACTTCGCCGACGTGCGCACCGTGATGTCGGAAATGGGCCTGGCGATGATGGGCACCGGCACCGCCCGCGGCGACGACCGCGCCCAGGCCGCCGCCGAGGCCGCCATCCAGAACCCGCTGCTGGACGACGTCAACCTGGCCGGCGCCAACGGCATCCTGGTCAACATCACCGCCGGCCCGGACTTCACCATGAGCGAGTTCGACGAGATCGGCCGCACCATCGACGGCTTCGCCTCCGAGGACGCCACCGTCGTGGTCGGCACCGTGCTTGATCCGGACATGCAGGACGAAGTGCGCGTGACCGTGGTCGCCACCGGCCTGAACCGCGCCGCCGCCAAGAATGCGCAGCGCCCGGGCGAGCGTGCGCCGATCAAGCTGGTGCGCAATGCCACCACCGGCCAGGCCGAGTTCGGCGGCGACTACGAGAGCCCGGCAGATGCCGTGGCCAAGGCCGTGGGCAGCTCGCTGGGCATGGGCCTGCGCCGCCCGAGTTCGGACACCGTAGCCGCTTCGGCCCCGGCGGCCGCGCCGGCCGCGGCGGAACTGCCGAGCGACTACCTGGACATCCCGGCGTTCCTCCGTCGTCAGGCCGACTGATGCCGTCCTTGGCGGAACAGTCTCCCCTGCGGACGGGCCGGCCTGGCCATCCAAGGCCAGGCGCTGCGCTGCGCGCGAAGCGATGCTTCGCAAGCGCGCAGCCCGCCCTGCGCCGCCAGGCCGACTGACCGGCCGGCCGCCGTTTCGCCGGTCGCCCTCGAACGAGGGGCTGGCGGCGGACGGCAGGCGGGAACGTCGTGAGTTGTTGTAGACGCCGGGGTTGTCCTCCCCGGTGGCGGCATCCATGTCCTTGCTGCCGGGCCAGGATCGGCCCGGCGGCATCTTCGCCTCCCCGGAGGAGGCGGAGCCGGCGCCACGCGCCAAGGCGGGATGTTGATGCGTGTTATTCTTGTTTGGCTATGGCCGCGCTCCGGGCGGGCCCCTCCTGAACCTATTTCGATGATCCAGCAGCGCACTCTCAAGAACACGATCCGCGCCACCGGCGTCGGCCTGCACAGCGGCGACAAGGTCTACATGACCCTGCGCCCGGCGCCGATCGACCATGGCATCGTGTTCCGCCGCGTGGACCTGGACCCGGTGGTGGAAGTGCCGGCGCGCGCCGACCTGGTCACCGAGGTGACCCTGTGCACCGGCCTGACCTGCGAAGGCGCCAAGATCCAGACCGTCGAACACCTGATGTCGGCCATGGCCGGCCTGGGCGTGGACAACGCCATCGTCGAGCTGTCCTCGGCCGAGCTGCCGATCATGGACGGTTCCTCCGGTCCGTTCGTGTTCCTGCTGCAGTCGGCCGGCATCGCCGAGCAGCCCGCGCCCAAGCGTTTCCTGCGCATCCTCAAGACCGTGGAAGTGCGCGACGGCGACAAGGTCGCCCGCTTCGAACCGCACGAAGGCTACCGGCTGGGCTTCACCATCCAGTTCGACCACCCGATGATCCCGGCCAAGCAGTCGCGCGTGGAGATCGATTTCTCCACCGCTGCCTACATCAAGGAAATCTCCCGCGCGCGCACCTTCGGCTTCATGCGCGACCTGGAGTATATGCGCGAGCGCAATCTCGGGCTGGGCGGCTCGATGGACAACGCCATCGTGCTGGACGAGTTCCGCGTGCTCAACGACGACGGTCTGCGCTACGCCGACGAGTTCGTGCGGCACAAGATCCTCGATGCGATCGGCGACCTGTACCTGGTCGGCGGCCCGGTGCTCGGCGCCTACGAAGGCTACAAATCCGGCCACGCGCTCAACAACAAACTGGTCCGCGCGCTGCTGGCCGACGCCAGCGCCTGGGAGTGGGCCAGCTTCGATTCCCCGGCCGCCGCCGACCCCATCACCTACGGGGCAGTCGCCTACGCCTGAATGGGCGGTTCGCGGATAGGCGTAGACAAAATGTGAATCCAGGCGCCACTTCGGCCTGAATTTAACCTTTTTTTAACAAAACACTAACTCCTGCACTGCAAGTCGCGGCTAGGATTCCTGCCGGCTTGGTGCTGGGAGTCCTTCGGGATGCCCGGACGCGGCGGAGGAACTCCCTCCGCATTCAGGAACGGGTGCCCTTCACATCCGCCAGACAAGCCAGGGCGTCGCGCAGGCCTTTATGCGTGGCGTCCGTTACTGCGTGAGTGCTGCGCTGGTCGTTGCGCACCGGGGAGGGTGCAGGCGCGGTTGCAGTCTTGACGGTCACCCGGGTGGCCGCCAGCCCGATGGATCGGGCCGCGTCGAGCAGTTGGCCCTCGGCAAGCCTGACCTTGGCATGCCAGACCGGCGACTCGACGAGAAAAACGAGGTGTTCGCCGTCCACATTGGCCAGCCGGCAACGGTTCGCCAGTGCAGGTGGCAGATGGGGGCGCAACTGCCGGTCCAGCGCGTCGAGCCAGAGGGCTCGCCGCAACGGATTTCCCGCTTTGTCCGCCATGACCGCTTCCAGCGCCTGCCTGGGCGCGGTGCGGGAACGAACGCTGGATTTCGGCTCAGACATAAGAATTCTTCGATGGCATTCAAAAAGATCGTAATCAAAACACGGGGGCAGCAGGCGAAAACGCCGTTGGCGCGCCTGCAGATGTTTTTCGAGGATAGGCCCAAGGCCCTGCTAGGCGCCGTGATGGGACTGGGCTGCCTGGTGGGCGTCGGGCTCACCCTGGGTACCGGCGCGGCGGGCGACGCGGCGCTGCGCGCCCAAGTCGAGCGCCAGCAGCGGGAGCTGGCCAAGGCGCAGGCCGACGCGCAGACCCAGGTCAACGCGCTGGCGGCGCGGCTGGGCGAGCTGCAGGCCCAGGCCACGCGGCTGAACGCGCTGGGCGAGCGCCTGACCCAGATGGGCAAGCTCGAGGACGGCGAGTTCGACTTCAACGAGACGCCGGGTATGGGTGACGGCGACGCCGGTCCGGCCGAGGACATCCCGCTGAGCGCGGTCAACAGCGACTTACAGGTGCTGGAGCAGCGCTTCGCTGCTTCAGGCCGCCAGCTGTCGGTGCTCGAGTCGCTGCTGTTCGACCACCAGCTGGAGCAGAACGCCGTGCCCTCGCGCATGCCGATCCGCAACAGCTACGTGACCTCCGGCTTCGGCACCCGCGCCGACCCGTTCGGCCGCGGTGCCGCGACCCACAAGGGCATGGACTTCCACGCCCGCGTCGGCGACCCGGTGATGGCGGTGGCCGAGGGCGTGGTCGCCTTCGCCGGGGTGAAGGGCGGCTACGGCAACGTCGTGGACATCGACCACGGCAACGGCTACGTCACCCGCTACGCGCACAACTCGCGCCTGAGCGTGCGCGAGGGCGACCTGGTCCGCGTCGGCCAGGAAGTGGCCAAGGCCGGCTCCACCGGCCGTTCCACCGGCGCCCACGTGCATTTCGAGGTGTGGCAGGAGGGCCGCGTGGTCAACCCGCGCAAGTTCCTCGGCGAGGGCGGCAACACGCCGGTCGGCCGCGTCGGGCGCGGTTGACGGTCCGCGACGGGCGCTTGAATCGCCAGGCGCCCGCCCCAAGCTACAATAGGCGTTGCCATCGACAGGGCGCATTGCGCCCTGTTTCGTTTGTGCCCGGCTGGTCCCGCTTGGGGTGGGGCCGCGCACGGCATTCCATTCAAACCGGTTCCTTCAATGATCAACAGCCTGCTTACCCGCGTTTTTGGCAGCCGCAACGAGCGCCAGCTCCGCCAGCTCAACCGTATCGTCGCCAAGATCAATGCCTTGGAGCCGGAAATTCAGAAGCTTTCCGACGACCAGCTGAAGGCCAAGACTCCTGAATTCCGCGAGCGCATCGCCGCCGGCGAGGCGCTGGACAAGGTGCTGCCGGAAGCCTTCGCGGTCTGCCGCGAGGCCTCGCAGCGCGTGCTGGGCATGCGCCACTACGACGTGCAGCTGATCGGCGGCATGGTGCTGCACCTGGGCAAGATCGCCGAGATGCGCACCGGCGAAGGCAAGACCCTGGTCGCGACCCTGCCGGTGTACCTCAATGCCCTGGAAGGCAAGGGCGTGCACGTGGTCACCGTCAACGACTACCTGGCGCGCCGCGACGCCGCGCAGATGGGCAGGCTGTACAACTGGCTGGGGCTGAGCGTGGGCGTGGTCTACCCGGGCATGCCGCACGGCGACAAGCGCGAGGCCTACGCCGCCGACATCACCTACGGCACCAACAACGAGTTCGGCTTCGACTACCTGCGCGACAACATGGCGCTGACCAAGGCCGACCGCTACCAGCGCGGCCTGCACTACGCCATCGTCGACGAGGTGGACTCGATCCTGATCGACGAGGCGCGCACCCCGCTGATCATCTCCGGCCCGGCCGACGATTCGCCGGAGCTGTACATCCGCGTCAACCGCGTGGTGCCGCAGCTGGTCAAGCAGGAGACCGAGGAAGGCGAGGGCGATTTCTGGGTCGACGAGAAGGGCAAGCAGGTGCACCTGTCCGAAGCGGGCATGGAGCACGCCGAGGAGCTGCTGCGCCAGGCCGGCATCATCGACGCCGACAACGACGGCGGCCTGTACGCCGCGCAGAACCTGACCGTGGTCCACCACCTCAATGCCGCCCTGCGCGCGCATGCCATCTACCAGCGCGACGTGGACTACATCGTGCGCGACGGCGAGGTGGTGATCGTCGACGAATTCACCGGCCGCACCCTGGCCGGCCGCCGCTGGTCCGACGGCCTGCACCAGGCGGTGGAAGCGAAGGAAGGCGTGCCGGTGCAGCGCGAGAACCAGACGCTGGCCAGCATCACCTTCCAGAACCTGTTCCGCATGTACAAGAAGCTGTCCGGCATGACCGGTACGGCCGATACGGAAGCCTACGAGTTCCAGAGCATCTACGGCCTGGAAGTGGTGGTGATCCCGACCAACAAGCCCACCATCCGCAAGGACCACCCGGACCAGGTGTTCCTCAACCGCAAGGGCAAGTTCAACGCGGTGCTGGCCGACATCGAGGAATGCGCCAAGCGCGGCCAGCCGGTGCTGGTCGGCACCACCTCGATCGAGACCTCGGAGATGCTGTCCGAGCACCTGCGCAAGGCCGGCGTGCAGCATGAAGTGCTCAACGCCAAGCAGCACGACCGCGAAGCGACCATCGTCGCCAACGCCGGCCGCCCGGGTTCGGTGACCATCGCCACCAACATGGCCGGCCGCGGTACCGACATCGTGCTCGGCGGTTCGCTGGAAACCGAGCTGCACGAACTGGGCGAGGACGTCAGCGAGGCGCAGAAGGCCGCGCTCAAGGCCGCCTGGCAGGAGCGCCACGACGCGGTCAAGGCCGCCGGCGGCCTGCATATCGTCGGCACCGAACGCCACGAGTCGCGCCGCATCGACAACCAGCTGCGCGGCCGTTCCGGCCGCCAGGGCGACCCGGGTTCCTCGCGCTTCTACCTGTCGCTTGAAGACAACCTGATGCGCATCTTCGCCTCGGACTGGGTGCAGAAGGCGATGCGCCTGATGGGCATGAAGGAAGACGACGTCATCGAGGACCGCCTGGTCAGCCGGCAGATCGAGAAGGCGCAGCGCAAGGTCGAGGCGCACAACTTCGACATCCGCAAGAACCTGCTCGACTTCGACGACGTCAACAACGACCAGCGCAAGGTGATCTACGCCCAGCGCGACGAGCTGCTGGACGCCGAGTCGGTCAAGGACAACATCGACGGCATCCGCGGCGACGTGATCTACGACGTGGTCGCCCGTTTCGTGCCGCCGAACTCGGTGGACGACCAGTGGGACCTGCCGGGCCTGCAGGCCACGCTGGAGTCGGACCTGGGCGTGCAGATGGACCTGGTGGGGCTGTTCAAGCAGCACGAGGAACTGGACGCGGAGGGCATCGCCCAGGCCGTGGCCGACCACCTGGACCAGCACTTCGCGCAGAAGGAGGCCTCGGTCGGCCCGGAGACCATGCGCGCGCTGGAGAAGCACGTGATGCTGACCGTGCTCGACCAGAGCTGGAAGGAGCACCTGGCGCGCATGGACTACCTGCGCCAGGGCATCTACCTGCGCGGCTACGCGCAGAAGCAGCCCAAGCAGGAATACAAGAAGGAAGCCTTCGAGCTGTTCTCGGAGATGCTGGAGAACGTCAAGCGCGAAGTGATCCAGCTGCTTGCGCGCGTGCGCATCCGCAGCGAGGAGGAAGTGGCGGCGATGGAGGCGCTGGAACGCCAGCAGGCCGAGGCGCGCCTGCAGATGTCGCAGTTCCAGCACCAGGACAACGGCGGCTACGGTGCCGACGAGGAGGCTGCCGAGGTGCAGGCCGCGCTCGCCGAGCCCAAGGTCGGCCGCAACGAGCCGTGCCCCTGCGGCAGCGGCAAGAAGTACAAGCATTGCCATGGTCAACTCAACTGAAAGTTGAGTTGACCGTGGCGTAGCCCGCGCAGCGGGCTACACACCCATGATCCGTTGCACGGATCATGGGTACACGGTCTTTATCCCCGATCCCCCGCGCCTTCGGCGCGCCCCCCTTACCAAGGGGGCTCCTCATCGGGTGGATACCAGCAATGCCGGCCATTGGCCGTGGCACGCCATCGCTGCGCGCTGTCGCTCCACGATTTGCGCCGCAAACTGCGGCACCCGTTCTTTTTCTTCCCCTGCCCGGCGCCGCGCACCGGGCGTCCGGCTGGTCTGTGCGGCGGTGCCGTGCAAGCAGGCCTCCCTCCCGCACCTTGACTCGCCGTACGCGGCTCGCCCTTCGAGCCGGCTTCGCGCTTCGTGCAGTGGCGCGCCCCCTGACTCTGGGGCTTTTCTCCATACGCGATCCCGGCGGGTACCGATTGTTGGTCGGCACCCACCGCGTGTCTTCCGGCTCACCGCATGGCCGTAGATGCGGGGCTGCCCCACACCGGGCCTTCTCAATGAATCTCCATGTCGGGAAAGCACGAACGCAAACGATTGCGCCGTCCCCCGGATTTTCGGCATTCTCGGCGCATGACTCCTCCGTTGCGTTCCATCCATGTCGTGGCCGCCGTCATCACCGACACGCGCGGGCGCATCCTGCTCAACCGCCGGACCGGCAACAGCGACATGGCCGGGCTGTGGGAATTCCCCGGCGGCAAGCGCGAGCCGGGCGAGACCTCCGAACAGGCGCTGGTGCGCGAACTGCATGAGGAACTCGGCATCGAGGCCGAGGTCGGCGACTGGGTGATGGAGGTGCCGCAGCTGTACCCGGACAAGCGCCTGCGGCTGGAGGTGCGGCTGGTGCAGCGCTGGAAGGGCAGCGCACGCGGGCGCGAGGGGCAGGCCATCACCTGGGTGACGCCCGACAAGCTCTGCCGCTATTCGATGCCGCCGGCGGACCTGCCGGTGGTCGCCGCGCTGCGCCAGGCCGACCGCTACCTGGTCACGCCCGAGCCGTCGGCAGGCGCCGAGGCCTGGCTGGCCGGACTGGCCGCCGCGGTCGAGAGTGGCATCCGTCGCGTGCAACTGCGCACGCCGCAGGCCGGCAACCGTGCGGGGCTGGCGCGCGATGCGGTGGAGCGCGTCGGCCGCCGGGCCGAACTGCTGCTCAACCGCGACATCGCGCTGGCGCAGGAACTGGGCGTGGGCGTGCACCTGGGCAGCGAGCAGCTGCTGCAGCTGGAACGGCGCCCGCTGCCCGACAGCGTGCTGGTCGGCGCCTCCTGCCACGATCTGGCGCAGCTGCAGGCCGCGCAGCGGCTGGGCTGCGACTTCGCCGTGCTCGGCCCGGTGCAGGCCACCGCCAGCCATCCCGGCGCGGCGCCGCTGGGCTGGGACGCGTTCGAGCGCCTGCGCGAACAGGTATCGCTGCCGATCTACGCCATCGGCGGCATGGCCGCGCAGGACACCGCCACCGCGCGCCGCCACGGCGCGCAGGGCGTGGCCGCGATCCGCGCGCTGTGGCCGGAAGCGGTCACAGGCTGATCCAGAAACAGTTGTACTGCCGGCGCAGTTTCAGCAGCGTTCGCGACGGCGTGCCGCTGCGGCCCAGGGTCTGTTCCAGCCGCAGCGCGACCGGGCGCGGGCGCATGGCCGGGACGTTGCTGATCACGATCGGGCCGGTGCCAGCGCCAGTATCGGCGATGCCGGTGTCCACCGGCTCCAGCGCCGGGTCGTCCGGGAACACCGGGGCGATGTCCACCAGCGGTCGCTGCACGATCGCGTCCAGCCGGTCCATCACCCGCGTCGCAGCGGCGCTGGACAACCCGTTCCAGGAATAGATGCCGGACAGGCGGTTGGCGTCGCGCGCGTCAGCCGCCAGACGGATCTGCGCCACCACCTCGCTCAGCCGGCGCGCGCAGGTGTCGCGGTACAGGCCGCCGGCGCCGGCGGCGCGCGCCTCGGGCAGCAGCCGCGCGTGCGCGCCCATCGCCTCGCAGGACTTGTCGCCGTATACCGTCCGGCCCTGCGCATCGGTGCAGCGGTTGACCTGCTGCGCCTGCGCGGCGCCGGCGCACAGGGCGGTGGAGAGGAAGATGAGCGGCAGGCATCGCATCGGCCAAGCCTAACCGGTGCAGCGCGTCGTGCTGCGTGACGGCGCTTGTGCGGTTCCCGCCGCAACAGCCCGCACCTCCATGCGAAGGACCCGGATGGGCAGGCCGATCGCGCGCAAAGCTATGCGCGCCGGCAGGTGCCAGGGATCAGCCGCGGCCGATCCGCTGCAGCACCGCGCTGGTCGGCTTGGCCAGGTTGAGCGTGTAGAAGTGCAGCGACGGCGCGCCGCCGGCGATCAGGCGTTCGCACAGCGCCGCGACCACGTCGGCGCCGAACGCGCGCACCGACTCGGTGTCGTCGCCATAGGCCTGCATGCGCCTGGCGATCCAGCGCGGGATCTCCGCGCCGCACTGCTCGGAGAAACGGCGCAGCTGGCTGAAGTTGGAGATCGGCATCACCCCGGGGATGATCGGCACGTCCACGCCCAGCCTGCGCGTGGCGTCGACGAAATGGAAATAGGCGTCGGCGTTGTAGAAGTACTGGGTGATGGCCGCGTCGGCGCCGGCGTCGATCTTGGCCTTGAAATGGCGCAGGTCGGCCAGCGCGTCGCTGGCCTGCGGGTGCGTTTCCGGATAGGCGCCGACCTCGATGCGGAAGGCGTCGCCGTGCTCGGCGCGGATGAAGGCGATCAGTTCCGAGGCATAGCGCAGGTCGCCGGGAAAACCCATGCCCGAGGGCAGGTCGCCGCGCAGGGCGACGATGCGGCGCACGCCGATAGCGCGGTACAGCTTGAGCAGTTCGCGGATCTCCTCGCGGGTGCCGCCCACGCAGGACAGGTGCGGCGCGGCCTGCAGGCCGTGGTGCTGGTTGAGGTGGCGCACCGTCTCGGAGGTGTAGCTCAACGTCGAGCCGCCGGCGCCGAAGGTGCAGGACACGTATTCGGGCGCGTAGGCCTTGAGCCTGCTCGCGGTACGGTCCAGCTGCGCGCGCTGGTCGTCGGTCTTGGGCGGGTAGAACTCGAAGCTGAGCGCGGTCATGGCGGGCCGTGGGGTGGAGTCGTGGCGAATTATATCTCTCCATCAAGATGGATATGCAATCGTTTCCGTTGTGACCGGGCGCAGGTCTCCTTCCCGCAGCGGCCGCACCGCCTGCGCCATGCGGCGGCCGGATGCGATGCCGCGACCGGTACAGGGGACGAGGCCGCCCACCGCCACGGGGTCTTCACGCCCGCATGTCCTAGGTTGGCCCGGCGACGGACACCGCGCCGTCGCCCCGTTCCCCCGTGCCGCCCGCGGCACACCGCCTGCCGGAGCCGCCATGAATCCTCCCGATGCCCTTCGCCGCGATGTCGGCCCCGTCGCGCTGATGCTGACCGGGCTGGGATCGATCATCGGTTCGGGCTGGCTGTTCGGTGCCTGGCGCGCGGCCGGGCTGGCCGGCCCCGGGGCGATCTGGGCCTGGGTGCTGGGCGCGGCCATCATCCTCAGCATCGCCCTGACCTATGCCGAGCTGGGCGCGATGTTTCCCGAATCCGGCGGCATGGTGCGCTACAGCCACTATTCGCATGGTTCGCTGGTGGGCTTCATCGCCGCCTGGGCCAACTGGATCGCGATCGTCTCGGTGATCCCGGTCGAGGCCGAGGCCTCGGTGCAGTACATGGCTTCCTGGCCATGGCAGTGGGCGCAGGACCTGTACGTGCAGGCGCCGGGCGGCCAGGGCGAACTGACCGCCCCGGGGCTGGGAATCTCCTGCTGGTGGTGGTGTATTTCCTGGTCAACTACTGGAGCGTGAAGCTGTTCGCGCACTCCAACAGCGCCATCACCGTGTTCAAGCTGGTGGTGCCGGCATTGACCGCGGTGGCGCTGATCGCCAGCGGTTTCCACACCGGCAACTTCTCGGTGGGCGTGCATGGCGCCGACGGCCCGGTGCTCGATTTCTCCGCGATCCTCACCGCGATCGCCACCGCCGGCATCGTCTTCAGCTTCAACGGCTTCCAGAGCCCGGTGAACCTGGCCGGCGAGGCCCGCAACCCGGGGCGCAGCATCCCGCTGGCGGTGGTCGGCTCGATCCTGCTGGCGACGGCGATCTACGTGCTGCTGCAGGTGGCCTACCTGGGCGCGGTGCCGCCGCACATGCTGGAACAGGCCGGCTGGCATGGCATCGACTTCCGCTCGCCGTTCGCGCAGCTGGCGCTGATCGCCAACCTGCACTGGCTGGCGATGCTGCTCTACGTCGATGCCTTCGTCAGCCCCAGCGGCACCGGCATGACCTATACCGCCACCACCGCGCGCATGATCTACGGCATGCAGCGCAACGGCACCGCGCCGGACATCCTCGGCCGCGTGCACGCGCACTGGGGCGTGCCGCGCCCGGCGATGTGGCTGAACCTGGCGGTGTCGTTCCTGTTCCTGTTCTTCTTCCGCGGCTGGGGCACGCTGGCAGCGGTGATCTCGGTGGCGACGGTGATCTCGTACATGACCGGCCCGGTCAGCGCGATGTCGCTGCGCCGCACCGCACCCGGCCTGCATCGGCCGCTGCGGGTGAAGGCGCTGCCGGTGCTGGCCGGCGTCGCCTTCGTGATGGCCACTGAACTGCTGTACTGGGCGCGCTGGCCGCTGACCGGCCAGATCATCCTGCTGATGCTGGTCGCGCTGCCGATCTACTTCTACTACCAGGCCAGATCCGGCTGGCGCGACTTCGGCCGGCAGCTGAAGGGCGCCTGGTGGCTGGTCTGCTACCTGCCGACGCTGGCGCTGGTGTCGTGGCTGGGCAGCAGCACCTTCGGCGGTCGCGGCTACCTGACCTACGGCTGGGACCTGGTGGCCGTGGCGGCGATCGGCATCGCGTTCTACGTCTGGGGCGTGGGTTCGGGCTGGCGCACGCCCTCGGTGGAGCAGGCCGAGCGCATCCCGCATCCGGAACAGGTGCAGGCGCAGGGCTGAGCCAGGCGTGCGCCGCCATGGCGCGATGGCCGACAATGGCCGGGTTTTCCGAACGACCCGGCCATGTCCATCTTCCTCACGCCCTTCGCCCGCACCCGCCTGTTCCCGCGCACCCCACGCCCGAACACGATCCGCGACTGCACGCCCGAGCAGTTCGAGCGTCATCTCAACGAACATGCGCCGCTGCGGGTGCTCGATGGCTACGCGCCGTTCTGCAGGCTGCACGTGCACCGCAACTGGACGTCCACGCGCTGCCTGACGGTGCCGGTCACCGACGCCAACCGGCACCTGCTGCGCTCGGCCTACGAGGCGCGCACGCGCGAGGAGCTGCCGGTGCTGGTGCGCTGGTTCGAAGGCGTGGAGCCGCCGGTGGCCGATTACCTGGTCGTCATCCTCTACAGCCGCGAACAGCTGGCCAAGGAAGGCTCGCCCATCGACGCCGACTGGGGCGTGGTCGGCTGCCTGTATACCGCGACGCCTGCGGAAATCCCGATGGCACCGATCACCATGATGCGCAACGCGCTCGGCGTGGAGGAAGGCGGTTCCGGCGTGCCCATCGACCGCGATGCCTACCGCCGCGCAGTGGAGTTCTGGGAAGCGAACGCGAACTGGCGGTAAGCGCGCTCAGCCTTCCTGCCGATAGTCGATGGCCAGGCGCAGCATGTCCCGGTGCTGGATGCCGTCCTCGATGATCGCTTCGTCGTAGTTGCGCAGGAAGAAATCGCGGTCGATCTGGAATACGCGCAAGCCGTGCCGCTGGTAGAACGCGAGCTGGTAGCCGAAGGTGCCGGTGCCCACTTCCAGCCGCGCCGCGCCTTCGCGCCGGTACATGTCGATCACGTGCGTCAGCAGCTGCGTGCCGATGCCGCGCTGCTGCCGCGCCGGATCGACGGCGATGTTCATCAGTTCATGGCTGCCCGGTGCGCGCGGCACGACCGCGCAGACGCCGGCGATGCTGCCGTCCACCAGGGCGGCGAAGCAGCGCGCGGCGGGCAGATAGGCGCGTACCTTGCGCTCCGAGGGATCGGCCAGCAGGAGCAGCGCCATCGGGGCGTCGGCTGGCGCTATTTCGTGGATCGTCGTGGACATGCGTGCGTCGTGGGTTTCCTGTCGCGGCGGATTCCGGTGGGCAGCCGAGCCGGTGTTCCGGGAGGGATCAGCGATCGCCGTCGCCGGGTACCGCTGGATACATGCGCTCGATCGCCATCGCTTCCAGCGCGCTGTAGATGGTGTCGTGGCGCAGGTCCGGGCGCGGCATGGCCTGCCATTGCAGGCTGGGCAGGGCGGCGCGCCGCACCGTGTCCGACAGCGCCTGTGCGTGTGGGCCGATGTTGTCCTCGTCGCCCCAGGCGACCAGTACCCGCTCTTTCAGTGCGGGCATGTCCTGCAGCCGCCCGCCGGCGCCGCGGGTCAGCGCCGCGTGGTTCCACCACAGGCTCGGGCTGAAGGCGATCCAGGTATCGAACAGCGTCGGCTGCTCGAACAGGGTTTCGACGATGAACAGCCCGGCCAGCGATTCGCCGATGATGCCGCGCGACTCCGTGGTGCGGTAACGGCGCTCGATCTCGGGAATCAGTTCCTCGGCGATGAAGGCGCGGAACGCGGCCGATCCACCGACCACCGGCGCGATGCGGCGGTCGCTGTCCACGTCCGTCGGACCGGTCATGTCGCGGCGGCGCTGGGTGTTCTCGATGCCGACCACCAGCAGCGGCGCGATCCGGCCGGCGCGGATGCCGGCATCGACCGTGGCCGCCACGTGCGGGAAATCCTCGGCGACGCCGCCATCGGGCATGTACAGCACCGGGTGCGTCGGCGCCGCATCGGCGGGCGGCAGGTAGACGTTGATGGTGCGCGCCTCCTGCAACCGCTGCGACTGGATGACGAAGCTGTCGTGCGCAGGCGTCGCCGGCTGCGCGTGGGCGGTGCCGGACAGGATCGCCATCAGCAGGGCCACGATTGTCGGGAGCGTCGGTTTCATCGTCGTATTCGGATCGGAATCGGGACAAGGCGCGCAGCGTAGCAAGTGCGCGTGACGGATAGAAAAGCTTCGCAGGAAACGCGACGGGCGCCTTGCGGCGCCCGTCGTGTGTTTCACGCAGTGACCGGCAGGCCGATCAGTAGCGGTAGTGCTCCGGCTTGAACGGGCCTTCCACCGGCACGCCGAGGTAGTCGGCCTGTTCCTGGGTCAGGGTGGTCAGCTTCACGCCGATCTTCTCCAGGTGCAGGCGCGCCACTTCCTCGTCCAGCTTCTTCGGCAGGCGGTAGACGTCGGCCTTGTAGCTGTCCTTGTTGGCCCACAGGTCGATCTGCGCCAGGGTCTGGTTGGCAAAACTATTGGACATCACGAAGCTCGGGTGGCCGGTGGCGCAGCCCAGGTTGACCAGGCGGCCTTCGGCCAGCAGGAAGATCGCGTTGCCCGGCTGTCCATCGGCACGGGGGAAGACGTATTTGTCCACCTGCGGCTTGATGTTGATGTGCTGCACGCCCGGGAACTTCACCAGCGCATCGACCTGGATCTCGTTGTCGAAGTGGCCGATGTTGCAGACGATGGCCTGGTCCTTCATCGCGCTCAGGTGCTCGATGCGGATGATGTCCTTGTTGCCGGTGGTGGTGACGTAGATGTCGGCGCGGCCCAGGGTGGATTCGATGGTGTTGACCTCGAAGCCTTCCATCGCCGCCTGCAGCGCGCAGATCGGGTCGATCTCGGTGACGACCACGCGCGCGCCGTAGGCGCGCAGCGAGTGCGCCGAGCCCTTGCCGACGTCGCCGTAGCCGCAGACCACGGCGACCTTGCCGGCCAGCATCACGTCCATCGCGCGCTTGAGGCCGTCGGCCAGCGATTCGCGGCAGCCGTACAGGTTGTCGAACTTGCTCTTGGTGACCGAGTCGTTGACGTTGATCGCCGGGACCAGCAGGGTGCCGGCTTCGGCCAGCTGGTACAGGCGGTGCACGCCGGTGGTGGTCTCCTCGGAGACGCCCTTCCAGTCCTTGACCACGCGGGTCCAGTAGCCCGGGCGCTCGGCGTGCACGCGCTTGAGCAGGTTCTTGATGACCTGTTCCTCGTGCGAGCCCGAGGCGCTGTCGACCCAGTCGCTGCCGTTTTCCAGCTCATAGCCCTTGTGGATCAGCAGGGTGACGTCGCCGCCGTCGTCCACCACCAGTTCCGGGCCGAGCAGGGTGCCGTCGCTTGCCTTGAAGGTCAGCGCTTCCAGCGTGCAGTCCCAGTATTCCTCCAGGGTCTCGCCCTTCCACGCGAACACCGGGGTGCCGGTGGCGGCGATGGCGGCGGCGGCCTGGTCCTGGGTGGAGAAGATGTTGCACGAAGCCCAGCGCACGTCGCCGCCGATGTCCTTGAGCGTTTCGATCAGCACCGCGGTCTGGATGGTCATGTGCAGCGAGCCGGTCACGCGCACGCCCTTGAGCGGCTGCGAGGCGGCGTACTTGCGGCGGATCGACATCAGGCCGGGCATCTCGTGCTCGGCGATGTCGATTTCCTTGCGGCCCCAGTCGGCCAGCGAGATGTCGGCGATCTTGTAATCGCCTTCGGTGGAGAAGGTCTTGGCAACAGCGTTCATGTAGGGCTCCGGTGTGGTGCGAGCAGGGCTCGCGTTCGCCGGGCGCCGTTGTTGCATGCGGTGCCGTCCGAGCCTGGCCGCCGTGGCGGTCCGGCCCTTGCGGGGGACTCCACTCGGCGGTCGCAGCGCCCCTCGGACGGGCCGGCGATTATATCGCGGGCCGGCCGGGCCCAACCAAAGGCAGGGGAGGCGGCGGCCGGGGATTGTTAACGTGGGCGGTCGATCCAGTTCAGAGAGGTATGCCATGACGATGTTCGCTTCCCGCCGCGCCCGGCGGGCTCCGGCGGCGCTGCTGCTGTGCGCCGGCCTGCTGCTGGCCGTGCCGCCGCTGCTGGCGGCCGCGCCGGCCGCCAACGCCCCCGCCGCCGATGCCCAGGGCTACCGCCTGCCGTCGGCCGCGCTGCAGGCGGTGGTGGACGCCCCGCGTGCGCCGACCCTGCGCCTGTCGCCGCGGCGCGACCTGGCGGCGATGCTGCAGACCCCGCCGCTGCCGTCCATCGCCCAGGTGGCGCAGCCGGAGCTGAAGCTGGCTGGCCTGCGCATCAACCCGAAGACCTTCTCCGACAGCCGCTTCTCCTTCGGCAGCAGGCTGTGGCTGATCTCCACCGCCGATGGCGGCGAGCGCCAGATCAGCGGCTTGCCGCAGCCGCTGTCGGTGGCCTCGCTGGCCTGGTCGCCGGACCAGAAGTACCTGGCCTTCAACCAGGTGGACCCGGCCAGCGGCAGCAACGAGTTGTGGCTGGTGGACGTGGCCGCCGGCAGCGCGCGCCGCGTGGCCGAGCGGCTGAACAGCGTGGTCGGCAACGGCTATGCCTGGCTGGCCGGCGGCGACGCGCTGCTGGTGATGCAGCGCCCGGCCGGGCAGGGCGCCGCGCCGGTGGGCGACGGCATCCCGACCGGTCCGGCGGTGCAGCAGACCGAGGCCGGCAGCGGCGTGCGTTCGGTGCGCACCTACCAGGACCTGCTGAAGAACGAATACGACGCGCGCCTGTTCGAGCATTACCTGCAGGCGCAGCCGGTGCGGGTGGCGATCAACGGCGAGAGCCGGCCGCTGGGCATGGCCGGCCTCTACCTGGGGCTGTCGCCCTCGCCGGACGGCAACTACCTGCTCAGCCAGCGCGTGGAGCGGCCGTTCTCCTACGCGGTGCCGGTGAACCGCTTCCCGCGCCGCATCGAGGTGCTGGACGCGCAGGGCCAGGTGGCGCACACGGTGGCGAAGCTGCCGCTGGTCGAAGGCCTGCCGACCGGCAACGACGCGGTGCCGACCGGCGTGCGCTCGATCGGCTGGCGCGCGGACGCGCCGGCCACGCTGGTGTGGGCCGAGGCCCAGGACGGCGGCGACCCGGCGCGCGAGGCGGCGATCCGCGACGCGGTGCTGGTGCAGGCCGCGCCGTTCGAGCGGCCGCCGGTGACGCTGGCGCGGCTGGGCTCGCGCTACGCCGGCATCACCTGGGGCCGCGGCGACGTGGCGCTGCTGGACGAGTACTGGTGGAAGACCCGCCAGGTGAAGCAGTGGAAGATCGCGCCGGACCATCCGGAACAGGCGCCGGCGCTGCTGTACGCGCGCTCGGAGGACGACCGCTACGGCGATCCGGGCGAGCCGCTGCTGCAGCCGGACGACAGCGGCCGCGCGCGCCTGCAGTTCACCGCCGACGGCAAGGGTTTCTACCGCGTCGGCGATGGCGCTTCGGCGGAAGGCGACCGCCCGTTCCTGGACCGCGTGGACCTGGACGGCGGCAGCAGCGAGCGCCTGTTCCACTCGCAGGCGCCGTACTACGAGGCGCCGGCGGCGGTGATCGACGGCGCCGCGCCGCGCGTGCTGTTCTACCGCGAGTCCAACGACGAGCCGGCCAACCTGTACGCGCGCGGGCTCGGCGGCGACGCGGCGCCGGTCGCGCTGACCCGTTTCGCGCATCCGCTGCCGCAGCTGCGCGGGGTGAAGAAGGAGCAGATCCGCTACAAGCGCAACGATGGCGTCGAGCTCACCGCCGACCTGCTGCTGCCGCCCGGCTACGACCCGAAGAAGGACGGGCCGCGCCCGGTGCTGATGTGGGCCTACCCGGCCGAGTTCAAGTCGGCCGACGACGCCAGCCAGGTCATCGGCTCGCCGCACCGCTTCAACGCGATCAGCTACTGGGGTCCGCAGGCGTTCCTGGCCAAGGGCTACGTGGTGCTCAACAACCCGACCATGCCGATCATCGGCGAGGGCGACGCCGAGCCCAACGACACCTACGTGCAGCAACTGGTGGCCAGCGCGCAGGCGGCGGTGGACGAGGTGGTGCGCCGCGGCGTGGCCGACCGCGGCCGCATCGCCGTCGGCGGCCATTCCTATGGCGCGTTCATGACCGCCAACCTGCTCGCGCACACGCGCCTGTTCAAGGCCGGCATCGCGCGCTCGGGCGCCTACAACCGCACGCTGACCCCGTTCGGCTTCCAGGCCGAGGAGCGCAACTACTGGCAGGCGCAGGACACCTACCTGAAGATGTCGCCGTTCAACTACGCCGGCGACATCAAGGACGCGATCCTGTTCATCCATGGCGTGGACGACAACAACTCCGGCACCTTCCCGATGCAGAGCGAGCGCATGTTCGCCGCGGTCAAAGGCCTGGGCGGAAACGCGCGGCTGGTGATGCTGCCCAACGAATCGCACGCCTACCGCGCGCGCGAATCGATCATGACCATGCTCGCCGAGAGCGAGGACTGGCTGGACCGCTGGCTGGCCGCGCCGGCGAAGGACGACAAAAAGCGCTGACATTCCGGCGTCATGGCGTGACCACGACGGGGCGTTCGCGCCCCGTCGTCGTGTCTGCGCGGACAGCGCGTGGACAACATGCAGATGCAACCATTTTCCGCATTGGTGCACTGCAAAAACCACGGGATTTTTCGGTTAGGCTTGGGAACGTTTCCGCTCTCGAGGTTCCGGTTCCTGGATGAACGAGTATCGCAGCAGCGTCGTCTTCGCCACGCCCGATCTGCCCCTGCGCGACGACGTCCGTCGCCTTGGCGCGATGGTCGGCGATCTTCTTTCCGAACAGGTTTCGCCCGCGTTCCTCGATGAAGTGGAGGACGTGCGCACCGCCGCGATCGCGCGCCGCGAGAGCCAGGCGCCGCTGGCCACGCTCAGCGCGCAGCTGGCCGGGCGCACGCCGCGCCAGGCCGAGGCGCTGGTGCGTGCGTTCAGCACCTACTTCCAGGTGGTGAACATCGCCGAGCGCGTGCACCGCATCCGCCGCCGCCGCGACTACCAGCGCGCCGGCACCAAGCGCCCGCAGCCCGAAGGTCTGCAGGACGCGCTGCAGCAGCTCAAGGCGCAGGGCGTGACGCTGGAGGAACTGATGCAGTGGTTGCCGCGCATCGACATCGAGCCGGTGTTCACCGCCCACCCCACCGAGGCGGTGCGCCGCGCGTTGCTGGAAAAAGAACAGCTGATGGTGGCCAGTCTGGTGGACAACCTCGACGGCCAGCGCACGCCGGGCGAGCAGGCCGCCGACACCGCGCGCCTGCGCATGGCGCTCACCGCGTCGTGGCAGACCGCCGATTCCTCGCCGGTGCGGCCCAGCGTGGAGGACGAGCGCGAGCATGTGGGCTTCTACCTCACCCGCGTGCTGTACCGGGTGATGCCGGTGTTCTACGAATCGCTGGAACAGGCGCTGCTCGACACCTGGGGCCGCGCCCTGCCGCTGCCGCGGCTGGTGCGCTTCGGCACCTGGGTGGGCGGCGACATGGACGGCAATCCCAACGTCGATGCGGCCACCATCGCCGCGACCCTGAACGCGCAGCGCGACGCGGTGCTGGAGCTGTACCAGAAGGACCTGCTCAAGCTCGCCAGCCTGCTCAGCCAGTCCACCGAACTGGTGGCCGTGAGCGATGCGGTGCGCGCGCGGGTGGAGGAATACCGCGCGCTGCTGCCGCAGGTGCAGTCGCGTCCGCGCCACGCCGACATGCCCTACCGCCTGCTCAACGACCGCATGCGCGCGCGCCTGCAGGCCACGCTCGACGACGCGCCCGGCGCGTATGCCTCGCCGGAGGAACTGACCGGCGACATCCAGCTGATCCTCGACAGCCTGGACGCCAACAAGGGCCGCCATGCCGGCTGGTTCTCGGTGCGCCGCCTGCTGTGGCGCGTGCGCACCTTCGGCTTCCACCTGGCGCGGCTGGACGTGCGCCAGGAGTCGAGCGTGCATGCGCGTGCGCTGGCCGAGGTGCTGGGCGGGCAGGAAGCGTTCGACGCGCTGGACGGCGCGGCGCGCGCGCGGCTGCTGTCGCCCTACGCCGCCGGCGAGGAAGCGCTGCCACGCGGTGACGACGAGACCGGGCAGCGGCTGGACAAGGTGTTCGCGGCGCTGGCCGATGCGCACCGCCGCCATGGCGCCGACGCCCTGGGCAACTACATCATCTCGATGGCGCACGACCGCGGCGACGTGCTCGCGGTGCTGGCGCTGGCGCGGCGCGGCGGCCTGGTCGACGACGGCAACGCGGTGCCGCTGGACATCGCGCCGCTGTTCGAAACGGTGGACGACCTGCATCGCGGCACCGCGACCCTGCGCGACCTGCTCGCCGACCCGGTATACCGCGCGCACCTGGCCGCGCGCGGCGACGTGCAGATGGTGATGCTCGGCTATTCGGACAGCGGCAAGGACGGCGGCATCGCCGCCTCGCGCTGGGGCCTGCAGCAGGCGCAGGTGGAGCTGCTCGCCGTGGCCGCCGAACATGGCGTGCGCCTGACCTTCTTCCACGGCCGCGGCGGTTCGATCAGCCGCGGCGGCACCAAGACCACGCATGCGGTCGACGCCTCGCCGCGCGGCAGCATCGACGGCCGCCTGCGCGTGACCGAGCAGGGCGAGGTGATCCACCGCAAGTACGGCATCCGCGCGCTGGCGCTGCGTTCGCTGGAGCAGTCGGCCGGCGCGGTGCTGCGCGCCAGCCTGCGCCCGCGCGCGCCCGAACCGCGCGAACGGCGGTGGACGCCGGTGATGGACACCGTCGCGGCGGAAAGCGCGCGCCGCTACCGCGCCTTCGTCGGCGACGCGCGGTTCATGGAGTACTTCCGCGCCGCCACCCCGATCGACGTGATCGAGCGCATGACGCTCGGCTCGCGGCCGTCGCGCCGGCTCGGCCAGGACGCGGCGCTGTCCAACCTGCGCGCGATCCCGTGGGTGTTCGCCTGGAGCCAGGCGCGGGCGGTGATCCCGGGCTGGTTCGGCGTGGGCAGCGGCCTGCAGGCCGCCGCCGATGCCGGCAACGAGGAGCTGCTGCGCGAGATGGCGCACGACTGGCCGTTCTTCGCCACCTTCCTCGACGACATGGCGATGGTGCTGAGCAAGGGCGACATCCACATCGCCGAGCAGTTCTCGAAGCTGGCCGGGCCGCTGCACGAGCGCTTCTTCCCGCAGATCCGCGAGGAACTGGCGCTGACCGCGCACTGGGTCAAGCGCCTGAGCGGGCAGCAGGAACTGCTCGAGCACGATCCGCGGCTGGCGCTGTCCATCCGCCTGCGCAATCCCTACATCGACCCGATCAGCACCTTGCAGGTGGACCTGCTGCAACGCTGGCGGGAGAGCGGCCGCGAGGACGAGGCGCTGCTGCGCGCGCTGGTGGCCTGCGTGAACGGCGTGTCCCAGGGAGTGCAGAATACCGGCTGACGGCGGCATGCCGGGACGGGAACGGGGACGATGCGCGAAGGGGAGGGGAGCGGTGGCGACGCCGGGCGTTACCACCGGGTCAAGCAGATCGTGCTGCAGGCGCTGGAGCTGCAGGGCCGCGCGCGCGCGGACCTGATCGCGCGCGAGGCGGGCGACGATGCGGCGATGGCCGACGAGGTGCGGGCGCTGCTCGCCGGCATGGAGGCCGACCAGACGCTGGTGGTGTCGCTGCGCTCGCCGGGGCTGTCGGCGCCGGACACCGGCCAGGACCTGAGCGGCCAGGAGACCTCGGCCGACGCCGCGCGCGACTACCGCCTGCTGCAGCGCCTGGGCGCCGGCGGCATGGGCGTGGTCTACCTGGCCGAACGCAGCCATGGCGGCTTCGTGCAGAAGGTCGCGCTGAAGCTGCTCAATCCGGTCGCCGAGGCGTCGCCCGAGCTGCGCGAGCGTTTCGCCCGCGAACGCGAACTGCTGGCGCGGCTGGACCACCCGGGCATCGCGCGCCTGCTCGACGGCGGCATCCTCGCCGATGGCCGTCCGTTCCTGGCGATGGAATACGTCGAGGGCGAGCGCATGGACGCGCATGCCGCGCGGCTGCCGCTGGACGAGCGCATCGCGCTGTTCGTCAAGGTCTGCGAGGCGGTGGCCGAGGCGCACCGCTGCCTGGTCATCCACCGCGACCTCAAGCCGGCCAACATCCTGGTCGACGCGCGCGGCCAGCCGCGCCTGCTGGACTTCGGCATCGCCCGTCTGATCGACGAGGACAGCGCGATGGGCGGCGACACCCGCACCGGCCAGCACGCCCTCACCCTGGCCTATGCCAGCCCCGAGCAGCTCGCCTGCCAGCCGCTGACCACCGCCACCGACGTCTACTCACTGGGCGCGGTGCTGTACCAGCTGGTCTGCGGGCAGCTGCCGTTCGCCGACATCGACAATCCGGCCGGCCTGTACAACGCCATCGCCAACACCGACGTGCCGCCGCCCAGCCGGCGGCTGCGGCGCGACGGCGCGCCGCGCGCGCACGCCCGTGCGGTACCGGCCGACATCGACGCGATCGTGCTCAAGGCGCTGCGCAAGGAGCCGGACCAGCGCTACGCCTCGGTCGCGGCGCTGGCCGAGGACCTGCGCCGTTACCTGGCCCACCGCCCGGTCAGCGCGCGCGCCGGCGAACGCGGCTACCGCGCGCGGCGTTTCCTGCGCCGCAACGCCTGGCCGCTGGCCGCCGCCACGCTGGTGCTGCTGTCGGTGCTGGGCGGCCTGCTGGCCTCGGTGCTGGCGCTGCGCGAGGCGCGGGCGCAGCAGGCGCTGGCCGAAAAGCGCGGTCACGACCTGCAGCGGCTCACCGACTTCCAGCAGGCGATGCTGGAGAGCGTGGACATCGACGCGATGGGCCACGCCATGACCGACACCCAGCAGCGCAAGGTGCTCGAAGTGCTGGAGAAGCAGGACGCCAGCCAGCCGCTGGACGTGCGCCTGCGCCAGGCCTTCGCCCAGGTCGGCGCCCCCAGCATCGCCCGCGACGCGCTGGACCAGCAGATCGTCACCCACGCGCTGGCGCGGCTGGACGGCGATTTCGCCGATGCGCCGCTGCTGGCGGCCGACATGCGGCAATCGCTGGCGCGGGTGCTGATCGCCATCGGCCAGTATCCGCACGCGGCCGACGAGCTGCGGCGGGTGCTGCGGGCGCGCGAGGCGGCGTTGCCGGCCACCGACGCGCGCGTCGTGTCCGCGCGCATCGACCTGGGACAGGCGCTGTCGCTGCAGGGCGACCTGGAGCCGGCGACGCAGGCCTTCGAGCGCGCCATGGCGACGACGCGCAGCCTGCCCGCGCTGGATCCGCAGCGCCGCGCCGCCGAGGCCGGCGCGGCGCGGGTATTGGCCGCGCGCGGCGAACTGCAGGCGGCGCTGGCCAGGCAGCGCGCGCTGCGCAAGGCCTGGATGGCCGCCCTGCCTGCCGACGACGAAGCCCTGCTGCTATTGCGCGGCGATTACGCGCGCACGCTGGACAAGCTGTCGCTGCGCGACGACAGCCGTGCGGAGATGGAAGCCCTGCTGCCGCTGTACCGTGCGCGCTTCGGCGCCGAGTCCAACCGCACCCTGGCCGCGATGGACCTGCAGGCGGAACTGCAGTTCGCCTACGCCGACTACGAGCAGGCGGCCACGCTGGCAAGGCAGGTGGCCGAAGTGCGCGAACGCCGTCTCGGCGCCGAGCATCCGGACACGCTCAAGGCCTGGGGTACCGCGGCCACCAGCCTGGTGCGCCTGGCCGACTCGCCGGAAAGCTTCGCCGAAGCCGAAGCCTTGCTGGACCACCTGCTGCAGTCGCGCGGCCGCCTGCTGGGTATCGAACACCCGGCCATGCGGCAGTTCGTCGTGGACAAGATACGCCTGCTTTCCAAGCAGGAGCGCATGGACGAAGCGATCGCGCTGCAGCGGCGGCACCTGGCCGATTGCCTGCGGCTGCTGGGACCCGAGCACCCCGACACGCTGTTCGCCCAGGGCGGGCTGGCCAGCATGCTGAGCCGCCGTCCGGACAGCCTGGACGAGGCGCGCGCGCTGACACAGGCCACCCTGGCGGGCATGCGCCGCCAGCTCGGTCCCGAGCACCTGCTCGTCACCGCCACCATGGGGGTGCTGGGGCGCATCGAGCGCAATGCCGGCAACTGGCGCGCATCGCGCGACGCCCATGCGCAGGCGCTGGAAATCCGCGCTCGCACGCGCGGGCAGATGGATGGCCACACGCTCGAAAGCGCGACCGAGCTGTACATCGCGCTGTACAAGCTGCACGACGAAGCCGGCATGCGCGACATCCGCACCCGCTTCCTCGACCCGCTGCTCGCGCTGGACCCGGCCACGCTCAACGCCAGCAGGCGCAGCCATCGCCAATCCATCCTGCTGGCGCTGGAGGGACGCTGGGACTAGCCGGCGCTGGCAATCCGCGCCCTGCCGCGGGGGTCAGTGATCCGGCGTGGAGCCCGGCGTGCTCCTGAGCAGCTCCAGGTGCCGCTGCTCCATCTCCTGCCGCAGCTGCCGGCGGATCTGCGCGGCGGCGTAGCGGCGCTTCTCGTCGCCGGTGCGCGGCTGCAGCGGCGGCACCGGCGTGGGCCTGCCGTCGTCGTCGACCGCGACCATGGTGAAGAAGCAGCTGTTGGCGTGGCGCACGCTGCCCTTGCGGATGTCCTCGGCGACCACCTTGATGCCCACTTCCATCGACGAGGTGCCGGTGTAGTTCACCGAGGCCAGGAAGGTGACCAGTTCGCCCACCGCGATCGGCTGGCGGAACGTCACCTGGTCCACCGACAGGGTGACCACATAGTTGCCGGCGTAGCGGCTGGCGCAGGCGTAGGCGACCTGGTCGAGCAGGCGCAGCACCGCGCCGCCGTGCACCTTGCCGGAGAAGTTGGCCATCTCCGGCGACATCAGCACGGTCATCGACAACTGGTGGGGCGTGGGATCGGACATGGGAGGCGGCGGACGGGACGGAGCCGCAGGCTACCCCAGCGCGGCAACCGGATGCACGTGCGATCGCGTAGGAGCGGCTTCAGCCGCGATGGGGCATTTTCGGGAAAACCCCATCGCGGCTGAAGCCGCTCCTACGGGAAGCGAAGCATTGGCTTGTCCACAAACGAAAAGGCCGCCCCTGCGGGCGGCCTTTCCGGTGACGCGGTGCCGTGCCGGCCTTACTTGAGCTTGGCGGCCTTGCGCAGGGCTTCGGCGCGGTCGGTCTTCTCCCACGAGAACGCGGTGGCGTTCTGGGTCTTGCCGTCGCCGTCGACATACGAGAATTCCTTCGGCTTGCGGCCGAAGTGGCCGTAGGCGGCGGTCTGCTGGTACATCGGGTGGATCAGGTCGAGCATCTTGATGATGCCGTACGGACGCAGGTCGAAGTGGGCGCGGATCAGCTTCTCGATCTGCGCGTCCGGGATCTTGCCGGTGCCGAAGGTGGTGACCGAGATCGAGGTCGGCTCGGCCACGCCGATGGCGTAGGAGACCTGCACTTCGCACTTGTCGGCCAGGCCGGCGGCGACCACGTTCTTGGCGACGTAGCGCGCGGCGTAGGCGGCCGAACGGTCGACCTTGGACGGGTCCTTGCCGGAGAACGCGCCGCCGCCGTGGCGGGCCATGCCGCCGTAGGTGTCGACGATGATCTTGCGGCCGGTCAGGCCGCAGTCGCCCACCGGGCCGCCGATCACGAAGATGCCGGTCGGGTTGATGTGCACCTTGTTCTTCGGCAGCTTGTCCAGCCACGCCTTCGGCAGCACCGGCTTGAGGATGTGCTCGCGCACGGCCTCGATCAGGTCCTTCTGCTTCACGCCCGGGTCGTGCTGGGTCGACAGCACCACCGCGTCCAGGCCCTCGATCCTGCCGTCCTGGCCGTAGCGCAGGGTGACCTGGCTCTTGGCGTCCGGGCGCAGCCACGGCAGCGGCGAATTCTTCTTCTTGCGGACCTTGGCCTGCTGCTCGACCAGACGGTGGCTGTAGTAGATCGGCGCCGGCATGTATTCCGGGGCTTCGTTGCAGGCATAGCCGAACATCAGGCCCTGGTCGCCAGCGCCCTGTTCTTCCGGCTTCTTGCTCTTCTTGTCGGTGCCGTCCACGCCGGCGGCGATGTCCGGCGACTGCTTGCCGAGCATGTTGATGATGGCGCAGGTGTGGCCGTCGAAGCCGACGTTGGAGTTGTCGTAGCCGATCGAGTTGATGACGTTGCGGGTCAGCTCCTCGATGTCGACCCACGCCGAGGTGGTGACCTCGCCGGCGACGATGGCCGCGCCGGTCTTGACCAGGGTTTCGCAGGCGACGCGGGCGCGCTTGTCCTGGGCCAGGATCGCGTCCAGCACCGCATCGGAAATCTGGTCGGCGATCTTGTCCGGATGGCCTTCGGAGACCGACTCGGAAGTGAAGAGATAGCTGGACATGAGCTTGTATCCCTGTATGCGGATGAAAAGATAGCCGCGAATGATACACGGCCGGGGCGCCCCCGGAATAGTGCAGGGGCGCTTGTTGCCATCCGGTTAATAAACCGGTTCACGCGCTGCGCTGTGCTGGCGGACCACGGCGGGGGCGTCACGTAACTGCCGCAAAACCGCAACCGCATTGCCGTGTGCCGCGCGCAGGCTGCCGGCCAACCGGGCCGTCGGACAACCTCATGCACCAGATCGAGCAACGCCTGCAGCAGCGCTATCCCGATTGGTTCCACGGCCCGCGCGGCCACCTGGCGCGGCCGCTGCTGCGCCAGGTGGGGCGCTGGTCGCGGCTGGACCGGGTGCAGGAGTTCCTGCGCGACAACGGCGACCGCCATGGCTTCGCCTTCGTCGCCGCGGCGCTGGACTTCCTGGGCAGCCGCTACGAGGTGGAGGCCGCCGCGCTGGCGCGGATCCCCGCCAGCGGGCGCCTGCTGGTCGTCGCCAACCATCCCTCCGGCGCGCTCGACGCGCTGGCGCTGCTGGATGCGGTGGGCCAGGTGCGGCGCGACGTGCGCATCGTCGCCAACGACCTGCTGGCCGGCCTGGAACCGCTGCGCGGGCTGCTGCTGCCGGTGCGCATCCTCGGCGGCCGCGCGCAGCGCGCCAGCCTGCAGGCGGTGGAGCAGGCGCTGGCGGCCGAACAGTGCGTGATCGTGTTCCCGGCCGGCGAGGTCTCGCGGCTGTCGCTGCGCGGCATCCGCGACGGCCGCTGGAACCGCGGCTTCGTCCGCTTCGCCAACGCCACCCAGGCGCCGGTATTGCCGGTGCGGGTGCAGGCGCGCAACTCGGCGCTGTTCTACGGCGCCTCGACCCTGTTCAAGCCGGCCGGCACCGCCCTGCTGGCGCGCGAGATGTTCGCCCGCCGCGGTCGGCCGTTGCGGCTGCAGGTGGGGCAGGCGATGCGGCTGGATCCGGAGCTGGATCCGGCGCTGCAGCTGGAAGCGGTGCGCCGCGCGCTGTATGCGCTGGGTCGCCAGGCCGCGCAGGCAGACGCGGCCAGCGACGGGCCGGAACCGCTGGCCGCGCCGGTCGCGGTGGAGCAGGTGGCGGCGGAGATCGAGGCCGCCGAACTGCTGGGCCAGACCGGCGACGGCAAGCAGATCCGGCTGGTGCGCTGCGCCGCCGGCTCGCCGCTGCTGCTGGAACTGGGGCGGCTGCGCGAGCTGACCTTCCGCCGGGTCGGCGAGGGCACCGGGCGCAGCCGCGACCTGGACGATTTCGACCCGCTGTACCAGCACATCGTGGTCTGGGATGCGGCCGCGCAGCGCATCGCCGGCGCCTACCGCATCATGCGCGGCGCCCAGGCGCTGGCGCGCAGCGGGCTGGCCGGGCTCTACACCGCCGCGCTGTTCCGCTACTCGGACGACGCCATCGCCCGCATCGCCGAGGGCATGGAGCTGGGCCGCAGCTTCGTCGTGCCCGACTACTGGGGCAGCCGCAGCCTGGACTACCTGTGGCAGGGCATCGGCGCCTACCTGCGCTGCCAGCCGGGCATCCGCTACCTGTTCGGCGCGGTGTCGATCAGCGCGGCGCTGCCACGCGAGGCGCGCGAACAGCTGGTCGCGTACTACCAGCGCTACTACGGCGGCGGCCACGGCCTGGCCGAATCGAACCGGCCGTTCCAGTATTTCGCCGCGCCGCCGTGCTTCGGCGAGCTGGACGCCGAGGCCGCGTTCGAGGTGCTCAAGGCCAACCTGGCCACGTCGGGCACCAGCGTGCCGACGCTCTACCGCCAGTACACCGACCTGTGCGAACCGGGCGGCGCGCGCTTCCTGGCGTTCGGCGTGGACCCGGATTTCAGCGATTCCATCGACGGGCTGATCGAAGTGGACCTGCAGGCGGTCCGGCCGAAGAAGCGCAAGCGCTACCTGCGCGACGCCGGAGCGGTGGCATGAGCGCGCCGACGCCGCTGCTGCCGCACCGGCGCGCGGTGTTCATCTCCGATACGCACCTGGGCGCGCGCCACTGCCATGCCGCCGAGCTGGCGCGTTTCCTGTCGCTGCTGCGCTGCGAGCGGCTCTATCTGGTTGGCGACATCGTCGACCTGTGGTGGCTGACGCAGCGGCGCGCCAGCTGGACGGCGGCGCACAACGAGGTGATCGAGGCGCTGCACGCGCTGCGCCGCGCCGGCACCGAGATCATCTACATCCCCGGCAACCACGACGCGCCGCTGCGCCGCACCTGCGGGCTGATGCTGCCGGCCATGCAGGTGCGCCGCCGCGCCATCCATGTCACCGCCGATGGCCGCCGCCTGCTGGTGGTGCATGGCGACGACTACGACGGCGCCACCCATTTCGGTGGGTTGCAGGAACGCTTCGGCGACTGGCTGTACTACCGCATCCTCACCGGCAACCGCCTGCTCAATGCGCTGCGGCGCCGGTTCGGCCTGCGCTACTGGTCGCTGGCCGAATTCCTCAAGCGGCGCAGCGCGGCGGCCGAGCGCTACATCGAACGTTTCGTGCAGGCCGGGCTGGACGACGTGCGCCGCCGCGGCCTGGACGGCATCGTCTGCGGCCACATCCACCGCGCCGCGCTGGTCGAGCGCGACGGGCTGGTATACGCCAACGACGGCGACTGGGTCGAAAGCCTCACCGCGCTGGCCGAGGACCCCGACGGCAGCCTGCGCCTGCTCGACCATGCCGGCCGCAGCCTGGCGTGGCTGCCGCCGCGCTCCCCGCTGGCGCGGGCGGCCTGAAACGCGTGCATGCTTCTTCCTCACGATGCGGGCGCTATGCTGGCGCGGGCGTGGGGAAAGGAGCATCCGGGGTGGCAGGCAAGCAGCCGACAACGAGGGGGCGGGCAGGGCTGTTGGCGGCCTGCCTTTTCCTGGCGGGGAACGCCGCCGCCGACGATGCGCCGGTACTGAGCTTCGAGCAGGCGCGCGAACGGCTGGAACAGGTGTCCGACGCGCTCGCCGCGGCGCAGGCCGGGGTGCGCAACAAGCAGGACTTGCAGGACGCCACCCGCTACCTGCGGCTGCCGGAAATCACCGCCGACGTGCGCCGCATGCAGTTCCAGAAGACCCTGACCCTGCCGCTGGGCTCGCTGGCGCCGGTGGCCGAGGCGTTCGGCATCGAATCGCCGCTGGAATTCGCCGAGCGCGACTGGCGCACCCGCCCGATCGTCACCGCCAGCGTGCCGCTGTACAGCGGCGGACTGATCCCGGCCGCGCAGCAGGCGGCGCAGGCGGCCACCGCGCAGGCGCAGGCCGAGCGCGAGGCGCAGCGGCAGTCGCTGGCGCTGCAGCTGGTGCAGGCCTACTTCGGCCAGCAGCTGGCCGGGCAGGCGGTGCAGGTGCGGCGCGAGGTGCGCGATGGCCTGCAACGGCACCTGGACGACGCGCTCAAGCTCGAACGCGAAGGTTTCGCCAGCCGCGCCCAGCGCCTGCAGGCCAACGTCGTCCGCGACAAGGCCGAGCGCGACTACCAGAAGGCGGTCAACGACCTGGCCACCCTGCAGCAGGCGCTGGCCACGCTGCTGCGCAGCGGCGGTGC
Source organism: Stenotrophomonas sp. MYb238 (assembly GCF_009496535.1). Lineage (GTDB taxonomy): Bacteria > Pseudomonadota > Gammaproteobacteria > Xanthomonadales > Xanthomonadaceae > Stenotrophomonas. The sequence goes on from NZ_WIDL01000018.1 coordinate 83,416, forward strand.
GGTCGGCACCGCCTCGCCGCTGTTCGTGATCGACGCGCCGCTGGGCGCGCGCGCCGACTTCGAGCGCAGCGCGCTGCAGCGCCACCCGCAGATCGAACGCCTGCGCGCGCTCGCCGCGCAGGCCGAACAGGGCGTGCGCGTGCAGCAGGCCAAGCTCAAGCCGCAGGTCTACCTGTTCGGGCAGTACGACCTTCACCGCCGCGACGCGCTGCTGACCGACGCCGACTGGGCGTTCGGCATCGGCCTGCGCTACACCTTCCTGTCGCCGACCGCGCGGCCGCTGCAGGTCAGCGCCGCGCGCGCGCAGCTGGAACAGGCGCAGTCGGGCCTGGGCGAGGCGGAGAACCAGCTGCGGCTGGGCGTGGGCAAGGCCTGGAACGAACTGGACACCGCGCGCACCCAGTTCCGCTTGCTGGACAGCAGCATCGCCCAGGCCGAGGAAAACCTGCGCCTGCAGGAGTTGTCCTTCCGCGAAGGCCAGGCGACCTCGCTGGACGTGATCGACGCGCGGCTGGCGCTGGGCGGGGCGCGGGTGGAACGGGCGCAGGCCGCTTACCAGTTCGACGTGGCATTGGCGCAGTTGCTGGAAGTGAGCGGGCAGATGGAACGGTTCGACGACTACCGCCGGCGTGCGGACAAGGTGCTGGAATGAGCGATTCTCTGGGACAGGGCGCGGGCCCGCGGCATCGCCGCGTCTTCGCCATCGGGGGCGGCCTGCTGCTGGCGCTGGTCGCGATCGGCTTGTGGCTGGGCCTGCGCACGCCGGCCGACCAGGTGCAGGGCATGGCCGACGCCGACAACGTCAACGTCGCCGCCAAGGTCACCGCGCGGCTGCAGACGCTGCACGTGCGCGAGGGCGACAGGGTCGCGGCCGGGCAGGTGCTGTTCGAGCTGGACAGCCCGGAAGTCGCCGCCAAGGAGCGCCAGGCCGATGCCGTGGTGGCCGCCGCGCAGGCGGTGGCGGAGAAGGCCGAGGAAGGCGCGCGCAACGAGGACATCCGCGCGGCCGAGGCCAACTGGAAGCGCGCCGTGGCAGGCGCCGACCTGGCGACCGCCACCTTCCGCCGCGTGGACAACCTGTTCCGCGAGGGCGTGGTGACACGGCAGAAGCGCGACGAGGCGCAGGCGCAGGCGCGCAGCTCGGAGGAACTGGCGCGTGCGGCGCGCGCGCAGTACGACCAGGCGCTGGCCGGCGCGCGGCAGCAGGACAAGGCCGCCGCGCTGGCGCAGGTGCGGCAGGCCGAAGGCGCCAAGGCCGAGGTCGATGCCGCGCGGCAGGAGACGGTGGGCCGCGCGCCGCTGGCCGGCGAAGTGGGCAAGCGCCTGTCCGACATCGGCGAACTGGTGCCGGCCGGCTACCCGGTGTTCACCCTGGTCGACATCGACCACATGTGGGTGGCGCTGACCCTGCGCGAGGACCAGCTGCACGGGCTCAAGCCCGGCGCCACGCTGCAGGGCACGATTCCCGCGCTGGGCGGGCGCAGCGCCGGCTTCGAGGTCTATTTCATCAATCCGGCCGGCGACTACGCCACCTGGCGCAGCACCCGCCAGTCGTCCGGCTACGACGTGCGCAGCTTCGAGGTGCGGGCGCGGCCGCGGCAGCCCATCGACGGTTTCCGCCCGGGCATGAGCGTGCTGTTCGCATGGCCGCAGGGCTGACGCCGGGCACGGGCGCGGCCTTCGCCGCTTCGCTGCGGCGCGAACTGCGCCATTGGCGCGACGACCGCTGGGAACTGGCGCTGGTCACGCTGATGCCGCTGCTGCTGATGGCGGCGATGATGTGGCTGTTCTCGGCCTCGGTGCTGCGGCAGGTGCCGGTGGCGCTGGTGGACCTGGACGGCAGCCCGGACAGCCGCGCGCTGGCGCGTGCCATCGACGCCAGCCCGGGCGTGGCGATCGCCCGCCAGCCGGTATCGCTGCAGCAGGCTCAGGCGCAGCTGCGCGCGCTGGAGGTGTTCGCCATCGTGCTGGTGCCGCGCGACATGAGCCGCCGCGCGCTGCGCGGCGAGGCCGCGCCGGTCTACGCGTTCTACAACGCCACCTACATGGCCACCGGGCAGTCGGCGGCGCGCGACATCGCCGACGCGGTGGGCGCGTTCAACGCGCGCATGCTGAAGGAACGGATCGGCCGGCAGACGGGGCCGGCGCGGCTGCGCGCGGCGCCGGTGACGGTGCAGGCCACGGTGCTGCACAACCCGGCGCGCAGCTACGAGCTGTTCCTGCTGCCGCTGGTCTTCCCGGCGGTGCTGTCGCTGCTGGCAGCGCTGGCCGCCGGCGGCGCCTTCGGCCGCGAGCGCCGCGACGGCCTGCTGCCGGCATGGCTGGGCGAGCGGCCGTGGGCGGCCATCGCCGGCAAGCTGGCGCCGTACGTGGCGCTGTTCTCGCTGTACGGCACGCTGGGCGTGCTGTACGTGGCGTACGTGCGCGGCGACGGCGTGGCCGGCAGCCTGTGGCTGCTGGTGCTGGCGCAGCCGCTGTTCTACCTGGCCTGCTGCTGCTTCGCGCTGCTGTTCATCGCCATCACCCGCGACATGGGCACCGGCCTGTCGCTGGTGGGGCTGAGCATCGGCACCGCGCTGGCGTTTTCCGGCGCCACCTTCCCGGTGGTCGAGGCGCCGCTGTTCACCCGCCTCTGGAACGCGCTGCTGCCGCTCACCGCCTATGTGCAGGTGCAGATGCAGCAGTTGTTCATGGGCGCGCCGTGGACGCTGTCGCTGCGGCCGCTGGGCGTGCTGCTGCTGATGGCGGCGGTGGCCGGCGGCCTCGGCGCGCTGCTGCTGGTGCGGGTCGCGCGCCGGCCGGCCGGTGCGGACCCGGTACCGGCATGAGGCGGGTTGCCGCCACTTTCCGCGCGACCCTGCAGGCGGTGTTCGCCGATTCCTCGGCGCGCGCGGTGATGATCGGTGCGGTCCTGCTGTACTCGTTCTTCTATCCGGCTGCCTACCGCCACCAGGTGGCCAGCGACCTGCCCATCGCCGTGGTCGACGCCGACCGCAGCGCCACCAGCCGCGAACTGGTCCGGCATATCGACGCGCTGCGCGCGGTGCGGGTGGTCGCGCAGCCGACCGACCTGGCGCAGGCGCGCGCGCAGCTGGAAGCCGGGCAGGTCGACGGCATCGTGCTGGTCCCGGCGCGGCTGGAGCGCGACATCCTGCGCGGCGGCAGCGGCCAGCTGGTGCTGCTGGGCAATGGCGCCTACCTGAGCCGCGCCAGCGCCATCCTCAACGGGCTGGCCGAAGGCATCACCGCTTTCGCGCGCGGGCAGGCGGTGCGCCAGGCCGCCTTCATGGGAGCGCCGCAGGCCGCGCCGCTCGAACTGGTGCAGCGGCCGCTGTACAACACCCGCGAGGGCTACGGCAGCAGCGTGGTGCCGGGCGTGGCCGAACTGATCGTGCACCAGACCCTGCTGCTGGGCATCGGCGTGCTGCTGGGCAGCCGCCGCGCGCAGCTGGGCCGGCGCCTGCATTTCGCCCCGCCGGTGCTGCTGGGCATGGCGGCGGCGTTCGTGCTGGTGGCGGTATGCGGGTTGCTCTACTACGCCGGATTCACCGCCTGGGCGCAGGACTACCCGCGTGGCGGCAACGTGTCGGGCCTGCTGCTGGCGGTGCTGCTGTTCGCGCTGGCGACGGTGCCGTTCGGGCTGTTCGTCGGCAGCTTCTTCACCACCCGCGAGCGCGCGTTCCAGTACGTCACCGCGGTGTCGATCCCGCTGTTCTTCCTGTCCAACCTGTCGTGGCCGGCGCTGGCCTCGCCGCCGGCGCTGGTGGCGCTGGCCAAGCTGCTGCCGACCACGGCCGGCATCAACGCCATCGTGCGCACCCAGCAGATGGGCGCGCGGCTGCCGGAAGTAGGCGGCGACCTGCTCAACCTGCTGTTGCTGGCGCTGCTGTACGCCACGCTGGCGCTGTGGCGGTTCCGCCCGCAGCAACCGTAGGAGCGGCTTCAGCCGCGAAGGGGCTTGCCTGGGGTGTTTCTGCGCGCCGGGGCCGGTGTGATCTGCTGGCAAGCCCCATCGCGGCTGAAGCCGCTCCTACGTTGAAGGCTCGGCGGGCGGTGCGGGGGCCTGCATGTCCGCGTGCAGCGGGCGCCTGGGATTTGCTGGGAAGGCCCTTCGCGGCTGAAGTCGCTCCTACGTTGGAGGCTTGGCGTGCGGTGCGGGGCCTGCATGTCCGCGTGCAGCGGGTGCCTGGGATTTGCCGGGAAGGCCCTTCGCGGCTGAAGCCGCTCCTACGTTGGAGATTCGGCGGGCGTGCGGGGGCCTGCATGTCCGCGTGCGGCGGGCGCCTGGGATTTGCTGGGAAGGCTCTTCGCGGCTGAAGCCGCTCCTACGTTGGAGGCTTGGCGTGCGGTGCGGGGCCTGCATGTCCGCGTGCAGCGGGCGTCTGGGATTTGCTGGGAAGGCCTCTTCGCGGCTGAAGCCGCTCCTACGGG